>DATMVD010000099.1:0-8200 GCA_035563535.1 Pyrinomonadaceae bacterium | reverse complement strand
GACCCCGACGCCCGCGGCCGCCGGCACGCCGGCCCCGGCCGCCACCCCGACGCCGCCCCCCGCGGCCGAGGGCTTCAAGGTTCAGCTCAAGGCCGCGCGCCCCTTCTGGCTCACCTCCTGGCAGGAGGGCGAGAAGAAGCGCGGGCGCTTCCTGAGGCCGGACGCGCCGGAGGAGATTGAGCCCACGGCCCCGCTCAACCTGCACTACGACGCGGTCTCGGCCGACGCCCTCCAGGTCACGGTCAACGGCCGCGCCTTGAAGACGCCGGCCGACACCACGACCTGGACGCTGACCAGGGATAACTACACGCAGTTCGCGCAGTGATGTCTCTTCAATCGAAAGGCCCGCGCCCCGAAGCTCCGCCCCGCGGGAAGTTTCGGGGTGCGGGCCTCGAACTTTATAATCGAGTCACGGAGTTTTAAAGATGATAACGAACGACCTGCAAGAGGGCCTGACCTTCGACGACGTGCTGCTCGTGCCAGCGCGCTCGGAGATTCTGCCCGCCGAGACCGACACCGCGACGCAGTTCACGCGCGGCATACGTTTGCGCATCCCGCTCTGCTCGGCCGCGATGGACACCGTGACCGAGAGCCGCCTCGGCATCGCCATCGCGCAGCAGGGCGGCATCGGCGTCATCCACAAGAATTTTCCGATTGAGCGGCAGGCGGAAGAGGTTGACCGCGTCAAGCGTTCCGAGTCGGGCATGATCGTTGACCCCGTCACCATCCGCCCCGACCGCCCCGTGCGCGAGGCGCTCGCCGTCATGCAGCGCTACAAAATCTCGGGCGTGCCCGTGGTGGACGAGGACGGGCACCTCGTCGGCATCATCACCAACCGCGACCTCCGCTTCGAGACCCGCTTCGACATCCCCGTCTCCGAGGTGATGACGCCGCAGCCGCTCGTCACCGTCCCCGTCGGCACCACGCTCGACGAGGCCAAGGGCGTCCTCCAAAAGCACCGCATCGAAAAGCTCCTGGTCGTTGACACGGACAAGCACCTCAAGGGGCTCATCACGGTCAAGGACATCCAGAAGGCCATCCGCTACCCCTCGGCCGCCAAGGACGACCTCGGCCGCTTGCGCGTCGCCGCCGCCATCGGCGCGACCGGCGACTTCCGCGAGCGGGCGGACGAGCTGGTGAAGGCGCGCGTGGACTGCCTCGTCATCGACACCGCGCACGGCCACTCCTCGCGCGTCGTCGAGGCCGTCCGCGAGATCAAGCGCCGCCACCCCGACACGCAGCTCATCGCCGGCAACGTCGCCACCGCCGAGGGCACGCGCGAGCTGATTAACGCGGGCGTGGATGCGGTCAAGTGCGGCATCGGCCCCGGCTCCATCTGCACGACGCGCGTCGTGACGGGCGCGGGCGTGCCGCAGATCACGGCCATCAACAACTGCGTCGAGGCGGCGAAGGGGACGGGCGTGCCCGTCATCGCCGACGGCGGCGTCAAGTTCTCGGGCGACGTGGCGAAGGCGATCGCGGCGGGCGCGGACGTGGTGATGATCGGCTCTCTGTTCGCCGGGACGGAAGAGTCGCCGGGCGAGTTGATCCTCTTCCAGGGGCGCTCGTTCAAGGCGTACCGCGGCATGGGAAGTATCGGCGCGATGCGCGAGGGCTCGAAGGATCGCTACGCGCAGGAGACGACCGACATCGAGTCGAAGCTCGTCCCCGAGGGCATCGAGGGGCGCGTCCCCTACAAGGGCACCTTGGCCGACATGGTGACGCAGCTCGTCGGCGGCCTGCGCGCCGGCATGGGCTACACCGGCTGCCGCACCATCAAAGAGTTTCAGGAGGAGACGCGCTTCATCCGCATCAGCCCCGCCGGCCTCAAGGAGTCGCACGTCCACGACGTCATCATCACGAAGGAGGCCCCGAACTACCGCCTTGAGTAGTTGACGCCCCGTTTCAAAACTGCGGGGGCAAAGAACGCCCGACACGTGTCCGCGGCGGCCTGCGGCGCGTGCGGGCGTTCGCGCCGTCCGGGCGGTAAAAGCGTGGGCGGCACCGGGCTTGCAGAGGCGTCGGGCGGGTTCCGAATTTTTAGTTCTCCGCCGATGCGGTAAGCTTGGGAGGTGCCTTCGATGTCATTCGCGATGTGTATGGGCGGCGAAATGCTCATTGCCATTCTGGTCTTCTTCGTGGCGGTAGGCGGCGCCTGCCTGGCTCTGGCCATCTTCGCGACCGTCGGCCTGGCGAGGTGGGCCGCCGCGCGTCACAACCGGCTGGCCGCGAACCCGAGATGAAGCCGGAGACACCCCCGAACCTTCGTACCCGATGAGCGAGCGCAAGGCGGTTCTTATTTACAACCCGAAGGCGGGGCGGCACAGAGACCCCGCGCGCGCGGTCGAGGCGTTCCGCGCCGCCGCGCGCGCGGGCGGCGTCGAGGTCGAAGCGAGGGCGACGAGGGGGCCGAACGACGCGGCGCGCATCGCGCGGGAGGCGGCGCTCGCGGGCGCGACCGACCTCGTCGCGCGGGGCGGCGACGGGACGGCGCACGAGGCGATACAGGGGCTCGTCGGCGCGGGCGCGCGCCTGATGGTGTGGCCGGCGGGGACGGCGAACGTGCTCGCGCGGCAGTTGGGAATCCCCCGGGGCGCGAAGGAGGCGGCGAGGATTTTTGTCGAAGGCCGCCGCCGCCGCATCACGCTCGGGGCGGCGACCGCCGAGCGGACGGGCGAGCGGCGCTACTTCTTCATGATGGCGGGCGTGGGGCTCGACGCGTCGGTGGTGCAGAGCGTGCGGCCGCGTCTGAAGCGGCGGCTGGGCGAGGCCGCGTTCTGGTACGCGGGGCTCGCGCACCTCGCACACTGGGTGCCGAAGGAGTTCACGGTCGAGATAGGCGGCGAGCGGCTGACGGCGACCTACGCGGCCGTCGGCAAGGCCCCCTGGTACGGCGGCGGGCTGGCGATTACGCCGCGCGCGCGGCTCGACGACGAGGAGTTCGAGGTCTGCGTCATCGACACGCACAGCCGCCTGCGCTACCTGCGGCTGCTCGGCTACGCCGTGCGCGGCGGCGCGCCCGAGGAGGGCACGCGCGGCCTCACCTTCCGCCGCGCCGCGCGCCTGCGCTGCACGGGCGACGTGGCGGTGCAGGCGGACGGCGAGTTGATAGGCGGGCTGCCGATGACCTTCGAGGTCGTCAAAGAGGGGCTTGAGGTCATCGTCCCTTAACGCCCGCGGGAGGTTTTAGATGAAGTACGGCGGGTTGAGGAAGGGGCCGGCCCTCCTGCTAACGGCGGCGCTGCTCGCGGCGCAGGCGTCGGCGCGGGCGCAGGCGGGAGGCGTCGCCAAAGAGGAGGAGACGGCGGCGCGGGCGGCGGCCGCCGCCTTCGCCGAGAGGCTACAGGCGACCCAGGACTTCGCCGCGGTCGTGCCCGAACTGTTCGCGGCGGACTTCATGTCGCGACGGCTCAGGGGCGAGTCCGAGGGGGCGAAGGGGGACGGGGCGGCGACCTTCATGCTCGAAGGCGTCCCCGCCCTCACCTTCGAGCGCGCGCTCGCGGAGAAGGCCGGCGTCGAGGACTGGACGCGCCTCTACGTCGCGGCCGCCAACACGATGCACTTCGTCTTCCAGTCGCTCCTGTCGCGCGCGAGTCTTGAGGAGTTGTCCGACCCCGGCAGGTATGACCCGCGGAAGCTGTTCGAGGTCTTCCCGCCCGAGGCCGTCAGGCTGTTGGACAAGAATCCCGCGCTCGCCAACTTCCTGACGAGGAGGCACGCCGAAGTCACCATCAAAACCTCGGAGGAGCTGCGCGAGGCGGCGGCGACGCTTGAAGAGGTCGTCCGCCTGTCGCGCCCGCGCCTCGAAGGGCTGCTGGCGCGTGGTGCGCACCTCGGCGCGAACCTGCGCCTGATGCGAGAGGCTTCGGGGCGCGACGAGGTCACGGCGACGCTCAGGGCGGCGGAGGAGTTAGGCTACCCCCGGGGCACGCGCCTCTACCGCGTGTTCGCGCCGAACGGCTACATGCTGACGCTCGTCAAGAGCGGCGGGGCCTTCCGCGTCGTCTGGGCGACACTGCCTCACGACTAGCCGCGCGCCGCTCAGCCGTGGCGCTCGCGCGTCCAGAGCATCAGCCCGGCGGAGGCGAGCGACACCGCGACGAGCATGAGGAAGCCGCCCGCGAGCATCCAGCCGTCGCCCGGGTCGCCGCCGAACTGCGCGGCGAACGGGTTGGCGGCCTGCGCCGGCCCTGCGGCCGAGGCCGCGCGCGAGCCGAAGTAGAGGCTTGTGATCGAGCAGAGCGTCAGGAAGGCCGAGGCCGCGAAGAGACGTTTGATCGTTCTGTACATTTACCGGAGACCTCTTTCATTCTCCCGGTGCCGCGTCGTTAGACGCGGCACGGCGGGAAAGGTTCCCCGTAGTAAACAGGTTCACGCTAGAAAGACCGGGGGCCGCGTCTCAGCCTTCAGGACGGACGCGCCCCCGGTCTTTCCACTGTCTACCCAGAACTTCGCCAGAGGGCGAGCCGGAGAGGTTGATCAACCTCTCTTCGGCTTAGACGTACCAGGTGCCTCTCACTCGCTCAAGGCTTTTTGGCTCGGAGAGACGGCTGTTTGGCATTCACGTCCACGTGCAGTTTATCAAGCAGTTCGTGGAGTTCGTGCTTCTCGTATCCGGCGGGCACGTCCAGTTCGGTGGCCTTCTGCCCCTTGCCAGGCTTCACCCCGAACTCCGGGACGGGAGCGCCTTTCTGTTTTGCGGGGGCCGGCTCCGCGTGTGCTGCCGAGATGATGTTGCCCTGCTCGTCGTAGAGCACCGTTATCTTTTTCATCGCATACCTCCTTTACCACCTGCTGGGTGCTTGGATGACTCGGGGCCTGAAGGAGACTGGTGTGCTCCCATTATTCTTCCAGTGAACCCAGCGTTTTGTGACGCCGTTGAGGTCTTTTTCCGCCCACTGCTCTACGATCCAGATGCTGGCCGGCCAGTTATCCGGAGATGCATCCATGCGTGCCCAGTGGTTCTCGTCAAAGCCCCAGGTGTACCAATACCACGCGTCCTGGCCGGCGGCGAGAGTAAGTGTCCCCCATTGTCCATAATCAACTTCAACGCTCATGATGAGACTCCTTTTCTGAGGGAATAGTCAATCCGAGGCCAGAGTCATCCGGCCTCCGCCTAAGCTGTACGCCCCGGCGCTACACCTCACGGTGTAGCGCCGACCGCGGACTCACTCCTTCGGGCAGCGTTATTTGGAACAGCCGCACGACGTCGCGTGCGCTGCGTCCGTGTCTGCGTGCTTGAGGAATGACGGGGTGGTAAAGATGATGAGGGTAGTGGGCGCCGTTTTCATGACTTCTCTCCGGCTTGCATGAGACGAGCAGACGGGGCACATCGGTTGAAGCGAGGATGCCCCTTGGTGAAGACGGCGACACTCTATACCCGCGACGGTGCCAAGTCAATAAAAATTTCTTACCCTGACCCGCCGACTACTGCTTACTTTCGACTACTGCCTACTTCCCTTCAGCCACGCCTCGCGGAGCGCGCGGGCTTCGGGCGGGGCCTTGTCGTCGGGCTCGATGCGGTAGGCGGTGCGCGCGGCCTCGGGCGTGCGCGTGAGGCGGAGGCCGACGTGGGCGAGCGCCTCTTCGTAGGGGAGCGGCTCGGGGCTGTGGACGTAGCGCCGGAAGAAGTCGGAGAGGTCGAGGCCGGTGACTTCCGCGGCGAGGCGCTCGAACTCTTCGACCGTGTAGGCGCGCCCCTTGAGGTAGTAGCTGTCGTTGGGGCTCTCCAGGTAGAACTTCGTGTAGGCGCGGCGCATCACGTCGTCGAGCGAGGCGCGCCCCCGGGAGCGCCCGCGGATGAGGAGGTCGAGCGCGATGGCGACCGTCTCGCCCTTCGGGTAGTAGCTGACGACGGTGTTCTGAAGGTTCGTCTTCTGGTCGTGCGACGCGCGGTCGATGAAGGGCGCGAGCAGGGAAGCCTCCACCGCACTGGTCAGGCGGACGCCCGGCTGGTTCTCGATGCCGCCGACGGCGTCGGAGTAGGCGCGCAGGAGCCGCGCGTCGTCCCAGAGTCCCGCGCGCCTCTGCGAGAGCTTGCCGTAGTAGTTCGTGAACCCCTCCGCGATCCAGAGCCCGCGCGTGACCACGGGGTGCGTGAAGTCCCACGGCCCGAGCCCCGCGGGCCGCAACCTCTTCACGTTCCAGACGTGGAAGAACTCGTGCGCGGCCGTCGAGACCGCCTCGCCCAGGGTGTCGCCCGTGCCGAGCGCGGAGGTCTCGACGATCTGCGTCGAGTTGAGGTGCTCCATGCCGTCGCCGCGCCGCGCCGTCGGGTCGAAGTGGAAGAGGAAGGTGTACTGCTCGTAGTCGGGCTCGGGCATCAGCGCTGTCTGGGCGCGCACGACGCCCTCGACTTGTTTGACGAGTTCGCCGCGCTTGCCACCCTCGTCGCCGAAGGAGTGGACGACGACGCGGTAGGTCTTGCCCTTGACCTCGAAGGTCTCGACCGTGAAGTCGGGCGCGACCTCGGTCGGCGTGTCGGCGAGCAGGTCGTAGTTGGCGAAGCGGAACTCGCTCTGCTCCGTGTTCTTCGACTGGCCGTTGATGACCTTCCAGCCTTTCGGCGCTTCGACCTTCAACGTCACCGGGTCGTGCTTGTGGCCGACGACGTAGGCGAAGACCGAATGGCCGTTGAAGTTCGCGTGGCGCGCGTCGAGCTGCGAGAAGGTTCCCGAGAGGTCGTCGGCGAAGACCTTGTAGGTGAAGGTCAGCCCGCCCGACTCCTGCGTGGCCCCGCGCCACGTCTGCGTGTCGAGCCGCTCGGCCGGGTAGCTCACGCGCTCGCACTTGACCGCCGTCCGGCAGTAAGGCGAGTAGCGCGCCTCCTGCACGTTCTTCGCGAAGTCGAAGACGGCGTAGCGCCCCGGCGACCAGCGCGGCATCTGCAAGTCCACGTGCCCCGCGCCGGAGGCGTTCTGCACGTCCACCTGCACGTCGAAGAGGTGCGACGCCGGGTCGGGCATCGAGAGCGTGTAGGTGATTCTGTAGGCGGGCGCGGACGTGTCCTGCGCGCGCGCGTGCGCCGCGCAGAGCGCCGCGAGCACGAGGAGGCAGAGTGCGCGCGCGACTCGGGCGCGGGCGGAGCGTGTCATCAGTTCTTGACCCCGTCGTCGGAAGTTTTGAGCGCCGCGATTATCGGCGGCCGCCGCCGCGCCTGTCAAAAGAGTCGCTTGACGGGGCGCGGCGCGCTCGGCTATCAACTCTCCATCATGACGACCCGGAGGCTCTACTACTCTGACTCGCACCTCGTCGAGTTCGAGGCGCGCGTGCTGGAAGTCTCGAAGACGGAGGACGGGCGCGCGGCCGTCACCCTCGACCGGACGGCCTTCTACCCGGCGGGCGGCGGGCAGCCGTCCGACACCGGCACGCTCGGGCGGGCGCGCGTCGTCGAGTGCGTGGACGAGGAGGGCGGGGGCGTCCTGCACCTGTGCGAGGGCGAGGCGCCGGCCGCGGGCGCGCTCGTTCTCGGGCGCGTGGACTGGGCGCGCCGGCTCGACCACATACAGCAGCACACGGGGCAGCACATCCTCTCGCAGGCGTTCGTCGAACTCTACGGCGCGCAGACGCGCAGCTTCCGCATGACCGAAGAGATGTGCGAGATAGACGTTGACCTGGCCGACCCTTCGGACGAGAAGGTCTGCGGGGCGGTGCGCCGCGCCAACGAGATCGTCTGGCAGGGCCGCGCCGTGCGCGTGCACTTCGTCACGCCCGAGGAGGCGGCGCGGCTGCCGCTCCGGAAGGACTCGGCGCGCGAGGGCGAGCTGCGCGTCATCGAGATCGAGGGCTTCGACTTCAGCCCCTGCGGCGGGACGCACGCCGCCTCGACCGGCGAGGTCGGGTGCCTGATCGCGCGGCAGTGGGAGCGCGCGAAGGGGCTCGTGCGCGTGACCTTCGCCGCCGGGGCGCGCGCGCTCGAAGACTACGCGCGGGCGAACCGCACGGCGCGCGCGACGGCCGCGCTCTTCAGCGTCGGGCGCGACGAGGCGGCCGGGGCCGCGGCCCGGCTTCAGGAGGAGAACAGGCAGTTGCATCGCCGCCTGCGCGCCGCCGAAGAGACGGCCGCGCGGGCCGAGGCGCGCGAGCTTTACGAGGAGGCCCTCGCCCCCGAAGCGGTTGGAGACACGCCGGTCGTCATCGCGCGCGCCTTCGAGGGGCGGGACGCCGAAGGGCTGCGGCGTCTGGCGTCGGCGCTCGCCGC
>DATMVD010000098.1:0-131158 GCA_035563535.1 Pyrinomonadaceae bacterium | reverse complement strand
GCTCTGCGGCATCGTCGGGGTGAAACCGACCTACGGCCGCGTCCCGCGCTACGGCCTCGTCGCCTTCGGCTCTTCGCTCGACCAGGTGAGCGTCTTCGGCCTGACCGTCAGAGACGCCGCGCTCGTCCTGCACGCAGTCGCCGGCCGCGACGAGCGCGACGCGACGACCGCGGACGTTGAGGTGCCCGACTACGTCGCGAATTTAAGCGGCGACCCGAAGGGCGCGCGCATCGGCGTCCCGCGCGCGCTGCTCGGCGAGGGTCTCGACGCGGACGTGCGGGCGCGCGTCGAGGAGGCCATCGAAGCCTACCGCGAACTCGGCGCGGAGATCGTTGATGTCGAGCTGCCGCACGCCAAGTACAGCATCGCCGTCTACTACATCATCGCGACCGCCGAGGCTTCGTCGAACCTCGCGCGCTACGACGGCGTGCGCTACGGCTTCCGCGCGGAAGACCCGAAGGACCTGCGCGAGATGTACCGCCGCACGCGCGAGGAGGGCTTCGGCGCGGAGGTCAAGCGGCGCATCATGCTCGGCACATACGTCCTCTCCTCCGGCTACTACGACGCCTACTACCTCAAGGCGCAGCAGGTGCGCACGCTCATCCAGCGCGACTTCCTGAACGCCTTCGAGACTTGCGACGCCGTGCTGACGCCGACCTCGCCGACGCCCGCCTTCCGCCTCGGCGAGAAGACGGACGACCCGCTCTCGATGTACCTCTCGGACATCTACACCTGCATGGCGAACCTCGCGGGCGTCCCCGGCGTCAGCGTCCCCTGCGGCCTCACGCCCGCGGGCCTGCCCGTCGGCTTCCAACTGATGGGCCGCCACTGGGGCGAGGCAGACATCCTCCGCCTCGCACACGCCTACGAGCGGGCGCACCCTTTGACCGAGCGGCCGGGCGTGACGGCTTAAGAGGGGTAAGAAATATGCGCTCAGGAGCGGCGGGCGCGCGTCAGGGCATGCCATACCCGCGCGCGGACATGCCATGTCCGCGCGTGGACATCCCAAGTCCACATGAGGACATGCTATGCCCGCGCGTGGGAATGCCATGCTCACGCGAGGACATGCCATGCCCGCGCGTGAGCATGGCATGTCCTCGCGCGGGCATGCCATACCCGCGCGTGAGCATGTCATTCCCACGCCTGGGAACGCTATTCCGGTGCCCGGGAACGGCGTTCCGACAGGTCGGCAAAAAGGCGCCGCCCAATTCACACGCCGCTGACGCGGCGGCGCCCACTGCTTTTCCGCCGTATCCTTTGGGATTTTCGTGGTAATCACATTCAGCAAGGCGAGTTCTGAAGGAGGGGGCGCGGCCGCGCCCCGTCGGATGACGGACGAAAAGCTCCTGCAAAAAGCCGGCCGCGGCGACGAGGCGGCCTTCCTCGCGCTCTACGAACGGCACCGCGACACGGTCTTCCGCTTCGCCTACCGCATGCTCGGCTCGGCCGCGCTCGCCGAGGAGGTGACGCACGACTGCTTCCTCTCGCTCGTGCGCCGGCCCGACGCCTTCGACCCCTCGCGCGCCGCCCTGCGCACGTACCTCTACGCCGCAGTCCGCAACCTCTCGGCCAAGCACCTGCGGCGGCACGGCGGCGAGTTCCCGTTTGAAGACCTCGACGACGAGCCCGAGGTCGAGGAGCGCGAGGGGCCCTTGGGTCGCCTGCTCGACGCGGAGCTGTCCGAGGAGGTGCGCAAGGCCGTCACGGCGCTCCCCGATTTGCAGCGCGAGGTCGTCGTGCTCGTGGAGTTCGAGGAGCTTTCCCTGGCCGAGACGGCGGCGGTCGTCGGCGCGGACGTAGGCACGGTCAAGTCGAGGCTCCACCGCGCGCGCCGCCGCTTGAGGCGCGCCCTCGCCTTCTACTTTAAAAGTGACCGCGGGGTCGCCCGCGCCGGGAAGGTCGCAAGATGAGTGACGAGAAGAGACAGACGCGGCTCCTGCCGTTCCGCCTCCGCCGCGCCTCGCGCGCGAACGCGGGCGCGGACGGCGAGAAAGACTTTTCGGCCGACGCGGAGCTGACCGCGCTGCTGCGGACGTGGGACGTGCCGGCGCGGGACGCGGGCGCGCGCGCGCGGCTGCTCGCAGACTTCCGCGCAAGCGTCCGCCGAGCGCCGCTCTGGCGTCGCGCGCTCACGGCGCAGGTGCGCGTGCCGCTCCCCGTGGCGGCGTGCGCGGGACTCGTGCTGTTGGGCTCGCTCTACGTGCTCGGCGCGCGCGCGACGGCGCGGGTCGAGCCGGCCGCGGCCCAGACCGAAGCGCAACCCGCGGCCGTGCGCGTCGTCGAGGTGCCGGTCGTGCGGGAGCGCGTGGTGAAGGAAGTGGTCTACGTCGAAAAAAAGGAACGCGCCGCGCCCCGCGTCGTGTCCACACGAGCCGCCGAGCGCGAGGAGCTGGCGCGGCGCGACGACAAGAACGAGGGGGGCCCGGAGGCTCCGCAGGGTCAGGAGCCCGCGCAGGGTCAGGAGTCGCACGCGGGCTATTACACGCACGTGGACATGAACGACTTCCAGCCCGCGGGCGAGGTGAAGTTCCGCATCGTGAGTCGGGGGGGCACGGATGAGAAGTAGTTGGACGGCCGTCGCGCTGCTGCTGCTCTGCCTCGCGGCCCCGGCGCGCGCGGCGGCGGACGGCCCGACCCGCGCGAACCTCACGGATGCGCGGGACGGCAAGTCGCGCATCATCGTCCCGATGCAGAGCGGGGCCTTCGTCGTCATCCGCACGGAGTCCCTGCCCCCCTCGGCGGGCGACGCGACGAGCGACCTCGTCGAATCCGAAGACAAGCCGAACCTGCTCCACCGCGTCTTCGTGGACAGCAAAAACGAGATGTTCTTCGGCTACGAGCTTCTGGTCGAGCGCGCGGCCGAGTCGCGCTACTTCTGGGTGACGGTGCGCGCGCTCAGCGAAGACTACCTGCGCGGGCTGCAAGCGCGCCCCTCGTTCCGCGGGCGGCGGCTGCACCCGTCTTACAACGCGACGGCCTTCCCCGCCTCGCCGCAGTTCCTGCGCGACGGCGACACCTTCGCGCTCGACGTGTTCCACAACCCGCGGACGGGGACGAAGATCGTGGACGTGATCCAGGTCTCGCTCACCGACCCGAGCCTGCGCCGGGCCGCGAGCGACGAGCCGCGCGACTTCTCGCCCGAGGACGTGCAGCTCAAGGTCTCCGACTACAAGCTGAAGGTCAACGGCGAGGCCGTCTACCGCAGCACGGGCGGCTGCGCGGGCGCGATCATCTGGTTCTCTCTGGGCGACCGCGGCCGCTTCGTCTTCTCGCTCGTCGAGCGCCCCGGCTTCCCCTTCCGGAAGGTCGGCGCGGTGCGCAACAACGTCGTCTCGTTCGAGTGGGGCGGCGAGAAGTACGAGTGGGAGTCGAGCGGCGCGGTCGTCGGCGCGGGCGGCAACTGGAACCTCTGGGTGCTGCACGACCCCGACTACAAACTCGACCTCTTCGAGCAGCCGGCGGCGCCGACGCCCCCCGACTCTGACAAGTCTTTAGCGCGGAAGGCCGGCGACATCGCGCGCCGCATGGGGCGGCTCAACACGCAGGCCGAGTACGGCGCGCCGTCGGCGCAGGAGCCGCAGACGCCCAGGCGCACGCGCCGCGCGCGCGTCGTCATCGGCTCGGCCGACGGCGTCGAACAACTCTTCCCCAGACAGCAGAAGTAGAAGCCAAACGTCTCCCGACAGAGGCCCACTGACGCGGACTCAACTCCCCTTGAGCCCGAACGGCCGACGTGTATCAGGCGGCCCGGACGAACAAAGGAGAAACACTCTCGATGAAAACCCGCGCCCTCTTCACGCTTAACGCACTCGTTCTCTTCCTACTCCTCCCCGGCCGGAGCGCGAGCGCGCAGGAGCAGGAGACGCCGAAGCTTGAGGTCGGCGTCCAGTACTCCTCGCTCTCGATCAACCTGCCGGGCTTCTTCAGAGGCGGCACGGAGACGGCCGTCGGCGTCGGCGGCCGCGTCACCTACAACTTCAACGACTACTTCGCGGTCGAGGCCGAGGGGAACCTCTCGCCTTCCAACATCCCCTCGGACTACGTGACCGGCGGCGCGTCGCAGCAGGTGCAGGCGGGCGTGAAGGTCGGGCGGCGCTGGCGGCGCTTCGGCCTCTTCGCCAAGGCGCGCCCCGGCCTCGTCAGCTTCGGCGAGACGCTCACGCCCACCGAGGCCACTTTCGGCGGGGACACCTTCGTCCAGTTCCGGCGCGAGCGCAAGACGCACTTCTCGATGGACGTGGGCGGCGTCCTGGAGTTCTACCCGTCGAAGCGCACGCTCGTCCGCTTCGACGCGGGCGACACCATCATCCGCTACGGCGAGCACCAGGAGGGCTTCACCTTCGCCTCGCCCGTGGGCGCGCCGCTCATCTTCACCGCGCCCTCCGAGACGAGGCACAACTTCCAGTTCACGGCGGGCGTCGGCTTCCGCTTCGGCGGCGGCGTTGAGGACGCGGGCGCGCCGCAGTCTTCGACGGCGGGCGAGGGCGTGCGCCGCTTCGAGGTCGGCATACAGTTCTCCTCGCTCGTGCTGCGCGCGCCCGGGGACGGCCGCTTCGAGGAGAACGCTTCGGCCGAGGCCGGCGGCGGCCTGCGCTTCGGCGTCAACGCGACGGACAACCTCGCGTTCGAGGTCGAGGGCAACTTCTACCCGCGCCGCACCTTCGGCAACAGCACGGCCGTCGGCGGCTACCCCTCGCAGGCGCAGGCCGGCGTGAAGTACGGCCGCCGGTTCCGGCGCTTCGGCGTCTTCGGCAAGGCGCGGCCCGGCGTCATGCACTTCAGCAGCGTCGCGGAGGTGTCGGGCTACGAGGCGTTCCCCTTCCTTGGCGGGGACACGTTCTTCTTCCCCAACTTCAGGTTCACGGGCAAGACCTACTTCTCGATGGACGTGGGCGGCGTCTTCGAGTTCTACCCGACGCGCCGCCTCCTCACGCGCTTCGACGTGGGCGACACGATGATCCGCTACCCCTCGCGCGACAACCCCACGGGCTTCCTCAACACCCCGCCCCCCCGCCTCCCCGCAGAGCTGCGCCACAACCTCCAGGTCACGGCCGGCATCGGGTGGAGGTTTTAAGAGCCGTGAACCGTAAACCGTAAACCGTGACAAGAAGAAGCGCGTGTCTTCTCTTGTCACGGTTTACGGTTTACGGTTCACGCTCCTATTTTTCCAGGCGCGTTCGGGCTTTCGTGAGGAAGGCTTGGAGCATCTCGGTGACGCCTTTTTGGAGGGCGGCGCTGAGGCGGCTCTCGCCGGCGAGGGCGGCGAGCGTGTGCAGTTCGCGGGCGCTCCGGCGGCGCAGCTCCACCCGCTGCTCGATGCGGATGCGCGTCACGTCGCCGCGCCCCTCGAAGGTGGCGGCGTAGCGCAGGAGGTTCTGGCTCTCGCCCGCGACCGGGCTCCACTCGATGCGCGTCGGCTCGTCCACGGACTTCCGCACGGCGAACGCCTGCCGGATGGCCCCGACCACGGGCACCTCCGCGCGGATGAGCCAGCGCGCGATGCCCCGCGCGTCGGCCGTGATGCGCTCGACGCCCGGCATCAGCTCGGCAAAATTCTTGAGGTCGCCGAAGAACTCGCGCGCCGCCTCCGCGCTCGTCCGCCACTCCACCTGCTCGCTGAATCCCGCCCTGAGTTGGAACATGGTCATTGGTGAATAGTAAATGGTAAATGGTGAATGGTTAAGCCGTCAGCCGAATTGAGATGCCCGGCCCTCAAGGCGCGTTGGCAAAAACCTTCCATTTACTATTCACCATTTACCATTCACTAAAAGATCGGCTGGAAGAGGAACGAGTTGAAGAAGAGCCGCGTCGTCGAGCGCCAGATGGCGCGGAAGTTGGGGTCTTCGGCGAAGAGGACGACGTGGCCGCGCCCCGTGGGCTCGTCGATGACGTAGCTCGTGCCGCGCAGCAGGGACTCGGTCGTCGGCCAGACGAAGCCCGCGACGTGGAGCGTGTTTTGCGGGTCGGCGGGGAAGACGACCGCGTTCGTCCCCTCCTTCGACGGGCGGAAGAAGTAGGCCGAGTCAACGAGCACGGGCAGAGTCTCCTGCTCGTAGCCGTAGGTGAGCGGCGCGCGGCGGTCGAGCGTGGCGCGGAAGATCGCGCCGGGCACGGGCACGGGCACGCGCCCCGGGCGCGCGGAGGGCGACGCAATCGGCGGCAGGTCGGGCGCCGCGCCCTCCATCTTCTCGGTCTGCGCGGCGGAGACGGAGGAGATTTCGGCCTGCTCGGGCGTCGAGGTCGCGGCCTGCGTCTCGCGCCGGCCGCGCCGCTGCGCGGTCGTCTGCGCCGTGTTCGCGCCCGCGGCGTCCTGCGGGCTCGGGGTCGGGGTCGGGGTCGGCTGCGCGCCCGCGTCCGCCTTCTGGTCGTCGTCGTCGCTGCCGACGAGACGTGCGGAGGTGAAGTTCACGTCCTTGAGCGCGCCGAAGACGGCCGCGCCTTTGACGAGGACGAGCGTGCCGCCGCGCTCGACCCAGCCGCGCAGCGTCTCGACGCCGCCCTTGCCGAAGCGCGAGAAGTAGCCGCCGGCCGAGCCGTCCGGCAGGATGATGACGTTGTAGTTGTCGAGCCTCGCGTTCTTGATGGCGTCAATCGTCATCGGCGTGAAGTCCACGCCCATGCGGTCGAACGTCCACCACATCGCGCCGTACCCCGTCGTGCTCACGGGCTCGTCGGCCGCCACGATGATCTTCGGCCGCCGTAAAGAGACGACCGTCTCGGAGCCGACGCCGGTCTCGCCCGTCTCGGGGAAGCCCGTGCCGACGGCCGTCACGTCCACGCCGGTCTCGCGCGCGAGCTGTGCGACGCGCTCGTGCAAACTCTCCGGGTTGCGCGAGACGCGAGCCACGACCGTCCCGCGCGGCCAGTCGCGCCCGCCCGCGTTCAAAGTCCTCGTCGAGACGGCGAGCTTGAAGCCCTCGCGCAGCAGGCGGAAGACGAGCGAGGCCGCGCCGTTCCGCTCGTAAGGGATGACGTAGGCGATCTGCGCGCGCCCCGTCACGCCGCCGACGCGCGCGATGGACGAGCCGAGCACGTTGGGCGACAGCTCGGGGTGCGCGAAGGTGACGCCCGACTCCGTCTCGGCGCGCCCGCCCGCGGAGGGGGGCGACGGCAGGAGCACGGGCGAGGCCGCGACCGCGGCGTCGTCTTCAGTCCAGAAAGCCTCGACGCCGAAGACGAGCGGGAGCGACCAGGAGGTGATGTCGTAGAAGCCGTACTCCTCCCTCGCGCCGCGGCCGCGCTGCTCGTTGCGTGCGAAGCGCGCGAGCTGCTCGCGCTGGAAGGCTTCGTCCTGCGGCGTGTGAACTTCCAGGAGAGCTTTGGCGATGCGCTTGGCGGGCTGCGCGAGGTCAACGACGTACGCGCCCGCGGGGAAGTCGCGCGTGGCGGCCGGCGAGTCCTTGCCCGAGTAGTCGTGCGCGCGCGTCGAGCGGAACGCCGACGTAGCCTGCTTCACCTCGACGCCCGCGCGCAGGAGGTTCTCGACCAGCTCGGCCGCGCGGCCGGGGTCGCGGCCCGGCAAGATGACGAAGCGGCGGACGCGCCCCGTCCTCCCCTCTTCGACCGCTGTGCGCTTGAAGTCGTAGAAGTCGCGCAGCCGCGCCTCGCGGTTCGAGGCGGCGGTGGCGAGCGTCGTCAGGGAGGCGACGAAGTGCTTGGCGATGCCGGAGCGGAAGGTGACTATCGTTTCGTCGTCGCGCTTCCAGCGAAGGCCCTTCCAGCCGCCCGCGTCCGTCTCGTAGGTCATCCCCGTCGCGCCCTGCAACGCGGGCCAAGAGTCCCAGTAGCCGGGGTAGAAGAGGTCGAAGATGTCCCGGACGTAGAAGTCCCAGTTGCGCTGGTCGAACTGCGCGGCGTTGGCGCGGCCGAAGGCGGCGAGCCAGCGCTCGGTCTGCTCGGGCGGCAGGTTCGGGTTGACGGGCAGCGCCGCGGGCGGGAAGAAGAACTGCGAGGGCTGCCCGTGGTGATCGACGGCCACCTGCGGGTTCCAGTCCAGGAAGGCGCGCTGCATGTTGCGCGTCTCGGCCTGCGAGACGGCGATGTTGTCGCGGTTGAGGTCGAAGCGGTAGCGGTTGACGCGGCCGTAGACCGACCAGGGCTCGTCGTGCTCGGCGGCCGACGGCTCGGGGTCGCCGACGCCGAAGGAGTTGTACCAGGTGACGAAGCGCTCGTGCCCGTCGGGGTTCGCGCAGACGTTAATCAGCGCGACGCTGTTCTTGAGGATGTCGAGCGTCGCGGGCTCTTCGGAAGCGGCGAGCTGGTAGACGACCTGCATCATCGCCTCGAACGAGGCCGACTCGTTGCCGTGGATGGTGTACTGGAGCCAGAGCGCGACCGGCGTGTTCGCGCTGATGCGCCGCGCCTCCTCCGCCGAGAGCGTGCGCGGGTCGCTGAGGCGTTTCAGGTTCGCCTTTATCTCGTCGAGCCGCGCGATGTTCTCGGGCGCGGAGACGGCGACGACGTGCTGCATCCGGTACTCGTTCGTCAATCCGATGTCGAAGACGCGCACGCGGTCGGGCGCGGCCTGCGCGATGGCCTGGATGACGCGCTCCATCATCGCGTAGTTGGTGTGGAACTCGCCCACGTCGTAGCGGAGTAGACTTTGCGGGCGCGGGACGTTCTGCCTGTAAGGCCCGCGCGTGTAGAAGTCGAAGCGCTCGCCCGGGCCCTGCGCGGTGGCGGTCGGGCAGAGGGCGGCGAGGGCGAGCAGCAGCGCGAGTGCCGCGTGCGGGCGGGCATTCTTCGTCATGGCTTCTGGCGGGTCTTCTCTTTCGGCCGTGTGTGTGTTAAAGACAGCGGCGATATTAACCCGCCGCGCGCGCCTCCCCCAAGCCGCGCGCCGCCGGGTCCTGGTCGGAGGGGAGGCCGAACGTGAGGGACGCAGACTACACCACCAGCACGCAGGGCGAGGGGCGCTGCCCGCGCTGCGCCGAAGGGCCTTTGAAAGCCTGGTACGAGCTGAGCGAAGAGGAGCGCGAGATGGCCGCGCGCCTCCCGGCCTCGGCCGACTTCACACAGGCCGAGCGCGCCGCCCGCCACCTCTTCTGCACGCGCTGCTGGCACGAAGAGACCTCCGGCGCGCCCCGCAACGCCTGAGCAAAGGACTGACAAAAACGTGTGGCGCACACTGAAGTTCATGCTCGACCGCGCGAGCGCTGAGGCGTGGCAGGTGATCGTGGCCGTCGGGCTGTGTCTGCTGCTGCCGGCGCTGGCGGCCCTTGTGTTGTGGCCGGCGGGGCTGTCCCGGGTGGGGCTGAGCCTCCTGAAGGGGTTCGGGCTCTTCTGGGTCTTCGTGTTCGTCCTGTTCGCGTTGGCGGCGTGGGTGCAGAGGCGTCTGCGCGTCGATCTGTACACGCACCCGGACGCGTTCGTCGTGTCGAACATGCTCGTGAGCGGCCTCCTCATGCTCGGCTGGGCGGCCTTCGCCGCGCTCCTCGCGCGCGAGGCGGCGGCCGCGGCGGGGCTCTGGCTCGCGGGCTTGCTCTACCTGGTGGGGCTTCTGTCGGGCGTCGTGGCGTGTCAGGTCGTGGGCTCGTTCTACAGCGGACACATCTACAAGTTCGCGGCTCTGATAGTCGGGTGCGCAGGCTTCGTGCTCTTCGCCGCGTGGCCGGCGGCCGGGCGCGCAGCCTTCGGGTGGCTCTTCGGCCTCTTCTAAGGGTCGGGGGCGCGGCCGCGCAAATTGGTCTTGATTAATCCGCGATTCCGAGTATCATCTGTTTCCACTTCCCCCGAAGTCAGCGCCAGACCTACCTCGCCGGACAGAACGTTAGGCAGACCCGCGCCCGGAGGTGTTTGAACAAGATGAAGAGGATTCTCTGCGGCCTCGCTCTCGCGCTGCTGGCCGCCGCGATGCTCGCGCCCCCGCCCTCGACCGCGTCCGACGACCCGCTCGCGGCCGTCATCAAGCGGGAGGGCAACACCGTCTCGCTCGACCTGAGGTTCGACCGGAAGAGGCAGAACTCCTTCCAGCACGTCCTCTCCTTCCTCGACTATGGGGCGAACGGGTACGCGACCGGCTTCGTCGTCGGCGACCGCCTGGTGATGACGGCCTACCACGTCGTCTCGGGGCAGTTGAGCGCGTCGAAGAAGACGCAGCTCGGCTTCGGCGCCAAGGATCAACTGGAGGTCAAGGCGTACGTCAACGGCTGCCAGGCCGAGGTCGTGCGCGTGGACGAGGAGGCCGACCTGGCGCTCCTGCGCGTCTGCCGCACGCCGAAGAACTCGGCCGCGCCCGCCTTCCAGACGAGCCTCAGCGAGGACGAGCGGCTCCTGCTCATCGCGCGCCCGAACGGCGAGAAGAGCGTCCGGCGCGGCAAGTTCTCCGGCCCCTACACCTTCCGCGGCAAGCAGTACTGGGCGGCGCGCATCGACGGCCACGACGGCTTCTCCGGCAGCCCCGTCTACAACGACCGCGCGCAGATCGTCGGCGTCTTCAGCGGCTACGACTGGGAGCGCAAGCTCGGCGTCCTCAGCCCCGGCGAGCGCGCGCAGAAGCTCCTCGAAGAGTACAAAGGAACGCTGAACGAGGAGCCGAAACAGTAGGCAGTAGGCAGATGGCAGTAGGCGGTTAAAGACTTATTGTCTTAACTGCCTACTGCCTACTTCATCATTCCAGACGTGATTCTCTCGTAGGCGGCGCGCACGGCCGACATGCGCGCCGCCAACTCTTGCGTGAGTGCCGCGGGTGAGTCGTAGCCCGCGCGGCGCGCGAGGTCGCGCAGGACGGGGTGATCCTGGGCGGCCGGCAGGCGCGTCGAACGTCCCGCGAGCAGGCGCAGCTCGTGGTCGAGCCTGCGCAGCAGCACGTACCCCTCGCGTAGCGCCCCGTAATCCTCCTCCGGCAGAGAGCCCGCCTCGCGCAGCCGCGCCAGCGTCGCGCCGGTCGAGCGGTCTTCGCCCGCGTCCGGCCGGCCGTCGCGCAGTTGCAGGTAGCGCGCGGCGAAGTACACGTCCAGCATCCCGCCCGCGCCGTACTTGATGTCCGTCGCGCGCGCGGCCCCCCTCTCCCTCTCAAGCCGCTCGCGCACGCGCCGCGTCTCGGCGGCGAGGAGCGCGGTGTCGGTCGCGGCCGCCCCCTCGTGGACGGCCGCGCGGGCGCGCGACTCGACCAGGCGGCCGAACTCCTGGTCGCCCGCCACCGCCCGCAGCTTCACGTGCGCCAGCCACTCCCACACGCCCGCGCGCCCGCGCAGGTACTCGACGAAGGCGCGCGACGACGAGGCCAGCGGCCCGTTCTTGCCGTCGGGCCGCAGCCGCAGGTCTACGCGGTAGAGCGAGCCGTCGCGCGTGAGGCTTGAGAGCGCGTTGACTAACAGCTCGACCATGCGCGCGTACGCCTGCTCGCGCGTCAGCCCTCTGACCGGCGGAGGCACCTCCTCGTCGTAGACGAGCACGAGGTCGAGGTCGGAGCCGTAGTCCATCCCGCCGCTCGCGAGCCTCCCCAGGCCCAACGCCGCGAGGCGCGGCCCCGCCGCCAGACGCCCGTAGCGCCGCGCAAGCTCGCGCCGCGCGACCAGCAGCCCCACGTTGATGCTCGCCGCGGCGAGCGAGGTCTGAAGCTCGTTCGACTGCCGCAGGGTCAGCTCGCCCGCCGCGTCGCGCGCGCCGATCTCGACGACGAGGTGAGTCCACGCGCGCCGGAGCGCGGCCAGCTCGCCGCGGAAGGTGTGCTCGCCGTCCACGGCCGCGCGCAGCAGCGCCCTCTGGTCGCGCGCGAGCACGCGCTCGGCCGGCGTCGCGACCGAGGGGATGAGCGCGGGGTTCGTCGTCAGCACCTCGCCGAAGAACTCCGACGCGCCGCACAGCCTCACGAGGCAGCGCAGCGCCGCCGTCGAGAAGCCCTCGCCGCCCGCCGTCTTCGCGAGCGACGCGCCGACCCGAGCAGACAGGAGGAGGGCGCGCCGCCTGCTCAGAGAGCGCGCCGACTCCTCGCGCAGGATGCGCTCGACCTCTTCGGCCGCGGGCGGCTCGTCGCCCCCGCGCGCGAGACGCTGTGCGAAGGAGGCGGCCGCCGCTTTCACGTTCAAGTCCACCGCCGCCTCGACCGGCTCGACGTGTGAAGGCGCGTGCGTCCGGGCCGACCCCGACGCTTGAGAGTCGGCGGGAACGGGACGGGGCTCCCGTGAATCGGAGGCCGCGGCCGAGTCGGTGTTGAGTCGGGCCGCGTTCCCTTCCCGGCGGCCCTCATCCTCGACGTCGAAGACGCGCGCGAAGGCGCGGCTGACGGCCGCGGTGTGGCGGCGGAGCGCCTCGTCGAACTCTTCCGCCGCGCGCTCGGGCGCGCAGTGCATGCGGCGCGCGAGCAGTGCGCGGCGGGCCGGGTCTTCGGGCACGGTGTGCGTCTGCAAGCCCTGCTCCATCTGCAGGCGGTGCTCGACCGTGCGCAGGAATTTGTAGGCGTCGGACAGCTCGCTCCGCTCGTGCTCTTCGATGAGGCCGCGGTCTGCGAGCCGCCCCAGGGAGATGAGCGTGTGCGGGGCCTGGAGCCAGGCGTCGCGCCCGCCGTGCGCGAGCTGGAGCGCCTGCGCGATGAACTCGATCTCGCGGATGCCACCGCGGCCGAGCTTGACGTTGAAGCCGCGCGACTCTTCGGCGTGGAAGCGGTCGATCTTCTGCTTGGCGAGCCTCACGTCGGCGAGCGCCTGCGCGACGGTCTGCTCCTGCCGGTAGACGCGGCCGCGCACCCCTTCGCCGAAACGCGCGAAGAGGCTCTGCGAGCCCGCGGCCGCGCGCGCGCGGATGAGCACCTGCAACTCCCACGCGTGCGCCTTCTCGCGGTAGTAGCACAGCGCCTCCTTCAGTGAGACGGCGAGCGCGCCGTCCCGGCCGTGCGGCCTCAGGCGCAGGTCAACGCGGTAGGCGGCCCCCTCGCCCGCGGGGCTGCCGACGATGCGCGCGACGCGCTCGGCCAGGCGGACGAAGAACTCGCGGTTGGTCGCCGCGCCGCGCTCGCCCGCGCCCGTCGTCTCGCCGTCCTCGGAGTAGAGGAAGAGGAGGTCTATGTCGGACGAGTAGTTCAGCTCGCGCGAGCCGAGCTTGCCGAGCGCGACGACCGACACCTCGGCCGCCGTCTTGCGCCCCCGCGCATCCGTCGCCTGCGGCGCGCCGTAGAGGTTCTCAAGCTCCTGCCGCGCGAGGGAGAGCGCGTGGACGAGCGCCGCGTCGGCGAGGTTCGACAACTCCTCCGTCGTCTCGACCAGCGTGGTGGCGCGGCGTAGGTCGTGGAGGTAGACGCGCAGCAGCTCGCGGCGGCGGAAGCGCGCGAGCTGCACCTGCGGGCTGACCTGCGTGTGCGTCAGCGCGAAGCGCGCCAGCGACTCGCTCAGCTCCTCGGCGTTGCGCACGCGCGCGTCCGAGCGCTCGCGCGCGAGCCAGCCAAGGTAGTCGGGGTTCTGTTCGAGCGTCGTGCCCAGCAGAGGGCTCCACGCCGCGAGCGCGAGCGCGTCGGCCAGGAGCCCCCCGTCGCGCTCGAAGGCCCGCCGTGCGCGCGGGTGCGCCGCGGTGACGCGCTCGTAGAAGAGGCGCGCGCCCTCGGGGTCGGGCAGCTCGCGGATGAGTGATTCGGTTTTGTCGTCCGTCGCCGGCAAGGTGTGGATATATTATACCGACTTGCAAATTGGGATAAGGCGACTTGTCGCCGGGAGCGCGGGCATCCCTGCCCGCACCCCCGACGAAGAGGGGTCTTATTTCGGTATGCGAGTCGGTATTAAAACGTAAAGGCGCGGCCCCTTGGGGGGCCGCGCCTTTCGCGTCTGAGGGTCGTGTGTCACGCGCCGGGGCGCGTGTGCTCAGTTCTGGCCGAAGCGGCTGCGGTACTCGATGGAGGTGATGAACGCCTTGACCATCTCGGCCGCCCGGAAGTCGCCGTTGAACTGGTTGAGCTTGTTCAGCCAGAAGTTGTAGCCGGAGAAGTCCGAATCCGGCGGGTCGTTCGGGTTGCGGCGCAGGTAGCCGAAGTACTGCATCAGCACGAACGCCCGGTTCCGCTCGCGCGCCTGGAAGGCGGCGTTGTCGATGACCTCCCGGAGCACGTCGGCGCGACCCTGGGCCGTGTTGTTGGCCGAGAGCTGCGCCACGAGGTCGTCGCGCTCCGCCTGCGTCAGGGAGTTCCCCGTGTTCGCGTTCAGGGCGTCCACGAACTGCTCGGGCGTCATGCTGTTCGGGTACTGCGCGAGGAACTCGGGGCGCTGGACGAACTCGAGCAGGTAGGCCCGCTTGTTCGCCTCCAGCCGCGCCTCGGCCCCCGCCTCGCCGATGATGACGCCGTTGCCGACCTGCTGCGCGTCGGGCAGGAACTCCTGGATCGTGAGCGGCACCGTGCCGCCGATACGCGTCGGCCCGAAGGCGGCCGTGTAGGCGTGGTAGACGAAGCCGCCCGTCCCCTGGAACTCGATGGAGAGGAAGAACGCGGCCGAGGTGTCTATCCGCTTGGCCTCGCGGCAGCCCGCGTTAGCCCCGCACGACTCGATGCCGCCCACCCAGAAGGCGAGGCCCGGCGCGTCGGGCTCGCGGTTCAGGAAGTCGTGGTAGTGCTGCCGGACGAAGTTCGTCGAATCGTCAATCGGGTTCGTCGAAGGCTCCGTCGCGTCGTCGTTGATCTGGATGGTCGCGCTGCTCTGAGCGCCCAGCGCGGCCTGGCAGACCGACGGGTTCGACAGCGTGATGGTGAAGGTCTCCGCCCCCTCGACGTGCGAGTCCTCGTTGATCAGGACGGGGATCGTCTTCGAGGTCTCGCCCGCGGCGAACGACAGCTTGCCGACGGCGGTGTTGTAGTCGGAGCGGGACGAGGCCGTGCCGTCCGCGGTCGTGTAGTTGACCGTGAACGGGAGCGCCGGGTCGCCCGTGCGGGTCACGACGACGTTGACGGCCGTGCTGTCCTCCTGCACGACGTAGGTCGCCTGGTCGAACTGCGCCGTGGCCGCAGGCCCGACGGCGAGCGTCGCGGTGGCCGAGTTGTTCACCGAGTTCGGGTCGGCCGTGTCGGCGCTGGCGATGGTCGCCGTGGCCGTCAGGTCGCCGCACACGGAGGGCACCGTCACGGTGACGGTCAGCGTCGCCGTGCCGCCCTTGCCGAGGCCGGCGACGTTCCAGACGCCGGTCGCGGTGTTGAAGACGCCGCTCGAAGGCGTCGCCGACGTGACGGTCGCCGCGGGCGAGAAGGCGAGGTTGACCACGACGTTGTTGGCCGTGTCCTCGCCGGCGTTGGTCACCGTCACCGTGTAGGTGACCGACTGGCCCGGGTTGGCGTTCGAGGCGCTGGCGCTCAGCGTGACGCCGAGGTCGGCGGTGCGCGGGGCCGTGACGGCCGCGCTCGCCTGGTCGTTCGCCGGGTTGATGTCCAACTGGTCCGAGCTGGCGACGCGCGCCGTGTTGGACATGGGGTCGGTCGTCTTGACGGCGGCGACGATCTGGAGCGTGGCGCTCTGGCCCGCGTTGAGCGCGCCGATGGTCCAGATGCCGGTGGCCGGGTTGTAGGTTCCGACCGACGGCGTGGCCGAGACGAAATTGAGGCCGGCGGGCAACTGGTCGAGCACCGAGACGCCGGTGGCGTTGTTCGAGCTGACGTTAGTGGCCGTGACCGTGATGTTGACGTTCGCGTTGAGCGCCGGGTTCGGGTTGTTGACCGTGACGCCGACGCCGATGTCGGTCGTCGCGGCCGAGGTGCCCTGCACCGCGAAGACCTCGGCGCGCGTGCCCCGCGCGTTGTGGTGGTGGAGCAGCAGGCCGCCGAGCGAGCGGTTGGCCGTCAGGTTGGTCTTGTTGAAGTTGGTCGGGATGGTGCGCCCGTCCATGTCCGCGAACATGATGGCGCTGGTCGTCACGGCGGACGGGGTCGCCGGGAAGTTCAGGCCCGGCGCCGCGTAGTTGAAGGTGAGCGGCGAGTTGGCACCGCCGAAGGTGCCGCGGCCGACGTCGTCGGTCCGGCCGCTCAGGTTCCAGTCGAAGACGTCGATCCGGTAGCGGAAGCTGGTGTCGCCGGTCGCGAACCCGAGGCTGGAGATCGGCACCACCATCACCATCGTGTTGTTGTTGTAGATGGCGGTGTCGAGCGAGTTGCCGCCGAAGCCGTTGAGGAACGTGAGCCCCGTCTGCGCCCCGGTCTGGTTGTTGAGGACGGCGGTGACGAACACGTCCGTCCCGCGGACGCCCTGGGCGTTCGAGGTGAGGAAGGTGTTGAAGGCCACGCGCTCGTAGATGCCGTCCTCGTTGGTGTCGATGAAGATGTCGAACTCCACGTCGCTCGGCCACGTCCAGTCGCCGTAGGACGAGAGGCCGAAGTAGATGTTCGTCCCGTCGGACGAGACGCCGACGTGGCGCAGGTCGGCGTGGGCCGGGACGCCACCCTTGGCCGGGCTGACGGCCTGAAGCTCGAACGGCGTGACGAGCGAGACCACGTCCGTCGGGAAGCTGCCCGCGCAGTCGGGCGCGCCGCCCGGGCGCGTGCCGGTGCAGACGTCCTGCCCGGAGAGCGCGAGGGCCGTCTGGCCGCTCGTCGCCGCTCCGGTGACGAGCGTGTCCGTCGCCTCCATCAGCGAGGCCGGGCGCGGCGAGACGTAGACGGGGACGCGCATCTGCACCTGCGAGTTCGCGGTGAAGGTGACGTAGGCCCCCTCCTCGGTCAGGAAGTGGCGGCCGTTCCCGAGTTGGGTCGTCGCCACGCTCGGCTCGCGCGCGTGATCCATCTGGTCGGCGACGGCGTTCATCGCCACCCTGAAGGTGCGCGCCTGCCCCGCCGGCACGGTCAGGGTGTTGCCGTCCGGCAGGCTGAAGGAGACGCCGGGCGCGTCGTTGACCGTGTCGAGGCCGAGCGTGTAGGTCACGTCGGTCGTGCCCTTGTTGACGACGCGGATGGTGCGCGAGCGGCCCGAGACGCTGCCGACGACCTCGTTGTCGAAGCCCGAGACGCTGACCGCGCCCGTGTCCGTGGCGTCGTAGGCGACGGCCGTGTTGCTGGCGGACCTGACCGCGTCGGCGCGCCCCGCCCCGACGCGGCTCAGGCCGTAGCGCGTGCCCGCGCCGTTGGGCAGGGTGAAGATGTCGCTGACCGCGCCGTTCATCGCCAGCGCCTTCAGCTCCTCGACCGTCCAGTCGGGGTGGAGCTGGCGCAGTATTGCCATGAGGCCCGCGATGTGCGGGGCGGCCATCGAGGTGCCCTGAAGGAGCAGCGACTGGTTACCCGGGAGGAAGCCGGTCGGGTTCGGCGTCTGGCAGGTGTTGGGGCCGGCCGGGCAGGTCGTGCCCGTCTGCGCCGAGACGATGGACAGGCCCGGCGCGGTGATGTCGGGCTTCAGGCCCAGCGGCTGGCGGCGCGGGCCGCGCGAGCTGAAGCCCGCGATCGTGTCGGCCATCGAGAGCAGGGTGACGTTGACGCTGTCGGGGGGCTGCGACTTGATGGCGTCGCCGTCCTGCTTGAGGACGGTGACGGTCGGGATGACGATGTTGTCGTGGATGTTCGGGTCGTCCGCGAAGACGGGCGGGGTCGTGTCCGTCGTGTTGTTGTTGTTGACGATGAGGGCGATGGCCCCGGCGTTCTGCACGTTCACCGTCTTGGTCTTGACGGAACAGAGGCCGCGGTCGGCGAGGGCGATCTTACCGCGGACCGCCTGGGCGCTGGCCGGCGTCAAGGGCTGGCAGGCGTCGGTGGTCGTCCCCGAAGAGGTGTCCGCGACGGGCGTCGGGTTGGGGGTCGGGCCGCTGGGCTGCCCGTTGGTGACGCCGTCAACCACGGTGACGACGTTGGCGGTCTGGCCGCTCGGGCCGGGGCCCCAGGCCCTCTGCACCGCCGCGGTCTTGGTGCCCACGAGGGCGGGCGCGGTGGGCGCCGAGTTGATCCTCAAAATGGGGCCGGTGCCCTGCCCGTTGTCCGACGAGGCGGCCGTGGAGATCGCGCGCTTCGCGGTGCCGGGCGAGCCGTGGATGAAGTAGGTGTCGGCGTCGTTGCCGGCCGAGGTGACGACGATCACGCCGGCGAGCACCGCGTTGTTCGAGGCCGCCGCCGAGGCGTCGGTGTCGTTGCCGTAGGTGCCGCCGAGCGACATGTTGATGACGTCGAGGCGGTCGGAGAAGTCGCCGTCCGCGTTCGGGTCCACCGACCACTCGATGGCCTGCGTCGTGAGGAACGTGCCGCCCGCGCAGCCGAAGACGCGCAGGGCGTAGAGGCTGGCGCCGGGCGCGACGCCCGGCCCGATGCGCATCGCGCCGAAGGGGGTTCCGACGCCGTAGGGGCCGTTGAAGCTCGCGCCGGTCGCGAGGACGCCGAGGCCGGCGGCCGTGCCCGCGACGTGCGTGCCGTGGCCGTTGCAGTCCATCGGGTCGGGGTCTGGCATGGGCGTGTTGCTGGCGTTGTAGGCGTCGCCGGCGAAGTCGAAGCCGCCGACGACCTTCGCCGTCGGGAAGTAGCCGTCGGCGTTGGTCGTCCGGTTGTTGGCCGTGTAGTCGGCCAGCGCGCCCGAGCCGCCGAAGTCGCCGTGGAGGTAGTCGATGCCGGTGTCGATGATGCCGAGCTTGATGTTGCGGCCCGTCAGGTCGGGCTTGATGCCGAGCGAGTTGTCCCAGAGCTGCGGCGCCTTGATGAAGGGGACGCTCGTCGCGTTCGTCGGGAAGTGCTCGGGGATGTTGAGGACGGCCTTGACGCCGGGCGCGGCGCGGAGGGCCTCGACCTGCGCGGCGTCGGCCGTGACGGCGATGCCGTTGAGCACGCGCTGCGTGCGGTACATCTCCTTCACGCCGAAGCTGCTCGTCAGCCGCGCGGCCATCGCGCTCTGCTCCCGCTTGACCGCGCTCAGTTGCTCCTGCGCGGCTTTGTTAGCGACGGCCTCGGCCGCCGGGCGCGAGAGCGATGCCTTCGACTTCTCCAGCACGTCGGCGTAGACCTGCGTGGTCGGAGCCTCGTTCAGTTCGACGAAGACCCTGACCGGCCCGCTCGGCCGGCCCTGCGCGGCGCTGACGCCCAGGTCGCCGTCGATGTTGACCGAGTCGGGCGTGCGGGGGTCGGAGGCGTTGCTGACGGGGCCGCCGTCCTGCCGGGCTGCCTCGGCGCGCCAGGCGCGTAGCAGGCCGCCCGTGGCGGCGACCGCCGCGGCGGCGGCGAACACCGTCAACGCTAACAGAAAGACCCGTTTTGCTACCGGGCGCGGGGAGCGGTTCGCTCTCGGGGAAGAGGGGGCTTCAGTGGATGGTCTTTTAAACATCACTCAGGGCTCCTTGCGTGTGGCTACAACTATGGGGCTGCGGCGGGGAGTATCCCGTGTGGCAGTCGCCTCAAAAGTTGGGTATCGGCGTGTCGGCGTGCGTGCAAAGCGCCGGCGAGGGCGCGCATTAATCAACCCGACCTTGCGGCCAGACGGAGGTCTGACTCCTGAGACCTAACTGTGCGTTTTTAGTGTAAGAAGTCAGACGTGAAACTGACTACTCCTGACGAGTGCCTAGGGAAAATAATTTACTCTCGGCGGGAAGTCAACCGTCGGGGGCCCCGCGCCCGGCCCGGCCTGTCGCGGCGAGGCGCGGAGGTGGCGGCCGGGAGGAGGCGTAAGAAGGCGCGGCGCAAAGTCCGGCTTGGACTTTGCGCCGCGCCCGCTGGGGGTCGGCCGCGCCGCGGCGCGGCCTGCCCGGTGTCTACTGGCCGAAGCGCTGGCGGTACTCGGCGGAGCTTAGGAACGCCTTGACCATCTCCGCGGCGCGGTAGTCGCCGTTGAAGCTGTTGAGCTTGCCGAGCCAGAAGTTGAACCCGCCGAAGTCGGCGTCGGGCGGGTCGTTGGGGTTGCGGCGGAGGTAGCCGAAGTACTCCGCGAGGACGAAGGCGCGGTTGAACTCGGCGGCCTTAAAGTCGGCGTACTCGGCCGCCTGCCGCAGCACGCTGGCGCGACCCGCGTCCGAGTTGTTGGCCGTGACCAGCTCGGCGACGAGGGCGTTGCGCTCGGCGGGCGAGAGCGACCCGCCCGTGTTGGTGTTCAAGGCGTCAACGAACTGCGCCTCATTCATGTCGCGCGGGTACTGCGCGAGGAACTCGGGGCGCTGGACGAACTCCAGAGCGTACGTCTGCTTGTTGGCTTCGAGGTCGGCCTGCCAGTTGCCCTGCCCGACGATGACGTCGCGCGCGACGCGCTGCCGGTCGCGCAGGAACTCGTCGAACGTGAGCGGCACGGTGCCCCCGACGCGGCGACCGTAAGACGCCTGGTAGAAGCGGTAGACGAGGAAGCCAGTGTCCTGGAACTCGATCGAGAGGAAGAAGGCCGCGCTCGTGTCGATGCGCTTGGCCTCGCGGCAGCCCTGGTCGGCGCCGCACGACTCGATGTTGTTGACCCAGAAGGCGAGGCCCCCCGCGTCCGGCTCGCGCCCCAGGAAGTCGTGGTAGTGCTGGCAGACGAAGGTGGCCGTGTCGTCGATGGCGTTGGTCGAAGGCTCGGCGGCGGCGTCCGTAATCGTCACCGTGGCCGTCGGCGCGCCGCCGACGAAGACCTCGACGCCCTGCGGGTTGCTGAGCAAGACCGTGAAGGTCTCGTCGCCCTCGACGCGCGAGTCCTCGCTGATGAGCACCCTAAAGCTCGCGCTGGTCTGGCCCGCGGCGAATTGGATAGTGCCGAGCGCCCGCGTGTAGTCCTGGCGCGAGTTGGCCGTGCCGTCGGCCGTCGCGTAGTCCACCGAGGCGGGGAACGACGTGTCGCCCGAGCGCGTCACGGTCAGCGTGACCGCCGTGCAGTCCTCGTTGACCGACGCCGCGGCCGGCGCGAACTGGAGGGAGGTGAGCGGCGGGGGCGCGGTGGCCGTCGGCAGGCCCTCGACCGTCAGCGTGTAGGGCCCGCGCCGCCGCCCCCGGTCACCTCGTTGACCACGACGACGAAGGTCGTGTTCGCCGGGATGGTGACCGAGAAGATGCGCGTGCCGACGCTCGCCTGGTTGCCGGCGATGTCGCCGACGTAGTTCGGGACGTCGTTGCCCGAGATGAAGACCGGGTTGTAGGTTGGCGCGAAGACCGCCGCCTGCAAGAGGCCCGCGTTGGCCGCCGAGGTGGTCAGCGTTACGGTCACGCAGATGGGCGAGTCGGACGCGTTGTTGAAAGTGTAGGCGTCGTAGCGGTGCGGGACGTTGGCGTCCGCGGCGTTGACGCCGGGGTTGGACTTCTGGATGCCGCAGCTCGACTGGCTGCCGAAGGCGGTGCGCACCAGCCGCCCGGTCTGGAAGCCGGTCGCCGCGGTGAAGCCCTCGCCGGACGGCGGCGCGACGGCGTCGAGCGTCGTGCTGATGGTCGCGCTGCGGTACATGTTCACGGTGACCGTGAACACCTGCGGGCTCGGGCCGCCGCTGAAGTTGACGGTCAGCGTGAAGCTGATGGTCGAGGGGTTGGGCACGCTGCCGGCGACGACGTACTGGAACGGCGAACTGTTGTCGGCCTCGGCGCCCGGGGCGATGTTCGGCCAGGCGGCCGTGCCCGGCGGGACGACCGTCACGCCCGGCGTGTCGCTCACGAGCGTCCCCGTCACGCCGGTGTAGGCGGCGCCCGAGTTGTTCCGGAGGCGGACGAACAGGTTGCCGCGCTCGCCCGGCTCGACGAAGACGTTGCCGTTGCCGGCCGACTCGGTCGCCGCGACGGAGACCAGTTCGAGCGGCACGGGGGCCGCCCCCGCGGCGCCGACCGCCGTGTCGGCCATGATGATGCCGACGCCGGAGTCGCGGTCAACGCCCGGAGCCTCGATGTCGATGGCCGAGGCGTTGAGCGCCGCGCGCAACTGCGCCTGCGTGATGCCTGGCACGGCGTCCTTGACGAGCGCCGCGATGGCCGCCGCGTGCGGGGCCGCCGCCGAGGTGCCGAAGAACGGGTTCTGGAAGCCGCCCGCGCCGGAGACCACCCCGCCGTCGGCCGCCGTGATGTCGGGCTTCTGGCGGACGGTGCCGCCCGTCGAGCTGAAGTTGCCGGGCGTGTAGGGCGTGCCGTTGGGCTGGAAGAAGAGGCGGCGCGGCCCGTCGGACTCGAAGGTCTCGACCTGGTTCGTCGAGTTGAACGGCTGCGGGAAGGGGCCGACGACCGGCGTGGCCGCGACGGAGTAGGCCAGCGCCGCGATGGAGTGGCCGTGGGTCTGGCCCGCGGTGGCGAACTGGTAGCGGCCGCGGATGGTGTTGGTGTGGAGGAAGCGGTCGGCGCCGGAGAACTTGGCGACGACCACGCGGTTGTTCGTCACGTTCGCGCCGCCGCCGACGAACTCGAACGGGTCCTGCGTGCCGTCCTGCGACCCCGTAGAGGCGGCGACGAGCGCCGTGCCCGCCGCGTTCAGGACGTAGAGGTCGTAGTCGTTGGCCGAGCCGCCGAGCGGGTCGCTCCACGTGAGCGTGAGCGTGTTGCCGGAGCCGAGCGTGATGCGGTTGAACTGCGAGACCCCGGGGCCGGGGTCGAAGTCGTGGACGGGGCCGGCGCCCGCGCCGCCGATGAGGGCGATCGTGCCGCCGTTGGCGAAGTCGCCCTCGAAGACTCCCGACGTGCCGTCGTTGAGGTTGCCCTCGTTGCCGGCGGACGAGAAGTAGAAGGCGCCGTCGGCCGTCACGTCGTTGACGGCCTGCGTGACGCCGCCGCCGTTGGTGTTCGAGACGACGGAGGGGGCCTGGCCGTCCTGGAAGACGGACTCGTTGGCGTAGAAGACGTCGTCCACGATGATGTCGCAGCCGTAGTCCTCGCGCAGCGTGCGGATGTTGTCGGCGAACATGGCGAGGCCGGAGAAGGCGGTGGCGAAGTAGAGCTTCGCGCCGGGCGCGAGGTCGTGGACGATCTCAAGCATCGCCGTGCCCTCGTCGCCGGAGCCGGACTGGCCCGGGAGCACGACCACGTCGGGCGGCAGGTCGCCCGACGCCTGCGCGAAGGCGAGGTTGACGACGCCGTCCGAGAGGACGCCGATCTTGACGCCCGTGCCGTCCACGTTGTACCGCCTGCGCGCCACGTCGGCCCGGTGCGTCACGTCGCCCTGCGCGCGGCGCGCGCCGACCGAGTTCGCGATGGCGCCGCCGCCGCCCGGCGAGTCCTCGTCGGGGAAGGCGGCGAGCGCGGCCGCCAGCTTGGCGCGGACGCGCGCGGCGCGCCCGGCGAAGTCGCCGCGCGCCGGGAGCGGAGCGCCGGGGGGCACGGCGGCGGGCGCGGCCGTCGGCGCGCGGCGCGAGGTCATGGCCTCCTGCTTCGACTGGATGTAGCGCACGTCCGGAGAGGCCGCGATGGCCTCCAGCCGGTCGAGCCCGACCTCGGCGCGGACGCTGCCGTAGCGCGCGCTCGAAGAGAGGACGTGCGCGCCGCTCTCTTCGAGCAGGCGCAGCAGCCCGCCGCCGACGTTGCCGTTGATGTCCACGACGACGCGCCCCGGCTCGGACTCGCGGACGTTGAGCGCGAGCGACTGGACGCCCGGCGCGATGGGCTCGCCGTGGCTCATCTTCGACGCGTAGAGGAGCTGCGAGTCGAGCTTCCTCTGCGCCGCGGTGCGCGAGCGCTTCTCGCTCGCCGCCTCGCCTATCTGGCGCGCGGCCTCGGCGCCGATCTTCTGATCCTGCCGCCGCCCCTCCTGCTGCTGCGCGCCGCCCGCCCGGGCAGCCGCGGGCACTCCGCGCGCCGCCGGGAAGACGACGGCGAGCGCAGCGAGACACCAGAGCGGCAGACTTTCACAACGCATCACGGCTTCTACCTCCGTGAGGGTTATAAAGTGACACCGCAACAACAGACGGGGAGGTGCGAAATAAGGTATTGAATAGGCGGCGTGTACGTAGGAAAGTAATCGGTTCGCTATCCGAAGTCAATGCGGAAACCGCGCGGGCAAAGTAAAAAGGCGAAAGGGGAAACGGGCGGCGCGCCTCGGTCTCCCCTTTCGCCTCGTGCCTTCACGCACGGCCGGGCTTCCGCCCGCGCGCGGTTAGATGTCGAAGTAGAGCGAGTACTCCAGCGGGTGCGGGCGCATCCGCATGGGGTTGATCTCCTTCTCGCGCTTGTAGGTGATCCAGCGGTCGATGAGCTGTGGCGTGAAGACCTCGCCCTTGAGCAGGAACTCGTGATCCGACTCCAGAGCCCTGAGCGACTCGTCGAGCGAGCCGGGCAGGGAGGGGACGTTCTTCAGCTCCTCGGGCGCGAGGTCGTAGATGTCCTTGTCGAGCGGCTCGCCGGGGTCGATGCGGTTCTGCACGCCGTCGAGCCCCGCCATGAGCATCGCCGAGAAGGCGAGGTACGGGTTGCACGAGGGGTCGGGCGGGCGGAACTCAAGCCGCTTCAGCTTCGGCGAAGTCGAGAACATCGGGATGCGGATGGCCGCCGAGCGGTTCCGCGCCGAGTAGGCGAGGTTCACGGGGGCCTCGAAGCCCGGGACGAGCCGCTTGTAGCTGTTCGTCGTCGGCGCGGCGAAGGCGACTACGGCCGCGGCGTGCTTCAGGAGCCCGCCGATGTACCAGCGCGCCGTGTCCGACAGCCCCGCGTAGCCGTCGCCCGCGAACAGCGGCTTCTCGTCCTTCCAGAGCGACTGGTGGCAGTGCATCCCCGAGCCGTTGTCGCCGTACATCGGCTTGGGCATGAAGGTCGCCGCCTTGCCGTACTGGTAGGCGACGTTGCGGACGATGTACTTAAAGATTTGCAGGTTGTCGGCCGTCCCCAGCATCGTCGAGTAGCGGAAGTCGATCTCGCACTGGCCGGCGGTCGCCACCTCGTGGTGGTGGCACTCGACCGTGATGCCGCACGCCTCGAGCGTCAGCGCAATCTCGGAGCGCAGGTCGCTCAGAGAGTCCGCGGGGGGGACGGGCACGTAGCCCTCCTTGTTGCGGATGCGGTAGCCGAGGTTCGGCCCGCGGAAGTCGCTCTCGCCCCGGCCCGACGACCAGATGCCCTCGTCCGAATGAATGCGGTAGCCGCTGTCGTGCGGCTCGTTGTTGATCTCGACGCCGTCGAAGACGAAGAACTCGGCCTCGGGGCCGAAGTTGACCGTGTCGGCGATGCCCGTGAACCTCAGGTAGCTCTCGGCACGCTGCGCGACCGAGCGCGGGTCGAGGCCGTAGCCCTCCTTCGTGATCGGGTCAACGGCGTTCGCGATGACGACGAGCGTCGGCTCCTCGGCGAACGGGTCCATGAAGACGCGCGAGGGGTCGGGGATGAGCAGCATGTCCGACTCGTGGATCGACGCCCAGCCGCGGAGGCTTGAGGCGTCGAAGCCGAAGCCGTCCTCGAACGAGCCCTCGTCCAGCTCGTGCAGAGGGAAGGTCAGGTGGTGCCAGGCCCCGACGAGGTCTGTGAAACGTACCGAGACGAACTTCGCCTCGTGGTCTTCGGAATACTTCAAGACCGCTTTTGCGTCCATAATCTCTCCTGAAAATACGTCTGAAGGGGGTGGAAGGTGCCGGCCGCCTTACGGGGGCGGCCTCTGTGCGGCGGAAAAGAGAGCGGGCGGTCGTTCATCAAGTCAGGTCATGCCGCCTTAAGAAGCCGGCATTATAGACGCGGCCCGGCGGCAGTCGTCAAGCGCCCCTCGCGCGGGCCGTTTTGACGCCCCGCGCACGCGGCGCGCGCGGCGCCGGATAAACCTTTCGCGTGCGCCGTTTAGCCCCGGAGCGTACGCGCGCGCCCGAAAAAAATAGTTTTTGACCGCCCCCCCGCTTTTCTGTTAAATTGCGCGCTTAAGCAAGTCCAATCCAGTTGCTTCAAACCGCACAGTGCCCACGAGGAGGCTGACCCCCGCTTACTTTGTCTAAAGCACGCGTACCCACAGGGAGGCAGGAGAGCTAGAAGTTGACCACGGCCATCGAACAGACGCTTGAGACCTACGGCATAGAGAACTGGGGGGCCGGCTACTTCGGCATCAATCGCAAAGGCAACCTCGTCGTACACCCTTCAGAATCCGACCAGAACCGCGCGGCCGACGTGCGCGAGATCATCGACGACCTGCGGCGGCGCGGCATCCAGACGCCGGTGCTGCTGCGCTTCCCGCAGCTCATCGCGGGGCAGGTCCGCAAACTCCAGCGCGCCTTCCGCAACTCCATCCGCGAGTACGAGTACCAGGGCTCGCACATGTGCGTCTACCCGATGAAGGTCAACCAGAACCGGGCGGTCGTCGAGGAGTACCTGCGCGAGGGCGTGCGCTACGACTTCGGGCTCGAAGCCGGGTCGAAGGCCGAGCTGTACGGCGCGCTGGCGATGGAGCAGTCGGGCGAGAGCCTGCTCGTCCTGAACGGCTTCAAGGACGAGGAGTTCATCGAGCTGGCCTTCCTCGGCGCGCGCTCGGGCAAGCGCGTCGTCATCGTCATCGAGAAGCTGAACGAGTTGGACCACGTGCTGCGGATGGCCGACCGCTTCGAGGACGGCGACCTGCCGATGCTGGGCCTGCGCGTCAAGCTCTACTCGAAGGGCTCGGGGCGCTGGGAGAAGTCCGGGGGCGAGGCGGCGAAGTTCGGGCTCACCACCACCGAGATTCTGGAAGTCATCGGGCGGGTGCAGGAGGCGGGGCGCATCGACATGCTCAAGCTCCTGCACTTCCACATCGGCTCGCAGCTCACCGACATCAAGCGCATCAAGAACGCGATGAAGGAGGCCGCGCGCGTCTACGCCAAGATCGTCCAGATGAAGGTACCGGTCGATCTCCTCGACGTGGGCGGCGGGATGGCGGTGGACTACGACGGCTCGAAGACGGCGTTCGACTCTTCGGCCAACTACACGGCGCAGGAGTTCGCCAACGACGTCGTCTACACCATCATGCAGGTCTGCGACGACGAGAACGTCCCGCACCCGACCATCATCCAGGAGTCGGGCCGGTACCTGTCGGCCTACCACGCCATCCTCGTCACGAACGTCCTCTCGGAGATCGAGACGGTCGTCGAGGACATCACGCCCATCGAGGTTGACGACGACGACCCGCAGGTCGTCATCGAGCTGGCCGACCTCCGCGAGACGATCACGGTCAAGAACTACCGCGAGTTCTACCACGACGCGCTGGAGCACCGCGACGAGCTATTCACGCTCTTCAACCTCGGCCTCATCTCTTTGGAAGACCGCGCGAAGGGCGAGGTCCTGTTCTGGGACGTGTGCGAGCGCGCCGACAAGCACGCGCAACTGGCCAAGTACGTCTCCGAGGAGTTCACCGAACTGCGGCGGCTTTTGCGCGCCAAGTACCTGACGAACTTCTCCGTCTTCCGGTCGGTGCCCGACCACTGGGCGCTCGACCAGCTCTTCCCCATCATCCCCATCCACCGCCTGAACAAGCCGCCGACCGAGTACGCCACGCTCTGCGACATCACGTGCGACTCGGACGGCGTCGTCGATAAGTTCGTAGACCTCCACGACGTGAAGCAGGTCCTGGAGCTGCACTCGCTCAACGAGGACGAGCCCTACTACATCGCCCTGATGCTCGTCGGCGCGTACCAGGAGGTGATGGGCAACAACCACAACCTCTTCGGCGCGCCGAACGAGGCGCACATCCACATCGACGAGGACGGCTACCTGATCAAGAAGGTCGTCAAGGGCACGACGGTGGGCGAGGCGCTCTACCGCGCGCGCTACGAGCGCGGCCAGCTCCACGAGGGCTTCCGCCGCATCGTCGCCCAGCGCGTGAAGCGCGGCGAACTGTCGGAGGCCGACGCCGCCGAGATGGTCGAGATGTACGAATCGCGCTACAACGCCTACACCTACCTCGCCGTCAACGGCGAGCCCGAAGAGAAGCGCCGCAGACGGTGAACAGTAAATGGTAAATGGTAAATGGTAGGTGGCCGCTGCCCGACGCCTGACTCCATTTACTATTCACTATTTACCATTCACCAAAGGATCGACAATGGTTACCCAACGTAAACCGCGAGCCACGAAGTATCTCACCGCCCCGATCCGGCCCGTCCAGGTTGACCGCGACCGCTCGGTCGCGGGCCTCCTGGAGAAGATGGAGGGCGCCGGCCTCGGCGGCCGCCAGCTCGCGGAGGCGCACCGCATCTGGCTCGACATGCTCGGCGACAACACGACCGTGGTCGTCGCCGCCAACGGCGCGCTCATCCCCGCCGGGATGCGCCGGCTCCTCGCCTACGTCATCAAGAACCGCTTCGTGGACGTGATGGTCTGCTCGGGCGCGATGCTCTTCCAGGACCTGCACGAGACGCTCGGCCGCCAGCACTTCCAGGCGCACCCCTCGATGACCGACGCCGAGCTGGAGGCTTCGCAGATCACGCGCATGTGGGACGTTTTGGCGAGCGAGGAGGAGTACAGCGAGGCCAACGAGTGGGTCGGCGGCTTCACCAACCAGCTCGACCAGGCGCGCGCCTACTCGACGCGCGAATTCCTCCACCTGCTCGGGCGCGAGCTGGCCGAGATCGCGACCGACGACGGGATTCTGACCTCGGCCTACAAGGCGCGCATCCCCGTCTTCTGCCCGACCATCTCCGACAGCTCGATCACGGTCGGGATAGCGGGCGCGCGCTTCGAGAAGAAGAACACCTTCTGCTTCGACCTCGCGCAGGACACCTTAGACCTGATGCAGATCGGCGCGCGCTCGCGCGTGACGGGGGTCATCAACCTCGGCGGCGGGACTTCGCGCAGCTACGTCCAGCAGATGGAGTCGGCCTCCGAGATCATCAAGACGCCCGCGCGCGGCCACAAGTACGCCATCCAGATTTCGACCGAGCTGGCCGCGCACGGCGGCCGCACCAGCCCCAACATCGACGACGAGTCGCTCGTCTTCGGCAAGCTCGCCCGCGGCGCCGCCACCGCCTACGTCTCCTGCGACCCGACCATCGCGCTCCCCATCCTCGTCACCGCGCTCTCGCAGACGGCCGCCAAATACATGAAGGGCCGCAAGCGCCCCAACTTCACCTTCATGGGCAAAGAACTGACCGTCGAAGTGCCGTAGGAAAAGAAGTAGACAGTAGTCAGTAGCCAGTAGTCAGTAGAAGAACACCGCTGACTGCTGGCTATTCGTTTAGGCACTTGTCACGCACTCGCTCGGATTTTAAACTGTCGGCATGTCTGAATCAGCACACCTTCCGATGAACTTCGGCGGCATCGACGACGAGGAGTTGTCGAGCTTCGAGCAGGCCCGCGTGGTCGTGTGGCCGGTCTCGTACGAGGGGACGGTCTCGTACGGCGGGGGGACGGGCGAGGGGGCGATGGCGGTGGTGGACGCGTCGCGCAACATGGAGTTGTACGACGAGGAGACCGACGCCGAGGTCTACCGCCTGGGCATCCACACGACCGAGGTGACGCCGCCGGTAGAGCCGCCCGAGGCGATGATGAAGTCGCTGCTGGAGAGGGCGCGCGAGCTGGTCGGCGCGGGCAAGTTCGTCTGCATGATAGGCGGCGAGCACTCGGTGAGCGGGCCGGTCATCCAGGCGCACGCGGAGAAGTACGAGAACCTGTCGGTGCTCCAGATCGACGCGCACGCCGACCTGCGCGACACGTACGACGGGACGCCGCACTCGCACGCGTCGATCATGGCGCGCGTGGTGAGGGACTTGAAACTGCCGGCGGTGCAGGTCGGCATCCGCTCGATCTCGGCCGAGGAGGCGCGCTCGCTCGACCAGTTCCCGACGCACATCTACTGGGCGAAGGACATCGCCGGGCGGACGGACTGGTGGGAGGAGGCCGTCAGCCACCTCACCGAGAACGTCTACCTGACGATAGACATCGACGGGCTCGACCCCTCGCTCGTCGCGCAGACGGGGACGCCGGAGCCGGGGGGACTGGGCTGGTACGAGGCGCTCGGACTCATCCGCACGCTCGCGCGCTCGCGCCGCGTGGTCGGCATGGACTTGACCGAGTACGCCTACGTCGAGGGCTTCAGCGCCTCGGCCTTCCTCTGCGCGAAGCTCATCTACAAGTCGCTCTCCTACATCTTCGAGTCCGAGACCGAGCGCGTCCGCGGCGGCCTCGCTTCCGGTGCCCGCGCGTAGCCGCATCGGTAGAAATCTTAACCGCCGCAGACACGGAGGCGCGGCTTTGAAGTTATGAGTCTTCAAGCCGCGCCTCCGTGTCTGCGGCGGTTAAATTCTTCTTGACTTCCACTCAAGCTGCGTGTGCAATATGCGGCATGCTTAAAGGCAAGAGCACACGCTTCCCTCCCTGGTAAGCCCCACCCGCAGAGGCGAGCTCGACCGCGGCATCGCGCGGCGCACGCGGGGGTGCGCGCGTTTCCAAGAGGCTGCGGCGCGCGCTCGCGCGCTCGGTGATTCCTCCTCCACGACCGAGACGTTTTCAGCACGACGAAGAGAAAAACGTCTCGGCCCGGGTCGAAAGGAGAATCACCGTTCATGTCTTTATCGCAAAATACCGTCTCCGGGTCGCGCCGAAGCGTAGGCGCGCGGCGCGGCCTGTCCCTGTTCGTCCTCACGCTGCTCGCCGTAGAGTTTCTGGACGAACTCGTCTACGGCATCCGCGAGGCCGCCTGGCCGCTGATACGCGACGACCTGCGGCTGTCGTACACGCAGGTCGGGGTCGTCCTGAGCGTGCCGCCCATCGTCGGCCACCTGGTCGAGCCGCTGCTCGGCGTCCTCGGCGACGTGTGGCGCAGGCGCGCGCTCGTGCTCGCGGGCGGGGTGACCTTCGCCGCCGGGACGCTGCTCTTGGGCCTGAGCACGGGCTTCGCGATGCTGCTCGTCGTGTCAATCGTCTTGAACCCTGCGTCGGGGGCGTTCATCGGACTGTCACAGGCGACGCTGATGGACGCCGCGCCCGAGCGGCGCGAGCAGAACATGGCGCGTTGGGCGCTGGCGGGCTCAATCGGCAACTCGGTCGGGCCGGCGGCCGTCGGCACGTGCGTGTGGGCGGGCGTGAGTTGGCGCTGGGGCTTCGTCGCGGGGGGCGCGCTGATGCTTCTGTCGGTCGCGGCGGCGTGGCGCCAGCCGTTCGAGACGCCCTTGGCCGGCGCGCACGAGCACACGCGCGCGGCCATCCTCGGAGGATTACGTGAGGCTCTGCGGGCGCTGCGCAGGCGCGCGGTGCTGCGCTGGCTCGTGCTCTTGCAGTTGGGCGACTTCACGTACGACATCCTGCGCGGCTTCCTCGCGCTCTACTTCGTGGACGTGGTCGGCGCGGGGCGCGGCGGCGCGGCGCTCGCCGTCGCGGTCTGGACCTGGGTGGGGCTCGCGGGCGACTTCGCCCTGGTGCCGCTGCTCGAACGCGTGCGCGGCCTGAAGTACCTGCGCGTGAGCACGGCGGTCGTGATGCTGCTCTTCCCCATGATGCTGCTGGCCGGGGGGTTCTCGACGAAGTTGCTGGTGCTGGGGCTCCTCGGGTTCGCGAACGCGGGCTGGTACGCCATCATCAAGGCGAAGCTCTACGACGAGCTGCCGGGTCAGAGCGGGACCGTGGCGATGACCCTGGGGAACGTCTTCGGGCTCGCGGGCAGCCTCTTCCCGCTCGCGCTCGGCGCGTACGCGGAGAGGTACGGCCTCGGCTCGATGATGTGGCTGCTCGCGCTCGGCCCCGTGGCGCTGCTCGCCGGGCTGCTGACGGTGAAAGAGCAGTAGGCAGTAGGCAGTAGGCAGCCGCTCCGCTTTAAGCACGTTGAAGGATTAATGGGGAGGTTTCGACGGCGGGGCTCTTAACTGCCTACTGCCATCTGCCTACTGCCTACTGTTGTGTTATCTTGCCACGGTTCCGCCCAGCCGCCCGCCCTGCCCGGACGCGCGGCGCTTCCTGCGAAAGTGATGCCCAAGATGCCCGAGACACTCTCGAAAGAGTCATTCGCCGAGCTATTGAACACGAAGTTCCGCGTGCTTCTGGAGATGGAGAACGCGCCGGAGGTCGAGCTGGAACTCGCCGAGCTGGCCGAGTTCCCCACGCTGACCCATTCGCGCAGCGACGTGGAGCGCTTCTCGATCTACTTCTACGGCCCCAACGACCTCTTCCTGCCGCAGGGCACGTACCGGCTGGCGCACGAGCGGCTCGGCGAGCAGGACATCTTCATCACCGCCGTCGCGCAGGAGCCGCGCGGCTACCGCTACGAGGCCGTCTTCAGCTACTTCAAAGATGAGTGAGCCGTGAACCGTAAACCGTGGCAGGAGCGTGAACCGTAAACCGTGAACCGTGACAAGAGGACTCTGTCTTGTCACCGTTCACGGTTTACGGCTCTTCCTTGTCACGGTTTACGGTTAACGGCTCACGCTCTCAGGAGCCCACTCCATGTGGAGGTAGCCGCCGACGTCCTCGAAGACGCGGAAGCCGAGCCGCTCGTAGAAGCGGCGGGCGTCGGTGTTGAGCATGAAGACCATGTGGCGGAGGCGCTTGCCCGCGGCGCGCGCCTCCTCGATGAGAGCGCCGACGATGGCCGCGCCCAAGCCCCGCCGCTGCGCCTCGGGGAGCAGCGCGATGTCGAGCAGCCGTATCTCGTGCTCGGCGCGGCCGACCCAGACGCGCCCGACCGTGCGCCCGTCCAGCTCGATCACGTCGTACTCGGCGTCGGGGAAGCGCCTGTCGTACTCCTCCTTCTGCGCCTCGTACTGCGAGCGGCAGAAGGCGAGCTTCTGCTCGTCGCCCCACCAGGTGACCTGCGCCAGCTCGTCGGCGCGCGTGCTGGCGTAGACCCGCACCAGCTCCTCGTAGTCGGCCTCCGCCGCCGGGCGCAGCACGACCTTCAGGCCGCCCGCCTCGATAACGCCACCGCCGATCAACATCAGTCGCAAAGCCCTCCAGACAGAGTCTCCTGCACGCGCGCGCCGCCGGGCGCACCCCCGGCGCGCCGCGCGCGGCCCCGCCGGGCCGCCGTGGATACTAGCGCGTGTGGGTGAAAACTTTAAGCCGGCAGGAGCGTCAGAGGGTGTGGTTGAAGACGGCCTCGTAGAAGTAGCCGCCGTCCGGGCCGTCGCGGTGCGTCAGGAAGAGCCGGAACTTGCCGAGCGCGCCGTGCTCCACGTCGTAGATCGACGTCAGGTCGGTCAGCTTCTCGCGCGCCTGGAAGACGAGCATGAAGCCGGCGGACAGCCGCCACCTCTTCGTCACCTTGCGGCTCTTCGTGTCGTCCGGCGAGCAGTCTTCGACGCGGACGAGGGTCGCCTCGACCGAGCCGGCGCCCGCGCCCAGCGTAAAGACGCCGTTCACGTAGGGCTCGAACGTCTCGCGTCTGAAGTTGAAGGTTGGCTCCTGCTTCGACTCGAAAGAGGCCAGGAAGTCCTGCGAAGGGTCAAACCTCCGCAACTGTTGGGCGAAGGCAAGGGAGACTGAGTCGAGGGCGATGCCCGTCACGAGGACGGTCAACGCCCCGGACCGCAGGAAGCTCCGTCGGGTCACTGTCATTATGTGGGTGCTCCTGAATCAAGGGGTTGGTGGCGGGGTTTAAACCCTTCTCCCCGCCTCAAGGCCGTGGCAGTGTATGTCACGTGAGGGGCCGCTGACAACACTTTTGGACGAAAGTCTTATTTCTTGTTCTTGCCAAACGTTGCGTGTTAGGTTTAAAATCCCTGCCGCTTCGCTTTACGGCCAGGCACAGGAACACACACACTGACATTCATTCCGTACAGCTTTTACCGCCAAGCGCCCGTGGGGCGCACCCAGGTCTGTTCATTCCCGTTTTAAGGCATCGCTCCTGAGTCCGGCGACCACGCCGGGCCCTATAACCTCGTCAAGCCTTTTAACTACGCTCTCGAAGCCTATCCGCCAAGGAGAGAGAAATGTCCGAACCGTTCCTCAGTGAAATAAAGATCGTCAGCTTCAACTTCCCCCCCAAAGGCTGGGCTCTTTGCAACGGCCAGCTCTTGCCCATCAATCAAAACCAGGCGCTCTTCGCGCTGCTCGGCACCCGTTACGGCGGCAACGGGCAGACCAACTTCGCGCTGCCGAACCTCCGGGGGCGGGTGCCCATCCACATGAGCGCCAGCCACACCCTCGGCGAGGCGGCCGGCTCGACCTCGGTCACCATCAACATCCAGCAACTGCCGACGCACACGCACATTTTCAACGCGACGACGGCGCAGGCCACCGACCAGACGAACTCGCCGGCGCCGGCGCGGATGCTCGCCCAGTCAAACTTCTCCTTAGGATGGGTCCCGCCCTCCCAGCTCGAAGCCTTCGCGCCGAACGCGATCTCGAACGTCGGGGGGAGCCAGCCGCACAACAACATGATGCCCTACCTGGTGCTCAACTTTATCATCGCGCTCCAGGGCATCTTCCCGTCGCAGAACTAGGAGAGGAGAAGAACCATGTCACCATACGTCGGAGAGATCAGGATGTTCGCGGGCAACTTCGCCCCCAACGGCTGGATGTTCTGCGAGGGAGCGACGCTACCCATCTCGGAGAATGAAGTCCTCTTCCAGCTCATCGGCACCACCTACGGCGGCGACGGCGAGGAGACGTTCAACCTGCCGAACCTCGCCAGCCGCGTCCCCATCCACATGGGCACCGGGCCTGACGGGACGACCTACCAGATCGGCGAGATGGCCGGCACCGAGCAGGAGACGCTCTCGGTGCAGCAGATACCCAACCACAACCACGCGTTTCTCGGGTCGGGCGCGACCTCGACGACGAACGACGCGACCAACAACGTCCCGGGCAGGAGCACCGGCGCGACCGTCTTCCCGTACGGCACCGACCAGCCGCTGACGAGCCTGAGTCCGCAGTCACTCGGGCCGGCCGGGGGCAGTCAGCCGCACGAGAACACGCAGCCGTTCCTGTGCATCAACTTCATCATCTCGCTCTTCGGGATATTCCCCAGCCAGACCTAAAGGAGAAGAGAATGTCCGATCAATTTCTAGCCGAAATCCGCATCTTCCCCTTCTTCTTCGCCCCGACGGGCTGGGCCTTCTGCGACGGGCAGATCATGCCCATCTCGCAGAACACCGCGCTCTTCGCGCTGCTCGGCACCACCTACGGCGGAGACGGCAAGTCCACCTTCGCGCTGCCCGACATGCAGAGCAACGCCCCCATGCAGCCCGGCCAGGGGCAGGGGCTCTCCCTGCGCGACCTCGGCGAGATGTCCGGCGTCGAGAGCATCACGCTGCTCCAGAGCGAGATCCCCGTCCACACGCACACCGTCGCCGCCTCCGAGGCCGACGGGCTCGAGCGCGCGCCGAACGTCAGCGGCGCCGGCCAGTTGCTCGCCACGGGCATCGGCATCTCGATGTACCAGGTGCCGGGCCCGCTGACCAACCTGGCGTTCCAGGCGATAACGCCGACCGGCGGCGGCCTGCCGCACAACAACATGCAGCCCTACCTGACGCTCAACTTCTGCATCGCCCTCCAGGGCATCTTCCCGCAGAGGCCGTAAGGCGCGGGCCCCGAACGGCGGGGCGGCCGTCCCCGAGACGCGCCGCCCCCCTAAAACTTTCCGGACCGGACAGGAGTCGCCCCGAGCGCGACGCGCGCACACTCACCCGAAGGTTAAACGAACGAGAGGTCGCTCACCCGCGCCCGTCGCGGTTCAACCACCCAAGGAGATTTATGAACTACCGCACTTCGTTTCTCGGCCGCCGCTACGTCAGGGGTTACGTCGCAATCATCGTCTCTTACGTGATGCTCGTCGGGCAGGTCGCGCCGCTGGCGCTGGCCGCCGGCGGCCCCGCCGCGCGCCCCGCGCCCCTCAAGGCGGTCGGCGCCGACACGGCCCAAACGCAAGTGCCGAAGGCCGCGCCCGCCGCGGCCCCGCTCGCGGCGCCGGCCGTGGGCGGCATCATGGCGACGAAGACCGACAACCTCTCCACGGGGGTCAACCCGGGCGACCAGATCAACTACGAGGTGGTAGTCTCCAACTCCGGCTCGGCCGCGACCGGCGTCCAGTTCAGCGACACCATCGACACCAACACGACGCTCGTCCCCGGCACGCTCACGGCGTCGCCGCTGGCGCGCAACGACTCCTACACCACGGACGTGGACACGCCGCTCACCGTCCCCGAAGGCACCGGCGTGCGGGCCAACGACTTCGGCCTCCCCACCCCGAGCGTGGCCGGCGTGACCGTGGGCGGCGTGCCCTGCTCCGACGCCACGGCCCCGTTCGACTGCGCCACCGCGAACGGCACGCTCTCGCTGGCGGCCGACGGCTCGTTCACCTACACCCCGGCCTCCGGCTTCAGCGGCTCGGACGCCTTCGACTACACGGCGGCCAACGGCAACTCGCCGAACGACACGGCGACCGTCACCATCACGGTCACGCCCCCGGACGCCCCGCCCGTGGGCGCCGACGACGCGTCCACCGTCAACGAGGACAGCAGTGACAACGCCATCGACGTGCTGGCCAACGACACCGACGGCGGCGACGGCGGCGACAAGTTCATCGCCTCGGCCTCCGACCCCGCGAACGGCTCCGTCACGCTGACGGGCGGCACCGCCGGCGCGCACACGGGGGTGAACTACACGCCCGACGCCAACTACTGCGGCAGCGACTCGTTCACCTACAACCTGACGCCCGGCACCTCGACCGCCACCGTCAACGTCACCGTCACCTGCGTGGACGACCTGGCCGTCGCCAACGACGACGCGGCCACCGTCGCCGAGGACTCGGGCGCGACCGCCATCGACGTGCTCGCCAACGACGACGACGTCGAGAACGACGCCATCACCATCACGGGGGCCTCCGACCCCGCGAACGGCACGGTCGTGCCGACCGGCCCGATGGGAGCGCACACCGGACTCACCTACCAGCCCGACGCCAACTACTGCGGCAGCGACTCGTTCACCTACACCGTCAACGGCGGCGACACCGCCACCGTCAACGTCACCGTCACCTGCGTGGAAGACGCGGCCACCGCCAACGACGACACGGCGACCGTGCCCGAGGACTCCGCGGCGACGACCATCGCCGTGCTCGCCAACGACAACGACCCCGACGGCGACGCCATCACCATCACCGAAGCGAGCGACCCCGCGAACGGCACGGTGGCGCTCACCGGCCCGTCGGGCGCGCACACGGGGCTGACCTACCAGCCCGACGCCAACTACTGCAACACGCAGGTGGGCGGCACGCCCGACACCTTCACCTACACCGTCAACGGCGGCGACACGGCGACCGTCAGCGTCACCGTCACCTGCGAGGACGACCTGCCCGTGGCCAACGACGACACGCCCTCGGTCGCCGAGGACTCGGGCGCGACCGCCCTCAATGTCCTCTCTAACGACAGCGACGGCGGCGACGGCGGGCCGATGACCATCACCACGGCCTCCGACCCGGCCCACGGCACCGTCGTCCTGACGGGCGGCACCCCCGGCAACCACACGGGGCTGACCTACCAGCCCGACGCCGACTACTTCGGCAGCGACTCGTTCACCTACGAACTCAACGGCGGCGACACCGCCACCGTCAGCGTCACCGTCACCGAGGTCAACGACGCGCCGTCGGCCGCGAACGACGCGCTCTTGGCCGTGAACGAAGACGCGCCCACGTTCTCCATCCCCTTCTCCAGCCTGCTCGGCAACGACAACGCCGGCCCGTCCAACGAGAACACGCAGACGATCAACATCACGGGCGTGAGCGCCGGCGCGGGCGGCACGCCCGCCATCAACGGCAGCAACGTGGAGTTCACGCTGGCGCCCAACTTCTGCGGCTCGGGCATGAGCGGGGCCAGCTTCACCTACACCGTCACCGACAACGGCACGACCAACGGCTCGTCCGACCCGAAGAGCGCCAACGGCACCGTCACCTTCGACGTCAACTGCGTCAACGACGCGCCCTCCTTCACCCCCGGCGCCAACGTCTCGGTGGCCGAGGACAGCGGCGCGTACTCGGCCGGCTGGGCCACAGCCATCAGCCCCGGCCCCGGCGAGAGCGGCCAGACCGTCTCGTTCGGCGTGACGAATGACAACACCTCGCTCTTCACGGCCGGGGCGGGGCAGCCGGCCATCACCTCGACCGGCACGCTGACCTTCACGCCCGCGCCGAACGCCTTCGGCGTCGCCACAGTCACCGTCATCCTGTCCGACAACGGCGGCACGGCCAACGGCGGCGACAACGCGGCCGACGCCGTGCAGTTCACCATCACCGTCACGGCGGTCAACGACGCGCCCGTGGCCGACGCCGACGGCTGGGACTTCGTCGGCAACACCGTCCTTGAGGTTGACGCCGCGGACGACTTCACGCCGGAGCCGACCGTCTACGTCAACGACACCGTCCTGACCGGCGACAGCGACCCCGTCGAGAACAACCCCATCAGCGTGACGGGCGTCGTCGGCTGCGCCGCTACGCCGGCCCCGTTCGTCTGCGCCACGGTCAACGGCGGCTCTGTCACCATCCAGTCCGACGGCCGCTTCGTCTACACCCCGAAGGCGGGCGACACGGCGGCCACCGACAGCTTCCAGTACGTCCTGACCGACGCCCCGCCGATGGGCGAGGGCAACCCGGCGAGCGTCAACGCGACGGTCACGCTCACGCGCGAGGGGCGCGTGTGGTACGTCAACAACCAGGCCGCGCCCGGCGGCGACGGCACCTCGGCCACGCCCTTCAACACGCTGGCCGCGGCCGACACCGCCGCCAACGCCAGCGGCGACACAATCTACGTCTTCAGGGGCGACGGGACGACGACGGGTTACAACACCAACGTCTCCCTCACCTCCAGCCAGCGGCTCATCGGCCAGGGCGTGGCGCTGACAGTTCCCTTCAGCGTCAACGGCGGGTCGAACCCGCACACCCTGCTCGCCGCCGGCAGCCAGCCGCTCATCACCAACAGCACGGGCAACGCCGTCACCGTCAGCGACGCTACCGGCGTCGAGATCAGGGGCCTGAGCATCTCGTCGGCCACCAACAACGCCATCGAGGTCAACTCGACCGCCGCGAACAACGCCGGCGTGACCATCGCCAACAACTCCGTCACGGGGGCCGGCCAGCAGGGCGTTGAGGTCAACGCCGGCGGCAGCGGCGGCACGACCGTTGACGTACAGAACAACACGCTCGCCGCGGTCGGCAACGCCTTCGACGCCGCCTCCACGGCCGGCGCGCTGACCGTCGTCTTCAGCAACAACTCGGGCATCACTTCGAGCACCGCCAGCGGCGTCGTCATCGACGGCAGCGGGGGCGGCACCACCACCATCGCCGGCTTCACCGACAACACGGTCGCCGGCACGACCGCCGTCAACGGCATCTCCATCACCAGCGCCCTCTTCGACTCGACGCCGGGCGGGAACTACAACCAGCTCAACGCCGGCACCACGGCCATCGGCGACTCCGGCAACGCCGTCGGCGGCGGCGGCCTCGTGCTGACCAACGTCCGCGGCAACCTGGCCTTCAACAACCTCGACGTCTACGCCGGCAGCGGGGCCGCGCTCTTCGCCTCCAGCACCGCGGCCTACAACGGCACCAACGCGGGGCTGCTCGTCGCGCTCCCCCCGAGCGTGGGCACGTTCTCGGCCTCGGCCGGGCCCGCGCTCAACGCCTCGCTGGTGCGGCTCGACCTGCAATCCATCGCCGTGACGAGCGGCAACAACGCGACCGGCGGCATCCTCCTCAACGACACCGACAGCAGCACCGTCACCGTCGCCACGGGCAGCACCATCACCAACGGCAGCGCGGGGGCGACCGCCTTCGACCTTAACAACTCCACCGGCACGTACACCTACAACGGCACCATCACCACCACGGCCGGCAAGGGCGTCGAGCTGACCAACAACGGCGGCGCGACCGTCTCGTTCACCAACGACCTGATTCTGAGCAGCGGCACGGCGGCGACCTTCGCCGCCACCGGCGGCGGCACCGTCACGGCGACCGACACCGACAGCACGCTGACCTCGACGACCGGGGTGACGCTCGACGTCCAGAACACGACCATCGGCGCCGGGGGGCTGAAGTTCAAGAGCATCACGGCGGGCACGGCCGCCAGCGGCCCGCCCAACGCCATCGTGCTCAACAACACCGGCGCGTCCGGCGGCCTCTCCGTCCTCGGCGGCGGCAACACGACGCAGGGCGGCAACGACTCCGGCGGCATCATCCAGAGGACGACCGGCGACGCCATCTCGCTGACGAGCACCGCCAGCCCGTCGTTCAACAACCTGAAGATCGACACCGCGGGCGGCCACGGCATCAAGGGCACGAGCAGCGTCAGCAACTTCAGCTTCACCTACGGCACGATCAACAACGTGGGCGACGCCTCGGACGAGAGCTGCGCCTCGTTCTCGACGGTCAACGTCGTCAACGCCACGGGGACGTTCACCTTCACCAACAGCAGGTGCACGCTGGTCGAGGCCAATGGCGTTGACATCAAGAACTACGGCGGCAACCTCTCGGACGTGAACGTCTCGAACAACGTCTTCTCCGACACGGCCGACGTGGCGACGCCGGGCTCGGCCGTCTTGCTCGTCTCCGACGCGACCACCTCGACGAGCGGCGTCGTGACGAAGGCGTCGCTCAACAACAACACCATCACCAACTTCCGCGCGGGCGCCGGCTTCGTCGTGCAGGCCAGCGCGCCCGAGGCCGGCACGGCCACCGTCACCTTCGGCACGGCCAACCACGCCACCAACGTCATCACCATCAGCGGCAACCTCTTCGACGGCGGCAACGGCGGCATCAACAACCAGCCCGACCGCTTCATCACCGGCCTCATCAAGGGGCGCGGCACAGGGGCCTACGTCGTCACGAACAACGGGACGGCCATGAACCCCATCAGGAACATCGACGGGGTCGGCATCGAGCTGGGCGGCGACGGGCCGCCCACGGTGAGCGTCATCCTTGACAACAACCACATGGTGGTCAACAACGCCGTCGGCTCCGCCGGCATCGCCATCGGGTGCGACGAGGACAACCTGGCGGCGACGCCCAACAACGGTGTGGTGACGACTAAGATCACCAACAACAACGTCAGCGACACGGACGGCCCCGGCATCTTCGTCATCGCGCGCGGCGACGGCTCGCAGTGCACGATGAACGCCAACATCTCGAACAACACCGTCGCCGCGCCGACCACCAACCAAGTCCCGCGCCCCGGCATCCAGGTTCACTCCGGCTCGGCCGGGAGCGACACCACGCTCTGCCTCGACATCCAGGACAACACCACGGCGGGCAGCACCAACGTCAACACCGGCTCCAAGTCGCCCGGCATCGGCATCCGCAAGGAGGGGTCGGTGCAGACCACGAACGAGTTCGGCATCGAGGGGCTCGCCCCGTCGCCCGCCACGGGCGACCAGGCCGCCACTTACGTGTACAGTCAAAACCCGAACAGCGCGACCGGCATTAACTTCACCCCGGCCAACACCGGCGCCACCAGCCAGTCGGGCAGCAACTACCAGTCGTGCTCGTCGGCGCCCAACGCGCCCCTGACCTTCACCTCGTCGGCCATCTTCCCGACGCAGGAGCAGGAGACACTGCTCGCGCAGGGCAGCGCGCAGGCCGCGCGCAGTAAGGCCGCCATGTCGGCGGCGACCGGGCAGACGCAGCTCCGCATGCAGATCGCCCCGCCGCATTACCCGGCGATTGACGAGCCCGACCCGGCCCTGAACCGTTCGCGCTCGTCCGTGACCACCACCGCCCCGGCCGTCAGGCAGGCTCCCGTGACCGCGGCCCCGTCCGCGGCCCCGGCCGCCGCGCCCGCGCGCGTCTGGAGCGACATCCCGGTCATCATCAACCGCACCCCGCGCTCCGACTCCGCGAAGGACGAGGACTCGGAGAAGGATGACGAAGACTCGGAGAAGAAGGACGAGGAGAAGGCTAAGGACGAGGCGCAGACGTGGGGCGAGGCCGAGGCCGCGCCGAAGGATTCTGAGGCGACGCCCCAGGAGACCGAGGCCGCGCCGAAGAAGGTCAAGAAGTCTGCCAAGCCCGCGCGGACCAAGCAGCGGACGGACGACCGACCCGAGAAGCGGACGGACGACCAGCACGAGAACAGGAACATCTCCTACCTCGGCCCGCTCGGCTCCGCGCCCGCGCGCGAGATGCGCTTCGCACGCGCCTCCTACGAGGCCGGCGACATCGCCGTGACGCCCAGGCGCAACGCCCCCGCGAAGACGGCCCCGAAGGCCGCGCCCGCGCGCGCCGCCGCGCCGCTCTTCTCGGGCGAGACGGTCAACGTCAACATCGGCGACATGCCCGGCGGCGGCACCAAGTCGGTCACGATCCGGTTCTCGGTGACGGTCAACAACTCGCCCTCGGTCGCGCAGGTCTCGAACCAGGGCTCCGTGACCTACAACGAGTCGGGCACGCCCGTCCTGACCGACGACCTCGACGCGGGCGGCGCGAGCGACCCGACCGTGACGCCGGTGAACAACCAGATCCGCGTCAGCGACGCGAAGGTGGCCGAGCCCGGCTCGGGCTCGATCAACATGGTCTTCACCGTCACGCTCTCGCGCCCGGTTCCGGCCATGGGCACGGTGTCGGTGAACTTTACTACCGCCCCCGACTCGGGCGGCGCCAACCCCGCCACCGCGGGCACCGACTACACGACCACCAACGGTACGGTCACCTTCAGCGCCGGCGAGCAGGTGAAGACCATCAACGTCCCCGTCCTCTCCGACGGCCCGTCGCCGGCGGAGACGGACGAGACCTTCCTCGTCACCCTGTCGGGCCCGTCGGCTGGCTCCGCCATCGCGGACGGCCAGGGCGTGGGCACCATCACGCAGGGCAGCGCGCCCGGCGCGATCCTGATCTCGGAGCTGCGCACGTCCGGCCCGCTCGGGCCGAACGACGACTTCGTCGAGCTCTACAACAACACCGACGCCGAGATCGACATTAGCGGCTACGGCCTCTTCAAGACGGGCGCGGACTGCTCCGCCCCGCCCGCCCTCCTCGCGGCCATCCCGGGCGCGCCGGGCAGCGGCACGACGAAGCTCAAGGCGCGCGGCCACTACCTGCTCGCCGGGAGCGCCTACTCGCTCAAGGACTACGGCGGGACGGACGCGGCCAAGGAGGACCAGTTGTTCTCGACCGCCCTGGAAGCGGACGCAAACGTCGGGCTCTTCCCGACCTCCGACCCGACCGCCATCACCTCCGTCAACCGGCTCGACGCCGTCGGCTTCGCCGCGAACGTCAACGGGACTTGCGACCTGCTGCGCGAGCCCTCGAACCTCCCGGGGGCCGCCGGGAGCACGACCGAGCACACCTACTTCCGCAAGCTGTGCGACTTCGCGGGCGGCGTCTGCTCGACCGCCGGCAACCCGAAGGACACGGGCAACAACTCGGCGGACTTCACGTTCGCCAACACCGACGCCAGCGTCGTCGCGGCCAACCCGCAGAAGCTCGGCGCGCCGGGGCCGGAGAACCTTTCGAGCCCCGTCCGCATGGACAACAAGGGGCTCGTGGTGGAGCTGCTCGACCGCGCGGTGGCCTCGGCGGCCGTGCCGAACCGCACGCGCATGCTGGCGGCGGGCGACCCGGTGACCGAGCCCTTCGGCTCGATGACCATCCGGCGGCGGGTGGTCAACAACACGGGCTCGGACGTGACGCGGCTGCGGTTCCGCATCATCGAGTTCACGACGAAGCAGACCGTGCCCGGCGTGGCCGACCTGCGCGCCCTGACCGGCACGAGCGAGTCGTCGGTCGGCCCCGTCCACGACTCGGTAACGTGCTTCGACTCGACGGGCTCGGCGACGACGCCGTGCAACGTGAACGTGTCGCACACGACGCTGGAGCAGCCGCCCGCGCAGTCAACCGAAGGCGGCGGCCTGAACTCGACGCTGTCGGCCGGCACGATCTCGCTGGGCAATAAGCTGCTGAAGGGCAAGTCGATCAACCTCAGCTTCAAGCTCGGCGTCCACACGACCGGCACCTTCCGCTTCCTCATCATCGTGGAAGCGCTCCCGTAAGGGAAAGTAGGCAGTAGGCAGTAAAAAGAAGGCGGCCGAGAAGCTCAATGCTCTCGGCCGCCTTCCTTCGTTCCCGCGTCAGGGTTATAGACTCGCGGACGACGGCCCCTGACTGCCTACTGCCTACTGCTCTTCACCTCACCCCAGCCAGCCGAGCGCGTCGGCCGAGGCGTCGCGCGTGCCGCCGACGACGCTGATGAAGTAGTCTTCGAGCGAGAGCGCGCCGCCCGCGGCCCCGCCGCCGACGCTGATGCCGCGCCGCAGCTCTTCGAGCGGCCCGGCGGCGACGAGGCGGCCGCCGCTGATGATGGCGATGTCGGTGCAGAGCCGCTCGACTATTTCGAGCACGTGCGAGGTGAGGAAGACGGTCAGGCCGCGCGCGGTGAGGCGCGAGAGCAGGTCTTTGAGCGTGCGCGAGGCGACGGCGTCCACCCCCTCGAACGGCTCGTCGAGGAAGAGCATCTCGGGGCGGTGGATGAGCGCGCACGCCAGGGCCAGCTTCTTCTTCATCCCGTGCGAGTACTCGACGACCAGGCGGCGCGGCTCCGCGTCCAGCTCCATCAGCTCAAGCAGCTCGCGCGAGCGCGCCGCTATCTCGTCGCGCCCGAGCCCGTACATGCGCCCGGTGAACGAGAGCATCTCGGCCCCCGTCAGCCGCTCGAACAGGTTCAGGTCTTCGGGCACGACGCCGATCCTCCGCTTCACCTCAAGGGGCTCGCGCGCGATGTCGCGCCCCAGCACGAGCGCGCTGCCCGCCGAGGGCGCGAGCAGCCCCGTCAGCATCTTGATGGTCGTGGACTTCCCCGCCCCGTTCGGCCCGAGGAAGCCGAAGAACGAGCCGCCGCGGACGCGCAGGTCTATGTGATCGACGGCCGTGAAGTCCCCGAACCTGCGCGCCAGCCCCTCGGTCTCGACCGCCGCCGTCCCGTCCCCGCCCCTGCCGGCCTCGTCAACCATGCGCCCCGCGCCCCCTGTAGAATGCGACGACCTCTTCGGCCGTCCTGACTATCTTCTCGCGCAAGCCTTCCGGCTCCAAGACCTCGACCTTCGTGCCGAAGCCGAGCGCGAGCCCCGCGGCGTCCTCCTCGAACTGGAAGCGCATGCGCACCTCCGCCCACCCCTCCGCGTCCGGCTCGCCCACCGACTCGACGCGCGAGAAGCGCCCCGCGTAGGGCATCAAATGGAGCACTGACTTGTGCGCGCGGAAGGTGGCGCTAAACTGCGGCGCGTGTGACTTGAAGCGCGCGACCGACCCGGCCCAGAACGCGGCGAGGTCGAAGTCCTCGGGGCGCTCGAACGCCTCCTCCGACACGCGCGCGCCCGTCACGCGCGAGACCCTGTAGCTGCGCACCTCGCCGTCTGAGGCGCGCGCCACCAGATACCACACGCCCCCCTTAGCCACCAGGCCCAAAGGGTCAACCAGGCGCTCGGCCGCCTCGCCGCGGTCGCCCCCGTAGGTGAAGAAGAGCTTGCGCCCGCGCCAGACGGCCTCCTGCACCGTGTGCAGGTGCGGCACCTGCTCGTCGGCCGCGCCGCCCCAGCCGGCCACGTCCACGTGGACGCGGCGGCGCGCGTACTCCGCGTCGGCGCGCGAAGAGGGGGGCAGCGCCGCGAGCAGCTTGACCTGCGCCGCGTCCCGCGCGCGGTCGAGCTTGAGGTCTGCGAGCAGCCGCGGGGGCAGTCCCGAGAAGAGCGTCTGCACCTCGTCGGCGTTCAGCCCCGTCAGGTTCGTGCGGTAGCCGTCCACGAGCGCCCAGCCGCCGCCCGACCCGCGCAGGGCCGTGACGGGCACGCCCGCCGTCGAGAGCGCCTCCATGTCGCGGAGGATCGTCCGCTCCGACACCTCCAGCCGCCGCGCCAGCTCGCCCGCCGTCAGCCTCCGGTAAATCTGCAAGAGCAGCATGATCGAAACCAGCCGGTCGGCACGCATCGCCCCACCTCCCCGACGAAATTTTAGCCGCCCAAATATGACAAGGGGTGTCAGGAACTCGCGTCTATCTTATACCCACAAGGAGGTGAAAGATGAAAAGCCTGGAAGGCAGGGTGGCGGTCGTCGCGGGGGCGACGCGCGGGGCGGGGCGCGGGATCGCGTGCATGCTGGGCGAGGCGGGCGCGGTCGTCTACTGCTCGGGGCGGAACTCGCGCGAACGGCCGAACACGGAAGGTTATTTCGCGGGGCGGCCCGAGACGATTGAGGAGACGGCCGAGATGGTCACGGCGCGCGGCGGCGTCGGCATCCCCGCGCGCACCGACCATTCGGACGAGCGGCAGGTCGAGGCGCTCTTCAAACGGGTGGCGGAGGAGCGGGGGCGGCTCGACGTGCTCGTCAACGACATCTCAGAGGGCGTCGAGCACGAGTGGAAGCCCTTCTGGAAGCTCTCGCTCGAACGCGGCCTTGGCGCGCTGCACAACGGCATCGACACACACATCATCACGGCGCGCCACGCCGCGCCCCTGATGGTCAGACAGAAGTCGGGGCTCGTCGTCGAGATAGGCGACGGCGACGCGCTCTACTACCGCGGCAACCTCATCTACGACCTGGTCAAGGTCAACGTGGCGCGGCTCGCCTACGCCTGGGCCGAGGAGCTGCGCCCGCACAAGGTGGCCGCCGTCGCCGTCACGCCCGGCTTCATGCGCACCGAGATCGTGCTCGAAAAGATGGGGGCGACCGAGGAGAACTGGCGCGAGGTGGCGGAGCAGAGCACGGAGGCGCGCGGGATGGGCTTCGGGGGCTCCGAGTCGCCCTACTTCGTCGGCCGCGCCGTCGCCGCGCTCGCCGCCGACCCCCGTGTGCTTGAGAAGTCCGGCGGCCTCTACAGTTCATGGGGCCTCGCCGACGAGTACGGCTTCGACGACCTCGACGGCACGCGCCCACACTGGTGGCGCTACGCCTCCGAGCACTTCCCCCAGATGGTCAACGCCAAGCCGAACACAGGCTTCAGGTGGAAGATAGAGAAGCAGTAGGCAATAGGCAGACGGCAGTAGGCAGTGAGCAGCCGCTCCGCGGCTCCGCCAATGTCGTCTTCACAGACGCCTATTTCGTCCCACTGCTTACTGCCGATTCACTCTTCGGGGCGACGTAAGACCGGCGGGTCTTGACGGCGAGCTTGCCGCGGGGCTTCTCGGCGGCGGGCTTGAGCGTGAGCTTGAGCTTACGGACGGTGCCGTCGTGCTTGCGGTTCGTCGGGACGAAGGCGAGCTGGTAGCGCGTGCGCAGGTGCTCGACGAGCGTGTCGAAGGTGCGGTCGAGGTGTTCGGGCTTGTCGGTAAGCACCTCGCCGCCGGTCTCGTCGGCCAGGTCGTTGACGCGCAGCGAGGGCGCGCCGAAGACGCCGCCAATGCCGGTCATCGCGCGGAACATGCCGCTCTCGGCGCGCTGCGCGGCGGAGCGCGGGATGAGGCCGCAGACGACGCTGCCCGACTCGTAGACCTCGCGCTTCGCCTCGCCGACCGAAGGCCCGCCCGGGCAGGCGAAGGCGCTCGTCACGGCCGTGATGACGACGATGACGCGGCGGCCGACGGGGTTCCCGGCCTTCACCATATACTGCGCCGCCTCGTAGAAGGCGCGGTCGAGGCAGTGCTGCGCGTGCTCCTCGTGCCCCGGCACGCGCTCCAAAGCGTCGGCTATCCTCGCGCGGTCGCGCGTGAACTCTTCGACCAGATCGACGGTGTCGTGGTAGGCCATCACCGCCACCTCGTCCGCGGGCTTGAGGCGCGCGACCGATTCGGCGGCCGCGCGCTTGACCGACTCGCTGTAGGGGTCGAGGCAGCCGCCGCGGTCGATGAGCAGCAGAACGGAGAGCGGCAGGCTGTTCTGGCTGAAGTGCGTGATCTGCTGCGCGACGCCGTCCTCCGCGAGCGTGAAGTCCTCGCGCCTGAGGTCTCCCACCACCCGCCCCGTCTTCTTCTGCAAGACGAGCGCGTCGAGGACGACGAGGTCAACGTCGGTCTTCACGACCTCCTCTTCGCCGACGGGGGTGGCGGCCTCTTTCGTCGTGGCGACGGTGCGCGGGCGCGACTGCGGCGTCGATGTTGTGGGCAGGGCAAAGGCGAGGGGAAAGACTGAGAGGGCGAGCGCGAGTGCGAGTCTCTTCATGGGGGTGCTCCTTCCGTCTCTCGGGCAAGAGATTTCGACGCGGAGCGCGGCCTGTAATGCGAGGGGCCGGCGCTTCGTCCGCGGCGTGACAGCGACTACTGTCTCTGCGCACGCAGGCGAGCAAGGCCCGTGCCCCCGGAAGGAGATGAGGTTTTCTTTCTCAGTCGAAGAGCGGCCGCGTGCGAAACGGTGCAGCGCCGACACCATTTCGTCGCCGCCCCTCGCTCAGCCGCGCAGGACGGGGCGCGCCTCGGTCGAGCGGACGTGCGTGAGGAAGGTGCGGTGCGTGCTCATGAGGAAGGCGTGCGAGCTCGAGCGCAGGGCGTTGCCGTGCGTGGCGAGCAGGCGCACCATGCGGCTGAAGGCGGTCGCGCCGTAGTAGTGGCCGTCGTGCAGGGAGACGAGCACGTCCGCCGTGTGGCGCACGCGCGGCGCGAAGACCGAGCCGTAGACGTTCGCCAAGGCGTCCGGGTAGGTGTGCCCCCACGTGTGCGCCAGCCAGTCCGCGTCGCGCGCGAAGCCCTGCGCGTCGAGACGCCCCTCCGCGCCGAGCGTGTGCGCCGCGGGGGCGAGCCTCAGGGGGTCTCCGCTCAAACGCTCGTAGCGGTAGAAGAGTTCGCCCCCGCGCTCGGCGCGGTGGATGCGCGCCCGCCCCGCGCCCCCGTTCACCAGCGCCGTCTCGCCCTCGCGGTAGACGCTGAAGTCCACGCCTTCCAGCTCGCGCAAACTTTCGGCCAGCTCGCCGCGGTCGGTCTCCTCGCCGCAGTAGAGCGCCGCGTAGCCGCACAGGCCGAAGGCCGGCGCGGAGACCCTGCGCCTGCCGCGCGGCCTCCGCATGTGGCTGACGACCTCGTAGCCGTTGCGCGCGAGGTGCGACTGAAGGTTGACCCGCCGGTTCTCGACCAGGTTCATGCCGTGGTCGGAGAAGAGCACGACCTCCGTCTCGGAGCCCGCGGCCCTCTGTATCTCGCGCAGGAGCCTGTCGAGGGATTCGAGCGCGACCGAGAGGCGCGCGGGGCCGCCGATGTGCAGCAGCCCGTCGGTCGCCTTGAGGAAGCCGAAGAAGTCGCGCGTGTGCGGGGCCGAGAGGAAGCGCTCGCGGAAGCGGCGCATGTCCGCGCGCCACACGGCCTCGGTGGCGACGTAGATGAGGAACTCGAAGGCGAGCGGCTCCTGGTAGTCCAGCTCGTCCATGTAGGACGAGGGCACCTTGTCGGGCGTGCGCCGGCCGATGTACTTGCGCACGCCGCCGCGCAGCTCCTTCGCCTCGCGGTCGAAGTAGAGGCTCTCGTAGCCGTTGGGCGGCGTCGCGCCCAGCATCTCGGCGAGCGCGACGTTCGTCAGCGTCGGGAACGGCGAGAGCAGCCGCGCGGGCTCGCCGAAGTTGTCGAACATCCCGCGCGACTTCGCCTCGCGGACGACCTCGAACGGCACGCCGTCCAGGCAGAGCAGCAGGCGGCGCGGCCGCTCCTGCGGGCGTACGACACGCAGCGTCGGCCGCGCCTGCTCTTCGCCTTCACGCGCCGTCAGAAGCGGCGTCGGGTCGTGCGACGGACATACTTCGCTCATAAGAATCCCTTCCCTGCTCGTTCGCCTCTTCTAGTTCGCGTCCCGCGCCTTCGCGTCGGAGGTCTCGTCGCCGTCGGCGGCGTTGTCGCTCACCTTGCGCGTGAGCTTGTAGGGCTCTTTGAGGCCCTTCCTGGCGTCCTCGTGCGAGTCGTAGACGTTGGGGCGCGCGAGCACGGCCTTGTACTGCGCGACGGCCTCCTCGCGCCGGCCCGAGAGGTCGAGCGCCTGCGCGTGACGCAGGCGCGCGCGCGTCACCAACGATGCCTCCGCGCCCGGCACTGCGGCGGCGGCCGCCAGCTCCTTTGCCGCGCGCTCGGCCTGGCCCGCGACGAGCAGCGCGTCGCCGTAGTTGTAGTGGACGAGGTCGAGCGGGACCTTCGGCGCGCCCGCCCCGTGCGCGGGCGCGAGCAGCGAGTCGAAGACGGCGAACGCCTCCGATTCGGTCTTCTTCGCCGCCTCGGGGTTGGTGGCGCGCTCCGCCTCGGCCTGCGAGACGAGCGCGTCGGCCGCCTCCATCTTCAGGAGGTAGTTGCGCGGGTACTTCGCCGCCAGCTCCGAGGCGTAGTTGTAAGCCTCGCGGTAGCGGCGCTCGCGCTTCAGCAGGGCGATGAGCATGGTCTTCGCGTCGTCGCGCGCGTATCGCCCCTCGCGCGCCACCTGTTCGAGCGTGGCGATGCCGCGCTTCTTCGAGCCGCGGTAGCCGATCATGGTCGCGCCCAGCTTGACGAGCGGCGGCAAGGAGCCGACGACGTAGTCGTACATCCCGATGGTGACCTTCGCGTCGATGTAGGTCGGGTCGATCTTGATGAGGTCGCGGTGGTGGCCCACCGAGTCCTTGCCGTTCGACATGGCCGACATGAAGCTGCGCTCGACCATGCTGCCCCACGCGGCCTTGAGCCCCTCGACCGCGCCGAGGTAGTAGAGCGCGTCGGTGTCCTTCGGGTTAACTTTGAGCCGCGCCTCGCACAGCTCCTCGGTCTTGCGCGTCAGCTCGCGGAACTCGGCCTGCACCTTCGGGTCTACCTTGTCGTCCTTCTCCTTGTAGAAGCCCTCGTTGTTGTAGAGCGAAGCCTGGAGGCGGCGCGACTCGTTGAGTGTCTTCAGCCAGAGGCTCGCGGCGAGGAGTTCGTAGCCCGCGGGGTGGTCGGGGAAGGCGACCGTCATGTCGCGGAAGCGACGGCGCGCGGCCTCGTAGTCGAGGTTGTAGAGCGCGTCGAAGCCTTCGGCGCGCAGCGCGTCGAGCCGCTTCTGGTCTACGGGGGCGGCCGCCGCCTTCTCGACAGCCGCCGCGGCCGCCCCGTTCGTCTTCTTAGCCTGAGCCGGCGCGGCCACGGCCAGCGCCGCCGTCGCCAACATCGTCATCAATACATTCCTGAACTTCATAAAAACCATTCCCCCGCCGAAATAGCGGTCAGTACCGCCCGCGGTAGCGGGTGGGTCTATGTGATGCGGCGCGCCCGGTTAATCAAGGCCCACCCGCTACCGCGGGCGGTACTGACCTGCTTGCCCGCTCACGCCTTACTCCCGTCAAAACTCTCCAGGTACTTCACGCCCGCGCCCGTGTTGAAGAGCACGACGCGCTCGTCCCTCCTGACCTCACCGCGTTCGACCAGCTTCCGCAGCGCGGGCAGGCAGGCCGCGCCTTCGGGCGCGACGAACAGCCCCTCGGCCGCCCCTATCTCGCCGACGGCCGCGAGCAGCTCTTCGTCGCTCACCGCCACGGCCGCGCCGCCCGATGCGCGCAGCGCGTCGAGGATGAGGAAGTCCCCGACGGCCTTCGGCACCCTCAAGCCCGACGCGACGGTCGCGGCGTTCTCGAACTCGTCCGCGAAGCGCTTCCCTTCCTCGAACGCGCGGACGATGGGGGCGCACCCTTCGGACTGAACCGAGACCATGCGCGGCCTCTTACCCCCGACGAGGCCCATCGCCTCCATCTCGTCGAACGCCTTCCACATGCCGACGAGCCCCGTCCCGCCGCCCGTCGGGTAGACGCACACGTCGGGCAGCTCCCACCCGAACTGCTCGGCCAGCTCGTACCCGAGCGTCTTCTTGCCCTCGACGCGGTACGGCTCTTTCAGAGTCGAAACGTCGAACCAGCCCTCGGCCTCTTTGCGCCGCCCGACCTCCGCGCCGCAGTCGGTTATCAAGCCTTCCATGAGCGTGACGTGCGCGCCCGTCTGCTCGCACTCGACGACGTTAGCGCGCGGCGTGTCCTTCGGCATGAAGATATGAGCTTCGAGCCCTGCGCGCGCGGCGTAGGCGGCGAGCGCGCCCGCGGCGTTGCCGGCCGAAGGGACGGCCACTTTGCGCACGCCCAGTTCCTTCGCCATCGAGACGGCGGCCGTCATCCCGCGCGCCTTGAAGCTCTGCGTCGGGTTCTGCGACTCGTCCTTGACGTAGAGGTTCGGCAGACCCAGCCGCGCGCCCAGGCGTTCGGCGCGCAAGAGCGGCGTCCAGCCTTCTCCGAGCGAGACGATATTTTCTTCGCGCTCGACGGGCAGCACTTCCGCGTAACGCCATAGGTCGGCCCTTCTCCCCTTCAGACTCTCTCTGGTTAAAGTGCGCGCCGCCGCTTCCAGGTCGTAGCGCACGAGCAGCGGCCTGCCGCACTCGGTGCAGAGGTTGTGCAACCGCCGTGCCCCGTAACGCGCGCCGCACAGCGCGCATTCCAGGTGAGTGACGTTCATCCGTCCGAGCCCCCCGTCAGCCTGATTTTCCGAAGGTTTAGATGCTTTCGGGGCTTCAGACGCACCTGTGGCTCGCGGAATTTTCCCGCTTTTTCGCCCGGCCCGACGCCCCGTCTGTGACACTTTCAAGTCTCTCACAACGCCGCTCGACCTGTCAGGTGGAGCGCCCTTACTGCGCACCCCCTGCGGCTCAAAAGAGGAGGGCCGCCGCCGGGTTTTACACACTACCGTTTACGTTTAAAGGCGGGCTCCTCCCGCCGGCCCGAGTTTCAATGTACCTCGGGCCGGCGGGCAGCAGCCCGCCTCTAAACGGCGGGTAAGGCGACGGGCGGCTCGCCCTACTTCGAGGCTTGCAGCAGCCAGGCGAGGATGGGGTGCTCGGCCTCCTGCATGTGTCTGGTCGAGAAGACGTGATCGACGTGGCCGTAGTCTGTGTTGTACTCGACCGTGACCTCGGCGTTCGTCATCAACTCCTTCGTCTCCAGCATCTCGGGGCCGAACCCGCGCCCGGCGGCGATCATCAGGACGGGGCCGTCGAAGCTCCCGAGGTTGTCCGAGAACGTCCGGTCGCCCGCGAGGCTGCAACTCACGTCGCGGATGGTGCGGACGGCCATGTAGTCCACGAAGCCCGCGATGTTGGCGTGCACCAGCGCCTCGTCGGCGTAGAAGAAACGGTCTTCGGCGACGCTCCCGGCGAGGAAGGCGTAGCCGGGGCGCGGCGTGACCGGCCCGACCGGCGGCGCCGACATCGCCGCCACCCACGCGCGGTGGTTGCTGAAGCCCGGGGGGAAGCCCGGCAGCGGCGTCGGGTCGTTCGGCGCGGTCGCGGCGAGGAAGCTGAGCAGCTTGAAGCCCGGCCCCTGCTGGCCGTCGTAGTAGACGCCCGCGGCCAGAAGGCCGTCGAACATCGAGCAGAAGCCGGCGTTGGTGGCGCGCGTGTCGGGGTTCGAGGTGTAGAGCGAGCCGTCGATGAGGATGGCCCCGGCGTAAGCCTCCGGGTCCTGGTTGATGGCGGCGATGGAGGCGATGCTGCCGAGCGAGAGGCCGCCGACGAACGGCCTCTCGCCGGGGTGCGCCGCCTCGATCTGCTGGCGGATGAAGGCCACGTCGTCGAGGATGGTCTGCAAGCCCCAGCCGGCCATCGCCGAGCAGTCAACCGCGCCCGACTCGCACTGCCCCGCGGTCAGGCCCTGCACGCGCTGCGAGTAGCCCCACACGTCGAAGCCGCGGCGCGCGAAGAAGCCCGCGAAGGACTTGCCGTAGTCGCCGCCCACCACGGCCTCGTAGTTCTGGAAGCCGCTCCCGAGCGGCGGCAGAAGCAGCAGCGTCCCCCTGTGCGCCTGCCCGGCGCTCTTCGTGACGCGGCTGATGAGGAAGCGGTCGAGCGGGTTCGTGCCCACCTGGACGGTCATGACGGTCTTCTGGAGGTCGCCCGCGACCGCGGAGGTCTGTGTGCCGACGACCTGGTAGGTCTGTGCGTAAGAGGGGCGCGCGCAGATTAGGAGCGCGACGACGACGATTGCTCTCTGGATTAACTTCATCTGTTTGTCTCCTGCGTAAGGGTTTCCGAAGGGTTAGCGGTCGGCGAGGTTGAGGGTTGCCGCGGCGTGTGCCGCGGTTTGAGACGGCCCGGAGTCGGCCCGTCTGCGTGGGCAAGCGGTGAAAGGTTAACAGCCCGAACCGCCTTCTTGCAAAGAGGCGTTTCGTGGCGTGTGGACGCACGCGGCCGGCGGCGGCCGTCGCCCGCGCGCCCGGAATCTCCGCTGACCTTTAATGCGCAGAAGGGTCGCGGGAACTATCACCGCGGGGATAAATTTTTTTAGCGCGCGAGGGTGACCGCCTCGGGCCGCCCGGCCTCGGCCTGCGCCCTCTTCATCACGCCCGCGAGCGCCGTGTAGACCTCAACCCAGGCGGCCTCCGTCTCCGGCGTGAAGTCGCCGCACAGGCCCTTCCTCAGCGTCCAGATGAGGGCGCGGCCGACCGTGTCGTAGTCCTTCTCGCGCACGCCGTAGCCCGCGTGGCGCGCGCCCAGGGCGCAGACCGCCGGCAGAACCTGTTCGAGCCGGTCGAGGTTGCGGACGGCCACGCCGAGCATCTGCATCAGCTTGCGCCCCTGCTCGACCATGTCGCCCTTGAAGAGCGATTCGAGCGCGGGGTTGAGGTCGAACAGCCGCCCGTAGAAGAGCGCGGCGGCCGCGTCCGCGAGCGGCACGACCTTCTCGAAGCTCTCCTGCACCAACCTTATCTGCTCTCGGTTCATCTCCCACTCCCGCCCGACAGAGGTGTCGTCCCCGGCTCGCCTGAGACCTCACCCCCTTAACGCGTAAAAAGTCCGCGCCACGGGTCACGGTGCGCGCACCCGCGACTGTTTGCGCGCGCCCGAGACCGAGTGCTAGAGTCGGTGAAATTTTAGATTTTTGATTTTTGACTTTTGACTTGCGGGGGCACGCGTGTGTCGCCTTCAAATCGCAAATCTAAAGTCTAAAATCTAAAATTCTTCGACGATGGCAATCCGCTTAATCGCCCTCGACCTGGACGGCACGCTGCTCGACTCGCGCGGGCGCGTGTCAGAGCGCAACCGCGCGGCCATCGACGAGGCGCGGGCGCGCGGCGTCCGGCTGGCGCTCGTCACGGGGCGGCGCTTCCGCGACGCGCGGCCGCTCGCTCTGGAGCTGGGGCTCGACGTGCCGGTCATCGCGCACAACGGCGCGCTCACCAAGCACGCGCACTCGCTCGAAACCGTCGCGGCCCTCCTGATGCCGGTCGAGGCGGCGCGCGCGGTCGTGCGCGTCGGGCGCGCGCACGGGGCCGACGCGCTCGTCAGCGACGACCACGTCGGGGCGGGCCTGCTCGTCTACGACCACGTGAGTCCCGGCAACACGGCGCTCGCCAGGTACATCGAGTGGTCGCGCCGCGTGGTGGGCGAGGAGGCGGCCGCGGCCATCCGGCGGGTCGAGTCGCTCGACGAGTACCTCGACCACGACCCGCTGCACGTCGCCTTCTCGGGCGGCTGCGCGGCGATGGAGCGGCTGTCCGGGGTTCTGAAGGAGGAGCTGAAAGGCGGCGTGCGGCTGCTGCTCACGCTCTACCCGAAGATGGACTTCGCGCTGCTCGACGTGCTGCACCCGGACGCCTCGAAGGGCGCGGGGCTCTCGGCGGTCGCGGCCGAACAGGGGCTCACGCGCGAAGAGGTGTTGGCCGTCGGCGACAACTTCAACGACCTGGAGATGCTGGAGTGGGCGGGCACGGGCGTCCTCATGGGGAACGCCGACCCCGCGCTCCACGCTGCCGGCCGCTTCCACCCGACGGCCGCCAACGACGACCACGGCGTCGCCGACGCGATTGAGAGATTCGTTCTTGAAGAAGTAGGCAGTAGGCAGTAGGCAGATGGCAGTCGCTCCGCGTTGAGCGAGTTGAAAGGTTAATCCTGGATGTCCGACGGCGGGGTTCTCAACTGCCTACTGCCATCTGCCTACTGCCTGCTTTTCACCAAAGGAGCATCATGGCTAACCGCATCGCACGCATCGAGACGAACATGGGGACGATCCGCTTCGAGCTGTTGGAGGAGGACGCGCCGAAGACCGCGGAGAACTTCCGCCTGCTGGCCGAGAAGGGTTTCTACGACGGCGTCATCTTCCACCGCGTCATCAAGGGCTTCATGATCCAGGGCGGCGACCCGACGGGGACGGGGCGCGGCGGGGCCTCGGCCTGGGGCGGGCGCTTCGACGACGAGATCGACCGCTCGTCCGAACTCTACCGAGGCGCATACGCGAAGGGCACCGTGGCGATGGCCAACGCCGGGCCGAACACCAACGGCTCGCAGTTCTTCATCATGCACGCGGACTACCCGCTGCCGCCCTCCTACACCAAGTTCGGCCGCGTCATCGAGGGCCAGGACGTGGTGGACAAGATCGCCACCGCGCCCACACACCCTGGCGACCGTCCCCAGTCCGACGTGGTCATGGAGAAGGTCACAATCGAGAACCAGTGAATAGTGAATGGTAAATGGTGAATGGTGGTAAGAGGAAAGTCGCTCTCCTCTTACCACCATTCACCATTCACTATTTACTATTTACTGTCTTGTTCCCGACTTGCCGCCGGCCGCCTTGAGTATTTCGGCGACGGCCGTCTGGCCGTTCTGTTCGGCGAAGTCGAGGGCGGTGCGGCCGTCCTCGTATTTGGCGTTCACGTCGGCCCCGTGTTCGAGGAGGAGCTTGACGCTCTCCTTGAGCCCTTTGCTCGCGGCGGCGATGAGCGCCGTCCAGCCCTTGGGCGTGGCCGCTTTGGCGTCGGCCTTGTTGTTGAGCAGCAGGTCGAGCGTCGGGACGCGGCCGTTGGCGGCGGCGCTGATGACGGGCGTGATGCCCGCGTCGTTGCGCGCGTTCACGTCGGCCCCCTTCCCGATCAGCACCTCGACGATCTCGTAGCCGCCGGGGCGCGGCGCCGCGAAGAGCAGCGCCGTCCCGCCGCCGTTGCCGCGCGCGTCCGCCTCCGCCCCGCGCTCAAGGAACAGCTTCACGAGCCCGACGTGCCCCTGCGTGGCCGCCTTCATCAGCGCCGTGTCCTTGTCGTTGTCGCGCGCGCGCACGTCCGCGCCCTTCGCCAGCAGCAGCTTCACCACCTCCGCCTGCCCGAACCAGGAGGCCCACAGCAGAGGCGTCCAGCCGTCCTCGGCGCGCGAGTCCACCTCCGCGCCCTTCGACAGAAGCTCCTCGGCCACGGCCGCGAAGCCGTTGGCCGCCGCGAAGGTGAGCGCCGTGCGGCCGTCCCTGTGGCGCGCGTCCGGCTGTGCGCCCGCGGCCAGCAGCGCGCGCACCACGGGCAGGTGCCCGTTCGACGCCGCGAAGATGAGGGCCGTGCGGCCGTCCTCCGTCCGCGCGTTCGCGTTCGCGCCGCGCCCGACCAGCGCCTGCACGGTCTCGGCGTTGCCCGCCTCGGCCGCGACCATCAGCGCCGTCACGCCGTCCGCGCAGCGCCCGTTGGCGTCCGCGCCCTTCGCGAGCAGCTCCTGCGCCGCGGCCGAAGTGGCCGCCGCCGCGACGTAGACGAGCGCCGCGCAGCCCTCCCTCGACTTCGTGTTCACGTCCGCGCCCGTCTTGACGGAGTTCGCCACGGCAGCCGCGTCGCCGCGCCCCGCCGCGTCGAGCAGCCTGTCGTTCTTCGTCGCGCGCGGCCCCCTCACGACGGTCGGCGGCTTCGGCTTGGCCGTCACCACCACCTTCGGCTTCTTCGGCTGGATGGCGAACTGCCCGACGCCGCCCGACAGGTCGCCCTGCGCGGAGGCCGTCGGCACGAGGAGCAGCGGGAGGCACGCGGCCCCGAGGGACGCGCGCGCTCTGGCGTAAAGGGTCTGACTGCTTCTGTGTTTCATAGCATTAAGGGGTCGTTAGAACCGAGCCGCGACCGCGTGGTTGACGGGGCCGTGACCGCGGCCCAAACCCGGCGCGCGGCGGATGGCCTCCGTCACGAAGCGCTTGGCCGCGGCGACCGACTCTTCAAGGTTAAGGCCGCGCGCGAGACACGCGGCTATCCCGGCCGCGAGCGTGCAGCCCGTGCCGTGCGTCGAGGTCGTCTCGACGCGCGCGGCGGTGAACATCCTGACCCCGCCCCCTTCGTCGAGCAGCAGGTCAACCGCGTCGCCTTCGAGGTGTCCGCCCTTGACGAGCACCGCGCGCGCGCCCATCTCACGCATCGCCCGCGCCGCCTCAAGCATCCCGTCGCGGTCGCGTACCCGCAAGCCCGTGATGCGTTCGGCCTCGGGGACGTTCGGCGTGGCGACGCGCGCGAGCGGCAGCAACTCCCCCTTCAGGGCGTCGAGCGCCGCGTCGTCTATCAAATCGTATCCGGAGGTCGAGCGCACGACCGGGTCAACGACCGGCGCGGGCAGGTTCGCTTCGCGGAAGAGGCGCGCGACTTCCCGGATCACCTCGCGCGTCGGAAGCATCCCGGTCTTCGCGCCGGCCACCCGGAAGTCTTCGGCGACGGCTTCGACTTGTGCGCGCACCGCCTCGGCCGTCTGGTGCGCCGCGCCGAAGACGCCCGTCGTGTTCTGGTAGGTAAGCGACGTGACGGCCGCCGCCGCGAAGCAGCCGAAGGCGGTGAACGTCTTCACGTCCGCGACCACGCCCGCGCCGCCCGACGGGTCGAACCCCGCGACGGTCAAGGCCACCGGCATCTGCGTCCCGTCACTCATCGCGCTCTCGAGGGGCCGTACGTCCGGCCGATGTGATGCACAATCCGCCCGAGGTTTTGTCCGTCCGCGAAGAGCCTGATGCCCGCGACACCGGCCGCGCCCGCGCGCAGGACGGCCCCGACCTGTTCGACGCCTACGCCCCCGAGCGCGACGAGCGGGAAGGGGGAGAGTTCGCGCGCGGCCTCCGCCAACGCTTCGAGCCCGACGGGCGGCCCGTACGCCCGCTTCGAGGGCGTGTCGAAGACGGGGCCGAAGACGGCGAAGTCCGCGCCCCCGTCGCGCGCCGCGCGCGCCTCCTCGAACGTGTGCGCCGAGACGCCTATCAAAAACCCTTCGCCGAAGGCGCGCCGCACGACCGACGCTTCGAGCGAACGTGTCGTCAGGTGGACTCCGTCGCAGCCGGCGGCGAGCGCCACGTCGGCGCGGTCGTTGACGAGGACGCGCGTCCCGCTCCCCCGCGCGACGCGCGCGGCCGCCGCGGCCAGCCCGAAGAGGGCGCGCGCGTCCAGCCCCTTCTCGCGCAGTTGGACGAGCGTGACGCGGGCTTCGACGGCGGCGCGGACGAGCGCGAGCAGGCGGCGGAACTCTCCGGACTCCGGCCGGCTCGCGCTACTGGTCTCGCCGCCCGTGATGAGGTACGTAATCGGTCGCGCGAGCGCTCGGGACATCCTGGGCTTGCGTCGTCGGGAGAGTGTCTGCGGTCGGGAGAGAGTCGGCGGCCGCGCGTGGTTCCGCCTGCGGCCTGGGCGGCGGCGCGTCCGCGCCCTGGAGCTTACGCACGGTCTCGTTGAAGTGGAAGATCTCCCAGAAGGCCATCGCCAGGTTGAGCAGGCCGATGCCCGAGACCGCGCCGCGCACCCACCCCGAGGCGACCGCGCGCTGGAGCCCGACGAGGCCGGTCTTCTGCGCGACCATGACGAGGAAGAAGTTGTCGCCCCAGTCGCCCATCCCCCACGGCTGCCACCACGGCAGCAGCGTCAGAAAGACGCCCGCCTCCAGGCAGAGCAGGATGTAGAAGATGACCGTGAGCCTCGAAGCCATGACTGGTGAATAGTAAATGGTAAATGGTAAATGGTGAAGCCGGGAACGGCCGCTGACCATTTACCATTTACTATTCACTATTTACTTGCCTTCTGTAGTTCACGCAGGCGCTCGGCGACGCCGCGGTAGGAGACGTCGATGGCGTAGACCTCGGAGAGGACTTCGATGGCGCGCGCGTGGTCGCCCAGACGCTCGTAGGCCGTGCCGAGGTCGTAGCGCATGGCCTGGTACTCGTCCTCCGTGTGGCCGGGTGAGTCGAGCCCCTTCTTGAACCAGAGCGCGGCGGGGCGCGGCATGCCTTTCTCCATGAAGCAGTGGCCGAGCATGTTGCAGCATTGCAGGAAGCGCGGCGTGCCGTCGCCGGGCGCGGTCTGCGCGGTCGCAGCCTGGAACTCCTCGACCGCCTGGTCTAAGAGCCCCATCTCGCGGTAGGCCAGGCCCATCTGGTAGTGCGTGTCGAAGTCGCCGCCTGACTCCTCCTCGCCGTCGTCGTCCTCGACGGCCTCGCGGAACTCGTCGAAGATGGCCGCGAGCCCCGGGTCGATGCCCTTGCCCGACGCCTGCGGCTGAGAGTTGTTCGGCGCGGCAGGGCGCGGGGGCTCGGCGGGCGCGGGCGCAGGCGCTTCAAAGGATACGGCCGCCGCGGGCTCCTCGAAGGCGGCGGGCGCCCCAAAGGCCGTCGCGTCGAAGGCGAAGGAGTCGGCCGGAGGGGCGGCGGCGGCCGAGTTGGTCTCGAAGGCCGCGGCGGTGTCGAAGGCGGCGGCCGGGTCTGTGCTTTGAGTCGCGACCGCGTCTTCGGCGGAGACGAGCCGCGCGCGCAGCGCGTCGATCTCGGCGTGCCGGCCGTACTGGCGTTCGAGCATGTCGAGCGTGTCGCGCGCGATGTCGGCGTAGCCCTGCTCGATGTAGAACTCGACGCTCTCAAGCTCCTGCTTGAGCATGCGCTCGACGCTCGCGCCCGACGCCTGCTCGCGTGGCGCTTCGGCGACCGGCGTCGTGAAGTCGAACTCCTGGAAGCCCGTCTGCGGGGGGGGCGCGGCCGCCTGCGCGTTCGCCTCCGAGGCGGCGCCGCCGTCGGTCAGGTCGTTGAGGTCTGCGAAGGAGGCGCTGGCGTCCGGGGCGGGCGTCGCGGGCGCGGGCTCCGTCACCGAGTTCCACTCGAACTCCGCGGCCGTCGTCGCGCCCGGGGGCGGGGTCGCCGAAGAGTCGGCCGCCGGCCCTTCGTTCATGAAGCGCTCGAAGCTCGGGGGCTCCTCGTGCGACTGCGCCCCCTGTCCGCCCTCCTCGAAGAGGGGGCCGCCCAGCTCCTCCAGGCGCGCGAGGTTGCCCTGGTCGTCGGGCGCGAGCCGCGCGAGCCGCGTGAGCGCGCGCCGCTCGTCCTCGACGGCGCCCGTGGCCTCGGCCGCGTCGGCCAGGCGTTCGAGCGCCGAGCGCAGCTTCGCCTCGTCGTGCATCGACGAGTAGCAGCGCACGAGCAGGCGGTGCGCGTCCATCTGCTCGGGGTTGCGCGCGAGCACCTCCTGCAGAAGCTCGGCGAGCGCCGCCTCCTGCCGCGCGGCCAGCGCGGGCTCGGAGACGTAGTCGAGCAGGCGCGCCGCGTCGTCCGGCGCGCCCTGCCGCAGGTAGAGGCGCGCCACGTCGAAGAGGAGCATGAAGCTCGAAGGGTCGCGGCTGACCAGCTCGTGCGTCGCGGCCTCGGCGCGCTGCGCGTCCTCGGCGTCCACGTAAGCGCGCGCGAGCATGGCGCGGACTTCGAGGTCGCCCGGCCTCTCCTTTGCGGCGCGCTCAAGGACTTCCGCCGCGTCGTCGGCGGTGCCGAGCGCCGCGTGCGCCGAGAGCATCCCGTGCAGCGCCGCGTGCGAGGCGGGCCTGAGCGCCAGCGCCTTGTTGAAGGCGTCGAGCGCCGGCTCGAACTCCTTGCGCGCGGCGAGGCGCGCCCCGGCCTCCGTGTACGCCTCCGCGGCGAGGTCGGGCAGGTTCTCGTTGGCGAAGCTCTGGGCGAGGCGGAGGCGGACTTCGGTGTTCGAGGGGTCGAGGTCGGCGATGCGGCGCAGCACGTCGAGCGCCTCGCGCGACTGGCCGGCGCGGTTGAGGGCCTCGGAGGCGATGAGGTAGTGCTGGCGCGCGTCCACGAGGAGCCCCTGCTGCTCGTAGAGCGAGGCGAGCGCGAGCGCCGTCTGCTGATCCTCGGGCGCGTGGCGCGTGAGCTTCTTGTACATCGCGACGGCTTTGAGCGTGAAGCCCTGTTCGCGATAATGCTCGGCGACGCGGCGGTAGCAGGCGGCGGCCTCGGCGCGCTTCTCGACGCGGGCGTAGAGGTCGCCGAGCGTGTTGAGCGCGTTGAAGTCGGCCGCGTCGTACTCGACGATGCGCGTGTACTCCTGTATGGCCGAGGGAATCTTGCCCGAGGCAAGGTACTTCTCGGCCGCACGGACGGCTTTTGCCTTGTCGAAACCCATCAGGGATATTGTAAACGGTCTGATGAAGTGGACTGAAGCGACGCGAGGGCGGTTTGGGCAGCGACAGGGTGCTTTCCGGGCCCGGCGGTGTACTTACTTGTCCACGGCTCTCACGCCCCTGCCTCCGAGGACGGGCAATTTTGTACGTTAGCACCCGGCCTGAGCGGGTGTCAACCAACTCTTTCCGCAAGGATTTATGCCCGAAAAGAGGGACGAACACGCCGGGGCATTTGCCGCCGCCGAGCCCCGGCCCGGCGCTCACGAGGCCGCCCGGGGCCCGTTCGCGCGCTCTGCCGGTGCGCTGGGCTTGGCGGGCTTCGCGCTCTACGCGCTGGCCGCGCCGCACTCCATCGCCGTTTCGTGGGTCGGGCTCTCGTTCGCCGTCCTCGGCTGGCTCGCGCGCACGGCGGCGACGCGGCGCACGGGCCTGCGGCGCACGCCGCTCGACCTGCCGCTCTGGCTCTTCTTCGGCTGGACTGCGCTGTCGTGCTTTCTCTCCGAGGAGCCGCGCGTGAGCGTGCCGAAGCTGATTAACGTCAGCACGCTCCTCACGTTCTACCTCACGCAGGCGCTCGTCACGCGCAGGGCGGCGGTGCCGCTCGCGGCCCTGATGATTCTTTCGGGCTCGGCGGGCGCGCTGTGGGGCGCGGGCGAGCTGGCCGTCGGGCGCGGCGTCGTCGTGAAGGGCTTGAGCGTTGACAGCCCGCTCCGGCGCTCGACGCCTCTGCGCGAGGGCGACGCCGTGTGGCGCGTGAACGAAGGGCGCGTCTCTTCGGTCGAAGAGATTGACGAGGCCATCCGGCGCACGCCCGCGGGCGAGAGGGTTAAGTTAAGCGTCATCTCGCGCGGCGAGCACGTCGAGTGGCCGGGCGCGGTCGTGACGGAAGAGGCGCGCGCGGCCGTCTCCCCTTCGGGCATCACCGAAGGCGGCGGGCGCACGCACAGCTTCCGCGCGTCGGGCTGGACGCGCCATTACGAGACCTTCGCGGAGGTCTTGCAGATAGTCGCGCAGCTCGCCCTCGGCTTCGCGCTCGCCTTCTGGCTGCGCGAAAGGGGGAGAGAGCCCGGAGGGTCTTCCGACGAAGGGAGGCGGGCGCGCCTGCGCCTCTGGCTCGCGGGCGCTGCCTTCGTCGTGCTCGCGGCGGGCATCGCGCTGACGGCGATGAGGACGACGCTCGTCGCCTTCGCGTGCGGCGCGTGTGTGCTGGCGTGGAGGGCGGCGGCCGGGGGGCGTCAGCGCGCGCTGGTGGCGGCGGCGGTCGCGGTCGTGCTCGCGCTCGGGGCGCTGGTCGTGTGGCGCACGCGCGCGAGCGGGGCCCTGCGGCTGAGCGACGCGAGCGCGTCTTTAAGATTCCGGGTCGCGCGCGTGGCCGCCGAACGCGTCGCGCTGCACCCGCTCTTCGGCCACGGTATGGACGCCGTGCACGGGCACTGGGCCGAGTGGGGTTTTCCGGGCAGCGACATGCTCCACGCGCACTCGACGCCCATCCAGCTCGCCTTCGACCGCGGCATCCCCGCGCTCCTCTTCTGGCTCTGGCTGATGGCCCTCTTCTGGCGCATGGCCGCGCGCGCCGAGCGCCTCTGGCGCGACGGCACGGACGCGGCCACGCACGGCCTCGCCCTCGGCGTCACGGGCGCACTCGCGGGCTTCCTCGCCAGCTCGCTCGTCAACTACAACTTCGGCGACGCCGAGGTCGCCCTGCTCGTCTGGTGGATGATGGGGATTTCGGTGGTCTTGAACGAGGGGAAGTATGGTTAACTTGACGGCGGGTGACGCCCGGCGTCCGGTTCAACTTTGGGTGTTCTGAGGTAACTCGCTCTTGATTAAGTCTCGCGCGGTCGTTAGAGTGTGGCCGCGGCGCGCCAGTTCCGCCAGCGCCTGTTCTTCTTTCCTATCCAGCGCATATTCCTCCCCGGGCGATGTGGTTTCCATATATCGTCTGCTGACCGCATCGGTGTAGGCTACAAGCTCCTTTATGGTCATCACTTCCATGTCGGTTTGACTCACTTCATGCACCGTCTTCCAGACCATTGACTTCGGGGTACCCGGCTCTGCGGCCTGCTGCCTTTGAGGCGGAGACTTATCGGCGCGCACGAGTTGCAGTATCTCTTCGAGGATTGCGCGGTCGTCGCGGCGCGGGCCTGTCGCACCGGCTTGCGCTGGCACTGCTTTTAGTCTCTCTTCCAGATCGGGCCACCATCGTTCAAAAACACGAAGCAGTCGCTCGTTGTCCATCGATTCGTTACGCGCCGCATTCATAGCACGGATGAGTTTCAACGTACCTTCTGGCGTCGCCTCAACCCCTTGAAATTGAGCCAGAGGGTAGGTCACATCCGTTGATTTCAAGTCAAGCAAGTAAGGAACTACGCGTGAGTCGGTGACCCTCTTCGCAATAGCTCCCGCCTCGAAAAGAAGCCAAGGAGAATTTAGATTCTCCGGCGTGAGGCACAAAATCCCGAAGTTGCTCGATTCGAGTTCGGCGTTCAGCGTCTCGCCAGCGCGCGCCCGCGTTAATGTTGTGCTCTGACATCCACGTCCCTACATCTTGGAGCATGTCCGGTAATAGCTCATGCAGGGCTGCGGCTACCGCCTTGCTCCGTTCACCAGACCAACTGATGAAGACCTTCATAACACGTCTCCTAACAACCTCTCTTCAGGTGCCTATAATTTAACCGCCGAGACGGGCTCGCGCGACTCGGCGAGGGTGAGCTCGTATTTGCCTTTGTGGCGTGCGAAGAATTTTTCGAGGAAGCGGACGGACTCTTCGGGCGTCATGGAGTGGAGCGGCTCCATGTCCTGGTTGCGCGGGAATCGCTCGCGGCGGTCGGGGCGTTCGAGGTAGCCGCGGCGGTAGGCCGTCCCGGGGTCGAGCACGTCGGAGTCTTCGACCAGCTCGCGCGGCGCGATGAAGGCGTTGTTGTATTCGAGCGCGAGCAGCGCGTAAGAGTGGCGGCCGCAGAGCTCTTCGAGGCTCGCGATGCTGTAGCCGAAGAAGTGGTGCTGAAGGCGGAAGTCGGGGTCGAAGCCCACGCGGAACCGGACGGGCGGCGGTATCTTCTCGTTGATCTCGGTGACGACGATGCGCGGGCGGAAGCTCTTCAGGGCCGCGTCGAGCACCCAGTAGTCGTAGCTGTCGATGTCGAGGCTGAGCACGCCGAAGTCCTTGGGGACACCCTCGGCCCTCAGGAGCTGGACGACGTTGGCGGGCGTGACGAGCGCGTGTCGCGCCCCGACGCCTTCCAGGCTCTTGTAGGCGCGCGCGAGGCGGCGCGCGCGCTTCTCGTCGCCCTCGAAGCCGACGCCGCGCCAGCCCCGCAGGAAGAGCGCGTAGGTGTTCGAGCCGCGGATGCCGTCGCCCGCGCCCACGTCCACCGCGACGCGCGCGCCTTCGTCGGGCACGAGCCGCGCGACCAGCTCCGCCAGCATCCGCTCCTCGTCGAAGTTCGAGAAACCGCTCCGCCGCAGGCGCTGCCGCGCGCGCTCCAGGTGGAGCCCGAGCCGGTTCAGGTAACGCTGCGCTTTCTTCGACATGGCTGTAGGTTTCGGCGGCGCGTGCCGGGCGAGCCGGCCGTGGGTCGGGTTCGAGGCGTGCGCTTCGGACGCCTTTATGCCACAAAAGGCCGTGAACCGTAAACCGTAAACCGTGACAAGTTAAAAGCAGCGCTTACCTGTCACGGTTCACGGTTCAGGTTTACGGATTTTATCTTGTCACGGTTTACGGTTCACGGTTCGCGCCTAGATAACGTCCGCGAAGTTCTTGCGGGTGCGGGCGAACCACCAGTAGCCGAGGAGGAAGAGGGGCGCGGCGAGGGCGGTCGTGTAGGCGAGCCCCGCCCAGTCGGGCTGTAAGCCTTCGAGCAGGGCGCGGCGGTAGCTGCGCACGAGCGGGGTGAAGGGGTTGAGTTCGAGCGCCGGGCGGAAGCGTTGGGGGACGACCTGCTCGGGGTAGATGATGGGCGTCAGGTACATCCAGGCCGTCAGCAGGAGGCCGAGCACCTGCGCCGTGTCGCGCACGAAGACGCCGAGCGAGGCGACGAGCCACGCCCCGCCGAGCGTGAGCAACAACTGCGGGACGAGCAGCACGAACAGCCACAGCGCCGCGGCGTGAAGCTCGCCGCGCATGACGAGGGCGGCGACGAGGAGCGCGGCCGTGCCGAAGAGCTGCGTGACGAGCGCGGCGAGCGCCTGCGCGACCGGGAGCGTCTCAAGCGGGAAGACGACGCGCTTGACGAGGTTGGCGTGCGCGACGACGATCCCCGAAGACTGTTGTAGCGTCTCGGAGAAGGCCGTCCACGGCAGCAGGCCGCAGAAGAGGTAGAGCGCGTACTCCCAGGGCGTCCCGCCCTCCGTGAACCGCGCGCCGAAGAGGCCCGCGAAGATGAAGGTGAAGACGGCGATCGTCACGGCCGGGTTGAGGAGCGCCCACAGCAGGCCCAGCGCCGACCCGCGGTAGCGCGCCAGGGTCATCCGGCGCGCCAGCGGCCAGATGAGGTCGAAGCGCCGCGGCAGCTCCCACAGCGGCCTCCACACCGCGCGCCGCGCCGTCTGTGCCGAGATCATGCCGCGCATTGTAACAGGAATCCGTTTGTGAAAACCTACAGGGGGAGGCGCACATGGAAACGTCCTTTCGGCCCGCGGAACCTTCCGACGCCGACGCGCTCGTCGAGATGATGCGCGGGCTCTACGAGCACGACCGCTCGCCCTTCGATGAGTCGGCACACCGCGCCGCGCTCGCGCTGCTCTTCGAGAGCGACGCGCACGCGCTCGCCTACCTACTGCTGTCGGGCGCGGAGGTCGCCGGCTACGTCGTCATCACCTTCGGCTTCAGCCTCGAATTCCGCGGGCGCGACGCCTTCATCGACGAGCTGTTCGTCAAAGACGAGTTCCGCGGGCGCGGCCTGGGGGGCGAGGCCATCCGCTTCGCCGAGGGCGTCTGCCGCGAGCGCGGCGTCCGCGCCCTGCACCTCGAAGTAGACCGCGAGAACGCACGCGCGCAGTCCGTCTACCGCCGCGCCGGCTTCGTAGACCACAAGAACTACCTGATGACCAAGTGGCTCTCTTGACGGCGCGGCTGTTACCGCACCGCCGCCCGCGCACGGAGCCCGTTCGCCGCGCGGCGTAATCGCATTACGTCACGACGTAACGCCATTACGTCGTGACGTAACGCCATTACGTCACGACGTAATGCGATTACGCCGCCTCGCAACGCCATTACGTCGCGACGTAATGCGATTACGCCGCGGCGGAATGGCATTCCGCCGCGGCGTAACGTTATTTCCTCGCGCGGGAATGATATTCCTTCCCAGCGGAACGTCATTCCCACGCGGCGGAATGCTATCACGCGCCGTACGTCCGCGCTTCTGCCCTCTCTTACAGGTGTATGACGTGCGACTTGCGCCAGAGGTCGGCGGGGATGGTGCCGCGGGGGGCGGTGGTGACGAGGATGACGTAGCCGGCCTCGGGGGTGGGCGGCTCGGCGCGTTGCCAGAAGTCGCGGCGGGCGGGCGAGTCGGGCTCGGCGGGGCGCGGCTCGACGAGCGCTAGGCGGCGCAGGCAGGCGTAGAGGTGCTCGCGCCCGACGCCGTAGCGCGACTCGCCCTCGCCGTCGCTCAAACGCACCTCCGCGCGCTCCTCGACGAAGTGCGCGAGGAGCGAGGCAGCCTCGGTCACGGCGCGCTCGAAGCGGCGGAGCGCGTCGGTGTTCTCTTCGACGAAGGGGTCTAAGACGACGTGGACGCGGCGCTCGTCCTCGGCCGTGAACTCGCGCACCACGAGGCGGCCGTGGCGCGCGGTCGCCTTCCAGTGGATGTGGCGCACGTCGTCGTGCGGCTGGTACTCGCGCAGGGAGTGCAGGTCGTGCCCCGCCCCGCGCCTCTGCGCTTCGAGCTGGCCGGCGTCGATGGGCAGCAGGTGCAGCTCGTCGCCCAAGCCCTCGGGCTTCGGGTAGACGACGATCTCCACGTCGCGCGCGCGCAGGCGGCGGCGCAGGCGGAAGAAGCCGAACGGGAAGCGCGTCGAGATTTCAAAGCCCGTGACGAGCACGCGGCCGCGCGCGGCGAACGTCTGCTCGACGCGCTGCTCGACCTTGGCGCGGTGCGGCAGGTACATGAAGTAGGCGAGGGCGCGCTTGCGCTCGCGGGGCCGCCGGAAGAGGCCGCGCCCCTTCGGGGCTTCGGCGCGCTCGCGCGCCTCGACCGTGACGGAGAGCGAGGGCAGCAGCCGCTTCGTGTTGTTGACGGTGACGATGACGGGCGCGGGGTCGCCCGCGAAGATGTGGTCGGGGAAGCGCGCCGTGACGACCAGGTCTCTGAGACTCACGCGCCCCGCGGCCACCGCCACGAAGAGCGTCGAGGAGAGGACGGAGAAGACGAGGAAGAGGAGGTTGTTGCCCGTGTTCCAGGCGGCGAAGGCGACGACCGTGAAGATGCAGACGAAGATGACGCCGCCCCCCGTCACCTGGAACGGGAGGTCGAGCCGCACCGCCTCCGCGCGCGCGCTCCGCGCCAGCGGCGGCACGACGAAGATGACGATGAGCACGGCCAGGACTATCGACGCAATCGCCCCGAGCCGCGTCAGCTCCCAGTCGCCGCTCCGCCGCGCCAGCACCGTCAGCCCCGCCGCGCCCACGCCGCTCAGCACCACCAGCGTCCCCAGGATCGTGTTACGCCAACGCTTCATAGGAACAGTAGGCAGTAGGCGGATGGCAGTAGGCAGTCGCTCCGCGTCATGTGTGTTGAAGGATTAACTCGGGACTTCCGACAGCGGGGCTCTTAACTGCCTACTGCCATCTGCCTACTGCCTACTTCTTTTCACAGGGGGACGCTGACGGTCTTCATGATCTCGCGCAGCACCTCTTCGGCCTCCTCGCTGCGGCGGTGGAGCGAGGAGGAGAAGCGCGAGTTGACGACGAGGCGGTGCGCGAAGACAGGGAGGACGAGGCGCTTCACGTCGTCGGGCAGGCAGTAGTCGCGCCCCTCCGTGAGCGCGAACGCCTGGGCGGCGCGGAAGAGCGCGAGCGTGCCGCGCGGCGAGACGCCGAGGTCTAAGGTCTCCGACTCGCGCGTCGCCGCGACGACGCGCATTAGGTAATCGACGAGCGCGTCGTCCACAGAGACCCGCCTGACGGCGTGCTGCAACTCGACCACCTCCTCGCCCGACATGACGGGCCGCAGGTGTTCGAGCGGGTCGCCGTGCTCGCGGTCGCGCAGGATCTCCTTCTCCACGTCGAGCGCGGGGTAGCCGATGCGTATGCGAAGCATGAAGCGGTCCACCTGCGACTCCGGCAGGGGGTACGTCCCGTGGTGCTCGACCGGGTTCTGCGTGGCGACGACCATGAAGGGCGCGCGCAGGCGGTAGGTCACGCCCTCGACCGTGACGTGCCCCTCGGCCATCGCTTCCAGGAGCGCCGACTGCGTCTTCGGCGTCGTGCGGTTGATCTCGTCGGCCAGCACGATGTTGGCGAAGATGGGGCCGTGCTTGAACTCGAAGGAGCCGTTGCGCTCGTCGTAGACGGAGAGGCCGATCACGTCCGAGGGCAGGAGGTCGGAGGTGAACTGGATGCGCTGGAAGGCGCAGTCGATGGCCCGCGCGAGCGCGTGGGCCAGGGTGGTCTTGCCCACGCCCGGCACGTCCTCGACGAGGAGGTGGCCGCCCGCCAGCAGCGTGACGGTCGCTAAGCGCACGGCCTCCGACTTACCCCTGATGACGCGCTCGACGGCCGCACGCAGCCGCCCGACGCGCTCGGCCGCCTCCGCCGCCGACACCGCCCCCTCTTCCCTGCCCGCCGTGTGCAGATTTCTCATGCCCGAAACCATTCTAAGGCCGTGAACCGTGAACCGTAAACCGTGACGAGAAAATACCGTGAACCGTGAACCGTAAACCGTGACAAGTAGAGGCAACCGGCGATACGTCCGGGCGATTGCCAACGCGCCCCCTTCTTGTCACGGTTTACGGTTCACGGTTCACAGCTTTTGGATGCCCGTGTGACTTGGGGGGTTCCGTGTAGTAAAATCCTGCTGTCCCGGAAGGCCGACCTTGACCGGCGCCGCACTTCCCGCCTTTTATGGAACTCCGGCTCCCGGCTTACGTGTACTACCGGGCAGCGAGGTTTTGAACTGATGAGAACAGAGAACAAGAGCCAGCGGGGTTTTTCGCTCGTCGAGCTGATGATCGTCATCTCGATCATCGGCATCCTCGTCGCCATCGGCATCCCCGCCTGGCAGGCGAGCGTGCGCTCGACCAACGAGGCCGCGGCCATCACGCACCTCCAGCGCATCTCGACCGCGCAGGTCACCTACTACAACACCAAGAACCGTTCGAGCTACGGCACCTTCGACCAGCTCTCGCAGGGCGGCTACCTCGACAAGCGCTTCGCGGGCGACGCGCCGCTCGTGGACGGCTACATCTTCCGCCTGACGCTGACGGCCAAGTCGGGCAACCAGCCGCCCGCCTACTCCGTCAACGCCGACCCGCAGAAGCCCACGGGGCTGACCGCCACGGGGAACCGCTTCTTCTACAGCGGCTCGGACGTCGGCGCCCCGACCACCAACGCCGAGAAGCCCGCCGGCCCCGACGACCCGCCCGCCGGCGGCGGCTGATCCGCAACCCTTCAGAACTCAAACGCGCGCGAGCGTCCAAGCCACCCCGCTTGACGCTCGCGCGCACGCTTTGTTAGCATCTCGCATCTCTAAAACTTAAGACCGCCCACTTAACTCAGCGGTAGAGTGCCGCTTTCACACGGCGGAAGTCGGAGGTTCGAATCCTCCAGTGGGCATTTAAATTCTCTCACCGCCATGAGAGCTAATCTCATGGCGAAGCGCATCCCAAACCTTCATTTCTGGCACGTCAACCGATTCTGGACACACGTGGAACGCTCTGACGACCCCGACGCGTGCTGGTTGTGGACGGGCCACATCGGCGAGAACGGCTACGGCAACTTCGGCGTCAAGGGCGGGCAGTACAAGGCGCACCGCGTCAGCTACTTCATCGAACACGGGCGCATCGACAACGACCGGCTCGTGCTTCACCGCTGCGACGTGCGCGCCTGCGTCAACCCCGCGCACCTCTTCTTAGGCACCCCCAAGGACAACTCGCAGGACGCCGTCAAAAAGGGTCGGAACACGAAGCTCTACGGCGAGCAGAACGGCAAGGCCAAGCTGACGCGCGCCACCGCCCTCGCCATCCGCCGCATCTGCAAACGCGGCGGCGTCTACCAGAAGACGGTCGCCAAGCAGTTCGGCGTCAGCGAGGCGACCGTCTCTTACGTCGTCAACGGCGGCCGCTGGGGAAAGCTTACCGGCGGCAAAAAGTCTTAAAGCTCCCTTCAGACCTTAACGATCACTTAGCCCACAGCGCGGCGTAGGCGTCAGGGAGGCGGTCGCGCCAGGCGGTGTAGTTGTGGCCGACGGGCGCTTCGCGGTAGGCGACGGGGTAGCCGCGGGCGCGCAACAGGATATTCGCGCGGCGGGTGGTCTCGAAGATGGCGGGCTCGTAGCGGCCCGCGTCGAGGTAGAAGCGCAGGGGGTAGCGGCGGCCCGCCTCGGCGTCGAGGCGCGCGAGGGAGGCGAGGAGGCGGCCGCCGTCTATCTGGAAGGCGGTCGAAAAGCCTGCGACGCGCGCGAAGGTCTCGGGGTGGCGGAGCGCCGTCCAGACGGAGATGACGCCGCCGAGGCTCGCGCCGGAGAGGGCGCGAGCCTCGCGCGTCCGCAGCGTGCGGTAGCGCGAATCGACGAGCGGGACGAGCGTGCGCGCCATCCAGTCGGCGAACCGGTCGTCGGCCCAATACTCTTTCGTGCGTTCGAGCGGGTCGATGAAGACGATGATGAAGGGCTCGACCTTGCGCCCCGCGATCATGCGGTCGGCCGTCTCGGCGGCGCGGGCCAGCTCTATCGCCTCCGTGCCGTCCTGCGCGTAGAGCGCGGGGTAGCGCGCGCGCCCGCGGTCGTAGCCGGGCGGGAGGTAGACCTGCACCTTGCGCCTGTCGCCGCCGGGGAGTTGGAGCGGTTCGAGGCGGCCGCGCAGTTCTTTACTTCCGACGGCGAGGGATGAAGGTCTGTAGTCCGGGCCGTTGAAGTTGGAGTTCTGGCCGCCGATGCCGTTGCCGTTCCTGCTCGGGTTGAGCGGGTCGAGGAGCCATTCGCCGTCGGCGACGAGTTTGTATTCGAGGCGCGCGTCCCGCGGGAACTTGAGGCGGATGAACTTGAGATCACGCGTCCCCGGAACGTCGCGCATGACGAGCCCCGCCGGGGCCCAGCCGGTGAAGTCGCCGACGACCTCGACGCGCTTCGCGGCGCCGCGGTAGACGAAGGTCACGGACTCGCCTTCGACTATCGGCGAGGTTTGCGCCGACTTCAGGCGCTCGGCGGCGTCCGCGGGGTAGAGGTCGCGCTCTGCCTTCTCAAGCTCTTCGGGCGCGAGGCCGACTACGTTCACGCGGCGGAAGGAGGTCGCGCCGTCGGGCGCGACGACGGCGCCGACGACCGGAGTCGTGCCGCGCTCGGCCTTCACGTCGAAGGCGAAGCGCCCTTCGGCGTCCGGCTTCAACTCGCGCCGCCCGTCGCCCGCGAGGAGGAAGGCGCGGACGCCCTTCGTGCGCGAGCCGCCCGTGACGCGGAACGACTTGCCCGCCTCCATGCGCTCAAGGATTGCCTGCGCGGGGAGACGGAAGTCTGCGTCCGCCTGCGGCGGCTGCGGCTGCTTTAAGTATCGCGCGGCGACGAGGTCGGGCGTGTCGAGGTTGCGCCCCTCCTGTAGGTTCGTCGCTAGGCGTATGAACTGCGCCATCGACCACGCGAGTGGCGTGGCCGAGCCCGTCCCTTCGCCGAACCTGAACTCGGGGCGGGGCGAGGCGGGTCTGTCCCAGACCTGCTCGGGGATCATCAGCCCCTCGTTGGCGAAGCCCGCCATCGTGTCGAGCCGCCGCAGGGCGTCCGCCCGTCGCCCTAAGGCCAACTCGTACTGCCCGCGCTCGCCGGAGAGCAGGGCCCAGAGCCTCCCCTTGCCCGTGTACTTCCCGTCCCAGTTCCAGTTGCGGCCGTCGTCCATCTCGCCGTAGCCGTCGCGGTTGTAGCGGTAGAAGCCGGGGCCGTGCGGCGTCTCGACCTTGATGACCTTGTCGATGACGCCGAGACTCTTGACGACGAGAGGGTCTCGGGGTTGCCTGATGCCGAGGCGGACGAGTTCGAGGAAGCCCGCGTCCACGATCTCGCGCTCGTCGAAGGTGCCGCCGCCATTGCCCACGTCGAAGGGCGCGCCGTCGTCCGGGTCTTCGTTGAAGGAGAGGCGGAGGTAATAATTTTTGTCGCCGTGCGGCCCCGTGGTCGTCGCCGTCCAGCGCTCGACGTTGCGCGCGAAGTCGTCGGCCGCGGCGAGGTAGATCGCGGCGGAAGTCTCGTCGCCGTTGCGGCGCGCGATCTCGGCGGCGCAGACCAGGCCGGCGATCTCGGCGGCGATGGTCGAGGGCGAGTAGCCCGACTTCTCCTCCCAGCGCTCCTGCGGCGTGAAGGGGCCGTGCCTGACGATGAAGTCGGCGGCCGGGCGGACGTGCTTGACGAAGGTGTCGCGGTCGAAGCGCCCGAGTTGCTCTGCGAGGATGAGCGGGTAGGCGACCTCGTCCATCTGGAGCGAGCCCCAGAAGGGCCTGCCGTCGAGCCAGGAGTTCTGCGGGAAGCTGCCGTCCGGCTTCTGCTGGACGCGGAAGAGGTAGTCGAGCGCGCGCTCGGCCGAAGACCTGTCGCCCAGAGCCATGAAGGCCGTCGCCACCTGATAAAGGTCGCGCGACCAGACCAGGTGGTAGCCGCCGACCTCCGACTCGTTGGCGTTCGCGCCGCCGCCCCAGGGCACTGAGAGCGAGGCGATCATCGCGCCGCGGTAGGTCTTGTCCTCGTGCGCCTTCAAGACCATCGCGGCCATGTCGTACTGCCTTTGATACTTCGGCTCGACGCGGCGGAGCGACTTCAGGTAGTCGTGCCAGCCCCGCTCGTACTCCGCGCGCGCCTTAGCGAAGCCCTTCGCCAGAGACGCGCGCGCGTTGCGCAGCGCCTCGGCCGCGTCCTTGCCGAAGCCGAGCGCGAGCGTCGTGCGGCGGCCGTCCAGTTCGGCCAACTGCGCGACGTTGCCGTCGGCCGCGCGCGCGTAGCGCCTGCCGAGGACGCCCTGGCGGAGCAACTCTTCGAGGCCGTCGCTCGCGCCCGCGAAGCCGTTCGAGGTCTCGCCGAAGCCCTCGCTTGAGACGAGAGCCGAAGCCTTGTCGCCGTCCGCGGCGAGGAGCGCGTCGCCCTCCGTCCAGGCCGTGTCGTGCATCCCGCTGTTGCCGAGCGAGGGGTCGTAGTAGACGTAGAGCCTTTGCAGCGCGCGGCAGCGGCTCTCGAACTCCACGTCGATGAGGACGACGGGGCGCTCGGGGTCGGTCGTGTAGCTCTTCCTCAGCGTGTAGGCGTTCGTCTCGCTCGTCTGCCGGAAGGAGAGCGAGCGCGGGTCTGTGATTTCGAGTCGGCCGCGCGCGGCCTCCTCGCCCTCGCGCAGGCTCTCGCCGCAGCCCGTGACGACGAGGCGGAGCGTCTGCGTGTTCGCCACGTCCACCGTCGGGTAGTAGACCTCGTCCATCACCCCGCCGCGCAGCGTGAACCAGACCTTTGACGCCTCGGTGTTCGACGTGCCGACGGCCTCCTTGCCCGCGCTCGGCCACTGCGCGTCGCGGCCGGGCCGGCCGGGCGCGTCGCCGTCCTGAACTTGCGCGCGCGTCGGCGGCGCGGCCGCCAGCAGACACGCCGCGGCGGCGACGAGGTTGAGTAGGAAGGTTCGCTTCATCTCTGTCGAGCCTCGCGGGCCGTCCGCCCGCCTCGGGGCCTCACTTGAGGCTGCCCAGCAACTCGCCGAGCGGCCCCGCGAGCAGGGGGCCGAGGATGGCCGCGATGCGTAGAAGCTGCTGCGAGACGGGCAGCGCGTAGGGCGGCGCGCCGGCCGACGCCTTCTCCTCCTCGCCTTCCGACTCGGGCTTGCGCTCCGACGGGGCCTTGCGCGCGGGCACGTAGTACGCGTGTGCGCGCCGGTTAATGACGAGCGCGGCCGGGACGTAGACCGAAATCAGGAGGAGCGTGTAGAAGGCCCCCTGCGCCGTCACGACGCTCGTGACCATGCCGTAGATATTTTTGTAGACGAACGCGGCGTCCTTCGCGTTCGAGGGCGTCGGCTGGAGGTAAGAGAGCCCCCAGTGGAGCAGGCTGCTCAGGCGCAGCGTCGCGACGACGAGGAAGGAGGTGCCGGCGTAGAGGATCAGGCGGAGGCTGGCGGCCTGCGACCCCAGCCTCCGCAACGCCAGCCTGCGCACGGCGCGCTCGTCGCGGCCGGCGGGGAAGTTCCGGACGTTGGCGGGGAAGACCAGCGTCGTGGCGCTGGCGCACGCGAGGAGCAGCACCATCCCGAACCCGAGCGCGTCGTGCCAGAGGTAGACCTCGGTGATGTTACGCACGTCGTCCTTCACCGTGGCCTCGACGAGCTGCGTCCACAAGTCCGGCACCTCCCGCGGGGCCGCCTGGAACGCGTGCATCAGGACGGCGAAGGCCGCGCTCGCGGCGGCGGCCGCGGCGGGCACCCAGCGGCGGGCGCGCGGGTAGTCGGCCAGCGACCGGCGCATCACGTACAGCCCGACCGCGACCGCCGCCGCGAACGCGAGGAAGTAGAGGCCCGTGCACAGGGCCCAGACGAGGTGCCCCTGGTAGGTGTTGCCGCGCAGGACTTCGCCCTCCGCGAGCGCGCCGAGCGTCGTCCCCGCCTGCCACGCTTTCATGGCCGCGAACAGCGGGGTGAACCGCGGCGCGTCGCATGCGACGAGGCTCGGCCGGAGACAGCGTCCGAAGGTCGCGTAGAAGCTGACGAAGAACGCGACGGCCGCGAGGGCCGCGACCAGGGGCAGGACGAAGGAGTAGTCGGCCAGCCCGACGCCGCTCTTCGGTCTTCTCTTGCTCATCTCTGGCAGCTCGCGCGCGGCGGCGGGGTCAGCTCTTGCGGCGGCCGAGCATGTCGAAGCCGACCGCGGCGACGAGCACCGCGCCCTTGACGATGTACTGCGTGTAGTTCTCGACGTTGAGGAGCGACATGCCGTTATCCAAACTCGCCATGATGAGCGCGCCGACGACCGCGCCGGAGACCGTCCCGCGCCCGCCCATCAAAGAAGTCCCGCCGATGACGCACGCCGCGATGGCGTCCAGCTCCATCAGCGTGCCCGCGTCGGGCGAGGCGCTCCCCACGCGCCCTGTGTGCAGGAGCGAAGCCACGCCCACCAGCAGCCCGAGCACGCAGTAGGCCGCGAGGATGTAGCGGCGGATGTTGATGCCGGAGAGGCGCGCCGCGTCCGGGTTGCCGCCGATGGCGTAGAGGTAGCGGCCGAAGGTCGTGTTCAGCGTCAGGAACGCGCCGAGCACCGCGACGACGAGCAGCACGAGGACGGGGACGGGCATCCCGCCGCCGTAGTTCATCCAGTAGATGAAGAGAACGATGAGCGCCGCCGGGACGATTATTCTGAGCGCGGTCGCCCCGAGTCCCGGCACGCTCAGGCCGTGCCTCTTGCGCGCGCGGACGCGGCTGACGGTCATGAAGATGACGGCCGCGATGGCGACGACCGCCAGCGTCGCGCCGACCGCCTGCGGGAGCTTGCCGACGCCGAGCCAGCGGAAGAAGGGCAGGCTGACCGGGATGGTCGCGCCCTTACTCAGACCTAGTATCACGCCGCGCCACGCGAGCAGCCCCCCGAGCGTGACGATGAAGGCCGGGATGTTCGCGTAAGAGATGAGGCTGCCCTGCACCGCGCCGACGACGACTCCGACGACCAGCGCCAGCCCGAGCGCGGCCACGAGCCCGCTATCCTGCGTCATCGCCGCCACGCCGCCCGCGAGCCCCACGACGGAGCCGACCGAGAGGTCGATCTGCCCCGCGACGATGACCATCAGCATCCCGACCGCCAGCACGCCCGTCACGGCCATCTGCTGCAAGAGGTTCGAGAAGTTGTTCGGGTGGAGGAAGATTCCGTAGGGGTAGAGCGGGCTGACGGTCTTCCACTGGAAGAAGAGCCAGATGGCGAGCAGCGCGATGATCATCGTGTACGCGCGCAGGCTGTCGGTCGGAAGGCGCAGCCGCCCCGAAGGCGACTCCACCCCCTCCGGCACCGCGCCCGGCGGCGCCACGTCCGCGGTCGCCGGCGGCCTGTTCGTCGCGGGTTGGTTTGAAAGCTGATTACTCATTCGGGCTCCGTTTTAAAGTACTGAGTACTGAGGACTGAGGACTGAGTGTTGACTGTCAATACTCGTCCCGGCCTTAACTCTTTCACTCAGTCCTCAGTCCTCAGTACTTTCTTATGCCCGGTGGCGCAGGCCATGACGGCCTCGGGGGTGGCCTCCTCGCGCTTGAACTCGCCGGTGACGCGCCCTTCGTGCAGCACCAGCACGCGGTCGGAGAGGCCGAGCACCTCGGGCAGCTCCGAGGAGACGAGCACGATGGCGAGCCCCTCGCGCGCGAGCCGGTTGATCTGCGCGTAAATCTCCTGCTTGGCCCCCACGTCGATGCCGCGCGTCGGCTCGTCGAGGAAGAGGACGCGCGGGTTCGTCAAAAGCCACTTGGCGAGCACGACCTTCTGCTGGTTGCCGCCCGAGAGCGTGCCGACCACCGTGAAGACCGAGTTGGCCTTCACGCGCAGCTCCTTCTTCGCGCGCTCGCCCGCGGCGGCCTCCGCGTCAACGTCCGTGACGAAGCGGCCCGAGAGCTTCTTCAGGCCCGCGAGCGTCATGTTGTTGAGGATCGTCTGGTCGAGCACGAGCCCGAAGCGCTTGCGGTCTTCGGTCACGAAGCCGACGCCCTGCTTGATGGCGTCGGACGGGCGGCTGACTTTGATCCTCTTCCCCTCGACGTAGACCTCGCCCGAGACGCGCCCCGGCCACGCGCCGAAAATGCCCATCAGAAGCTCGCTCCGCCCCGCGCCCATCAGGCCCGCGACGCCGAGCACCTCGCCGCGCCTGACCTTGAAGCTCACGTCGCGGACTAACAGCTTGCCCGCGACGTTCGGGTCTTCGACTGTGACGTTGCGGGCCTCGAAGACGACCTCGCCCCTTTCGTGGTCGGCCTCCGGGAAGATGTCGTTCACGTCGCGGCCTACCATCAGCGAGATGACCCGCGCCTCGTTCAGCTCGCGCGCCGGCCGCGTGCCGACGGTGCGGCCGTCGCGCAGGACCGTGATGCGCTCGGAGACCCGGAAGACCTCTTCGAGCTTGTGCGAGATGTAGATCATCCCCACCCCGCGCTCGCGCAGGCCGTCGATGATGCGGAAGAGCGTCTCGACCTCGGCGTCGGCGAGCGCGGCCGTCGGCTCGTCGAGGACGAGTATTCGGGCCTCCTGCGAGAGCGCCTTGGCGATCTCGACCAACTGCTGCTGGCCGATGCCGAGGTGGCCGACGGGCGTGCGCGGGTCGAGCGGCAGGTTCAGCTCGTCGAGCAGCCTCTGCGCGCGGCTGTAGAGTTCTTCCCACTTGATGACGCCGAAGCGGCGCGGCTCGCGGCCGAGGAAGATGTTCTCGCCGATGGTCAGCTCCTTGATGAGCGACAGCTCCTGGAAGATGACGGCGACGCCCGCGTTCTCCGAGTCGCGGACGCTGTGGAAGTGGCGCACCTGGCCGTCGATCAAGACCTCGCCGCCGTACGTGCCGAAGGGGTAGACGCCCGCGAGCACCTTCATCAGCGTGGACTTCCCCGCCCCGTTCTCGCCGACGAGCGCGTGCAGCTCGCCGCGGTAGAGGTCGAAGCTCACGCCGTCGAGCGCGCGCACGCCGGGGAAGCTCTTCGTGATCTCCCGCATCTCAAGGAGCGGGGTGTCCGTGTTGGCTGCCATGGCTGGAATTTCAAATCGCTAGCGCAGGCGAAGCGCGAGGCCGAGGCCGCCGAGGAGCAAAGCGGCGGAGGCGAGCAGAGAGCCGCTTGCCCTGCGCTCATCTTTCGCCGTCTGCTTCGGGCACGGGTGGTCGGGCACGTCACGGTACACGTCCTCGCACTTGTGGTAGCCGTCCTTGATGATGGTGGCGTCGAGGTTCGCCTTGTCCACGGCCTGCGGCTCCTGAAGAATCGAGGGCACGTCGATCTTGCCGTTGTTGACCTTGTCGGGCGCGTTCAGCGACTCGCCGCGCGCGAGCTTGACGGCCGAGTCGACGGCGCTGTCGGCGAGCGGCTTGATGGGCTTGTAGATGGTCATCGTCTGCGTGCCCTTTGCGATGCGCTGGACGGCGTCGAGCTGCGCGTCCTGCCCCGTGACGAGCACCTTGCCCGTCAGCCCCGCCACGTCGAGCGCGGAGATCGCCCCGCCCGCCGTCCCGTCGTTCGAGGCGACGATGGCCTGGATGTCGTTCTTCGTCTTCGTCAGCGCGTCCTCCGTCAGGCGCTGCGCCTCCTCGGCCTTCCACTCCTTGGCGAACTGGTCGGAGATGACCTTCACGTCGCCGCGGTCGATGGCCGGCTTGAGGATGTTCATCTGGCCGTCGCGCAAAAGCTTCGCGTTGTTGTCGGTGGGCGCGCCGCCGATGAGGACGTAGTTGCCCTTCGGCACGTGCTTGAGGGCGTAGTCGCCCTGCATCTCGCCCATCTTCATGACCTGGTGCGAGACGTAGAGGTCGGGCTCGGAGTTCTTAATCAGGCGGTCGTAGGAGATGACGGGGACGCCCTTGGCGTGCGCCGCCTGGACGATGGATGCGGCGATGTCGCCGTTGTGCGGCGCGACGATGAGCACGTCCACGCCCTTCGTCAGCATCGTGTTGCATTGGTTGACCTGCACGGCGTCGTCGCCGTTGGCGACCTGCACGTCGAGCTGCGCGCCGACCTCCCTGGCCCTCGCCTCGACCAGGGCCTTGTCGCGGTTCCACCGCTCCTCCTTGAGCGTGTCCATCGAGAAGCCGATGTAGACGGGCTCGCCCGCCTTCTTCGGCGCCTTGCGCTGGTAGCCGCCCGTCGTCGAGGCCGTGCCCGTGCCCCCGCCCGTGCCGTTCTGCGTCGTCGGGTTGCTCACGCACGAGCCCGCCACGAGCGCGCCCGCAAGGGCCAGCGCCAAAGCCAACACTCTCGCCTTTCGCATCTCTTCTGCTCCTTTGTCTCCTTCGGCGCGCGCAGGCGCGGCCGCGCCGGGGCCTCCGACGTCGCTTTGGAATGACTTGAATCAGCGGAATGGAACTGCTCGGAACGCGCCTAAGATTACCAGAGGCGCGGCTAAATTTGTATTGTAATTTTTCCGGTTTCGGACGGCACAGAAGGGGTAAGTAGACGCCGTCCGACTAACCTCGTCAAAACCCTTTCTTTCTCACTAAGTGATGATGTATAAGTCAAGCCTCATACTGTTGCTTCCGCCTCTCATAAGCTGTGCCCGGTTAGGATGGAGGACCTGATGTCTGACCAGCAAGCGAGCGGCAAATGGGTGCTCGTCGCGGGGACGGGCGTTGTAGACGCCAGTCAGTTGCCGGTCGAGGCCGCTTGGGCGGCTGTAGAGGTGTCGCGGGCTCTGGCCCGTGCGGGGCACAGCCTCGTCACAGGGGACTGGCCCGGCGTTGACGAACTGTCGGCACAGACGTTCGCGGCCGAGCTGCGCTCCGCGGGCGTGCCTGTCAAATCACGCCTGAAGCAAGTGGTCTCCGAAGACGAACCCTACGAGAAATTGGTTGAGGGTGCGGACGTAGAGCGCCCGGACACCATGTTCGACGCCAATCTCAGCAAGCTCGGGCTGGCCGATTTCGTGGTGTTAATTGGCGGCGTGGGCGGGACTCTGAAGATGTTCCGAGGCGCTCAACTTGTAAAGAAACCCGCTTTCCCCATCGCCGGCACGGGCGGGGATGCGGAAGAAGCATTCAAAGATATTCTTTCGGGGTGGTACGACCGGCCGGTAGAAAGCGTCTCGCTGGAAGAATTCAGCAGGCTGGGTAAACCTATCAAGGCTGAGGAAGACGCGCGAGAGGTGGCCGCAGATTTAGTGTCGCTGATTAACAAAATCACGGGGCAACAAGTCAAGCCGCCCGAGCCCGTGTGCCTTATCCTGACCCCGGACGACAAGAGGTTCGAGCGCGTTCGCGATGTGGTCACCGAGACACTGAAAGGCGCGGGCGTGCGGCCGCTCACGACTGATCCCGCCGCCGGCCGGCTGGAAACCGGGCCGCCCCCTCATAAGAGCCCGGTAGAGAGAGCGGACTTCATCATCGCCGATATAACGAGCGGCAGGCCGAACGTCATGTACGAACTCGGATTCGCGCATGCCTTGAGAAAGCCTGTCTTCCGCATTATAGAGAGGGTCGAGGGAGAGGTCATACCCGGGCTCAGTCAAGACGCAGATTACGCCTACGATCCGGCGAGAATAAACACCGACCTCACCCCGAAGATATTGGACTGGATCGGGCGGAATCAGGGCATCTCAAAATAAGGGCGGTCACATGGACGAAGAAAATCCTCTCCAGAAGAAAGAAAAGTCTCTCTGCTTTGTGATAATGCCCTTTAAGCAGGAAGTCTACTATTTTTTTCTATACATCCAACTTTACATCGAGACGGAATTCGGCATCAGATGCGAGCGGGGAGACACCCACGGTTCGACCACAACGATAGATAACAAGGTCGAGGAGAAAATTTGCGAAGCGGATGTCATCATCGCAGACTGCACGGACAATAATCCGAACGTATTCTTTGAGCTGGGGATTGCCTACAAGGCTAGAAAAGAGGTGATTTTAATAGCACAGGATAGAGCGCCTAAAAAGCCGGATTTACCGACCGACATCAGTAACCGTGATGTTTTATTTTACAACTTCGATAACCACGAGGACTTCATCAGGAAACTTCATGATCTGTTGCATAGCATCTTGCACCCAAACCCGATAGACCTACTTTACTTGCGCTATACGGCATTAGTCGCTAAGGCGAATCAGCGATTTAGCACACCCTGGAACATACTCAGTAAAGCCGATTTTAAAAAACTGCTTGAAGCTGACTATAGAACCACCCAGCAAGCTGGCCGCCGTCAGCAGGGGCTTATCCTGCCTGCGCTTCTTGACCCCCAGAATACGATCCCGCCGGACGAGATAAGGAGGCTGTTAGGGGGGAGAACTCATTAACGCCTGTGAGTGGGAACAATAATCTTTAATCCCCCCGAGACTCTATCATAGACGTGAGCCGCACCGGACTGCTTCTACCGTCCACCCCAATCGATTACGCCGCTCCTACCCGGCCGAAAGTTGTATTGTAATTTTTCCGGAGCGCTCGCCCGGCTCGTAAAAATCCTGCCCCCGCGGTGTGGGTTCAGGCCCCGCCGGACATCTTGTTAACGACATCCACTGTAAGCTAACTTGGCCCTTGCGGGCGGCGTGAGAGAAAGAGTGCCCGCGGCGCGGGCGCTGTGATTGGAGTGAGGCGTGAATGTCTGACATCAAGCGGCTCGTCACGAGGGGCTTCGTGTTCCTCCGGGCGCACGGTTTGGGCGCGACGTACCGGGCGACGATTCGCCGCCTCCGACCGCCTCCCGGTGCCGAAGGCGGAAGGGCCGGCGGGCCGCTGCCCTACAGATTCGCTTACGAACCCGTCGGCTATCGGTACGGCTCCGACGCGCGGGGAGCCCGGGGCTCGGAGGGCAGAATCAACTGGGTCATCCCCAACTACTACGAGGTCTCGGGCGGGCACAGGACTATCTTCCGACTCGCGCGCGCGCTGGAGGGGGCTGGCCACGAAGTCCGCTTCCACGTCTTCGGAGAGACGCACTACGTCAGCGACTCAGAGGCGACCGAGGCGCTGCGCGCGCACTACTTCCCGCTCAAAGCCACCGTCCACCTCGGGGTCGAGGGGATGCTTCCCGCCGAGGTCTGCGTCGCCAGCTCCTGGGAGACAGCCTACGCGGTCAGAGACTTTAACGCCTGCCGCCGGAAGGTCTACTTCGTTCAGGATTACGAGCCGTCCTTCTTCCCCGCGAGCACCGAGCACGCGCTCGCCGAAAACACGTACCGCTTCGGCTTCGAGTGCATCTGCGCTGGCGTCTGGCTCGCGCAAAGGATGCGGGAGTACGGCAACCGCGCCGAGTCCTTCGACCTCGCTTACGACCCGGCGGTCTACTCCCCGGGGGCGGGGGCTTACAGTAAGAACCGGGTCGTGTTCTACGCCCGCCACGAGACGCGCAGGCGCGGGACGGAGCTGGGGCTTCTGGCCCTCGCGCTGTTGAAGGAGAGGCGGCCCGACGTGGATGTCGTCCTCTTCGGCTCCGAAGACGTACCCTACGGGCTGCCGTTCAACTATACGCCCGCCGGCATCCTGGGCGAGCGCGAACTGGCCGGGCTTTACAGGGGCGCGGCGGCGGGGCTGTCCGTCTCGCTGACGAACTACTCTCTGGTTCCGCAGGAGATGCTGGCGTGCGGCCTGCCGGTCGTCGAGATGGACCTGCCTTCCATGCGCGCCGCATACCCCGGCGGCGGCCCGGGCATCCGCCTCGCCGCCCCCGACCCCGTGCGCATCGCCGACGCGCTATCGGAGGTGCTGGCGCTGTCGGACTCGGAGATGAGCCGCGCGAGGCGGGCGGCCTCAAGCCTCGTCAGTCACCTCTCCTGGGCCCGTGCGGAGACGGCGCTGGTCGAATTCATAGGGCGCGGCGAAACTCAACACGCCGCGGATTCCGCGAAGAGCGCCTCGCAGGTAGATTAACGCCCCGCGTCCGCAAACGCCCCCGCCCTTCCGGATATTTCTATTGTATTTTTTCCGCCCGAGTGCTATCACTTGCTTCGTCAGCCGACACAACAAATGCCTTAGCACGGAGCCGGAAGCTTCCCCCGACCCGGCCGCTCGCGCCCCTTCCCCTGAGCCCGACAGGGTTAGCTCTCTGTAAAGTTTATGAGACACCAAGGAGGTCTTCGACGATGAGGCGGAAAGTGACGAGTCTGCTCCGCGCGGCCCTGTGCGCGCTCTTCCTCGTGACTCTGACGGCGACCGCGCGCGCGCAGTTCCGCGCGGGAGTCCAGGGCACCGTGACGGACCAGTCGGGCGCGGTCGTCCCCGAGGCGACGCTCACGCTCAAGAACAACGAGACGGGGCGCGTTCAGACGGCCACCTCCGGCGACGAGGGCTTCTACCGCATCTCGGAGCTGCCGCCCGGCAGCTACACGCTCACCGTCGAGAAGGCAGGCTTCAAGAAGACGACCTTCGAGAGCGTCGTCGTCAGCGCCGAGCAGGTGCAGGGGCTCGACGTGGTGCTCACGACCGGCGAGGTCTCCGAGGTCGTGACCGTCACCTCCGACCAGACGCCCGCGCTCGAGACCGAGAACGCGAACGTCTCGCGCGCCATCACCACGCAGGAGGTCTTGCGCCTCCCGCAGTTCGGGCGCGACCCGTACGAGCTGGCGCGGCTCACGCCGGGCGTCTTCGGCAGCGGCGCGCGCAGCGGCTCGGGCGGCTCGGTGGGCTTGCCGAACACCTCGGGGCCGGGCGGCTCGAACAACTCGATCTTCCAGACCGAGAACCAGGTGCCGATCTCGGCCAACGGCCAGCGCGTCTCGTCCAACAACTTCCAGGTGGACGGCGTGAGCGTCAACAGCCAGACGTGGGGCGGCGCGGCCGTCATCACGCCGAGCCAGGAGGCCGTCAAGGAGGTGCGCGTCACGTCGAGCACCTACTCGGCCGAGGACGGGCGCAACTCCGGCGCGCAGATCAAGGTCGTGACGCAGTCGGGGACGAACCAGTTCCACGGCAGCCTCTTCTTCAAGTACAACGACCCCGGACTGAACGCCTTCAACGACTCGCCGTTCACGCCCACCCGCGTCGAGAACAAGTTCCGGCAGTTCGGCGGCAGCCTCGGCGGCCCCATCGCCACCGACCGGCTCTTCTTCTTCTTCGCCTACGAGGGGCTGCGCAACAAGACCAACACGCCGTACCGCGCCTTCGTCGAGACGCCGCAGTACCGCCAGCTCATCCGCAGCGTGCGGTCGAACACCACCACGGCGCAGGTGCTGGGCTCGGCCGGCATCGAGCCGCGCATCATCTCGGTCATCCCCGTCACCTGCGCGTTCGCCAACGTCCCCGACTGTCAGGCGGTCTCGGGCGGGCTCGACATCGGCTCGCCCTTCGGGGCGCGCGGCCAGTACGTCCGCTTCGACAACCCTCTGGGCGGCGGGTTCGACGGCGTCCCCGACATCCAGTACGCGCTGCTCGAAAACCCCGGGACCTTCACCGGGCACCAGTTCCACACGCGCGTGGACTACACCATCTCGGAGAAGCAGAACCTGGCGGTGACGACCATCTTCGTGCCCACGCGCAACCTGGGCGCGGACACGGGCGCGCGCAGCCGCCCCGACGCCGACATCAACTCCGAGCGGCTGAACTGGAACGCGGCCGTCATCTACAACCGCACGCTCAGCCAGACGGCCGTCAACGAGGCGCGCTTCAACGTCACGCGCTGGGGCTACGACGAGGTGGCCTCGAACCCGGACGTGAACTTCGGCATCCCGCGCATCGAGATCGAGGGGTACAACTTCGACCGCATCAGGTTCGGCGCGAACCGCGGCGAGGGGTCGCCCGGCATCTTCAAGGAGACCTCGCTCGACTTCCGCAACACGCTGACGAAGGTCTGGGGCACGCACGCGCTCAAGTTCGGCGTCGAGCTGCGGCGCGAGAAGAACAATGGCGGGCTGACGGGCGGCGGGCGGCCCCTCTACTCGTTCCACCGCCTCTGGAACTTCGCCAACGACACGCCCATCTTCGAGGCCATCAACCTCGACCCGAACACGGGCCGGCCGACCGCGGGCGCGCGCGAGGTAAGCACGGGCGACTACGCCGGGTTCGTGCAGGACGACTGGAAGTTCCGCCCGAACGTCACCCTGAACCTCGGCCTGCGTTACGAACTCTTCCAGCCGATCAGCGTCGGCGACGGGCAGTTCGGCAACCTCGTCTTCGGGTCGCAGGGGCTCCAGAACGCGACGGTCGTGGCGATGGAGAAGCTGCACAAGACCGACAAGAACAACTTCGGCCCGCAGCTCGGCTTCGCGTGGAGCCCGAGCTTCGGCAACGCCTTCGGCGGGGTGCTCGACGAGAACCGCGCGGTCGTGCGCGGCGGCTTCGGCATCGGCTACAACCGCCTGCCGAACGCGCTGCTGCTGAACGCGCGCGCCAACCCGCCCTTCTTCGCGCGCTACAACCTCTGCTGCGGCGGCACGGGCGTGGACGGCGAGGAGTGGGCCACGCCGTTCGCCAACGGGCAGATCGTCTACGCGCTGGGGAGCGACACGTCGCCCTTCAGCTACCCGGCCCACCCGGCGCTCGCGCAGGGCATCGACCCGGCGACGGGCGCGCCGCGCACGGGCGCGGTCGAAATCTACGGCACCGAGCCCGACCAGCCGAACGCCTACGTCTACCGCTACTCGCTCGAAGGGCAGTACGAGCTGCCCTACAGGCTGACGGGCACCATCGGCTACCAGGGCAGCGCCGGCCACAAGCTCGTCCGCATCGTCAACCAGAACTTCGTCTACAGGCCGAACCCGGCCTTCTTCGCCGTCTACTTCGCGACGCCGGACGTGAACACCAACTACAACGCGATGAACCTGCGCCTGCAAAGGCGCTTCGACCGCGGCGTCCAGTTCGACGCGCAGTACCGCTGGGCCAAGAGTATCGACTCGGTCTCCTACGACGCGCCGACGCACCTCACCAACCAGACCTTCCCGGCCGACAACCGCACCGAGCGCGGCCCCTCGGACTACGACGTGAAGCACTACTTCACGCTCTCGTCGCTCTGGGAGCTGCCGGTCTTCCGCGGGAGGAACGACTGGGCGGGGCGTCTGCTCGGCGGGTGGGTGTTGAGCGGCATCGTGACGGCGCACTCGGGCTTCCCCTGGACGCCGAAGCTCGAAACCGCCATCCGCCTCCCGAACGGGAACTTCTTCGGCCCCATCCGCCCCATCGGCTACTTCGGCGGGGCGCTCAACGACACGTCGAACGAGGCGTTCCTGCGCCCCAACGGGAACTTCCCCGACATCGGCCCGATTCAGACCGTCCCCGGCACGTGCCTCCGACGTAACGCCTACTTCATCACCAGCGTGAACCCGTTGGCCACCAACCCGCCCGACTGCAATAACGCCGGCGCACCCGAGTACAACCTCAACTTCCCCGGCGTCGGGCGCAACTCCTTCCGCGGCCCGCGCTACCGGAACGTGGACGTCAGCCTGGTGAAGAGGATCGGCCTCGGGTCGGTCTTCGGCATGGGCGAGGACGCGGGGCTCGACCTGCGCGCGAACTTCTTCAACCTTTTCAACATCCAGAACCTGAAGCCCTTCCTCTCCGACAGCGACAGCGTCTTCGTCAACCGCTCGGGGTTCGGCCGCGCCACCGACGTGCTGGCCGGCCGCGTCATCGAGTTGCAGGCGCGTTTCAATTTCTGACGCGGAAGCCCCGAAGGGGCGAGATGAAATAGCCAGGGGCAGAGCGAAGGCGCAAGCCTGAGCGCCGCCCCTGGTCACGTTAAGGCAAATACGCTGAGCCCTGAAAGGGCGGAATAACATCGACGGTTATTCCGCCCTTTCAGGGCTCAATATCCTTTCGCGGCTGTTGACCAGGGGCGTTGCCCCTGGCTTTCACATGACGCCCCTTCGGGGCTTTGCTGAAGGGCTCTTACTGATTCTTCTCCGTGCCTTCTAACTGTTTCAGTCGCTTGTACGCGTCCAGCTCGCGCGCGGCCTCCTCTTTGCGACCGAGGCGCGTGAGCGCCGTGTAGAGCTTGTAATGCACCTCGGGGTCGGCGTCGTTGAGCGCCGCGGCGCGCCGCAGGGCGTCCAACGCCTCTGCGTAGCGCCCCGACCTCAGCAGCAGCGCGCCGAGGTCTCGGTGCGCGTTGAAGTGCTTTGCGTCGCGTGCGGCCGCGCGCCTGAGCAGCGCCTCGGCCTCGGCCGCGTCGCCTCGGTCGGAGAGGATCGCGCCCAGAAGCGCCAGGGCGTCGGCGTTGTCCGGCCGCCGCGCGAGCGCCTTGCGCAGCGCCGCCTGCGCCAGCTCGTAGTCGCCCTTGCCGCGCGCGGCGAGCCCCGTGAAATAGTCGAGCTCTCCCACCTCGGGGAAGAGGCGCGCGGCGTTCTGGAAGACTTCGAGGGCGCGCTCGAACCGCGCGAGTAGGATGTAGGTGCCGCCGAGGCGTATGTGGTAGACGGGCTGCGAAGGGTCTCGGCGGACGGCCGCCTCGTAGAACTCTCCGGCCGCGGCGACCCGGCCGTGCTTGCGCAGCACCTCGCCGAGCATGAAGTGGGCCTGGGCGTAATCGGGGCGCAGGGCCACCGCGCGCTCCCAAAGCTCCCCGGCGGCCTCGTCCCGGCCGCGCTCGTACGCGACGAGGCCGCGGTAGTAGAGCGGCTCCGCGGCGTCGGGCGCGAGCGCGGAGGCCGCCTCTAACTTGACGACCGCCTCGTCCAGACGTTTGAGGTTGTAGAGCGCGACGCCGAGGTTGTAGACGATGTCGAACGCGCCCGGCTGGAGCCCCTCGGCCTGCGCGAAGAGTGTGGCCGCCTCCGCGTGGCGACCCGTCCGCGCCAACAGCACCCCGAGGTTGACGCGCGCCGAGACCGAGCGCGGCGACAGGCGCAGGGCCTCGCGGTACTCGCCTTCGGCCTCGCGCGCCCGGCCGCGCCGGTCGAGGACGAGGCCGAGCAGTGCGTGCGCGTCGGCGCTCCCCGGGCTCGCCGCGAGCGCGCGGCGGACGAGCGGCTCCGCCTCTTCGACCTTCCCCGCGCGCAGAAGCTCCAACGCCTGCGCGAGCAGGGCCGGCGACTCTTCGCCCCGCGCCGCGCGCCGTTGCTGCCGCGGCTCCGCACGCGCACCTGCGTACGGGAGAGACAGCGCGCAGAGGGCGAGGGGCAGAAGTAGGATGAAGGCCCGCGCGCCTCTCATCATCGAAGTTCGATGAGAAGCACGCCGCCCGCCGTCTCCCCTTCTGCCCTCCCGCCTTCGCACCTTGCTTCCGCCTCCCACGCGGGCCGCCGCGGCGGCCAAAAAGTCGTTGACTCCCGCCCGCGTTCGGAGTATATAGCCACGGCCCCGTTACACACACTTGCCCGGCGCGGCGGCGTTGAAGCCGTCGTACCGATACCCGCCTCCGGCCCGCTGCGGCCCGAACCGCCGGAGTCTCCACTTCAGCCAGAACGAGAAAGGAACCATCCCCATATGCTTCAGAGCAAGAGACGGATCGCCGTACTCGTCGTCGCCCTGACCGTCGTCGTGCTCGCGGGCGGAATCGTCGTCGCCTCCATCCCGGCGGCCGACGGCACCATCACCGGCTGCTACCAGAAGAACAACGGCCAGCTCCGCGTGGTCGAGTCGGCCGCCCAGTGCAACCCCTCGGAGCTTGCGCTGACGTGGCAGCAACAAGGCCCGCAGGGGCCGCAGGGGCCACAAGGGCTGCAAGGGCCGGCCGGGCCGCAGGGGGCTACGGGGCCGCAGGGGCTGACCGGGCCGGAAGGGCCTGCCGGGCCGGCGGGGCCCGCGGGGCCGGCGGGGCCTTCCGGCGCGTCTGCCTCCGGGCCTCCGTACGTCTGGATATGCTCCCCCACATATCTCAAGAACGCGGGCAGCGCCGCGCCGGCCAACCTTTACGTCTACAACGGCAGCGGGACGACCGCCAACGTCGCCGTCAACATCCTCGAAGCCGACGGCGACAACCTTTCGGGCACGCCGATTCCCGGCGGGGGCGGTCAGAACTACCCCGGCGAGGCCGCCGGCACGGTCACCCTCGCGGACACGCACACGAGGATTCTCGAATGGGTGATGCCCACGAACATGGGCCACGGGCCGGGCGTCTCCGTCACCGTCAGGGTCACTTCAGACCAGCCGGTCGTCGTCGCGTCGCACTTCCAGTTCAACCCCATAGGCATGCCGAACCAGTGCAGCCTCGTGCCCAGGTAACTTCGAGTTGACCGCGGGCAGTCCCGAGCGATAAAGAGAGGCCCGGATTAGTCCGGGCCTCTCTTTTCGTTCGAGTTGCTTTATTATAGTCGCGCCGGCGTCGCCGGCCAACCCCATGCTTCTTTCGGCACGACGCGCACTCGCCCTTCTTTTACTCGCCGCGCTCTGCGCCCAGGCCGCACCGCGCGAGCTTCAAAGGGTCGCCGCGCAACAGCGCGGCGGCTACAGACTCACGCGCGCGGACAGGGCCTTACTCGAAGACCTCTCGCGCCGCGCGCTGCAATACTTCCTCGACCACGCAGACCCGCAGACGGGGCTCGTGCGCGACCGCGCGCGCACCGACGGCTCGCCCATCGGGAGCGAGACGGGCCGCGACGTGGCGAGCATCGCCGCGACCGGCTTCGGCCTCACCGCGCTCTGCGCCGGGGCGGAGCGCGGCTGGGTCGCGCGCGCCGAGGCCCGCGCGCGCGCGCGCACGACGCTCCGCTTCTTCGCCGAGCGCGCGTACCACAACCGCGGCTGGTTCTACCACTGGATGAACCTACGCACGGGCGAGAGGGCCTGGCGGAGCGAAGTCTCTTCCATCGACACGGCGCTGCTGCTCGGCGGCGTGCTCACCGCGCGCCAGTGCTTCCGCGAGGACGCGGAGGTCGTGCGCCTCGCCACTCAAATTTACGAGCGCATCGACTTCCGCTGGATGCTCGACGGCCACCCGACGTTCCTCTCGCACGGCTGGTATCCCGAGCGCGGCTTCATCCCGCACCGCTGGCGCGACTACAGCGAGCAGATGATGCTCATCCTGCTCGCCGTCGGCTCGCCCACGCGTCCAATCACGCCGGCCGCGTGGCGCGCCTTCGAGCGGAAGTGGATCACCTACGCCGGCTACCACTACATCAACGCGCACCCGCCGCTCTTCATCCACCAGTATTCGCACGCCTGGGTTGACTTCCGCGGAAGGCGCGAAGGCTGGTACCCCTTCGTCAACTACTTCGAGAACTCCGTGAAGGCGACGCGCGCGCACAGGCAGTTCTGCATCGACCTCGCGAAGGAGTTTCCGGCTTACGGGCCGGACGTGTGGGGCATCTCGGCCTCGGACTCGGAGCGCGGCTACCTCGCGTGGGGCGGGCCGCCGCGCGACCCCGCGATTGACGGGACGGTCGTGCCCTACGCCCCCCTGGGGTCGCTCATGTTCACGCCCGACATCTCGCTCGCGGCGCTGCGCGCGCTCAAGGAGAGGTACGGCCGGCAGACCTACGGCCGCTACGGCTTCGCCGACGCCTTCAACCCCAACACGGGCTGGGTGGACACGGACGTCATCGGCATCGACCAGGGCATCACCCTCATCGGCGCGGAGAACCTGAGGGACGGCCTCGTCTGGCGTCACTTCATGCAGAACCCGGAGGTCACTCGCGCCCTCGACCTCGTCGGCCTGCGCCGCGCGAGCCCGCCGCGCGGGAGGCCGTCTCAGAGATGAAAGCGCGCCCCGCCCGAGCAACCGGACAACCCCGCCCTACATCCAAGTCCCTCCCCGATCCCCGCCCCCGCAGACGCCCGGCCACACGCCGCGGATGCGGGCCGGGGCGGCCTTAAGAATTTTTACCGAATTAACTCTCAACATCATTCACAGGAAACCTCGCATGCGCACCCTCGCCTATATTTGCCTGATACTGTGCGCCGCGCTCTGCCTGGCCGACGCCGGCACCGCGCGTGCCCAGTCGGCCGCGCGCGGCCGAATCGCCTACACCTCGCCCGCGGGCAACACCCTCGACCTCTTCGTCTACGACCTGGACACCGGCGCACGGACGAACGTGACGCAGGGGCGACTCGCGGGCTTCGCCGTGGCCTCCTGGTCGCCCGACGGCACGCGGTTCGTCATCTCGGCCGACCGCGGCAGCAACCTCTACGTCATCGGCGCGGACGGCACGGGGCTGCGCGCGCTCACGCAGAACGCGGGCTTCGCCATCACGCAGACGCCCACGTGGTCGCCCGACGGCTCGCAGATAGCCTTCGTCTGCGAGGCGGCGACGAACTACGACATCTGCCTCGTCAACGCCGACGGCAGCAACCGGCGGCGACTGACCAACACCGCCTCCGTCTACCGCGACCTCGCCTGGTCGCCCGACGGCAAGTCAATCGCCTACGCGGGCGGCCCCGACTTCTTCCACACCAAGATTTTTGTGATGAACGCCGACGGCACGCTGCCGCGGCAGCTCAGCACCGGCGAAGGCACCGACCTGGCGCCCGCCTGGTCGCCCGAAGGCTCGCGCATCGCCTTCGAGAAAGACCTCCAGTCCGGCCCCGCGGAAATCTTCGTGATGAACGCCGACGGCACCGGGCAGTTGCGGCTGACGAACGACTTCCGCAGCGACCGCCACCCGACTTGGTCGCCCGACGGCAAAACAATCGCCTTCGCGAGCGACCGCACAGGCACCTCCGCCGTCTACCTGATGAGCCCGGACGGGAGCGGGCAGACGCGCGCCACCTCCGGCACGGACATCGAGAGTGCGCCCGCCTGGCAGCCCAACCCGTCGCTCGCGCTGCCCGACCCGACGCCCACGCCCGTGCCCGTCTACAGCGTCTCGGGGCGCGTCACGGACTCGGGCGGCGCGCCCGTGGCGGGCGTCCGTATCGACTTCGAGCTGAACCAGCAGGGCGCCGTCGAGACGCGCACCGCGCTGACCGACGCGGCCGGCAACTACACCTCGGGCGAGCTGGGCTGCCGCAACGGGGTGAAGGTGACGCCGAGTAAGGCGGGGCTGAGCTTCACGCCGCAGGCGCTCAGCTTCGTCAGCACGAACTGCCTCTCCGGCTCGGGCACCGCGAACTTCGTCGCGGCCGCCGATTCGGGGCCGCGCCACTCCATCTCGGGGCGCGTCACGGACGGCCGCGGCACCGGCATCGCCGACGCGACCGTCACGCTCACCGGCACCGTCTCGGGCGCGACGACGACCGACGCCGCCGGCAACTACTCCTTCGCGGGGCTGCCCGCGGGCGGCGGCTACGCGCTCTCGCCGTCGAAGCCGGGGCAGTTCATCAGGTTCGCCTTCAACGTGTCGAGCCTGAACGCCGACCAGACGGTCGAACTCAGGCTGCTCCCTTACGTCACCGTCTTCGCGCGCGTCACGGACGCGGCCGGCAACGCGCTGGCGGGCGTCGCCGTCCGCCAGGAGAACGCCTTCGGCGGGCCGCTGACGAACTCGAACGGCACCGTCAACTACAGCATCACGTACCCGCTGGGCAGCGACACCCCCGTCAAGCTGATACCCTCGAAGTACGGCTACGTGTTCAACCCGTCGGAGGTCAGCTTCGGCACGGCGTCCGGCAACCAGTCTTTCAGCTTCACCGCCACGCTCGTCAGCCCGATTTACGACACGCAGTTCTTCGTCCGGCAGCACTACGCAGACTTCCTCAACCGCGAGCCCGACTCGTCGGGCCTCAACTTCTGGGCGCAGGGCATCGACACCTGCGGCACTATCGACGGCTGCCGCGAGGTCAAGCGCATCGACACGAGCGCGGCCTTCTTCCTGTCGATTGAGTTCCAGCGCACGGGCTTCCTCGCCTACTGCGCGCGCAGGGCGGCCTACGGCGACCTGCCGGGCAAGCCGGTGCCCCTGACCTTCGCCGAGTTCCTGGCCGACACGCGGCAACTCGGCGAGGGCGTGGTCGTCGGCCCGGACGACGGCTGGCAGGCGCGGCTCGCCGCCAACCAGACCGCCTACTTCCAGAGCTTCGTCTCCTCCGAGCGCTTCCTCGCCAAGTACCCCGCGGGGCTCGACGAGGACACCTTCACCAACGCGCTCTACACTTCGGCCGGGGTCGCCGTCACGGCCGAAGACCTTGAGGCGTCGCGTCAGGCGTTCGGGTCTATGAGCGCCACGGCCGCGCGCGCCTTCGTCCTCCAGAGGCTCGCCGAGAAGGAGTCTCTCCGGCGGCGCGAGACGAACCGCGCCTTCGTGCTCATGCAGTACTTCGGCTACCTCCGGCGCGACCCGGACGCGGGGCCGGACACGGACTTCAACGGCTACAACCACTGGCTCTCGAAGCTCGAAGAGTTCGGCGGCGACTACCGCCGCGCCGAGATGGTCAAGGCGTTCCTCGACTCCGTCGAATACCGCGACCGCTTCAAGCAGCCCTGAGAGGAATTTAACCGCAGAGACACGGGGGCACGGCTTATTGACTCGTCGTCTTTAAGCCGTGCCCCGTGTCTCTGCGGTTACTTCTGCCTTCTAAAGATGCGGTAGCCCCAGGGGTCGAGCGAGAGGGCGGGCAGTTTGACGGTGCGCGCGCGGGCGGCGCGTTCGGCGTCCGAGGCGTCGGGCTTGAGCGGCGCGCGCGTGTCGGGCGTGATGTCGGCGAAGGGCGCGCCGTCGGTTCCTTCGACCGTGCCGTCGAAGGGGCGGTTGGAGAAGTTGATGGCGACGACTATCTCCTCCGCCCCGTCGCGGCGCGCGAAGGTGACGACGCGCGACTCATCGGGGTTGCGCAGCCACGTCACATTCCCGCGGGTGAAGGCCGGGTGGCTCTTGCGCAGCGCGATCATCTGCCGGTAGAAGCGCGGGAACTCGGGCCGCCGCTTCTCGATGGGCCAGAAGACGGGGAGCTTGTAGAAGAGCGCGGGGTCGCCCGACTCGGTCGTGTCGCCGACCTCCATCCCGTTGTAGAGCATCGGCACGCCGTCGAGCGTCAGCATCAGCGCTGAGGCCGCCAGCGCCCCGCCCTCGCCGAAGCGCGCCACCGCCCGCCGCTCGTCGTGGTTGTCCGAGAAGCGCATCCGCAGAGCCCCGCGCGGGTACTTCGCCTCGTCCGCCTCCCAAGTCTGCCGGAAGGCCGCGGCCGGCTTGCGCCCCGTCAACACCTCGTTAAGCGTCCCGTGCAAAGGCCACGAATAATCGAGGTCGAAGGCGCGCACTAAAAGCTCCGGCTTGTCGGACTCGGCGAGCCACACAACGTCGGCCTTGACCTTGTCGGCCTCGGCGCGCGCCTGCTCCCAGAAGTCGGTCGGGACTTCGGCCGCCACGTCGCAGCGGAAGCCGTCGAGGTCGTACTCGCGCAGCCAGAACTTGAGCACGTCGATCATGTAACGCCGGAGCGCGGGGCTGTCGTAGTTCAGCTCGGCCACGTCCGACCAGTCGTGCGGGTATGTGATCTTGCCTGAGGCGTCGCGGACGTAGAACCCGGGCGTCTTCATCATCACACTGTCCCAGGAGGTGTGGTTGGCGACGATGTCGATGATGACCTTCATCCCGCGCCGGTGCGCCTCCGAGACGAGCCGCTTCAGGTCTTCGGGCGTCCCGTAGTCGGGGTTGACGGCGTAGTAGTCGCGCACGGCGTAAGGGCTCCCGACGGGGCCCTTCTTCTTCTCCCGCCCGATGGGGTGGACGGGCATCAGCCAGAGGATGTTGACGCCGAGTTCCTTCAGGCGGTCGAGTTGCGCCGTGACGCCCGCGAAGGTGCCCGCCTCGGAGAACTGCCGCGGGTAGATTTCGTAGATGACGCCCTCGCGCACCCACCCGGGCGCGGTCGCGCGCGCGCGCTCCTTCGACACGTCACGCGCCTGCCGCGCCTGCGCGGGCGCGCACAAAGCCACGACGACGGCGAGCGCCGCGACGAGTGCGCGCGCGTTTATTCTCAACCTGTTTCCCATAAACTCGGCCCGCCTTGAAAACTGAAAACTAAAAACTCGCTCACTCACCTGGGCTTCGGGATGACGATCCTGACCGTCTCGTTCGGCTCGCGGAGCGTGACGCGGACGGCCGCGTTGCGCTCCACGGGGCCGCCGGGGCGGCTGCCGGCGCGTATGAGGATGACCTGCCCTTGGTAGCCCTTGAGCGTGAAGCGCCCCTGCTCGTCGGCCGGCGACATGCCGTAATCCATCCCGGGGTCGTGGTAGCTCAAGTCCCTCGTGTTGATGTAGGCGTTGGCTACGGGGCTGCCGTCGTCCCAGACGACGACGCCGCTGACCGCGATCTCGGGGCGGCTCAAGGGCAGCGTGATGTCGCGGTCTTTGACGCGCTCGCCCGCCGCGAGGCTGACGGCCTCGGCCTGCGAGCGCTCGGCCACGCCGGGGTAGTAGGTGCGCGGGTAGGCGTTCGTCGGGTCGTCCGGCCGCGGGTAGCGGTTGAAGTTGACGGCGAGCACGTAGCGGCCCGGCGGCACCCCCTTGAACTCGTAGCGCCCGTCCTCGCCCGTCGTCTCGTAGCGCACGTAGTGGCGCTCCACGTCGTCGCTGTCGGCCTCGACGAGCGCGACGGAGACCTTCGCCACGGCGCGCCCCCCCACGTCGGTCACGCGGCCCCCGACCCGGCCGTCGTCCGACACGGAGTAGAAGACCGAGGCGCAGCCGCGGTCGGCGACCGTCACCTCATGCTCCGTCTTCCACGTCGTCAGCCCTTCGGGAAGTTCCAGCCTAACCTTGTACGCGCCGGGCTTGAGCCCGTTGAGGCGCGCGCGCCCCTGCTCGTCCGCCCTGACCTCCTTACTCTCGCCCGCGCCCTCGACCGTGAGCCGCGCGCCCGCCAGAGCGCCGACCGTCTTCGTGTCGCCCGACCTCACGCTTTGCAGGCCGCGCGCGACCGTGATGTCGAGCGAGACGCCGGGCGCGCGCCCCGCGAGGCCGCGCAGGAACTCCATGTCCTCGGCCGCCTCCGAGACGGGGCGCGTGCGCGTGCAGATGCCCGTCCCCAGCGGCTTGCCCTCGCCCCCGCCGTGGGCGTAGACGAGGTAGGTCTCGCCGATCCTGAAACTGTAACCGCAGTCGCCGCCGCCGAGCCCCGTCGTGACTTCGACCTCCGCGCCCGCGACGCCCGAGTACGCCTGCACGACCGTGAAGCTGAAGACGCGCCGCCCCCACTCCACCTCGCCCTTCGCGTCCTGCTTCGGCTCGACGGTCTTCACGCCGGTCGCCGTGCCGACGAAGGTGGCCGCGGCCCCGCCGAACGCCTGGCACGGCGGCACACCCGCGAAGCACGAGCACGCCAGCGCGCGCCCGGAACAGAGCAGCACCAGGAGCAGCGCCGCGCCGAACAGTAAGCCCCTCGCACGCACGTCTTAATCCCTCCTCTCCTCTTCGTCCACGAGCCCCGTGCTCGGGACGGGCTGCGCCGTGAGGGTCGGCGAGAGGTGGCCGTGTTCGTCGGCCTCCAGCACCGCCCCGACCGGCACCGCCCGCGGCCGGTCTTGCACGATCAACACCGAGAGCGCGGCGACGAGCATGACGGCCCCGCCGAACATCACGACGTACAGGGGGTCGGGGCCGAGCACGTGGCGGATGACGTGCGGCATGATGAGCGACATGGCGATCTGCGGCAGCACGATGAAGAGGTTGAAGACCCCCATGTAGACGCCCATCCGCGCGGGCGGCACCGCGCTCGACAGCAGCACGTAGGGCATCGAGAGGATCGAGGCCCAGGCCACGCCGACGCCCGTCATCGAGACGAGCAGGAAGTACTTGTCCTGGGCGAAGTAGACCGAGAGCAGGCCGAGCCCGCCGCAGGCGAGCGCGATCAGGTGGACGCCCTTGCGGCTCGTCAGGCGCGCCAGCGGCGGGAGCAGGAAGGCGACGACGAAGCAGACGGCGTTGAAGTAGGCGAAGCAGAAGCCGGCCCACTCGCTCCCGTCGCGGAACCCGGGCTGCACCTCGGGCCCCGGCGCGCCGTAGACGTGGCGCGCCACGGCCAGCGAGAAGTATTGCCACATGCAGGGCAGCGCGAACCACGTGAAGAACTGGACGACGGCGAGCTGCTTCATCGTCGCCGGCATCTCCCGGATCGAGGCGAAGATTTCGCGGAAGCCGGCGAGCACGCCCGAGTGCGCGCGCTTCATCCGCAGGAACTCCTCCATGTCCTCGGGCGGGTACTCCTTCGAGGCGATGACGGTCAGCAGCACCGCCCCGAGGAAGGCGAAGGCCCCGATCTTGAAGGCGTAGTCGGTCGAGAGCGGGATGCCGGAGGCCAGCACGCCCGTCACGCCGAGCGCCGTCATGATGAGCGGCAGCGTGTTGGCGAGCGTCTGGCCGACGCCGATGAAGAACGACTGCATGACGAAGCCCGTCGTGCGCTGCTCCTCCGGCAGCTTGTCGGCGACGAAGGCGCGGAACGGCTCCATCGAGATGTTGATGCTGGCGTCGAGGATCCAGAGCAGCCCGGCCGCCATCCAGACGGTCGGCGAGTTCGGCATGAAGAAGAGGGTGACGCTGGCGAGGACGGCGCCGACGAGGAAGTAGGGGCGGCGGCGGCCGAGGCGCGTCCACGTCCGGTCGCTCATCGCGCCGATGACCGGCTGCACGAGGAGCCCCGTGACGGGGCCGGCCAGCCAGAGGTAGGGGAGGTTGCTCTCCTCGGCGTCGAGGTACCGGTAGATGGGGCTCATGTTCGCCTGCTGCAGGGCCCAGCCGAACTGGATGCCGAGGAACCCGAAACTCATGTTCCAGATCTGCCAGAAGCTCAGGCGCGGCTTGTCACGCATGTGGCGTTTCGCTCCTCTCGTGAAAGTGAGCGGTGAGCGGTGAGCAGTGAGCAGTTTAAAGAACCTGCGCACCGCCCACTTCAACTCGTCCACTGCTCACTGCTTACTGCTCACTGCTCACTATCTCGCGTAGATGTTGATGTCTTCGAGCACGACGTTGCGGTCGAGCGAGAGCGCGAACAAAAGGGCCTTCGCCATGTTGGAGACGTGGACGAAGCCGGGGCGGGGCTCCGCGTCCGCGGCGGTGTTCTCCACGTCCACCAGTCCGGGGCAGAGGTTGAAGACGCGTACGTTCGCGCCCGTCTTGCGCGCGTGGTCGCGCACCGACTCGGCGAAGCCGAGCAGGCCCCACTTCGACGCGCAGTACGAGGGCACGTCCGCGTAGCCGTGCTTGCCCGCCTGCGAAGAGACGTTGACGATGTCGCCGAACCCTTGCGCCGCCATCAAAGGGAGCGCCGCGCGGACGAGCCACATCGCGCCCTTCAGGTTCGTCGTCAGGACGGTCTCCCAGCCCTCGTCCGTAATCTCCTCGACCATCTCGGGCACGGCCAGTCCCGAGTTGTTGACGAGCACGTCGAGCGAGCCGAAGTGCTCCACGCAATGCCTGACCAGCGCCTCGCACTGCCCGCGCTCGCGCACGTCGAAGGCGTAGGTCGAGACGCGCCCCGCCCCGGCCGCCGCGTTCAGCTCGCCCGCCGTCCCCCGTAAAACGTCCTCGTTGCGCGAAGCGATGACGACGCGCGCGCCCGCGGCCGACAGCGCCCCGGCGAACGCGCGGCCGATGCCCGTCCCGCCGCCCGTGACGAGCGCAACCTGCTCCGTGAAAGGTTTCATCTTCAACGACATCTTGTACCAATTACCTGCCGTTTAGAGGCGGGCTCCGCCCGCCTGTTCAACCTCCCAGAAACCCTTCCAGTCCATTTCAAGGGGCACGCTCCCCGCCTCGTGCGGCAGGTAAGCATGATAACTAGACCAGCGCCACTGCGCGGGATGTTGACACAGCTCTGCGCGTACGGGATTGCAGTGAATGTAATGCAACTTTTGCCGGATAAATTTAGGGCTCCACAAATCTATCACCGAAGAATCTTTGAGCCAGACCGCGTGCGTGTGCGAGCGCTTCTGCGGGGCCGCCAGCTTAAGCTTAGCGAGTGAGGTCGTGTGACCTTCTGCGCGCAGCCAGTCAAGGACGCGCCGCGCCGAAAGCCCCTTAAGACGCATCATCAGACCGCTGATGTCGCTCGACAACGGATTCAGCAGCAGATGAACGTGGTCAGGCATTACCACGTAACCTATCAGCTTATACGGATAATTCCCCCTGACTTCGGCCAGCGTCTCGACGAAGAGCGAACAAGGCATGTGACTGCGGAAAACGGGCACGCGACGGAAGGTCACCGCAGTCACGTAATGAATCGTGTTCGGCTCGTGAGACTTGAAGAGTTTCATCCGTCTCGAACCGGCGGGCGGAGCCCGCCTCTAAACGGGAGTCATTTAAACGGCAGTCATTCTCCCTTTTTCGTTAGCGCCGTCAATGTATGACGTGCTGCCCGCCCTGCCCGGACGGCGCGGTCAGAATCACGGCCGAGCGCGGCGGCAGGCTGAGCGCGAGCACACCGTTCGTCGTGAGCACTTCGGACTTGATGGTGCCGAGCCTGTCGCGGAGCCGCGCCGCGCCCGGCCAGATGTCGCCGACCCTGACGGCGAAGCTCGCGGGCTTCGTGTCGTTGTTGAAAGCGATGACGACCGCCTCGCCGCCGTGCACGCGCGCGAAGGCGGTCTGCTGCTCCTCGTCGTAGAGGTGAAGCAGCGAGCCGCGGCGCAGCGCCGGAAGCTCGCGGCGGAGCTGAGCGAGCCGCTTGACGTGCTCGAACACGTCGTTCTCGGTCGCGGTGCGGCCCGACTTCTCGAAGGCGCTGCGGGGGTCGCCGGGGAAGCCGCCGGGGAAGTCGCGGCGGTTGTCGGGGTCGCCGCCGCCGGGCATGGCGAGTTCGTCGCCGTAGTAGAGGAGCGGCGTCCCGCGCGTCGTCATCACGAAAGTCTGCGCGAGCTTCAGGCCCTGGACGGTCGCGCCCTGCTCGTTCATGAAGCGCTGCATGTCGTGGACGCCGACGAAGGGGACGAGCAGCTCGGGCCGCGGGTAGAGGTGGTCGTGCGCGAGCACCTGCGCCAGCTTGCGGACGGACTCCCCTTTGGCGAAGGCGTCGCGGACGGCGTAGTGGAGCGCGAAGTCGTAGAGCGTGTCTATCCCCGTGTCCAGGCCGTCGTGCCCGACCTTCCCCTTCTGGAAGTATGCGAGGAGCGCGGGGTCGCCGTCGAACAGCTCGCCGAGGACGTTGACCGTCGGGTACTCGCGCTTAATCGCTGCCGTCCAGTCGCGCCAGAAGTGGCGCGGGACGTGCGGCAAAGTGTCCATCCGTATCGCGTCGAAGCCGACGGTGCCGAGCCACCAGAGCGTGTTCTGGATGAGGTAGCGGCGCACCTCCTCGTCGTCCTGGTTGAGGTCGGGCAGGATGTCTATGAACCACCCTTCGAGGTTGCGCCGCCGCGTCTCAAGGGAGGCGTGCGGGTCCATCGTCGTCCACTTCTGCCAGTTGTTGGAGAGGTGGCTCTCGACCGTGCCGTAGAACCAGGTCGGCGTCGGGCGGTCTGTGGCCCAAGGGTGGTAGGGGCTCGTGTGGTTGGCGATCTGATCTTGAATGACCTTGAAGCCTTGGGCGTGCGCCTTGTCCACAAGTTCTTTGAGCTTACTCATAGAGCCGTAGTGCTCCTCGACGCCGTAGAAGTCTATCGCGCCGTAGCCGTGGTAGGCGGTCGTCGGCCGCTTCGGGCCGCCCTCCGTCTCGGGGTACATCTCGCGCTCGTCCAGGCGGTCGGTGTTGTCGTAGACGGGGTTGATCCAGAGGGCCGTGACGCCGAGTTCCTTGAGGTAGGGCAGGCGGTCGATGATGCCCTGGAAGTCGCCGCCGTGGTAGTAGCGCCCCTTCGAGCGGTCGTAGAGGCCGGGCGACTTCGCCGGGTCGTTGTTCGAGCGGTCGCCGTCACTGAACCGGTCGGGCATGATGAAGTAGATGACGTCGTCGGGCGTGAAGCCCTGGAAGCGGCCCGCGCGCGGGAGCGGCTCCACAACGTCGAAGGGCGCGCGCGCGGTCTCGCCGTTCGCGGCGACGCGCAGCGTGCGGCGGCCGGGCGCCGCGTCGGCGTCGATGTGGAGGTCTACGAAGAGGTATGTGCCCTGCTGGTTGGCGCGCACGAGGCCCGTGCGGACGCCCGCGCCGTCGGCCGCGACGCGCGCGCCGTGGAGGTTCGTGCCGCGGACGAGCACGCGCACGGGGTTGACGGAGTGGCCCGCCCACCAGTTCGGCGGCTCGACCTTGGAGATGGTGGGCGCACCCTGCGCCGCGCAGACCGCCGACGCCGCACACACGAACAGGAGGGACAGAAGGAGGCGCGCGGTTGACGTTCTGAGAGTCGTCATAATTGTAATCGGGTGTGAACGTGACCCCTCAGCCCCACGTCTGCTTGAACTCGTAGCTTTCGGCCGTGTGCTCGGGGCGCTGCTCGGGCGGGACGGCGGGGAAGCGGCCGTAGAGTTCGGCGAGGCGGCGCAGGCGCGCGCTCAACTCCTCATTTAAATCTCCCGCGCCGAAGCGCCACGTCCAGTTGCCGGACATCGTGGCGGGCGTGTTCATGCGCGCCTCGGAGCCTAAGCCGAGCACGTCCTGCAAGGGCACGAGCGCCGTGTCGCCCGCGGAGGCGTAGAGGGCGCGGATGAAGTCCCAGTTAATTTCGGAGCCGTCCGTGTCGAAGTAGTCGAGGCAGAACTGCCGCTCGCGCTCTATCTTCTCCGCGGAGCGGACGGAGGAGCCGCCGGGCTGGCTCCGGAACCAGCCGAGGGCCGTGTCGTTGTCGTGCGTGCCGGTGTAGACGGCCGTGTTGCGGACGTAGTTGTGCGGCAGGTCCTTGTTCGTCGTGTCGGTCGAGAAGCCGAACTGTAAAATCCTCATGCCGGGGAAGCCGAACTCGTCGCGCAGCTCGATGACGTCCGGCGTGATGAAGCCGAGGTCTTCGGCGATGATGGGCAGCTCGCCTAAGGCGGCCTTGATGGCGGTAAAGAGTTCGCGCCCGGGGGCCGTCACCCAGCGGCCGCGCTCGGCCGTCCGGTCGCCGCCCGGCACCTCCCAGTAGGCCGCGAAGCCGCGGAAGTGGTCGATGCGGATCACGTCCACCAGCGAGAGCGTCGCGCGCACGCGCTCGACCCACCAGCCGAAGTTGTCTTCGCGCATCCTCTCCCAGTCGTACAGGGGGTTCCCCCAGAGCTGCCCCGTCTTGCTGAAGTAGTCGGGCGGGACTCCGGCGACGACCGACGGGCGGCCGTCCTCCTTCAGCTTGAAGAGTTCCGGGTGCGCCCACACGTCGGCCGAGTCCTGCGCGACGAAGATGGGGATGTCGCCGACGATCTGGATGTTCTGCCCCTTGCAGTATTCGCGCAGACGTGCCCACTGGTCGAAGAAGAGGAACTGCTTGAACTTCACCTCCTCGATCTGTTGGGAGAGCCGCGTCCGTGCTTCTTCTAAAGCCGCCGGGTCGCGTTGGCGGAGCGGCGCCTCCCACTCAGTCCACGCCGCCTCTTCGCGCTCTCGTTTGAGCGAGCGGTAGAGCGCGTAGTCGTCGAGCCAGCCGGCCGAGGCGGTCTTGAACTCCTCGAAGGCGGCGGCGACGAGCGCGGGCTCGGTCTCGCGGAAGTTGTCGAAGGCTTCTTTGAGGAGCGCCTCCTTGTGCGGGAACGCCTCGCCGTACTCGACGCGGTCTTCGGGGAGCGTGTGCAGACCTTCGAGCGCGCCGGGCGCGAGCAGGCCCTGCTCGACGAGCAGCTCGGGGCTGACGAGCAGGGTGTTTCCGGCGAAGGCCGAGAAGCATTGATAGGGCGAGTTGCCGTAGCCCGTCGGCCCGAGCGGCAAGACCTGCCAGAGGCTCTGCCCCGCGGAGGCCAGGAAGTCTACGAAGCGGTACGCCTCGTGTCCGAGGTCGCCGACGCCGTGGCGGCCCGGCAGGCTCGTCGGGTGCAAAAGGATGCCGCAGGCTCTTGGGAAGCTCACCTTCTACCTCGCGCGTATTTGGGTTGGTTGAAAGCTACAACAAATAGAGCGCCGCGGCAACGGAAAAGCGCGGTTTGCCCTCCCTTTACCGTCCGTTTATTTACCGCTTCCTTTACCGTCCGTTTAGCGGCGGGCTCCGCCCGCCGGCCCGAGCTGTGAATGTCACGTGGGCAGGCGGGCGGAGCCCGCCTCTAAACGGGAGACGGTAAACTCAAAAGCAACCAGCTCTAATAAAGCTTGTAGAAGACGGCGGATTTCGCCGGCACGGTCAGCTTCAAAGAGCCGGCGGCGACCGTCGGTCGGTCTTTCGCCACGTGGAGCGGTTCGAGGCGCGCGCCGTCGCGCAGGGCGAGGTAGGAGGCGGGGACGTTTATCTCCTTCGGCGCGGCGGCGCGGTTGAGGGCGACGACGATTGTCTCCCGAGAGTCGCGGCGGGCGTAGGCGTAGGAGTCTTCGTCGAAGTGCAGGTCGAGGAGCGCGCCGCGGCGCAGCGCCGTGTGCTCGCGGCGCAGGCGCAGGAGGTCGCGCGTCCATTCGTACATGCGCTGCTGCGAGGCGGTGCGCCCCTCCTTCGTGAAGGCGTCGCGCGCGTCGCCCGCGAAGCCGCCGGGGAAGTCGCGCCGGTTGTCCGGGTCGTCGCCGCCCTCCATCGCTATCTCCTCGCCCGCGTAAAGCTGCGGCGTGCCGCGGATGGTCACGACGTAGGCGAGGTGCAGCATCGCGCCTTCTACGCCGGCGCCCGGCAGCGACATGAAGCGGCGCGTGTCGTGGTTGTTCGCCATCGTGACGAGGCGCGAGGGGTCGGGGTAGAGCGAGTCGGCGCGGAGGATGAACCGCAGGTCGGAGGCGGGGCGCTTCCCCGTAAAGACGTTGCGCGAAACGTCCCACGCGGGGAAGTCGAAGACGGCGTCCAGCCGCGTGTCGATGCCGTCCCAGCCCTCCCGGCCGCCGGCGAAGAAGCTCGTGTGGACGGGGTCTTCGTTCCAGACCTCGCCGACCATCCACATCGAAGGGTACTGGCGGTCGAGCGCGGCGTTCAGGTCGCGCAGGAAAGAGCGCGGCATGTACTGCGCCGTGTCCTGCCGGATGCCGTCGATGCCGGTGACGCCGACCCACCAGAGCGAGTTCTGTATCTCGTAGCGCGCGACCTCCGCCTGCTCCTGATTCATGTCGGGCAGGTCGTCGGAGAACCAGCCGTCGAGCGTCTTGCGCCGCTCCGCCTCGGGCGCGTGCGGCGAGAGCAGCATGTCGCCGCGGAAGGGGTTGCGCATGTGGTCGGCCAGGGTGCCGTGGAACCAGTCGGGCAGCGGCGGGTTCTTCACCCACTCGTGCTGCGAGCCGACGTGGTTGGCGACCTGATCCTGAATGATCTTGATGCCGAGGGCGTGCGCCTTCTCGACCAGCTCTTGCAGCGTCTCCAGCGTGCCGAAGCGGTCTTCGACGGCGTAGTAATCGACGGCGTGGTAGCCGTGGTAATAGGTGTTCGGGCACCAGGGCTTGTCGCAGCGGTTGACGCCGTTCCAGTTGTCGTGCCAAGGCGTCAGCCAGAGGGCCGTCACGCCCAGTTCCTTCAGGTACGGCAGGCGTTCGATGATGCCGCGGAGGTCGCCGCCGTGCCACGCGCGCGCGTTTGCGCGGTCGTTCGCCTCCGAGGGCGAGTCCGCGGGCGCGTTGTTCTTCGGGTCGCCGTCCGCGAAGCGGTCGGGCATGATGAGGTAGATGACGTCGTCGTTCGTTATCCCTTTGAAGTGGGTCGCGGGGTCGAGCGGCCGGTTGATGCGGAAGGTGAAGGTCGTGCGGTTGGCGTCGGCCGCCATCCCGCCGTAGACGTTGAACGTGTAGTCGCCGGGGGGCGTCGTGGGGTCGATGTAAACGTCGGCGAAGAGGTAGGTGCCCGACTCGTTCGAGCGCACGCCGGAGGTTCTGAACCGCCCACCGGGCGGGGGGCCCACGTGCGCGCCCTTGAGGTGGCGCCCGCGGATGAGCAGGCGCACGGGGTTGACGGTGTGCCCGGCCCACCAGGAGGGAGGCTCCACCTTGCTGACGTGAAAGGTGTTGTCCTGCGCGCGCGCGAACGCGGCCGCCGCGAGCAGCAGCGCGCACGCGGCGAGCGAACTGGAGAAGGATTTTGTTCTCATTAGACTCACGGCCGCGGCGATAGCGGTCAGAACCGCCCGCGGTAGCGGGCGGCCCGTCATTACCCGTATGTTCCGTCTCACAAAGGGCCGCCCGCTACCGCGGACAGTTCTGACCTGATTTGCGGTCTCGCCCTAACGCTTGAGCGTGCGCACGTAGGCGATTGCCGCGGCGATCTCCTGCCGCGAGAGCTTCTTCTTGAAGGCGGGCATCTGGCCGAGCCCGTTGGAGACCGCGGCGATCATGCGCGCGTTGCTGCGCCTGCGCTGCCATTCCGGGTCGGTCATGTCCGGCGGCTCGACGACCTCGGCCAGGCGCGTCCGGCCCGCCCCGTCCGCGCCGTGACAGCGCACGCAGTTCGCCTCGTAGACGGCGCGGCCGCGCTCCGCCTGTGACTGCCCCCCCCCGCGCTTCGGCTGGGCCGCCCCGGAGTTGGCGGAGACGACGGCCGCGAAAAAGCAGGCGGCCGTTAAAGACAGGATGACTTTCAACCTCTTCATGAGATGAGCTACCCCTTGAGTTTACTTCCGACGGCAAGTCCTCGCCTCAGAGCCCGGGGGGCTTCCGCGGGGCGTTCGGCTCCTGCACGTTGACCGAAGGCTCCGGCAGCGGCTGCTCCTCGGGCGGGCGCGGCTCGCCGCCCCCTTCGGCCGCCTGGCGCGAGCCCTCCAGCCTCTGGAAGAGCGCCAGCTCCTCCTTCGCCTCGGCCGTCCTCTTCAGCCGCGAGAGCGCGAGGAAGAGTTGGTAGTGGACGCCCGGGTCTTTCTCGTTGAGCGCCGCCGCCGCGCGCAGCACCTCGACCGAGTCCTCGTAGCGCTTCAGGCGCAGCAGCAGCCGGCCGAGGTCGTAGCGCGGCGGGAAGAGCTTCGCGTCGAGCGCGATGGCGCGCCTGAGCAGTTGCTCGGCCTCGGCGTCGCGGCCGCGCTGGATGGCGATGTAGCCGAGGTTGGCGTACACGTCCGGGCTGTCGGGCCTGAGCGCCAGAGAGCGGCGGAAGGCCGCCTCCGCGTCGTCGTAGAGCCCCTGCCCGCGCGCCGCGTAGCCGACGAGGAAGTGCACCTGCGGCACGTCGGGGAAGCGCCGCGCGGCCTCCTCGTAGACGGCGCGCGCCGCGTCGTAGCTCTGCCGACGGAAGTGCGCCGCGCCGAGGCGCACGTAGTAGACGAGCCTCGCGGGGTCTTGTTTGAGCGCGCGCTCGTAGAACGGGACGGCGTCGGCGGTGCGCCTGCGCCTCGACAGCTCCTCGGCGATCATGAAGTTCGCCTCGGGGTACTCGGGGCGGACTGCGAGTGCCTTCTGCCAGTGGCCGAGCGCCTCGTCGCCACGGGCGCGCGCGGAGGCGACGAGCCCCAGCCGGTAGTGCGGCTCCGCCTCGTCGGGGCGCAGCGCCGCCGCCGCTTCCAGAGCGCGCGCGGCCTCCTCGAAGCGGTCGAGGTTGTAGCGCGCGACGCCGAGGTTGTAGAGCACCTCGTAGGTGTTCGGCCGGAGCGCGTCCGTGCGCTCGAAGAGGCGCGCGGCGTGTTCGTAAGCGCCCCCTTGCGCGAGCGCGAGCCCGAGCGTGAAGAGTGCGCGCGGGTCGTCGCCCGCGCCGCGCTCTATCGTCGAGATTAACTTTGAAGCCTCCCCCGCGCGCCCCGCGCCGAGGTACGAGCGCGCGAGCAGGAGCAGGAGCGTCGGGTCGCCGCGCACGTCGGCCGGCGGCTCGCCCGCGCGCACGCCCGACGCGCGCTCCAAGAGCGGGATGGCGCGGCCGTAGTTGCCCAGAGAGGCGTAGACCGCGCCGAGGTTGTAGACGGACTGCGCGTGCGCGGGCGCGAAGCGCAGGACGGTCTCGAAGGCTTCGACGGCCTGCCCGAGCCGGTTCGTGCGCGCGAGCAGGACGCCGAGGTTGGCCTGCGCGGGGACGCTCGTCGGGTCGAGGCGGATGGCCTCGCGGTACTCGCGCTCGGCCTCAGAGGCTTGCCCGCGCTGGTCGAGGATGACGCCGAGCAGGGTGCGCGCCTGCGCGTCGCGCGGGGACGCCGTGACGACCTGCCGCGCGCGCGCCTCGGCCTCCTCCAGCCTGCCCGCGTTGAGGAGCGCCGCGGCCTCGCTCAGGGCGGCCGTGTTGTCGGCGGCCGAGGGCCTGTCGGCCGGGCGCTGCGCCTGACGCGGCGGCCTCTTCTGCGCCGACGACGGGGCGGCGAACGCGCAGAGGCACAGGGCGGCGGCGACGACCGCGACCGACGCGCCGAGCCGCGCGGACGAATTCCCTTTCCCGAAAGTCATCACGAACACGCGCGGCCTCAGCGCGAGGCCATCGCGCACTTGAGCTTCTCCTCGCCGCCCGGCGCGACGCAGAGCGCGAGCAGCGCGCCCGCCAACGTCGTCAGGTCTAACGGTCTCGTCTTCATCTTCGCCAGCTTAAGTCGCGGCGCGCCGGTTTCTCAAGCCGGGCGGCGCCGAAAAAGAACGGGGCGGCGCGCCGCAAAGAGCCCGCGCGCCGCCCGAGTCAGTCTCCCGCGCCGTCGGCCGGGTTAGAAGATCAGCTTGATGGAGAACTCCATCTGCCGCCGCCGCTGCTCGCTGATGTCGCGCCCGAACTCGCCCGTGTTGTTGAAGTCGTTCTTCGGGGTCGAGCGGTTGACGCGGTTCAGGACGTTGAAGGCCGTGAAGCGGAACTGCGCGGCGAAGTCCTCGCTGATCCAGCGGGCGGGGAAGTTCTTGAAGAACGAGGCGTCCCAGTAGAACTGCTGGCGGCCGCGGAAGACGTTGCGGCCGAGCGTGCCGATCTTCGGGCCGTTCGGGAGGCTGGCGAAGATGGGCGTGACCGCCGGGCGGAAGGCCGCGCGATTCAGCTCGCGCCCGGCGGCGCGGTCGGCCGCCGTAGGCGTCGGGTCGCCGATCAGATCGACGCGCCCGCCGTCGGCGGTCACCGTGTAGACGGGGCCGCTCTGCCACGCGACGATGTTGTTGAACTGGAAGCCGCCGACGAAGAAGTCCAGCGCCGCCGGCATGTCGCCGCCGTAGGCGCGCCCCCGGCCGAGCGGCAGGTCGAGGACGTTGGCGAAGGTGAAGCGGTGGCGCACGTCCGTGTCGGAGTTGGCGCGCTCCAGCTCCGGCCGCGTCGGGTCGTCCGGGCCGCAGTCGCGCGGGCCCGCGCCGTTGCCGCAGATGCCGCCCGGCGAGTCGTCGATGGCGTGCGCCCAGGTGTAGCTCGAAAGGATGGAGAGGCCGCGCGAGTAGCGCTTCTCCAGCTTCGTCTGCAAGGAGTCGTAGCGCGAGCTGCCCCTGTAGCGCGTGGCGATGACCTCGTTAATCCCCAGAATCTCGCGCGAGCCGGGGCCGCCCTGGTCGCCCGCCACGCCGATGTTGGTGACGGTCAGCAGGTTGCGCCCCAGCGAGCCGACGTAGGCGACCTCGGCCAGCCAGTTCGGCGCGAACTCCCACTGCCCCGTCAGGTTGTACTGGTGGAAGTAGGCGTCCTCGCGGTTCGGGTCGTTGAAGAGGATGCGGCGGTCGGTCGGCGCGGGGAAGATCGTGCCCGGCGCGGCCGGGATGACGGTGGCGGTCGGGACGCCCACGTCGAAGAGGTTGCGGATGGCGACGCCCGCCGGGCAGCCCGCCGGGTTGGTGATCGGGTTGCAGCTATAGCTGGACGCGCCCGTGCCGGGGTTGGCCGTGAGCGGCTGCTGCCCGCTCACGTCGGTCGAGTAGACGATGCCGTAGCCGCCGCGCAGGACGAGCGTGTGGTCGGCCTTGAAGCCGCTGTAGGCGAAGCCGAGGCGCGGCCCGAAGTTGTTCCGGTCGGTCTCGGCGAGGTCGCGCCCGCCCGGCGCGCCTTCGCCCGCGACGATCATCGTGCGCGTCGCCGGGTCGAAGTTCGCCTGCTGGTCGAAGCGCTCGGTCGGCGCGGTGAAGATGTCGTAGCGCAGGCCGAGGTTGAGGGTCAGGTTGGGCGTCGCCTTCCAGTCGTCCTGGACGAAGAAGGCGATCTCCTTGTTCGACTGGAAGTAGGGGCCGCCCGGGTCGCCGCGGGTGATGAAGCCGGGGCGGTAGCCCAGGAGGAAGTTGGCGAGCGCCGAGCCGGTGTCGTGCGGGCCGATGCCGTTGTAGTTGCCCGAGACGAAGCCGCTCCCCGTCGTGCCGTACTGCGTGTTGGTCTTGGTGCCGCCGGTGCGGCCGCCGTCGTAGTTCGAGTTCTGGCGCACGCGCAGGTCGCCGCCGAACTTCAAAGTCTGGTTGCCCTTGACGACCGTCACGGCGTCGGCGAAGTTGAAGTTGTTCGAGAGGAAGTAGAAGGGGCCGCCGTCGCCGGTGAACTCGGTGGCGCGGTCGGCGCCCGTCAGCTCGTCCACGATGCCGAAGAGGATGATGCCGCTCGACGTGGGGCCGAGGTTGATGTTGCGCGCGCCGAGGTTGGCCGAGATGTCCGGGGAGAAGCCGCCCGTGCCGTTGACGCCCGTGTTGAAGATGCCGATGTCCACGCGCGTGAACCCGAAGCGCGCGTCGTTGACGATGGTCGGGCCGAAGGTGTGCGTGTCGCCCATCGTGAAGCCGCGCGAGTTGCCGAACTCGTCGCCCGCCGAGGGGCCGGCCGGGAGGTCGTTCCCCGTCGGCGAGGAGCCGAGCGGGAAGAAGTTGTCGCGCTGGCGCGCGCTCTTCGAGCGGCTGTAGCGGGCGAAGAATGAGTTGTTGTCCGTCACCCGGTGGTCGATCTTGATGTCGTAGCTGTCGAGGTTGTAGCCCTCTTTGCGGTTGGTCTGGTAGTTCCGGCCCGCGCCCGGCAGGTTCGGCAGCGGGAAGGCGTTGACGTAGTTGAGGGCGAACTGCGAGAACGGGCCGCAGGTCGGGCAGTTGCGCAGGTCGTTGCCGGGGATGGGCGTCCCGTTGGGCGCGAAGATCGTCCCCTGCGGGGCGTTGACCGTGCCGCCGCCCGCGAGCGTGTAGGTGCGGATGTTGCCGGGCTGGAGCAGCTCCGAGAAGTCGCCGACGCGCATCCGCGCGGTCGGGACGGGGACGGCGGAGGGCGACTCGCCGCCGCCGAAGATGGGCGTCGCGTTGCGGCGCATCTCCGTCGAGAAGAAGAAGAAGGAGCGGTTGCGCCCGTCGTAGAAGTGGGGGGTCCCCTCGCCGAAGCGCGGCAGGAAGATCGGGCCGCCGACGACGCCGCCGAAGTTGTGCGTCACGTAGTTGGGGATGCTGTTGTTCACGCCGCCGTCGTCGAACCGCGAGGCGGCGGCCGAGAGGAAGCGCCCCTGGTAGACCTCGTAGGCCGTGCCGTGGACTTCGTTGCCGCCCGACTTGAAGGTCGTCTGCACGATGCCGCCGCCAGCGCGCCCCGACTCGGCCGAGGGCACGCTCGTCTCGATCTTGAACTCGGCGATGGCGTCCGGGTTCGGGAAGATGGCGATCTGGCCGAACTGCGACTCGTTGTTGTCCACGCCGTCGAGCGTGAAGTTGTTGTTGGTGGCGCGCGCGCCGTTGACGACCATCACGGAGCCGCCCGACTCGCGGAAGCGCGTGGACTCGGTGTTGTTTTGACCGCCGCCGCCCGCGACGAAGTTGCCGCCGCCGCCGAGGAGCCCCAGGTTCGGGCGCGTCACGCCGGGCGAGAGCGCGGCGAGCTGCGTGAAGTTGCGCTGCGTGAGGGGGAGGTCCGTGACCTGCCGCCCCGTGATGAGGTCGCCGCGCACGCTCGTCTCGGTCTCGGTGAGCGGGGCCTCGGCCGTCACCGTGACGGTGCCGCCGCTGACTGCCCCGGCCGTCAGCGTCACGTCCACCGCCTGGCGCGAGGCCGTGTCAACCTTGACCTCGTCGACGACCGACTGGCTGAAGCCGGAGGCGTCTACGGTGACGCGGTAGACGCCGGGGTCGAGCGCGGGGATGGCGTAGGTGCCGTCGTCGCTCGTCGTCGCCTCGCGCGACTGGCCGTCGGCGACGTTGGTCACGACGACCTTGGCGTCCTTGATGACCGCGCCGTTGGGGTCGGTCACAGTGCCCGCGATGGTGCCCTTGTTCGACTGCGCCGACGCGCCGACCGCGAAGGCGGCCAGCAGGAGGGCTGCGCAGCCGGCGCGTAAGAAGGTGCGGGAGACGTTGCGGAGTGTAGTCATAACAAACCTCGATTACGGACGGGCGCGCCGCGCCCACCGGCCTTGAACCGAAAGCCGCAGACTCACACCAAAACTGACAGGTGTGCGACGACCCACGGGGTTAGGCCGTCTGAATGTTTGAGAGCTGTTGCGAGATAAGAAATGTATCGCCGACCGTTTGTTGCCTGTCCGAACGAAGTCTTTTTAATATAGATTCAAAAGCCTGTCAACGAATTTCTCTCCGGCCGCCTCCGAAGGCGTCGGCGTCCGACTCAGCCCACGTCGCCGAGCCTCTTTTTAGACTCGTCGATCAGCCCGTTGTTGCGCTCGTAGGAGTGGGGCGCGGCCTCTTCCCCGACGCGGGGCGGGTAGATACGTTTGTGATAGACGGGGTAGGCTTCCGTCCGCAGGTGCGCGAGCATGTGGTGGCCGCGGCGCGCGGCGCGCTCGTGGCGCAGGGCGGAGATGTCCACGGGCGCGACGACGATGCGCTCGCCGGGCCCGGGGCTCGCCTCGGCCAGGACGCGGCCGTCGAAGTCCACGACCATGCTCCCGCCGGGCCACGAGTAGGGCGGGTAGTGTCTGAGGCTCGCGCCCTGGTTGGCGGCGACGACGTAGGCCGTGTTCTCAATCGCGCGGCAGCGGTTGACCACAGTCCACCAGTCCATCGGCGGCGTCGCGCCCCACGGATCCATGTAGGCCGAGACTCTGACGAGGACCTCCGCGCCGTTGGCGGCGAGCTGGCGCATCGCCTCGGGGAAGAGCCAGTCGTAGCAGACGGCGCAGCCGATGCGCCCGATCTCGGTGTCGGCCACGGGGAACAGAGGCTCGTCGTAGCCCTCGATGTCGTGCGGGCTCGCGTGCACCTCGTACGGAATCCACGTGTTGACCTTCCGGTACTTGTAGAGCACGCCCTCGGGGCCGACGAGGCAGGTGGTGTTGAAGACCACGCCCGGGTACTTGTCGTCGCGCTCAAGCATCGTCCCCGACTGGACGTAGACGTTGTGCTCGCGCGCCTTCATCCCGAGCGCCTCGGTGTGCTCGTTCGGGATCTGCACGGCGAGCTTCTCCAACAACTCCTTCACGGTCGCGAACACCGGCGCCGCGTGCGCGAACTCGGGGAAGACGACCAGACGCACCGGCAGGAACGGCGCCGCCCCCGCCACCGCCGAGTCGATCAACGACAGCATCCGCTCCGTGTTGCGCCGCATCTCGCGCCGCTCCAACGGATTCGGCAAGTCCGTCTGACACGCCGCGACCGAGTAACGAATGTGGTTCATAAAACTCCTCGAAGGATTGCGCCGTAGAAAGAAGGGAGCGGGTGGATTCTAAACAGCACGCCCTCCGTCTGTCACCTTCGGAAGGCACGTGCCGGGCGCTGAAACCTTACCACCGTGCGGCGCGTTTGACTGGCAGCGCGGGGCGGTCTAGCATCGGTGCTCCCGCTCTTCCGTTCGACCCGAGGCAATTGGATTTCATCCGAAAAACGGTAACCGGAAACCTTAGCACGCACGGCGGCAGGGGTGTCTGCGCCGGGGCGTCCCACCTTTCGACAGGAGTCTCTTATGAACCGCAAACGATCCTCGGCGCTCCTGCTGCTCGTGCTCTCCGTCTCGACGCTCACGGGAGGCATGCCGCGCGTGGCCGACGCTCAAACTAACAAGGCCGTCCAGCTCGAATCGCTCGCCGAAGGCAAGGCCGCCGGCGGCTTCCGCGCCGAGGCCCTCTACCTCAACGACTCGGACAAGCCCTTCGGCGCGCGCCTGCGCCACGCGCGGACGGGCTTCACGCTCGACTACCTGCAGATTCAGTCGGTGCCGCAGGTCTTCCTGTGGGTCAACTCCTTCCCGACCTCCGAGCACGGCGAGCCGCACACGCAGGAGCACCTGCTGCTCGGCAAGGGCAACGTCGGGCGCGCGCACGCGGGCTTCGAGAGCATGTCGCTCGCCGGGTCGTCCGCCTTCACGCAGCAGTGGCGCACGGCCTACCACATGCACACGGCCGCCGGGCCGGAGGTCTTCTACAAGCTCTTCGAGAGCCAGGTGAACGCGCTGCTCCACCCCGACTACACGGACGAGGAGATACGGCGCGAGGTGAGCCACTGGGGCGTGAGCGAGAACCCCGCGGACAAGAAGCTCTCGCTCGAAGAGAAGGGCACGGTCTACCAGGAGATGCGGACGACCTACGACCGCCCCATCAGCCGCCTCTTCCGCGCGCTGAACCAGACGGTCTACGGCGCGACTCACCCGCTGGCGATGTCCTCGGGCGGCTGGCCCGACTCCATCCGCGAGATGAAGCCGGAGGACATACGCAAGTTCCACGCGGACAACTACCGGCTCGGCAACATGGGCATGGTCGCCTCGTTCCCGAAAGAGATGCCTTTGGGCGACGTGCTCGCGCGCCTCGACGCCATCTTCAACAGGCTCGAGCCGAAGCAGGAGAGCCGCCGCTTCATGTCCGAGTCGGACATCCCCGACCCGAAGCCCGCTCCCGCCGGCACGATCAGGCTCGTCGAGTACCCGCACAAGAACGAGCAGCAGCCGGGGTGGCTTCTGTTCGCGTACCCGGCGCAGCTCACGCTCGACACGAAGGAGAAGACGCTCCTCAGCCTCTTCCTCTCGAACGTCGCGGGCGACCCGACGACAAACCTCTACAAGCTCTTCGTCGATTCCAAGACGCGCGTGATGGAGACGGGCGCGAAGAGCGTCTTCTCGTTCCTGGACGACGAGATGGTCGAGGGCAACCCGGTCTACGTCGGGCTCACCGACGTGGCCCCCGCGAACATGACGGACGAGAAGATCAGGGACATCCGTCAGAAGATCATGGACGAGATGAGGCGGGTCGCTTCGTTCGCCGACGGCTCGCCGGAGCTGAAGGAGTTTAACGAGCGCCTGAAGAGCCGCGTCGTGCAGACGCGCCGCACGCTCTCGAAGCTCGTCAACTCGCCGCCGGGCTTCGGCTTCCGCAGCTCGGACTCCGGCTGGATGACGCACCTCATCGACCTCAACCGCACGCCCGGCTTCCGCAAGTCGGTCACGCTCAAGCCCGAGCTGGCGGCGGTCGAGCAGGTCGTCTCTTCGGACAAGAACGCGTGGCGCGACCTCGTCGCGCACTGGAAGCTGGCCGAGTCCGTCCCCTACGCCGTCGCTGCGAAGCCCTCGCCGCAGATGCTCGCGCAGGCCGAGGCCGAGGGCGCCGCGCGCGCCAAGGCCGAGGCCGAGCGCGTGATGAAGAGGTACGGCCTGACGGACGAGCAGGAGGCTTTGCGCCGCTTCAAGACCGAGTACGACGCGACGACCGCGGAGCTTGAGAGGTTGGCGAGCCAGTCGGCCTCGCTCAAGTTTTTGGAGAAGCCGCCGCTCACGCTCGACGACCAGCTCGACTACAAGGTCACGCAGCTCCCCGGCAACGTCCCGCTCGTCGCCTCGAACTTCGAGAACATGACTAGCGCGACGACGGGGCTCGCGCTGCGCCTCGACGGCGTGCCGCAGGAGAGGCTCTTCTACCTCTCGGCGATGCCTTCGCTCCTGACGCAGGTCGGCGTCGTGAAGGACGGCCGGGCCATCCCCTTCGAGCAGATGAGCGAGATGCTGAAGAAGGAGATTCTCGCGCTCAACAGCTACTTCAGCACCAACTTCCGCACGAACCGCGCGGAGCTGGTCGTGCGCGGCGCGGGCAACGACGCGGCCGAGTCGCAGCGCGCCTTGCAGTGGACGAAGCTCGTGCTCACGAGCCCCGACTGGCGGCCCGAGAACCTCGCGCGCATCCGCGACGTGGTCGATCAGGTCTTGAGCGGCATGCGCAACCGGACGCAGGGGTCGGAGGAGTCGTGGGTCAACGACCCGGCGAACGCCTACTGGCGGCAGGACAACCCCCTGCTCCTCTCGGTCTCTTCGTTCATGACGCAGGCGCACAACGTCCACCGCCTGCGCTGGCTCCTGAAGGACGCCAGCGACGCCGCGCAGCGCGAGGCCCTCTCGAACTTCTTCGAGAGCCTGGCCAGCGCCGGCAGGTTCCCGGTGGTCACGGCGTCGAACGAGAGCTTCGAGGTGGCCGTGGCCCGCGCCGCGCAGATGACGCGGCGCGACCTGAAGGGGCTCCTCGCGGCCATGCAGGGCGACAAGGAGGCGGCCGCCAAGATTCAACCCACGGTCGATACCTACCTCGTCGCCTTCAACAAACTCCCCGACGGCGCGAAGGCGCTCGCGGCCGACGCGGCGAAAGACCTCGACCAACTGCTCGCAGACATTCCCGACGAAACGCTCGGCTCCGACTGGCAGTACCTCGTCCGCCAGATTCGGCGCGACCTGCTCGTCCCGCCCGCGCAGGCGCTCGCCGAGCTGAACGAGGTGCGGCAGAGCCTGTTGAAGACCGGCGGGGCTCGCATGTTCATGATCGGCTCGACGCCCGTGCGCGCCTCGCTCGAGCCGGGCGTGCGCGACCTCCTCGCGGGTCTACAGGCCGCGCCGCACGCGCCCGCGAAGTACACGACGGCGAGGCTCGTCGAGTCGCAGGTGCAGCAGCGCGCGAAGGATAAGAGCAGGCCGGTCTTCGTCGGGCTCGTCAACCCGAACACGCAGGGCGGCGTCTTCCTCAACTCCGCCCCGGCGGCGACCTACGCCGACGCGGACAACAGGGAGGCGCTGCTGGAGTTCCTCGCCTCGCGCCTCTACGGCGGCGGCGGCGCGCACGGCATCTTCATCAAGACGTGGGGCGCGGGGCTCGCCTACTCGAACGGCCTCGGCGGCTCGCCCGGCCTGGGGCGCGTCAGCTACTACGCCGAGCGCACGCCGGAGCTGCCGCAGACGCTCCGCTTCGTCATCGAGGAGCTGAAGAAGGCCAAGCCCGACCCCGGGCTCGTCGAGTACGCGGTCGCCGTCGCCTTCTCGCAGTTCCGCTCGGCCTCGGGCTACGAGTCGCGCGGCGAAGCGATGGCGACCGACATCGCCGACGGCACGCCGCCCGAGGCGGTGCGCAAGTTCCGCCAGGGGCTCTTAGACCTGCGCAAGTCGCCGAACCTCTCGGACGAGCTGTTCAAGCGGATGAACGTGGTCTACGCGCGCATCCTCCCCGGCCTCGGCGCGAAGGCGTCGGCGGTCGAGGGCGGCGTCTACTACGTCATCGGCCCCGAGAAGCAGCTCGCGGCCTACGAGCAGTACCTCAAGACGGTCGAAGGCCCCGACGCGCGCCTCGTCCGCATCTACCCGCGCGACTACTGGATTCGCCTGACCGACGCGGGCGACGTAAGCGGCCGACCGGGCACCAACTGACGCCGGACGACGAAGAGAAGGCCGCTCAAGCTAATGAGCGGCCTTCTTCATCTCCTATCTTTCACCTTTTTGCTCGAACCTTGGGCCTCGGAGAAGAAACGCCGAGCCTCCGAGAGCCGACTTTCAGCCTCAAGAGGCTCAGCTTTCAGCCTCCGAGGCTCAAATTTCAGCCTTCGAGGCCCAATTTTCTGCCTCGTGAGGTGGAACGTCGAGCCTCCGAGGCTCAGCTTTCAACCTCGTGAGGCTCAACCTTTCGCCTCCGAGGCCCAACTTTCAGCCTCCGAGGCTCAAATTTCAGCCTGAAAGGCTCAGCTTTCAGCCTCGGAGGCACGTCCTTCGACCCTAAAGCCTGAAATTTTGGCCTCGGAGGCGGAAAATTTCGCCTCCGAGGCCAAACGTTTAACGCGCGGCTTCAGCCGAAGATGTCGCGCACCTTGTCCATGAGGCCCTTGTCGGAGAGGTCTGTCTCTTCGATCTGGGCGAGCTGTTCGAGGAGCTTGCGCTGCTCGCGCGTGAGGGTGGTCGGCGTGACGACCGTGACCGAGACGAAGAGGTCGCCGCGGCCGCGGCCGCCCAAGACAGGCATGCCGTGCCCCTTCAGGCGGAAGACCGTGCCGGTCTGCGTCCCCGCGGGCACCTTCAGGCTCTCCTGCGCGTCGAGCGTCCGGACGGAGACCTCCGAGCCGAGCGCCGCCTGCGCGAAGGTGATGGGGACGGAGGCGTAGAGGTTGTTCCCCTGCCGCTCGAACAGCTCGTGCTCCTTGACGTGGATGACGACGTAGAGGTCGCCCGCCGGGCCGCCCTGCGCGCCCGCCTCGCCCTCGCCCGCGAGCCTTAAGCGAGACCCCGTCTCGACGCCCGCCGGAATCTTCACCTCGATCTGCTTCTCGCGCTCGACGCGCCCCGCGCCCTTGCACGTCTCGCAGGGGGTGCGGATGACGCGCCCCGCGCCGCGGCACTGCCCGCAGGTGCGCGCCACCGAGAAGAAGCCCTGCTGATACCTGACCTGCCCCGTGCCGTTGCAGCCCGGGCACGTCTCGGGCTGCGTGCCCGGCGCCGCGCCCGAGCCCTTGCACGCGTCGCAGGCTTCGAGGCGCGGCACGCGCAACTGCGCCGTCATCCCCTCGGCCGCCTCTTCGAGCGTCATCTCGAGGTCGTAGCGGAGGTCGGCGCCGCGCTGCGCCCCGCCGCGCCGGCCGCCCGCGCCGCGGCCGCCGAACACGTCGCCGAAGCCGAAGAGGTCGCCGAGGATGTCCTCGATGCCGCCGAACCCCTGCGCGCCCCAGTTGGCCTGCGCGCCCGCGCCCGAGGAGACGCCCGCGTGGCCGAAGCGGTCGTAGCGCGCGCGCTGGTCGGCGTCGGAGAGCACCGAGTAGGCCTCGGCCGCCTCCTTGAACTTCTCCTCGGCCTCCGCGTCGCCGGGGTTCTTGTCCGGGTGGTAGCGGACGGCGAGCTTGCGGTAGGCCGTCTTAATCTCCGCGTCGGTCGCGCCCCGGCTCACGCCGAGGACTTCGTAATAATCGCGTTTAGCCATCTCTTAAAAGTGATAAGTGACAAGTGACGAGTGACGAGTTAGAGGAAAATTCTAACTCGTCACTCGTCACTTGTCACCCGTGACTGCTTTCGACTTACCGGCCGTTGTGCTCGACTACGGGGTTGAGCATCGCCAGCGCGAGCTGCTGCGAGACGCGTTCGAGCTTCTGCGTGGCCTCCTGAATGGCCTCGACGTTCTCGCTCTTGAGCAGCTCCTCGCACTCCGCGAACGCGTCCTGCGTGATGGCGCGCTCGCCCGAGGAGAGCCCCGAGCCGAACTCGCCGAAGGTGCGCTGCGCGTTGCGCAGCAAGCCTTCGAGCTTCGCGCGCTGGACGAGGAGTTCCTTGGCGCGGCGGTCGGCCTCGGCCGACTGCTGCGCCTCGGCGATCATGCGGTCGATCTCGTCGCCCGAGAGGCCCGAGGTGGGCGTGACCTTCATCTGCTGCTGGCGGCCGCTCGCGCGGTCGGTGGCCGAGACGCTGAGGATGCCGTTGGCGTCCACCTCGAACACGACCTCGATCTGCGGGCCGCCGCGCGGCCCCGGCGGGATGCCGACCAGCTCGAACTTGCCCAAAGAGCGGTTGTGCTGCGCGATCTCGCGCTCGCCCTGCAGGACGTGAATCTCGACCGACGACTGGTTGTCCACGACGGTCGTGAACGTCTGCGAGTTGTTGAGCGGGATGGTCGAGTTGCGCTCGATGAGCTTGTGGAAGAGGCCGCCGCGCGTCTCAAGCCCCAGAGAGAGCGGGAGCACGTCCAGGAGCACGATGTCCTTCACGTCGCCGGTCAGCACCCCGCCCTGGATGGCCGCGCCCATCGCGACCACCTCGTCCGGGTTGATCTCGGCCGAGGGGTCTTTGCCGAATATCTCTCTGACGGTGCGCGAGATGATGGGCGAGCGCGTCTGGCCGCCGACCAGCAGCACCTTGTCGATGTCCTTCGGCTGGAGCTTCGCGTCCCACAGGGCCTTCTGGCACGGCTCGACCGTGCGCTCGACGAGGTCGGAGATGAGCCCCTCGAAGGTCTCGCGCGTCAGCGTCTTGCTGAAGTGCTTCGGCCCCGAGGCGTCGGCCGCGATGAAGGGCAGGTTGATGTTCGTCTCGGAGAGCGAGGAGAGGTCGCACTTGGCGCGCTCGGCCGCCTCCTTGAGGCGCTGGAGCGCGAGGCGGTCGTTGCGCAGGTCGATGCCGGTCTCCTCGCTGAACTGCTTCACCATCCAACTGATGATGCGCTCGTCGAAGTCCTCGCCGCCGAGGAAGGTGTTGCCCGAGGTCGCCAGCACCTCGTAGACGCCGTCGTTGATCTCCAGGATCGAGATGTCGAACGTGCCGCCGCCGAGGTCGTAGACGGCGATGCGCTCCGACTCGCCGCGGCCCAGGCCGTACGCGAGCGCCGCGGCCGTCGGCTCGTTGATGATGCGCTCGACGCGCAGGCCCGCGATCTTGCCGGCGTCCTTGGTCGCCTGCCGCTGCGTGTCGTCGAAGTAGGCGGGGACGGTGATGATGGCCTCGGTCACGGGCTCGCCGAGGAAGTCTTCGGCCGCGGCCTTCAGGCGCTGGAGGACGATGCCCGAAATCTCCTGCGGGCTGTAGACGCGCCCCTGCACCTGGATGCGCGCGTCGCCGTTCGACGCCTCGACGATCTCGAAGGGCGAGGTCTCGCGCGCGCGCACCACCTCGTCCTCCTTGTGCTTGCGGCCGATGAGCCGCTTGACGGCGTAGATGGTGTTGGCGGCGTTGGTGACGGCCTGGCGCTTGGCGATCTGGCCGACCAGCCGCTCGCCCTTGTCGGTGAAGCCGACGACGGTCGGCGTCGTGCGCCCGCCCTCCTTGTTCGGCACGATCTGCACCGCGCCGCCTTCGAGGACGGCCACGCAACAGTTGGTCGTGCCCAAATCGATTCCGACTACTTTGCCCATAACTTTTTCTCTCGTGAAACGTGAACGGTAAACCGGGACAAGAAAGGATTGGAGGAGGGAGAGTTAAGACCGTGACGAGTCGGGGGTCGGGATGACTCGTCACGGTTCACGGTTTGCGGTTCACGCCTTCGTGGCGACCTTGACCATGGCGGGCCGCAGCAGCTTGTCGCCGAGGCGGTAGCCGCGCTGCATCTCCTGCGTGACCGTGTCGGGCTCGTGTGCGTCCGTCTCCTCGGTGGCGACGGCCTCGTGGACGTGCGGGTCGAAGCGCTCGCCGACCGTGGGGACGACCTCGACCCCCAAGCCTTCGAGCACGCCGCCGAGCTGGCGGTTGATCAGCTCCACCCCGTGGAGGAAGTGCCGGAACTCCTCCGACTCTTTGACCTCGACGACGCGCTCGGCGTCGAGCGCGCGCTGGAGGTTGTCGAGCACCGGCAGGAGGCGGCGGACGACCTCGCCGAGTGCGCGGTTGTAGGTTTCGGTGCGCTCGCGCTCGGTGCGCTTGCGGAAGTTGTCGAACTCGGCCTGGCGGCGCGCGAGGCGGTCGCTCATCTCCTGCCGCTCGTCGGTGAGCTTTTTAAGCTCGGCCTCGACCCGTTTGAGTTCCGCGCGCGTCGCGATCAGCTCGACCTCCTGCGGGCCCGCGCCGGCCGGGGCGTTGCGCGCCGGCTCCTGGGCGGTTCCCGAAGCGCCGCCCCCGCCCTTCTCTTCCGGCTCCGCGTGCGAGACGGTCGTGTCCTGGTCGTTGCGGCTGCGCGGCTGCTCCGAAAGGTCTGTGCTGCCGGGGACGCCCGTCTCGCCCGAGCCGGTCTCGCCCGCCTCGCCGCTCTCGATGCGCCGCCCCATCTCGGTCGAGTCGTCGTAGGAGGACTGACGCCCCAACTCTTCGGGTGTCAGGTTCTCGGCGGGCGTGCCGCCCTCCGCCCGCCCGCCCCCCTCGTCGCCGACGAAACGCACGGGTATGCGATTCGGCTTCCGCCCGCCCTTGTTTGTCATGTCCGATTGAGTCATCCCTTTTGCAAGCCCTTCGCCGAAGCCGAAACGAACGCGAACTGTTTAAGTGTGAGCCGCCTCGCGCAGCACGCGCTCGACGAGGCGGGCGACGTAGTTGACGGCGGCCATCGTGCGCGCGTACTCAAGGCGCATCGGCCCGACGACGCCCACCGTGCCCCCGACGAAGCCTTCGCCGAGCCGGTACGGCGCGGTGATGAGCGCGCATGACCGCAACTGCGGCGCGCTGTGCTCGCGCCCGATGACGACGTGCACGTCGCCGAAGACCGGCTCGCGCGCGATGCACTCGTTCAGGATTTTGACGAGCCGCGACTTGGCCTCGAACGTGCGGAAGAGTTCGCGCAGGCGCTCCACGTCCGAGAAGTCGGGCTTGGCCAGGATGTTCGACGCGCCGTCGATGTAGACGTCGCCGGTCTCGCCCTCGCCGCCCTCGACGCTGCGCTCGAAGAGCAGCACGGCGTTCCTCAGGAGCCGGTCGTAGAGCGCCTTCTCCTCGCCCATCAGCGCGAGCACCTCGGCGCGGATGGTCTGCAAGGTCTTGCCCGAGAACTCCGCGTTGAGATAGCGCGCGGCCGACTCGAGCTCTTCCGCACTCAGGCGCTCGTCGATGCGGATGATCTTGTTCTGGACGACGTTCGACGCCAGCACCAGCACGACGAGGATGCGGCCGTCCGAGAGCGGCAGAAACTCTATGTGCTCCATCCGGCTGTCGGCCACCGGCGGCGAGACGACGATGCCGACGTTCTCCGAAAGCTCGGAGAGGACGTGCGAGACCTTCTCCATCAGCCTCGAAGGCTGCGCGAAGGCGTCGGGCGAGAGCCCGAGCCCGCGGTCGATGGCCGAGATGTCGGCGCGCGACAGGCGCGCGTCGCCGATGAAGTGATCGACGTAGAAGCGGTAGCCCTTGTCAGTCGGGACTCGGCCGGCCGACGTGTGCGGCTGCTCGACGAGCCCGTGCTCCTCCAGCTCGGCCAGCACGTTTCTGATGGTCGCCGAACTCCACCCCGCGCCGCACGCCGCACGCTCGGAGATGGAGCGCGAGGCCACCGGCTCGCCCGTCCGCAGGTGCTCCTTGATGACGGCGGCCAGCACGGCCTGGCCGCGCGCGTCGGGCGACCAGTCGGCCTGCGTCGGTTTGGTGGTGGCTCGGATTGCCATTGACTTTACTTGAGACGGCGAGCGGGGCTGCAAGGGGGAACGGGACGGGCACACGGCCTCCGGCGCCCATCTTTAAATTGTTTACAGTCCCCACTCCGCACTGTCAAGAATTAAATTCCCCGCCGCGCCGGGGTGGGCTGCCGGCCGGCCGCACCGCGGCCGCCCCGATTATAGCGAATCGCCGAAAACGCGCGCAAACCGCGCCCCCCGAGCCCCCTAAACCCTCTGCGGATTCGACTTACAAGACCGTCTCGACAACGGTCTCACGCCGCAGGGGTTAAACCGTTGCAGGGAAAGAGCTTGAGCGGGGTCGTTTTCGGCCTCGTTTCGGCGGGATGTGAAGGCCGGCCCGCCATTTGTCGGGAAGTAAAAGGCTTAGCCACCGTACGCAAACGACCGTTTGACGCCCCCCCGCGCGGCCTCTTAATATCGACCCTCACACACCGGTTACCGTGACGACAGTTCCAACCGTCTCCCGGCGGCTTCCCGGTCATAAAAATCGGCGCTCTCGGACGCAGGGTTATAAGCTTATGCCCCATCCCCAACCACTGCTCAGCACCCTTTTCGCCGAGGCCTTCCGCACGCTCGCGCCCAAGCGCACCGTGCCGGAGGTGGACGTTCGTTACTACCCTTACGCGGGACTGAACCACACCATCCGCCTGCGCTCGGGGCGCGTTTACGTCCGCCTCTCCGACGTGTTCAAGTCGGCCCCCTTAAACGTCCACCGCGCGCTCGCCTTCATCCTCGTCTCGAAGCTCCTGCGGCGCAAGGGCGCGCCCTCGCTTTACGAGAGGGTCTACCGTGACTACGCCTTCTCGCCCGAAGTCCTGCGCGCCTCCGACCTCGCGCGCCGCCAGCGCGGGCGCAAGGTGGTCTCTTCGGCGCAGGGTCGCGTTTATGATCTGGGACGAATGTTCCAGCGCTTGAACCAGCGCTACTTCGACGGGCGTCTTGAGAAGCCGACCCTCACCTGGTCGCAGCGGCGCACGCGCACCATCCTCGGCCACCACGACGGCGTGCACGACACCATCGTCATCAGCAAGACGCTCGACAGCGAGGACGTGCCCGAGTGGTTCGTCGAGTACATCCTCTACCACGAGATGCTCCACATCAAACACCCCGCGCGCCTCATCAACGGCCGGCGCTACTACCACACCAAGGCGTTCCGCGCGGACGAGCAGCGCTTCCCGCACTACCACGAGGCGCAGCGCTGGCTCGACCAGGTCGCGCGCCAGCGCCGCACCCTGCGCGCCCGCGCCGCCTGAAAATTTTAGTGAACTTTCCCGCCCGACCGTCGTTTACACGCACAGGAAGGTGGGCTCCTCCGGAAGGGCGGGCGGGCGACAGAAGACGACAACACTCCCTCCGTTGTCTCTTTTGTCTCCCGCCCGCCTCAAGGTTTTAGGCCGTCCAAATTTTCCCGCCCGCGTCCGCGCTTAAGGATTTCTTGACTCGCACCGACACGCGTGCTAGCTTCCGCCCTGCTTTCAACCCGAACAATCTCAGATTTCAAATCTGATATTTCAAATTTGGATTCAAGCACACCGGAGGACTCTGCTCATGAGCGAGAAGGTTTTCAAGGGGGTCGAGATCGTCGGCACCTCCGACCAGAGCTTCAGCCACGCCATCGAGGTCGCGGTCAGGCGCGCGCGCCAGACCTTGCGCGAACTCTCCTGGTTCGTCGTCGAGGAGATGCGCGGCGGTCTCCAGCAGGGGAGGCTCGAATACCAGGTCACGCTCCGCGTCTTCTTCAAGCTCGACTCGCAGGACAAGGCCGACTCCGAGGGCACGCTCGTCTAAAGTCCTGCCCGCTGGACAAAGGGGACGGCCGCTCGCTAGACTACGGGGTTTGCGAAAGGCGTCGCGGAGCCCTCTGTGCGGCCGCGCGGCACTTTCGGCAGAGACACGTCGAAATCCCAAACGCTTCGGAGTCAGATTTTTTATGGCAATATCCGCCACCCAAATCCGGAAGGGCATGGTCATCGTCTTCGAGGGCAAGCCCTGCAAAGTCCTCGACGCGCGCCACCACACGCCCGGCAACCTGCGCGCGATGATGCAGACGAAGCTGCGCGACCTGCGGACGGGCTCAAGCTTCGAGCACCGCTTCCGCTCGGCCGACACCGTCGAGCGCGCCCACCTCGAACAGCACGAGATGGAGTTCATGTACGCCGACGGCTCGCACTACCACTTCATGAACACGGAGAACTACGAGCAGACGGCTCTGAGCGAGGACGACCTCGGCGACATGGCGCAGTGGCTCCTGCCCGGCATGAGGATTCAGGCCGAGTATTATGAGGGCGCGCCCATCGGCATCGACCTCCCGCCCTCCATCGAGCTGACCGTGGTCGAGACCGAGCCCACGCTCAAGGGCGCGACGGTCTCGAACGTCAACAAGCCCGCGAAGCTCGAGAACGGCGTCACCATCTCCGTCCCGCCCTTCATCAACGAGGGCGACCGCATCCGCGTAGACCCGGCGGAGGGGCGCTACATGGAGCGGGCGAAATAAAAGTACTGAGTGCTGGGGACTGAGGACTGAGTGAAAGACAAACACTCAGTCCTCAGTCCTCAGTCCTCATCACTTATGTATTTTCTGTACAGCATCCTCCTCGGCATCGGCGTCCTAGCGCTGCTGCCGAGGTTTCTTTTGGACGCGGCGCGGCACGGGAAGTACGCGGCGGGGTTGGGCGAGCGCGCGGGGTCGCTCCCCGGGTTCGACGCGGGCGGCCGGCCCGTGGTGTGGCTGCACTGCGTTTCGGTCGGCGAGGCGCAGGCGGCGCGGCCTCTGGCGCGCGCGCTGTTGGAGGAGTACCCGGGCCACGCGCTCGTCGTCTCGACGACGACGCTGACGGGGCAGCGGGTCGCGCGCGGGGCTTTCGAGGGGCAGGCCGCGCTCGTCTTCTACTTCCCCTTCGACTGGGCCTGGAGCGTGCGGCGCGCCCTGCGCGCGGTGAACCCTTCGGTCGTCCTCCTGATGGAGACCGAGCTGTGGCCGCGCTTCTTCCGCGAGTGCGGGCGGCGCGGCGTCCCCGTGGCGCTCGTCAACGGCCGCATCTCCGAGAAGTCGTTCGGGCGCTACCAGCTCATCCGCCCCTTCATCCGGCGCGTGCTCGCGGACCTCTCGCTCGCGGCCGCGCAGTCTAAGGCCGACGCCGAACGCCTCGTCGCACTCGGCCTCGCGCCCGGGCGCGTGCGCGTCACCGGCAATGTCAAGTTCGACATCGAAGAGACGCACGCACACCCGCTGACCGAAGAACTGAGACGACGTTTCGACCTCGGCAAAGACCGCCCGCTCGTCGTCGCCGCCAGCACGCACGCGCCCGAGGAGGGCGTCGCCCTCGAAGCCTTCAGGCTCTTAAAATCCGGCGGGAGGCGCGCGCGCCTGCTCGTCGCGCCGCGACACCCGGAGCGCTTCGGCGTGGTGGCGTCGTTGATCGAGGCGTCGGGGTTAAGCTGGGCGCGTCGCACGGGCGGGCCGCGCGAGTCGGACAGGGACTGCGACGTGATCCTGCTCGACAGCGTCGGCGAGCTGCGCGCGGTCTACCCGCTGGCGGAGGTGGTCTTCGTCGGCGGGAGCATCGCGCCCGTGGGCGGCCACAACGTTCTGGAGCCGGCGCTCGAAGCGCGCGCCGTCGTCACGGGCCCGCACACGTCGAACTTCAAAGCAATCGTCGCCGCGCTCCTCGAACGCGAAGCCCTTATCCAGTTGCCGCCGTACGACAGGCTCGCCGGCGTTCCGCCCGCGGAGGGCGGCCGCTGGGAGGGCGCGCTGGCCGCGGCCCTTCGCGGCCTGCTCGAAGACGAGGGTAAGAGGCGGCTCATGGGCGAGCGCGCGCGCGCCGTCCTCGAAGAGAACCGCGGGGCCACCGCGCGCACCGTCGAACTGCTCGCCCCACTCCTGACTGAGATGTCGGATGCCGGATGTCAGATGTTAGTCGAAGAGAAGACACTGACATCTAACGTCTAACATCTGACGCCCGCCTTCATGTCGCTCGCACTGGCACCGCTCGGGCTTCTCTACGGCGCTGTGGCGCGGGCGCGTCTGCGCCTGTACCGCTCGGGCTTCCTCAAATCTGAAAGCGTCGGCGCGCCCGTGGTGAGCGTCGGGAATCTGACGGTGGGCGGGACGGGGAAGACGCCGCTGGTCGAGTGGGCGGCGAAGGCGCTCGCGCGCGAGGGGCGGCGCGTGTGCGTGCTGACGCGGGGTTACGGGCGCGCGGACGAGGGCCGGCGGGTCCTGGCGTCCGACGGCGCGCGCGTGCTGGCGGAGGCCGGGGAGTGCGGGGACGAGCCGAGGCTTCTGGCGGAGAGGCTTCTGGGCTCGGCCGCGGTCGTCTGTGACCGCGACCGCGTGGCGGCGGCGCGCTGGGCGCGGGAGGAGTTCGGGACGGAAGTCTTCGTGCTCGACGACGGCTTTCAACACCTGCGCATCGCGCGCGATTTTGACATCGTGACCGTGGACGCGACCGCGCCGTGGGGCGGCCGTGCCATGCTCCCGCGCGGGCGTCTGCGCGAGCCCGCGTCGGGGCTCGCGCGCGCGGACTGCGTGGTCATCACGCGCTCGGAGCTGGCCGAAGACCTGAAAGGCTTGCGCGCGGAGGTCGCGCGCGTGAGCGGGGGGCGCGCCGCGGTCTTCACGTCGCGCGTGCGGACGCTGGGGTTGAAGACGCCTGCGGGGGCGGACGTGAGTCTTGAGGGTGTGAGGGCCGGGGCGGTCGGGGCGTTCTGCGCGGTCGGCAACCCGCGGGCGTTCTTCGAGCACGTGCGGCGGGACGGGTTCGAGCTTTGTTACACGCGCGCCTTCAACGACCACCACGCGTACGCGCGGGCGGACGCGGAGGCCGTCTCGCGCGGGGCGGCCGGGCGGGGCGCGCGCGCGCTTCTGACGACGGCGAAAGACGCGGTGAAGCTGCGCGGGCTCGACTTCGCCCTCCCCTGCTACGTGGTCGAGACCGGGTTGGAGTTCGACGACGAGGCACGCCTGTTCGGCCTCCTGCGCGGCATAATTCGTTAACCGCAGAGACGCGGAGGCACAGCTTGTCGAGTAATGCTCTTCAAGCTGTGCCTCCGCGTCTCTGCGGTCAACTCTTAGCGGGGCTTGACGACGGGGGCGGGCGGGGCGTCGTCGAGCTGGGGCGGCTTCTCCTCTTTGGGCTTCTCTTCCTTCGGCTTCTCGTCCCTGGGCGGCGGGGGCGGCGGCGCGTCAACGTTGGCGTTGATGTTGAGCGGCCGGTTGCGCCTGGGCGTCGGCGTGGGCGGCGGCTCGTCCTCTTCCTCGCCTTCTTCGTCCTCGACCGGCGGCTCCTCCTTGATCTCTCCCGCCTTGCGCGCCGTGGGCGAGGGCGTGGCCCCCGGGTTCGGGTTGGCATCGCCCGCGGGCTGCGCCGCGCCTTCGACAGAGCCCCCGGCCGCGCCGCCGGGCGACGCCCCGGGGGTGGGCGAGCCCGAAGGGGCCGTGATGTTGCGCTCGGCCTGCCCCGTCGGCGGCGCGATGGGTTGGCCGGGCTGGCTGTTCGGGTCGGCCTGGAGCGGGGTCGCGTCCGGCTGCGGCGTCTCGTTGGAGACGCCGCGCCGCTGGAAGGCGAAGAAGACCGCGAAGACGATGGCGACCACCGCGATGGCCGGGACGGCGATGCGCCACGGGTTGAAGGAGGACTCGACGGGGAGCGGCGCGACGGGCGGCGGCAACTCTTCGCCGGTCGTGCCGGCGCGCGCGTAGTCGGCGCTGACGACCGTCGCCTCGTCGTCTTCGGCGCTGACGACCGTCGTGCGCGCGGGCTCGTTGGGCGAGGTCGGCGAGCCGATGCGATCCGTGTCGATGACGGCGGCCGCGGCGACCCCCGCGGCGGGGGCGGCGGCGGCGGCTTCGGCGAGCGCCGCGGACAGCTCGGTCGCCTTCTGGAAGCGTTCCTCCGGGCGCTTGGCGAGCGCGCGCGCGACGACGCGGCCGACCTCTTCGGGCAGGTCGGGGCGGTCTTCGAGGACGGAGGGCGGCGGCTCCTGGATGTGCTTCATCATGATGGCCGTCGGCGAGTCGCCCGAGAAGGGGACGTGGCCGGCGAGCATCTCGTAGACGATGACGCCGAAGGAGTAGATGTCGGAGCGCGCGTCGATGTCGGAAGCCTGCGAGCACTGCTCGGGCGACATGTACTGCGGCGTGCCGATGATGAGGTTGGGCGCGGTCAGGCCCGGGTCGGTCTCGTGGACGCTGCGCTCGGTCTGCTGAATCTTGGCGATGCCGAAGTCCAGCACCTTGGCCCAGTCGCCCCCCGTGGCCTCTTCGAGCATGATGTTGTCGCTCTTGAGGTCGCGGTGGACGACGCCCTCGTTGTGCGCGGCCTCCAGAGCGCCCGCGACCTGGCGGACGATCTCGGCCGTGCGCTCGAGCGTCATCGGCCCGCCGGTGCGCACGACGTCCTTGAGCGTGCGGCCGCGCAGGTACTCCATGACGAGGTAGACGACGCCGTTGTCCGACTCGCCGAAGTCCGTGACGTTGATGGCGTGCGGGTGGGAGATGCGCGAGGCGGCCTTGGCCTCGCGCGTGAAGCGGGCCACGATCTTGTCGTCGGCGGCCAGCGCCGGGTGCAGGACTTTGACCGCGACGACCTTCTCCATCAGGACGTGCGTCGCGCGGTAGACGCAGCCCATGCCGCCCTCGTCGATCTTGTCGTCGATGCGGTACTTGCCGGCGAGCACCTGGCCGACGAGGCGGTCTTCGTTGCCCGCCCTCTTCAGCACCGCGCCGTCGGCCGGGCACAGCGTCGTGGTCTCCGCGTACTGCCTACCGCATGTCGGGCAAGTCTTCATCGAGGTTAAGGCACCGCCTTCAACTCTGTTTCCAGGGGAGACCTGAGCGTATCACACCGCTTTCTCGCGGCGCAATGCGCACGTGCCCCAACGTACTTTAGACGCGCAATGCGTCACGAATTCCTCGGCCCGCGCCGCCGCGGACGCGCCTTGCGTCTTCTGGCGTTCGCCTTCCCCGCTCTGTTAAATTCCGACGCATGGCTACGGCGCTGCGTGTGGAAAACGTGTCGAAGCAGTACCGCATCTACGCGCGGCCGGGCGACCGCCTGAAGGAGACGCTGACGCGCGGGCGGCTGAAGCGCCACCGCGAGTTCTGGGCCTTGAAGAACGTGAGCTTCGAGGTCGGGGCGGGGACGACGACCGGCATCATCGGGCCGAACGGCTGCGGGAAGTCCACGCTCCTGCAGATCATCGCGGGGACTTTGGAGCCCACGAGCGGGAGCGTGTGGCGCGAGGGGCGCGTGGCCGCGCTGCTCGAACTGGGCGCGGGGTTCGACCCCGAGGGGACGGGCGTCGAGAACGTCTACATGAACGCCGCGCTGATGGGCCTCTCAAGGCGCGAGACCGACCGCCTCTTCCCCGACATCGAGCGCTTCGCGGAGATCGGCGACTTCATCCGGCAGCCGGTCAAGACCTACTCTTCGGGGATGTTCGTCCGCCTCGCCTTCGCCGTCGCCGCCAACGTCGAGCCCGACATCCTCGTCATCGACGAGGCGCTGGCGGTCGGCGACGCGGTCTTCCAGCACCGCTGCCTGCGCCGCATCAAGGAGATTCAGGAGCGCGGCGCGACCGTCCTCTTCGTCTCGCACGACGCGGCGGCGGTGCGGGCGCTCTGCACGCGCGCCATCCTGATGAGCGCCGGCCGCGTGCTCTCGGACGGCCCCCCCGTCGAGGTGCTGAACCACTACCAGAAGACCGTCATGGAGCGCGAGCAGGCTTACGAGGAGGAGGCCGCGGCCGACGGAACCGGAGGCGCAGACGTTCGTGTAGTAGAAGAGGGCTTCGAGCCGCTGCGCTACACGTACCGGCACGGCGACGGCTCGGCGGAGATCGTGAGCGCGGAGATGCTCGACGCCTCGCGCCGGCCCGTCGGGGTGGTCGAGACGGGCTCGCCTTTGACCGTGCGCATGCGCGCGCGCATCAACCGCGACGTGGACGACGCGGTCTTCGGCTTCCTCGTCAACGACAGCCGCGGCGTCCACGCCTACGGCACGAACACGAAGGAGCAGCAGATCGACCTCGGCCTGCTCCGGCGCGGCGAGGTCGTCGAGGTCAGCTTCGCCTTCGACTGCTGGCTCGGGCTCGACCAGTTCTCCGTCTCGCTCGCCGTCCACAGCCGCGACGGCGTGAGCTACGACTGGCTCGACGGCGTGCTCTTCTTCCGCGTCACGAGCCCCGTCCTCGTCGAAGGCATCGCTAACCTCAACGCCACCGCGACGGCGCGGCGCGTCGGGGTGAGTAGAGAAGTAGTAGTCAGTAGTCAGTAGACAGTAGACAGTAGAACCCCCCTTCGTCGCTCGAACCGTGAGTTTGTCATCCTCAACCTCCGCGGCGCAGAGCGCTACTGACTACTGACTACTGACTACTTAACCCCGGAGGGGTTTGTATGGCCGACTTAGAAGTCGAGAACACTCTGCGCGAGATACGCGAGCGCGTGCTGGCGGACGCGCAGCGGCGCGCGCCCGTGTCGAACGGCTCGGCGGCGGCGAACGGCGCGGAGGCCGTCCCGGTCGTGAACGGGACGGCCTCCGCGCCCGAGGCGCTGGCGCGGATGGACGCGAACCTGGCGACGACGGCGCGCGCCTGGTCGCGCCTGCCGCCGCTCCTGAGCTACCGGCGCGGCGCCGCGGCGCGCTTCGAGATTTGGGTCAAGCGGCTCGTCAAGCGCGCGGCGCACTGGTTCACCTGGGAGCAGGTCAACTTCAACTCGGCCGTCCATCACGCGCTCGGCGACGCGCGCGCCGCGCTCGCCGCGCAGGAGCAGGCGCTGGCGCGCGCGCGCGAAGAGGTGCTCGGCGAGGTGCGGGCGCTGCGCGCCGAAGGCGAGGCCGAACGCGCGCGCGCCGCGGAGTTGCAGGCGCGGCTCGCGCGCGCCGAGGCGCAGGTCTGGGCGATCCTCGCCGA
>DATMVD010000097.1:0-76224 GCA_035563535.1 Pyrinomonadaceae bacterium | reverse complement strand
CGGAGGCCGAAGAGAATCTCGCGCGTCTCGGCGATGGACGGCTCGGCGACCTTGACCAGGCGGAAGCGGCGGGCGAGCGCCTCGTCCTCGCCGATGTACTCCTTGTACTCGGTGATGGTCGTCGCGCCGACGATGCGCATCTCGCCGCGGGCGAGCGCGGTCTTGAACATGTTGGCGGCGTCGCTCGACGTGCCGAGCGCGGCGCCGGCGCCGATGATGGTGTGCGCCTCGTCGATGAAGAGGATGAGGTTGTCGCGCTCCTTGACCTCGTCGATGATGCCCTTGATCCGCTCCTCGAACATGCCGCGCAGCATGGTGCCGGCGACGAGGCCGCCCATCTGCAACTGCACGATGTGCGTCCCGCGCAGGCGGGCCGGCACCTTCTCCGGCTCCAACTCGATGAGGCGCGCGAGGCCCTCGACCACGGCCGTCTTGCCGACGCCCGGCTCGCCGACGAGCATCGGCGAGTTGGCGCGCTCGCGGTGGCAGAGGATTTCGATCATCTGCTGGATTTCCTGCTCGCGCCCGATGGTCGGCGGCAGCTTGTCGGCCCGCGCCAGCCGGTTCAGCGAGACGCCGAAGTGCTTGAGGTAGGGCGGCAGCTCGAACTTCTTCTTGTACTCCTCCTCCTGCTGCTCGCGGGTGCGCACGCGCGCCCGCACCTGCTCGACGACCGTCTCGGGGTTCGCCCCGAGGTTGCGGAGCACGCCCATCAGCGCGCTCGTCTCGTCCTGCGAGAGCGCCATGAAGAGGTCGGTGGCCTCGATGGTCTTGCGCCCCTGCGCGCGGGCGCGCTCCATCGAGCGCTTGAAGAGTTCTATCGTCTCGGGCGCGATGCGGATGCCCTTGTTGACGTTCTGATAGCGTGCATTCTCCAGTCGCTTTTCAATCAGCACCTTGACCGAGCGCGGGTCGAGCGAGAGGTCGCGCATCGTCTGGTTGAACAGCTCACCCTCCTCGGCCGCGAGGCCGTTGAGAATGTGTTCCACCGCGATGTAGTTTTGGTCACGGCGGCGCGACTCCTGCACGGCGTGTTCGAGGACGCGCTGCCCGCTCTCGGCGAAACGGTCTTTGTAAGTTCCCAGATCAATCATTGCTTTTCCTTCTGGCGAGCCGCGGGGGGAGTCTTGCGAGGACGACCTCCGCAGGGGCTCGAAAACATCAGCCTAAAAAAAATCGGGACGGCGGGCGGCGCTGACTCTTCGGGGCTTTCAAAGCCGAAACAGATTCGCCAAACATGCCCGTCGTCCGGCCTCTGTTAGATGCCTGGCTCGGATGACCCGTTGCGCCTTCGCGTCGCGCTTCCGGACATCAGAACTATAGCACATCGGCGGACTGCAATTACTCTGCCATCAAAAAAGCGGTAAACCGTAAACCGTAAACCGTGACAGGAAGGTTAGGAAAGCGTGAGCCGTGAACGACTGCGAGTCTGGTAGCGGACTCACGTCGCCGTTCACGGCTCGTCAGGTTTTCACTTGTCACGGTCTACGGTTTACAGTCCCCGGCCCTTAGAAGTCGCCGTAGTCTTCGCCCCCGGGCATCGGCGGCGTGGCCGCCTTCTTCGTCTCGGGCGCGTCGGTGACGGCGGCGTCCGTCGTGAGCAGCAGGCCCGCGATGGAGGCGGCGTTCTGCAAGGCCGTCCGCACGACCTTCGTCGGGTCGATGATGCCGGCCTTGACGAGGTCTTCAAACTGGCCCGTGGCGGCGTTGTAGCCGACCGCGCCCTTCGAGTCCTCGATCCTGCCGATGACGATGGCGCCGTCCATCCCGGCGTTCTCCGCGATGCGGCGCAGTGGCTCCTGCATCGCGCGCTGGATAAGGCGGACGCCCGTCAGCGTGTCGCCCTCCTCCCCGAGCTTGTCGAGCGCCCTGGCCGCGCGCACCAGCGCGACCCCGCCGCCGGGGACAATCCCCTCCTGCGCGGCCGCGCGCGTCGCGTTGACGGCGTCCTCGACGCGCATCTTCTTCTCCTTCATCTCGGTCTCGGTCGCCGCGCCGACGCGGATGACGGCGACGCCGCCCGCGAGCTTGGCGAGCCGCTCCTGCAACTTCTCGCGGTCGTAGTCCGAGGTCGTCTCCTCGATCTGGTGGCGGATGGTCGAGACGCGCCCCTCGATTGCGCGGCGGTCGCCCGCGCCCTCGACGACGGTCGTGTTCTCCTTGTCCACGATGACGCGCTTGGCGCGGCCCAAATCTTCAATCGTCACCGATTCGAGCTTGATGCCGAGGTCTTCCGTGATGACGCGCCCGCCGGTCAAGGTCGCTATGTCTTCGAGGATGGCCTTGCGGCGGTCGCCGAAAGCGGGGGCCTTCACGGCGCAGACCTTGATCGTCCCGCGCAGGCGGTTGACGACCAGCGTGGCGAGCGCGTCGCCCTCCACGTCCTCGGAGATGATGAGGAGCTGGCGGCCCTGGTTCGCCACCTGTTCGAGCAGGGGCAGCAGGTCGCGCATGGCCGAAATCTTCTTCTCGTGGATGAGGATGACGGGCTCTTCGAGCACGGCCTCCATGCGGTCGGGGTTGGTGACGAAGTAGGGGCTCAAGTAGCCTCGGTCGAACTGCATGCCCTCGACGAGGTCGAGCTCGGTCTGCATCGACTTCGACTCCTCGACGGTGACGACGCCGTCCTTGCCTACACGATCCATCGCCTCGGCGATCAGCTCGCCGATCTCGCGGTCGTTGTTGGCCGAGACGGCGGCGACGTTCGCCAGCTCGTCCTTGCCCTTGACCTTCTTCGAGAGCTTTTCGAGTTCGGCCGTGGCGGCCTCGACGCCGAGCTGGATGCCGCGCTGCAACTGCATGGGGTTGGCGCCGGCCGTGACGTTCTTGACGCCCTCGCGGAAGATGGCCTGCGCGAGCACGGTGGCGGTCGTCGTGCCGTCGCCCGCGATGTCGTTGGTCTTGGTGGCGACCTCCTTGACCATCTGCGCGCCCACGTTCTCGTACTTGTCCTTCAGCTCGATCTCTTTGGCGACCGTCACGCCGTCCTTCGTGATGACGGGCGAGCCGAACTTCTTGCCGAGCACGACGTTCCTGCCCTTCGGCCCCAGCGTGACGCGCACCGCGTTGGCCAAGACGTTGACGCCCCTGAGCATCGCGCTCCGCGCCTCTTCCCTGAACTTCAAATCCTTCGCTGCCACTGTTTCGTTTCTCCTGAGAAATTTTGACCGTCGGTTAGTCTGATTTAATGAGCCGTCACGCGCCCGCGCTCTCGCTTTCGCCCTTCGCGCGGCCGACCTGGACGCGGGCGGGGCGGAGCAGTTGGTTGCCGAGCCGGTAGCCGCGGCCGTACTGCTTGACGACCTCGCCGTCGAGCGCCGGCTCGACCTCGGCCGTGTCCACCGCCTCGTGCAGTTCCGGGTCGAAGGGCTGCGCCAAAGCCTCGATGGGCTCCGCGCCGGCCTGCGCGAGCACGTTCTCGAAGCCGCTGATGGTGCCGCGCAGGCCGTCCAGAAGTGACTCCTGCGTGCCCCCGGCTTCGGCCGCCTCGACGGCGCGTTGCAGGTTGTCGATGACGGGCAGCAGCGCCGAGATGAAGGCCGCCTTCTCGCGCGCGACCCGCTCGTCGGCGTTGCGGGCGAGGCGCTGGCGCAGCTCGTCCGTCTCGCGCTTGAGGTCGGCCCGCACCTGCTCGAATCGTGCCTGCACGTCCAGAACCTTCTGCTCGGCCTCGCGCGCGCGCGCCTCAAGCTCCTCGACGTACGAGGGCCTCACGCTCGGGGCCTCTCCCGCGGCCGGCTGCCCGCCGCCCTCCTCCTCTTCGCCGAGGCGTATGCGGCGGCGGTCGTTGACGCGCACCTTCGGCGCGCCCTCCTCTTCGGCGCCCAGCTCCTCCGGCCAGTCCTTCTCGGCCGAATCCTTCTCTGCCATATCTCGCTTCTTACTCCCCCTGCGGAATAGTCTCATTGGCGTAAATCGTAAATGGTAAATCGTAAATAGGAAAGGCGGCGGGCGGCGCGGCCACTATCGACGACTTACGATTCGACGCCTCCGCCCCTCTCACTTCACGTCGATCTTCGTACGGCGCCCCTGCCGCTCGTCGCGCTTGGGCAGGTGGAGGAGGAGCACGCCGTCCTTGTAGTCGGCCGAGATGGCCGCGCGGTCAACCGCGTCGGGTAAGGAGAAGGTGCGCACGAAGCGCCCCTGCGGCCGCTCGGTGCGGCGCGCGCTCAAGCCCTCCTGCCCCTTGCGCTCGCCGCGGATGACGAGGCGGCCGTCGTCGAGGGAAACGTCCAGCCCTTCGCGGTCGATGCCGGGCAGGTCGAGTGCGAGCAGGTACTCGCGCTCGTCCTCGTACACGTCGGCCGCCGGAATCCAGTCGGCGCGCTCGATCTCACCCTCCTCCGCCTCGCGCGCGCCCGCGCGCCGGTCGGCCGCCTCCTCGAACAGGTGGTTCATCCGCTCCTGCAAGGTGAAGAGGTCGCGCGGGTCGAATCTACGGTGTCTCATTCGATTCCTCCTACGGGTTTGGGACGGCGAACAGGGAACGCCGAACGGCGAACCGAAGACTTTGACCTTACACTTCATCGCCCTTCGTTCCCCTTTCGTCGTCAGGCTTTCGCCGCCTCGGTCGCGGCGGCGTCGCCGCCGCCGGCCGTGAACTGCATCTGGTCGCCGCCGGCCGAGACGCGGACGGTCTGGCCGGGCAGAACCTCGCCGCGCAGGAGCTTCGACGCGAGCGGGTTCTGGATGAGCGTCTGGATCGCGCGCTTCAGCGGCCTCGCGCCGTAGAGCGGGTCGTAGCCCTCGCGCGAGAGCAGGGCCCGGGCCGACTCGTCCAGCTCCAGGTGTATGTCGCGCTCGGCCAGCAGGCGGCGCAGCCGTTCGAGCTGTATTTCGATGATGTCGCCGATCTGCTCGCGCGTGAGCTGGTGGAAGATGACGATGTCGTCCACGCGGTTCAGGAACTCCGGCTTGAAGTTCTCGCGCAGCACCTCCAACACGGCTTCTCTGACCTGCTTCTCGTCGTCGGCGACGGCCTGTATCTCGCGGCTGCCGAGGTTCGAGGTCATGATCAGCACGGTGTTCTTGAAGTCCACCGTCCGCCCCTTCGAGTCGGTCAGCCGCCCGTCGTCGAGAATCTGCAAGAGGATGTTGAAGACATCCGGGTGCGCCTTCTCGATCTCGTCGAAGAGGATGACGCTGTACGGCCTGCGCCTGACGGCCTCGGTCAACTGCCCGCCCTCCTCGTAGCCGACGTAGCCCGGCGGCGCGCCGATCATGCGCGCCACGGCGTGCTTCTCCATGTACTCCGACATGTCGAGCCGAATCATCGCCCGCTCGTCGTCGAAGAGGAACTCGGCGAGGGCGCGCGCCGTCTCCGTCTTGCCGACGCCGGTGGGGCCGAGGAAGATGAAGGAGCCGACGGGCCGGTTCGGGTCTTGCAGCCCGGCGCGCGCGCGGCGCACGGCGTTCGCCACGGCCGCGAGCGCCTCGTCCTGCCCGATGACCCGGTTGCGCAGGCGCTCCTCCATCGTGACGAGCTTCTGCATCTCGCCTTCCAGCATCTTCGAGACGGGCACGCCCGTCCACTTGGCGACGACCTGCGCCACGTCCTCCTCGTCAACCTCCTCCTTGAGCATGACGCCTTCGCTCTGAAGCTCGGCGAGCTTCTGCTGCTCGGCGGCGAGCTGGCGTTCCAACTCGGGAATCTGGCCGTACTGAATCTCAGCGGCGCGTTGGAGGTCGCCCGCGTTGCGCGCCTGGTCGAGTTGAAGGCGGAGCTGTTCCAGCTCGTTCTTGACCTCGCGCATCCGGTCAATCTCTTCCTTCTCGGACTGCCACTTGGCCTTCATCCCGGAAGATTTCTCGTTGAGGTCTGCGATGCGCTGCTCGATGTCCTTCAGACGCGCCTTCGAGCGCTCGTCCTCCTCGCGCTGCAACGCCTGGCGCTCGATCTCCAGTTGCAGTATCTCGCGCTCCAGCACGTCGATCTCCTGCGGCAGGCTGTCGATTTCAATACGGAGGCGCGAGGCCGCCTCGTCGATGAGGTCGATGGCCTTGTCGGGCAGGAAGCGGTCGGTGATGTAGCGGTTCGAGAGCGCCGCCGCCGCGACGATGGCCGAGTCCTTGATGCGGACGCCGTGGTGCACCTCGTAGCGCTCCTTCAGGCCGCGCAGGATGGCGATGGTGTCCTCGACGGTCGGCTCGCCGACGAAGACCTGCTGGAAGCGGCGCTCAAGTGCCGCGTCCTTCTCGATGTGCTTCTTGTACTCGTTGAGCGTCGTCGCGCCGACGCAGCGCAGCTCGCCGCGCGCCAGCGCCGGCTTCAGCATGTTCGACGCGTCAATCGCGCCCTCGGCCGCGCCCGCGCCCACGAGCGTGTGCAGCTCGTCGATGAAGAGGACGATGTGCCCCTGCGCGTTCTCGATCTCTTTCAGGACGGCCTTGAGCCTGTCCTCGAACTCGCCACGGTACTTCGCGCCGGCGAGCATCGAGCCGAGGTCGAGTGACACGAGCCGCTTGTTGCGCAGGGTCTCGGGCACGTCGCCCGAGACGATGCGCTGGGCGAGCCCCTCGACGATGGCGGTCTTCCCCACCCCGGGCTCGCCGATGAGCACGGGGTTGTTCTTCGTGCGGCGGCTCAAGACCTGGACGGTGCGGCGTATCTCGTCGTCGCGGCCGATGACGGGGTCGAGCTTGCCTTGGCGGGCCAGCTCCGTCAGGTCTTTGGCGTACTTCGAGAGCGCCTGGTAGTTGGCCTCGGCGTTCTGGTCGGTGACGCGGACGCCGCCGCGCGTCTGCTCGATGACCTTGAAGAGGTCGTCGCGGTTGACGCCGTGCTGGCGCAGGATGCGCCCGGCCGCGCCGTCCTTCTCGGCCGTGATGGCGAGGAGCAGGTGCTCGGTCGAGACGTACTCGTCCTGCATCTGCTCGGCCTCCTTCTGGGCGGCCTGGAAGACCTGCGTGATGCGCGGGCTGAAATACTGCGAGCCGCCCTGCACCTTCGGCTGGCGCGCGACCGCCGCCTGAAGGTCGTTCAGGACGACCTGCAAGTTCGCGCCGAGCTTGCCGAGCAGGGGCCGCACGACGCCCTCGGGCTGTTCGAGCATGGCGAGCAGGAGGTGCTCGGGCTCGACCTGCTGGTGCTGGTTGCGCTCGGCCGCCTCGATGGCCGACTGGATGGCCTCCTGGCCGCGCAGTGTGAAACGTTCTAGACGCATGATTGCCTCGGGGAAATTTTTACCGGCTGCTGAATAAAAATACCGCTCCTACTCACACGGCCTTAAACCTTCGGCGGCCAGCCGCGGCCGTGCGCCACCTGCGTGGCCCCTGACCGTCGGGCTGGCCGCCGAGGGTTTCCTGCCGGTTAGGCGTTGGCCGTGTTCGCCTGGCCCTTGGCCGCGGGCTTCCCGCCTTCGGCCTTCGCCTCGATGGTCTTCGGCGCGCCGGCTTCGGCCGACTCGCCCCTGATCTCGATGCGGCGGGCCTTCACCTCCTCGCGCTTGCGGAGCGCGACGCGGAGCACGCCGTTCTTGTACTCGGCCGTCGCGTTCTCGGGCGAGACGGTCTGCGGCAGCGTGAAGGAGCGCGTGAACGAGCCGTAGGCGCGCTCGACGCGGTGGTAGTTGTCCGTCTCGTCCTTCTTCTCGAAGCGGCGCTCGCCGCGCAGCGTCAGGACGTTGTTCTCGATGGTCAGCTCGAAGTCCTCGCGGTTCATGCCGGGGAGTTCGGCTTCGAGGACGATCTCGTCCTTGTTCTCGAAGATGTCCACGTTCGGCGTCCAGGCCCCGCGGGCGATACCCTCGTCGCCGAAGCCGCGCGAGAAGTTGGTGGAGAAGAGGCGGTTGACCTCGTCCTGCAAGGTCTTCAGGTCACGGAACGGGTCGTAACGGGTGATGCTCATGATTTTTAACCTCCAGAGAGAATTTTTGCAGCCCCTCGCACCCTTGAAAGGGGTCGTCGGGGCTATCCTCAATGCGTGAGCACGGAGGAATAATAAATATTGAGTGTCCCTTTGTCAAGTCTATGGATGAACGGGGAAATCCCCAAGTTGCCCCGGCCGAACGGCCGTCGTGGCCCCGCTTTTCGTGCTCTCAAAGAGTCGTTTCGGAGAATATTCATTGACAAAAAGGCTGCGCGGGCGTATGATACGTGGCAAAAAGAAGCTTTCACCGAATTAGGCGGAACGCGGCGGCTCGGAGATTCGTAAGGGTTCCGAAGAGGTGTCTTTGATGCTTGACGAGAGGGACGCGAAGATTCTGGAGATTCTTCAGAAGGACGGGCGGACGACCAACGTCGATCTGGCCCGGGCGGTCGAGCTGACCCCTTCGGCCACGCTCGAACGCGTCCGCAAGCTCGAAGAGCGCGGCCTGATTAAGGGCTACACGGCGCTTCTCGACGCGCACGCGCTGGGGCTGGGGCTCGCGGCCTTCATCTTCCTGCGCGTGGACGACAACGAAGACTTAATCGGCCGCGCGGAGGGGACGGCCGAAGAGTTGGCGGCGCTGCCGTCGGTGCTGGAACTACACCACCTGGCGGGCGAGGACTGCTTCATCCTGAAGGTGCGGGCGCGGGACACGGACGACCTCTACAGGTTTCTGCGGGACGAGCTGGGGCGCTTCAAGCAGATCAGGAGCACGCGGACGACGATCGTTCTGAAGACGGTCAAGGAGTCTACGGGGCTGCCTCTGGACAGGGAAAGGGCGGGTGAGTGATGCAGGGCAGGGAGAAGTTGGGGGCGTACGGGGCCTGGGCGGCGGTCTGTTTCTTCTGGGGGACGACCTACCTCGCGATTGCCGTCGGGCTGGAGAGTTTTCAGCCGACGCTCTTCGCGGGCCTGCGCTTTCTCGTCGCGGGCGGTCTGCTCTTCTTCGTCATGAGCCGGCAGCGGGGGGCGCGCCTGCCCATCGGGCGCGAGTGGCTCGACCTGGGCGTGGTGGGCCTGATGCTGCTCGGCGTGGGCAACGGCGCGGTCGTGTGGGCCGAGAAGTGGGTGCCGAGCGGGATGGCGGCCTTGCTGGTGGCGACCTCGCCCTTCTGGGCGGCGGCGCTTGAACGTTTTCAGAAGGATGGCGAGCGCGTGGGCCTGCGCGGCCTTTTGGGGATGGCCGTGGGCTTCGGTGGCCTGGCGATGCTCGTGGGGCCGCAGCTCTTCGGGGCGGAGTTGAACGGCGAGTACGTCCTCGGCGTCGTCATCATACAGGTCGGGAGTCTCTTCTGGCAGGCGGGGTCGGTCTACTCGAAGCTGCGCCCGGTGGGCGTCTCGCCGCTGATGGCCTCGGCGGTGCAGATGCTCTGGGCGGGCGTGGTGCTGACGCTGGTGGGGACGCTCGTGGGCGAGTGGTCGGGGATGAGCTTCAGCGCGAGGAGCGCGGGCGCGCTCGTCTACCTCATCGTCTTCGGGTCGATTGTGGCCTACAGCGCGTACATGTACGCGATTCAGAAGCTGCCCCTGCCTCTGGTCTCGACCTACTCGTACGTGAACCCTCTGGTGGCGCTCGCGCTCGGGTGGCTGATTCTTTCGGAGCCGCTCGGCTGGCGCGAGGCGGGCGCGGCGCTCGTCATCCTGCTCGGCGTGGCGTTGGTGAAGACCTCGCCGAAGGATATCGCGCAGCTCATCGCGCGCCTGCGCGATGGGAGGAGAAAGTCGCCGCGCGATGAATGCCAGACGCACATCACGCAGAGCGCCTGAAGGCCGTGAACCGTGAACCGTGAACCGTGACAAGAAGGACATGCCTCCTCTTGTCACGGTTCACGGTTCACGGCCTTTTTGCGTCGAAGCGGAAGATGACCGAGCCGCGGGTGATGCCGGAGGCGTGTCTCTGTTGTGACTGCGGGCCGAGCTGGTCGGGCGGTTGGAACTTGCTGCCGATGGCGGGGATCACGTCGAGGAGGGCGAGGCCAGTCTCGGGGAAGTCGCCCACGCCGTCGCGGCCGTCCTTCGGCCCGTAGACGCCGAGGTAGGAGTCGCCGGATTCGTTGACGAGGGTGACCGTGCCGCCCGCCGTCTCGAACGCCGCCCAGCGCCAGCCCGCGAAGTAGCCCTTGAACTCGGGGTAGTCCCAGCTCTCGCCGGGCATCGTGTCGTTATAGCCTCTCTCCCACACGTCGATCCGCGTGCCGTGCGTGCGGTTCTGCCAGACGCGGTACGGCCCGCGCCCGAGCCAGCGCACGGCGCGCACCTCTCTCTCCGGCGCGTCGAATCGCACGCCGAGCAGGTCAACCGCGCCTTCAAACGCGTACTCGTAGTCGAGCCGCACGACGCCTCCGGGCGAGACGCGCCAGCGCGCCCGTTTGAGCGCGCCGTTGTAGTGCGTGTCTACGACGAGGTCTCCGCCCTCCGTGTGCGGCTCGAAGAATACCTTCTCGCCCGGCCCGGAGATGTCCACGTACTTGCGCCCCTCCCGGCGGAAGGCGACGAAGCGCGGGCCGTTGCCGAACGGGATGGCGCGGCCGCGGCTGCGGACTTCGGCGAGCAGGCCCGTACGTTTGTCGAAGCGCAGTTCGAGCGCCGCAGTCCGCGCGAAGAGCGAGCCGCCCTCCTCCCTCGTCGAGACTTCTCCTTTAACCGCGGGCGGCGGAGCGGGCGCGCGCTTCAACTCCCATGACCACGTCCACAGCTCGCGCCCCGAGGGGTCTTTCGCGGTGAGGTAGAGCGCGTCGGCGGACTTCCGACTCGGCGGCAGTTCTACCTTCAACTCCCCCGCGGCGTGCGGCGCAATGTTCGGCCCCCGCACCCTTCCCGCGGCCACGCGGGCGTGACCCGACCCCTTCATAAAGGGGGAAGGGAAGCGCGCGAGTCGCCACTCGAACGTACATTCGGCGAGGTTGGTGAAGTCGAAGCGGTTCTCGACGTTGAAGGAGAGGCGCGGGGCGTCCGTCAACCTCTCCGGGCTCGACAACTGCACGGGCGACCAGATTTCGCGCACGGCGTGGAAGCTGCCCTCGCGCTCGCGGTGCGGGCCGACGACGCCGTCCGCGCCCTGGTTGCCGGAGCAGTCGAGTTTCCCGCCCATGTCCGTGCGCGCGACGCACTCGTCAACGAAAGCCCAGATGAAGCCGCCGCCGCCGACCCTGCTCTTCCGCAACAGCTCCCAGTAGTCCCAGAGCCCCGCGCCCCCGCCGCCGTCGTAGAGCGCGTGCAGGAACTCCGTCGGCATGTAGACGTTCGGCCCCGACGTGAGCCGCGCGTGGCTCTCGTAAGACTCGTAGTGGTCTGTGTTGATGCCGCGGAACAACTCCCACGGGTGGAGGACGGGCCGTTTCTGCGGGTCCCACCTGGCGAACTCGTCGTCGTTCTCTTTGTTCCAGCCGCCCTCGTTGCCGTTGTCCCAGAAGAGTATCGAGGGGTGGTTCACGTCGCGGCGCACCAGCTCGCCGATCAGCTTCCGCCCCGTCTCCGTGTCGTAAGCGCGCTGCCACCCGCCCAGCTCGTCCAGGACGTAGAGCCCGAGTTCGTCGCACGCTTCGAGGAAGTGCTCGTCGGGCGGGTAGTGCGACATGCGCACGGCGTTGTTGTTCATCTCCTTGAGCAGCCGCGCGTCGTCGTAACTTATCTTCCGGCTCGTCGTGCGCCCCGACTCGGGCCAGAAGGAGTGTCGGTTCGTCCCCTTTAACAATATGCGTTGGCCGTTCAGGTAGAGCCCGTCGCCCTCCCTCACCTCGAACGTGCGGAAGCCGAAGCGCACGTCGGCGGCGTGCGCCGGAAGCCCCCTCTGCGAAAGCGTGAGACGCACGCGGTAGAGGTTCGGCGTCTCCGCCGTCCAGAGCTTCGGCGCGGCGACTCTGGTTTCGAGCCTGACGACCTTTACGCCGGGGGCCACGTCCGCCCCGAACGGCTCGCCGACCGGGCGGCCGCGCGCGTCAACGATCCGGGCGGACACAGAGCCGTGCGACACGCCTTCGCCGAGGTACACGTCCACGTCGAAGCGGCCGTCGGCGCGCGCGTCAACGGCCGCGCGGTCGATGTGCGCGGCGGGCAGGGCTTCGAGGTAGACGGGGCGGAAGATGCCGCCGAAGACCCAGTAGTCGGAGCCGAAGCGCTCGGCGCGGTTCACGCTCTCGTTGGCGGAGACTTTGCTGACGTTGACTTCGAGCAGGTTCTGCCCGCCGTACTTCAGGAGCGACGAGATGTCGTACTTGAACCGGTAGAAGGAGCCTTGATGAACCGGCCCCGCCGACCTGCCGTTGACCAGAACCTCCGCGTCGGTCATCACGCCGTCGAAGACGATGCGGACGGCCCTGCCCTTCCAGCCTACGGGGACGAAGAAACTGCGGCGGTACTTGCCCTGCTCGCGCGCGACGGGGTTCTTCTTCTCGTCGTAAGGCCGCCCGAAGTTGTACGCGCCGAAGCCGTGCTGCTCCCAGTTCGACGGCACGGGAATCTTCGCCCACGCGCCGCTCCGGCCGCCCGCGGTGCAGTAGAAGTCCCACAGGACGGCGTCGTCCTTCCCCGTGCCGGAGAGGTACCTGACCTGCGTCTGCGTGTTGCTACTCTGCGCGGCGGCGCACGGCGCGAGGGCGCATAAAAGAAACAGGGTGAGTAGTAGCCGTCTGAGCATGATAGGCAGGTCAGAACCGCCCGCGGTAGCGGGTGGGCGTGACGAGTGTCGGATGATTGATGACAGCGTGCCTCTCGTCAATCGGCAAGCCTGTGGCGCAACACCCACCCGCTACCGCGGGCGGTTCTGACTTCAGTCGAGCCGGAAGAAGCGTCTGATTCGGGAGAGGAGGCCGTCGGAGGCGTCCTCGTCGCCGGGGGCGGCGGGGGCGTTGGCGAGGAGGCCGGCGCGCCGCTCGTTGATGGCGCGGCCGAGGGCCTCGACGAGGTCGGGGTTGGTCTGGAAGAGGCTGCGCATCGCGTCGTGGCCGATCTCCAAGACCTCCGTCTCCTCGGCGGCGACGACGTTGGCCGTGCGCGGCTCGCCGGTGAAGAGCGCCATCTCGCCGAAGAACGCGCCCTCGCCGAGCCGGCTGATGGTGCGCTGCGTCCCGTTCGAGTCCACGCGCACGTCCACGCCCCCGCGGCTGACGACGAACATCGAGTCGCCTTCGTCGCCCGCGCGGATGATCGTCTCGCCGGGCGCGTAGACGTGGTTCGACGAGGCGGCCGCCAGCGCGCTCAGCTCCGCGGGCGTGAGCGGCGAGAAGATGTCCACGGCCGAGAGCAGCTCGGCCAGGGTCTCCGTGTCGCGCCCGTCGCCGTCGCGCGCCGACGGCCTCTCGACGTGAATCGTGCGCGTGGGGAAGGGGAAGGTGAAGCCGTTGCGCCGGAAGGCGTACCAGATGCGCTGGCGCACGAGCGCGTCCGTGTCGTTGTAGCGCGAGTAGTCCGAGAGCCAGTACTTGACCTCGTAGTCCACGCTCGACTGGCCGAAGTCGCGGATGCGCACGACCGGCGTGATGTAGCGCAGGACGTTCTCGGCCTCGCGCATGGCCTCGCGCACGGCGTGGATGACCTTGACGGGAGAGTCGGTGTAGGCGGCGCTGAAGAAGACGATGCGCGCGTTCTGGTTGTCGCGCGGGCAGACCTCGATGGACTCCTTGGCGATGACGGTGTTGCCGATGAGGACGGTGTGGTTCGAGAAGGTCTTGATCTTGACGGCGCGCCAGGTGATGGAGGTGACGACGCCCGTGTGCTTGCCGACGACGATCACGTCGCCCACCTGGAAGGGCTTGTCGGCGTGCAGCGAGATGCCGGAGAAGAGGTTGCCGAGCGTGTCCTGCAAGGCGAGGCCGAGGACGATGCCTAAGAGCGCCGAGCCGGGCAGGAGCGCCGCGAACGAGAGGTCGAGCGTGTACTTGAGGATGACGGCCCCGGCCGTCACGTAGAGGACGAGCGAGAAGAGGTCGCGCATCAGGGCGGGCGCGTCGTAGCCCTTGCGCTTGCGGAAGAGGAAGAAGGTCAGCTCGTTGAGCGCGCGCACGGCGACGAGCGCCACGCTCATCCAGAAGGCGATGCAGGCCAGCGTGCGCGCCCACTCGACCGCGGCCTGCGCCATCTTCTCCCGCTCGCCCGCGCCCTCGGGCAGGCCCGGCGCGAGCCGCAAGAGCACGTACCACGCCAGCCCGAAGAGCGCCGCCAGCACCAGCGGCACCGCGACCTGCTTCTTGAGCGGAGGACGAGTCATAGGGTAGTAGGCAGAAGGCAGTAGGCAGTCGCTCCGCGTCTCGGACGTTGAGAGATTAACCCGAAGGCTCCGGCAGCAGGTTCTTCAACCGCCTGCCGCCGTCTGCCTACTGCCTACTGAAAGTTGAAAATCCTGGTCGCGATAAAGAGAAGCGACAGGGCGGAGACGACCAGCACGGTCAGCCACGAGGCGGCATTATAGACCCGGCCGTTCGCGTGCGCACCCATCAATTCGCGGTCGGAGGCGAGCCGCAGCACCGAGACCAGCAGGACGGGGAGCAGCAGGCCGTTGATGACCTGCGTGGCGAGCAGCACGTCGAAGAGCGGCACGCCGGGGAGCATCGCCACCACCCCGCCGACCACGATGAGGAACGTGAAGATGCCGAGGAAGATGGGCGCCTCGCGGAACGTGCGCGAGACCCCCTTCTCGAACCCCAGGGCCTCGCTGATCGAGTAGGCCGTCGAGAGCGGCAGCACGGCCGCCGCCAGCATCGACGCGCCGAAGAGGCCGACGCCGAAGAGGGTGCGCGCGTACGGCCCCGCGAGCGGCTCCAGCGCCCGCGCCGCGTCCTCGGCCGTCTCGACGGGGACGCCCGCGCGGTGGAGCGTCGCGGCCGTCGCCACCGTGATGAAGAAGGCGACGGCGATGGCGAAGACCGTCCCCGCCCACACGTCCGCGCGGGTCATCGCGTAGTCCTCCTCGTCCACGCCCTTCTCGACGACGGAGGACTGGACGAAGACCTGCATGTAGGGCGAGATGGTCGTGCCGATGAGCGCGACGACGGTGAAGAGGTAGCCGTGGTCGAAAGCCGCTTCCGGCCGCACGAACCCGCGCGCGACCTCGCCCCAGTCGGGGCGCGCGAGGAAGGCCGAGACGACGTAGCCGAGGAAGACGAGCGACATCAGGAGGAAGACGCGCTCGACCCTCCTGTAAGAGCCCTTGACCACCAGCCACCACACGGCGAAGGCCGCGAGCGGCACCGTGACGAACCGGGGCACGCCGAACAGCTCGCTCGCCGCCGCGATGCCGACGAACTCCGAGACGGTCACGCCGCCGTTGGCGACCAGAAGCGCCAGCATCACCACCACCGTCCAGCGCACGCCGAACTGCTCGCGGATGAGGTCGGACAGGCCCTTGCCCGTCACCGCCCCCATCCGCGCGCACGTCTCCTGCACGATGCCGAGCGCTAAGACGAGCGGGATTAAAGTCCAGAGGAGGTTGTAGCCGTAGTCGGCCCCGGCCGAGGCGTAGGTGGCGATGCCGCCCGCGTCGTTACCCGCGTTGGCGGCGATCATCCCCGGCCCGATGACGGCGAGGTAGGCCAGCAGGCCGCGCCGCCGCGCCGCCGCGCGCTGCACGCGCCGCGTGCCCCGCCGCCACAAACGGCGACCCGCGTCCCGCACACTCTCTGCGCGCGTCGAAGCCACTCGGAGGTTCCCCGTCAGCAGTCATAGAAAAATTGTCAGCTCTTGTCCGCCGACTCACGGTCGCGGCGCTGTAGCCCCTCGTTCTCGTCCCGGCTCTCCTTAATTTCCCGACTCAACTCCTGCAAACGCCGGACGATCTCGATCTTCTCCTCGAAAGGGAGCTTCGCCAGCCGCCGTCTGCGTGCGGCCTTCTGCTCAAGTATCTCTGAGATGTCTATGTCCATCGGCAAAAATTGTCAAAGCCGTTTGCAGTATAAGCCTAACCGAACACCCGCGGGAGGCGGGGCCGCCAGTCTTTGGGGAGGAGGTATTCCATGGCGTCGTCCACGGTGACGATGCCGGCGATGTCCCCGGCGTCGTCCACGACGGGCAGCGCCAAGAGGTTGTACTCGGCGATGGTCTCGGCCACGTCGCGCGCCGGGTCGCGGGGTCGCGCGAACTGGAACTCGTCGCGCATGACCTCGGAGAGCGGCGCGCCGGGGTCTGCGAGGATGAGGCTCCGCAGGGCGATGACGCCGCAGAGCCGCCACGAGCCCTCGTCCTCGACGACGTAGAGGTAGTAGATCATGTTCGGCGTCTCGGCCATCTCGCGGAGCCGCGCCAGCGCCTCGCCCGCCGTCAGTTGGCGGGGGAGCACGACGAACTCGGTCGTCATCAGGCCGCCCGCCTCGTCGTCCTCGTAGGGGAGGAGCTCCTGCACGTCGGCCTTCTCCTCCTGCTCCATCAGTTCGAGCAGGTCTTCGGCCTTCTCCTCGGGGAGGTCGCCGAGCACGTCGGCCGCCTCGTCGGGCGACATGTGTTCGAGGATGTCGGCGGCGCGCTCCTCCTCCATGTCGCCGATGATGCGCGCCTGGTCTTCGGCGTGCATCTCTTCCAGGGTCTCGGCGGCCGTCTCGTCGTCCAGGGCCTCGATGACTTCCGACCCGTGGTGGCGCGACAGGGCCTCGGCGAGGCGCGCGATCTCGACGGGGTGGAGGCGCGCCAGCTTGTCGCGCGAGGACTTGAGCTGCACGGTCGCGGCGTCGGTCGCCAGGTAGCCGACGTCGGCCCAGTCGATGACCTCGACGGGGCGGTTCGTGCCGACGAAGTTGTGCGGGGTGAGGCGCCGCCACAGCCCGGCCAGCGTCACGTCCGCGCCCGTCACGCGCCACTCGCCGCCGGTCTCGATGAGCTGCACGTCGTTGACGCGCACCACCCGCTTGCCGTCCACGTCGATGAGCTGCTTGTCGAGCACGTCGCGCGCGAGCAGCACCTCGCCGTCGCGCCGCGCGAAGCGGCGCAGGTCGAGGATGTCGGAGTTGAGCCGGACTCCGTTCGAGTCGATGCTGGCGACGCGCGCGCGCGGGACGAAGAAGTCGCGGCGGCGGTAGCGCGCGACGAGCCCCGTCACCGGCGGGTGGTCTTCCCCGAGCCGGACGATCACGTCCTTGAGCGTCGCCACCCGCTCGCCCTCGACCTCGCGGATGGGCCGCCCCAGCACTTGCGAGAGATAGAGCATCCGAACTTATCTCCGATTCACAACTTCGATAATAGCACGACGTATGGCCGTGAAGCGGCCGGGAAGATCGGCCGCGGGACGGGGGCGTCGGGAGGCGATGACGGGTGCTGCCGGGCCAAGTCCCCGGGCGTATTTCGTGACCGAAGGGGGCCGACTCTGCCGTGCGACTGCGGGTTGACAACCATGCCACCCGCGAGTATGTTACAGTCCGCAATCGCCCTCAGGAGCCCGGTGTTCAAAAAAATGGACGGTGCCTCGGCATCATCGTCCAAACCCCCCATACAAGGAAGGCGACGGGAGTCTAAGATGTACTATTGCCTCCCACTGGCGCGCTCGCCGCGGCGAAAGGATATGAGGTTCCTTCGCCGCGGAGCGCGTCCCGAGTGCCGGGGGAGGGCGCGGCCCCCTCGCCGCGCCGCCTGGCGGGACGCGGGGCCGACCGCCCTTCTGCTGTCGGGAGGTCTTACCGTCGCCGACGCATCTTCATCCTGCACTGTGCTTCAGTCCGCCGGTGCTTTCTGTCCGGCGCATGGCGTAGTAAGAGCTATCCTTGTAAAGCGCGAGGAGCCGTTTCTCACCATGCACGTTGCCATCGGCCCTGTAGGGCTCAGCCTTCACCTTATCTGCTGCCTCATCTACCACGTCCCGTCGCACGGCCTGACGGGCAAGAAATTTACTTCCCACTCGGACGCCGCGGTCAGTATTATGGACTCGGGGCCGCCGGCCCCGGCCGCACCGCCCGCCCACCCGCGGCGCGACTGCCCCGACGAAAAGCGGGTGGACAACTACACTCCCCGGAGGAGCCGCCGCTGTCCGCTGACGGGCGAGCAGTTAAGGAACCATCCGCGCGTGAAGAAAATTCTGGACGACGCCTGGCGTCTATCCAAGTACGGTCAGAAGGACTGTCAGGAGATAGGCGGCTGGATATACCGGGATAAGGACGGGGAAATCTTTGCCCAGTACCAGGAGCAGGACTGCGGCTCGTGCACGAGACTCCGGGGGCACGCCAATCCCCCGCTCCGCGTGATACCGGGAACCGTCATCGCGCTCTTTCACACACACCCGCAACCTACAGACGACCTGTACTGGCCCGACGGCCCCAGCCCTCAGGACATAGAACTGGCGTTCATAAACAAGGTGCCGGGTCTGGTTAAGACCGACAAGGGCGTGCACGTCTACGGCCCGGAGCGGGGCCAGTGGAAGGCAGGCCCGGGGAGCTGCCGCTAGTTTCAGGAGGCCACCATGAGGAACCGTATCGCCGTGATAGGGCTGGGGGCGCTGGTCGTCCTACAGGGTTGCGTCGCCAAAGGAGACCCGGTCTCGGGGCTGGTGAAGAGCCCGGCGCACGCCACGTCCGACGGCATCAGCAGGGAGAAGGCGCTGGAGGTGGCGAACAGGGAGATGCTGATGGCCGGGCAGGGCCGAGCCCGCCGCAAAGTCGCCAGTTGCAAACTGTCGCTGGGGTGGCTGTTGATATACGACGACGGCCTGGAGTTAGTCATAGGCAACAGCGGCCAGACGCTGGCGCGGCGGTACATTCCACTGGGGACGCAGCCGGGCGAGGTGTTGACGGCCTCGGCGGGCAACACCGCGATTGACGAAAAGACGGCCGTCAAGATAACGGAGAGGGACGCCGCCGAGGTCTACCACTCGGCCGAAAAGTTTAAGGTGACTACGTGTGAACTGCCCGCCGTCTGGCGGGTCGTGTATGAGTTCAGCCGCAACGCGAGCGGCGGCGGCCCGGATTATGTCGTCGATAAGAGGGACGGTCAGATTATCTATAAGAGGTATAACCAGTAGTCGAGTTGACTCCCCCACCCCGCCGAGACTGAGGCCCGCACGCCTTTCGCCGACAGAAGTGACCCCGCCCTTCTCGCCCCTCGCCCTTCACTTTCGGTCTCCTTCGCCATAGGCTCACACACCCCCGGCGTGCGCGCGAAAGCCCCGAGCACGCGTCGCCACCCGCTCGCCCTCGACCTCGCGGGCGGGCCGCCCCGTCACTTGCGAGAGATAGAGCACAGGCCGAAAAGGTGCGTTACTTATCGGTACAGAGGGCGCATGCTGGCACGGCGCGCAGGGAGCCGCGCCGGGGCACGTACAAAAAGCTTCCGCCGCCCGCGCCGCTTGTGGTAGAGATTGACGCGCACGTTCGCCCGCAAGACGGCCCGCAGCCTCAGTCTGAAGTCTCCCGGCGCGGAAACGCGCCGCGCCCTCCGGCACTCGCCGGGCCGGGACGCTCGCCTCCGAGAGGAAAGAGAGATGACCCAGCCGCCGACGCCGCCCGCCGACCGGAAGCCGAACCCGCCGGAAGTCAAATTCACGCAGGAAGTCCGCTTCGCCGTCGTGATGTACGGCGGCTCCTCGCTCGCCATCTACATGAACGGCGTCGCGCAGGAGTTGCTCCGCCTCGTGCGCTCGACCGCGCCCGCGCGCGAGCCCGGCGGCGCCGCCGGCGAGCGCGCCTTCCTCCCCGACGAGGGGCTCAGGGGGAGCGAGCGCGTCTACCGCAAGCTCGGCCGGATGCTCGTGCGCGGCGAGCCGGCCGCGGGCGCGCGCGCCGGGGAGGGCGGCGAGCTGCGGACGCGCTTCGTCGTGGACGTGCTGACGGGCACGTCGGCCGGCGGCATCAACGCCGTCTACCTCGCCAAGGCGCTCGCCAACGACCAGAGCCTCGACAAGCTGATGGAGCTGTGGGTCACGAAGGGCGACATCGGCGTGCTCCTCAACGTCGAGTCCGCCTCGCGCTTCAGCTCCGGCGAGGGCGAGGGCAGGCGCGAGCGCGACCTCGGCTTCGAGGATCAGCCCCTCTCGCCGCTCAACAGCTCGCGCATGTACTGGGAGCTGCTCGACGCCCTGCGCGGCATGGACGGGCAGGGCGGGGATAAGAGTGAAGGCCCCCGGCCGCTCTACGCGGAGGAGTTAGACCTCTACGTGACGGCGACCGACACGCGCGGCCGCGTCATCAACCTGCGGCTCGCCGACAAGGTCGTGGAGGAGCTGCGCCACCGCAACGTCTTCCACTTCCGCTACAGGGCCAACGAGGGCGAGGAGCCGGTCAACGACTTCAGGCCCGAGTACAACGGCTTCCTCGCCTTCGCCGCGCGCTGCACCTCGGCGCACCAGGCGGCCTTCGAGGTGATGAACATGGAGACGGGCGGCCGGATCGTCGCGCGCACCGACGGCGCGCCGCCGCCCGAGCTGGAGTTCCGAGACCCGCGGCTGCACAAGTTCTACGAGGACTACCTGCTGCGGGCGGGGAACATCCCGGCGGCCGAGGGGGGGCGCGCGGGACTCGCCGCGGACTTCCACGGCCGCTTCTTCAACGACGGCGGCACGCTCGACAACAGCCCCTTCAGCTTCGTCTCCGACGTGCTGCCCTTCCGGCAGACGCTGCACGCCGTAGACCGTAAGCTGCTCTACGTCGAGCCCGCGCCCGAACACCCGACCGAGACCGACCCCGGCAACGAGCGCTGGAACTTCATCAAGAACGCCTTCGCCGGACTCTCCACGCTCCCGAGCCGCCAGACCATCGTCGAAGACCTCGAACGCATCCGCGGGCGCAACCGCCTCGTCGAGCGCGTCGGCCACATCCTCACCGACATCCGGAAGGACATCCGCGCGCGCAACGCCCAGGCCCCGAAGGGCGAGTGGTCGCGCCCGCGCAGGCTCGACGAGATGCGCCGCCTCAAGCTCTCGCAGCTCATCGAGGAGAAGGGAGTGGCGTGGGGCGCCTACCAGCGCCTGCGCATCGCGCAGGTGACGAACGACCTGACGCTCCTCATCGCGCGCGCCGCCGGCATCGACGCGGAGTCCGACGAGTTCCAGGCCGTCCGCCACCTCGTCCGGTACTGGCGGCGCAGGCGCTACGGCGACCGCGAGGAGGGGGCCGAGCGGGGGCCGGAGATGACGGAGCTGGGCTTCCTCATCGACTTCGACCTGAGCTGGGCGATCCGCCGCGTCCAGTTCCTCCTGCGCACCATCGACGAGCTGGACTGCCTCGACGACGCGGCGCGGGAGATACTCAAAGCGGCCGCCGTCGAAGGCGTCGAGCCCACCTGGCCCGCGGGCGACGAGGAGCAGCGGGAGTTTCGCGCCGAGCTGCGCGCCGCGCGCGCCGACCTCAACCGCGTCTACGCCGGGCTGCGGGCCGCGCGGCGCGAGTTCTGGGCGCGGCGCGACGAGACGGCGCTCCCCAACCCTTTCAGGGAGGAGGTGGACGCGCTCCACATCACGAAGCCGCAACTGATTCACCTGCTCGAACTCCCTTCGGAGGCGGCGCGCGAGGCGGAGATCAGGAGCTACCTGCAAGGCGACGGGCACGCCGCGGCCTTCGAGGGGCTGTCGGAGGAGGTGAAGCGGCGCTTCAAGGAGGCGATGGACGCGGCGCGCATCGGGTGCGACAAGGCCGTCCGCCGGGCCGGCGCGCAGGGCACGCTCGGGCCGGCCGCGAGCGTCCGCTACGCCCTCTTCTTCTACTACCGCTTCTTCGAGGACTTCGACCAGGTCACGTTCCCCATCTTCTACTCGACCGACGTGGGCGAAGAGACCGACCCCATCGAGGTCTTCCGCGTCGGCCCCGAGGACGCCTTCCTGCTCGTCAACGAGAGGCAGGTGAACGAGGGCCGCGACAGGAAAGAGGGGCGCATCGACAAGCTGGCCGGCTCGGCCCTCGGCCACTTCGGGGCCTTCTTCGACGAGCGCTACCGCGTCAACGACATCCTCTGGGGCCGCCTCGACGGGGCCGAACGGATCATCGGCGCGCTCCTGCCCGGCAAGGCCAACGAGGGGCTGCGCGTAAGCCTCGTGGGCGAGGCGCACAACGAGATCGTCCGCGAGGCGTTCGGCAAAGTCCTGTCGAACCTGCGCGACCCCGCGCTCGCGCGCGACGTGAGCGCGGCGCTGGAGCGCGCGCCCGACGAGGCGGGCTGGCGCGAGATCGAGGGCGGGCTCAAAGACCTCGGCGTCGGCGCGCTCTGGCGTCGCTACCTGCGCCTGCGGGCCGCGCGCCCGAGCCGGGACGAGTGGAGGGACTTCCGGCAGGCGTTCCTCGACAGCTACGCGGAGGAGCGCCACTACCCTCTGACGAAGAAGATCGGCATGGGCCTGAAGGGCGCGGGGGTGCTGGTGAAGATTCTGCGCGCCAACCTGAAGGAGAACAGCCGCAAGCAGGGGCCCGTGTGGCGACTCGTCGCCGGCGCGCTGCTGCTCTTCGGCGGGTTCTTCGCGCTCTGGGTCGGCGCGGCCAAGTTCGCCGGCGGCCTGCTGCGCCTCCTCTTCCGCCCCCTGCGCCGAATCACCGAAAGGGTCGGCGGGGGGGACGAGGTTGAGTAGGGCCGTCGAGGAGTTGAAGCCATGGAGAAGCTCGTGCGCGCCGTCGGCGTGCTCGCATGCCTGATGTCGCTGGCCGGCGGGGTGGTGCTGGTGTCGGCGGTGACGAAGATGCTCGCGGGCCAGAACGGCTACAAGTTCAAGGGGAAGGCGCGCGGGCTTGAGGCGATGCCGGCGCTCGCGATGGGGTTCGTTGACGACGCGGGCGACGTGCAGGGGTTCCTCGACTCCGAGGACGGCAAGCGGGCCGAGCTGCGCAGGGGCCTCGCCTTCGACAACGTCTTCATCGTCGCCTACTGGCTGCTGTTCGCGGGGCTGTCGGTGCTGCTCGCCCGGCGCGACTTCTCGCTCGGCGGATGGAATCTGGCGGTCTGGCTCGCGGCCTTCGCCGCGCTCTGCGCCACGGGCGCGGCCGTCTCGGACGTGGTCGAGAACGCGCGCACGACGGCGCTCCTCGACGCGGCCGAAGTCACGGGGCCGCTGGTGACGGGCGTCGCCGCGGCGAGCTTCTGGAAGTGGCTGCTCATCAGCCTCGCGACGCTGGCGCTCTCGACCGTCTTCATGTGGGGCGGCGACAGCAAGGTGCTCCTCTGGGGCGGCGGGCTGTTCCTGCTCTACGCGCTGATCGGCTTGCTCACGCTGGCGGGCATCCTCGGCGGCCTCCCCCGCCTGGTGGCGTTCGGGTTCCTGCTGAACTTCCTCGGCCTGTTGGGCATCGCCGTGCTGTTCACCGCGTGGCCGCGTTGGGTCGTGGGGCGGCTGTGAGGAATTCGACGAGCCACTCGTTGAAGTCGCGCGCGGGGTCTACGCGGAAGGGGAGGAGCGCGATGGACGGCGGCCGGTCTTTGACGGTCGCTTCGAGCGCCTCCCTGTTCTCGCCGCCTTCGGAGCGGCCGCGGCGGCTGTAGGTGAGGTATTCGAGCGTGAGGCGTTCGCCGACCTGTAGGATGACGGGCGTCGTCAGGTAGTTGTTGCCGCCGCCGGTCGAGGAGAAGCGCTCGCTGTAGGCGTGCACGTCGTTCCGCGCGGAGAGGACGGTGATGGCCTGCCCCGGCGCGACGACCACGACGGGCACCGATGCCGCGCCGGCCGAGAGGTTGAAGCTGCCGGGCTTGACGGCCTCGAAGGTGGCCGCGTAGGTCATCGTGTAGCCGGGCGCGCGGTGCGGGCTGTAGTGCGCGCTCCGCCCGATGTACCTCATGAACTCCGCGGCCGGGTTCGGCACCGGCTCGCGGAAGAGCCCCGCCTCCTCCATCTCGCGCCAACTCTTCTCCGAGGACTCGTCGCCGGGCGTGTAGGCCCGCGACTCAAGCCGGAAGGTGTGCTCTGTGTAGTCGTTGAGGACGACGGGCAGGATGACCGTGTCGCCGACGCAGACGAAGGTATAACGGGGCCGGCGCGGGCAGCCCCGCGGGCCGACGCGGACGGACGCCTTGTGCTCGACGAAGGTGTAGAGCGGGTCTTCCGGGCGGACGTGGTCTTTGTACCTGTACCTGTACTGCACGTGGAACTCGCCGGGGCGTTGAGCGCGCAGGTGCGCGAGCCAGTAGACGCCCCCGCCGTGCCAGTTAGAACGCCGCGTGAGCCTGTCGCGCGCGACCTCGAAGTGCTCGCCGACCGCCGCCGCGAGCGCCCCGCGCAGGCGCTGTGCCTCCGCACGCTGCGCGGCGGTCGGCCGGAACTCCTGCGCCCGCTCCTTCTGAACTTGCGCCGCCGCGCTCATGCAAAGGCAGAGCGCGGCGAGGAGGAGAAGGGGACTGCGTGATGTCAGAGTCTGTGTGTTCATATGCCTGTTAGGAGTCCAGGTCAGAACCACCCGCTACCGCGGGTGGTTCTGACCTACTTGTTCTCGACGGTGTAGGTGACGGTCGTCTTGCCGCCGGCCGGGACGCGGACGCGCATCTGGAAGGTGTTGGCGGCGAGGCGCTCGTGCGGGGCCGACGACTCCTGAATCGTCCACTGGTTGTCGCCGAACGGCTCGACTCCCTCGCGGACGAACGCCTCCGCTTCGAGCGCGCCGCGGTTAATCAGGACGACCTCGACTCGCGTGACGATCCTGTAGCGAGTGTTCCCCTCCTGGCTCCTGTACTCGATCTGCCGCCGCTCGAGCACGCGGCGCGTGCCGAAGAGCGTGGACGAGCGGCCCTGCGTGACGCTGAACTCGCCGCCCGGCGGCGTCAGGGGGATGCGATCCTGACCAACGACCTGCGTGACGGCTTCGGTGCGCGCGTAGATCGTGACCTGCCCCGCGGGCATCGGCGCGTCGGTCGGGTTCTTCGAGACGAGGCGCACCTCAAGGCCCCGCGGGATGAGCACGAAGCCGCCGCGCGCGAGCGTCTGCCGGTTGTACTCGCTCTCGAAGACGTTGCGCTGCGTGACCGCCAGGGGCTTACCCTGGAAGAGCGGCAGGCGGCTCACCGGCGCGTTCGCGTTGAGCGCCAAGTCGCGCCCGAGGCGGAAGCGGCTGAAGGCGCTCAAGCCCGAAGCCTCGGCCGCAGAGCCGGGCGCGGCCTCCTCACTCTCCGCGTCGGTGCTGTTCATCTGCGCCGTGCGCTGCGCCGCGTAATCGCCGCGGAGCTGGCCGTCCTCCGTCAGCAGCGCGACCTCCCCGGCCACGAGGTCAACCGTCCCGCCGCGCACGTCCGTCCCCGTGTTGTTGTGGAGCGCGACCCACGAGTCGAGCGTTCCCGAGGCGGGCGGCGCGCCGTTCTGCGTCGGCGCGAGCACGAGCGAGTAGTCGCCGCGCCAACTGATGTCGGGCGCGAGGTAATCGACCTGCACGCGCCGCCGGCCGGCGCGCCCGCGGTTCTGTATGGAGATGTGGAGGACGGGCGAGCGCTGGCCGCGCACCTCGACGCCGTCCTGGGTCACGTCCACGCGCACGACCTCCGCGTCCTCGGCCGTGACGCGCAGCGTGCGCGTGTAGGCTTTCGGCATGAGGCTCCGCCACTCGACCTGGTTGAGGCCGGGCTGTAGCTCGACCGTGCGCTCTTCGAGGATTTCGGCTAGACCAGCGTCGTAGACGGTCAGGTGCGCGGCCGCGCCCTGCGTCTGCGCGGGCGCGTGTGCCGATAGGGTCAGAAGGGTCAGGAGCAGGGCGGGGAAGAGTCGGAGCGGCTTCTGCATGTTCGGTCTCCTCTTTAAAGGTGTCGCGGGCCGGGGCTGAGTTTAGAACGGCGCGCGCCCGGCCGGCTTGCAAGAAGGGTGTTGCAAAGGGTCGCCGCTTATCCTATCCTCGCACCCGTTCAGTCCGAACGACACCGCCGCTCTTGTCGTACTTCTCCAAGTAATGTTGACTGTCGGGACGGAATGGCTCATCGAGGCGTCGGGGTGCGACGCCGAGGCGCTGCGCGACGTGGAACGTCTGCGCGACGTTTTCGCGCGCGCCATCCGCGAGCTGGACCTGCGCGTCGTCGGAGAGCAGCTCTGGCACAAGTTCCCCGGCGAGGGCGGGGCGACGGGGCTCGCCATGCTGACCGAGTCGCACCTCGCCTGCCACACCTACCCCGAGTTCGGCGTCGCCACCTTCAACCTCTACTGCTGCCGCGAGCGCCCCGAGTGGCCCTGGGCCGAACGGCTCGGCGAGTTGATAGGCGCGCGCGAAGTCTCTGTGCGCAGCGTCAGGCGGGCGGGCGACGAAGTCCGGGCGGACGCGAGCGGGGGTGAAGCCTGATGGCGCTGCGCGCGAGCTGCCCCGCGTGCGGCGCGGAGGTTCTCTTCAAGACGGGCTCCTCCGTCGTGGTCGTCTGCGAGTTCTGCCACTCGGTCGTGGCGCGCACCGACCGCGGCATCGAAGACCTGGGTAAAGTCTCCGACGTGGTCGAGTCGGGCTCGCCGCTCCAGACGGGTCTGCGCGGCGTCTTCCTCGGCGTGGCCTTCGAGCTGACGGGGCGCGCGCAGTTGCAGCACGCGGCCGGCGGCTTCTGGGACGAGTGGTACGCGGCCTTCGCCGACGGCCGCTGGGGCTGGCTCGCCGAGGCCCAAGGGCGCTTCTACCTCACCTTCCAGACTCAAGTCCCTTCGCCCAACGCGCTCCCCTCCTTCGACTCACTCCAACTCGGCCAGCAGGTCTGGGCCATCCCGGCGCAGCAGCCGCCCGTGGTCGCCGAGAAGGGCACGGCGCGGATGCTGGCGGCCGAGGGCGAGATTCCGTACCGGCTCACGCCCGGCGAGACCCATCTTTACGCAGACCTCTCGGGCGCGGGCGGCGTCTTCGGCACGCTCGACTTCGGTGAGCAGCCGCCGCTCGTCTTCATGGGGCGCGAGACGACGCTCGCGGAACTCGGGCTCGCGCACGCGCAGCGCACGACCGAGCGCGAGGCGAGGGCCGTTACGGCGACGCAGTTGAGCTGCCCGAACTGCGGCGGGCCTTTGGAGCTGCGCGTGCCCGACAGGACGGAGCGCGTCGGCTGCCCGAACTGCGGGTCTCTGCTCGACGCGAGCCAGGGGCGTTTGAAATATCTGAAGACGCTCGAACGCAAAGGCTGGGGCAAGTCCATCCCTTTGGGCGGCACGGCCGAGTTCCAGGGGCGGCCGTTCACCGTCATCGGCTACATGGTGCGCAGCGTCGAGTTCGAGGGCGTGCGCTACTTCTGGCAGGAGTACCTGCTCTACAACCCGGCCGTCGGCTTCCGCTGGCTCGTCGAGTCGGACGGGCATTGGAGCTACGTCACGTCGGTGCCGCCGGGCGAGGTCACGGAGGCCGGCTCCACGGCCCTGCACGGCGGGCGTCGCTTCAAGATGTTCCAGCACGCGGTCGCGCGCGTCGAGTACGTCGAGGGCGAGTTCTACTGGAAGGTCAAGGCGGGCGAGCAGGCGCAGGCCACCGACTACGTCAACGCGCCGCTCATGCTCTCGAAGGAGGTGCCCGTCTCCTCGGGGCGGCGCGGCGGCGGACAGATCGCAGCCGAAGAGATCAACTGGTCGCTCGGCACCTACACCCCGATTAAGGAGATCGAGAAGAAGTTCAACGTCGATCTCCCAAGCCCAAGCACGGTCGCGCCGAACCAGCCCTGGCCGCACAAGAAGGTCTACGGCTACTGGGCGCTGCTCAGCCTGGCCGCGGTCGTGCTCGGCGTCTTCTTCATGGTGACCGCGCCGCGCACGGTCGTCTTCGAGCAGACCTACACCTTGCAGGCGCAGCCCGCCGCCGGTCCGACGCCGGGCCCGACGCCCGCGATCCGGCCGGGCGCTTCGGCCGCGGAGATACAGGAGGCCGTCCGGCAGCGCATCGCGCAGGCGCAGGCCGCCGCCGCGCAGGCGGCGCAGGCCGCGGCGAACGCCGACGGCGGCAACGAGAAGACGCAGGTCATCTTCACAGACCCGCTCGACATCAAGGGCGGGCGCAACCTGCGCGTGACGGGGCGCTCGAACGCGGACAACAACTGGGTCTACGTCGCGGGCGACCTCATAGACGAGCAGACGGGGCTCGTGCAGCAGTTCGACCTGCCGATGGAGTACTACCACGGCGTCGAGGACGGCGAGTCGTGGACGGAGGGTGACCGAGAGCACGTGGCCTACCTGCCGGCGCTGCCCGAGGGGCGCTACACGATGCGGCTCGAAGCGCAGTGGGAGAACTGGAACCAGTCGGCGCCGCCCGCCGTCACCGTGCGCGTCGAGCAGGGCGTGCCGCGCATGGTGAACCTCCTGCTTCTGCTCGTCGGGCTCTCGTTGATACCGGTGCTCTTCGCCTTCCGGCACTTCAGCTTCGAGCGGCGGCGCTGGGCCGACAGCGCCTTCAACCCTTACGCGTCAGGCGGCGACGACGGTGGTGACGATGACTGACAACAGACGTTCGACACTGAGCGCGGCGTTTATCGTCGCCGCGCTCCTCCTCTTAAACGCGCCCGCGCGCGCGCAGGCGGGCGGGGGCGACGGCGAGACCCTGCCGACGAAGGCGGGCGTGCTCGGCATCCACCGCGTGGGCGACGAGGCCGACCTCAAGTGGGAGCTGCGCCTGGGCGGGCGGAAGGTCTTCGAGACCGAGGGCGAGTCCTTCGTCCACTTCGAGGCGTTCTTCCCGAACCTCTCGCAGGGCGAGGTGGCGGTCGTCTCCTTCAACTCGGGCGGCAACGCCTGCCCCGCGCAGTTCCGCGTCGTCCGCGTCGTCTCGGCGGACAAGGTCGAGGTGAGCGACGAGTTCGGCGACTGCGCCGACTCGCCGACCATCACGCTCAAGCAACTGCCCGAGGAGGAGCTGACCCTCGGCTTCCCCGGCTACTACCAACTCTGGCAGTCGCGCGAGCCCGGCTTCCGCCGCCCGCCCCCTTCGACCTGGGTCTACAAGAAGGGCGTGCTGCGGGAGCTGAAGCCCGCGGCGAAGAGGAGAGGATAGGTTTTGGGTTTCGGGTGTTAAGTGTTGGGTAAGACCATTGCCTTGCCCCAACACCTAACACCCGAAACCCAAAACCCAGGAGAGACATGCTCAGTAAAATCTACTTACTACTCGGCGGCGGACTGCTCGTGCTCTACGCCGTGGCGGCGTGGAGCGGGTGGGAGTTGACGACCGCGTCGCGGCAGGTGCTCCCGGCCGACGTGCGCAACTCGCCGGGCGGCTACCGCTCTTTCCACTTCTGGCATTCCGGCTACCACGGAGGAAAATGATGCTCAACCTGTCCAGCCCGGCCACAGCCCTCGGCCTGGTGGTGAAGTTCGAGGAGCTGGCGCCCGTGCTCGTCACCACCGCCATCTTCACCGCCTTCGGCCTGCTCGTCTTCGGCCTCGCCTACTTCATCATGGTCAAGGCCAGCCCCTTCTCCATCCGCAAGGAGCTGGAGGAGGATCACAACACGGCGCTCGCCATCGTCATCGGGGCCGTCATCATCGGCATCTCCCTCATCATCTCCGCGGCCATACAGGGGTGAGGGCTCGTTCGGCCGTTTAAGAGCTTCGGGCCGCGCTGTGGCTTTTACCCCCCCGCGGGACTAGAATTATGCGGGAGGAGACGCCGTGCCTGTGAAGAGAGTCAAAGACTACGCCGCCGAAAGCCCCTTCACCCGCTCCGACATGACCGAGAGCAGGTTGAGGAGTTTGCTCAAGCGCGTGACCGTTGACCCGCAGGTCTGTCACGGCGAGCCCTGCATACGCGGGTTGCGGATTATGGTCAGCAGCATCATCAACTCTCTGAAGGGTGGGATGTCTTACGACGACCTGATGCTCCGCTACCCCGACCTCACGCGCGACGACATAGACGCGGCCGTGACGTACGTCCACGCGAATGAAAATTAAGCTCGACCATAACCTCTCGCCTCACCTGGCATCCATCCTCGAAGACTTAGGACACGACGTGCAGACCGCGCGGGACGAACGACTGGAAAAGGCCAGCGACTCCCTCCTGCTTTATGAGACGACAGTCGAGGGACGCATATTGTTCACGCTCGACCTCGGCTTCGCCGACGTTGACACTTACCCGCGCGATACGCACTCGGGCATAGTCGTCTTCGAGCAGAGGAAGGGTGAGAGCATTGAAAAGGTCGAAGGCCGCCTGATAGCTTTCGCGCGCAGCCGGAGCCCCAGAAAGTTCGAGGGGCGAACCGCCGTCGTCGAGAAGACACGGCTGCGGTTCCCGAGGGGGAAACGGAGACAAAAACCTTAGTTGAGTAGGCAGTAGGCAGATGGCAGTAGGCAGTTAAGAACGCCGCTGCCAAAGGCTCCGGGTTAACCTTCAACACCAGCAGCGCGGAGCGACTGCCTACTGCCATCTGCCTACTGCGTACTGCTTTATGAATCGAACCCCCATCCTCTTCCTCAACGTCCTGGTCATCGCGACCTGCGGGCTCGTCTACGAGCTGCTGGCGGGGACGCTGGCGTCCTACGTCCTGGGCGACTCGGTGACGCAGTTCTCGCTCATCATCGGCATCTACCTGTTCGCGATGGGGGCGGGCTCGTGGCTTTCGAGGTTCGTGGAGAAGGAGCTGGCGCGGCGGTTCGTGGACGTGGAGCTGGCCGTGGCCGCGCTGGGCGGCTTCTCCGCGCCGCTGCTCTTCCTGACGTTCGCGCACCTGAGCTACTTCCAGGTCGTGCTCTACGGGCTGGTCTTCCTCATCGGCGTGATGGTGGGGTTGGAGATTCCGCTGCTGATGAGGATTCTGAAAGACCACCTCGACTTCAAGGAGCTGGTCGCGCGCGTGCTCGCCTTCGACTACGCGGGCGCGCTCATCGCGTCGCTGCTCTTCCCCATCTTCCTCGTCCCGCGCCTCGGGCTGGTGCGGACGAGCCTGCTCTTCGGCTTCTTCAACGCGGGGGTCGGCCTGTGGGCGACGTGGCTGATGCGGCCGCTCATCGGCGGGAGCGTGACGCGGCTGCGGGCGCAAGGAGCCGTGGTGATGGCGCTGCTGGCCGTGGCCTTCATTAAGGCCGACGCGCTGACCTCGCTCGCGGAGGACGCGCTGTTCGCCGACGACATCGTCTACACGAAGACGACGCACTACCAGCGCATCGTCGTCACGCGCAACCGCGCGGGCTTCCAGCTCTTCCTCAACGGCAACCTGCAATTCTCCTCGGCCGACGAGTACCGCTACCACGAGGCGCTCGTCCACCCGGCGCTGGCGCTCGCGTCCGAGGGCAATCGCCCGGTGCGGCGAGTCCTCATCCTCGGCGGCGGCGACGGGCTCGCGCTGCGCGAGGTCTTGAAGCACCCGTCCGTCGAGGAGGCCGTGCTCGTAGACCTCGACCCGGACATGACGGAGCTTTCGCGCCGCTTCCCGCCGCTCGCGCGCCTGAACGAGAACGCCTTCCAGGACCCGCGCGTGCGCGTCGTCAACGAGGACGCGATGATCTGGCTGGAGCGCGAGGTGCCGCCCTTCGACGCGGCCGTCGTGGACTTCCCCGACCCGAACAGCTTCGCGCTCGGCAAGCTCTACACGACGCGCTTCTACCACATGCTCAAGGCGCGGCTCGCGCCCCACGCCGCCGTGAGCGTGCAGTCAACGTCGCCGCTCTTCGCGCGCAGCTCCTACTGGTGCATCGTGCGCACGCTCGAAGCCGCGGGCCTTCAGGTGCGCCCCTACCACACGGCCGTGCCCTCGTTCGGGGTCTGGGGCTTCGCGCTCGCGCGGCGCGAGCCGTTCGACGTGCCTGCGCGCGCGCCGCGGGTCGCGCTGAAGTTCCTGGACGACGCCTCGCTCCCGGCGATGTTCATGCTCTCGGCCGACCTCGGCCCCGTCCCCGTCGAGGTCAACCGCCTCGACAACCAGTCGCTCGTCCGCTACTACGAGGCCGAGTGGCGGCGCTACGAATGAAAGGAGGCGCGGATGAAGACGCAGGAGCGCACGAAGGCCGCGTTCGAGGAGCCCGCGCCGTACGCGCCGGCCGCGCGCCCTCCGACGCCGGGTGAGTTGACGAACGCGGGGCCGGCCGACTCGGCGCAGGCGGAGCCCGCGAAGAGGCACGCGCGGGGGCTCATGCGGGCGGCGGTCGCGGTCTTCCTGCTCATGTCCGTCCTCCAGTTGGGGGTCTTCGGCAGGTGGGTGACGGCCCTCTTCCACGCCGCCACGGCGTTCCTCTTCCTCGCCAGAGGCGGGATAGACAACTGGAGGAAGCCGGCGCGCTACCTCTTCATCGTCCTCTACGTCGCGCTGGCGGTCGCGACGTTCGTCGAGATAGGTCTCCAGGCGAAGCTGTTCTGATGGGCGGGCGCGTGCTGACGAGAAGGGAACTGCTGGCGGCCTTCCTCGGCGCGCCGTTCGCGCTGGCCGCGTGCGGCGGGCGCGAGGCCCGGCCGCCCCTGCCGGAGGGCGAAGTCGTCGGCGTGTCGGACGGCGTGGGCCATCTCATCCGCGACGGGCTGAGGCCGGAGCCCGAGACCTGGGAGAGGGCGGGCGTCGTGATAGTCGGGGGCGGCGTGGCGGGGCTCGCGGCGGCCTGGAGGTTTCTGCGCGCGGGGTTCGAGGACTTCGTGCTGCTCGAACTCGAAGCCGCGCCGGGCGGGACGGCGCGCTCGGGCAGTGAGCACGGCGTGGTGCCTTACCCCTGGGGCGCGCACTACCTGCCCGCGCCGCAGAAGGAGAACCGCGCGCTCGTCACGCTGCTCGACGAGCTGGGGGTGCTCGAAGGCGCGGACGCCGAAGGGGAGCCGGTCGTCGCGGAGCAGTTCCTCTGCCGCGACCCGGAGGAGCGCGTCTTCTACCGCGGGCGCTGGTACGAGGGGCTCTACCTGCACGCGGGAGCGAGCGAGGAGGACGCGCGGCAGCTCCAACTCTTCAACGCGGAGGTTGACGTGTGGGCCGCGTGGCGCGACGCGAAGGGGCGGCGCGCGTTCGCGATTCCCGTCGCGCGTTGTTCGGACGACGCGGAGGTCGCGGCGCTCGACCGCGTCTCGATGGGCAGGTGGATGCGCGCGCGCGGCTTCACTTCGGAGCGCCTGCGCTGGTTGGTCGATTACGGGTGCCGCGACGACTACGGGCTGGGCGTCGAAGAGGCGAGCGCGTGGGCCGGGCTCTTCTACTTCGCCTCGCGCATGAAGGGGCCGGGCGCGGAGGCGCAGCCGCTCATCACGTGGCCCGAGGGGAACGGCCGCCTCGTGCATCATCTTTACGAGAAGGCGCGCCGCCACGTACGTCTGGGCCTCGCCGTCGCCGACGTGCGGGCGGTTGAAAGTCGCGGGGTCGGAAGCACGGCGGAGGTCGTCGCGGTCGGGCGCGACGGGCGCGGGGCCGTAGGCTTTCGCGCGGAGCGGGTCGTCTTCGCGGCCCCGCAGTTCCTGACGAAGTACCTCTTGAAGTCTTACCGCGAGGGCGCGTGCCCGCCGCACGTCGCGGAGTTCGAGTACGGGGCGTGGATGGTCGCAAACCTCTTCCTCTCCGACCGCCCGGGCGCGGGGTTCGGCTTCCCCGCGGCGTGGGACAACGTGCTCTACGAGAGCCCCTCGCTCGGCTACGTCACGGCCACGCACCAGCGGGGGCTTGAGCGCGGCCCGACGGTCTTCACATACTACTACCCGCTCACCGAACAGAGCCCGCGCGAGGCGCGCGCCCGCCTCCTCTCGGCCGGGCGCGACGAGTGGGCCGAAGTCACGCTCTCCGACCTCGGGCGCGCCCACCGCGACATACGCGCGCTCACGCGCCGCCTCGACGTGATGCGCTGGGGGCACGCGATGATTCGGCCCCGCGTCGGCTTCCAGTGGGGCGGCGCGCGGGTTCAGGCGCAGAGGCCGTCCGGCCCCGTCCACTTCGCCAACACAGACCTCTCCGGCGTCGCCCTCTTTGAAGAAGCCTTCGACCACGGCCTGCGCGCCGCCGAAGAAGTCCTCGCCGCCCGCGGCGTCAAGACCGAGAGCATGAGAGGCTGACCCGCTTATTCGCGCTCGGCGATTAGTTCGTAGAGGGCGTTCTTGAAGAAGAGGCGTTTGAGGCGGTCGCCCGCGTGGCGCGGGGGGCGTTGGCGCGCGGCGCGTCTGGCGTCGGCGACGTTGCCGGTTTCAGAGATAACGCGCAGCGGGAGGCCGTCGAAGAGCGAGCGCGCGCCGCCGAGCGTGAGGTGGACGGTGTGATCCGCGAAGGGGCCGACCTCTAGCGCCAGGCCCGCGGCGTTCCAGGCGGAGTGCAGACGCGCGGCGGCCGAGTAGACGGCGTGGTGGAAGTTGACGGTGAAGTAGAGGAGGCCGCCGGGGGCGAGCACGCGCGCCAACTCCTGCGCGATGCGCGCCGGGTCTTCGGCGTGGTCTACGACGTTGTCGCAGAGCACCACGTCGAAGGAGGCGTCGGCGAAGGGCAGGCGCTCGCCCGCGGCGGCGATGGTGCGTGCGCGGCTCTGCCAGGCGGGGAAGAGTGCGGCGTAGTCGCAGGCCAGGGGGTCTACGCCCACGCCGCGCGTCGTGCCGAAGAAGAAGACGAGCCCGTGCGCGCCGCTCCCCACTTCGAGCACGCGCGCGTCCTCGGGGATGGCGCGCACCCTCTCCAGCTTCTCGCGCACGCGCGCCGAGCGCCGCCGCATCGCCTCGACGTAGTCGGCCTCGTGGCCGCGCGCCCGCGCCGCCTTCGCGCGCTGGTAGTCCAACTGCCGTTCGAGCGCGCGCCGCGCCCGCCGCTGCTTCGCCGTCTCGGCGTGTCCGTTCCGTTCGGTCATCTATCTATCTATATCTGACATCTTCTCAAACCGGGCGGGCACAGTATAAACTCGGCCGCGCCGCGCGCGTATGTCCGCCGAACCCCTGACCAGCGTCGAAGCAGTCCCGGCCGCCGAAGCACCGGCGGCCGCGCCGCAGCGTTCGTGGTGGCTCTTCTCGCCGCGCGTGGACGTGTGCGTCTTCGGCGGGAGCGCGCTCGCGTCGCTCCTGCTCCTGTGGGTCGGGGCGCGCGCGGGCGTGTCGGAGGGGGATTCGCCGGACTGGGCGTGGGTGCCGGCGGTGCTTCTGGTGGACGTGGCGCACGTCTACGCGACGGCCTTCCGCGTCTACTTCGACAAAGAGGAGTTGAAGCGGCGTCTGTCGCTCTACGTGCTCGCGCCGTCGATTGCGCTGGCGCTGTCGGTGGCGCTCTACTCCGAGTCGGAGGCGCTCTTCTGGCGGGCGCTGGCCTACCTGGCGGTCTTTCATTTCGTGCGGCAGCAGTACGGCTGGGTGGCGCTCTACCGCGCGCGCGCGGGCGAGCGCGGGCGCGCCGGGTGGTGCGTGGACGCGGCCGCCGTCTACGCGGCTACTCTATACCCGCTCGCGTACTGGCACGCGCACCTGCCGCGCCGCTTCTGGTGGTTCCTGCCGGGCGACTTCGCGGGCCTGCCCGCGTGGGTCGAGTCGGCGGCCTTCCCCCTCTACTGCCTCGCGCTCGGGGCGTACGCGCTCCGCTCCGCGCACGCGTGGCTGGTCGAGGGGCGCGGGAACCCTGGGAAGGATTTGGTAGTGTTGACGACAGCCGTCTGCTGGTACGTCGGCATCGTCGCCTACGACTCCGACTACGCCTTCACGGTGACGAACGTCCTTCTCCACGGCGTGCCTTACGCGGCGCTCGTCTGGTTCTACGCGCGCGCGCGCTCCGCGCAGGCGGGGAAGGTCTACCGGACGCTCGCGCGCTGGCCGGTCTTCCTCGCGACGCTGTGGGTGCTGGCCTACGCGGAGGAACTCCTCTGGGACAGGGGCGTCTGGCACGAGCGCGCGTGGCTCTTCGGCGGCGCGTGGGACTTGGACTCTTTGAAGGTCTTCCTCGTCCCCCTGCTCGCGCTCCCGCAGGCGACGCACTACATCCTCGACGGCTTCGTCTGGCGGCGGCGCGGCAATCCGCACCTTTCGGTGCTGAGTAGGCAGTAGACAGTAGTCGGTAGACAGTAGCGCTCCGCGCCGCGGTCGTTGACACTGATACACTGATGCTCTGGTTCGGAAGGGGTTTCTACTGACTACTGACTACTGTCTACTCAACTCATGCAGCAACAGGCAGCCCCCCAACAGAAAGTCCACCGCTTCCGCTGCCCCGGGTGCGGGGCCGACTTGCAGTTCGCGCCGGAGGGCGGGAACCTGACGTGCCCGTACTGCGGCCGGCAGGAGCGCATCGAGCCGACCGGCGCCGCCGTCGAGGAGCGCTCCTACGAGCAGTACCTGCAACTGCACGCCGACCAGATGGGCACGCTCGCCGAGGGCGCGCTCGAAGTCGCCTGCCAGACGTGCGGGGCCACCGTCACCTTCACGCCGCCGATGGTCGCGGGCGAGTGCGACTTCTGCGGGAGCCCGATGGTCGCGCAGCCGCGCTCGGCCGACCCCGTGGTCGCGCCCGAGGGCGTGCTGCCCTTCCGCGTGACGCGGGACGCGGCCACCGGCTTCGTCGGCCGTTGGATCGGCTCGCGCTGGTTCGCGCCGAACGCCCTGAAGAAGATGGCCGCGCACGACGGCCTGGGCGGCGTCTACATCCCCTTCTGGACGTACGACGCCTACGCGGTGAGCCGCTACGCGGGCGAGCGCGGCGAGCACTACTACACGACCGAGCACTACACGGAGCGCGACGCGCAGGGGAACACGGTGGAGCGCACGCGCCAGGTGCGGCACACGCGCTGGCACCCCGCCTCGGGGACGGTCGAGCGCTGGTTCGACGACCTCCTCGTCCCCGCGACGAAGTCCCTGCCGCCCAACCGGCTCGCCGCGCTCGAGCCGTGGGACCTGGGCGAGCTGACCGGGTACGACCCGGCCTACCTCTCCGGCTACAAGGCGCAGCGCTACCAGGTGAACCTCGCCGAGGGCTTCGAGCTGGCGAAGCAGGCGACCCGCCCCGCCATCGACGCGGACGTGCGCCGAGACATCGGCGGCGACGAGCAGCGCGTCTCGAACATCGACACGAACTACTCGGCCGTCACCTTCAAGCACCTCCTGCTCCCCGTCTACGTCGGCGCGTATCGCTTCCAGGAGAAGGTCTACCAGGTCGTCGTCAACGGCCGCACCGGCGAGGTGCAGGGCGAGCGCCCCTACAGCGTCTGGAAGATCGCCCTCTTCGTCCTCGCCGTCCTCTTCGTCGTCATCCTCCTCGCCCTCGTCTTCGGCCGCCGCTAGAAGACGTTAAAGACGAAGGAGCCCGGCGGCGCATGAGTCCGCCGGGCTCCCTCGACAGTAGTCTGCCGGCTCCTGTCTACGGCCCCGCGACGAGGAACACGTACCAGTCACAGCGGCTCACCTCCGGCGAGTAAGGCGCGCGGCGATGCTTGACCCGGAACGTTTGGCGGGTGTATAAGCCTGCCCATCCGATCCCCACGCTGTTCCCCCAATCGCTTAGAAAGCCCTGTCACCTCTCGCCAAGTCGTACTCGACGTGAAGGAGTAAGTATGCGTCTCAAAAGATACGTGCTGTTTCTCGTATCATTTGCTCTTCTCGCCGCCGCCGTAGCCACGGGGATACGCAGCCAGAGCAATGTGCTGCGCCCTCCCGTACGGCAGGACGCTGACACCGAGATCAACGCGCCGGAAGTCAACTTCAACGCGCCGGAGGCTTCCGACCCGAAGGAGAAGGCCCTGCGGCGGGAGAGGGGCAAGCGTTACGACTACCCCGGGGGCGGCGCCGACGTTCAAAGGTTTGTACTGAGTGACAAGTCTCCAGAGGTCGCGCTAGACCTGCCGGTCAGCCACGGCCCTACGCAGTCCCCCCTACCCGCGCGCGAGAGCGACGCGGTGGTCGTCGGGAAGGTGACCGACGCTCGCGCCTATTTGTCCAATGATAAGACCAGCGTCTATTCCGAATTCACCCTCCTGCTGGACGACGTGCTTAAGCAGAGCCCGTCCGCGCCGCTGGCGCCCGGCACGGTCATCAGTGCCGAGCGCCGCGGCGGCGTGGTCAGGTTGCCCTCGGGAAAGTCGCTGGTGCGCGGGGAGTTCGGTAGGACGATGCCGCGCGCCGGCCACCGATATGTGCTGTTCCTGCGCTGGCACGACGAGGGGCAGGTCTTTTCAATCCTTACCGGGTATGAACTGCGGGGCGGCAAAGTAGTCCCGCTCGACGGCCTGTCCGAAAAGGCCCCGCACCTAAAGCAGTTCGCCGCCTTCAAAGACGCGGACGAATCGAGCTTCTTAAATAAAATCCGCGAGGCCCTTTCAACTCCCCCGGAAGGGGGGCTTAGATGAGCCCGCGCACGGGACGCCGCCGCTCGACAGCGGCGGCCGGGGCGGTTGTTATCGGGCTCCTCATCATCTCTTCCCTCGCCCTGTCCCCCCACTCCGGCGCACAGCAAGACTGCACCGCGCCGGATTTTCTCAGCCCCGCCGCAGCCTGGCCCCCCAACGCGCGGGTGACCGTACACATCAACGCCAATCAGTTCACTCAGGCTCAGTTCAACTGCCTGAAGACGGCTTTTGATAACTGGAACGCAATGAGCGGCAACGGCGGGAATCAGTCGGGGGTTAAATTCACTGCCGTTTACACCACGAACCAACTCGGTACCCTGAGCCCCCAAGGTACTCTCACCATAAACGGCAGCAACATCATGCAGGTGAACCGGCAAGCTCCGGGGGACGGCGGAGTAGGCGAAGAAAGGGGGCAGACGAACGGGGCCTACCGCCTGAACTCGGTGTCGAACATTGACCCCAACGTGACCGACTGCACCGCTCTGGCCCAGACGATGGCCCACGAAATAGGTCACACCTTCGGCCTGGCCGAGTGCCGCAACTGCACGACGGTTAAATCTTCCGTCATGGTCGGGGTGCCGTGCGCCAACCCGCCGAACCCGAGTCCCGAGAACCCGTGCATCACTCCGGCCTACAACGACACCAGCTACGGCCTCTCCGGCCCGACGCCCTGTGACAACGGCGTGGTCAAAGACAGGAACAACTACAGCTACCCGCCTTGCGACCCTTTCGCGGCCCAGTCGTGCGGTAACAGCGGCGGCACTTGGAATTATGTCTTGTGCGAGTGTGAGGGCGGGGGCGGGCAGTGGTGTCCAGAACAGCAGTACCCCTGTCACTATGATGAGTATTGGAGTGAAACTCAGTGCCGTTGCGTCTGCTACTCCTGCACGCCGATCCTCATCGACACGGCCGGGGACGGATTCCGGCTGACGGCCGCCGCCGACGGCATCACCTTCGATCTAACGGGCGACGGCGCGCCGGAAAAAATTTCGTGGACGCTCGCCGACTCGGACGACGCCTGGCTGGCGCTCGACCGCAACGGCAACGGCACAATAGACGGGGGCGAAGAGTTGTTCGGCGGCGTAACTCCGCAGCCCGCGTCCGCCTCACCTAACGGCTTCCGCGCCTTGGCCGTTCTCGACGGCGCGGGGAGCGGCGGTAACAGCGACGGCAAAATTGACCGAGCAGACGCGGTGTTCCAGTACCTCCGCCTCTGGCGGGACGTGAATCATAATGGCTTCTCCGAGGCGGGCGAGCTTCACACCCTGCCGTCGTTGGATGTGTTGGTGCTACACCTCGACTATAAGGTGTCAAAACGCACCGACGAATACGGCAACCAGTTCCGCTACCGCGCTAAAGTTGACGACGCGAAGGGGGCGAAGACCGGGCGCTGGGCCTGGGACGTGATTCTTAATAAGACCCCTTGACGGTGAAGTGAGCGACACGCGAAGAGGCCGCCGGGCAAGGTGTTCCCCGGCGGCCTCTTCGCGTCTGAAAGCTCGCCCGGCTCGGGGGCCCCGTGGCTTATTAGATTTCTTAATGTGCGGCGCGGGTCAATATTCATACCTAAATTTTGAATAAGCGCTTGCCCGGCGGGGAAAAAAGTAGTATCACTAAGACACCCAAGCAGTTCTGAAATATTGGTGGTGCAGCCGAGAAGGCTTTCGCGGAAGCGTGCTTTCCCTGAAGTGGAGCGGGAGGCCGCAGGCGTCGAGCCCGCGCGCGCAGCGCCCTCGCCAGAGGGCCGCGCGCCGAGGCGTTGGGCGTCTCTCCCCGCGGCGCCGCGGGCGCGGCAAGCGCCCCGCCGGGTCGGAAGGGTTGTTAGAGTCCGGCCGGCCTTGTTCCAGGAGTCACAAGACGGTCGGGGAAGAGCATGCAGATTTTCCACCACAGCACCAACACCATCGCCAAGGTCAGCATCTTCGGCGGCATCTTTCTGGTCGCCGCCTCGCTCTGGGTGCTCGCCGAGATCAACCGCTCCTCCTACAACACGGGCCAGTTCATCGAGGTGCAGCAGCCCGTCCAGTTCTCGCACAAGCACCACACGGGCGACGACGGCATCGACTGCCGCTACTGCCACACCTCGGTCGAGACCTCCAACACCGCCGGCATGCCCCCGACCAAGACCTGCATGAACTGCCACTCGCAGATCTGGAACGAGAGCCCGTACCTGGAGATCGTCCGCACCAGCTTCAAGGACAACAGGCCCATCGAGTGGGCGCGCGTCCACGACCTGCCCGACTTCGTCTACTTCAACCACTCGATCCACGTCAACAAGGGCGTGGGCTGCGCCTCCTGCCACGGGCGCGTGGACATGATGCCGGCCGTCTACCAGGCCGCCTCGCTCCAGATGGAGTGGTGCCTGGCCTGCCACCGCGAGCCCGAGCGCTACCTCCGCCCGAAGGATCAGATCACCAACGCGGCCTGGAACATCGAGGGCGACGCCAAAGACGGGGTGACGGCCAACTCGGAGAACCGACTGGGCGAGAACCTCGCCCCCGCGCGCCGCGAGCTGGGGCTCAGGCTCAAGCGCGAGTACCGCGTCCGCGACGCGGCGACCCTGACGAGCTGCTCGACGTGCCACAGGTAGGGCGCTCAGGATAAGCAAGGATGCACATCAAAGACACTTTCCCCGAGCTGTACCGGATTCGCAAACGGCCCGTCACCATCGAGGGCGTGCGCGCGAAGCTTGAGGGCAAGCGCGGGCGCGAGTTCTGGCAGAGCCTCGAAGAGCTTTCGGGGACGGAGGAGTTCGACGAGCTGCTCCACCGTGAGTTCCCGCAGCACGCCTCGGAGTGGGACGAGGGCGCAGACCGCCGCACGTTCCTGAAGCTGATGGGCGCTTCGCTGGCGCTCGCGGGGCTGACGGGCTGCTCGTACCAGCCGCCCGAATCGATCGTCCCGTACGTGCGCGACCCGGCGGAGGGCGTCCCCGGCAAGGCGCAGTACTTCGCCACCGCGATGCCGTTCGCGGGCGGCTGCGCGCCTCTGCTCGTGCGCAGCTACATGGGGCGGCCCATCAAGGTCGAGGGGAACGACCTCCACCCGGCCTCCCTGGGCGCGGCCGACGTTTACGCGCAGGCTTCCGTCCTCGGGCTCTACGACCCCGACCGCTCGCAGAACCTCATCAACCGCGGCGAGGTGCGCACCTACTCGGCCTTCCTCGGCGAGATGCTGACGGCGCTCGAAGGGCAGCGCGGGAAGCAGGGCGCGGGGCTGAGGTTTTTGACCGAGACCGTCACTTCGCCGACCGTCGGCGCGCAGATGCGCGACATCCTGCGCCGCTGGCCCGGCGCGCGCTGGTATCAGTGGGAGCCGGCGGGCGGCAACAACGGGAGCCTGGGGGTGAGGCAGGCGACGGGCGGGTTCGCCACCCCCGTCTACAACTTCGCCGCGGCCGACCGCGTCGTCTCGCTCGACTCGAACTTCCTCGAATGCGGCCCGGGCGCGCTCCGCTACGCGCGCGACTTCGCCTCGCGCCGCCGCGCAACCGACGGCGACGCGCGCGAGATCTGCCGCCTCTACGCGATAGAGACGACGCCTTCCAACACCGGCTACTTCGCCGACCACCGCGTCGCGCTCAAGCCCAGCCAGTTCGCCAACTACGTGCGCAGCCTCGCGGCGGCCGTCGGCGCTTCGAGCCCCCTGCTCGCCGGGGGCGCGGCCGCGCCCAACGACGAGATCAACAAGATCGCCGCCGACCTCAAGGCGCACAACGGCGCGTGCGTCGTCGTCGCGGGCGACGAAGCGACGCCCGAGGTGCACGCCCTCGCGCACGCGATGAACGCGGCGCTCGGCGCGACGGGGAGGACGGTCACGTACGTCGAGCCGGTCGAGGAGAACCCGACCGACCAGTTGAACGACCTCCGCACGCTCGTCTCCGAGATGGACTCGGGCGCGGTTGACATCCTCGTCATCGTCGGCGGCAACCCCGTCTACACCACCCCGGCCGACCTCAAGCTCGACGAGGCGCGGATGAAGAAGGTGCGCCTCGCCGTCCACCTCTCGCAGTACGACGACGAGACCTCGGAGCTGTGCCACTGGCACATCCCGCAGACGCACTTCCTCGAAGAGTGGGGCGACGCGCGCGCCTTCGACGGCACGGTCACCATCCAGCAGCCGCTCATCACGCCGCTCTACAACGGCAAGAGCGTCGTCGAGCTGCTGGCCGCGTTCACCGACAACCCGGATCGTCGGGGCTACGACATCGTCCGTCAATACTGGCTGACCGAGGGGCGCGGCGCTCTGCTCGCCGCGGCCTCGGCGGCCGGTGCGTCCGGGGCCGCCACCCCGGGCGTCTCAGGCGACCCGACCGTCGCCGGCACGACCAACGCGGCCGGGTCGGTGGCCGCGGGCGCCCCGGGCTCCGCGGCCCCCGCGCAGCCCGGCGCTTCGGGGGCGACCGGAGCCGGCGCGGCCGCGGCTCCGGCTCAGGGCGGCGGGGCGGGCGCGTCTTCGACCGCCCCGCCGGCGGCCCCGACCCCTGCGACCGCCGCTATTCCGACCGCCGGCTCGCTCGCGACTCGCGGCGCGGGCCCGACCGGCGGCGCTGCTTCCACCGGCGGCGCGGGCTCGACCGCGGCGACGCCGGACGCGGCCTTCGAGCGCGCGTGGCGCAGGGCCCTTAACGACGGCTTCGTCGCCAACTCCGCGAAGAGGCCCGCGGGCGGCGGCGCGGGCGCGGCACCTCCGGCGGGCGGCGCTCAGACGACGACGCCTCCGCCTCCTCCGGCTCCTGCTCCGTCTCAACCCGCGGGCGCGTACGAGATCGTCTTCCGCACCGACCCGACCGTCTACGACGGGCGCTTCGCCAACAACGGCTGGCTTCAGGAACTGCCGAAGCCTCTGACGAAGCTCACCTGGGACAACGTCGCCATCATCAGCCCCGCGACCGCGGAGAAGCTCGGCGTCGGCACCACGCCCGACGGCGCGCTCGTGGACGTTCACCCGCGCCGCGTCAACAACCTGACCATGAAGGGCGGCGAGATCGAGGCCGAGACGCTTCGGCTCACGTACCGCGGGCGCTCGCTCCCCGACACGAACAACAGGATGCACGCGGACATGGTCGTCCCCGTCTTCATCCTGCCGGGGCAGCCCGACGACACCGTGACCGTCCAACTCGGCTACGGCCGCTGGCGCTCGGGGCGCGTCGGCGGGAACCTGCGCGAAGGCCGCCGCGGCTTCAACGCCTACGACCTGCGCACGTCCGACGCGATGTGGTCGGGGACGGGGCTCGGCGTCGAGGTGACGGGCGACAGCTACTCGCTCGCCTGCACGCAGATACACTTCCGCATGGAGGGGCGCGAGATCGTCCGCGCCGGAACCTTCGCCGAGTGGACGCACGACCCCACGCTCGCGCCCGCGCGCGCGCACAAGGTGGAGCCGCCGCAGCCTGCGGGCGAGAACCGCGAGCCCCAGCACGGCGAGACGATGTACCCGCCCTACGACTACGACCCGGACGAGGCGGCGGGCAGGCGCGGCTACAAGTGGGGCATGGTCATCGACACGGCGGCCTGCGTCGGCTGCAACGCCTGCGTCGTCGCCTGCCAGGCCGAGAACAACATCCCCGTCGTCGGCAAGGAGCAGGTCTCGCGCTCGCGCGAGATGCACTGGCTGAGGGTTGACTCCTACTTCCGCGGCGCGACCGACCGCCCCGACGGCGTCTACTTCATGCCCGTGCCCTGCATGCACTGCGAGAACGCGCCGTGCGAGCCGGTCTGCCCCGTCCACGCCACCGTGCACAGCAGCGAGGGGCTCAACGACATGGTCTACAACCGCTGCGTCGGCACGCGCTACTGCTCGAACAACTGCCCGTACAAGGTGCGCCGCTTCAACTTCCTGCTCTACCAGGACTGGGACACGCCGTCGTTGAAGATGCTGCGCAACCCGGAGGTCTCGGTGCGCTCGCGCGGCGTGATGGAGAAGTGCACCTACTGCGTCCAGCGCATCGAGTACGCGAAGATCGAGTCGGAGAAGGAGGGGCGGCGCGTGCGCGACGGCGAGATCAAGACCGCGTGCCAGCAGACCTGCCCGACCGAGGCCATCGTCTTCGGCGACCTGAACGACCCGAATAGTCGCGTGGCGAAGCTGCACGCGCAGAAGCGGCGCTACGACCTGCTGGCGGACTTGAACACGCGGCCGCGGACGGTCTACCTCGCCGCGGTGCGCAACCCGAACGGCGAGCTAGGCACGGGCGGAGCCGGGCGCGGCGAGAGCGGCAACCGCGCCCCGCAGGACGGACACTGAGGAGAGGCGTTAGGGCTTATGTCAGAGAGATACGACTACGCGCACGAGGAAGTCGGCATACACACCACGCCGGCCGTCATCGAGCCCGGACACACGTTCGGGACGGTGACGGACAAGATCAGCTCCATCGTGCTGCGGAAGCGCACGCCCGTCGCGTGGTGGATCGGGCTCGCCCTCTCCTTCATGCTGGCGAACGTGCTGATGGGCACGATCACCTACCTGGTGCTGACGGGCATCGGCATCTGGGGCAACAACCAGCCGGTGGGCTGGGCCTTCGACATCATCAACTTCGTCTGGTGGATCGGCATCGGCCACGCGGGCACGCTCATCTCGGCGATCCTGCTGCTGCTGAGGCAGTCTTGGCGCACCTCGATCAACCGCTTCGCGGAGGCGATGACGCTCTTCGCCGTGGCCTGCGCGGGGCTGTTCCCGCTGCTGCACACCGGAAGGCCGTGGCTCGCGTACTGGCTCTTCCCCTACCCGAACACGATGGGCATCCAGCCGCAGTTCCGGAGCCCTTTGATGTGGGACGTGTTCGCGGTCTCGACCTACGCGACCGTCTCCGCGCTCTTCTGGTACGTGGGGCTCATCCCCGACCTCGCGACCCTGAGAGACCGCGCGCGGAGCCGCGTCGGCCAGATCGTCTACGGCATGGCCTCTCTGGGCTGGCGCGGGAGCGCGCGCCACTGGGCGCGTTACGAGATGGCGTACCTCCTGCTCGCGGGGCTCTCGACGCCGCTCGTGCTCTCGGTGCACACCATCGTCAGCTTCGACTTCGCCATCGGCATCATCCCGGGCTGGCACGCGACCATCTTCCCGCCCTACTTCGTCGCGGGGGCCATCTACGCGGGCTTCGCCATGGTGCTGACGCTCGTCATCCCCTTGCGGAAGCTCTACGGGCTCGAAGACTTCATCACGGACCGCCACCTGCGCAACTCGGCGAAGGTCATGCTGGCGACGGGGCTGATCGTGGCCTACGGCTACATGATGGAGACGTGGACGGCGTGGTACAGCGCGAACACGTACGAAGAGTTCCTGATGCGGAACCGCTTCTTCGGGCCGTACGCCTTCTACTACTGGGCGCTCATCGTCTGCAACGTCGTCGTGCCGCAGCTCGTCTGGATACGGAGCATCCGCCACTCGAACCTGTGGCTCTTCGCCATCGCGATGTTCGTCAACGTCGGCATGTGGCTGGAGCGCTTCGTCATCATCCCGATCAGCCTCCACCGCGACTTCCTGCCCTCGTCGTGGGGCAACTACCGGCCGACCATCTTCGACTTCTCGATGTTCTTCGGCACCATCGGGTTCTTCTTCTTCCTGATGTTCCTCTTCCTGCGCTTCCTGCCCGTCATCTCCATCTTCGAGATGCGGACGATGGTGCCCGGCGCGCAGGTGAAGGAGGAGGCGTAAATGGCTGGGAAGCGTAAAATCCGCCCGGCGACCTACGGGCTGATGGCCGAGTTCGACAACCCCTCGGACGCGGTGGCCGCGGCGCGGCGCGTCCACGAGGAGGGCTACAAGAGGATCGACGCCTTCTCGCCCTACCCCGTAGAGGAGCTGTCCGAGGCCATCGGCGTCCACAAGACCTACATGGCCCCGGTCGTCCTCACCGGCGGCATCCTGGGCGGGCTGGCCGGGTATCTCTTGCAGTTCTACGTGCACACCATCTACTACCCGATCAACGTCGGCGGGAAGCCTTTGCACAGTTGGCCCGCCTTCATCCCCATCACCTTCGAGATGACGGTGCTGGGGGCGGCGCTCTTCGCCGTCTTCGGGATGCTCGCGATGAACGGGTTGCCCGAGCCGTACCACCCGGTCTTCAACGCGCCGAACTTCGCGCTCGCCTCGCGCGACCGCTTCTTCGTGCTGATCGAATCGACCGACCCCAAGTTCGACCGCGAGCGCACGGCGGAGTTCCTCCGCACGCTCGGGCCCCGTGAGGTGACAGATGTCGAACACTGAAAACAGTAGGCGGACGGCAGCAGGCAGCAGGCAGTTGCGCACGCGGCTGCGCGTTGTCTTCTGCTGCCTGCTGCCCGCTGCCTGCTGCCTACTGTTCGCGGGCTGCCGCATGGATATGCAGGATCAGCCGAAGTACAAGTACTACCGGGCGGGCGACAAGAAGTTCTTCCCCGACGGGTCGTCTGCGCGCCCGCCCGTCGAGGGCACGGTCGCGCGCCAGGCGGGGCCGTACCGCGACCGCGAGGACTACCTCTACACGGGCAAGGCGGCGGGCGGCGCGCAGGTGGGCTCGGCGACCGCGGTGCGCGCCAACCTCCCGGCCGGCGCGCCGGGGCAGCCCGCGACGACCGCCACGGGCGAGCCCGACACGTTCCCGATCCCAATAGACAAGGCGGCCTTGGAGCGCGGGCGCGACCGCTTCCAGATTTTCTGCACGGCCTGCCACGGCATGACCGGCGAGGGCGACGGCATGATCACCCGCCGCGGCTTCCAGCGCCCGCCCTCCTTCTACGACGACCGGCTCCAGGAGAACCAGACGCCCGCGTCGCACTTCTTCGACGTGATCACCAACGGCTGGGGCGCGATGCCCGACTACGCGGCGCAGATCACGCCGGAAGACCGCTGGAAGATCATCGCGTACCTGCGCGCGCTCCAGCTCAGCCGCAGGCTGAAGGTCGAGGAGCTGTCGCCCGACGAGCAGAACAGGGTGAGAACTTCGGGGCAGACGCCGGCCGGCCAACCAGGGCGGGGCGGCACGCCCTTGCAGTCGCAGCGCGGGGGGGAGCAGCACTAGGATGGAAGCGGCCACCACACACACTTTCGACCCGCCCGCAGACCTCGGGCGCTACCGGACGCGGGCGCTCCTGGTCGGCGTGGTCTCCCTCGTCATCGGCGCGGTGCTCGCCTTCCTGATGGGGCAGACGGCCGGGTACGGCGGGCTCGTCCACGTGCTGCGCTCCTACCTCGTCGGCTTCTTCTTCGTGACGGGCGTTACGGTCGGGAGCCTCGCGTGGCTCTTCCTCGGCCACATGACGGGCGGCGGGTGGGCCATCACGAGCCGCCGCCTGTTCGAGGCGGCGGCTCGCTGCGTCCCGCTCTGCGCCGTGCTCTTCATCCCGGTCGTCGTCTCGCTCTTCGTCCACGACCACGGGCACGGGGCAGAAGGGCACGGCGTCTCGGTCTACGAGTGGTCTGACCCCGAAGTCGTCAAGGGTGACCCGGCGCTTCAGCACAAGAGCATTTACCTCAACGTCCCGTTCTTCATCGTCCGCGGCGTCATCTACTTCGCCGTGTGGTTCGGCTTCGCGTGGATTCTGAGCAAGTGGTCGGCGGAGCAGGACAGGACGGCCGACCCGCGCCTGCGCCGGAAGATGCAGGACATCTCGGGGCCGGGCATCCTGCTCTTCGGCCTGACGGTGACGTTCGCCGCCATCGACTGGGGCATGTCGCTTGAGCCGCACTGGTTCTCGACCATCTACGGGCTCATCATCATGGCCGGGTGGGGGCTCTCCGCGCTGGCGTTCGTGATCACGGTCGCCGTCTACCTGGGCTCGCGCGAGCCGATGTCGCACGCCTACCAGCCGCACCACTTCCACGACTGGGGCAAGCTCCTGCTCGCGCTCGTGATGCTCTACGCCTACTTCGCCTTCTCGCAGTTCCTCATCACGTGGGCGGGGAACCTGCCGGAGGAGATTCCGTTCTACCTGCGCCGCCTGCGCGGCGGGTGGCAGTTCGTCGGGCTCTTAATCATCCTCTTCCACTTCGCGCTGCCCTTCGTGCTGCTGCTCTCGCGGCTGCGCAAGCGGCGGCCGCGCAGCCTCCGGCGCATCGCGCTGCTGATGCTCTTCATGCGCGTGGTCGATCTGGTCTTCTTCTTCGCGCCCTCGGTGCACCAGGGCGGCGAACCCGACTGGCACGCGCTCGACCTCGCGCGCAGCTTCCTGCCGATGTTCGCCATGACGATAGGTCTGGGCGGCATCTGGCTCTGGTACTACTTCGGGCAGTTGGCCTCGCGTCCGCTGCTCCCGCTCGGCGAGCGCGACCTCGAACAGGCCATCGCCCCGGCGGAGGGACACCACTGATGCAGTGAATGGCAAATGGTGAATAGTAAATAGAGACTGCTTTTCACCATTCACCATTTACCATTCACCATTTACTGAGGTTGCAATGGCTCACGGCAAGCGCAGACGCGACAGCATTCACGAGACGCCGGACGTGTCTTACATCACGAACCCGGACGTGGCGCACGAGGAGTCGGACGTGGCGGTGCGCCCGCTGTTGTGGTTCGTGGGCGGGCTGACGGTCTTCACCGTCATCACCTGCGTGGCGATGCTGCTGCTCTTCATGTTCTTCCAGGCGCGGGAGGAGGCGGAGGAGTTGGCGCCGTCGCCTTTGGCGCGGCAGGGGGCGGAGCGCCTGCCGCCCGAGCCGCGGCTCCAGCTCGCGCCCGGCTGGGAGGTCGAGGCGAACGGCAAGCGCCACGACCTGTCCTACGGCACGCAGACCGACTACGTGCCGCAGCCGTGGTCGGAGTGGATTCTCGTCAACGAGGAGTGGCAGCGCGAGCTGAAGGAGTACGGCTGGGCCGACCAGCAGGCGGGCACCGCGCGCATCCCCGTAGACCGCGCCATCGACCTCTACCTGGAGCGCCGCGCCAGACAGCAGCCGGCGCAGCAGCAGCCGCAGGGCGCGCCGCCCCCCGCCGCCGCCGCCCCGCCGCCCGCGCCGGCCGCCGGCCCGGGGCAGAGTCATCGTTGAAGTGCGTGAGTAGTAGTCAGGAAGTGAGAAGTTTTGTGAGAAGTGATTTAAAGGACAGGTTCGTCGGGTTCGCGCGGCGCGCGGTCGTCGCGGCGGGGCTTTTACTGCTCGCCGCTTACGGCCCGCCCGACGCCTCCGCGCAGTACGCGCAGCCGCCGGTGGGGCCCGTGCCGACGGGCAAGTCGAACGAGGTCTTGAAGCAGGTCAACGTCGAGCAGCGGCTCAACGCCCAGATACCGCTCGACCTGAAGTTCCGCGACGAGGCGGGGCGCGAGGTGCGGCTCGCCGAGTATTTCGCCAAGGGCAGGCCGGTCGCGCTCACGCTCGTCTACTACGAGTGCCCGATGCTCTGCAACCAGGTCCTGAACGGCGCGGTCGGGGCCTTCCAGGGGCTCTCGTTCACGGCGGGCAGGGAGTACGAGGTCGTCACCGTCAGCTTTGACCCGCGCGAAGGGCCGGAGCTGGCCGCGAAGAAGAAGGAGACCTACCTGCGCCGCTACAAGCGCGAGGGGGCCGAGCAGGGCTGGCACTTCCTGACCGGCGACAAGGCTTCCATCGACGCGCTCTCGGAGGCGGTCGGCTTCCGCTACGTGTGGGACGAGCAGTCGCAGCAGTTCGCGCACGCCTCCGCCCTGATGGTGGCGACGCCGCAGGGCCGCCTGTCGCACTACTTCTACGGCATCGAGTACGCGCCGAAGGATCTGCGCCTCGCGCTCGTCGAGGCGTCGGAGGGGAAGATCGGGTCGCCGGTCGATGCGCTGCTGCTCTTCTGCTACCACTACGACCCGGCGGCGGGCCGCTTCGCGCCCGTGATGGGCGTGCTGCGCGCGGCGGGCGTGCTGACGGTCTTGGCGCTGGTCGCGCTCGTCCTCTACCTGGTGCGGAAGTCGCGGCGGCGCGAGGAGGCCTGGGAGCAGGAGTTGAGCGCCGGCGGGCCGGTCTAGGCCGGCGGGGGCCGCCGCCGAAGTACCAACCCTTCGGGGGAGGAAAGTCCGAGTGAACTTGATGCAGTCGATTCCGATACCGAACATCAACCTGCCCGTGCCGTTCGCGCCCGAGCAGGCCTCGACCTTCGCGCCGCACGTGGACGCGCTCTACGTCTACCTCGTGACGCTGACGGCCTTCTTCACGCTGGGCATCTCGGCGGCCATCATCTTCTTCGCCGTCAAGTACCGCCGGCGGCAGCACGGCGAGCTGCCGCGCCCCATCGCCGGCTCGATGGTGCTTGAGCTGACGTGGACGATCATCCCGCTCCTCATCTCCATGACCATCTTCGTCTGGGGCGCGTCGATCTTCTTCAAGGCGTACCGCGCGCCCAACCAGGCGATGGAGATTTACGTCGTCGGCAAGCAGTGGATGTGGAAGTTCCAGCACCAGACGGGGCAGCGCGAGATCAACGAGCTGCACGTCCCCGTGGGCGCGCGCGTCAAGCTGACGATGACGACCGAGGATGTCATCCACAGCTTCTACGTCCCCGCCTTCCGCATCAAGCAGGACGTGGTCCCGGGTCGCTACCTCCAGACCTGGTTCGAGGCGACCAAGCCGGGCAAGTACTACCTCTTCTGCGCCGAGTACTGCGGCACGAACCACTCGGGGATGACCGGCTACGTCTACGTGATGGAGCCGGCGGCTTACCAGCAGTGGCTCGCCGGGGGGACGGGCTCGGAGTCGGCGGCCTCGCAGGGGCAGAAGCTCTTCCAGCAGCGCGGCTGCGCCTCCTGCCACCAGGTCGAGCCGGGCGGGCAGCAGGGGCGCGGCCCCACGCTCTACGGCATCTTCGGCCACACGCAGCAGATCGAGGGCGGCGCGACCGTCACCGTGGACGAGGCTTACATCCGCGAGTCCATCCTCAACCCGCAGGCGAAGATCGCCCTGGGCTTCCAGAACATCATGCCGACCTTCCAGGGCCAGCTTTCGGAGGAGCAGATACTACAACTCGTCGCCTACGTCCGTTCGCTCGCGCCGGCGGGGCAGGGCGGCGCGGCCCCGGGCGCGCAGACGACCGTGGGGCCGACGACCGGCGGCATCCCGCCGCAGCAGCAGCGGATGAACCCGGTGGGGCCGACCGGCGAGCGGCAGGGCAGCCCGGCGCCGCAGGCCCCGCCCGCGGGCAACACGGGCAACGCGAACCGTCAGCAGTGAGCGGCGCGCGGGAGATTTACAACGCGAGGGCAAGGCAGTCTTAGGGAAGACGCATTTATGAGCACGAACACGACAACGGCGGCGGCAGGCACGCGCGAGTGGCGCAGCCGCTTCCCGACGGTCAACTACCTGAACGCCGACTACGGCATCTGGTCGTGGCTGCTGACGAAGGATCACAAGAGGATCGCCATCCTCTACCTGATCTCGGTGACCTTCTTCTTCGCCATCGGCGGCGCGTACGCGGCGGCCATCCGGATGGAGCTGCTGACGCCGCTCGGCGACCTGATGCAGTCGCACACCTACAACAAGGTCTTCACGCACCACGGGATCATGATGGTCTTCTTCTTCCTGATCCCGAGCATCCCGGCCACGCTCGGCAACTTCCTCGTGCCGCTGATGATCGGCGCGAAGGACCTGGCCTTCCCGAAGATCAACCTCCTGAGCTGGTACGTCTACATGGTGGGCGGCGTGCTCACGTTCGCCGCGCTCCTCTTCGGCGGGGTGGACACGGGCTGGACATTCTACGTCCCCTACTCGACGAACTTCTCGAACACCTACGTCACGCTCGCGGGCCTCGGGATCTTCATCAACGGCTTCTCGTCTATCCTGACGGGGCTCAACTTCATCGTGACCGTCCACACGATGCGCGCGCCCGGGATGACCTGGTTCCGGCTCCCGCTCTTCATCTGGTCGCACTACGCGACGAGCCTCGTCATGATCCTGGGGACGCCGGTGGTCGCTATCACCATCCTGCTGCTCGCGCTGGAGCGGGTCGCGCACGTCGGCATCTTCGACCCGGCGCTGGGCGGCGACCCCGTGCTCTTCCAGCACATGTTCTGGTTCTACTCGCACCCGGCCGTCTACATCATGGTGCTGCCCGGGATGGGCGTCATCTCGGAGTTGGTCGCCACGCACACCCGCAAGCCCGTCTTCGGCTACTCGTTCGTGGCCTTCTCCAGCCTGGCGATTGCGGTCTTCGGGTTCCTGGTGTGGGGGCACCACCTGTTCGTCTCCAGCCAGTCGGTCTACGCCGGGCTCATCTTCTCGCTCATCTCGTTCGTGGTGGCCATCCCCTCGGCGGTGAAGGTCTTCAACTGGACGGCGACGATGTACAAGGGGTCGATCTCCTACGACACGCCGATGCTCTACGTCTTCGCCTTCATCGGCCTCTTCACCATCGGCGGCATGACGGGGCTCTTTCTGGCGGCGCTCGGCTTCGACATCCACGTCCACGACACCTACTTCGTCGTCGCCCACTTCCACTACGTGATGGTGGGCGGGCAGGTGATGGCCTACCTCGGCGCCCTGCACAACTGGTGGCCGAAGATGACGGGGCGCATGTACCCCGAGGGCTGGGCGCGGTTCGCGGCGCTCGTCATCTTCGTCGGCTTCAACCTGACGTTCTTCCCGCAGTTCCTGCTGGGCTACATGGGGATGCCGCGGCGCTACCACGCCTACCCCGTCGGCGAGCCGGTGTGGCAGGTGCTGCACGTGATGAGCACGGGCGGCGCGAGCCTGCTCGGCATCGGGCTTTTGATACCGGCCATCTACTTCATCTGGTCGATGCGCTACGGCCGGTTCGCGCCGGCGAACCCGTGGCCGGGGACGGGGCTGGAGTGGCGGACGCCCTCGCCGCCGCCGACCGAGAACTTCGCCGTCACGCCCGTCGTGACGTGGGAGGCTTACGAGTACAGGCCCATCGAGGAGATGCAGGTCATCGGCCCGGGCGCGCCCGACCAGCCCGTCGGCGGCCAGCACCCCGCCAACCGCGGGGCGGATACGGAGGAAAGGTAAGGCAGTGGCGAGTGACAAGTGGCGGGTGACAAGCTAAAAGCTTCTTACTCGTCACTCGTCACTCGCCACTCGTCACCGCTTTTGAGGAGGTTCGGTTTGGCGACACACGCGGAGGCAGTCGAGCACGACCACCACGGCCCCGAGGCGGCGCACGAGGCGCTCGCGCACCACTTCGACAACCTGGAGCAGCAGCGCGAGGCCGGCGCCCTGGGGATGTGGGTCTTCATCGCGCAGGAGGTGATGTTCTTCGGCGGGCTCTTCCTCGCCTACCTCATCTACCGGATGCAGTACCCGCAGGCGTTCATGGCGGCGAGCAACCACCTCGACTGGAAGATCGGCACCTTCAACACGGCCGTGCTCATCGCCTCTTCCTTGACGATGGCGCTCGCGGTCTGGGCGACACAGGTCGGCAAGTCGCCGAAGGTGCAGGTCGCCTTCATGGCGGCGACCGTCCTGCTCGGGCTCGTCTTCCTCGGCGTCAAGGCGTTCGAGTACTACGACAAGTACGTGGACGGCCTGATCCCCATCGCCGGCTGGTTCAACCCGCACGACCCCGTCCCGGCGGGCGTCACCCTCGGCCAGTACCAGATGTTCTTCTGGCTCTACTTCGCGATGACGGGGCTCCACGCGCTGCACATGATCATCGGCGTCGGCATCATCGCGCCCATCATGTGGATGGCCTGGCGCGGCCGCTTCTCGCCCGAGTACCACGGCCCGGTCGAGAACTTCGGGCTCTACTGGCACTTCGTGGACATCATCTGGATTTTCCTCTTCCCGCTGCTCTACCTCCTGGGCGCGCACTACCACGGGGGGCACTGAGGGGAGTAAATGGTGAATGGTAAATAGTGAATAGTAGTCGAGCGCCGGCGTGGCCCGGTGAGGCAATACCCGAGGCGGCGAACTCGCAACCACCATTTACCATTTACTATTCACTATTCACGAGGCGTTTATGTCCGAACACATCGTCCCAAGGTCAACCTACTTCACGGTCTTCGCCGCGCTGCTGGTGGGCACGGCGGTCACGGTCGTCGCCGCCAACATCGACTTCGGCCGGATGAACGACGTGATCGCGATGACCATCGCGGTGACGAAGATGATGCTCGTGCTGCTCTTCTTCATGCACGTCCGCTACAGCTCGCGGCTCATCTGGGTCGTCGTCGCCTCGATGTTCTTCTGGCTGCTCATCCTGCTGCTGCTGACGCTGACGGACTACACGAGCCGCGACTGGTTCGGCGCGAACGTGGGCGGCGTCATGAGCCGCCAGTAGCCGGCCGAAGTCCTGTACAATGGAGCCCGGAGCGCGCCCCCGCGGGGGCCGCCCCGGGCTTTCCATTCTCCGGCGCGGGGGCCGACGCGGAAACTTGCTGAGGCGTGTCATCAAGGTCGTGCTGCTCTTCGCGCTACGCGTCTTCTTCCGCCGCGTCGAGGTGGTGGGGCGCGAGCGCGTCCCGCGCGCGGGCGCGTGCCTGTTCGTCCTCAACCACCCGAACGCGCTCGTCGATCCGGTCTTCCTCCTCTGCTTCGCGCCGCGCCGCGTCTCCTTCCTCGCCAAGTCGCCGCTCTTCCGGATGCCCGTCATCGGCACCCTCATCCGCGCGATGGACTCGATCCCCGTCTACCGCAAGCAGGACGAGACGGGCGACACGGCGGCGCTGAACCGCAAGACCTTCGAGCGCGCGGCCGACCTGCTGCGGCGCGGCGGCACCATCGCCATCTGCCCCGAGGGCGTCTCGCACAACGAGCCCTACCTGCTCCCACTCAAGAGCGGCGCGGCGCGCATCGCCCTCGGCGCGGTCTCCGTGAAGGATGGAGGGGGAGGGCCGAAGGATGAAGGCGGCGGGGAAGGGAGGCCACTTGATTTAAAGATCGTCCCGGCCGGGCTCTACTACACGGCGAAGACGACCTTCCGCAGCGGCGCGCTGCTCTACTTCGGCGAGCCCATCGACGTGGAGCCCGCCGGGCTCGAACCCGACGGCGAGCCGCCGCGCGAGGCCGTGCGGGCGCTCTCCGACCGCGTGGCGGAGGCGTTGCGCTCGCTGACGCTCAACGCCGACCGGCACGAGGCGCTCGCCGTGGTCGCGCGCGCCGAGCGCATCTTCTCCGCGGCCGACGAAGACGAGGACGACGGGAAGAGCCTCGAGCGCGAGCTGCGCCGCCGCCGCCGCTTCGTCGAGGCTTACGCTTACCACCGGCAGCACTCGGCCGCGCGCGTCGAACAGCTCGAGCGCCGGCTCTGGGCCTACGAGGAGGAGCTGCGCCAGGCCGGGCTCGAAGACCCGCGCCAGCTCTCGCCCTCCACGGTCGCCGACTACGCGCGCGTCCGCAAGCTCCTGGCGCGCGTCGTCGTCTTCCTCCTGCTGCTGCCCGCGGCGCTGGCGGGCGCGGCGCTCCACTACCCGGCCTACAAGCTCGCCGGCGTGCTGGCGACGCGCTTCGCGCGGCAGTACGACGACGTGCTCTCGACCTTCAAGATCGCGGCCGCGCTCCTGCTCTTCCCGCTGACGTGGGGCGTGCTGGCCCTCGTGCTGTACCGCGTGGTCGGCTGGTGGGGCGTACTGGCGGCCTTCACGCTCGGCCCCGTGGCGGGCTACGTCGCCCTGCGCACGCGCGAGGAGCTGGGGCGCTTCGTCGCGGGCACGCGCGCCGCGCTCTTCTTCGTCCGCGAGCGCAGCTTCTTCCGGCAGCTCCTCGAAGAGCGCCGCCGCATCCGCCGCGAGATACTCGACCTCGGCGACGAGTACGAGAGGGCAGTAGGCAGTAGGCAGTAGGCAGTTAAAGGCAGGAAGCCTTTCAGGGAGCAGGCATCAACGAAACGGAGGCGGCGAGTGTTGAATCTCGCCGCCTCCGTTTCGTTCGTCTGCTCTCTTTAACTGCCTACTGCCTACTCACTTCGGGAGCACGAACTGGTAGGTGAGGACGCCCGTGACCCTGACGGGTTTGCCGGAGAGGAGCGTCGGCGCGAAGAGCGCGCGCCGCGCCGCCGCCACCGCCGCCTCGCGCAGCGGCGGCGGGCCGGAGATGGCCTCGGCCTCGGCGACCTTCCCCGCTTCGTCCACCGTGACGCGCACCACGACGGTGCCCTGCACGCCCGCGGCCTTCGCCTCGGGCGGGTAAGGCGGCATCGGCTTGGAGGTGGCCTTGCTGTTCAGGATGCCGCCGGTGAACCCCGCCCTCCTCGGGGGCGCGGCGGGCCGGGGCGTCCCCGCCGCGGCGGCGCCGGGCTGACCAGCGGCCTGCCCCTCGGCCGGCTTCGCCTGCCTCTGCTCCTGCGCCAACTGCCTCTGCCTCCCCGAAGCCTCCTCGTACTGCCGCGTGTACTCGGCATGCCCCGCCGCGTCGCCCTCCATCTCGGCCAGCTTCGCGGCCTCGCGCAGGAGGTTCGCCTTGTACGACCAGGCGTTCGGGCTCTTCGGCGCGAGCGCGACGGCCTGCTCGGCGAGTTGCAGCCCCTCGCTCATGCACTGGCGCGCGCGGATGAAGTCGCCCTGGTCGGCGGGCATCTTGTACTTGACGACGGGCTTCTCCGGCTTGTTCTCGGCCTTCTGCTCGGGCTGCTGCCCGGGCTTTTGCTCGGGCTTCTGCTCGACCTTCTGCTCGGTCGTCTTGTTCTCCTTCTGCTCGGTGACGTCGTGGGAGCACTTCCACTGCTTGCCCGCGAGGACGGTGAAAGCCTCCGCGCGCCGGCCCTCGGGGAGCGAGAAGTCGTTGGCGCGCCCGAGCAGAAACTCGTTCACCTTCTGCTCGTTCTTCATCTGCGTGTAGAGGTAGAGGACGGCCTTGTACGCGTCCTCGTTCGCGGGCTCTTTCGCCAGAACCTCCTGGTAGGCCGCGACCGCGCGCTCGCCGGCCGCGACGTTCTCCGGCGACGGGTCGTCCGGCTTGTACTGCTGCTGGGCGGCGCGCGCGACGAGGAGCCGCGTGTTCTTCCCCTCCGGGTCGAGTTCGAGCGCGCGGCGGAAGTGCCGCTCGGCCTCCGCGAAGCGGCGCTCGCGGAAGGCTTGCGCCCCCGCGTCCAACTCCTTCTGCGCCCCCTCCGCGCTCGTCTGACCGTAGGCGGCCGCCGCGGCGGCCAGCGCGAGTGTGATTGCGGCAAGCGACCTTCTCATCGTGTGCGACTCCTTACGTCAGTAGATCGTCCTGTTCGGCAGCTCACGCGGGAAGCCGCGCACGCCCATCCGCCCCAGCTCGGCCTCGGCCGCGATGTAGCCGAAGCTCGTGCGCTGCGGGAGCTGCATCAGTTCGAGGAAGAGGCGGAGCGACTTCTCGGGCCGCCCCGTGTAGACGTGCCAGTTGCCGACGCCGTAGGCGACCGTCGCGTAGCCGACGCCCGACTTCTCTCGGCCTGCCTCCGCCAGCAGGCGCTCGGGCGTCGTCTCGCCCTTGTACATCAGGAGCAGCCGGTAATAGTCGCCGTTCTCGATGACCTCCATGCCCGGCGTTATCCGTTCGAGCACGAGCCGCGCCTCCCCCTCGCGCCCGAGACGGCGCAGGGTCATGTAGAGCCAGTGCGAGGTGGCGACCAGCATGTCCGGGTTCTTCGAGAACTTCTCGCACTCGCGGTAGGCCGTGAGCGCGCCCTCGAAGTCGCCCAGCAGGTAGCGCGCGAGCCCGAGGTGATACCAGACGTTGGACGCGAGCGTGCTCGTCGGCACGCCGCGCGCGTTCGGCAGCCCGTCCGGCTCCACCTCATCCGCCCTGCCCTTTATCAACCGCGCCGCCTTCTGCAAGTCTCTGACGGCCTCCCTGAAGCGGCGCGTGGTGATGAAGCGGTGCCCGCGGTGGCGGTAGAGGCGCGCGTCGCGCGGGTGCTTGCGGACGCCTTCGGTGTAAATCTTAATCGCCTCGTCGAACCGCCCGAGGTAGGCCGTCCGCCGCCCGAGCCAGATGAGCGCGTCGGCGTCCGTCCTGTTCTTCTCGTACGCGGCGCGCGCCTCCGCCAGCTTCGCCTCCGCGTCGCGCCTCGCCTCCGGCGACATCGGCGGCGCGCGATAAACCTCCGGCGACACGCGCGGGTCGTTCGACAAGACGAGGCCGCGCGGCCGCGTCTCGGCCGCGCCCGTCTGTCCCGCGAGCGCGGGGAAGCTTAAGGCAACGACGACGAGTAAACGTCTCACGGCGTCCCTCACCTCCGCCCGAGCGCGACGGCCCGCTGGTAGGCGGCGTAGACGGCTTTCGACAGGACTGTGCGCAGGCTGCCCTTCTCCATCTGGTAGATGGCCTCGGCGGAGGTGCCGCCGGGGGAGGTGACCATGTTGCGTAGCTCGGCCGGGTGTTTGTGCGTCTCGCGGGCGAAGAGGACGGAGCCGAGCATCGTCTGCGTGACCAGCTCCTCGGCGACGTGGCGCGAGAAGCCCATGTGGACGCCCGCGTCCACCAGCGCCTCCATCATCATGAAGATGTAGGTCGGCCCCGTGGCCGAGAGCGCCGTCGCCATGTCGATCATGTTCTCGTTCTCGACGTGCATCTCGCGGCCCAGTGCGCCCAAGAGCGCGCGCACGGCTTCGAGCTGCCGTTCCGAGACCTCGGGCGTGGCCGTCCAGGCGGTCATGCCCTGGCCGATCTGCGCGGGCGTGTTCGGCATCGCCCGCACGATGCCGCGGTGGCTCAATTCGGCGGCGATGGTCTCGACGCGCGTGCCGGCGACGACCGAGAGCAGGAGCTGCTCGGGCGCGAGCGCCTCTTTGACCTCCTGCAACACGCGGCCGACGCGCTGCGGCTTGACGGCGACGACGACGATTGAGGGCGCGGCCGGGTCGGCGTTGCGCGCGGCCTCGGCGTTCGACTCGACCATGCGGATGCCGTACTGGTTCTGCAACTCGTCGCGGCGCGCGGGGCGCGGGTGGCTGCCGACGACCTGCGCGCGCGTGACGAGCTGGCGGCGGAGCAGCCCCGCGATCATCGCCTCGGCCATCACGCCGACGCCGACGAAGGAGAGCTGCGCGCCCCGCAGAGGGTTGGCCGCGGCCGGGGGGGGAGCGTTCGTCATGGCGACATCATATAGTAGACAGTAGCTGGTAGTCAGTAGTCAGTGGGGTTGCGCCTGTTGGACGACGAGGCCCGCGAACGGCCAGTCCATCAGAATGGTTTTTCTACGAACTGCGGAAGATGAATCGCCGGCTACTGACTACTGACTACTGGCTACTGTCCACTTCTTTTGCTACCATGCGCGGCACACACAAGGTTTCGAGGCACGCCGCCGGACGCGAGGCTCCCCGCCCCGGGGCGCGCGGTCTCTCCGCAGACGACAAGACCCCGGCACACACCCTGAACGAGGAGAAGTTCAAGATGAAGACCCTACGCAGACTCTTCCCGCGCGCGGCCGTCGCGCTCGTGCTCCTCGCCGCGGCGTCCGCGGCCGCGGCGCGGCAGCAGCAGCCCCCGCCGAAGGTGCGCCTGCCGCAGGCGAGCCCGCAGGCCACGCTCACACACACCGTCGGCGTCACCGACCTGACGATCGTCTACCACCGCCCGTCCGTGCGCGGGCGCATGGTCTGGGGCGACATCACGCCCGAGAAGGCCGCGGCGGTCGTGCAGGCGACCTCGTACCTGCCCAAGAACTCGCCCGAGGGGACGCTCGACGGCGGGCAAGGAACCGGTAAAGACTTCCCGCTGGCCCCCAACGGCCACGTCTGGCGCGCGGGCGCGAACGAGGCCACGAAGTTCACCGTCACCGACGACGTGCTCGTCAACGGCCAGCCCCTGAAGGCCGGCACCTACAGCCTGCACATGATCCCGGGCAAGGACGAGTGGACGGTCATCTTCAACAAGAAGGCCGACCAGTGGGGCAGCTACAACTACGACGCGAAGGAGGACGCGCTGCGCGTGAAGACGAAGCCGGAGTGGCGCGCGGAGTCGCAGGAGATGCTCGGCTACGATGTGCCGGCGGGGACTGCGAACTCGGCGCGCGTCGTCCTGCGCTGGGAGAAGATCGCCGTGCCCTTCACGGTCGAGGTGCCGAACCAGGACGCGCTCGTCCGCTCGAAGATCGACGCGGCCGTCGCCGCCGCGCCCGGCGACTGGCGCGTGCCGCTGGAGGTCGCCAACGCCTACGCCAACGACGAGAAGATGGAAGACGCGCTCGCGTGGGCCGACCGCTCCATCAAGGTCAAGGAGACCTTCCAGAACCTGCGGCTGAAGGCGATGCTGCTGCTGAACGCGAACAAGAAGGACGAGGCCATCGCCCTCGCCGAGCGCGCCGTCGCGCGCGGCAAGGCCGACGGCGAAGACACCACGCGCTTCGAGAAGCGCCTCGCCGACCTCAAGGCCGGGAAGATGTAGGGTAATCAGTACCGAGGACTGAGTACTGAGGGCTGAGTGAAAGACTCGCCCTCACTCAGTCCTCAGTACTCAGTCCTCAGTACTAATCTACACACCGAGGAGAAGTCGAGATGAAGTCAACGAAGAAACTGCTCCCCCTCGCGGCCGCGGCCGTGTTCGCGCTCGCGGCGCTGGCGCAGGCGCAGGTGCGGCTGCCGCGCCCGAGCCAGAAGGCGAGCGTGATGCAGACCCTGGGCGTCACCGACGTGACGATCACCTACAGCCGCCCCGGCGTCAAAGGGCGTAAGATTTGGGGCGACCCGCCCGCGGGCGCGGCCGCCGGCACGGCCACGCTCGATGACGCGCGCAGGCGGGCCGCGGACGCGGTCATCGTCCCCTACGGCCACGTCTGGCGCACCGGCGCCAACGAGGCGACCACCTTCACCGTCACCGACGACGTGCTCGTCAACGGCCAGCCTTTGAAGGCCGGCACCTACAGCCTCCACACCATCCCCGGCCCGACCGAGTGGACGATCATCTTCAACTCAGACCCCGGCCAGTGGGGCAGCTTCGCTTACGACGAGAAGAAGGACGTGCTGCGCGTGAAGGCCAAGCCGGAGACGACCGCCGACTCGCAGGAGTGGCTCGCCTTCCAGATCGAGCCGACGGGCGAGGCGGCGGCGCGCGTCAACCTCCGCTGGGAGAAGATCGCCGTGCCCTTCACGGTCGAGGTCAAGGACGTGCCGGCGCTTACGCTCACCAAGGCGCGCGCCTCGGTCGCCGCGGCCAAGCCCGACGACTGGCAGACGCCCCTCCAGGCGGCCAACTACCTGCTCAACACCAAGGGCGACCTGACGCAGGCGCTCGCCTGGGCCGAACAGTCGATCAAGGCGCGCGAGAACTTCAACAACCTCAACCTCAAGGCGCGCATCCTCGCCGCGCAGGGCAAGACGGCCGACGCCGTCGCCACCGGCGAGAAGGCCCTGCAAGTCGGCCGCGCCGCCAACGCCAACGCGCAGGCCATCGCCGCCTTCGAGAAGACGCTCGGAGAGTGGAAGGCGAAGCCGTAAGACAGGTTAACCACAGGGGCACGGGGGCACGGCCCGTTGCGATATTCCGCAACGGGCCGTGCCCCCGTGCCCCTGTGGTTAATTGTCTTTCAGGTATGCCTGACTGCGAATCCGCATAAATCAACTTGACGACTCGCCGTCTCTCACGCTGACCGACCCGGTCAATCAGACCGCCGCCGCTTCCGGCAAAACCCTTCCTTTTCCCGGCAAAACCCCTGATTTTCGACTCTGCCCGCCTCCGCACGGGCGCGGCACGCGGGCTGCACTAGCTCCGGGCGGCGCTACCCCTGCTCTAACCGAAAGCGCCGGAAGTCAAATCACTTCAGAAGCCCCAACGATGAACGCAAAGACGAAAATCTTAAGCCTCCTGACCTGCTGCGCGCTGCTGCTCCCACTCTGTGGCACGGCGCCGGCCGCGTCGGGCAAGGGCAAGGAGGGCGAGCCGGACGCGCGCGGCCCCTTCAACCGCGACAAGGTCTCGTCCGCGCTGCGCGCCAGCCGCGGCAAGGGCGAAGGCCCGACGGCGCAGGTCGTCATCCGCCTCAGCGGCAAGATGAGCGGCGGCCTCAACTCGCTGCTCAGCCGCAACGGCGCGCGCGTCAAGCAGGAGCTGAAGAGCTTAGGGATGGCCGTCGCCGAGCTGCCCGTCTCGGCCCTCGACGAGCTGGCCTCGTTCGAGGAGGTCTCGTTCGTCTCGGCCGACGCCGAAACGCAAGTGCTCGGGCACGTCTCGAAGACGACGGGCGACGACGCGGCCGCGGCGCAGACCTACAGCACCGTCACCAAGCTCGACGGCACGGGCGTCGGCATCGCCGTCATCGACTCGGGCATCTACGACCAGCACGCCGCCTTCCTCGACGCCGCGGGCACGGCCTCGCGCGTCGTCTTCAACAAGAACTTCGTCACGACCGAGAGCCGCACCGACGACCCCTACGGCCACGGCACGCACGTCGCCGGCCTCGCCGCCGGGCTCGACCGCGTCAAGGGCGGGGCCTACTCGGGCGTCGCCACCGACGCGAAGCTCATCGACCTGCGCGTGCTCGACTCGCAGGGCAAGGGGCGGGCCTCCTGGCTGCTCGCCGCCCTCGACTGGGTCGCGGCCAACCACGCCGCCTACAACATCCGCGTCGTCAACGTCTCCCTGGGCGCGCCGGCCATCGACTCGTGGGCCGACGACCCCGTCTGCGACGCCGTCCGCAGGCTCTACCACCTCGGCGTCGTGGTCGTCGCGGCCGCGGGCAACAACGGCAAGAACGCGCTGGGGCAGAAGGTCTACGGACAGATTCACTCGCCGGGCGTCAGCCCGCACGCCATCACGGTCGGGGCCTCGAACACCTTCGGCACCGACTCGCGCGGCGACGACACGGTCGCCACCTACAGCTCGCGCGGCCCGACCCGCAGCCACTGGGTGGACGCGGCCGGCGCGAAGCACTACGACAACCTCCTGAAGCCCGACCTCGTCGCGCCCGGCAACAAGCTCGTCTCGGCCGAGTCCTACCCGAACGCGCTGCGGGCGAGCGCCGCCAGCGCCTACGACGACGCGGCGCAGGAGAAGGACTTCATGTACCTGTCGGGCACGTCGATGGCGACGCCGCTCGTGGCGGGGACGGCCGCGCTGATGTTCGAGGCCAACCCGAAGCTCACGGCCGGGATGGCCCGGGCGATCATGCAGTTCACGGCCACGCCGCTCAGGAACTTCAACCTGCTTGAGCAGGGCGCGGGCGAGCTGAACGTGGCGGGCGCGGCGCGCATCGCCGACCTCGTCCGCCGCGACCTCGACACGGCCGCCGGGGCGGTCGGCACGCCGATGCTCACGGGCGCGCTCCCCGCGGCGCAGACCTACATCGTTGACCGCAACTACGTCTGGGCGCAGGGCATCACCTTCGACTTCACCTACGGCACCGGCGCGGACATCGTCACCAAATTCCAGGAGGGCTACCGCCTCGCCAACCACATCAACAACGACTGCCTCGTGCAGGCGAGCGGCCTCGTCGTCAAAGACTCGACGAAGCTGACGGCCGGCATCACGCTCGGCAGGAACATCATGACGAGCGCGGGCGGGGTGCTCGGGACGGGCACGGTCATCCCCTTGAGCCTGCGCGGCAACGGCGCGATCCTGAGTGACGGCGCGATCATGGGCGACGGCGCGCTCCTGGGCGACGGCGCGCTCCTGGGCGACGGCGTCATCCTCGGCGACGGCGCGATCATGGGTGACGGCGCGATCATGGGCGACGCCTTCGCGGGCCTGTCCGTGCTCGTCGGCGGCGACAACACGGCCTTCATGGCTCCCGCGCCGTAGCCGCAGGCGGCAGTCTCTTGCGGGCGGATAAGGTAGCACCGATGTTCCAGTCGTTGACACAGACACGAGAGGCGTGCGCGCCCAGCCTCTTCTCGGCCTTCGCGCCCCTCCGGGTGCAGGGCGCGGGGCGGGACATGCGGGCCGAGCCGCTCGGGCGCGAAGCCGAAGCAGAGGTCGTCGAGTTCCTCTCAGGGCGGCCCGTCCACGCCGTCAACCTCCTGGGGCTCATCGCCGACAACGGGCTGGTGAGTCCGCACAACCGCGGCACGTTCTACGGCTGCCGCGACGAGCGGGGCCGGCTCGAAGGCGTCGCGCTCATCGGCCACGCGACCCTCTTCGAGGCGCGCACGCCGCGGGCCCTGCGCGCCATCGCGCTCGCCGCGCAGACGCGCCCGAGCCTCCACCTGGTCTTGGGCGAGGCGGGGCCGGTCGCCGACTTCTGGCGTCACTACCGCGCCGAGGGCCAGCCGCTGCGTCTCGCCTGCCGCGAGCTTCTGTTCCAGTTGGACAGGGAAGACTTGAAGGGCGAGGGTGAGGCGGTCGAGGGCCTGCGCCTCGCGACGAGCGAAGACCTGCCGCTCGTCATGCCGGCGCAGGCGCGCATGGTCGAAGACGAGAGCGGCCTCGACCCGCGCCTGACCGACCCCGAGGGCTTCCGGCGGCGCTGCGAGCGGCGGATAGACCGGGGCCGGACGTGGGTTCTGACCGAGGGCGGGCGGCTCGTCTTCAAGGCCGAGGTCATGGCCGAGGCGGGCGGGGTCGTCTACCTCGAAGGCGTCTACGTCGCGCCGGACGAGCGCGGCCGGGGGACTGGGCTGCGCTGCCTCGCGCACCTGACGCGCGGGCTGCTGCGGCGGGCCACTTCGGTCTGCCTCCTCGTCAACGAGCGCAACGAGTCGGCACACGCCTTCTACCGCAAGGCGGGCTTCCGCTTCGACTGCCACTACGACACCATCTTCCTGCGCCGCTCTTAGCGAACCGTCAGGCCGGGACGCGAGGCCCGGCGCAGGTTAATCACGAAGGCCCGGCTAAGTCATTCTCAGCCGGGCCTTCGTGTCTCTGTGGTCAACTCTTTTTTGAGTTGCCGACGAGCGACGTGACGAGCAGCGCGGTCAGGACGACGACGAGCGCGCCGACGACGTTGTACCACAAGAAAGCGATCTGGGTGTAAAAGAAGCAGTAGAGGACGGCCGCCTCGCCCGCCAGCGCGCCGACGAAGGCCGCCGTGCCCTTGACGCGCTTGAAGTAGAAGCCGAGGAGGAAGATGCCGAGCAGCGTCCCGTAGAAGAGCGAGCCGAGGCGGTTCACGGCTTCGACCAGAGAGCCGAGCTGCCCCGCGTACTGCGCGAAGGCGATGGCGAAGAGGCCCCAGAAGACGGTCGCGAGCTTCGAGGAGACGAAGTAGTAGCGCTCCGCCGCGCCCTGCTTGACGAGCCGGCGCAGGATGTCCACCACGGTCGTCGAGGCGAGCGCGCTCCACTCCGAGGCGGTCGAAGACATCGACGCAAAGAAGACCGCCGCCAGCACGAGCCCCACGAGCCCCGCCGGCATGTACCGCGTGACGAAGCTCAGGAAGACGTAGTTCGTGTCGTTCGGCTTCGCGTCGAACTCCTTGATGACCTCCAGCGCGCCGGCCCTCACCCTGTTCGCCTCGTCCTGCGCCGAGCGCAACTGCTGTGAAGCGGCCGCCGCCGCCGCCTCGTCGTTCGCGCGTAGGGCCCCGACGTAGGCGCGCGCCGCCCTTTCCTTCTCCGCGAAGGCCGCGGCGTAATCCTCTTCGAGCGCGCGGAACTGCGCCCCCTGCGCGCCCGCGCGCGCGCGCTCCAACTGCACGGGGTTGAAGAAGACGGGCGGCTGCGTGAACTGGTAGAAGGCGAAGACCATCGCGCCGAGGAAGAGGATGAAGAACTGCATCGGCACCTTGACCATCCCGTTGAAGAGAAGGCCCAGCCGGCTCTGCGCGACGGAGCCGCCCGAAAGGTAGCGCTGCACCTGCGACTGGTCGGTGCCGAAGTAGGCGAGCGCGAGGAAGCAGCCGCCGAAGAGGCCCGACCAGAAGTTGTACTGGTTCCTCACGTCGAACGAGAAGTCCACGGCGTTCAGACGCCCGAGCTGGCCCGCGACGTGCGTGGCCTCCAGGAAGGACACGTCCGCGGGCAGCAGCCTCACGATGGTGAAGAAGGCGACGAACATCCCGCCCATGATGATGAGGAACTGGAGGAAGTTCGTGTTGTCCACCGCCCTCGCGCCGCCCAGGGACGCGTAGAGCATGACGGCCCCGCCGATGATGAAGATGACGACGCGGATGTCCCAGCCCATGACGGCCGAGAGGATGAGCGACGGCGCGTAGAGCGAGACGCCCGTCGAGAGCCCGCGCAGCGCGAGGAAGAGGAGCGCGGCGAGCGTCCGCGTCTTCAGGTCGAAGCGGCCTTCGAGGTACTCGTAGGCGGTGTAGACCTTGAGGCGGTGGTAGAGCGCCACGGCCGTCGCCGACAGCACCACCATCGCGACCGGCAGGCCGAAGTAGACCTGCACGAAGCGCATCCCGTCGGCGTACGCCTGGCCGGGCGTGGCGAGGAAGGTGATGGCGCTCGCCTGCGTCGCCATGATGGAGAGCGCGACGCGGTGCCACGGCTGGCGGCGGTCGGCGACGAGGAAGTCGTCGAGGTCGCGCGTCCGCCTGCCCTTCCAGACGCCGTAGATGACGATGCCTGTGAGCGCGGCGAAGAGCACCGCCCAGTCGAGCGGCCTCATCCTGAGAAGTACCTCGTGAAGAGGTAGAAGAGCGCGGCGAGCACGGCGAGGTTGATGAGGACGGCCGTGTAGAGAGTCCTCCAACTCCGGCCGAAGGGCGGCGGCCCGTCGCCCGCCGGACGTTCGTGCGTCTCGTCTGTCATCGTCAAACTCACGCCCTCACTTTCCCGCCGAGATCATGTTCACGAAGAGGCGGTACGCGCCGGGCACGCCCGCGGGGAGCTGTCGGAAGAAGGCGAGCCCGGTAAAGACGTACGTGCCTTTGCCGTGCCGCGCGACGAGGGTCGAGCCCTTAAGGTCTGCCGCGCCGGGGTCGCGGCTGGCGAAGAGCGGCGTGTAGCGCTCGTCCCACTCGGAGGCGAAGTAGAGCCCGCGCTCCTGCACCCAGCCGTCGAAGTCCGCGGCCGTGATCCTGTTCGGCGAGTTCAGCAGCGCGTCGTCGGGCGCGAGCGGCCGCACCTCGGCCGTCTCGTCGGTGATTCTGTCCTGCGTAATCTTGAACGGGTAAGGGCCGAGCTGCGCGCCTTCGAGCGTGCGGTCGGCCGTGTTGTACTGGACGACGAGCGTGCCGCCGCGCTCGACGTATTCGAGCAGGCGCTTCTGCTGGCGGCGCAGGGCCGCGCGCGTGTTGTAGGCGCGCACGCCCGTCACGACCGCGTCGAAGCGCGAGAGGTCGGCCGCTTCGAGGTCTTCGTCCGAGAGCAGCGTCACGTCGTAGCCGACCTGCCGCAGCGCCTCGGGCACCTCGTCGCCCGCGCCCATCACGTAGCCGACGCGGCTCCCGCGCTTCTGCAAATCCACCCGCACCAGCCCGGCGCGCGCCGCGGGGAAGAGCGTCTGGCGCGGGATGTGTGCGTAGTCGATCTCGACCATCCCGCGCGTGAAAGTCTTGCCCGCGGACTCGAACTCAGCGGCGAGCGCGGCCGTCGAGGCGGCGGCGGGCGGCGTGACGTTGAAGGTCGCGCGGAACTCCTCGCCCCCGGCCTTGACCGTCGCGGGAATCTCCGAAGGGCCGGCCGTCCAGCCCGCGGGGAGTTTGAGCCGGAGCGTCCCCGCGGCGTCCGCGGCGGTGTTGTTCCTGAGCGTGACGCGCAGTTGCTTCGGCCGGCGGTCTGGGAAGACGAGCGTCTGCTCGGCGACGGCGACGGCCACTTCGGGCACGACCGCCAGGGGTCGGTAGAGGTCGCCGCGCACACGATCCGTCCAGCGGTAGAGGACGGGGACGCGGAAGGTGAGGGCCTCGGCCGAGGGCCCTTCGCCGAAGATGACGTTGACGTTGACGTTGACGGCGAGCGCGGGCGGGCCTTCGGGCAGGCTGATGAGCCTCTGTCCGCCGGTGCGGTAGAGGTTCTTCGAGGGCTCTTCGCGCAGCCAGTAGGGCTGGCTGTACGGCGCGTCCGGGGGCACGCGCAGCGTCGTCTCCCTCGTGAACGGCTGGTTGCCCTTCAAGTCCGCGCGCAGGAGGTCAACGCCCGCGGAGGACGCGCCGACCGTCTCGACCCGCGAGGGGTAGCCGGAGCGGTTGACGACCGTGGTCGTGACCTTCACGCTGCCGCCCGGCGTCACATAAGGCTCGGCGGCCGTGGCCTCTATCCAGAGCCCGGCGGCCGAGCGGATGACCTCGTCGAGGGCGTTGAGCTTGGCCGCGGCGAGCGGCTCGTCTTTGGAGAGTCTCTCCATCTCGCGGGCCGCGCGCAGGAGCAGCGGCAGGGCGGCCGAGGGGTTCGTGGGCTCGTACCTGCGCGTCGCCTCTTCGAGCAGTCGGCCTACGTCCTCGCCGTCCGCGAAGCGCCGCCAGGTCATGTCCACGCCGTCGAACAGGTCTTTCGTCGCGGGCTCGCCCTTGATGGGCGCGAAGTAGTTGAGCGCGGGGCCGCGCCGCCCGGGCGTGCCCTGCGCCTGGCTCATGTGCATCGTGCGGCTCTCGGCCGCGATCTCCGTGTAGGACTTGCCGAGCAGAGGGTCGTAGCCGCCCACGTCCACGCTCAGCATCCTGTCCGCGTCCTGCGGCGGGCCGGGCTGCCGGAAGTTGAAGACGTTCCAGACGAGGCGCTTCGGCTTCCAGGGCCTGACGCCCTCCTTCAACTGTTCGGGGAAGCGCGCGGGGTCGCCCGCGGCGTCGAAGGCTTCGGAGGCGAGGATGGCCGAGGCCGTGTGCTGCCCGTGCCCGCCCTCGCCGGTGGTGGGGAAGCGCGCGATCATCACGTCGGGGCGGAAGCGGCGCACGACCCAGACCACGTCGGCGAGCACGGCCTCCTTGTCCCAGAAGCGGAAGGTCTCCTCGGACGACTTGGTGAAGCCGAAGTCGATGGCGCGCGTGAAGAACTGCTCCGCGCCGTCGATGCGGCGCGCGGCCAGAAGCTCCTGCGTGCGGACGACGCCGAGCAACTCGCCCTGCTCCGAGCCGAGGATGTTCTGCCCGCCGTCGCCGCGCGTCAGCGAGAGGTAGGCGGTGCGCGCGCCGCGCCCGCGCGCGAGGTAGGCCAGGAGCGCCGTGTTCTCGTCGTCCGGGTGCGCGCCGACGTAGAGCACGCTCCCCGCGACCGCGAGACGGCGCAGCGCCGCCTGCGTCTCGGCCGCGTCCAACTGCCGCGGCGCTTGCGCGCGGGCGGCAGGGAGAAGGAGGAGAAGCAGAAGGAGCGCGGCGGTCGTGGAGCGGGGCGTCGGTCTCTTCATGTCGGAGTAGTCTGCGTGTTAGGTCAGGTCAGAACCGCCCGCGGTAGCGGGCGGGCGTTACATTAAAGGCTTGTTGATTGAAGACCGCGCGACCCTCATCAATCAACAAGCGGCCGTCGAAAGGCCCACCCGCTACCGCGGGCGGTACTGACCGCTATGTCGGCGGAGCCGCGGCGTTGGCGTTGGGGCGCGGGGCGGCGTTGGCGTTGACGTTGGAGTTGGAGCTGTTGGCGTTCGAGCTTGCCTGCCGCTTCTTCAACTGTTCCTCCTGCCGCCTGCGGAACTCGGCGACGCGCTTCGCGCCGTTCTTGGCCTGCTCCAGAAGCTCCTGCGCGGGGAAGTTGTCGGGGTTGATTTCGAGCACCTTGTTCAGCGCCTTCACCGCCTCGTCGTACTGCGCGATCTTGAAGTGGGCCGTGGCCAGCTCGAAGTACTTATCGTCGTTCTCCTCGGGCGAGTTCTTGACGGCCTCCTTCAGCGCCTTGACCGCCTCGTCGTACTTGCCGAGCTGCTCGTAGGAGAGGCCGAGGAAGTAGTGTGCGTCGGAGTTCTTCGGCTCGCGCCTGGTCACCTTCTCGTAGGCTTTGACCGCGTTCTCGAAAGCCTTGTCGGCCTCCTCGCGCTGCCTGGTCGCGTTGTAGGCGAGGCCGAGCCGGTAGTGCGCCTCGGCGAAGTCGGGCGAGAGCTCGACCGCCTGCTTCAGCTTCTCGACGGCCTCCTCGTCGCGGTCGGCCTTGTAGGCGGCGTAGCCCTGCTCGAAGAGCGCCTGCGCGTCGGCGGAGGGGGGCGCGGGCGGGGCCTGCTCGCCGGCCGCCGCGGGCGTGGCGGCGGCGTTCGCGGCGGCCGCGTTCGAGTCGGCCGCGCGGCGGTTGCAGCCCGCGAGGGGCAGCGCGGAGACGAGGAGGGAGAGCAGTGTCGTGCGGAGCGCTTTCATGGTCTTAAGCTTTCTCTCGGAAGGGCTGGGGTTCGAGAAACGTATCTACGACAAATCGGGCGGAGAGTCAAACGGGGTGAAGTCTGGACTGGTTCTTGCTTCCCCGAAAGGCGGGACGGTGTGGAGTGTACGGGTAGCGTTCAAAGGGGGTGGTGCGCCGGATGGAGAGGGGTGAGCGAGACGCGTTTGTAAGTCCAACGGAGCCGACGGTTCCGCTCGAAGAGGGGCGGACGCCGCCGCCGCCGCGCTTCGACGAGAAATCCGTACAGCGCGCGCAGCCGGCCGTGCCTCTGTCGCTCGGCGAGCGCGCGCGCTCGTGGCCCTTGTGGGTGATTACGCTGTGCGTGGTGGGCGGCGTGGTGGGCGGCGTGCTCGGCGGGCTCGCGCTGACTTACTACCAGCGCGGGGGCGAGCCGACCGCGGCGCGGCAGATTCCGGCGGACGCCCCGGGCGGCGCGGTCGGGGCCACGACCGCGGTCGTGCAGCAGGAGCCCCAGGCGTCGCCGGCGGCGGAGGCCGCGGCGGTTGAAGCGACGCAGACGACCGCGCCCGCGGTTAACGTGCCCGCGAACGCGGAGCCGAAGGCCGAGGTCGCGTCGGCGGAGCCCGGCGCGAACGTGCAGGGGGAGTTAAAGGAGGCGCTCGGCGGGTGGCTGGCGGCGACGAACGAGCGCGACGTGGGCAGGCAGATGAACTACTACGCGCCGACGGTCGAAGCCTTCTACCTCGCGCGCAACGCCACGCGTGAGTCCGTGCGCGCGGAGAAGGCGCGCCTGTTCGCGCGCGCCTCGGCCGTCAACGTCGAGGCCGCCGCGCCCGAGATAAGAGTGAGCCCCGACGGCCGCACCGCCGTCATGCGCTTCCGCAAGCGCTACCGCATCGACGGCGCGGACAGCCGCGCGGGCGAAGTCTTGCAGGAGCTGCGCTGGCGGCGCACCGGCTCGGGCTGGAAGATCGTCGGCGAGCGCGACCTGCGCGTGCTTCAGTAACTCTAGTCTCACGTCAGAGAATTTCACCACGGGGACACGGAGACGCGGCTTTGAAGTTTTATAACTTCAAAGCCGCGTCTCCGTGTCCCCGTGGTTAATTGTCTTAGGCGAACGCGGCGCGGGCGGCGGCCGAGTCCATGTACTCGTGGAAGCCCGCGATCTTGCCGTCGCGGACGGTGAAGACGTGCGCCCAGTCGCCGCCGTACTCGCGGCCGGTCTGCTTCACGCGCCAGCGGTAGGTGCCGAGCGCGACCACCTTGTCGCCCTGCGCGACGAACTCGCGCGGCTCGAAGCTGACGGTCTCCTGCGACTCGGCCAGTTGGGAGAAGAAGCCCCCGACGCTCTCGCGGCCCCTGCGCCCGCCGGAGAACGGGACGCCCTCGATCTCGGGCAGACGCCAGTCCACCTCGTCGGTCAACGAATTGAGAACGCCGTTGATGTCGCCGCCACGGAAGTTCTCGTACGCGCGGCGCACCACGGCCACGTTATCCTGATCACTCATACGCCTGCTCCTCTCGAAGTAAGGAATCGTCCGTCGAAACCCCCCGGGCTCGCTCGCACATACTTACGAGAGTGCGGGCCCCGCCGGATGTCAGCCGCCCGCCTCGACTATCTGGCGGAAGCGGCGCGCGTCGTCGCGCATCTCGACGTTGTTGAAGAAGACGTAGGAGGCGGCGCGCTTCGGGAGCATCGAGTAAAGCTCCTCCAGCTCGCCCTCCTCGTACTTGTACCGCCAGCCGCGGCGGCCGTGCAGGCGGAAGTAGCACTTGCCGGGCGTCAACGTCCGCTCGGCGAAAGGGTCTACCGCGTGCCAGAGCTTCAGCTCCTCGCACAACTCTTTGACCAGCTCGCGCGGCCAGCCGCCGCGCGGCTCCCACGCGAAGACGAGCCGGCCGCGCTCCGCCTTTTGGAAGAAGCGGCGCATGTTCTCGACGTTCTCGGCCGTCGGCTTGAAGCTGGCCGGGCACTGGAAGAGGACGGCGCGCGCCTTGAGCGCCCGCGCGCACTCGCGCGTCAACGCCCAGGCGTCTCGGACGGCCTCCGTCGGGCGGAAGAAGCCCGCGCCCTCCTGCTGCTCCGGGGTGAGCGGGCGCTTGAGCCGCCGGTAGGTCGGGCTCGAAGGGAGGTGCGTGACGAGCTGCCACGCCTTGAGCGCGAACTCGAAATTTGAGGGAGCCTCCTCGCGCCAGCGCCGCAGGGTGGAGACCTGCGGCGGCCGGTAGAAGGTGTGCTGCACCTCGACCGAGTCGAGCAGCCCGTAATAGGTCTCGCGCGACGAGCGGAAGCCGCAGCACCCGACCCGCACACGCCCCTTGCCCGAAGTCATAGAGTTATAAAAACGAGTAGACAGTAGTCAGTAGACAGTAGTCAGTAGAGAAGCCATCAATCGCTCGAACCAGACGACTTTCATCAACAACCGCCGCGACGCGGAGCGCTACTGACTACTGACTACTGACTACCGTCTTAAGTCCCTGGCGCTTCGTCCGCCGAGGGGCCGTAGATGGAGGGCAGCGGCACGTCGAGCAGGCGCAGGTAGACCGAGAGCTGCCCGCGGTGGTGCACGATGTGGTTGAGGCCGACGAAGCGGGAGACCATCGCGCGCGGCATCTGGAAGAGGACGTGGTCGCCGCTCTTGAGCCTCCAAGGGTCGCCCATCCTCTCGTCCGCCGCGCCCCGCAGGGTCTCCGCGGCGGCCTTGATGTTCGCGTCGTGCTGCTCGACCAGCTCGGCCGTCGTCTGCGGGCTGAAGGGCTTCCAGCCGGCCGTGGCGAAGTCGAGTTCGTCCTGCGTGAACGCGGGCACGATCAGCGTGGGGAGTTGCGCCACGTGCCCTGCCAACTGCCCGAGCGACATCGACTTCTCATGCGGCTTCCAACCGAACGACGCCTCCGGCACGCGCTCCAGAAGCCTCCGCGTCGTCCGAGCCTCCTGCTCCAACTCGGCCGCGAGATGCTCGCCTATGCTCATAAGATTTTTCCTTCCGCGATTCAGGGGATGAGACAGCGCCAGCCAATCTACGCCGCCCCGCACACCTTTTCAAGGCTCGGGGTGTACGGCGGTCTTTCGGCGGGGGCGGGGTTGCGGTAGAGTAGCGCCATCCCACTTTTGGAAAGGAACGCTTGAGAGAGATGGACGAGGAACTTGTCGGACTGTTGCCGGAGGAGGTCTCGAGGCGCGGCTTCATCGCCGGCTCGCTGGCCGCGGGGTTCGCGCTGGCCGTGCAGCCCGTCGCGGCGCAGACGGTGATTACGACCGACGCCGAGGGGCTCGAAGCGGGCGACGTGAAGATACCCGTGCGCGACGGCGAGATGCCCGGCTACCGCGCGATGCCCGCCCGGGGCAAGGACTTCCCCGTGGCGCTCGTGGTGCAGGAGATTTTCGGCGTCCACGAGCACATCAAGGACGTGTGCCGCCGCTTCGCCAGGCTCGGCTACCTCGCGGTCGCGCCCTCGCTCTACTACCGGCAGGGCGACACGACGCAGCTCAAGATGGAGGACGTGATGAAGGTCGTGGCGCGCGTGCCGGACGAGCAGGTGATGTCAGACCTCGACTCGACCGTCGCCTACGCGCGCGCCACCGGCAAGTCCGACGGGAAGCGCGTCGGCATCACGGGCTTCTGCTGGGGCGGCCGCATCGTGTGGCTCTACGCGGCGCACAGCAAGGAGGTGGACGCGGGCGTCGCCTGGTACGGCCGCCTCGTCGCGCGCACCGACCAGCCGGCCAACCCCCTGACGCCGAAGCAGCCCGTGGACGTGGTAGACCAGATGAACGCGCCGGTGCTCGGGCTCTACGGCGGCAAGGATCAGGGCATCCCTTTGGAGTCGGTCGAGCGGATGCGCGCGGCGCTCAAGAACTCGAAGTCGAAGGCCGCACGCGCCTCCGAGATCGTCGTCTACCCCGAGGCCGGCCACGGCTTCCACGCCGACTACCGCCCCTCCTACAACAAAGAGGCCGCCACCGACGGCTGGCGGCGATTGCAAGCCTGGTTCAAGAAGCACGGAGCGAAGTGAGGAAGGGTGTTGGGTGTTGGGTGTTGGGTGTTGGTTAAAAACACTCTGTCTTAACCCGGCGCCCAAAACCTAATACCCAACACCCTTCCTAAAAAAATTGGGCGGCCCGGCCTTGCGACCGCGCCGCCCGACTGGCGGGACTCCCGTTCTCCCCGTGACGTGAAGTCCCGTCAGATGCTCTGAAGACTTCCCCTTTATCCTCAGACGTGGCGGCCCGCGTCGGCGCGTCGCCACGTCTTACACGCGAACAGTGCGGCCGCGGTTCGGAAAAATACTCGCCGCGGGAATTTTTTTAGTAGGCAGCAGGCAGACGGCGGCAGGCAGTTAAGAACTTCTTGTCTTAACTGCCGCCGTCTGCCTGCTCTGCCTACTGTCAGATTTGCCGCGGCAGGGGGCCGCCGATGGTGTAGAGGGTGACGGAACTGGAGAGGCCGAGCCCCGAGAGGCGGCCGGCCATGAGGACGACGGTCTCCTTCTGCTGGGCGATGCCGGCCTCGACGAGCGTCCGCTCGCAGAGCTTCATCATCTCCTCGGTGCTGTCGCAGGGCTCGTGGTGGATCGTCTCGATGCCCCAGACGAGCGACAGCTCGCAGGCGACGCCGCGCTCGGTCGTCAGGGCGATGATGCGCTGCTCGGGTCTTAAAGACGAGAGCCGGCGGGCCATCAGCCCCGAGGCGGTGACGACGGCGATGGTGCGCGCGTCGATCTCTTCGCCCGCGAAGACGGCGGCCTCGCAGAGCGCGCGGCTGATGCGCCCCGACTGCCGGCCGGCGAAGCGCGTGATGGCGTCCTGCGTCGAGGGCGGGCGGCCCGCCTCGGCCGAATCGATGATGCGCGCCATCGTCGCGACCGCCAACACCGGGTACTTGCCCGAGGCCGTCTCGGCCGAGAGCATCACGGCGTCGGTGCCGTCCCAGACGGCGTTCGCCACGTCGGACGCCTCGGCGCGCGTCGGGCGCGGCTCCGAGATCATTGACTGGAGCATCTGCGTCGCCGTGATGACGACCTTCTCCTTGCGGTTCGCCGTCTCGATGATGCGCTTCTGGTAGACGGGGACGAGTTCGACGCTCGTCTCCACGCCCAAATCTCCGCGCGCGACCATCAGGCCGTCGGCGGCGTCCACGATCTCTTCGAGGTGGTCGATGGCCTCGGCCTTCTCGATCTTGGCGACGAGGGGCTGGCTGCCGCCCGCGGCCTTGATGAGCGCCTTGGCCTCGCGGCAGTCGTCGGCGCGGCGGACGAAGGAGAGGGCGATGTAGTCGGCGCCCTCGCGCACGGCCCACTGGAGGTCGCGGCGGTCTTTGTCGGTGAGCGAGGGGATGGGGAGCGAGGCCCCGGGCAGGTTGATGCCCTTGCGCTCGGAGAGCACCCCGCCGTTGACGACGCGCGTGACCACGTCCGTCTCGGTCGTCGATTCGACGGCCAGCTCGATCGCGCCGTCGTCGAGCAGGATGCGCGCGCCGGGCTTCACGTCGCGGGCGAGGCCCGCGTAGTTGGTCGAGACCTCGCGCGCGTCGCCGACGACCGAGCGCGTCGTGAGCGTGAAGACGGCGTTGGACTCAAGCTGCACGGGACGGCCGTCCTTGAGCACGCCCGTCCGAATCTTCGGCCCCGACAGGTCTACGAGCACCGAGAGCGGCCGCTTCAGGCGCGCGGCCGCCGCGCGGGCGCGCGCGATGGTCTCGACGTGCTCCTCCTGCGATCCGTGCGACATGTTGATGCGCACGGCGTTGGCCCCCGCCGCCAGAAGCGACTCCAGCACCGACGGCTCGCGCGAAGCCGGCCCGAGCGTGGCAAGTATCTTGGCTCTCCTCACCTTGAAAACCCCTCTGCGATTTTTATCAGTGTGCTTCGGTTGTAAACCCGCGGGCGCGGAAAGGCAAGCAGGGAGAAAGCGGTAGACAGTAGTCAGTAGTCAGTAGACAGTAGAAAAACCAAACGGCGCGCCGAGACTTCGGTCTGGGCGCGCCGCGTTTTAATCTACCGTCTACTGACTACTGACTACTGTCTACTTGCCCTCAGTCCGCCTTCTCGGCGAGCGCCTGCTCGACGGCCGCGTCGAGTTCGGAGGCGACCTCGGAGTCGTAGCCGACGAAGTGGCGGACGAGGCGGCCCTGGCGGTCGAGGACGAAGGTCTGCGGGATGGAGTCGTCCTGCGAGAGGAAGAGGCGGACGGTCTCGTCGTCGGGGTCGGCGAGCTGGTACTGGATGCCGTAGAGCTTGACGAACTCGGGGACTTTCGGCCGGTCTTCCTCGCCCCCGACGTTGAGGCCGATGACCTTCAAGCCCTTCGGCCCGTGCTGCTTCTGGAGCCTGACGAGGTGCGGAATCTCCTCGCGGCAGGGCGGGCAGTAGGTGGCCCAGAAGTCGAGCACGACGACCTGCCCGCGCAGGTCTTCGAGCCGCACGCGGCGGCCGTCCGGCTGCGTCCACGCGCCCGTGGGGGCCGCGCCCGCGGCCACGCTGCGCGCGGTGGCGGC
>DATMVD010000096.1:0-13275 GCA_035563535.1 Pyrinomonadaceae bacterium | reverse complement strand
GCTACTACAGCGAGTCGGCCGCGCCGGACGCCAACGGCGTCGCCGGGCTTCTGTTCTACCCGCTCCAGAGCCCGGCGCGGCTGCTCGACACGAGGTCGTGGGCGACGGCCTGCCACACGCCGAAGGCCCCGCTGGCCGCCGACAGCGTGCGGACGCAGCCGGCGCAGGGCGCGTGCGCCGGCTCGACAATCCCGGACTCGGCGCTGGCGATCTACGGCAACGCGACCGTAACGTCGCCCGTCGCGGCCGGCCACATCACGCTCTACCCGTCGGGCGGGGCGCGGCCCGTGGCGTCGAACCTCAACTACGTGGCCGGGCAGACCGTCCCGAACGCGTTCAACGTGGGGCTCGGGGCGGGCGGGGCCTTCGACATCTACACGCCGACCCGGACCGACTTCATCGTTGACGTGGCGGGCTACTTCGCGCCCTGAGCAGCAGGCGGTAGGCAGATGGCAGTAGGCAGTTGAAAGACCTGCGGTCAAAACGCCGAGAATAATCTTCAACCCACGTAACGCGGAGCCTACTGCCTACTGCCATCTGCCTGCTGCCTACTGCCCGCCAGTTATCGCCCTGCGGAACTCGTCGGCGGTGAGGCGGTGTTTGAAGGCGTGCGTGCTGTCGATGAGGACGACGGGGATATCCCAGCCGTAGCGGCGGGTTAGTTCGGGGTCTGAAAGAATGTCCACCTCCTCGTACGTGTAGAGGCCCTCACAGCCGGAGCGCGCGATCTCTGCGCGCGCCTCTTCGCAGAGGTGGCAGCCGGGCCTGGTGTAGAAGACGACGTGCGGTTTGACTGACATTTTCTGCCTCCCGGCGGCTCAAGTCGCCGCGGTCTGAGACGCCCTTCAAGTCGTCGAACTCGGCCCACGTAGTAAAAAATAAATCTTGCCACGCGGGGTGCGGAAGGGGTATAAAGGCTCCCGAAGCCAAGCCATTTTAATCGGTTATTTTGGCGCGGCGCACTTCATGTCACGCTCAAGCATTTGAATCCACGCGCGGAAGGTCGAGCCGCCAGGCTCTTCTTGCGGTGTACTGTACCGTCTCGCGCATGGCCTACGCCTGTTGCCCCGGCTTGTTGACGAGTTCTCAAGTCAAAGCAAACTGAAGGGAGGTCGCGGCGTGGATCAGAAAGACAATCCGACTCCGCCCGCCGAGAGTGCATCCAGCGCTCAGGGGAACGAACAAGGGGACAAGACGGGAGTTGAAGGGGAGGCCGGGGGTGCGCGCCCTTCGGTCTCGGAGCTGCTCGCCGCCTCGCGCGGCGAAGTCGTCAAGCGCGAGCCCGGCGCGGAGCGCACGCCCGTGACGCCGCCCGCGCGCCGCGCCTCCTCGGGCACGGTCGCGGCCGACGCGCCCCCGGGCGACACGCCCGCCAAGTCCTTCCCGGCCGCGACGCCGCCCGCCGCGCGCGTCGCGCCCGCCTCCGGCGCTTCTAAGACAACGTCCACCCCCACCCCTTCGGTCAACGCGGGCGTCGCCAAGGCGGTCGCCGCGAAGCCGCCGTCGAAGCCGCCCGCGGCCGGCCCCGTCGTGCAGAGCCTGCCCGACCCCTCGGTCAACCAGGTGCGGCGCTACATCGTCTGGGCGAGCGTCTCGGGCATCCTCCTCGCCATCGGGGCCGCGATGACGCGCTTCTTCCTGCCGCGCTCCATCTTCGAGCCTTCGAGCATCTTCCGCATCGGCTTCCCCGGCGACTACGCGCTCGGGGTGGACACGAAGTGGCAGCAGCAGTACCGCATCTGGGTCGTGCGCAACTCCGAGCGGCTGTTCGTCATTAACGCCGTCTGCACGCACCTCGGGTGCACCCCCGACTGGAAGGCGAGCGAGAACAAGTTCAAGTGCCCGTGCCACGGGTCGGGCTACGACAGCGAGGGAGTCAACTTCGAGGGCCCCGCCCCGCGCCCGATGGATCGCGCCGAGGTGAGGATCGACGCCGAGGGCCAGGTCGTCGTCAACACCGGGCGGCTCTTCAAGTGGGAGAAGGGCAGCACGAACCACTTCAACGACGAGGACGCATACATCCCGATCTGAGCGGCCGGGGCAGCAGGCAGGTTCGGGGAGAGGCCGGGGGCCGGTTTCTCGAAAACGTTTGCGGCTGATGGGAGGACGCGATGGAGCCTGAACGACCCGAAGGGGACGGCGAAGGGCAGTTGGCGCCGAAGGGGAGAGGCGCGGGGCTCGTGCAGCGCGCGCGCGCGCAGGGCCTGGCGCTCAAGGAGCGCGCCGAGGCCGAGGCCAAGACCTACAAAGACCCGCAGCAGACGCAGCTCTGGAAGTCGATCTTCCGCGTCTCGCACGACCGCTCAGACCCGCGCAACCGCAGTTTAGCTATCCTCTCGAACGTCTTCCTCCACCTGCATCCGGCGAAGGTCAACCGCGACGCCACGCGCTACTCGTTCACCTGGGGCATGGGCGGCATCACCTTCTACCTCTTCATCGTGCTGACCTTCACCGGCATCCTCCTGATGTTCTACTACCACCCGACGAAGGTGCAGGCGTTCCGCGACATCCTCTACCTCGAACACGACGTGCCGTTCGGCAAACTCCTGCGCAACATGCACCGCTGGGCGGCGCACCTGATGATCATCACGACGTGGCTCCACATGTTCCGCGTCGTGCTGACGGGTTCTTACAAGCGGCCGCGCGAGTTCAACTGGTGCGTCGGCGTCGTGCTGCTGGTGCTGACGATGCTGCTCTCCTTCACGGGGTACCTGCTGCCGGACGACCAGCTCGGCTTCTGGGCGGTGACGGTGGGGACGAACATGGCGCGCGCCACCCCGGGCCTCGGGAGCGAAGGCCCGTTCGGGCCGCAGTTGGGGATGACGCCCTTCAACGACGTGCGCTTCGGCCTGCTCGGCGGCTCCATCGTGGACGCCAACGCCCTGCTCCGGTCTTACATCTGGCACTGCATCGGCATCCCCGTCGTCGCCTCGCTCTTCATGGCCGTCCACTTCTGGCGCATCCGCAAGGACGGCGGCATCTCGGGCCCTGCGCCCGTCATGCTCGAATCGGAGATGAAGGCGGTGAAAAAGTAAGCTCTCAGCTCTCAGCTTTCAGCCAAACCCTTTGGCGGGAGAGGCGAGTTGATTTGAAACCGACGTCCTTTGTTTGGCTGAAAGCTGAAGGCTGAACGCTGACAGCTTCACAACGGAGACCCTGGCTATGTCAATGGCAATCGAGCGGCCGCGCAGCAACCGCTGGGTGCTGTGGCTGGTCGTCAGCCTGGCGGTGGTCGGCGTCCTCGCGCTGATGGTCGAGGACTGGGGGCAGCTCTGGAAGATCAGCTCGGCGGCGGACAACGTCCCCATCGTGGGGATGATTCCGCTCGTCGCCTTCTTCACGTGGCTCGGGCTCAAGCAGTCGAAGGAGAACGACCAGCTCATCGACGAGCTGGAGGAAGACCCGGCGCTCGCCAAGACGCACCACCGCAAGACGCAGCCGTGGCGGCCGGGCTGGGCGCGCGAGCTGCACGTCTGGCCCTACCTCGTCCGCATCGAGTTCCTCGCCGCCATCATCGTCACCGTCATCCTCTTCGTCTGGTCGATCCTCATCAACGCGCCCCTGGAAGAGCCGGCCAACCCCAACCTGACGATGAACCCGTCGAAGGCCCCGTGGTACTTCCTCGGCCTCCAGGAGATGCTCGTCTACTTCGACCCGTGGATCGCGGGCGTGGTGATGCCGGGCCTGCTCATCGTCGGCCTGATGGTCTTCCCGTACGTGGACTCGAACCCCCTGGGCAACGGCTACTACTCGTGGCGGCAGCGGCGGTTCGCCATCGGGATGTTCCTGTGGGGCTTCTTCATGTGGATCATCCTCATCATCATCGGGACGTTCATCCGGGGGCCGGGGTGGATCTGGTTCTGGCCGGGGCAGACGTGGGATCACAACGCCGTCGTCTTCGACCGCAACCGCGACCTGCACGAGATCGTCGCCGGCTGGGGGCTGCCGTTCCTCAACCTCTACCCGTGGAAGGCCATCTTCGGCGCGATCGTCGTCGGCGCCATCTTCGTCTCGGGCGGCCTCTTCTTCCACTGGCTGATGCTGCGCAGGAGGTTGGAGTGGGCGGACTTCAAGTCCTTCGGCCGGATGAAGGACTGGGCGACGAAGAACGGCGAGTTCGAGGAGAAGCTCCTGGCGCGAACGAGCCTCCTGCAATACGCGACCTTCCAGTTCTTCGCCATCTCGGTGCTCTGGCTCTTCCCCGTGAAGCTGCTGATGCGCCTGCTCTTCACCATCAAGTACGTCTGGGTCACTCCCTGGTTCAACGTCTGAAGGGACTTCGAGCGGAGGATTCATACCCGTGGCTGAGACTCCTGACACCGACAAGCTGGCGAAGCGCGACCCCGACGCGCCACAGCCCGACCCCATCGTGAGCCGCTCGACGAGCGCCGTCATGCTCGTCTCGGCACTGCTCCTGACGGTCGTGTTCGCCTGGTCGCTCTACGACGAGGTCTACGGCATGCGCCCGTGGAAGTCGTACCAGCAGTCCTTCGTCAAGCGCTACGACCGCTACCTGCGCCGCCTGGAGAAGCGCGGCTTCAAGTCGGAGAAGGAGGTCAGGGAGAGCGCGGAGTACCAGCGGCTCGACGCCGAGGCCAAGGCCGCCCGCGCCCAGACCGCGCAGAAGCAGTCGGAGATCGACAGGCGCGTCGCCGCCATCGACGACCAGTTGGGCGCCATCTCCGAAGAGTTCCAGGATCGCCGCGGGCGCATCACCGTCGCCAGCTACAACGTCGAGCAGGCGGACGGCTCGGAGAAGGAGAGCCTGCGCCGCGACCTCGACGAGATGAAGGCGCGCAAGTCCGCCGTCTACCTCCCGGCCGACGGCAAGGCCCCGCAGAAGCGCGAGATGGACTTCAACGAGCTCGAGTCGATGTACGTCTCGCTCAAGGACGAGAAGGGCCGCCTGCTCGCCGAGAAGGGCGAGATGCTCAAGCCCGCGAGCGAGCTCGAGCGCCAGCGCGACGAGTACCTGAAGAACAACGTCACCGAAGTCACCGCGCAGCAGGTGAGGCTCACGCGCGCCTCGCTCGAGAACTACGACTTCGGGATGAAGCAGATAAACTACAAGGGCGACACCATCGTTGACCGCTGCGAGTCGTGCCACGTCGGCATCCGCTCGCCCATCCCCATCCGCGCCTCGGACATGGTGCCGCTCGGGCGCGGGCGCCTGAGCCGCCCCGACACGCGCGCGCGCGCCTTCGTCAGCCACCCCTCGAACGAGCTGCTCAGGATTCACGACCCCGAGAAGTTCGGCTGCTCCTCCTGCCACTGGGGCAACGGCCGCGCGACGACCTCGGTCGAGAAGGGGCACGGCCGCCACAAGTACTGGCTCCACCCGCTCTTCGCCAAGGAGAACACGGAGGCGGGCTGCAACCAGTGCCACGCGCAAGACCGCGTGCTGCAAGGCGCGGACGTGCTCAACAAGGGCAAAGACCTCTTCTACGAGCGCGGCTGCGTCGGCTGCCACCGCTACGAGGGCTTCGACCGCGAGACCGACGCGCTCTCGAACGCGCGTCAGCTTGTCAAGCAGTTGGAGGACGAAGTCACCTCGAACGAGCGCGAGGCGAAGGTCGTGCGCGCCGAATCCTCCGCGCCGGGCGTCTCAGACCAGCGCGCCACGGAACTCCTCGCGCGCGCCGAGAGCCTGGTCGTCTCCAACAGCCAGCTCGAAGCCCGGATCGACCAGCTCAACACGCAGGCCCGCTACCTGATGCAGGATCAGAAGAAGGTCGGGCCGAACCTGAAGGACGTGCGGCTCAAGCTCCGCAAGGAGTGGATACCCGAGTGGCTGAAAGACCCGCAGGCGTTCCGCCCCGGCACCAAGATGCCGACCTTCTGGTACCTGTCGGGGAGGGCCGGCAAGGAGGAGGCGGATCGCGGCAACATCGTCCCCGCCTCGATGCAGGACGAGGAGCGCAAGGCCATCTCAGCCTTCCTCTGGCAGTCGGCCTACGACGGGCGGATGCCCGCGCAGCCGCAGGGCGACGCGCGCGTCGGGGAGGAACTGTTCAAGACGCGCGGCTGCCTGGCCTGCCACTCCGTCGGCGAGGGCGAGCAGAGGATCGGCGGCGAGTTCGCGGCCAACCTGACGAGGGTCGGGCAGAAGTCGAACTACGACTACATCGTCCGCTGGGTGCACAACCCGCGCGAGCGCTGGGCCCCGTACTGCCCGAAGGAGAAGCGCGACCTGACGCCGGAGGACTACGCGCGACACGGCAAGCCCTTCGTCTTCGACACCACGAAGCACACGCGCTGCCCGAACGACGGCGCGGAGCTTCAGGTGCAGAACATGACGGTGATGCCGAACTTCCGCCTCTCCGACCAGGACGCGCGCGACATCGCCACCTACCTCGTCTCGCTCGCGCCCGCGGCGAGCTACCCCGACGCCTCCTACATGGACGACCCGCGCCTCGCCGAGAAGGGCAAGACGCTCGTCAAGATGTACGGCTGCGCCGGCTGCCACGAGATGCGCGGCTTCGAGGACGAGCAGCGCATCGGCAAGGAGCTGACGGCCGAGGGCGCGACGCCCCTGGAGCGCCTCGACTTCGCGCGCATGACCCACGTCGCCGAGCACGGAGACCCGCCCCCGTACAAGGGTGCCGACGGGCACGCAGAAGACACGACGGCCGAGAGCGGCGGCGGCGGCAAGAAGGCCGCGCGCGACGACAAGCACGGGAAGCCCTGGTACAACCACCGCGGCTTCTTCGAGCACAAGCTCGAAGAGCCGGGCGTCTTCGACTGGGGCAAGGTCAAAGACCCGCGCGAGCACCTGCGGATGCCGAAGCCGTACCTGACCGAAGAGTGGCGGACGGCGCTGACGACGTTCCTCCTCGGGAGCGTCGGCACCGAGGGCGCGAACGTGCCCCTCGACCTCTTCTACAAGCCGACCGACCAGCAGAAGGCGATACAGGACGGCTGGTGGGTCATCAAGAAGTACAACTGCATGGGCTGCCACTCGGTGCAGGTCGGGCAGAAGTCCGTGCTCGCCGGGATGTCTCTGTACGGGGCGGGCGGCACGCTCGGCGCCATCCAACTCGGCCCCGACCAGCTCCCGCCGGGGCTCATGACCGAGGGCGCGCGCGTTGACCCCGACTGGCTGCTCCGCTTCCTGAGCGACCCTTCCCTGAGCGGCTACTCCGAAGGCATCGACCTCACCGCGCACGGCGGCAAGCCCTCGACGCGTCCGCCCGAGGCGAACGTCGGGCGCGGGACTGAGTCGAACCGCCTGTCGGGGCCGGGCGGCGGCGGGGGCGGGCCCGTCCAGGTACAGCCGCCCGGGGCCGCGCAGCAGAACGCGCCACAGCCGCAGCAGCAGGGCGGGGGGGCGATGGGCCGCCTCTTGCCGCAGCCGGGCGAGAACCGCAACGGCGTCCGCACGTACCTGCGCGTGCGCATGCCGACCTTCAACTTCTCGCCGAACGAGCTGCGGACGCTCGTGCGCTTCTTCCTCGCCGTCTCGGCGCAGCAGGAGCCGTACATCAAGCCGCAGGCCGAACCCTTAACGGCGCAGGAGAGAGACCTCGCGCGCGCCCTGTTCAGCTCGCAGGCCGCGCCCTGCCTGAAGTGCCACATGACGGGCGACCCGGGGCACGACGCGACGGCGACCGCGCCGAACTTCCTACAGGCCGCCGAGCGCCTGAAGGAGGACTGGACTGTCCGCTGGCTCCTCGACCCGCAGCGCATCATGCCGGGGACGGCGATGCCTTCGGAGCTGTTCAAGCGCGACGGCGACCGCTGGGTCTTCAACGGCCCGCTCCCGCCCGCCGCGGCCGACTACCAGGGCGACCACGCGCGCCTGCTGGCGCGCTACCTGCTCTCGCTCACGCCCGAAGAGCAGGCGCGCGCGCGCACCTCCGTGCCCGCCCAAGTCCCCGCGCCGAGCGGCACGCAGGAAGGCCCCGTGGCTTCGCACGGCGGCGGAAGACCACGCCCGGCGGCAGCGCCCGGCAGGCAGAGCGCGGGCCGCTCGAAGGCCGGACGCGGCTCGCGCGTGCAGGTCTCGCAGCGCGCGCGTCAGAGGCGCGTGGCGCGCGAGCGCAGGCTCCGGCTCGCGCGCGAGCGCTGGCGGCAGGCGGCGGCTTCGAGAGAGCGCGTGCGTGATTTCTCGCCGTGAAAGATTCGCGGTATCATACGGGCAAAGTTCATGCTTACACGTCAGTAGTCCCCTTTTGGAGGAGGTCTCATCCGATGCATTCAAGCCGCGCGCGGTTTACGGTCGCGCTCTTCGCGGCGCTCTGCCTGCTGGCCTTCGCCGTCGCATGCTCGCGCGGCGTTGACGACGCCGAGGACAACGACAACGCGGGCGACGACTCGTCAGAGGTCGCGTCCCTGACGCCCTACAGGCCGAACCCGGCGCAGGAGGGCTCGATCTCCGGCAACGTCAACTTCTCGGGGGCGGCCCCCGAGAAGGCGCAGATCAGCATGACCGCCGACCCCGTCTGCGCCTCGGCCAACCCGGACGCGCACGCCGAGGACATCGTCGTCAACGGCGACAAGCTGGCCAACGTGCTCGTCTACATCAAGGAGGGCAAGGTCGGCGACAAGAACTTCAACAGCTACAGCTACCCGGCCGCCGCGCAGCCCGCCGTGCTCGACCAGAAGGCCTGCCACTACGTGCCGCACGTCCTGGGCGTGCAGGTCAACCAGACCCTCAACGTCCTCAACTCAGACCAGACGCCGCACAACGTCAACGTGGACGCGAAGCTCAACGACAAGTTCAACCAGGGCCAGCCGCCCGGCTCGCCGGCCATCACCAAGCAGTTCAAGCGCGCCGAGACGGTCATCCCCGTCAAGTGCAACCAGCACCCCTGGATGCGCGCCTACGTCGCCGTGCTCCCGCACTCGTTCTTCGCCGTCTCGGACGCCTCGGGCAGGTTCGAGATCAAGGGCGTGCCCGCCGGAACCTACACGCTGACGGCCTGGCACGAGAAGTACCCGCAGGGCGTCACGCAGACGGTCACGGTCGCCCCGGGCGCGGCGGCCGCGACGGACTTCAGCTTCACGGCCGACCAGCTCAAGGCGGAGAACGTCGAGGGCGGCGCGCTGCGCGCCATGCCCGCGCTCGAGCTGCCGATGCTCGGCATGCACCACTGAATGAAGAGTAGGCAGTAGGCAGATGGCAGTAGGCAGTTGAAGAGTCATTATTTCAATGAAACATGCGAAATTCAGCGTCAACGTTCTACTAGCGGAGCCTACTGCCTACTGCCTACTTTTAGCCCAAGGGGATTCATGAAGGAGTTCGTACTAGAAGCGACGACCGACGTGCCGGCCCCGGCCGGCCCGTTGGCACTGCGCGAGAGGCTCGGGGCCTTCGCCGAGCTGACCAAGCCGCGCATCACCTTTCTCATCGTGCTCACCTCGGCCGCGGGCTTCTGCCTCGGCTCGAAGGGGCGCTTCGACTACCTGGCACTCTTCAACTCGCTCTTCGGCATCGCGCTGCTCTCGTCGGGGATCGCGACGCTCAACCAGTACATGGAGCGCGGCCTCGACGCGCGGATGCGCCGGACGCTCTCGCGCCCGCTCCCGGCGGGGAAGGTCTCGGCCGCGCACGCGCTCGCCTTCGGCTTGGCGCTGACGCTCGCCGCGGAAGTCTACCTCGCGGCCTTCGTCAACCTCCTGACCGCCGCGTTCGGCGTGACGGTCATCGTCGGCTACCTGCTCTGCTACACGCCGCTGAAGACGCGCAGCTCGCTCTCGACGGTGGTCGGCGCGTTCCCCGGCGCGATGCCGCCGCTGATGGGCTGGACGGCGGCGACCGGCGCGGTCGGCTGGGAGGCGTGGGCTCTGTTCGCCATCCTCTTCGCGTGGCAGTTCCCGCACTTCCTCGCCATCGCGTGGATGTACCGCGAGGACTACGCGCGCGCGGGCATCCGGATGCTGCCCGTGGTCGAGCCGGCGTGCCGCATCACCGCGCAGCAGATCGTCGTCTGGTCTCTGCTCCTCGTCCCCGTCAGCCTCTTCCCGGCCGTGCTGGGGACTGCCGGGCCGGTCTACTTCTACGGCGCCTTCGTGCTCGGCATCCTGTTCCTGGGGACGAGCGTCCACGCGGCCCTCGCGCACACGCGCCAGGGCGCGCGCCGGCTGCTCCTCGCTTCCGTGCTCTACCTGCCCGTCCTGTTCGGGCTGATGGTTTTCAATAAGTGAATGGTAAATGGTGAATAGTAAATAGCGGCTCCGCCTTGTCCGTGTCCGAGAGTTTCTGCCTGCCTTGAGGGTCGGTTTTCACCATTTACTATTTACTATTCACCATTTACCAAAGGAGCTTGAGATGGGTCGTGCTCTCGCGGTGTTCCTCTGGGTGATGACCGGCCTCTCGGTGTGGACTTTTGTGGACGGCCGCTGGTGGTTCCCGCCGTCGATCTCCGAGCACGGGCCGGCGTACGACCAGCAGTTCATCCTGACCATCGTCGTGGTCGGTGTCGCGTTCGTCGCGGCGCAGGCGGCGCTCGGCTACGCCGTCTGGCGCTACGCCGACACGGGGCAGGGGACGCGCGCCGTCTACTCGCACGGCAACAACCGGATGGAGATTCTGTGGACGGCGATCACGGCCGCCGTCTTCATCACGGTCGCGCTCCTCGGCCAGCGCGTCTGGTGGAACCTGCACATGGTGGACGCGCCCGCGGGCTCCGCGCAGGTGCACGTCCTCGGGCAGCAGTTCCAGTGGAACTTCCACTACCCCGGCCCCGACGGCCGCTTCGGCCGCACCGACCCGAAGAAGATCAGCGACGAGTCGATCAACTACATCGGCCTCGACTCGGACGACCCCGGCTCGAAGGACGACACGGTCACGCAGACGCTCGTCACGAAGGCGAACGCGCCCGTCCAGCTGACGATGACCTCGCGCGACGTGACGCACAGCTTCTGGGTCCCGCAGCTCCGCTTCAAGCAGGACGCCGTGCCCGGGCTCGACGTGAAGGTGCACTTCACGCCGCAGACGGTCGGGCAGTACGAGATCGCCTGCGCCGAGCTGTGCGGGCAGCAGCACTACAAGATGCGCAGCTACATGCTCGTCCTCCCGGCCGCCGAGTACGACGAGCTGGTCGCGATGCCGCAGGCGCAGTTCAACCGGCGCGTCTCCGAACTCGTCAAGAAGTACCCGGTCAACACGAACTTCTAACCCCTAACCCTGCAAGGCGCGGCCCGCCGCAACGGGGCCGGCCGAGGAGCTTGGAATGGCAGAACCGGAAGTCACGGCCGAGACCCACGCCGAGGCGGGGCACGCGGCCGGCCACGCCCCGGGGCACGGCGCGCACCACGCCCCCACCGGCTTCGTCCGCAAGTACATCTTCAGCATCGACCACAAGGTCATCGGCATCCAGTACCTCCTGCTCGCGCTCTTCTCGGTCGTGCTCGGGATGCTGATGTCGATCCTGATGCGGATGAAGATGACGTGGCCCGATTACGCGTGGCCCCTCCTCGGGACGCTCTTCCCCGAGGGCGCGCCGGGCGGCGTGATGACGCCGGAGTTCTACCTCTCGCTCGTCACGATGCACGGCACGATGATGGTCTTCTTCGTGCTGACGACCGCGCCGCAGGGCGGCTTCGGCAACTACTTCCTGCCCATCCAGATCGGGGCCGACGACATGGCCTTCCCCGTCCTGAACATGCTCTCGTTCTGGACGACGCTGCTCGGCCTCGCCGTGCTCGTGAGCGCCATCTTCGCCTCGGGCGGGTCGGTCATCGGGCCGACGGGCGGGTGGACGAGCTACCCGCCGCTCTCGGGCATCGGCCACCTCCTCAACGTGCCGGGGCAGGGGATGGGCGTCAGCCTCTGGGTCATCAGCATCGCCATCTTCTGCATCGCCTCGCTGCTGGGCGCGCTCAACTTCATCGTCACGCTCCTGAATTTGCGCACGAAGGGCATGTCCCTGATGAGGATGCCGCTGACGTGCTGGGCCTGGTTCACGACGGCCGTCCTCGCCCTGCTCTCGTTCCCCGTGCTGCTCGCGGCGGGCGTGCTGCTCTTCCTCGACCGCAGCGCGGGCACGAGCTTCTTCATCCCCGGCGGGCTCTCGAACGGGACGACGGTGCTCGACCACTCGGGCGGCTCGCCGATCCTGTGGCAGCACCTCTTCTGGTTCTTCGGACACCCGGAGGTCTACATCGCCATCCTGCCGGGCATGGGGGCCACGTCGCACATCCTCTCGACGTTCGCGCGCAAGCCCATCTTCGGCTACCGCGCGATGGTCTTCGCGATGTTCGCCATCGGGCTCCTGGGCTTCTTCGTCTGGGGCCACCACATGTTCCTCTCGGGGATGTCGCCGCTGACGGGCGCGGCCTTCTCCGTGCTCACGCTCTCCATCGGCGTGCCCTCGGCCATCAAGACCTTCAACTGGCTCGGCACGCTCTGGGGGGCGCGCATCCGCTTCCACACGCCGATGCTCTTCGCCATCGGCTTCGTCTCTCTCTTCGTGGCGGGCGGCATCACCGGCCTCGTGCTGGGGCAGACGAGCCTCGACCTCTCGATGCACGACACCTACTTCGTGCTCGCGCACTTCCACCTCGTGATGGGCGTGGCGGCCATCTTCGGCATGTTCGCAGGAACCTACTTCTGGTTCCCGAAGATGTTCGGGCGGAAGATGAACGAGACGCTGGGGAAGATTCACTTCTGGCCGACCATCATCGGCGTCTACGCCATCTTCATCCCGATGCACGCGATGGGGCTGGTCGGGCTGCCGCGCCGCTACTCGCAGTTCTACGAGATGCTCGACGGCAAGCTGACCTGGATTTACAACTTCAACGCCCCGACCTTCTCGCTCATCCATTTCGTGACCTGGGCGGCCATCATCACGGTCGCGGCCCAGTTGCTCTTCCTCTTCAACTTCTTCTGGAGCCTCTGGAAGGGCGAGAAGGCTTCGGACAACCCGTGGGAGGCGACGACGCTGGAGTGGATCACGGCGACGCCGCCGCCGCACGACAACTTCGGCGGGCGCGCGCCTGTCGTTTACCGCGGCTCCTACGAGTTCGGCGTGCCGGGCGCGCCCGAGGACTACGTGTTGCAGACGACGCCGGACGAGACGGGGCCGAACGTCGCCTACGCGGACGATGTTGACGGACAAGGACGGGGAAGCGGTAATGGCAACGACCTTCACGGGTGAGAACGAGAAGACGGTGCAGACCGAGGCCGTCATCGAGGTGACGAGCGCGCGCCGCCGCGGGGGGCGCGGGCGCGGCGGGCGCGGCGGCGGCAAGGGCAAGCGGATCTCCGAGCTCCTCAAGTCGAACCAGGAGATCCTGGTGCAGGCGATCAAGGACCCGCTGAAGACCAAGGGC
>DATMVD010000095.1:0-248097 GCA_035563535.1 Pyrinomonadaceae bacterium | reverse complement strand
GCGACCGAAGAGAGAACGCCCGGCTCGATCCTCGGGCTCTGAAGGCTTGTCGCCTGAAGGTTGATGAGAGCCGTCTCCACAAAACGACTGAAGGGGAACGGGTCGCGGCGTCTTCGGCCGCTCGCGGCGGCAGTTCTGCTGCTCGCGGCGCTCGCCGCGCCCGCGTCGGCCCAGACCTCGCCCGGGCAGTCGCGCCGGGCGGCGGCGCTCGCGGAGTACCGCGAACGGGTGGGCGCGGCGGTCGCGTCGCTCGAAGCACTCGCGGCGGACTACGCGCGCGTGCGGGAGAGCGAGAAGGTAGAGGTCTGGTCGAAGGAGGGCTTCAACTCTGACTTCATCGCAGAGATGCCGAAGAAGAAGGAGGAGACGTTAGCAAAAGTGCGGGGCCTGCTGCCGCCGAAGGAGCGGGTCGAGCGGGGCGGCGGCGGCTTCATCGAAGCGGATAACGCGTGGGTGCGCGAGGCCCTGGCAAGCCTGGAGTCAGAGAACGACGCCGGGAACCTGGCGGCGGGCTTGCGCGCGCTGGCCGGGCGTCTGCGCGCGCTCGAAGCGCGGCTGCGGGAGTTGGACGGGGCGGCGCAGGCGGAGTCGGACAGGGACGCCGAGCGCGGCCGTCTGAACTCCATCCTGCGCCGCCCGGAGTTCGCACGCGAGTCGCCGAAACAGCAGAGCGCGCTGGAGCGGATGGTCGAAGAGTTCCGCGAGTGGCTGGCCGGCCTCTTCCCGAAGTTCAGGCCCGTCACGCCGGGCGGGAGCCCGCGCGTCTCGCAGTTGACGCTGGCGCTGGTCGGCGGGCTCTGCCTGGCGGTGCTGGCCTACGTGGCGCGCCGTGTGTGGCTGCGCAGGGGGGCGGGCGGGAGGTCGCGCAAGGTCAGGCGGGAGGCGCGGGTCGTGCTGGGCGAGCGGCTCGAAGCAGACCAGACGGCCTCCGACCTTCTGGACGAGGCGGAGCGGCTGGCGCGCGCGGGCGAGCTGCGCGGCGCGATCCGCAAGGCGTACGTGGCGCTGCTCTGCGAGCTGGGCGACCGCGGCGTCCTCCGCCTCGCGCAGCACAAGACGAACCGCGACTACCTCAACGCCGCGCGCCGCGCCGCGCCCCCCGCCCTCTACGCCGAGCTGCTCCCGCTCACCAACGCCTTCGAGCTGCACTGGTACGGCCTGCGCGCCGCGACGGACGCCGACTGGCAGAGTTTCAGGTCGCGCTGCCGGACGGTGCTCGACAGTAGGCAGTAGGCAGATGGCAGTAGGCAGTCGAAAGCCCTACTGCCCGAACTTTGCATTCATCTTTCAACGTGCATCACGCGGAGCGAACTGCCTACTGCCATCTGCCTACTGCCTACTGAATTCATGAAGAGCCGCCTGCTCATCTTCCTCTCGATCGTCCTGCTGGTCGCCGTGCTGGCGGCGCTCAACGCGGCGTCGTACGTGCGCGTCGAGCGGGAGACGGAGACGGAGCTTCTGCCCGACCGCTCGACCTTGAACTCGGGAGGGACGGGGACGCGCGCGCTCTTCGAGTACCTGCGCGAGGGCGGCACGGACGTCTCGCGCTGGGGGCGGCCGATGAGCGCGCTCTCGGGGCCGGAGAGGCCGGAGAGCTTCGTCATCATCGGCCCGACGCGCCACATGATCGACCGGCGCGAGGCCGTCGCCATCATCGCGTGGGTCTCGTCCGGCGGCCGGCTCGTGCTGATAGACCGCGAGCCGAACCCACAGCTCCTCCCGCAGGTCGGGCGCTGGCGCGTCTTCGCGCAGACGGTCGAGTTCCCCGACAAGGACTCCGACCCTTACAACGCCGAGAACGTGACGCGCGGCGCGCCCCTGCTCTCGCCCGCGCAGCCGACGGCGCTCACGCGCGACGTGTCGGAGGTGGCGCGCTCGCGCTTCGCCTCGCGCCTGCAAATCTTCCACATGGACGCGACGACGACGCCCCGCGCCGCCGGCGTCGGCCCGCGCGCCAGACGCACCCCGACGCCCACCCCCGAGGAGGATGAAGGCGTCTGGAGCCCCGGCGGCGACGAGCCGCCGCCCCCGCCCAGACCGCGCGAAGCGCCCGACGCGGCCCCCGACACGCACGCCCCCGTCGTCCACGTGCCCGACGGCCGCGAGGGCGAGGGCGCGCTCGTCGTCGATTACGCCTACGGGCGCGGGCGCATCGTCGTGCTCTCAGACCCCTACGTCGTCTCGAACGCGGGGCTCAACCGCGCCGACAACCTCTTCCTCGCCGTGAACGTCGTGACGGGCGGACTCAAGGGGCGCGTCGCCTTCGACGAGTTCCACCAGGGCTTCGGCGAGACGCAGAACCAAATCTTCGCGTACCTGCGCGGCACGCCCATCCTCTGGATGTTCGGGCAGGGGGCGCTCGTCGCGCTGGCGCTCGTGTGGACGCGGGGCCGCCGCTTCGCGCGCCCCGTCCCCGAGCCGCGCCCCGACCGCCGCTCGAAGCTCGAATTCGTCTCCTCGATGGCCGAGCTGCAACAGAGGGCGCGCGCCTACGACCTCGCGGTCGAGAACGTCTACCAGCGGACGCGCCGGGCCTTGGCGCGCTACGCGGGGCTGCCCGCGACGGCCACGCCCGCGCAGATCGCCGAGCGCGTCGCCGCCCGCTCGGGCCGCGACCGCGCGGCGCTCGAAGCACTCCTGCGGGAGTGCGAGGACGCGGCGGCCGGCTCCCCGACGGGCGCGCGCCGCGCCCTCCGCCTCGCGCGCGACCTGAGGGAGCTTGAGAGAGACCTCCGCCTCCTCATGCGCTCGCGCGAAGTCCGGCAGGCCGCCGCGCGCCCGAGGGATTGATGCAACAACCAGGGCGGATTGCTTATCACTTTACCTTCCGTTTAGAGGCGGGCTATGCCCGCCTCTAAACGGTCGCCGGTAAACTCAAAAGCGAACCGCTCTAGGCGCGGCCCGCCCGGCCGGGGTATCCTGAGCGGCGCTTGCCTTAGACCTCAAACGGGAGAGAAGCAGATGTTCGAGACGCAGACGTTCCCCTGTCCGAACTGCAACGAGATAATTAACGACTCGGCGCGCGAGTGCCGCTTCTGCCACGCCCCCATCGACCCGCAGGCGGCGCGCGCGGCGGGCGAGTTGCAAGCCAAGGTCAACCAGGCTTGCAGCGACGCGAGCTATACGAAGACGGCCGCGTACGCCATGTTCGTCTTCCTGCTGCTCAGCTTCATCCCCATCCTGCCTCTCGTCTCGTGGGCCTCCCTCGTCACCTTCGTCGCGGTCATCGTCATGGTCATCCGCTGGCAGGTGAAGTTCGGCGGCCTCCAGACGCGCGACCCCGATTACAAGACCGCCAAGCTCTCGCGGAACGTCGCGCTCATACTCTGGATCGTCTCGATCCCCGTCTGGTTCGTGGGGAACGTCGTCGTCGGCCTTCTCCTTAACGCGGTCGGGGGTTGAGGGCCGGCCCTCACGCGCTCTAACACTTTTTCCTGAAAGGACAGTCGGGGCGGCCCGAAGTTGAGGCGAGACAGGGGCCGCCCGCCACGCTTCCCGATGCTTGAACACGTCCCCTCAACCGTCGAGCACATCCGCAGCGAGTTGGCCAAGGTCGTCGTCGGGCAGGACGCGGTCGTCGAGCAGGTGCTGGTGGCGCTCCTCGCCGAGGGGCACGCGCTCGTCGAGGGCGTGCCGGGGACGGGCAAGACTCTGCTCGTCAAGACGCTCGCGCGCATCGTCGGCGCGGACTTCGGCCGCATCCAGTTCACGCCCGACCTCATGCCCTCGGACATCACGGGCACGAACGTCTTCAACACGGCGACCGCCAGCTTCTCCCTGCGCCGCGGCCCCGTCTTCACGGACGTCCTGCTGGCCGACGAGATCAACCGCACGCCGCCGAAGACGCAGGCCGCGCTGCTCGAAGCGATGGAGGAGCGGCAGGTCACCATCGACGGCGAGCAGCACCGCCTCTCCCCGCTCTTCACCGTCTTCGCCACCGAGAACCCCATCGAGTACGAGGGCACGTACCCCCTGCCCGAGGCGCAGCTCGACCGCTTCCTCCTCAAAGTCCTCATCGACTACCCGACGGTCGAGGAGGAGGCGCTGGTCGTCTCCAACTGGGACTCCGGCTTCAGCGCGCGCCGGCTCGAACAGGTAGACGTGCGCCCCCTGCCCGAGCCCGAGGCCCTCATGCGCTGCCGCGCCGAGGTGCGCGCCGCGCGGATGGAGCCCGGCGTGCAGAAGTATCTGGTCGAGCTCGTCCGGCGCACGCGCGAGCACCCCTCGGTCGCCTACGGCGCGAGCCCGCGCGCGTCCGTCGCGCTGCTCCTCTGCTCGAAGGCGCTCGCCGCGATGGGCGGCCGAGACTTCGCCACGCCCGACGACGTGAAGGCCATCGCGCCGGCGACGCTGCGCCACCGCATCTCCCTGCGCGCCGAGGCCGAACTCGACGGCGCGACGCCCGACGCCGTCATCGCCGACATCCTGAACACGGTGGAAGTGCCCCGCTGACCGAGCGCGCGCCCGCGCGCGAAGGAGGCTCGCATGCCGGAACGAAAGAAGCCCCTCCCGCACGTCACCCTCAAGAACGCCCCCCCGCCCTACGACGAGGAGAAGGGCGACTACGTCTACTTCGCGGACGGCGGCGGGCGGCCCTGCGCCGAACGCATCCCCTTCCGCCCCGACGCGCGCGGCTTCGACCTGGTCAACGCCTGGTGGCTCTGCGAGGCCGCCACGCTCGTCTACTCCGACCCCGGGAGCGTCCGGGGGATATTCACGCAAAGGGCGAAGCTCCCGGGCTTCAAAGCCTTCTCCACCGACGGCGGCACCGAGTGCTTCGTCGCCTCGAACGACGACTTCGCCATCGTCGCCTTCCGCGGCAGCGAACTGACCCCGCGCGAGGACGACCGGCACAACTACTCCAACATCGTCAAGGACTGGCTCGGCAACGCCGACATCCACGCGGACGAGTTCGGAGACGGCGCTAGAATCCATCGCGGCTTCTACGCGGGCGTCACACGGTTGATGGGGGAGGGGTTCCTGCAATTCATCGCGGGCCTGCCCGCGCGCAGGGTCTGGTTCACGGGGCACAGCCTCGGCGCGGCGCTCGCCACGGCGGCGGCCGCGCGCCTCCTCGCAGACGGCGGCCGCCTCGACGGCCTCTACACCTTCGGCAGCCCGCGCGTCGGAGACGAGGTCTTCGCCGACGCCCTCAAGCGGATGATGGGCGGAAGGAGCCACTACCGCTTCGTCAACGGCAATGACGTGGTGACGACAGTGCCGCTCAGGTCTCTGCCGCCCGACCCCGTCAACTTCAAGCACGTCGGCACGCTCATGCACATCGACGGGCGCGGGCGCATTACCGACGACCCGTCGCGGTTCGTGCGACTGAAGATGAAGGCGGCCGACTTCTTCGACCAGTTTGAGGGGGACTTCCTCAACGGCATCCCGAACGCGGTCGAGGATCACGTCCCGACGCTCTACTCGACGCACATCTGGAACGCCTACGCCGACGAGTAGGACGGGGGTTTTTGAGCTTGACAGACTCCGGGCCGAGGAGTGCGGACGACCGTCGGCGCGGGCTCGACGCGTGGCTGCCGCGGGTCGAGACTGCGGCCGAACGGCTGCGCCTGTTGAGGGTGGTGCTGGCGCTCGCCGCGCTGTGCGGGTTCGCGCTGTCGCACCGGCTCTGGCTCTCGACGGGGAGGTCGTTCCCGACCGTCCCGGCCTTCGACTTCCTGGCGCGTGTGCCGGCCCCGTTCGACCTCGTCTGGGTCGTCGCCCTCGCGGCGATGCTCGCGGTGGCGGCCGCTTCGGCGCGCCCGCGCCGCTACCTCTTCGCGTCGCTCGGGCTCGCGGCCGGGCTCGCGCTGTGGGATCAGATGCGCTGGCAGCCCTGGTTCTACCAGTACGTCTTCATGATCTTCCTGGTCGCGGCCGCGCCCGCGAACGCGGAGGGCGAAGAGGACGCGCTGCGCGCGTGCGGGCTGGTGGTGGCGGGTCTCTACTTCTGGGCCGGGGTGCATAAGCTGAACCCGCGCTTCTTCGCGGAGGTCGTGCCCTCGCTCCTCAACGGAGTGCCCGCGGCGTGGGCGCGTGCGGCGTCGCCTTTGGCGTTGCTCGTGCCGCTGACGGAGGTCTGCGCTGGGCTCTTCCTGCTAACGCGCAGGTGGAGGCGGGTGGGCGTCGCGCTCGCGCTCGCCGTGCACGTCGGCGTGCTGCTGCTCTTCTTCCCGACCCGGCGCAACAAGGTCGTCTGGCCGTGGAACGCGGCGATGGCGGCCTTCGTCCTGCTACTCTTCCGCGGCGGCGCGGGCGGCCTGAAGGGTCTCCTGCCGCGCAGGGCGCTCTCGCCGCAGACGGCCGCCCTCCTCTTCTTCTGGCTGCTGCCGCTCCTCAGCCTCTTCGGCCTCTGGGAGCGTTACCTCTCGGGGGCGCTCTACTCGGGCAACCTCGCGACCGCGGAGGTGCGCCTGGGCGTCGTCGTCGCAGAGCGGCTGCCGCCGCAGGTGAAGGGTAAGGTGAGGCGCGACGGGGCGGGCGGCGGCGCGCTCAAGCTGGAACACTGGTCGTACACGGAGCTGCACGTACCGACCTACCCTTCCGCGAGGGTCTTCCGCGGCGCGGCCGCGCGGCTCTGCGAGTTCGCCGAGAGCCCCTCCGACGTGGTTCTCTCGATCAGCTCACCGCCGCCCCCCTTCAGCGCCGCCGCCGACGTGACAAAGCTCGACTGCGCCGCCCTGCGGCGACCGGAGCCTTAAACTTTATGGCCGACCTCGTCCCGAGAGACCCAGACTTCGAGCGCCGCGTGCGGGCGAGCTTCGCGCGCCAGCGCGCGATGGAGACGTTCGGCGCGCGGCTCCTGCGCGTCGTGCCGGGCGAGGTCGAGGTCGGCTTTGACTTCGACGAGGCTTTCACGCAGCAGCACGGCTACCTGCACGCTGGTGTAGTGACGGCGGTGGTGGACACGGCCTGCGGCTACGCGGCGCTGAGCCTGACGGAGCCGGGCGCAGAGGTTCTGTCCGTCGAGTTCAAGCTCAACCTGCTCTCGCCCGCCGCGGGCGAAAGCTTCGTGGCGCGCGCACGCGTCGTCCGCTCCGGGCGCAACCTTACGGTCTGCGCGGGCGACCTCTACGCGCTCAAAGGCGAAGGGGAGAAGCTCGTCGCCACCATGCTCGCCACGATGATGACCGTCAGGGGATGAACGAAGGCGGCGGCGCGCAGCCTTCGTCTGCCGCGCGCCGCCGCCTTCTATCGGGTGGATGACGGCTACTTGATTGTGACCGTGACGGAGGCCGTGGCGGTGCTGCCGCGCCCGTCGCCGACGGTGTAGGTGAAGCTGTCGCCCCCGCGGTAGTTGCGCTTCGGCGTGTAGTAGACGCTCTTGCCCCCCGGCGCGATGCTGACCGAGCCGTTCAGCCCCGCCTTGACGGAGGTGATGGTCAGCGCGTCGCCGTCAACGTCGTGGTCGTTCGAGAGCACCGTGACGTTGACCGCGGAGGAGTTCCTGTAGACCGTCAGGCTGTCGGCGACGGCCGTAGGCGCGTCGTTGACGGCGGCGACGTTGACGGTTACGGTCGCCGTCGAACTCTGCGCCTTGCCGTCGTAGACGACGAAGGTGAAGCTGTCCGTGCCGTCGGAGTTGGCCGCGGGCGTGTAGACGAGGTTGGGCACCGTGCCGGTCAGGCTGCCGCGGGTCGGCGGGTTGACGAGGATGTACGTCAGCGGGTCGCCGTCCACGTCCGAGCCCGTCAGCGTGACGGCCTTCGCCGTGTCCTCGTTCGTCGCGACCGTCTGCGGGTTGGCGACGGGCGCGTCGTTGACGGCCGCGACGTTGATGTTGACCGTCACGGTCGCGCTCTGCTTGTTGCCGTCGTAGACGTAGAAGGTGAAGCTGTCGGGGCCGTTGTAGTTCGGGTTGGCCCTGTAGACGAGGTTCGGGATGACGCCGCCGACGAAGCCGCCGTGCTGCGGCGCGTTCACGAGCCAGTAGTGGAGCTGGTCGCCCTCCACGTCCGCGGCCGTCAGCGTGACGGCGACGGACGCGTCCTCGTTGACGTTCACCGTCTGCGGGTTCGCCACGGGCGCATCGTTGACGGCCATGACGGAGACCGACATCGTGGCGACGGCGCTGTCCGCCGTGCCGTCGTTCACCTTGTAGGAGAAGCTGTCCGTGCCGTGGTAGTTCGGGTCGGGCGTGTAGGTGAGACTCGGGGCCGTCCCCGTCAGCCTGCCGTGCGCGGGCTGCGAGACGACCGCGAAGGTGAGCGGGTCGTGGTCGGCGTCGGAGCCGTAGAGGTTGAAGGAGAAGGCCGAGTCCTCGACCGTGCCGAGGTTCTGCGACATGGACTTGGGCGCGTCGTTCACCGAGGCGACGCTGATCGAGACGTACCTCCAGCCCGAAGAGGCGGTGCCGTCGCTCACGCGGAAGGTGAAGTTGTCCGTGCCGTGGTAGTTCGGGTCGGGCGTGTAGACGACGTCGGCCCCCGTCCCGCTGAGGGTTCCGTGCGTCGGGGCGTTGACGACCGTGTAGCTGAGCGCGTCGCCGTCCGGGTCGGAGCCGGAGAGGGTGATAGAGGCGGGCGTGTCTTCGTCGGTCTCGACCGACTGCTGTGTGGCCGTCGGCGCGTCGTTGACGGCGCGGACGTTGATGTTGACCGTGGCGTCGCTGCTGTCGGCCGCGCCGTCCGAAGTCCTGAAGCCGAAGCTGTCCGCGCCGCTGTAGTCCGCGTGCGGCGTGTAGACGAGGTTCGGCATCGTGCCCGAGAGCGTGCCGTGCTGCGGCGGCGCGGAGATGATGAAGCTGAGCGGGCTGCTGTCGATGTCCGCGCCCGCGAGCGCGACGGAGAGCGGCGTGTCTTCGTCCGTCGCGAGCGACTGCCCCTCGGCGGTCGGGGCGTCGTTGACGCCGTTGACCGTGACGTAGACGTGCCCGACGCTCGAAGCGACGCCGTCGCTCACGCTGAAGGTGAAGCTGTCGCTGCCGTAGAAGTTCGCGGCGGGAGTGTAGACGAGGTTCGGCGCGTCGCCGCTGAGTGTGCCGTAAGCGGGGCCGGCGACGACCGCAAACGTGACGGCCGAGCCCTCGGGGTCTGTGCCCGCGAGCGTGACCGGAACGGAGGCGTCTTCGTCAACCGAGACGGACAACTCATCGGCCGTCGGCGCGTCGTCGCCGTCCAAGACGTTGACGCTGACTGTCGCCGGGGCGGACTCCGCGGGGCCGTAGACGCTCACGAAGGTGAAGCTGTCGGGGCCCTCGTAGTTCGCCTCGGGGGTGTAGACGAGGTTCGCGCCGGAGCCGCTCAGCGTGCCGTGCGCGGGGGGCGTGGCGACGCGGAAGGAGAGAGCGCCGCCGTTGCCGACGTTGCCCGCGAGCGTGACGTTGACGGGCGTGTTCTCAAGCGTCTCGACCGACCGGCCTTCGGCCGCGAGCGGCGCGTAGAGGCGGAGGAAGCGGACGCCGCCCGTCACCGTCGCGAAGAGCAGCGAGCCGTCGCGCGACATCTTCATGCGCCCCTGCCGGAAGGCCCAGTTGCCGTTGCTCCGGAAGGTGTCCTCGAAGTCGTAGGCGGCGACCTGCGCGAACGTGTTAGTGTCGAAGGCGCGCACCTCAGTCGTCTCCGTCCAGGGGAAGTAGACGATGTCCTCGACGGGGTGGTAGACGACGCCCACGGGCTGCGGCCCGGCGTAAGTACCGAGGACGGTGGCCGTCTTGAGGACGTTCGCGTCGTAGATGTACGTGCCGCCGTAGGTCGGGACGGCGTACTGCGTGCCGTCCTTGTTGACGCCGATCTCGTAGTTGTACCAGCTCGTGCCGTAGGTGTAGCCGGAGCGCTGGATAATGTTCGAGTCGGAGACCCTGTACCGGCCGAGCGGGCCGGAGGAGGAGTTGGCCTCGGCGAACCCGATCACCGAACGGTCGCCGCTCGCCGCGAGCATCGTGTCCTGTCTGATGTCGCCGAACGAGCCCGCGGGGAAGTGGCTCTTGAGGTCGAGCCACGCGCCCGTCGCGGGGTCGAGCCGCCGCAGGGGAACCCAGCCGGAGCCCTCGACGGTGGAGGTGACCAGCACGCGGGCGTCGGCCCCGTAGGCGACCGTGAACGTGCCGCCCTCCTGGAAGGCGCGCGGGAAGAGGGCCTTGCTCGCCGCGCCCGTCCTGAGGTCTACGACGTGAATCCAGGTGTTGGAGGCCGTGCGGGTGCGGTCGGCGACGACGAGTGTGTCGCCGTCGGGCGAGAGGTCGAGCCCGCTGAGGCTGCCGCCGAGGTTGAAGGGCGTCAGGAAAGAGTCCGTGCCGAGGTGGTAGCGCAGGACGCTCGCCCCGCTCGTGATGTAGAGGGTGTCGCGCCCGGAGTCGTAGACCATGTCCACGCGGCTCGGGGCGGAGATGAAGGTGCCGGCGGCCTCGGCCCTGAGCTGAATGACGCAGACGAAGGCGACGGCGAGAAGCAGTCTTAAGGGGCCGCGGGCGCCGAGTCGAGTGAAGTTTTTCCAGCGGGGGAACATACTTGTCTCCTAAGGTATAGACCGGGAAGTGAGTCGGTTGAGTTTGAGGAAGGGCGGGTAGAACGGCCGCCGGGGGTGACATCCTCGGGATAAGATTGAGCGGGGCCGCGCCGAAGCTGATCGGGACACTTTACGTGTCGGTCGTGAGCAGTCGGGGGGCTCGGTCGGGCGAGCGGCCGACTTCAACCATTATCATCCGGGTCACGGGAAGACAAGAGAAAAGTCTTTCAAAGGGCCGGACGCGACTTCCAGGAAATCGATGCGGTTCGTTTTCACAAAACTCTTCTACGCGCTGCTGGCGCTGGGCTTCGTGCCGCTCTCGCTGTCCTGGGGGCGGCCGGGGCTGCGTTGGGCCGCGCTCGTCTACGACGTGGGGCTGCTGGCGCTGGCCGTCTTCGACGCGCGCGCGAGCCGCCTGCCGGCCGGCGTGGAGATCACACGCGAGTTCGGGGGGCGCTTCCACATCGGGGCGGAGACCGAGGTGCGCGTCCGCGTCGATAACCACACGCCGCGCGCTCTGCGTCTGAAGTTGAAGGACGAGTACCCGCCGGAACTCCTGCTCGTCACGGCGCGCGAGGCGGAGATGGAGGTCGGGCCGCAGGAGTCGAAGGCGCTCGTCTACACGTTGAGGCCGCAGCGGCGCGGGCGCTACGAGTTCGGGCGCGTGGCCGTGCGCGTGCGGACGCGGCTCGGGCTCGCGTGGCGCGAGGAGTCGGCGGGCGAGGCGGCGGGGGTCAAGGTCTACCCGAACGTGAGGCGCGCGCGCGAGGCGGAGCTGAAGGCGCTGGGCGCGCGCTCGCTCGTCGCCGCGCAGCGCCGCGCCGCTTGGCGGGGCGAGGGGCGCGACTTCGAGTCCCTGCGCGAGTACGTGCCGGGCGACGAACTGCGCCACGTCTCGTGGTCTGCGACGGCGCGGCGCGGCCGCCTGACGACGCGGCAGTACCAGATCGAGCGCGACCAGACCGTACTCATTGCCCTCGACGCCGGCCGCCTGATGACGGCGCGCATCGAGCGCGAGACGAAGTTCGACACGGCCATCCACGCGGCGCTCGCGTTGATGAGCGCGGCGCGGCGCGCGGGCGACCACGCGGGCCTGCTCGTCTTCGGACGCCGCGTCAACGCCTACGTCCCGCCGGGCAAGGGGCGCGAGCAGCTCGACCTCGTGCTCGAAGCGCTCCACTCGGCCGAGCCGGAGCTGATCGAGCCCTCTTACACGCGCGCCTTCGAGTTCGTCGCCGCCAACTGCAAGCGGCGCGCGCTAGTCGTCCTCCTCACAGACCTCGTGGACGAGGAGGGCTCGCGCGAGCTTCTGACCTCTTTGCGGATTCTGCGCCCGCGCCACCTCCCGCTCGTCACCACCATCGCCGACCGGGACCTGCGCGCCTCCGTCCGCGACGCCCCGGCGGACACGGACGAACTCTTCGCGCAGTCGGTCGCCGAGGAGATCATGCTCCAACGCGAGGCGGCCCTCCGCCTCGTCGAAGCACAGGGCGGCCTCGCCCTCGACGTGACGACGGGCTCGCTCGTCCCTTCTCTTCTGGAAACTTATATTCGGGTAAAAGAGCGCGGGCTGTTGTGAGCCGCGCGGGGGCGTTCACATGTCCTCGGTGAAGCGCAGCTTCGGCAGCTCCTTCTGCAAAGCCTTCGCCCCCTCCTCGGTCACCTTCGACTTGCCGATGAGCAGGACTTCCAGGTCGCTCAGGAAGGTGAGCCGCGCGACGCCCGCGTCGCCGACCTGCGTGTCGAAGAGGCTGAGCTTCTTCAGCTTGGGATGAGACTTGAGGTGGACGAGTCCTTCGTCCGTCACCTTCGTCCCGCCCATAAGTAGAGTCTCAAGCGCCGCCAGCCCCTTCAACTGTTCAAGCCCCCTGTCTCCGACCTGCGTGCGGAAAATATTTAGGAAGCGCAGGCCGGTCAGACCCTTCAGGTGCGCCACGCCCTTGTCGCCGACCTTCGTCAGGCGCAGGTCGAGGTGCCGCAGCCCCTTCAGCCCCGCGAGCGCCTCGAGGTCTTCGTCGGTCACGGCCGACCCGTGCAGGTCTATCTTGACGATGGGGTTGCCCGCGGCTCTCACGTCCACTTCGTACGTGCCGCCCACCCTCTGGATCAGGGTCACGGCCCGCTCCCGCCCGCCCTCTGCCTGCGCCGCGGGCGCGGACGAAAACAGCAAGGCCGCCGCGGCCAGAAAGTACGTGACGATGAACATACTTCTCTCCTTTCGCTACGGCACACTACTGAACCAACCGCCGCTCCTGCGCAAACCTTTTGTGACCAGCCGGTACGCCCGCGTTACGAGGCGGCCGCCTTATTCAAAGTCGATGCGGTCGTAGATGTCGGCGAGGGCGACGCGGCAGTTGATGGAGTCGAGCGCGAGGGCGGCGTCCGTCCCTTCGAGTTCGGTGTGCGCCCACGTACCATCAGGTTGAAGTGAAAAGTGTTCGAGGCGCGGCCGGTCTTGCGAGACGAGGACGTAGTCGCGCAGGGTCTCGATGGACTTGTACCGCTCGAACTTCTCGCCGCGGTCGTAAGCCTGCGTCGAGCGCGAGAGGACTTCAAAGATGACGGTCGGGTTGAGGAGCACGTCCTTGTGCTTGTCGTGGAAGACCGCCTCACCGCAGAAGACGGCGAGGTCTGGGTAAGCGTAGAGTCCCGCCTCGCCTGCCCGAACTTTCATGTTTGGCGATAAGCCGCTGCACTTCGTTCCCCTCAGTTGAGGATGCAGCGCGCCCGCGAGGTTGAAGCAAATAATGCTGTGCGCGAGGCTCTCGCCCGACATCGCGTAGACGGTGCCGTCGAGAAACTCGTGGCGAATCTCCGACTGGCGTTCGAGGTCGAGGTATTCTTCCGGCGTGAAGACTGCCATCGCTCGCTGTAACAACATGGTGTCACCTCCCTCGCAGGCTCACCCTACGGCGGCCGCGCCGATTATAACCCCGAATCGCTCAATCCTTCTTCGTCTCTTCCCCCCGGCCGGCGGTTAACAGGTAAGCGTAAAGCGCGACGCCGGTGACGGCGGCGACGGCGAGCTTGAAGGAGGGCGGGAGGGTGGAGGGCGAGATGAAGCCTTCGATGGTGGCGGCGAGGGCGAGCAGCGGGACGCAGCCGGCGACGAGCTGGGCGGCCTCGCGGCCGCGCAGGCGCAGGTTGTCGAAGCGCGGGCGGTCGCCCGGGAAGAGGAGCGCCGTGCCGAAGAGCACGCCCGCGCCGCCCGCGATGAAGATGCAGGTCAGCTCGATGACGCCGTGCGCGGCCATGAACGTCAGCATCTCGTCGCCGTAGCCGGCGCGGAAGGTGAGCGCCACGGTCGAGGCGTGGGCGAGGCCGTTGAGGGCGAGGTAGTAGAGCGTGCCGATGCCGAAGGTCGCGCCCAGCGCGAAGGCGTTGAAGGTGACGCGGATGTTGTTCGTGCCGATGAGCGAGGCGGCCAACTGGTTCGCCTCGTTGGCGCGCTCCCACCAGCGCGGCTTCCGTTCGAGGATGTACTCGCGCTCCTGCGGGGGGATGCCCGCCAGCTCGGAGAACTCCGGGTCGCGCGTCGTGGCGGCGAAGGCCAGCGCGGCGAAGAGCGCGTAGGCGGCGAAGGCGAGCGCCGTGAACCGCCACGTCCGGCGGAAGGCGCGCGGGAAGTCGCGCGCGAAGAAGTTGCGGACGCGCCGGCGGCCCTCGGAGGCGTCGGCGCGGTAGATGCGGCCGTGCGCGCGGATGACGAGGCTGTTGAGGTAGTTGACGAGGCGCGGGTCGCGGCTCTCGGCGCGCGCAATGGCGAGGTCGGAGGCGGTGCGCCGGTAGATGCGCCCCAGCTCGCGCACCTCCTCGCGGCTCAGACGCCGCAGCGAGGAGCGGTCGAGCATCCCCAGCAGGTCTTCCAGGCGCTGCCACGCGCCCTTGCGCTCTTTGATGAAACGGTCGGAAGAAGGCATGGTTGGGTGCTGGGTGCCGGGTGCCGGTTAAAACCAAAACCTAAAACCCAACACCCTTCATTCAATAATCATGCGCCGGTAGCGCGCCTCGACGAACATGTAGAGGCCGTAGGCGACGAGGCCGAGGGCGACCGCCCCGAGGACGTAGGGGCCGTAGGGCTGCTGCTCCAGCGCGCGCAGCGCGCCGCTCAGGCCGCGCGCCTCTTCGGCCCGCGCGTGCCACGCCGCCTGGATGAGGAAGAGGCCGACGATGAAGAAGACGACGGCGCGCGCTACGAGGCCGACCTGCCCGACGCGCATCGCGAGCCCGTGGGCGTGCCCGTGCATCTCGTGCCGCTTCCACTTGCGGCAGAACCGGGCGGTGAAAGCCTTGTAACACTGCCAGAGCCCGAAGCCGATGACGCCGAGCCCCGTCAGTCCCACGAGCAGTTGCCCGAGCGGGAACGTGAGCGCGAAGGCCGTCCAACTCTTCGTCTGCTCGTCGCTGCCCTGGCCCGCGTCCCCGCCGAGGACGAGCCGCACGGCCGAGAAGCCCAGCCCAGCGTAGACCACGCCGATGAAGGCGTAGCCCGTCCGCACCGCGAGCCCCTTCCAGCTCGTGCCCTTGTCCTCGGTGTCGCGGAGCGCCTGCGTGACCCGCCACAGCGCGTAGCCCGCGAGCCCCGCGGCGACGACGCAGAGCATGACGCGGCCGTAAGGCTGCCGGACGATCTGCGTGAGCGCGCCGCGCGAGTCGGTGGGGCCGTTACCGCCGACGTGGAACGCGCCGAGCGCGGCGAGCGAGCCGATGAGGACGTAGACGACGCCCTTCGCCGCGTAGCCGTACCGCGCCAGCCGCTCGATCCACGGCCGCGCGGCGCGCGTGAGTTGCTCCGCCTTCTGCTCCGCACCGTCTGCGATGGCTTCCGCTTCGCCCAAGACACCCGCCCCCTCGAAGGTAAATAGCGCGTCGGATGTTCGCACAGTTTTGTGTCGAAGAGAATAAGACGTTACTTCAAATCAATTCTCAGAAACTCGGCGGGCCTGTCCGAGGCGTTGGCGAACGCCGGGGCCGCGCCCTCGGCCGACCACATCGTCTGCCCGAGCAGCAGGGTCACGTCGGTTCCGGCGGCCTCCGACCTGAGCCGCGCGGGCGTCAGCGCCACCACGAGCGACGCGGCGTCTCGCGTGCCCAGGCCCGCGCACGTCCTGCCGGCGGCGCAGGTGACGCGCGTGACGCGCACCTGCCTGTCCTCGTACCTGACCTTCTGCCCGGCGCGGCCGCGTCGGGCGCGCGGCTCGGGCGGGAAGCGGCCGCGGAAGACCTGCCGGTCTACTGTGAGCCCTTTGAGCTCGACGCGCAGGAACTCGGTCAACTGGTCGGTCAGGCTCTCGACGGCGTGCGTCTCCCGCGCGCCCCTGCTCAGGCGGAAGCCGCCCGCCCGGACGGCCGGGCGCGTGAGCGTGAACGGGTCGTCGCCCGTGTGTGTGAAGCGGACGGGGCCGCTGTCGCGCAGGTAGACGTAGACGGTCGGGTTCGCCGGGTGGTCGTGCAGGCCGACCTTCTCGCGCGGCTGGTAGACGACGCGCGTCACGCGCACGCGCGCGTTCTCGAACTCGGGTTTGTACGCCCGCGGCTCTCCTTCTTGCGCGGGGGCGAGGAGGAGGACTTGGGCGAAGACGAATGCGAGCATCAGGGCCTCTCCTTAAACGACGTCCCGCCGAGTGTACCTAAGAATCTCAAATTTGAGGTTTGAAATTTCAAATCCCGGAGGGGCGCGGGTTAGTATTGGCCTTCATGGAACGCGTCGTCGAGTGTGTGCCCAACTTCAGCGAGGGTCGCGACCCGCGCGTCGTCGAAAGTCTGGTCGAGGCGGTCGAGTCCGTAACGGGCGCGGTCGTCCTCGGCACGCACATCGACCCCGACCACAACCGCTCGGTCGTCACCTTCGTCGCGCCGCCCGAGACCGTGGTCGAGGCGGCGCTGCGCGTCGTCGCGCGGGCGGCCGAGCTGATAGACCTGAGCGGGCACGCCGGGCAGCACCCGCGCATGGGCGCGTGCGACGTGCTGCCGTTCGTCCCCGTCCGCGCCGTCACGGTCGAGGAGTGCGTCGCGCTCGCGCACGAGGCGGGGCGTCGCATCTGGGGCGAGCTGAACGTCCCCGTCTACTTTTACGAGAGCGCGGCGCTCAGGCCCGAGCGGCGCAACCTCGCGGACGTGCGGCGCGGCGGCTTCGAGCTGCTGCGCGAGCAGATCGGGACAGTCCCCGGGCGCGCGCCCGACGTGGGGGAGCCGCGCGTCCACCCGACCGCGGGCGCGTGCATCGTCGGCGTGCGGCCCCTGCTCATCGCCTACAACGTGACGCTGAAGACGGGCGACCTCGGGGTAGCCAGGCGCATCGCGCGCGCCGTGCGCGAGCGGGACGGCGGGCTGCTGCACCTGAAGGCGCTCGGGTTTGAGCTGGCGAGCCGGGGCGTCGTGCAGGTCTCGATGAACCTGACGAGCTACGAGCGGACGAACCTGCACCACGCCTTCGAGGCCGTGCGGCGCGAGGCGGAAGGCTTAGGCGTCGAGGTGCTCGCCAGCGAGATCGTCGGGCTCGTCCCCCGCGACGCGCTCTACGCCGCGGCCGCGCACTTCCTCAAGCTCGAAAACTACACGGCGGACGTGGTGCTTGAGAACCGCATCGCCGCCGCGGTCGAGAGGAAGAGGGCGGAGCAGGGCGGGGACGCTTAACCTCAAGATGTATCAACTGAGACTCATCGCGGGCGCGTGGGCTTTGGAGGGCGCGCGTTGGGCGCGGGAGAATCTGTACGCGCTGCTGGTGCTCGGGCCGCTGGTGCTGGGAATGACCTACCTCGGCGTCGGGCGCATGGTGCGCGAAGCGGCGTGGAGCCCGACCGAGGCGCAGGCGCTCGCGGCCGCGTGCGTCGCGGCGGCGTGCCTAGTCGCGCTGAGCCTGTCGCGCGCGAGCGTGGAGGTCTACCACGTGCGCCAACCCGAATGGGTTCTGGACGCGCTGCCCGTCTCGGCGAACGCGCAAATGTCGGCGGCGCTCGCGCGGCGCGCCGGGCACGCGTGCGCGGCGGGGGCCGTCGGGCTCGTGCTGCGCTGGCTCGCGGGCGGGGCGTTCGACGCGGTCGTCTTCGCGTCGGCGGCGTTGCTGGTCTGCGTGCTCGCGTCGGGCGAGGTGCTGTCGGCGCTGGTGTGGGTGCGTTGGTCGCACAGGCGCGGGGGCGCGCGCGCGGCCGCGTTGTTGTTTTCGGTCGCGGCGTGCGCGTCGGTGGCGGGGGCACTGCTTGCGTCGGTCGTGAGGCCGGGCGGGTTGACGTTGTTGAGCCGGACGGCGTTGCTCGCGTGCGGGGCTGTGGCGGCCGTCGCGCAGGCCGTGTTCGCGTTCGCGGTGCACGCGCGCTGGCGCGCGGCGGACGCGGAGTTCGCAAAGCGACTGGGCGCGCGCGAGAAGTGGGGCGGGTTGACCGAGCGTTTCGCGCGGCGCGCGTGCGGTCACAGGGAGGAGTTGGCAGCGCAACTCGCGCGCGACCTGCGCTTGGTGTTGAGGGGTTTCTCGTCGGCCGTGTACGCGGCGGCGGGCGTCGCGGCCCTCTTGATAGTGCTGCTGGTCGCGCTGCTCGCGGGCGACGTGCTGGCCGAAGGCGAGGCCGAAGGGTTCGGCTCGATGACCTGGCTGCCGGCGGCGCTCGCGGTGAAGTTCGCGTGCGTGCTGGCGACGGCCGCGCTCGCCGCGGTCGTGCCCGTGCTGGTCGCGCACCAGGAGCCGCACCTGTGGCTCGAACGCTCGGTCGGCCTGAAGGGCGAGGACGCGTGGCGCGCGAAGCTCTACCTCGCGCGCGTCGTCACCGCGCCGGCGGCCGTGGTCGCCTGGGTCGTGGGTGTAGTGTGCGGGGCGGTGCCGGCCGTCTACGCCGTGCCGCTGCTCGCGGAGTGCGCGTGGCTCTGGTGGCTGGTGAGCACGACCGCGGGCGGGCTCGCCTTCGAGATGCCGGAGCAGCCCGGCCTCGCGCTCATCCTCGTGCTCTGCGCGGGGCTCGCGGCCGGGGGCCTGTCGGCCTTCCTCTGGCCCATCGGCCTCGCCATCTACGGCTTCGCCGTCCAACCGCTCTGCATGCGCGGCGTGATGCGCGCGGAGCTGCACCTGAGAGGGATAGACGTTTGAGCGAAGAGAGTCTCCTGGTCGTCGAGTCGGTGACGAAGCGTTACGGCGAGACGCTGGCCGTGGACGCGGTCTCCCTGCGCGTGGCGGCGGGCGAGGTCTACGCGCTGCTGGGGGCGAACGGGGCGGGGAAGTCCACGCTGATAAGGATGATGACGGGGCTGGCCGAGCCCGACTCGGGCGGCGTGACGGTGTGCGGCGAGGAGATGGGGAAGCGGCCGCTGGCGGCGAAGAGGTGCATCGGGTATCTGCCCGAGGAGCTGTACTTCTACCAGCGTCTGACGGGTCGCGAGTACCTGCGCCTGGTCGCGGGGCTGAAGGGCGCGGGCGGCGCGCGCGTCGCGGAGGAGGTCGAGTTCTTCGAGCTGAGCGCGGTCGAGGGCAAGTGGGTCGGCGGCTACTCGCTCGGGATGAGGAAGAAGCTCGGGCTCGCCGCCGCCTTCGTCGGGGAGCCGCGCGTGCTGGTGCTGGACGAGCCGCTCAACGGGCTGGATGTCGAGATGATGCGGAAGCTGCGGCTGCGGGTCGGGCGCGAGCGCGACGAGGGGCGCGCCTTCGTCATCTCCTCGCACGTGATGAGCTTCGTCGAGCGCGTGGCCGACCGCGCGGGCGTCATGCGCGCCGGGCGCTTCGCCGCCGAAGGCAACCCCGCCGAGCTGCGCCGCCTCGCCGCCATGCCCGACGAGCCCTTCGAGGATGTCTTCTTCCACCTGGCCCGGAACGATGAACTGTGAACGCGGAACGATGAACTAAAACGTACAGTCTTCAGTTCATCGTTCCGCGTTCACAGTTCATCGTTCCGAGGTTGAGAAGTGGGCGCGCACGGTTGATAATGCACGCGCCGTTTTGAGAGCGCGCGCGGGTACGCCCCGGCGTCACGCGCGCGGAAGGGGCGCGGCGGAACTCTCCCTGACCGCGAGGCCGCGCCGGTCGTTCACCTCCGCTGGATTTTGATGACCCCCTTTGACGAACAGGAGGAGGGCCGCGCACCCCTGGCCGCGGCGCTCGGCGAAGCACCCCACCTCGACGGGGCGTCCCTGCGCCGCGTCCTCGACGCCATCCCTTCGCCGGTCTCGTACGTGGACGCGTCCTTGCGCTTCCGCTACAACAACCGCGCCTACGACGCCTGGGTCGGGCGGCCCCGCGAGGAGCTTCACGGGATGCACGTCCGCGAGGCGCTCGGCGAAAGGGCTTACGCCGAAGTCCTCCCGTACATGCGGGAGGCGCTCGCCGGGCGCGAGGCTTACTTCGAGAGGGAGCTCGAATACCCCGACGGCTCGCGGCGCTACGTCAGCGTCTCGTACGTCCCGGACTTCGACGCAGAGGGGCGTGTGCGCGGTTTCGTCTCCAACGTCCGCGACTTCACCGAGCGCAGGCGCGCGGAGGAGTCGATCCGCTTCCAGGCGCACCTGCTCGACACCGTGGAGCAGGCCGTCATCGCCACCGACCTCGAAGGCCGCATCACCTACTGGAATCATTTCGCCGAGCGGCTCTACGGCTGGCCCGCGTCGGAGGCCGTCGGCCGACACATCCTCGAAGTCACGCCGACCGACACCTCGGCCGAGCAGGCTGTCGAGATCATGGCGCGGCTGGCCGCGGGCGAGACCTGGTCGGGCGAGTTCAACGTGCGGCGGCGCGACGGCACGAGCTTCCCCGCGATGGTCACCGACACGCCCGTCCACGACGAGGCGGGCCGCCTGGTCGGCATCGTCGGCGTCTCGACCGACCTCACCGAGCGCAAGCGCTCCGAGGCGGCCGTGCACGCGGCCGAGCGGCGCGCGCTGAGGGAGTACGAGACGCTGCTCCACCGCCTGACCCACCTCGCGGAGTCGATGGGCACGGCGCGCGATCACCTGACCATCTTCCGCGACCTGCGCGACTTCGCGGTGGTGAGCGTGCCCGCCATCGGCATCTTCATCTCGCTCTACGACGAGGCGCGCGACGTGCGCGTGGCGCAGTACGCGTGGGGCGACGGCGTGGAGGTGGACGTGTCGCAACTCCCGCCGATGCCCGTCTCTTCGCAGGGGCCGAACAGCCAGGCGGTGCGCACCCGCCAGGTCGTCATCACGAACGACTACTGGAAGACGAAGCAGGCGGGGCGCGGGCAGGTCGGCATCCTCGTCGGGCCGGACAACGGCCTGCGGCCGCAGTCCTCGCTCGTCGTGCCGATGGCGACGATGGGGCGCATCGTCGGCACCGTGGAGGTGCAGTCCTACGAGAACCACGCCTACCGCGAGGAGCACGTCACCGCGATGAAGATGGCCGCCAACCTCGCGGCGGTCGCCATCGAGAACATGCGCCTCCTCCAGTTCGAGACTAGGGCGCGCGAGTCCGCCGAAGAGGCTTCGCGGCTGAAGGACGAGTTCCTCGCCACGCTCTCGCACGAGCTGCGGACGCCTTTGACGGCCATCCTCGGGTGGGCCTCGATGCTGCGCGACAACCGGCTCGACGAGAAGACTTTCAAGACGGCCGTCGAGATCGTCGAGCGCAACGCGCGCACGCAGCAGCAGATCGTGGACGACATCCTCGACGTGTCGCGCATCATCACCGGCAACCTCCGCTTCGACACCGCGCCGACGGACCTGCGCGGCGTCGTCGAGGCGGCCGTGGACACCGTGCGCCACGCGGCCTCGGCCAGGAACATATCTTTGCGCGCGGAGTTCGAGCCGGGCGTCGGCCCCGTCATGGGTGACCCCCGCCGGCTGCAACAGGTCTTCTGGAACATCCTCTCGAACGCCGTCAAGTTCACGCCCATCGGCGGCGAGGTGCGCGTCCGCCTGGGGCGCGAGGGCGCGCACGCGCGCGTCACCGTGAGCGACACGGGCCCCGGCATCAGCCCTTCGTTTCTGCCTTACGTCTTCGACCGCTTCCGGCAGGGCGACCAGTCCACGACGCGCGTCCACGGCGGGCTGGGGCTCGGGCTCGCCATCGTCCGCCACCTCGTCGAGCTGCACGGCGGCACAGTCCGCGCCGAATCGGAGGGCGAGGGGAAGGGCTCGACCTTCACGGTCGAGCTGCCCCTGCTGCGCAGCGCCGAGGCCGCGTCGCCGGACGGCGCGGGGGAGGAGAAGTTCTCGGCCCGCAACGCGCAGTCCGCGATCCTGAAGGGCGTGAGCGTGCTCGTCGTGGACGACGAGCCGGACGCGCTCGGGCTCCTGAAGACGATGCTCGAACTGAAGGGCGCGCGCGTGACGGCCGCCGGGTCGGCCGAGGCCGCGTGGCGCGAGCTGGAGGGGGAGTGGCCCGACCTGCTGCTGTGCGACATCGGCATGCCCGGCGAGGACGGCTACCAGTTCATCCGCCGCGTCCGCGCGCTGGAGACCGAGCGCGGACGGCCGCTCCCCTCGGTCGCCCTCACGGCCTACGCCGGCGAGGCCGACCGCGCGCTCGCGCTCGAAGCGGGCTTCCAACTCCACGTCTCCAAACCCGTCGAGCCCGCCGCCCTCGTCAACGTCATCGCCGACCTCGCGGGGAGAAAGCAGTAGGCAGTAGGCAGATGGCAGTAGGCAGTTAAGGCAAGACGACGGCGAGAAGGTGTGAGCCGCGAAGCGGCGGCAGAAGGTAGCCAGGGGGCGCAGCCCTTGGTCAGCGTCGAATAAAAACACCGGAGCCCTGTAAGGGCGACAGAGTCTGTCGCCCTTACAGGGCTCCGGATTATCTACTCGGACGTTACCAGGGCCGTTGCTCAGGCTTGCGCCTTCACTCGCCCCTGGCTACCTTCTGCCGCCCCTGCGGGGCTCCGTGCTTGAGTGCCTACTGCCTACTGCCTACTCTCCTTCATCAACTCCTCAATCTCTTCAATCTGCTTGGGCGCTTTGGCGGTGAGCACCTCGTAGCCTTCGGCCGTGACCAGCACGTCGTCCTCAATCCTCACGCCGATGCCGCGGTACTGTTCGGGGACGTTCTCGGCGTCCTCGGCGATGTAGAGGCCGGGCTCGACCGTCATCACCATGCCGGGCTCGACCGGCCGGGGCTGGCCGTCAACGTGGTAGGCCCCCGCGTCGTGCACGTCCATGCCGAGGTAGTGGCCGAGGCGGTGCATGTAGAACTTCTTGTACTCCTCCTCCTCGATGAGCTTCGGCACTTCCCCCTTCAGCAGACCGAGCCTGACCATGCCTTCGGTCAGAATCTCGACCGAGCGCTGGTGCATCTCTTCGAGCGTGACGCCGGGCCTGACCATGCGGACGCACTCCTGCTGGCAGTCGAGCACGAGCTGATATACGTCCCGCTGCGCGTCACTAAAGCGGCCGTTGACGGGGAAGGTGCGCGTGATGTCGGAGGCGAAACCCTCGTACTCCGCGCCCGCGTCGATGAGGAGCAGGTCGCCGTCCTTCAGCTCGGCGTCGTTGTCTATGTAGTGGAGGATGGTCGCGTTCGCGCCCGAGCCGACGATGGAGTTGTAGGCGGGCGCGGCCGAGCCTTTGCGGCGGAAGACGTACTCGATGAGGGCGTCCAACTCGTACTCCTTCATGCCGGGGCGGGCGGCGCGCATCGCCTCGCGGTGCGCCTCGGCGGCGATGTCGGCCGAGCGGCGCATGAGCTCGATCTCGTCGCCCGACTTGATGAGGCGCATCTCGTGGATGAGCGCGCCGGGGTCGATGATGGCCTGCGGGGGCTTGACACCTTTGCGCCCCAGCATGCGCATGCGCGAGATGTGTCGGATGAGCGTCTGGTCGAGTTCCGCGTGGCCGCCTCCGAGGCGGTAGTAGAGGTTGCGCGCGCCGTCGAGCAGCTCTGTGAGCTTGGCGTCGAACTCTTCGACGGGGAACGCCTCGTCCGCGCCGAAGCGCTCCTTCGCGCCCTCGACGCCCGCGCGCCGCCCGTTCCAGACCTCCTTCTCGCGGTCGCGGGGCCGCACGAAGAGCGTGAAGGGCTTTTCGCGGCCGGGCGCGACGACCGCCAGGGCGTCCGGCTCGCGGAAGCCGGTCAGGTAGTAGAAGTCCGAGTCCTGCCGGAAGCGGTACTCCGTGTCGTGCGAGCGCGTCACCTCGCGCGCCGCAGGGATGATGGCGACGGAGTCGGGCTCCATCCGCCGCATGAACTCCGCGAGCTGCGGTCTGGTCATCTTCAACCTCTCTGGCGTGAACTGTTTTCGGAACGATTCTAACCGACGACATCAGGTCAGAACCACCCGCTACCGCGGGTGGTTCTGACCTGCTTGCCCTCGACGCGCACAGCTTTGCTTAGGGGCGCTTTGGCTACATAATCGCGCAGCGAGAGGCACAAACGATGACGACTCAAATCACACAGACGGCCGACGCTCCGACCGGAACAGCGCGCGAAGTCGTCTCCTACGACCCTGCGACGGGCGAGGAGGTCGGGCGCGTGCCCTTGCGTTCGGCGGAAGAGGTCGGGGCGGCGGTCGCGCGCGCGCGCGCGGCGCAGAAGGCTTGGGCCGGACGTTCGTTCAAAGAGCGTGCGCGGGTCGTGATGCGCGCCCGCGCGCTCGTGCTCGAAGGGATGGACGAGATTGCCGAGCTCGTCTCGCGCGAGTCGGGCAAGCCCGCGGCCGAGGCGCTGGCGATGGAGCTGGTGCCGACGCTCGACCTGATGCAGTTCTTCGCGCGCAAGTCGGAGCGGATGCTGCGGCCGGAGAAGATAGACATCGGCCTCTACCGTTTCTTAGGCCGCACTTCGACCATCGAGTACCGCCCGCTCGGCGTCGTCGGCATCATCTCGCCGTGGAACTTCCCCTGGGCGACGCCCCTGGGCGAGGTCGTGATGGCGCTCATGGCCGGCAACTCCGTCGTGCTCAAGCCGAGCGAGCTGACGCCGCTCGTCGGCCTCAAGCTCGGCGAGGTCTTTACGCGCGCGGGGCTGCCGGAGGGCCTGCTCGAAGTGGTGACGGGCGACGGCTCGACCGGCGCGGCGCTCGTCGAGGCGGGCGTCGATAAGATCATGTTCACGGGGAGCGTCCCCACCGGCAGACGCGTGGCGGAGGCGGCGGCGCGCAGGCTGCTCCCCGTAGTCCTCGAACTCGGCGGCAAAGACCCGATGATTGTCTTCGAGGACGCAGACCTCGCGGCGGCCTCGGAGGCGGCCGTGTGGGGCGCGTTCGCCAACTCCGGCCAGGCGTGCGCCTCGGTCGAGCGCTGCTACGTCCACGAGCGCGTCGCCGAAGAGTTCACGCGCCGCGTCGTCGAAAAGACCAGGGCGCTCCGGCAGGAGCCGGGCGCGGCCTGCGACCTCGGCTCGATGTCGAGCGAGCGGCAACTGCTGACCGTCGAAGAGCACGTCCGCGGCGCGGTCGAGCGCGGCGCGCGGGTCTTGACGGGCGGCGGTCGCGCGAAAGGCTGTTCCGGGCGCGGCTGGTTCCACGAGCCGACCGTGCTCGGCGGCGTTGACCACTCGATGACCGTGATGCGGGAGGAGACCTTCGGCCCCGTCCTGCCCCTGATGACCTTCCGCGAAGAGGAGGAGGCCGTGCGCCTCGCCAACGATAGCGAGTTCGGATTAACCGCGAGCGTGTGGACGCGTGACTTGAAGAGGGGCCGCCGCGTCGCCTCCCGGATCGAGGCGGGCACCGTGATGGTCAACGAGGTGCTCTACACCCACGGCATCGCGCAGACCCCTTGGGGCGGCGTCAAGCAGAGCGGCCTCGGGCGCACGCACGGCCGCCTGGGCCTGCTCGAGATGGTCGCGCCGCACCACGTCCACGTCAACCGCCTCGCCTTCATGCAAGACGTCTGGTGGTTCGCCTACACGCCCGGCGCGGCCTCGCTCTTCCGCTCGCTCGCGCGCCGCTTCGCCACGGGGTCGCTGCTGCAAACCCTCCTCATCTCGCCCCAGATGCTCGCCCGCTACCGCGAGCGCCGCAGGCGTTGAGCGGGCCGCGGCTCCCGACTTGCGCGGCGCGGCGAATCTGTTTATAGTCACCTTCCCCAAACCCTTGGGACTGTTTTTGAGGCCCCTCACGGGCCGTGCCTTGACCCCGAACCTCGCTTCAGACGGCACCCCGATTGCCGGAGTCAGCATAGCCAGGCCCGGAGTCTGCCCTGAGTAGACTTCAGCGTCCCCTCGCGTCCATTTTAAAAATTCTGCGTGCGCCGTATGCCCTTCCGCACGAATACCCATCTTCCGCGGCGCCGTCACACGCCAAGGATCACGCACACACTCGGAGGTTTGAATGAAGAGAATTTCAGTTTTCGTCGCGGCCGCGCTGCTGCTCTGCGTCGCCATCGCCCTCTCGGTCGCCCCCGCCTCTTCGGGGCAGGGTCAGGGCAGGAGTAAGGTCAAGAAGAAGGAGCGCCCCGTCGCCGGGCAGTACATCGTCACGCTCGCGGACTGGGCCGCGGGCGAACGCGGCGAGAGTTCGTTCGCGCCCACCCTCGCCGCAGACCTCGTCGGCCTGCACCGCGGCCGGCTCAAGCAGGTCTTCAAGCACGCGCTCAACGGCTTCGCGGCGGAACTCACGCCCGAGGCGGCCGAGGCTCTGGCGAACGACCCGCGCGTCGAGTCGGTCGAAGAGGACGGCGTGGTGACGGCCTCGACGACGCAGACCAACCCGCCGTGGGGCTTAGACCGCATCGACCAGCGCAACCGCCCGCTCGACGCGCAGTACAACTACACGCCGACGGGCGCGGGCGTCCACGTCTACGTCATCGACACCGGCATCCGCGCGTCGCACACGCAGTTCGGCGGGCGCGTGAGCACCACCAGCGGCTTCAGCTCGATCAACGACGGCAACGGCCAGAACGACTGCAACGGCCACGGCACTCACGTCGCGGGCACCATCGGCGGCAGCACTTACGGCGTCGCCAAGGGCGTCACGCTCCACCGCGTGCGCGTGCTCGACTGCAACGGCGACGGCACGGACTCGACCGTCATCTCGGGCGTTGACTGGGTGACGGCCAACCGCCAGCTCCCCGCGGTCGCCAACCTCTCCCTCGGCGGCGGCGCTTCGACGGCGCTCGACAACGCCGTGCAGGCGATGATCAACGCGGGCGTGACGACGGCCGTCGCCGCCGGCAACGACTACCGCCTGAACGCCTGCAACTACTCGCCGGCGCGACTCGCCGCGGCCATCACCGTCGGCTCGACCACCTCTACTGACTCCGGCTCGGACTTCACCAACATCGGCACCTGCCTCGACCTCTTCGCGCCGGGCTCCTCAATCCAGTCGGCGTGGTGGACTTCCGACACGGCGACGAACACCATCTCGGGCACGTCGATGGCGACGCCGCACGTCGCGGGCGTGGCGGCGCTCTACCTCCAGAACAACCCCGGCGCGTCGAACCAGACCGTGCGCGACGCGATCGTCAACACGGCGACGACGAACGTGCTGACCAACATCGGCACCGGCTCGCCGAACCGCCTGCTCTACTCGCTTCTGACGACGGGCGGCGGGGGCGGCGTGCCCGCGGCCTGCACGGGCGGGACGCTCTACACGGGCTCGCTCGGGTTCACGGGCGACTACGACTACCACCCGAACGGCAGCTACTACTACAGCGCGGCCTCCGGCACGCACAAGGGCTGCCTGGTCGGGCCGACCTCGGGCGCGGACTTCGACCTCTACTTGCAGAAGTGGAACGGCTCGGCGTGGGTCATCGTCGCGCGCGGCGAGACCGCGACCTCCAACGAGACCATCTCCTACACCGGCACGTCCGGCTACTACCGCTTCCAGGTCTACTCCTACAGCGGCTCCGGCAGCTACAACTTCTGGACTGTTCACCCGTAAAACGGCCGCGACGCCATAGCGGTCAGAACCGCCCGCGGTAGCGGGTGGGCCTTTGCGATACGGATCATCCGCATAACAAAGGCCCACCCGCTACCGCGGGCGGTTCTGACCTGTATTACCCCGCTTGCCTTCACCCGCGCGCGCCTTTAGGATTCAAGACTCAAACATTATTCATAAAGGCTCGGACTTAAGACTTGCTGGGGAACATCATCAGGGCGCAGGAGCGGCGGCGCGCGACGCGCGACACGAACCGCGTCGTGCTGCCCTTCGAGTGGGGCGCGGAGTTCGTCTCTCAGGGCGCGGACGTTCGGAACCCGCGCGAGGCCGTCCTCGACGCCGCGCGGCGCGCGGTCGCGCACAGCGAGGAGTTCTACGCGCTCGCGCCCGTCAACGACTACAGGCTCGACGGCGACCTCCTCACGTGGACGAGCGCCGTCCGGAGCCCCACGCTCGAGAACAACACCGCGCGCGCGCGCTTCTTCCCCGCGCAGCCGCCGAAGCGGCCCCGCGCGAACCGCCGTGAGGCGCGCCGCGCCGTCGTCGTCCTCCCGCAGTGGAACGCGGACGAGCAGAGCCACGTCGCGCTCTGCCGCCTGCTCGCGCGCATGGGAATCGCGGCGCTGCGCCTGACGCTCCCCTACCACGAGGCGCGCAGGCCCGCGGGCTTCGAGCGCGCCGAATACATGGTCAGCCCGAACGTCGGGCGCACGCTTCAGTCGCTGCGCCAGGCCGTCATCGACACGCGCGCGGCCGTCGCGTGGCTCGACTCCCGGGGGTACGAGCGCATCGGCGCGATGGGGACGAGCATCGGCTCCTGCACCGCCTTCCTCGCCTTCGTGCATGATGAAAGAATCGACGCGGGCGTCTTCAACCACGTCTCCGGCTACGTCGCCGACGTGGTCTGGCGCGGCATCTCGACGCAGCACGTGCGCGCCGGGATAGAGGGCTCGCTCACGCTCGAAGAGCTGCGCGAGGCGTGGCTGCCCATCAGCCCGATGAGCTACGTCGGGAGGCTCGCGTCCCTGCGCCGCCGCCCCATGCGCTTCATCGCCGCGCGCCACGACCTGACCTTCCCCGCCGACCTCTCGCGCGAGGTGATCGCCGGCGTCCGCGCCACAGGCGTCCCCGTCAACGTCTCCTGGCTCCCCTGCGGCCACTACACCAGCGGCGAGCGCCCCTGGGTCTACCTCGACGGCTGGAAGATCGTCGGCTTCTTGAGGAAAAAGCTGTAGGCAGTAGGCAGATGGCAGTTGGCAGTTGAAAGCACCCTTGCCGAAACTTTCGGATTAGCTTTCAACTTCCGTCACGCGGAGCGGCTGCCTACTGCCTACTCCTTCTTGACTCTCCGCGCGATTTGGCATAGAACCGGAGGCATCTTTTCAACCACAGGACAACAGGAGAAGCGAAGATGGCCGACGAGACCGTGAGAGACGCCGAGGTGAGGGCCGCCGACACCTGCAAGAACGCCCCCTGCACCTGCCCCGTCGAGAAGGGCGAGAAATACTGTAGCGTCCACTGCCAGTCCACCCCGAACACCGTCCAGATCGACTGCGACTGCGGCCACGAGACGTGCTCGGGAGATTTTTAGGAAGTCGGTAAGCGGGAGGCAGACGGCAGTAGGCAGTTTTTAAATCCCCGGAGGGGATAAACATAATAGCCGGGGCAGAGCGAAGACTCGCAGAGCCTGAGCGCCGCCCCCGGATTACGACGGATAAAAGATTCGACCCTGAAAGGGTCGCACCCGCGTGACGGCGTGCGACCCTTTCAGGGTCGGAATTATTTTGCTTAGCTTTCCGGGGGTGGCGCTCGCGTGCGGCTCGCTGACCCCCGGCTATTGTCTGCATCCCCTCCGGGGATGTCCGAACCGATCCCGCTATTGCCTTAACTGCCTACTGCCGTCTGCCTACTGCCTACTACTCTTCAAACCCTTCGCGCAGCTCGGCGAGTATCTCCCGGGCGACCGTGCGGGCGCGTTCGACCTCGTCGGGCTTGAAGGAGACGGCGCCGACGACCGGATGCCCGCCGCCGCCGTAGCGCTCGCAGATGGTGGCGATGTTGTGGCGGCGGGGGCGCGGGCTGAAGGGGTTCGAGCCGACCGAGATTTTGGTGCGGTAGCCGCCGCGCGTGACCGCGACCGAGTAGGTCGTCTCGGGGCAGACGTAGTAGGGGATGAACTTGTTGAAGGCGGAGAGCCCCTCGTCCACCAGGTCGAAGGTGACGGCCCCGCGCTCATACTTCGCCTTGCGGCGGATGACCTCCAAGGTCTCCCGGTGGCGCGCGAGCAGGGGGCGGAAGCGCTCCTGCACCTCCTCGCCCGAAGCGACCTCTTCGAGGCTGCGCGTGACGAGCCGGCGGATGACCCGCTCGATGAACTCGTCGTCCACGTTCTCGATGACCTGCATCAGTTGGAGGGCGGGCTCCTTCAGCTCGACCGGCTGCGCGGCCGACTCGTAGAAGGCCCCGTCGATGGTGTGCGCCCAACTGACGAGCGTGTCGAGCGACTCGTCGCGGAAGCCGAACCTCTCCCCGGCGACGCGCGCGATGAACTCGGTGCAGGACTTGCTTTCGGGGTCCCAGAACTTCCTCCCCGAAGCGTCGGCGCGGAAGTGCGCCTCGTCCTCCGAAGAGAGGAAGGCGGACTGGTGGTGGTCGAACCACCAGGTGAGCCGCCCCGAGGGGCTGTACTTGAAATCGACGATGGCGTTCTCGTCGCCGTCGAACATCGCCTCGTCGAAGAGCGAGCCGGCCGTGTGCAGCAGCGGCGCGTAAGCGACTTCGGAGCCGGGGCGCACGCGCGAGAGGTAGAACCGCGTGAAGACCGCAGCCGAGGCCACGCCGTCGAAGCAGTGGCCGTGGTAGAGCAGGCGGAGTCTCATCCTTTACAAAGAGGGCCGTTCAAAAATTAAGGGTCTCACAAAGCGGGACATCATAGCATAGGCAGTAGGCAGTAGGCAGATGGCAGTAGGCAGTTAGCGGGAAGAGAAAGTGTCAAAAGAGTCGAAGGCGGCGAGCTAAGCAACTCTCCGCCTCCGACTCTTCCAGACCGCCTTCTGGCCTTAACTGCCTACTGCCTACTGCCTACTCTCCTTCAGGGCGTGCCGAAGCGTGCGCGGTACTCGGTGGAGGAGAGGAAGGCTTTGACCATCTCGGCGCGGCGGTAGTCGCCGCCGAACTCTTCGAGCTTCGAGAGCCAGTGGTTGTAGCCGTCGAAGTTGAGCCCCTGCTCCGGCGCGTCGTCCGGGTTGCGCTGGAGGTAGCCGAAATACTGCATCAGCACGAACGCGCGGTTGGACTCGGCCCGGTGGAGAGTCGTGCTCTCGACCACCGAGCGGAGCGCCGCCGCGCGCCCCGAGGCTCCCCCGGAGCCGAAGGCGGCGACGGCCGCGTCGATCTCGCCCGCCGCGGGCGTGACGTTGGCGTTCGTGAAGAGCCTACCCACGAACTGCGCCGCCGTCAGCGTATCGGGGAAGGCCGTCAGGAACTCCGGGCGCTGGACGACGGCGAGCACGTAGGCGCTCTTGTTCGCTTCGAGCTGCTCGCGCCAGTTGCCGACGTTGACGATTACGCCGCTGCCGATGGCGCGCGTCTCGGCCGTGAAGCGGTCGCGGCGCACGGGGACGGGCTTGTCGGCGAGGTTGCCGAAGGCCGCCTTGTGCGTCTTGTAGACGAAGAAGCCGGTCTCCTGAAACTCAATCGAGAGGAAGAAGGCCGCCGAGGTGTCGATGCGCTTGACCTCGCGGCACTGCAAGTCCGCGCCGCACGACTCGATGCCGCCCACCCAGAACTGCAAGCCCTCGGCGTCCGGCTCGCGGTTGAGGAAGTCTCGGTAGTGCTGCGTGACGAAGAACTCGGAGCCGTCGATGGGGTTGACCGGGGCGGCGTTGGTGACGCTGAGGCCCCAGGTCACGCGCTCGGTCAGAAGCTGCTCGGGGTCGGTGCGCACGAACGCGGACGGGTCGCGCACCGTCGCCTCGACCGCGTGCGTGCCCGCGCCGAGCGCGCCTATGTTGACGGTGAGGGAAGAGGAGTCGCCCGCGGGCTGGCCGTTGACCGTCCAGCTCACCGAGAGCGCGTGCGTGAGCGGCGCGGGCGTCGCGACGCTGAAGGTCTGCGACTGCGCCGTCGTCAGGGAGAGCGAGCGGCTCGACGGCGCGAACGAGTCCACGGGCGAGACGCGGTCGTAGATGCGTCGGACGAGTTGCTGGCTGTTGACCTGCTCGAAGGGCCGCCCCAGGCTGTACATCTTCGAGTTGAAGGTCGGGCGGTAGAGCCCCGAGGTGCAGTAGCGCGCCCCCTGGTAGAGGCCGACGAGGCCGGGCTGGAACGAGCTGGTCGGCAGCGGCGTCGAGGCGTCGATCCACGCGTTCCACTTGATCGAGGCGCGCGCGGTCTCGCGCGTGACGTTGGGCTCCGAAGGCTCGAACGCGGTGAAGCATTCCGGCGGGCTCTGCGTGTACTCGTCGGCGAGCAGGCCGAAGGTGTGGCCCGCCTCGTGCAGGATTAACTCGACGGCCGACGGGTCGGTCGAGGCGATGGCGATGGAGCCGCCCGAGCCGCCGTAAGCGGGGTCGTTGACGATGAGGATGACGAGGTCGGCCTGCGCCGGCGCGAGGCTGTTGTTGACGACGTTCCTGACCTTCGTGGTGTTGGCGCAGATGAGCCGCTGGATGCCCGCGCAGTTGTAGGCCGAGTCGAAGGCGGTGTTGCGGGAGGTGCCGTTCTCGGGGTGGTCGGAGCCCGACTCCGCGCTCGCCACGTCGATGCGGTGGACGTTGAAGAAGCGCTGGTACTCCTTGAAGGGCTCCTGCTCGAAGACGCGCGCGACGAACTGCTGGATGTCCGACCGGTACTTCGACATCTCGGCGGCCGTGTAGCCGTCGCCGAGGATGACGATGTCCACGCGGTTCGAGGGGTCGCCGTTGTTGACGATGGTCTCGACGGGCTCGGCCGCGGCCGCGCGCGCGAAGGAGAGGGCGGCGAAGAGGCAGAGCGTCACTCTCAGGACGCGCGCGCGCGTGAGGCGCGCGAAGCCGGAAGTGAAGAGGGGAGTCTTACTCATGACGTTTCATCCTCAACGCGCGGCGACCGCGCCGAGCGGCGCGAGCGAAAACTTCTGCCCGTCCCAGTCGGGGTGGTAGAGGCGTATCTCCGTAATCGACTCGTCGTCCGGGTAGTGGACGACGAACTCGGCCGACTCCCTGTAGATGACCTGACCCACCAGTTCGACGCCGGGGTCGGACACCTCCGCGCGCAGCAGGCGCGGGTCTGCGACGAGCCCGCACCAGCGTATGCGCCCTTCGGCGTCGAGCGCGACGACGACGACCTGCGTGGGCGAAAGCTCCGCCGAGCGCCGCTTGGGCAAGGCCCCCTCGCGCCTGACGGCCGCACGCGCCAGCGCGACGCGCCCCCCGGCGTTCCCGTACTGCGCGGAGGCGGGGCCGGGCGGCGACGCCTTGTCCGCCTGCCACGTAATCCTCAGCTCGCGGTGTGTGCGCGCGGGCGCGGGCGTCGTCGTGTCGGCCGCGCCGACCTCGACGCCCGACTCGGCGAGCAGCGCGCGGACGCGCTCCGCCAGGGCCGCGCGGCCGGGCACGGCCGCCCCCGCCGGGGGCGCGTGCCTCCCGGCCTCCTGCGCGCCCGCCGTCGCGAAGAGCATAGCGGCGACGACGCCGACGCCGATTGCCGACAGCGTTACTTTCGTCATTCAAAACTCCTACTGCTCACCGCTCACCTTCAAGGGGTGCCGAAGCGTGCGCGGTACTCGGTGGAGGAGAGGAACGCCTTGACCATCTCGGCGCGCTGCGAGCGGCGGATGGCTACGCCTTCGTCGCGGGCGTCCTCGCCCGGCTGCGTGAACGAGTCGAGCTTACCCAGCCAGAAGTCGAAGCCGTTGAAGTCCGTGTCGGGCGCGTCGGCCGGGTGCCGCCGCAGGTAGCCCGCGTACTGCATATAGACGAAGGCCGGGTTGTACTGCCCGTTGAAGACCGGGCCCGAGTCGGTCACGCTCAGGAGCGCCGCCGCGCGCCCCTCGGGCCCGCCCGCGCCGAAGGCCGCGACGGCCTCTTCGCGCTCCTGCGTGGTCGGTGTGACGCCGGAGTTGGAGAAAAGTTTGTCCACGTACTGCGCGGCGGACAAAGATTCGGGCAGTTGGACGAGCGTCTCGGGGCGCGCCACCCAGCGCCGCGCGAACTCGGTCACGTTCTGCCTTAGCACGTCCTCCCAGCCCGGCGCGCCGACGACCACGCCCCGGCCCAGCTCCTGCGTGTCGCGCAGGAACTCCGCCATCCGCGGCATCCCGCGGGGCCGCGCGGCCGAGTCGGGGAACGTGGCGCGGTAGAAGCGGAAGACGCGGTAGCCCGTCTGCTGGAACTCGATGGAGAGGAAGAACGCCTGCGAGACGCTGATGCGGTGGACTTCGCGGCACTGCGCGTCCGCGCCGCACTGCTCGATGTCGTTCGTCCAGAAGGCGAGCCCCGCCGGGTCGGGCTCGCGGTTGAGGAAGTCGTGGTAGTGCTGCCGGACGAAGAAGTCGGTCGTGTCGATGGGGTTGACCGAAGAGGGCGTCGCGTCGTTATCGTCGATGTTGATGCGCGTCTGCGCGGGCTCGCCCGCGGTCGCCCCGCCCGTGGCGTTGCTCAGCACGACGGTGATGAACTCCTGCGACTCGGCGCGGGCGTCGTCCGTGAGCAGCACGTTAAAGCTCTTCTGGGTCTCGCCCGCGGCGAACCGCAGCGTGCCCAGCGCGGCCGTGTAGTCGCTGCGGTCGGAGGCGGCGGCCGCGTCCTCGTCCACGCGCGTGGCGTAGTCCACCGTCGCGGCCGTCGTCGGGTCGCCCGAGCGCGTCACCGTCACCGTCACCGAGTTCACCGACTCGCTCACCGTCAGCGCGCGCCGGACGAACTGGAGGGTCGCCGGCCGCGCGGGGTTGTCGTCGTTGATGATGGTGCCGACGCCCCGCGGGTCGTCAACGGTCGCGTTCGTCAGCTCGGAGATGTCAACGAAGAAGGTCTCGGTCGCCTCGGTGATGGTGTCGCCGAAGACGGGGACGATGATCGAGGTGTTGCCGGAGATCGAGTCGGCGGACGAGAGGGTGTCGAAGGCGATGAAGTCCTCGTCCGGCGTGGCCGTGTTGCCGACGGTGCGGACGCGGAACTGGATGGGGACCGCGGTCGGCGACGAGAGATTGAGCTGGAAGAACATGAGGGTCAGGCCCGACTGCCCCTCCAGGAGGGAGAGGTCGCCGACCGAGACGGACGGCAGCGGGTCGTCGTTGACGATGGTGCCGACGCCGGTGTCGTCGCCGAGGAAGGCGCCGACGGGGTTGCGCAGCTTGACGAGGAAGGTCTCGTCCTTCTCGTAGTAGGTGTCGCCGTTGACGCGGACGGTGACCGTCTTCGCCGTCTCGCCCGGAGCGAAGGTTAGGGTGGTGTTGAGGGGCTGGAGGTCGGCGAGCGGACTGCTGGCGGTGGTCTGGTCGGCGGTGCTCACGTCAACCTTCACCGTCGAGGCGCTCGCGGCCGAGAGCGAGACGGTGAAGGTGGCGTCGGTCGTCCCCGAGTTGCCCTCCGTCACGCCCGCGTCGCCCACCGAGAGCGAGACCGTCGGCACGGCGTCGTCGTTGAGGATGGTGCCCTGCCCCTGCGTGTCGCCGGGGCCGGCCGCGTTCGCGAAGGTGAGGATGACGAGGAAGGTCTCGTCGGGCTCGCTGTCGGTGTCGCCGCGGACGGGGACGGTGATCTTGCCGGAGGTCTGGCCCGCGGGGATGAGGATCGAGCTACTGGTCGGCGTGGTGTAGTCGTTGCCGCCGCCGGAGGCCGTCCCGTCCTGGACGACGTAGTTGACGGTTATGTCGCGCCCGCTCACGGCCGAGAGGGTGACGGGGAACTCGAAGGCGGTCGTCCCCGAGTTGCCCTCGGCGGCCGACACGTCGCCGACCGAGACGGTGGGCGCCGGGTCGTTGTCGGTGATGGTGAGCGTCGCGGTGCTCCGAGGGCCGAGCGCGTCGAGGTCGCCGCCGTTGGTGCTGAGCGTGACGACGGCCGTCTCGGGGCTCGCCTCGTCGAGCGCGTCTTCGAGGACGGGGACGGTGAAGCTCTTCGAGGTCTCGCCGTCGGCGAAGCTGAGCGTGCCCGAGGTCGCGGTGAAGTCGGCGCCGGCGCTGGCCGTCACGCCCCGCACCGAATAGTTGACGTTGAACGCGCCCGCGCTCCCGCCCGTGCGCGTCAGCACGAACGAGGCCACGCCGCCCCCCTCGCTGACCGTCACGAAGTTCGGCTCGAAGTTGATGCTGCCGACCGCCGACGGCCCGGCCGCCGCGCACTGCGAGAACTCCGAGGTGTTGCCCGAAGGGTCTGTGGCCGTGGCGGTCACGACCTGGTTCACCGGGGGCGCGACGTTGAAGGTCTGGTCGAACGAGGCGTTGCCGCCCGAGTCGGTCGTGACCTGCGCCGAACCCAGGCGGCGCGCGCCCTCGCCGTGGCCCGAAGGGTCGCAGGAGTTGCTCGCGTAAAAGTCTAAGTCGTAGGTGGTCGAGGCGGCGCTGTTGAGCGTGCCCCTGACGTTGACGAACGGGGCGCCCGGCGTGATCGTGACGGAAGTAATGACGGGGAAGTTTTGCAGGTTGTTCCCGCCCGCGTCCGCGTCGCCCGCGTCGTTCGGCGTGACGCCGAACGCGCCGAGGAGGTCTATGCCGATGCTCACCTCGCTCGGGGGGGTGTGCCAGCCGTTCGAGAAGATCGCGTTGCCGCGCACGACGTTGCCGGTCGCGGTCGAGCCGCCGACGGCGACGCCGTCCGATCCGTTGAAGGCGATGACGTTGCCCTCGCCGGGCTGCGTCCCGCCGACGATAGTGTTCGTCCCGCCGACGCTGACGCCGTGCAGCAGGTTCGGGAGCGGCCCGTTCAACTGCGCGTTCGCGCCGATGACGTTGCCACGCAGGACGTTCCCCGAGAGCGTGCCGAGCGAGACGCCGTTGCCGCCGCCCACGCCGCTCCCGTTCACGCCGTTGCCCGAGATGACGTTGCGCGCGCCCGGCGCGGAGCCGCCGACGAGGTTGTTCCGGCCCGTGACCGTGACGCCGGTGCCGAGGTTGGGGACGGCGAAGCTGCCCGTGGCGTCCGTGCCGATGAGGTTGCCTTGCACGGTGTTGTTCGTCAGGTTGAAGCCGTCGAGGTCGAGGCCCTCCCGCCCGTTGCCGGAGATGACGTTGCCCGCGCCCGCGGCCGTCCCGCCGACGGCGTTGTTCGTAACGGGCACTCCCGAGTTGACGCTGCTGAGGCGGACGCCGGCCTGGCCGTTCGGGATGGCGGCGGCGCCCGCGGCGTTCACGCCGACGTAATTGCCCTGGATGACGTTGTTCGTGATCGGCGACTCGTCGCCCGTGCAGCAGAAGCGGCTGACGTTGATGCCGTAGCCGTTGTTGCCCGAGATGACGTTGCGCTGGGCCGGGGTCGTCCCGCCGATGCGGTTGTTCGAGTTGGGGACGAAGATGCCGTCGATGCCGTTGCCGCGGTCGAGCGTGCCCGTCATGTCGGTGCCGATGTAGCAGCCCTCGACGACGTTCCCGCCCTTCACGTTCGTGAAGATGCCGTGGCCGGAGAAGCTCCGGATGACGAGGCCGCGGACGGTGCTGTCGCCGCCGAGGAGGGCGAGGCCGCTGCCGTCCGCGGCGGACGAGCCGTCCAGCTCGACGATGGGCGCGCCCGCGTAGCCGGGCTGCGTCGCGCCGTCGATGACGACGGGGTCGGTCAGGTTGGGCAGCCTCGACAGCAGCCTGATCGTCTGCGGGCCTGTGCCGATCTGAAACGTAATCGTGTCGAGGCCGGGGTTGGCGTTGGCGTCGATGACAGCCTGCCGCAGCGAGCCGGCCCCGGAGTCGTTCGTGTTCGTCACGACGAAGGTCGCGGCCGCGCGCGCGCGCGGCTGGAGCGCTTCGAGCGAAACGAGCGCGAAGAGGGCGCAGGCCGCGAGGGCGAGCGCCAGGAGCGAGGTGGTGCGCGTCATGAGTTGTCCTTAAATTTAACGAGAGGCTTTTAAGACACCGGTGCCCGGTCGGGGAGGGCGTTTGGTGCGGGAATGGAAGTCCAAAGTTGCAGGTTCAAGGTTCAGAGTTAAGAGCTTCGGCCCTCAACTTTGAGCTTTGAACCTGTAACTTTGAACTCGTTCTTACTACTGCTTCTTCGCCTCGGCCTTCTGCGGCTCGTCCTTGCACTGCCCGGCCGCGCCCTGCTCGGCGAGGCCGAGCCGCTCGCGGACGAAGCGCTCCACGTCCTTCTCGATCAGCTCGCCGCCGACGACCCAGGCCCTCTCCGTCAGAAGCTCGCCCGAGGCGTTGAGCTTCGCCGGCTCCAGGAAGACGTTGAAGGGCGAGCCCCAGTTGCGCGGGTCGCCGACGGCCTTGCGGTAGGCGTAGTGCGTCGTCTTCTCCTTGTCGGCCCCGGCCTCCGACTCGACGACGACGGGGAAGGGCGCGCCGCCCTGCGACTCGAAGTATTTGCGCGAGTCATCGGCCGGCGCGTACTCGCTGACGGCGACGACCTCGAACCCCTGCGCCTTGTACTTCTCGTGGAGCCGCAGGACGGTCGGCGCTTCGTTCTTCCAGTTCCCGCACCACGGCGCGAAGTAGACGACCAGCACCAGCTTCTTCCCCTTCGCCAGCTCGCGCAGGTTGACGGGCGCGCCGTCCTTCAGGCTCTTGAACGTCCAGTCCTTGTAGTCGAGCTTCTGCTCAAGCAGCGGGGCCCACTCGTGCCCCTCGCTCCGCACGAGCTGCGTCCCGCCCTGCGGCTGCGGCGGGGCCGGCGTCGCCGCGGGCGCGGGCTGCTGCTGCGGAGCCCCGCCCGGGGACTTAAAGACCGGCGCGGCGGGACTGCCCGGCGCCGTGCCCTGCGCCCGCGCCCCCTGCGCGGACGCGAACGCGGCGGCGGCGAAGAGGAGGGCGGCGGCTGCGCGGCTGTGCTTCTTGAACATGGCGCTTTCCTCGTTCTTGCGGACGGGCTTATTCGCTCTTGAGCGCGGCGGCGTTCGCCGGCGGCTCGTCGAGCAGGGGCGTGATGAGCGCCTCGAACTGGGCGCGGGAGCGTTCGCCGATGATGCGGTGGCGGATGCGGCCCTGGCGGTCGATGATGAAGGTCGTGGGGAGCGTGCCGACGGCGTACTTGTTGGCGACGCCGTCGTCGGCGGTGGCGACGGTGTACTCCTGCTTCACGTCCTTCTGGTATTCGCGGACGAGGTCGGCCGAATCATACGTCGTGACGCCGAGGACCTGGAAGCCGCGGCCCGCGAGGTCGCGCTGCATGGCGTTGAGGCTCGGAATCTCGGAGCGGCAGGGCACGCACCAGGTCGCCCAGAAGTTGAGCAGCACGACCTGGCCGCGCAGGTCGGAGATTTTGACCGGCTTGCCGTCGAGCGCCGTCAGTTCGACCTCGGGCGCGGGCTCGGCGTCGGCGAGCGGCTTCTGCGGAGCAACTGATGCCAGACCGGGGCCGGCCGTCTCCTCCTGCTTCAAAATGTTCTCGGCGTTGGGCAGGTAGCGCGAGGCGACCGCGGCGACCCACGTCAGGCTGTTCGACGCGACCATCAGGCCGATGACGATGAGCAGGAGGCCGGAGGCGATCTCGACCTTGTGCAGGTGGCGGCGGAACTTCGCGTAGAAGCTGAGGAAGGCGTTCATCAACAGCCCGACGACGAGGAAGGGGATGGCGAGCCCCGCGGCGTAGAAGGCCGAGAGGATGAGCCCGCTCTTCCAGCCGCCGCTCGTCGCGGCCAGCCCGATGATGCCGCCGAGGATGGGGCCGATGCACGGCGTCCACCCGGCCGCGAACGCCACGCCCAAAAGCGCCGCGCCCAAAGGCCCGCTCGGCTGGCCTTCGGAGAACTTGCGCGTGTCGCGGTAGAGCGCGCCGATCTTGAGCACGCCCATCATCTGCAACCCGAAGAGGATGATGATGAGGCCGCCGACGATCCTCACCCAGGGCGTCGAGAAGAGGACGTTGCCGATCCACCCGGCGGTCGCGCCGAGCAGCACGAAGATGAGCGAGACGCCCGCGTTGAAGGCGAGCGAGTTGACGATGACCGCGCGCCGCGCCGCCGAGCGCGACCCGCCCTCCCCGCCCTTCAGGTGCTCGACGCTCACGCCCGAGATGAGCGAGATGTAGCCCGGCACGAGCGGCAGCACGCACGGCGTCAGGAACGACAAAAGCCCCGCGGCGAAAGCAATGACGATGGTGATATTAGAGCCTTCCATAACGGTGCAAGAGTACAACAGAAAAGCCGTGAACCGTGAACCGGGAACCGTGACAGGGACGTGAACCGTAAACCGTGACAAGAGAAAGCCCGCTCTTACTCGTCACGGTTTACGGTTTACGGTTCACGGCTTTTCATCGAGCAGCTTCAGAATCATGCCCTTCAACACCTCGGCCTCCTCTTCGCTGGCTCCGATGGTGAGGAAGCGGACGCGGCCGCGGCGGTCTACGAGGACGGCGGTGGGGAGCCCCGCGACGCCGAAGGGGCCGTCGTTGCGCGCGTCGGCGGCGACGGCGAAGTCGTAGGGAATTTTCATCTGGCGCTTGAACTGGCGGAAGTATTCGAGCTCCTGCGCGCGCGTCGCGGGCTCGCCCTTGATGTTCCCCTCGAACTCGTTGAGGCCGATGATGACGAGGCCGCGGTCTTTATACTTCTCGTGCAGGGCGTTGAGGCGCGGCATCGTCTTGACGCAGAAGGTGCACCAGGTCGCCCAGAAGTCTATGAGCACGACCTTGCCCCGCAGCTCGGAGAGCTTGACGGGGCCCTGGCCGATCAGCTCGGCCACGGCGATCTCGGGCGAGGGCGGAGGCTCCAGTCCCGCGACCTCGGGCGGCGGGCCGAAGGGCTCGCCCTGCCGCAGCACCAGTTCGGTCGCCTGCCCGTAGAGGCGCGCCGAGGGGATTGCGAAGGCGCGCGCGCGCATCTCCTGCGCGACGCGGACGCCTTCGGCGCGGCGGCCCGCCTTGACGAGCACGCTCACGTAGAAGGAGCCCGCGCCGTAGATGGTCGAGTCGCGCTGGACGGGGTCTGCGGCCGTGCGCGCGTATTCGAGCGCGGCCTTGTAGGCTTCGCCCGCCGGAGCGGCGGCGCGCGCGTAGTCCTTCTTCTTGACGTGGGCCGACGCGACCAGGAGGTTCATGCGGTGCAGGTCGGCGACGCTGCGCGGCTCGGACTTCGAGTAGTCGGCGAGCGCGCGCTCGGCCTCCTCCAGCAGCCCGAGCTGCGCGGCCTGCTGCGCGGCGACGGAGCGCGCGCGCTGCTTGAGGTCGGCGGGCGCGGGTTCCGCGTCGGCGAGGAATTTACGCATCGAGTCGAGCGCGCCCTCGCCCTTGCCCGCGAGCGAGTAGAGCAGCCCCGAGTAGTAGAGGTCGGTCCCGCGCAGCGGCGCGCGCGCGGCCAGCCGCGCGGCGTGCTGGAGCGCGAGGTCTCTCTGCTCCTGCAAGGTCTTCTGTTCGAGCAGCGGGTCGTAAGGGACGTTCTTCTTCCGGAAGTCGTCGAACTTGCTCTGCGCGTACCGCGACGCCTCTTCGTAAAGCGTCTGCGCTTCGGACGCTTTGGCGGCGTCCTTCTCCGCCCCTTCGGCGGTTCGCGGCCGGACGCCCGCCTGCCCGCGCGCGAAGGCGCATAGAGCGAGGGAGAGGGTGAGCAGGAGGGCGAAGGTCGAAACTCTCTTCATCAGTCGGGACTTACTCCTTGAACTTGAATCAGCGGGGCGCAAGCTCGTGCGGCGGCGCGGTCATCTGGTAGAAGCGCGCGGGGGAGAAGGTTTTGAGCACGGACGGGCTCAGACGGGTTGCACGGTTCGTGACGAGGTCGGCGATTATCTCGCCCGCCGCGGGCGCGAGCAGGATGCCGTTGCGGTAGAAGCCCGCGGCGTAGAAGAGCCCCCTCACGTCGGCCGACTCGCCCAGCACGGGCAGGCCGTCCTGCGCGCGCGGCCGCAGGCCCGCCCACGAGTCTTCCACTTCGAGCGAGGCGACGGCCGGCGCGATCTCCGCGGCGCCCGAGGCTATCGAGCGCGCGCCCTCTTCGGTCACCTGGCAGATGAAGCCCGCGTGCTCGGTCGTCGAGCCCGCGAGCAGGCGGCCTTCGCGGCGCGGGACGACGTAGCCGCGCGGGCTGTAGACGACGTGACGCACGAGCGGCTCCTGCCCTCCGGCCTGCCGGTAGCAGAGAATCTGACCGCGCACGGGCTCGACCTGCGGGTCGTCGCGCAGGTAAGGGTTCTCGCCGCCCGTGAACTTATGCAGCCACGAGTTCCAGGCGCCCGCCGCGAAGACGACCGCCCCCGCCTCAAGCTCGCCTTCGGAAGTCACGACGCCCGCGGCGCGCCCCGCCTTGACACGGACGCCGCGCGCCTCGACGGCGCGTATGATGCGCACGCCTACGGCCTCGGCCGCGGCATCGAGCGCGATGGTCAGTCGCTTGCCCTCGACCTGCCAGTCCCGCCCGAACCTGAGAGCCATCCGCACGTCGGGGGATATGTTCGGCTCAAGCTGGCGCGCCTGGCGGGCCGTCAGGCGATAGACTTCGAGCCCCGCCTCCGACTGCCACGCGAAGCGCCGCTCGACCTCCTCCTCGTCCTCCGGCGTGAGCGCCAAATAGAGCGTGCCCGTGAATTCTATATCAACGCCGATTCCCGACTCCGCGCTCACCGCCGAGGCGAAGGCCATATACATGTCGCGGCTCGCGCAGAGCAGCTCGAACAGCTCGTCCGCGCAATCGGCCTCGGCCTGCGGCGCGAGCATCCCGGCGGCCGCGCGCGAGGCCGAGCCCGCGCGGTGGTCTTCGACGACGGCGACGCTCAGGCCCCGCCGCGCCAGCTCCCTGGCCGCCGCCAGCCCCGCGACGCCGCCGCCCACCACGGCCACGTCCGCCCTCTCGCCCAAACTCTTTCGCATTTTGAAGGACTGCTGGTATGATTCGGTAAAACAAGAAGTCAGAAGTCAGGAGTCAGAATTCAGAAGCGGGGGCGCGGTGCGCCCGAGTTTCGCTGCCTCTAACCTTCTGACTTCTGAATTCTGACTCCTGACTTCTAAGCAGCAGACATGCCACATACTATCACACTCATCCCGGGCGACGGCATCGGGCCGGAGGTCTCTTCGGCGGTCGTGCGCATCATCGAGGCGACGGGCGTCGACATCAAGTGGGAGACGCACTACGCGGGCGCGCAGGCGTTGGAGAAGTTCGGCTCGACGCTGCCCGAAGAGCTGCTCGAATCCATCAAGCGGAACAAGGTCGCGCTCAAAGGCCCGATCACGACGCCCGTGGGCAAGGGCTTCACGTCGGTGAACGTGGGCCTGCGCAAGGTGCTCGACCTCTACGCCAACATGCGGCCCGTGCGCGCCCTGCCGAACGTGCCGGCGCGCTACCCCGAGCTAGACCTCGTCATCGTGCGCGAGAACACGGAGAGTCTTTATGCCGGGCTGGAGCACGTCGTCGTCCCCGGCGTCGTCGAGAGCCTGAAGATCATCACGGAGAAGGCTTCGACGCGCATCGCGCGGTACGCCTTCGAGTTCGCGCGGCGCGAGGGGCGCAAGAAGGTGACGTGCGCCCATAAGGCCAACATCATGAAGCTCTCCGACGGCCTCTTCCTCGAATGCTTCCGCAAGGTCGCCGCCGACTACCCGGAGGTCGAGGCCGAGGACAAGATCGTCGATAACGCCTGCATGCAGCTCGTCATGCGCCCCGAGCAGTTCGACATCATGCTGCTCGAAAACCTCTACGGCGACATCGTCTCAGACCTGTGCGCGGGCCTCATCGGCGGGCTCGGGCTCGTCCCCGGCGCGAACATCGGCGAGCTGGGCGCGGTCTTCGAGGCCGTCCACGGCTCCGCCCCCGACATCGCCGGGCAGGGCATCGCCAACCCGACGGCGCTGCTCCAATCCGGCATCCTCATGCTCCGCCACCTCGGCGAGCGCGACGCCGCCGAGCGCGTCGAGCGCGCGATGCTCAAGGTCTACCAGGACGGCCAGGTGCGCACGCGCGACGTGGGCGGCACCTCCCACACCGACGAGTTCGCGCAGGCCGTCATCCAGGCGATGGGCTGAGCTGAAACCTGACCGGCGGGAACGGCGTCGCGCGTGGTCAGGCGGGGAAGGTGACACCGTCGTAAATGTCACGCAGCTTGAGCGCGCAGCCGACCGACTCAAGCTCGACCGCGGCGTCCAAGTCCGTCACGTCGCGCCGCTCCCACGTGCCGCCTTCGAGCCGCGCGTACTGCGTTACGCGCGGCTCGTCCTGCGAGACGAGGATGTAGTCGCGCAGCGTCTGGACGGCTTGGTAAGCGACGAACTTCGGGCCTTCGTCGAGGGCGGCCGTGCTCGGCGAGAGCACCTCGACGACGACGACCGGATTGACGAGCGCGTCGTGGCCTTTTTTGGTCTTGTACTCCGGCTCACCGCAAACGATGCTCGCGTCAGGGTAACGGTAGGGCGGCAGTGTCGGCGTCCAGACGGGCATGTCACCCGTGAAGGCTCTGCACCTCCCGCCGCGTGTGCCTGCGGCTAGAGCGTAATGGACGTTGCTGGAAATCATCCCGTGAGCAAGGCTGCCGCCGCTCATGCAGAGGATGTCGCCTTCCCAATACTCGAAGCGCGCGTCGCTCGCGTCTTCGAGGGCGAAGTATTCTTCGAGTGAGTAGTAGTGTTGCGGCACGTCTTTGGGGTTCGCAGCCATCGCAAGTCTCTCCCGTCTTCTTAAATGAATCTCCGAGACTTGGCGGCGTCGCGGGCGGCGGACATTGTAGCGCAGGGCGCGGGTGGCCGTAAAAAATCTTGACAGTTGGGGCGCGCCGGTCATAGAGTTTCCGGCGCGCATTTCCATTCCCAGTTCTCTACAGACGAACACAGGGACACGGAGTCTGCGCGGCCGTCTGGGACGGGGCCGCGCCTCCGAAGGGTAAAACGAATCTCCCCATTCCGGCGGCAGGGCTCCGCGCGGCCGCCCACCTCGACCCGCGCGCCGCCCGTTTGCCGACCACGCTTCGCACAGGCCGTTTCACGTCCGCCCGAGGGGCCGAAGGAGTATCGCTATGATCGGTTCACACGCGCTCAAGCGCCGCGTCAGAAGATCGTTGAGCTTAGCTCTAGTCCTCCTCTTCACAGTCGCCTTCTTGCCGCCGCCGCCCGCCGCCGAGCGCGCCACGGGCTCGGTCGCTGCGGCGCAGGAACAGCAGCCGCAGCAGGTGCCCACCATCCCCCCGGGCTCGGCCTACCGGCAGACGAACCTCGTCACGGATTCGCCCGGCCTGGCTCCCGTCCTCGACCCGCTGCTCGTCAACCCCTGGGGCATCTCGCTGACCGCGACGAGCCCCTTCTGGGTGGCGAACACCGGCACCGCCACCTCGACGCTCTACCGCGGCGACGCGGGCGGCGCGCCGCTCGTCCGCAACCCCGGGCTGGGCTTCATCACCATCCCCCCCACGCCGCCGCCCCCCCCGGGCAGCCTGCCGACCGGGACGGTCGCCAACACCGTCAACACGGATTTCGTCCTCCCCGGCGCCTGCGCCAGCGCGCCCTGCGGGGCCAACTTCCTCTTCGCCACCCTCACGGGGAAGATCATGGGCTGGGACCCGAACGCGCCGACCGCCGGCTCGACCACGGCGGTCGAGGCCGCCAGCCAGACCGGCCGCGTCTACACCGGCCTCGCCATCGGCAACAACGGCTCGGGCAACTTCCTCTACGCGGCCGACATCCGGAACAACAACATTGACGTCTACAACTCGTCATTCGCCCTCCAGCCCGAGGCGAGTTTCCCGTTCACCGACCCGACCGTCGGGCCGCAGGCGCTGCCGGCCGACTACCACGTCCACAACATCCAGGCGCTGGGCGGCGAACTCTACGTCACCTACGCGAGGATCAACCCGACCCCGCCCTCCCCGAACGAGCCGTACCTGAGGCCGGGCGGCGCGGTCAACGTCTTCAACTTCAACGGCGTCTTCCAGCGGCGCATCGCGCTCGACACGGCGGGCACGATCCTGAGCGCGCCGTGGGGGCTGGCACTCGCGCCCGCCACGTTCGGCATCTTCGGCAACGCGCTCCTCGTCGGGAACTTCGACTTCGACGGCCGCGGCTACATCAGCGCCTACAACAGGACGACGGGCGCGTTCCTCGGCCGTTTGCAGGACGAGGACGGCCAGTTCATCAGCATTGACGGGCTCTGGGGCTTGCAGTTCGGCAACGGCAGCGCCGGCGGCGACCCGAACACGCTCTACTTCGCCGCGGGCATCGGCCACGAGGAGCACGGACTGTTCGGCAAGCTCAACCCGACGACCTCCACCGCCACCTCGCTCGTCGAGTTCGCCACCGACAACTTCTCGACGGACGAGGCCGGCGGCCACGTGGACTTCACCGTCATCCGGACGGGCGACACCTCGGGCACGGCCACCGTCAACTACAACACCTTCGACGAGTCGCAGGCCGGCCACGCCTCGCAGAAGTCGGACTACGAGATCGCCCTCGGCACGCTGACCTTCGCGCCGGGCGAGACCTCGAAGACCTTCCGCGTCCTGATCGTGGACGACAGGTTCGACGAGAGCGATGAGGTCATCGACCTCATGCTCTCGAACCCGACGGGGGCGGGCGTCGGCCTGGGCAGCCCGAACACGGCCCGCATCAACATCCTCGACAACGACACGGGCGCGCCCACGAGCAACCCCATCGACGACCCGGGCTTCTTCGTCCGCCAGCACTACCTCGACTTCCTCAACCGCGAGCCGGACGCCGAGGGTCTGGCCTTCTGGACGAACCAGATGACGAACTGCGGCAACCCCAACCTGGAGGTCTGCCGGATCAACGTCTCGAACGCCTTCTTCCAGTCCATCGAGTTCCAGCGCACGGGCGTGCTCGCCTACGCGACGCACAGGGCGGCCTTCGGCCCGAACGCGCCGGGCTCGCCCGCCCCCGTCCTGTACGGCAACTTCATGCGCGACGTGCAGGCGTTGCAGCGCGGGCTCGTCTTCGGCCAGCCCGGCTTCGACGCGCAGCTCGAAGCGAACAAGGTCGCCTACTTCAACGAGTTCGTCACGCGCCCCGAGTTCGTGGCGAGGTATCCTTCGACGCTGACCAACGCCGAGTACGTGGACAACCTGCTCAAGTCGGCGAACCTGTCGCCGGACGACTTCATCGTCAACATGACGAACTTGCAGGAGGCGCCGCCGGCCGTCCCGACGACGACCACGGGCGGCGCGCCCCGGCCGGCCTCGTACGGCACGGCGCGCTTCGTCTTCAACGCCGGCCGGACGGCGCTCACGATGTCGGGGACGGTCAACAACATCGACTTCACCGGCTCGCAGACGGCCGACACCAACGACAACCTGACCAACGCGCACATCCACGCCAGCTCGGCCGAGACGGCGGCGACCCGCGGCGTCGTCTTCGGCTTCATCGGCACGCCCTTCAACGACAACAACCCCAACGACGCGGTGACGACGCCCTTCGCCTCGGGCGTCGGCGGCACGTTCAGCGCCAAGTGGGACGCGCCCGAGGGGCAGAACACGACGCTCGCCGCGCAGCTCGACAACCTGCTCGCGGGGCGCGCCTACATCAACTTCCACACCGTCCAGTTCGGCGGCGGCGAGGTGCGCGGCAACTTCCCGGCGCTCGTCGGCTTCCGCGACTCGCTCGTCGCCGGCCTGGACGGCGGGACGCTGACGCGCGCCGCCGTGCTCCGCATGGTGGCTGAGTCGGAGTTCCTTCAGACGCGCGAGCGCAACGCCACCTTCGTCACGATGGAGTACTTCGGCTACCTGCGCCGCGACCCGGATACCGGCGGCTTCAACTTCTGGCTCGGCAAGCTGAACGACTTCAACGGCAACCCCATCACCGCCGAGATGGTCAGAGCCTTCATCTTGTCCGACGAGTACCGCCAGCGCTTCGGGCCGAGCTAAAGAGGTAGAAGGCACGGAGCCGCGAAGCGGCGGCATAAGATAGCCAGGGGCGCAGCCCCTGGTCATCGGAGCATAAAAACACCGGAGCCCTGTAAGGGCGACAGAGTCTGTCGCCCTTACAGGGCTCCGGGTTATTTACGCGACGCGTTCCAGGGGCGGCGCTCAGGCTTACAGCCTTCGCTGGCCCCTGGCTACCTTCTGCCGCCCCTGCGGGGCTCACTGCCTACTGCTCTTTCACTCCACCGGCGCGGGCTCGCCGCCCGCGGGGTCGATGTCGCCGGCGACGACGACCGTCAGGCGCTCGGGGCGGAAGTATTTTCGGATCGCCGCGTTGACCTCCTCGACCGTGACGCGGCCCACCAGCTCGGGGTAGCGCTCGACGTAGTCTAATCCGAGCCGGTAGAACTCCGCGTTCCACAGCGCCGCCGCCAGCCCCGCGTTCGTCGAGAGCGAGACCTTGAAGGAGCCGACGGCCGACGACTTCTCGTCCTCCAACTCCTCCAGGCGTATCCCGTGCTCGACGTACTCTTGCAGCACGGCCTTTGCCGACTCGATCGCGCGCTCGACGTTGCCGGGGTTGACCGAGACGGCGATGTACCACGGCCCGGCCGCCAGGCTCGGCGAGCGGAAGCGCGACGCGATGCCGTAGGTCAGCCCTTCCGCGTCGCGCACGCGCAGGCCCAGGCGCGAGGAGAGCGTGGACTCGCCGAGCGCGCGGTTGGCGAGCATCGCCGCGTAGTAGTCCGACGCGTCGCGCCTGAGCGGCGCGGCCGTCCCCAGCAGCACGTCCACGTTCGCCTTGTCGCGCACGAGCACCACCTCGCGCCGCGCCGCGGCGGGCGGCTCCGGGTCCGTCACGGCGACCTCCGCATTCTCCGGCCCGCCGAAGCCCTCGAACGCCTCGCGCAGCACGCGCGCCGCCTCGCCCGAGTCGATGCCGCCCGCGGCCGCAAGGATCAGCGTGAGCCCGCCGTAGAACCTCTCGTAGAAGCCGCGCACGTCCTCGACCGTGACGGACGAGATGCTCTCGGCCAGCCGCTCGCCCGCGTGCGTGTAGAAGGGGTGCCGCTCGTCGAAGAGCGCCTGCGTCAGCCGCTCGTAGGCGCGCCAGGCCGTGTCCGACTGCTTCTCGCGGACGGAGGCCACCATCTGCTGCTTCAGCTTCTCAAGCTCTTCGGCGGGGAACGAGGGCTCGCGCAGCATCTCGGCGAGCGTCGCGGCGAGGGCGGGGAAGTCCCCCGCGAGCGACCGCGCGCGTATCTGCACGGCGAACACGTCGGCGTCGAAGTCGATGTCCGCCCCGACCCGTTCGAGCGCGCCCGCGAGTTCGAGCTTGCCCCTGCGGCGCGTGCCGCGCTTCAGCATCTCGGCCGTGAGGCGCGCGAGCCCCGGCCTCTCCTTCGGCTCGAAGTGCGAGCCCGCGCGCAGGCTCCCGCGCAGCGCGACCGTCGGCGTCGAAGGGTTCTCGACCAGCAGCACGACCGCGCCCGTCCCCAGCTCCTCGCGCACGACGCGCGAAGCGAGTCCCGTCCCGCCCCCCTTCGTCGAACCCCTCGCCCCCGACGCACGCGAGACGCCCCCGGCCGACCCTTCGGCGTTTGTGTCCTGTCGGGCCCGCGGGTCTCGATGAAACTTGTAACCGTGCGGCGCGGGCGCGTCTTTCAGCGGCCTCGCCTGCGGGGCGTTCGCGCCCCCGTTGCCGTTCGGCCCGCCGCCCTTCGGGATGAAGTGGCCGACCGTGCGCGCGTCTTCGCGCAGGTAGCGCGCGGCGACGCGGCGCACGTCCTCGGCCGTGACGCGCGCGACGTTCTCAGGGTAGTCCTTGTAGAAGCGCCAGTCGGCGACCGCCTCGGCCTCCGACATCTGCATCGCCACGTTGTGCGTGCCGTCGCGCTCGAAGGCCACGCGCGCCGCGATCTGCCGCTTCGCCTTCTCGACCTCCCCCTCGCCCAGGTCTTCGGCCGCGCGCGCGAGCTCCGTGTGGATGGCCTCTTCTAACCTCCGCGGCTCGACGCCGGGCGCGGCCGTCGCGTAGACGTTGAAGAGGCCCGGGTCGCGGAACTGGTCGACGCGCGCGTCGGCCGAGACGGCCAGCTCCGACTCGACGAGCGCCTGGTAGAGACGGCTCGTCACGCCGCTCGTCAGCGCGCAGGCCAGCACCGCGAGCGGGTAGATGTCGTTCGTTTCGGGCGGCGACGCGGCGCGCGCGGCCAGCTCCGCGCTCGGCAGAACCCTCTCGTGGCCGAGCGCGGCCGGCGTGCGGAAGGCAACCTGCACGAGCGGCAGCTCGCCCGCGCGCCGCACGACGAGACGGCGCTCGCCCTCCTGGCGCGGCTCGTCCGTGTAGACTTCGGGGATGGGCCCGCTCGAAGCGGGAAGCGCGCCGAAGTATTTAGCGACGAGCGCAAGCGCGTGGGCTTCGTCGAAGTCGCCGACGACGATGGCGGTCGCGTTGTTCGGGTGGTAGAAGGTGTCGTAGAACTCCTTGAGCCGCGCGGTCGGCACGTTCTCCACGTCGGCGCGCCAGCCGATGGTCGGGTGGTGGTAGGGGTGCTCGCGGAAGGCCGCGGCGTAGACGGCCTCGTCTAAGACGAGCATCGGCTCGTTCTGCCCGCGCTCAAGCTCGTTGCGCACGACCGTCATCTCCGAGCGCCGGTCTTCGTCGGCGATGAAGGAGTTGCGCATACGGTCGGCTTCGAGGTGGACGGCCAGCTCCAGGGCGTCCGAGGGGACGGTCTCGAAGTAGTTGGTGCGGTCGTACCAGGTGGTCGCGTTGAAGTCGGCGCCGACCCTCTGGAGCGTGGCCGCGACCTGCGTCCCCTTCGCCTTGTTGAAGGTCGGCGTGCCCTTGAAGAGCATGTGCTCCAGGAGGTGCGTCGCGCCCGTGTGGCCGACGGCCTCGTTGCGCGAGCCGACGCGGTAGAGCACCAGGAACGTCGCCACCGGCGCGACGCGGTTCTCCGCCAGCAGCAGCTTCAGACCGTTCGCGAGCCTGAACTCACGCACCCCCTCCTCTTCCGCCACGAACTCGATCCCTTCGGGCAGACCACCATTCCGCTCGCTCAATGAATATCTCTCCCCTTCAACTTCGGTCGTTTCAGCCCGGCCATGATAAGGCCGTGAGCCGTGAGCCGTAAACCGGTAAGAGCCGTGAACCGTGAACCGTGAACCGTGACAGGAGGAAGACAGTTCTTATCCTGTCACGGTTTATGGTTCACGGCTCACGGCTTCTTGCTTTGCTCTGTAAAGCACTTGACAGTCGTGGCCTGGCGGTGTATTTTCGGCCTCGGCATGGGAGTCGTCCACACATTCCCGGAGCGCACGCAGGCGGAGGAGCCGCCGGCGCTCCACGACCGCGCGATGGACAACCTGCGCTTCATCCGCGAGACGATGGAGCGCGCGTCCGCTTTCACGGCCGTGCCCGGGTGGGGGCAGGTCGCCATCGGCCTGACGGCGCTGTTTGCGGCGCTCGTCGCCTCGCAGCAGAAGACGTTCGGCGCGTGGTTCGCCGTCTGGATGACGGAGGCCGCCGTCTCCGCCTGCATCGCCGGGTGGACGATGTACCGCAAGGCGCACGCCTCCGACACCTCGCTCCTCTCGCGCCCCGGCCGGAAGCTGATCATCAACCTCTCGCCGCCGATGTTCGTCGGCGCGTTGCTGACGGTCGTCTTCTACCGCGCGGGGATGGAAGCGCTACTGCCCGGGCTGTGGCTCCTGCTCTACGGCACGGGCGTCGTCACGGGAGGCGCCTTCTCCGTGCGCCCGGTTCCCTTCATGGGGCTCTGCTTCATGTTCCTGGGGGCGGGCGCCCTTTTTCTGCCCGCCGCGTGGGGCGACGCGCTGATGGCCGCCGGCTTCGGCCTGCTCCACGTCGTCTTCGGGCTGCACATAGCGAGGAACTACGGTGGCTAGACAAAACGCTTTGGCGAAGAGTAGTGCGAAGAAGGCGGGCGCGCAAAGCTCGCCCGAAGGTTTACGCGAACAGCAGCAGCCGCGGCGCAACAAGCCCACAGACGGGCCGGCCGCCGCCGCCGAGCTCGATCGACTCATACACGAGCGCGTCCGCCTCGCCATCGTCAGCGCCCTCGCCGTCAACGAATCGCTCACCTTCAACGACCTCAAACAACTCCTGAACACCACGGACGGCAACCTGAGCGTGCACGCGCGCAAGCTCGAAGAGGCGCAGTACGTCGTCTGTAACAAGTATTTCGACGGGCGCACGCCCAAGACCGAGTACAAGTTGACGACCGCCGGGCGCCAGGCGCTTAATCGTTATCTCGGTCACATGGAGAGCGTCATCCGCGCCGCGCGCGGCGGGTGAGACAAGGGAAGAGAGGGAGGTCGGGCTTCGGTCGCCCGATATTTTTTTGCCCACTTGCTTTATAAAGCAAAGCGCTTTGCTTTCGCCGGATGGGTGGGCCGTTCGGACCGGGCCGACGGTCTTTCAAGGCATCGAGGGGGAACGACGTGGAGAGTTTCGACGTGGTGGTCGTGGGGGCGGGGCTGGCCGGGCTCCAGTTGACGAGGCTGCTGGCGCGCGGCGGCGCGCGGGTGCTGCTGGCCGACAGGAAGAACTCGCTCGAAGACGCGGTGCACACGACGGGCATCTTCGTCCGGCGGACGCTCGAAGACTTCGACCTGCCGCGCGAATTTTTGGGGCCGCCGGTGAGGCGCGTGAAGCTCTACTCGCCCGCTCGGCGCGCGCTGGCACTTGAGAGCGAGCACGAGGAGTTCCGCGTCGGCCGCATGGGCCGGCTCTACGCGCGCATGCTCGAAGAGTGCGTCGAGGCGCGGGCCGTCTGGTCGCCCGCGACGCGCTACGCGGGGCTGGAAGTCGGGGATGACCCGGGCTCGTTGGTGCTGCTCGAACGCGCGGGCGTGACGAGAAGGGTGAAGGCGCGGTTCGTGGTCGGGGCCGACGGCGCGCGTTCGCGCGTGGCGCGCGACCTGGGGCTAGACGAGAACGGGGAGTGGATCGTCGGCGTCGAGGACGTGCTGCGCGGCGTCGCCACCGCGCCCGAGCCCTGCTTCCACTGCTTCCTCGACCCGCGGCTCGCGCCCGGCTACCTCGCGTGGGTCGTGTGCGACGGCGAGGAGACGCACGTCGGCGTGGGCGGCTACGCCGGGCGCTTCGACCCGGCGCGCGCGCTCGAAGAGTTCAGGGCCGAGATGTCGCGCACGTTCGACTTCACGCGCGCGCGCCGGGTCGAGCGCCGCGGGGGGCGCATCCCCGTGGGCGGCGTGCTCAGGCGCATCGCGTGCGGGCGCGGCCTGTTGGTCGGCGACGCGGCGGGCGCGGTCTCGCCGCTGACGGCCGGCGGGCTCGACCCTTGCATGCGTTTGTCGGGTCTCGCGGCCGAAGTCATCGCGGAGTGTCTCGCGACCGGGGAGACGGCGGCGCTGGCGCGCTACTCGGGCGCACGCTTCCGCGCGCGCTTCGCCTCGCGCCTGTGGATGAGGAAGACGCTCTCTTCCGTCAACAGTCCTCTGCTTATCGAGGCGGCCTGCGCGCTAATGAGGCGCGCGCCCTTCCGCAGTCTCGCGCGGCACGTCTTCTTCGGGCGGGGCTCGTTCCCCGATGTGGGGAGCCACAGGCGCGCGCCGTGGTTCGGTCTGCTGCCGCGCGGGGCGCGGTCGGGGTTTAATTCGCGGCCGGGCACTAACGTCTGAACGGAGGAGACTTGAAAGGTATGTTGAAGCGCATCGTAGCCATCGCGTTCATCTTCCTGTGTGCGTCCGCGGCCTGGATGGTCTTGGGGGCGACCGTCTTCTCGCGCACGTACGATTCGGATGAGCTTCTCGAAGGCCGGGTCACTTCGCTCTGGGGCGCGCCGCAGTCGCAGTCGCCGCCCGCGGCCAGGGCCGAGTACACACAGCCGAAGACGACCGAGACCGTGGTGGACGGCAAGAAGAGGAGTTTCACCGAGCAGGTCGCGGTCGTCGAGCCGCTGCCGCTCGAGTCGAGCCGCGTGGACGTGGCGCTCGGGCTCGAGCACAGGCAGAAGGGGCTGCTCTGGTACAGCACCTACAAGGTCGGCTTCGACGGCACCTACGTCTTCCGCAACTCGACCAAGCAGGAGAAGGTGACCTTCACGCTGAAGTTCCCGGCCGAGCGCGCCATCTACGACGACCTGATCTTCACGGTCAACGGCGCGGCGGTCGTCCTGACGAACGAGAACAACTCGGCGACCGCGACCGCCCCGGTCAAGCCGGGCGAGACGGCGACGCTGCGCGTGGCCTACCGTTCGCAGGGCCTGAACGACTGGCGCTACAACTTCGGCGGCGGCGGCGACGCGAAGGCGGGCGCGAGCGTCGCGCAGGTGCGCGACTTCCGCATGAGGATGACGACCGACTTCAAGGAGATAGACTTCCCCGAGAACACCCTGTCGCCCTCGGAGAAGCGCGAGACGGATAGGGGTTGGGAGCTTGAGTGGAACTACAAGAACCTCGTCTCGGGCTTCCAGATCGGGATGGCGATGCCCGAGAAGTTGCAGCCGGGGCCGCTCGCCGGGCGCATCAGCTTCTTCGCGCCGGTCTCGCTCTTCTTCTTCTTCTTCCTGATGTTCATCATCACGACGATGCGCGGCATCGAGCTTCACCCGATGAACTACTTCTTCCTCGCGGCGGCCTTCTTCGCGTTCCACCTGCTGCTCGCGTACATGGTTGACCACGTCTCGATTCACGCGGCGTTCGCCGCGTCGTCGGTCGTCTCGATCTTCCTGGTCATCAGCTACCTGCGCCTCGTGGTGGGGACGCGCTTCGCGGCGCGCGAGGCGGGGCTGGCGCAGTTCATCTACCTCGTGATGTTCTCCTACGCCTTCTTCTTCAAAGGCTTCACCGGCCTCGCCGTCACCATCGGCTCCATCCTCACGCTCTTCGTCGTGATGCAGATAACGGGTCGCGTGCGCTGGGCCGAGAAGTTCTCCGCGAAGCCCGGCGGCCCCGGAGAAGGGAAGGACGCGCCGCCCGCCGTTCTGTCCCTGTGCCACTTGCATGATTGCCACACGATTGCGGTTCGGTTGTCAGAAAGTTGTCGCCTCCTTAAGCGGTCTTCGCCCCCCCTTCGACGCACACGCTCACGTACTGTTTCGATATTTAACGCGCCGGACGGTTCTGTCTGGGTACGAGACGCGCGGCCGCGTGCGCCCGGCGTAAAAGCCGTGTGTATTGGCACTTACGCGGGCGGGAGTGGTCGCGGCCCGGAGTTTGCAAAGTTCGAGTTGACGCGCGGGGCGCGAAAGAGTTCGGTCGCAACGGGAGGTTTCGAGGTCAATGCGTGCGGGCAAGGTTACGGGGTGGGTTTTGATAACCCTGCTGACGTTGCAGGCGGCGTGCGGGGGGGCGCTCAAGGGCGGCGAAAGCCGTTCGCTGCTGCCGCACGCGTCCGCGGGCTTCAACCTCTTCAGCCCCGAGCAGGACATACAACTCGGCGAGGCTTCGGCCGAGGAGATCATGCGGCAGGTGGTCGTCGTCCGCGACGAGCGCACCGAAGAATACGTGCAGCGCCTCGGCGAGCGCGTGGCCGCGCGCGCGCCCGGCTACAAGTTCCCTTACAAGTTCGTCGTCGTCGCCTCGCCCGAGGTCAACGCCTTCGCGCTGCCGGGCGGTTACGTCTTCGTCAACGAGGGGGCCATCGAGGCGGCGCGCACGGAGGGCGAGCTGGCGGGCGTGCTCGCGCACGAGATCGCGCACGTCTCTCTGCGCCACGGCACGACGCAGGCTTCGCGGGCTTACCTGGCGCGGACGGCGCTGGGCGTCGTCAACGCGTTCGCGGGCGGGGGCGGCCTCTGGGGCGTGGCGGCCGCGGCGTGCGGGGCCGGGGCGAACAGGTTCTTTCTGAGGTCGAACCGCGAGGCGGAATTACAGGCCGACGCCGAGGGCGCGCGCCTGCTGGCCGAGGCCGGCTTCGACCCGCGCGACATGGCCGACTTCTTCGAGCGCCTCGACGAGCGAGAGGGCGAGCGCGAGGACGCCACGGCGAGCGACCACCCAGACCCCGCGAGCCGCGTCCGGGCCATCGACCAGGTCGCCAACGCGCTCGAACAGCCGCCCGCGCGCACGCGCGACTCCGAAGAGTTCCGCCGCATCAAGGCGCGTTTGTAGCTCGCTGATTAGCCGCAGAGACACGGAGGCACGGCTTTGAAGCAAATAACTTCAAAGCCGTGCCTCCGTGTCTCTGCGGCTAAGCCTTCTTGCCTGCGTGCTGGGCCTGGCGGCGCGTGCGGCGGAAGACGCTGCGGCGGCGCGGGACGACGGGGCGGCGCTCGGCGAGCAGCCCCTTGTGCCGGTTGTTGAGGAGCGCGACGAAGGTCTGGTGGTGTTTGAAGCCGAGCAGCTTCGCCGCGTGCGAGACCACGCCGTCGGCGTCGCGCAGCGCGCGCCTGATCAGCTCGGCCTCGTAACGCAACACCTCCTCCTTCAGCGAGAAGCCCTCCCAACGCTCCCCGGGCGTGCCGGCCTCCTGCGTGGCCATGAACGACCCTATCGTGCGGCGCGCGCACGCGGTCAGGCGCAGGAGCGTCTCCGGGTTGCGCGTGCCGGAGAGCGTCTCGTCCGCGCGCCTGAAGGCTTCGCACAACTCCTCATGACTGAGCCGCTCGCCCAACTCCTCGACGAGCGTAAGCGCGGCCAGGCCCGCGCCGGTGCGGTCGCCCGCGGCCTCCGCGACCTCCGCCGCACGCGTCAGGCTGAGGCGCGCCTCCTCCCCGCGCCCGCCGCGCGCCTGCGCGACGCCGAGCGTCGTCAAGGTCTCGGCCAGAAGCGCATGCCTGTCGCCCGCTTCGAGCGCGCGCACGGCCGAACGTGCGGCGGCCTCGGCCTCCTCGAACCGGCCCTCGGTCGTCAGCACGCGCGCCAGCGTGTCGTCGCACTGCGCGACCGTCTGCGTGTCGTTGAGCGAGGCGAAGAGGGCGCGGGCGCGCGCCATGTGCTCGTGCGCCTCCTCGTAGCGGCCGGCGTTGCTGAAGAGGTGGCCGAGGTTGTTCTCGACGTTCGCCTGGTAGCGCGTGTGCCCGACCAGCTCGTAGTAGTAGCTGGCCGCGGCGTACTCGACGAACGCGCGGTCGAGCATCTCCGCGTCGCCGGCGTTGGCGAGCCCGCGGCAGGCGATGGCGCGCTCGCTGTGGAGGCAGCCGCGCAGCCCGTCGTTGCCGCTGGCCTCGACGAGCGGCGCGGCCTCGTCCAGGAGCGCGAGCGACGCCTCGTAGCGCTTCGACGCCGCCTCGACGATGGCGAGGCGGATGAGCGCGACGGCCTTCGGCTCGGCCTCCTCCTGCGAGAGCCCTCCGATGGCCGCGCGCAGGACGACGCGCGCCTCCTCGATGGCCCCCTCGCGCCAGTAGCAGAGCCCGAGGTCGGAGTGCGCCTCGGCGACCTTCCGCGCGTCGCCGAGGCGCTCGAAGAGTCCGGCGCCTTCGCTGATGAGATTCTTGGCGGCCTCCTGCGCGCCCTCGATGCGGCGCGCGCCGCCGAGCGCGCTCGTCAGGCGGCCGGCGTGGACGAGAAGCTCTCCGGCCGCGCGCGCGTCCAGGCCCTCGGCCGCGGGGCGCTCGCACGCGCCGCGCCAGAAGCCTTCGAGCGCCTCGACGGCGCCTTCGTAGTCGCCTGCCTTGAATAACGAGTTGGAAAGGGAGCAACGTCGGAGCGCGTCCGCGTCGCGGGAGACGGGTTCGCCGGCCGCAGCCGGGGCGTGCGTTGTCTGGGGGCGGTTCGAGAAGTCCATGTGAGGACTATCCCTCCTCTCTTTTGATTCCGGTCTCCCCACGCCGCGCTTTCTGACGAGAGTGATTGGGGCAAGTGCGGCGCGCGAATCCAGTAAAGGGTTAAGGTGAATGCCGCGCCTTCGCGCGACACGTGCGCGGCGGCGTCGCCGCGCTCGAAGGTCGGTGGCCGGGGGCGGGGGCGCTTGCGCGTCCGAACCCTCGGCGTCGGTTCTTTGTTGCCGGCCGGGCCGGCGTTCAAGGAAGAAGGCTGGAGACTGTCTGACTTACGGTGGTGAAAACCCGTGACGCGCCGAAGTTGCGGCCGCGGCGGAGCACGGATTGTGGCAGCTTAAACCCGAGACGCGGGGAAAGCAAGATGCAAAGAAGTAGGCAGAAGGCAGATGAAGGGGAGTAGCCGGTAGACAGTAGCCGGTAGACGGTAGAAGAAAGATAAAGGCGGCGTGATTTTCGTCATCGAACGATGAGCACCCACGCCGACCGTTCTTCTACTGTCTACCGGCTACTGTCTACTTCATCCCATGAGGTCGAAGTCGCCGTCGAGGACGCGTTCCAGCCGGCCGGTGCGCCAGCCGCGCGCCGAGTCGCGGACGAGCGGCGAGGGCTCTTCGCGGTAGCGTCGGACGACCTGCTGCTGCTGCGGCGGCGCGTCGGCGTCGGCCGAGAGGGCCTGCTCCGCCTGTTCGCGCAGGGCCTCGCGGCCGCCGCGGCGGGGCGGCTCCTCGGGCTGGCCAACGACGCGGACGGAGACGGACACGCGCCGGAAGGATGACTTCTCGTCCTGCGGCGTCTCTAAGACGTGCAGCCCCGCCTCATGCCGGAGGATCGTGTAGGCCGCGTAGCCGGAGACGGCGAAGAGCGCGCGGTACTCTTCGGCCCCCGCGCCGTTCGAGCGCGCGCCGTCCTCCTCCTCCAACAGTTCGATCCTCATCCTCCGGCGCTCGGCCCAGCGGCGGTACATGCGCGCGAGCGTGCGCGCGAAGTCGTCGCTGCGCGCGCGGTCGGCTCCGGGCTCGCGCGCGGCGGTGACGAGCAGGAAGGCGTCGCGCGGCTGGCCCTCGGCCATGCCGCGGCAGGCGTTGTCGAGCAGGTAGAGCTGTTCGGCGAGCCGCGCGACGAGGTCGGGCGGCAGGCGCTTGCGGTCGCCGCGCAGGCGCGCGAGCAGCGAGCCGGCCGTGTCGAGCCCCGCCTCGATGCGATCCATGTACTCGACTGCGCCGAGCACGGAGAAGCGCTCGGCGGAAGACCAGAAGTCCGCCGTCTGCATCTCGCCGAGCGCGCCCTCCTTGCGCTCGCGCCAGGCGTCCGTATCGACCCGCGCCGCCACGTCGTCGAACCTCTCTTGCAGGAAGCGCAGCTCCTCGGGCGTCCCCTTCGGGTCGAGCGCGACCGACTCTAATCGAAGCTCGCGCGCCGCCTCTTCGTCGAAGGCGAGCTCGTCCGGGTCTTCGTCCGCCGCCTCCGCCTGCGCGGGCGCGTCCGGGTCAACGAACTGCACGTCGAGCGAGTTGCCGTCCGCGGAGGAGCGGACGAAGAGGAACTGGTCGCCCTCCGGGAACTGGTGGTTGACGATGGTCAGCGAGAGCGGCGCTAGCAGGTAGCGCTCGACGGCCCGCTTCAGGGGGCGCGCGCCGAGGTCGGCGGTGAAGCCCTTCTCCAAGAGGAACTCGACGGCCGAATCGTCCCACTCGACCGCCCACTGCCGCGTGCGCAGGCCCCTCCGCGTGAGTATGTCGTTCAGCTCCTTGCGCAGCAGGTCGCGCATCACGCCGCGCCCCAAAGGGCGGAAGACGACGACGCGGTCGATGCGGTTGACGAACTCGCGGCGGAAGGCGCGCCCCACGGCGCGCTCGACGCTCCCGGCGGCGAACTGCGCCTGCTCCTGCGAGAAGCCCACCGAAGCGCCATGCGGGAGCGTCGCGCCGAGGTTCGAGGTCATGATGATGACCGAGTGCCGGAAGTCGGCCGTGTTGCCGCGCCGGTCGGTGAGGCGGCCGTCGTCGAAGACTTGTAGAAAGAGGTCCCACACAGACGGGTGCGCCTTCTCGAACTCGTCGAGGAGGACGACGGAGAAGGGCTGCTTGCGAATCTGGTTGACGAGGGCCGCGCTGTCGCTCGTCTCGTCCGCCTCGCCGAGGATTCTCGCTTGCGACTCCCACGTCTGTAGCTCGCTCATGTCGAGGCGGATCATCCGCTCGGGCGAGCCGAAGAGGAACTCGGCGAGCGTCTTGGCGATCTCGGTCTTGCCCGTGCCCGTCGGCCCGACGAAGAGGAAGACGCCCTGCGGGCGCGTCGGGTCGGTCAGGCCCGCCTTAATCATCGCGACGCGCTCGACCAGGCAGTCCACGGCCTCGGGCTGGCCCAGCACGCGCCTCTCGAAGAAGGCGCGCAGCTCCGAGAGGTCGAGCCCCTCGCGCTCGTCGAGTATCTGCACGGGCAGCCCCGTCAACTGCGAGAGCGTGACGAGCAGGTCATCAAGTTTTATCTCTTCTTCGGCCCGGCCCTCCGCGTTCAAGCGCCGCTCGGTCGCTTCGAGCAGGAGCAGGAGGTTGCCGGGGGCCGCCCTGTCGTCGAGGTACTGCTTGGCGAGCTGCAAAGCCTCGCGCAGCGTCCGCTCCGACGCGCGCGGCGGGTCGCCCTGAACTTCGGCCCAGCGGCGGCCCAGCTCGAGCGTCTCCTCGTCGGAGAGCGGCGCGACGCGGCAGGTCTGCATCGCCGTGCGCAGGCGCGGCCGCAGGCGCACGAGCTGTTCGTAGGCGCGCGCGGGCACCTCGCCGACTATTCGGACCGCGCCGCCCTCGACGTGCGGCAGCAGGAGGTCGAGCAGTCCCACGGGGCTGTAGCGGTGGCGTCCGGCCCAGAGCGCCTCGTGGAAGTTCGGCATGACCCAGAGGATGCGCTTGCCCTGTAGCTGCCGGACGACCGTCTGCACGCGCTCCTCAATCTGGCCGATGTAGGTCTGCCCGGCCAGCACCTCCGCGGGCGCGGCCTCGAAGACGAGCCAGTCCTGCTCGCGCAGGCGCGCGGCCAGCGCGCGCACCAGCGCCGTCTTGCCCGTGCCCGACTCGCCGACCAGAAGCACCGAGCGCGCGGGCTCGCGCGTGAGCGCCGCCTCCAGCTCCGCGACGCGCTCGGCCACCGGGTCGAGCAGGCTGACCTCCTCGCCCTCTCCGCCCTCCCACACGCGCCCGAACTGCTTGAGGAAGGCGGCCGCTTCGCGCCGGCCGCGCCAGCGCGACACCCCCTCGCGCACCTCTTCGGGGAAGTGCCGGCCCAACGCTTCGACGGTCGCGCACACGTCGCCGACCTGCTCCTCGGCGAGCCCGAGGGCGTTGACCTCTTCGAGCAGGTCGGCGGGCGCGAGCGTCTCGCCCGCGGCGACGCGCTCGGCGACGAACTCGTTGAGCAGTTGCGAGGGCATGGGGTCGCGCCAGGTCGAGTTGAGGCGCGCGAGCAGCGGGGCCAGGACGTTGCGCCGCCCGGCGTGGGCGGCGAGCGCGCGCAGGGCGAAGAAGCGCGGCCAATAGTAGTAGGCGTTGATGTCGCGCAGGAGCCACTCGACGACCATCTCGTCTTCGCCCTCGCGCCGCGCCAGCGCTTCGAGCGACATGCAGGCGACGAGCGCGTTCGTGTCGGTCGCCGCCGAGAGCAGGATGAGGGGCGTCATCCCGGGGGCCAGGGAGAGTTCGACGCCTTTCAGGAACGGCGCGTACCCGAGCAGCTCGCGCGGGTGCGTCGTCGCGTTAAAGAGTTCCTCCATCGAGTGCGCGAGCGCGTAGAGGTTGGTCGTCCCGCCCGCCGCCCGCGTCGCGGACAGATCGTCGCGTGAGTCGTCCGCGTAGGCCGACGCCGACCCTCCACCGGTGTCCGCGTCGGCCGGCCGCGCCGCCCCTTCCTTGACGGCCTCCAACGCCCGCCGGGCCTCCTCCTGCGCGGCCGCCAGCGCTTCGAGCCGCTCCTCGCCGCGCTCGATTCTCTGTCGCCCCGACTCCAGACGTTCGCGCAGCGCGGACAGCTCGCGCCCGAGCCGCTCGCGCAGCTCGCCCGCCTCGCGCCCCGACGCGCGCGCGCGCACGAGCGCCGCCCACAACGCGGCGACGCTCAGAAGGATTGAGGTGATGATAAGGGCGGTGGTCAACAAACTCTCTTACCGAACGGCCGTCTTAAACTCTCGCCTCGCGCCCGGCGGCCTCGCCGACGGCGCGGGCGGCGCGGTTGCCGGATTCGAGCGCGCCTTCCATCCAGGAGGCGTAGACGGAGCAGTGCTCGCCCGCGAAGTGTATGCGACCCTCGGGCGCGTTGATGGCGGCGAGCTGCGGGCCCGAAGGGTGCGTCCAGGCGCAGCCCGCCCAGGGGTCTTCGCCCCAGCACTTCACCGCGCCGCGCTCGTACGAGGCGCGGACGCCGGGCACGGCCTGCTCGGTGAGCGTGAGCACGGCGTTCAAGCGCTCCGCCTCGTCCTTCTGCACGCACCCGGCCGCGGCGTAGTTGCGCACGTAAGCCTGCATGATGCCGCGGCGGCCTGGCTGCCCGAAGGTCGAGGGCCAGAACTCGACCGGCACGTCCGACACCGCGAAGCCGTTGAGGCGCGAGCGCTCCCAGAACCGTTCGCGCGTCTGCATGAAGCCGCGCGCGACCATCTCGTAGACCAGCTCGTCGCGCACGCGCGTCTTCCGCTCCGAGAGTCGCGGCGCGAACTCGACGCGGCCGAGCACGGCGAAGGGAATGGCGCAGACGACGTAGTCGGCCGCCAACGTCTCATCAACGCCCGCGCGTTTGAAGGTGACGCGCGCGGCCGTGGCGTCCTGCTCCACCTTCGAGACGGACGCGCCGTAGACGACCTTGCCCGCGAGCCTCTCGGCGAAGGCTTGCGGCAGAAGGTCGTTGCCGCCGTCAATCTTGTGCCAGCCCTTGCCTCCGCCGAGCGTGACCCCGGCGTAGTCCTCGACCGCCTCGGCGAACTCGCCCCACTTGACCTCTTTGCGCCGGCCGCGCCTGACCTTCGCGAACAGACCCGCGTCGGGGTAGAAGGGGACGAGCCGGAGCGCGAACTCCTTCACGTAGCGCAGCGTCAACTCGTGGTCGTCGGGGATGCGCGCCGCGCCCGCGTCGGCGTAGAGCCCTTCGTCGAATGTGCGCAGGGTCAGCACGCGCCCGCCCGGCCGCTCCTGAGCTTCGAGCACCTTCACGTCGTGCCCGGCCTTCGTCAACTCGTGCGCGGACGAAAGACCCGCCAGCCCCGCGCCCAGGACGACGACCTTGCGGGGCGCGGCGGCCCTCGCGGGCGCGGCGAGCGCGGCGGCCGCGAGCGCGCCGTACTTGAGGAAGTCTCTGCGAGGGATGTTTCCGTTCATCTCGAACCGTGGGAAGGTCTGAGAGTTTAAGGGTGGCTCGCGTGCATCGCCACCGCCTTCCACGTCCCGCCCCTGTTGACGAAGGTCAGCGTGTAGAAAAGCTCGAAGGGGGCTGCGTCGGCCGCCGCGCCGGGGACGGCGGCGCGCTGCCGCAAAGACTTGCCACGCACGACCGCCGCGTCGCCGTAAGTATCGACCGTCACGCCGCTCGTCTCCAGCTTCGTAAACTTCAGACGACCGGAGCTGATCTCTTCGAGCGCCTCCCGCCGCGTCTGCCGCGAGCCGTCGCGGAACGTCCGGACGAACGTCTCGTCGAGCAGCGACTCAAGCTTCTTCACGTCGCCCGCGAGCATGGCCTGATGGAAGGCCGCCTCGGCGGCAGCGACCTCTCTCTTCGCCTCCTCCTCCGGGCGCGGGAGCCTCGTCGCCTGCCAACTTACCGCCTGCCACCTCCCGCCGCGTTTGAGGAAGGTGCCCGTGTTCAGAAACTTCGCAACCTCGTTCGCGCCGCCCCGCGCGGTCGTGCCGACCAGGCGGAAGGCGACGACGGCCGTGTCGCCGTACTGCTGTATGCGCACGTCCTCGGCGGTGAAGACGGTCTGGGGGTCGCCCGCCTTCGGCGCGGGGGTCGAGCGCACGTCGCGTATGATGTCGGCCTTCCCGACCCGCCGCCCCGAAGAGCCCGTGTAGATGAGGTCTTCGGCCCAGAAGCGCTCGTGCACCGCCGCGTCGTTGCGCGAGGTGCCGGCCAGGAACTCGTTCAGAAGGCCCGTCAACGCGGCGGCGTCCGGCGCCGCCTGCGCCCACGCGCCCGACGCCGACATCAGCACGACGAAGACCGACGGGAGAACCCGACGCATGTTGTACCCCTCCTGTATTTTAAAGCCCGGAACTCAAGCCCCGCCCGTGGCCGGCGGGGGCGCCGCGTCCGGCGCGTAGCGCTCGTGCAGGTCTACGGGCACGGACTTCTTGCGCAGCCGCATGTTGATCATCTCGACGAAGACCGAGAAGCCCATCGCGAAATAGATGTAGCCCTTCGGCACGTGGAACCCCAGGCCGTCGGCGACGAGCGTCGTGCCGATGAGCAGGAGGAAGCTGAGCGCCAGCATCTTGACGGTCGGGTGCCTGGCGACGAAGGCGCTCACGGGCGCGGCGAAGAGCATCATGAAGGCGATGGAGACGACGACCGCCGCGATCATGATCTCGATCCGGTCGACCATCCCCACTGCCGTAATCACCGAGTCGAGCGAGAAGACAATGTCGAGCAGCATGATCTGGACGAGGACGCTGACGAAGTTCGCCTTGACCTTGGCCGAGGCGTGCCCCTGCTCCCCCTCAAGACTCTCGTGAATCTCGAAGGTGGACTTGCCCAGCAGGAACAGGCCGCCGAGGATGAGGATCAGGTCGCGCCCCGAGACGTCGTGCCCGAAGACCGCGAAGAGCGGCGCCGTGAGCCCGATGACCCAGGAGAGCGAGAAGAGCAGGATGATGCGCATCACCAGCGCCAGCCCGAGCCCCAGGTAGCGCGCACGCGGCTGCTGCTCGGCGGGCAGCTTCCCCGCCAGGATGGAGATGAAGATGATGTTGTCGATGCCGAGAACGATCTCCAGCGCGAGCAGCGTCGCGAAGGCGATCCAGGCTTGCGGGTCTGCGATCCAGTCCAAGGACGGTCCCCCCCTTTGCCAATGTCAAGAGCGCCCGCATCATATCTCATCTCGGGCTCGGGGACGGACTCTTTCCGCGATGAGGAGGGGAGAGCGTCGGGCGGGTGCGGCAAAGGCCGGGCGCAAAAAGAAACCGGGCTGCTACCCGAAGGCAGCAGCCCGATCCCGGTATCCCTTTGAACCGCCGAAGCGATTCTGGGGGACGGCAACCCTTGCATGTACACGCGACAGGCTGCCTGATTTATATTCCGAAGCGTGTGCCTGCGGCGGCTCACCCCCGGTCGGCACGGGCTAACTTCCGCTAACCTCTCAAGTCCGAAGACCTGGTGCCTCTTGGTTTTTGTTCTGGTGGCTTTACCTCCACCTCCAGTCTACGTTCTGGACAACGAGGCTCAACCGAAGTTGAGCGGCTTTCGCTACCCCGTCGGTTAATTAGTCCGTCGGAGCGCCGTCGCGTTTTTATCCGCGCGGCCCGGGAAGCGCCCGTCGGCATCCTCCCTGCGCAGGCCTTTCGGCCTCGGCCGGGGCGTCAGTGGCAGCGACGTTTGCCGCTTGTCGCTGTCCTCAGACTGAAGTGTTTCCACCTCAATCTGCCGATCCCCACGCCGGTCACGGCTGCCGTAACAACCGCGACGGGAGCCGGACTATACGTATGCGTCCCGAGGCTGTCAAGACTTTTCTTCAAATAAAAATTAGGGCGAATTTCCCTTGGTTTTCCTGCTTTTCAAGACATCTGAAAAGTTCATCCACAGGCAATTTCCACAGGTGGAAATCTCATGCCCGTTTTGTGGAAAACTTTCGCGTGAATAGTGAATAGTGAATCGTGAATAGTAAAGGCAGCTCTCTCTATTCACGATTTACTATTCACTATTCACTACTTACGGTTCACGCTCCTTTGGCGAACTGCGCGGCGATTTCGGCGACACGCTTTCCCTGGAAGCGGGCGGCGCTGAGGGCTGTCTCGTTGGGGCGCGTCTGGCCGTTGTCGCTCTTGAAGGAGACGCCATAGGGGTTGCCGGACTGGAACTGGATGGGGTCGGCGTAGCCGGGGCCGACGATGAGCGCGCCCCAGTGGTAGAAGGTGTTGTTGAGCGCGAGGATGGTTGACTCCTGCCCGCCGTGCGCCGTCGCCGCGCTCGTGAAAGAGGAGCAGACCTTGTTGACGAGCTTGCCCGTCGCCCACAGCGGCCCTGTCGTGTCGATGAACTGCTTGAGTTGCGACGTGGGCAGGCCGTAGCGCGTCGGCGTGCCGAAGACGATGGCGTCGGCCCACGTCAGATCGTCGAGCGTCGCCTCCTGAACGTCCTGAGTGGCGCGCACGTTCTCGGCCCAGCCCTCGTTCGAGGCGATGGCCTGCTCGGGCGCAAGCTCCTTGACCTTGCGCAGGCGCACCTCCGCGCCCGCCCCCTCGGCCCCCTCCGCGACGGCCTGCGCCAGGCTGTAGGTCGTCCCCGTCGCGCTGTAGTAGATGACTGCTAACTTGACCGCCATGTTCCCTCCCTGTGTCTGCGGTTGACCGAAGAGCCGCGGAGGGAGGGAACTCCCCCACGCGTCCTGCGTCAACGTCCTTGATGTTCGAGGCTCGGTGCCAAGGTTTATAACGCGACGCGCCGCGCCGGCGCAACAGAAGCACGGCGTTGCCCCCGCCTCCGCGGTGAGGCCCGCGGTCAGGCCGACGTGAGGTAGGGCGTCGGCCTGACCGCGGGCCTCACGTTGCGCGCGTTCGACGTAGAGCCCAGCCCCGACGAGACGTGCTCGGCGGATTCGAAAGGCACGCCTTCGAGGGGCCTGGGCCGGCTTTCTCTAAGGGCAGGACTTGTAGACGACGGGGGTTATGCTCGTGGCCGGCCCCCACTTCCAGATGCCGTCCCCCCAAGTGAACCCCCAAGTGCCGATGAGGGTGTTGTTGGGCGGGAACGGCGGCGTGGACAGTTTGCAGGCCAGCGTCTTGCACTTGTTGTTTCCGGGCCCGTTGCTGTCGGCCAGCCATCCCTGCGGACAGGTGATGTCTCCCCCGGTGGCGCAGCACTTGGCGAAGGTCGTCTGGCAGATGGAGTAGTTCTTGGTTCCGACGGCACAGTAAGCAACGACTCTGTCGCTGAACCCGCGGTTTATCATGTTGCACAAGTTGTCCGGGTTCGTGAATCTTGAGTCCTGCGCCGCCTTTTTAGAGCACTCCGCGCAACAGTCTTTCCGGTTGTTGTCGTTCTGTGGGAAGGGGCCGGTGTAAGTCTTTATCACGCCGTAATCAATAATCGGCGAACTGACTTTGGCGACCTCATCCCCCTGGAAGGCGGCGACCCTGCAATAGCAATGGGCAACGGCTAAAGGTTCCGGCTCCTTTTTTCCCGGCGAGGGGGCGGCGAGAACGTTGACGGGCGCTCCCTGCGGAGGCGCCGGCTTGACGACGGTCAACTCGACCGGTACTTCGTCACGGTCTTGGGTACACTTCGACCCCTTCTTCTTGCAGTCGCGACACTCTACGACCACTTTGCTCTCGTACACCTTACTCTTCAGCCCGGTGGCGTCGAACCGCACCCCGAGCAGCTTGCTTGAGCCCGCGGGGATTAGCACGGAGTCCGTCGGCTCTTCAAACTGGAGGTACTTGACACTGCTCTTGATGCGGAAGAGGTGCGCTTCCAGACAGCGGTTGTTGATCGAGAGCGTCGAGCGAGTTGTCTTTCCCTCTTCCAACTCTACACGCCAGCCGGCCTGCGAGGCTTGAGCGCGGGCGGTGACTCCGCCGGTAATAAATCTTTGCGAGGCCGGGCGCAGAAGTATGCTCGATGCGAGGAGGATGGATAGTGTTAGGCTTGTGCGCATCATGTCGTGGGCTCCTTTCAGACGAAGGTTGAGGTCGAGCCGCACTTTGCGCTAAGATACGGTTGCCTGGAACGCATCCTTTGCGCTCTGTGCGACAGAGGTTGTGCTTTCACGAATCCCGCTGCCACTTGCCGGTGACAGCGGGATTCAGCTTTTTACCGCGCGCCGTCTCAACGCAATCATTGTTCCAACAACGCCGCTCACGCCTTTAAGCCCCCGCCGTTTGTTCACTTCATCACACAAAGCCGAGGGCGTCTGTCATTCTGATATTGTGCCCGCCCGCGCGAATTCATTTTTTCGGATTCTCTCTCGCAAATCTCGGATGTTTGAGGGCGCGCGGCGGCCGGCGCATGGGTGCGGGTTTGGGGGGGCGTCGTTTATAATCGCCCTTTCGGAGACCAATCAGATAATCCGCACTGAATAAGAGGAGTGGCGATGACGTTTGAGAAGACGACGAAGCGGCCCGGGCGTTTGAGGTTCGGGGGGCGGGTGCTCTATTTGACGGAGGACGTGTCGCTGATCAGGCGGCAGCTCGAAGGGGAAGAGGACTTCGAGTATGACCCCGGGCGGGCGTTGATGAATAACATCTCGACGGACGAGATCACGCCGGGGTGGGTCTGCTTCTATTACGACGAGACGCTGGGCGAGTACGTGTACGTGGGGATGAGGGAGGGGGCGGTTAAGAAGGACGAGGTCAGGGATGGCGGGTTCGCGGTCGTGGTGTCGGGGCTGTCGAAGGGCTGCGGCAGCTCGCGCGAGACGGCGCCGTTCGCTGAGAAGGCCGCGGGGCTTCAGCTCGTCATCGCCAAGACCATCGAGAAGATTTACGGGCAGAACTGCCAGAACATCGGGCTGCTCACCTCGACCGACTTCGGGCTGATTGAAAGGATTAAGAGCGGCGAAGAGATTCCGCTCGAAGAGTTCACGCGCGGGCTCGACCCCATCTCAAGGCAGATCGTGGAGTACGGCGGCCTCTTCAACTACAACAAGGCGCGGCTGGCGGGCGAGGTCACGCCGCCCGCGTTGGAGACGAAGAGGCGGCCGATGAACATCGTCGAGAAGATCGTCGCGCGCCACGCCTTCGTGCGCGCGGGTGAGATAGGCGTCGAGGCGGTGAAGCCGGGCGACGCGCTCTTCGCGGTGGCGGACGTGCGCTTCTCGCACGAGTACGTGACGCCGATGGCCGAGAGCCTGTTCAAGCAGGCTTTGGGCGGTGACGCGCGCGTGACCGAGGCGGAGTCGGTCTACGCCTTCCGTGACCACCTGACCTTCCTCGGGCGCGTCATGTCCGACGACAAGAAGAAGATGGGCCTGTTGGAGCGCGCCAACGGCCTCGCCACCACGCAGGAGAGTTTTACCGAGCAGCAGGGCATACGCCTCTACGGCGGGACGGAGGAGCGCGGGTCGGAGGCCATCTGCCACAACGCGGTCGTCGAAGACATCGCGCTGCCCGGGCAGCTCGTCATCGGGACGGACTCGCACACGTGCATGGCGGGCGTGCTCGGCTGCTTCGCCTTCGGGGTCGGCTCGACCGACATGGCGAACGCTTGGTACACGAAGGACATCCGGGTCAAAGTCCCCGAGGTCGTCCGCTTCGTCCTGAAGGGCGAGAAGCGCCCCGAAGTGTCGGCGAAGGACGTGATGCTCGTCATCCTCGCCACCGACTACATGAAGCAGGGCAAAGGCATCGGGCAGGTGCTGGAGTTCGCGGGCGAGGGGCTGCGCGACTGGAACATCGACGAGCGCGCGACGCTGACGAACATGGCGGTCGAGGCCGGCGGCTTCACAGGGATAATCGAGCCCGACGAGGTGGCGCTCGAATACCTGAAGCGGACGCGCGGGCTCTCCGAGGAGGAGATACGCGAGGGCTTCCTCAAGAGTGACGCGGAAGCCGAGTACGCCGCGAGCTTCGAGATCGACCTGAGCGAAGTCCGGCCGATGGTGGCGACGCCCGGCGACCCGCGCAACGGCCTGCCCATCTCCGACCTGAGCGAGTCGGTCAAAATCGACATCGCCTACGGCGGCTCTTGCACGGGCGGCAAGATGGCCGACATGGACATGTACGCGGCGGTCCTGAAGCGCGCCGTCGAGCAGGGCCGCCGCGTCGCGCCCGGCGTCCACCTCTACCTACAGTTCGGGTCGCAGAAGATTAAGGAGTACGCGCGCGCGCGCGGCTACATCGAAATCTTCGAGCGCGCGGGCGCGGAGCTGATCGACCCCTCGTGCGGCGCGTGCATCAACGCGGGCCCCGGCGCGTCGCGCAACCCCGAGCAGGTCACGGTCAGCGCGCAGAACCGCAACTTCCCCGGACGCTCCGGGCCGGGCAAGGTCTACCTGGCGAGCCCTTACGTCGTCGCGGCCTCGGCCATCGCCGGCCACATCGTCGCGCCGGAAGAGTTCCTGAAGGAGCCGGAGGCCGAACTCGTCGGGGCATAACGATGGGCGTCGTCTCCCCCTCCGACATGAAGCTGGCCGCGCTCGGCGGCAGTAAGTACGCGCGCGTCGAGCGCGAGCGCCGTTACCTTCTGCAAGGGCTGCCGCCCGGCCTCAAGCTCTCCGACCCGCACACGCAGATCACGGACAACTACGTGACGGGCACGCGGCTGCGGCTGCGGAAGGTGCGCGACCCGCGCACCAACGAGTGGACGCTCAAGCTCACGCAGAAGCACGCGCCCGCCGCGCCCGACTTCTCGCGCACGCTCGTCACGAACATCTACCTGAGCCCGTACGAGTACGAGGTGCTCTCGGTCTTCGAGGGGAACGAGCTGCGCAAGAACCGCTACCCGTACGAGCACGAAGGACGAACTTACTCGGTCGATGTCTTCCTCGGCCCCCTGCGCGGCCTCGTCCTCGCCGAGACGGACTTCGACACGGACGAGGAGCTGGACGCCTTCCCCCAGCCCTCGTTCGCACACGCGGACGTGACGCGCGACGAGCTGTTCACCGGCGCGCGCCTCGTCGAGCTGACCGCCGAAGAGATACGGAGGAGAGTGATGAGTGATGAGTGACGAGTGATGAGAAAGAACAAGTCCGCTCGTCTTCACTCATCACATATCACTCATCACTCATCACCTCATTATGGTCACCATCTACACCGTCGGCCACGGCCGGCACTCGTGGGCGGACTTCCTCGCGCTGCTCAGGCGGTACGAGATAGAAGTCCTGTGCGACGTGCGCAGCGCCGCGCGCTCGCGGTGGCCGCAGTTCAACGGGCAGGTTCTGGCGGCGAGCCTGAAGCGGGCCGGGATCGGCTACGAGTGGCTGCCCGAGTGCGGCGGGAAGGTCGTCGCGCCGACCGAGGAGCTGAACCGCGGGCTCGAACGCATCTTGGAGCTGGCCGCCGACTCGCGCGTCGCGCTCATGTGCTCGGAGTCTCGGCCCCTGACTTCACACAAAGAGCCGCGCGCCAACTGCCACCGCGTCGGCCTGCTCGGGCCGCCCTTGCGCGCGCGCGGCGCGCGCCTCGTACACATCCTCCCCGACGGCGACGCGCTCGAACTCGACGAGTCGTCCGTCCCCTCCATCTGGTGAGCGCCTGAAAATTTTTAAGGCCGCGGCCCCCGCCGTCACGTCTTTAGGCCGAAGCACCCTCCCTCTGACATAAGACACTTGTCGGGGGCGGCGGGGATGTGATAGCTTCCGCGCGCTTTTTAACGAAAGGCGGCCACCGCGTCAAAGCCCTCGCACACGTCAACAAGGCGATTGACGAGGTGAAGAAGGGCATCGAGTACGACCGCACGCACTAGGTCGGTTTGCGAATCCGTGTACCGACCGTTTAGAGGCGGGCTCAGCCCGCCGGCCCGCCTCTCATCGGGGGTTGGAACGGCGGGCGGAGCCCGCCTCTAAACCCGAGGGGGTAAACTCAAAAGCAAACCGCTATAGGGCGGTTGTCACCCGACGTAAAGTGGGAGGAGAGGCGCGTGACCGTTGACGCCGTGGCCGAAGACCGGCCGGCCGACGCCCCGGAGTCCCGCTCCGGGCTCGACCCATGGAAGCGGGCGGAGCTGCCGGCCCCGCCCGCGCCGAAGGGGCTTGGCTGGCTGGGGGTCGTCGGCCCCGGCGTCATCGTGCTCGGCGCGTCAATCGGCGGCGGCGAGTTCCTCCTCGGGCCGGCCGCCTTCGTGCGCTACGGGTTCTCGCTCCTCTGGGTGACGGGGGTCGCGGTCTTCCTCCAGACCGTCTTTAACACGGAGCTGATGCGCTACACGCTCGCCACGGGCGAGCCGGCCTTCACCGGCTTCATGCGCACGCGGCCGTCGGCCACGTTGTGGGCGTGGGTCTACGCCGTCCTCTTCTTCCTGCAGCAGGGCTGGCCCGCGTGGGCCGCCAACGCCGCCGGGGCGGTCTTCTTCCTCTTCGCGCGGAGGCTCGCGGGGCCCGCCGACGCGACTCTGGTCTACTACCTCGGGGTGGGGACGTTTCTCGTGTGCGTCGTCGTGCTCCTCTTCGGGCGGCGCATCGAGCGCACGCTGGAGCTGCTCAACTGGGTGATGGTCGCCTGCATCCTCGGCGGCTTCCTCATCCTGGCGGTGGTCTTCGTCCCGCCGGGGACGTGGCTCGGGGCGGCCGTCGGGTTCGCGGGCTTCGACGCGGCGCGCGGTACGTTCGACTTCCTGCCGAGTGGGGCCGACCTCTTCCTGTTGGGTGCGCTGGCCGGGTACTCCGGCTGCGGGGGCGTCGGCAACATCGTGCTGACGAACTGGGCGCGCGACAAGGGCTACGGCATGGGCGAGCGGGCGGGCTACATCCCGGCGGCGGTCGGCGGCCGGAAGGTGCAGCTCGCCCACAGCGGTTTCATCTTCAAGCCGGGGGCCGAGGCGATGGGCCGCTGGCGCGGGTGGTGGCGCATCGTCCGCGCAGACCAGTGGGGCATCTTCTTCGTCGGCGCGCTCCTGGGGATGCTGCTCCCGGCGCTGCTCTACGTGACGTTCCTGCCGCGCGGCGCGGACATCCGGGGCCTGAGCATCAGCGCGGCGCTGGCCGAAGGCGTCGGGGCGCGCGCCGGGCCGCTGCTCGCGGGCGTGGTCGCGTCACTCGGGGTGTGGCTCCTCTTCAAGGCGCAGCTCGACATCCTTGAGGGGATGGTGCGGGCCATCACGGACATCCTCTGGACGGGCAGCCGCCGTCTGCGCGCGTGGCGCGGGGGCGACGTGCGCGCCGTCTACTACGCGGTGCTCGCGGCCGTGGTGCTCTGGGGCTTCGTCGCGCTGCGCCTCGCGCAGCCGGTCGTACTGCTCCAGTTGGGCGCGAACGTGGCGAGCGTGGTCTTCATCATCGCGTCGCTGCACCTGCTCTACGTCAACACGCGGCTCCTGCCGCCGCAGTTGCGCCCCCCGCGCTGGCGGCGCGCGGCCCTCGTCGCGATGGCGCTCTTCTACGGCTTCTTCGTCGCGCTCTCGCTGAGCACCCTCCTCTGATATCTTCTTAAGAACTCTGACCGGAGGGGGCGGATGGCGACGAAGGAGAAGGCCGAGGCCGAGCGGCTGAAGGCGCAGGACGAGGACGTGAAGCGCGCCCTCGAACAGACGGGCGGGAAGGCGCTCAAGGAGGAGGAGGCCGGGCGCGAGGGGGCGGAGCGGCCGCCGCGCACCAGGCGGCGCCACAAGCTCTGGATCGGCGCATACCTCCTCGCGCTCGCGGCGCTCGGCGCCCTGCATTACGCCGTGCGGCTGAAGTACTTCGACTTCGCGGAAGCGTACCGGCCGCAGGTGCTGAGGGGTGTCGAGGGCGCGCTGGCCGTCGCCGTCGTCCTCGCCGCGGCCAAGTTCGTGGGCGCCTTCCTCATCGACTCGCTCTCGGACGCCGCCTCGCGCTATAACCTGCACCGCGTGCTGCGGCTCGTCTCCGGCAGTGCCATCGCGCTCATCGTCGTCTCGGCCCTCTTCGCCAACTGGTACACGGCCGCCGTCTCCTTCGGCGTGCTCACGCTCGTCATCGGTCTCGCCGTGCAGACGCCGTTCACGAGCCTCCTGGGCTGGGTCTACATCCTCGTGCGCGCGCCCTACCGCGTCGGCGACCGCATCCGCATCGGCGACGCCACCGGCGACGTGATCGACGTGGGCTACCTCGACACGACGCTGTGGGAGGTCGGCGGCGAATCCCTCACGACCGACCACGCTTCGGGCCGCGTCATCCGTTTCCCCAACTCCGACGTGCTCTCGAAGGCCGTCTTCAACTCCTCGTGGCCGCTCTTCCCGTATCTCTGGAACGAGGTCACCTTGCAGATCGCCTACGACAGCGACCTGGAGTTCGTCTCGACGGTCATGCGCGAGGTGGCCGAGGCCGAGATCGGCGAGGCGATGCGCGAGCGCGTCCGCACCTACCGCGAGCTGCTCGCCCAGACGCCCATCGACGCGATGCAGGTGAGCGAGAACCCGTCGGTCGTCTTCCGCGCCAGTCAGAACACCTGGATCGAGGCGACGGTGCGCTACCTCGTCGAGCCGCGCGAGGCCGGCCCCGTCAGGACGCGCCTCATCCGGCAGATGCTCGAACGACTCAACGCCGAGCCCGAACGCGTCGGTTTTCCTAAAGGTAACTTGAGGTAGTAGGCAGTAGGCAGATGGCAGTAGGTAGTTAGCGCTTATTGTTTTAACTGCCTACTGCCTACTGAAGTTCATCGTCATCAGCGCCGCGTACGTCTCGATGCCGTCCCAGAGGTTTTGCAGCCTGATGTTCTCGTTCTCGGCGTGCTGGTTGTTGTCGTGGTTGGCGATGGGGACGGTGATGGTGGGCGCGCCTAAGGTCTCGCGGATGAGCGAGAGCGGGAGGCTGCCGCCGAGCGTGGGCATGAGGACGATTTTTTGCTCGGAGGTTGACTGCACGGCCGCGGCGACGGCGCGCGAGACGGGCAAGTCCATCCGCGTGCGCTCGGCGTTGTAGCCGCCCGGCTCGTGAACAACTTTAGCGACGAGCGGGTGTGCGAGTCTCTCTTCGTCGGTCGGCTCGCGGTCGGTGACGTGGAACCCCTGGGCGCGTATGTGTTCGCGGAGCCGCTCGACCTGGCGGCGGTAGTCGTTGCCTCTGACTAACCGCAGGTCGAGCGCGGCGACGGCGGTCGTCGGGATGACGTTGCGCGCGAGCGCGCCGGTCTCCGCGCTCGAAAGGCCGTTGACGTTGAGCGAGGGCTCGTTGATGAGTTCGACGAGCGGGCGGCCCGCGCCCTCGGGACGGTTGATCCCGAGTTCCTTCTTCAGCTCCTCGTCGTAGGCCGGGGCCTCCAAGAGCGCGCGCCGCTCGGCGGAGCCTAAAGGCTCAACGTCGTCGTACCAACCCTTGATCGTCACGCGCCCGCGCTCGTCCTTCATCGAGGCCAGCAGGCGCGCCAGTATCATCCCCGGGTTCGGGGCCCAGTTCCCATAATGCCCGCTGTGCAGGGGTCGCCGCGGCCCGTAGACCGTGACCTCGACGTTCGTGTCGCCGCGCACGCCGAAGACCACCTGCTTGCGCCCCGACTGGTGGACGGGGCCGTCGCAGATGACCCACGCGTCCGCCGCGAGCAGTTCCCTATGCTTCGACAGAATCTCGACGAGGTGCGGCGAGCCCGCCTCCTCCTCGCCCTCGAAGAAGAACTTGAGGTTGACGGTCGGCTTGATGTCCTTCGCGCGCAGCGCGTCGAAGGCCGTCAGGATAGACATCACGCCCGCCTTGTCGTCCGATGACGAGCGCGCGTAGAGACGCCACTCGGGGTTGAGACCTGCGTCCTCGGCGGGCATCGGCACGACCACCCCGCCCCTGTCGAAAGGGGCCGTGCGCAGGGCCGGCTCCCAGGGCTGCGTGCCCGTCCACTTGCGCGCGTCCGTCGGCTGGCCGTCGTAGTGCGCGTAGAAGACTATCGTCCGCGTCGCGCCCGGCGTCGCCCACTCGCCGTAGACGGCGGGCGGCACGTTCGGCGTCGAGGCTTCCAGCAGCCGGGGCTTCAGCCCGCGCGCCGTCATCATCTCGACGAGCCGCGCCGCGTTGCGCCGGATGTTCTCCGAGTCCGACGCGACGTTCGGGATTGAGAGCAGCCCGACGAACTCGCGCAGGATGCGGTGCTCGTTGGCGCGCCGGTACTCGCGGATTGGGTTGGCCGTCTGCGCGGGGGCGGACTGGCAGAGCAGCAGGAGGGCGACGACGGCGTTGACGAGTCTTCTCTTCATGTGCCCTCGGCGGGGACGGCGCCGCCGCGGCGGTACTCCGAGGCGTAGGCGCGCGCGAAGTAGGCGGCGAGCAGGAAGGCGACGAACATGACGGCGGCCGCGGCCCAGAAGGTGAGCGCGACCGAGCGGTCGCTCATGTTGTGGGTTCGGCCGTCGTGACCCACGGTCGCGACGGCGCTGTAGATGAGCGCGGCCGAGAGGAGCGGCCCCACGACGCGCGCGAGGCTCGCCACCGACTGGGTCACGCCGAGCACGCCGCCCTGCTCGCCCGCCCCCGCGCTCTTCGACGCGAGCGACGTGAGCGAGGGCGTCGCCAGCCCGTTCCCCAGCGCGAAGAGCGCGCCCAGCGCGAGCAGCGCTGGCGTCCCCGTCTGCGGCCCCGTGAAGGGGATGAGGACGAGGCTCGCCGCGAACATCAGCGCCCCGGCGATGACCAGCAGGGGCTCGCCGAACAGCTTAACCAAGCGGCCTATGAGTCCCCCTTGAATCGCCGCCCCGACGACGCCGACGAACGCGAAGATCCACCCCGTGTCGTGCGCGTCGAAGCCGAAGCGGTAGAGCGTGAACAGGCCGAACGACGCCGTCATCACCGAGAAGGCCGTCACGAAGAGGAAGTAGACGGCGAGCACGAAGGCGAGGCGCGACTGCCTGAGCGCGCGCACGAGCTGCGACCAGCGCCCCGTCGCCGACGCGCGCGCCGGGTGGTCTTTCGTCACCGTCTCGGGCAGGACGAAGTAGAGCAGCGTCGCGTTCGCCAGGGAGAGCGCGCCCGCGAACAGGAACGGCACGTGCACCCCCCAGCGGCTCAAGACCCCGCCGAGGGCCGGCCCGAAGATGAACCCGAGCCCGAAGGCCGCGCCGATGAGGCCCATCCCCTTCGCGCGGTTCTCCTCGGTCGTCACGTCCGCGATGTAGGCCTGCGCGGTCGAGATGTTCCCGCCCGTGATGCCGTCGATGATGCGCCCCGCGAAGAGCATCCACAGCGTCGTCGCGAACCCCATGATGAAGAAGCCGAGGCTCGTCCCCAGCAGGCTGAAGAAGAGGACGGGCCGCCGCCCGTACCTGTCCGAGAGCCTCCCCAGTATCGGCGTGAAGAGGAGCTGCATGGCCGAGTAGGAGGCGAACAGCAGCCCCACGACGCGCGGGCTCGCGTCGAACTGCGTCCCCTCGACGTAGAACGGCAGGACGGGGATGACGATGCCGAAGCCCACCAGGTCGATGAAGACCGTGACGAAGATGACGAGCAGCGGAGAGCGCTTCATTGTGCCGATAATTTAGGATGATGGCGACGCGGAATGTTTTAGCACAGGCTTCGCGCGCCGCGCCAACTTGCGTTACACTCGAAGCAGTTACAAAACAACGGGAGAGAAGTTCAATGCCGGTGGCTCCAACGGAAGAGAGGGAGGGGCGTGTCCTCGTCATCAAGCGGGTGCACCAGGAGGCGCGGGGCATCCGCGCGTTCGACGTGCTGCCGGAGGGGGCGTCGGACTGCCACGAGATGCCGTTCACGCCGGGGCAGGTCGCGCTGCTCGAAGTCGAGGGGGCGGGGCGCGCCTACTTCGCCATCGCCAGCGCGCCGGAGGACGACGAGCTCGAATTCCTGGTCAAGCTCTCGAACGACCCCGTGAGCCGCGCGCTCTACGAGACCGGGCCGGGCGGCCGCGTCCGGCTGGTCGAGGTCGCGGGGCACGGGTTCGACCTGAAGGCGCAGGAGGGGCGCGACCTGGTCTTCGTGGCGATGGGGACGGGCGTGGCCCCCCTGCGCTCGGCGCTGCGGTCGGTGCTGCCGCGCGCGGAGAAGTACGGGCAGGTCGTCGTCCTCTACGGCGCGCGCACGCCCGAAGACTTCTGCTACCGCGACGAGACGGAGGCGTGGCGCGCGGCCGGCGTCGAGCTGCGGCAGGTCATCTCCAGGCCGGACGGCTACGAGTGGTCGGGGCAGACCGGCTACGTGCAGTCGCTCCTCGACAACGTGCTGCCCACGCTCTCAGACCCCGTCGCCCTGGTCTGCGGCTCGCGCGAGATGATCGAGCAGACGCGCGACCGCCTCCACGAGATGGGCTTCGAGGCGGAGAGGATTCTGACGAACTACTGAGAGACTTGCTAATAAGCCCCGAAGGGGCGGGATGAGATAGCCAGGGGCAGAGCGAAGGCGCAAGCCTGAGCGCCGCCCCTGGTAACGAACGGGTAAATGAGTTGAGCCCCGAAGGGGCGGAATAACATCGACCGTTATTCCGCCCCTTCGGGGCTCAACTGTTTCTTCCGGCCAATCACCAGGGGCGTTGCCCCTGGCTTTCTCATTACGCCCCTTCGGGGCTTACAGCGGTCTACGGCGCGGGCGGGTAGACCATCGTGAGCGGGTCGGGGAGCGGGATGCGGCGAATCTGACCCGTGGAGGCGAGCTTCGTCAAGGAATACTCGGGGTGGTCGGGGTTGCCCTTCGTGATGTCGTCGATGTTGCCGACGACGAGGATGACGAGCTTCGACGGGTCGAGGTACTTCTGCGCGACCCGCTGCACGTCGTCGGCCGTGACGGCCGCGATGCGCTGGCGGTAGGTGTCCCAGTAGTCCGCCGGGCGCTTCGTGTACTCGTCCTGCGCGAACGTGCCGGCGATCTGCGCCGCCGTCGAGAAGATGCGCGGGAAGGTCTCGACGGCCTGGTTCTTCGAGGTCTCCAACTCCTCGGCCGAGACCTTCTGCGTGCGGATGCGGTTGATCTCGTCGAGGATGATCTGGATGGCCTGGGCCGTCGTCGCGCTCTTCGACTGGAACGCGGCGCGGAAGGTGCCGGGGTAGTAGACGCCCATGCCGTACGAAGAGCCGGCCGAGTAGGCGAGCCCCTCGTCCGAGCGCACGCGCGAAGTGATGCGCGAGGTGAAGCCGCCGCCGCCGAGGATGTCGTTCATGATCTCCAGGGCGTAGGCGTCGGGGTTGTCGCGCGTCGAGCCGGTGTGGCCGATGCTGACGCGTCCCTGGTTCACGTCCGGCTTGTGGACAGTGTAGATGCCCGCGACCGGGGTCTGCGTCGGCTTCGGCACGTCGGGCACGGCCATCTTGTTCGACGGCCAGCCCTTGAAGGCCGCTTCGAGCTTCGCCAGCAGCTCCGGCGTCTTGAAGTCGCCCGACGCGGCGATGATGAGGCCGGCCGGCTGGAAGTACTTCTGGTGGAAGTCTACCAAGTCCTGCCGCGTGATGGACTCGACGGAAGCCTTCGTCGTCTCCTTCGACGAGAAGTGCTCGGTGCCGTAGAGGAGGCGGCCCCACTCGCGCGCCTCAATCGCCGACGTGTTGTCGTTGCGCCGCTCCATGCCCTGGAGTATCTGGCTCTTGGCGAGCTTCAGGCGGTCTTCCTGAAACGCGGGCGTGCGCAGCATGTCGAAGTAGAGCCCGAGCCCCTTGTCGATGTCCTTAGCGAGCAGGTTGAGGTTCGCGCTGCCCTGCGTCGCGCCGACGCCGGATGAGAGCTGCGCGGCGAGGAAGTCGGCGGCCTCGTCGAACTGTTCGGCCGTCATCTTCTGCGTGCCGCCGGCGCGCATCTGCGTCCCGACGAGCGCGGCCAGCCCCTCCTTGCCCGCGGGGTCGAGGTAGGAGCCGGTGCGCACCAGCGTCGAGATGTTGACGAGCGGCAGGTCGTGGTCTTCGACCGCGTAGACGACCACGCCGTTCGAGAGCACGTGGCGGTAGCTCGCGCGCTTCGGCGGGTTGTAGGTAAGCGGCGCGTACTTCAACTCCTCGGGCCGGGCGGGGATGCCGGACGGCTGCGCCGTCTGCGCGAGCAGGGCGGCGGGCGAGACGGCGAGCATGACGAGCGCGAGGAGCAGCGCCGAAAAGGTTCTGCTGATCTTCATACTTACTTCGTACCTCCTTCGAGCTGCTTGAGGCGTTCCTCCAGCATCTTCTTCACCAACTGTATGCCCTTCTGCATCTCGGGCGGGGCCGACGCCCCGCGCTGCTCGACCTGCTGGAGGAAGCCGCGCACCTGCTCGGCGTTCATCTGCGGGAGCCGCGAGCGGAGCTGGCGCACCATCGCCTTCTCGGGCTCGGAGAGGCCGGCGAGCGTGGCGTCCTCGGCCGCCGCGTCGCCCCCGGCTGCCTGCTTCGTGCGGTAGATGGCGACCGTGCGGTTCTCGGGCTTGAAGTACCTGTTGGCGACGCGCTGGATGTCCGCGGGCGTGACGGCCTGGACGCGCGCGGGGTCGGTGTTGATGGTCGCCCAGCCGCGGTTCGCGTCGCGCAGGAGCAACTGCACCATCAGCCCGAAGTTCGACTGAAGGCCGCGGAACTGGTTGGCGGCCGACTGGTTCTTAATCTTCTGAAGCTCGTCGGCGGGCACGGGCTCCTTCTGCAGGCGCTCGATCTCCTTGTAGAGCGCCTGCTCCACGTCCTCGGGCGTCTTGCCCGGCTTGGCGACGCCGCTCAACTGGAAGTAGCCCTCGTACTTGTTGCCGCTCTGCCCGGCGAAGGCGGAGTTGGCGACCTCCTGCTGGAGCACGAGCGACTTGTAGAGGCGGCCCGTCCGGCCGCTGAGGAGCGCGCCGAGGACCGTGAGCGCGAAGTCGTCCGGGTGCCCGTCGGCGACCGTGTGGTAGCGGACGCGCGCCTGCGGGACGGTCTCGGCGTAGGCGACCATGCGCTGCTCGGCGAGCTGCTCCATCTCGCGCGTGCGGACGGGCTCGGGCTCGCGGGGCCCGCGCGGCAGGCGGCCGAAGTACTTCCTCGCCAATTCGGTGGCGCGCGCCGGCTCGAAGTCGCCGACGAGCGCGGCCGTCAGGTTGTTGGGCGCGTAGTTGACGGCGAAGTATTCGAGCGCCTCCTCGCGCGTGATGCCTTCGAGGTCACTGGGCCAGCCCACGACGGGCCAGCCGTAGGGGGAGGACATCCAGAACATCGCCTCGAACTGCTCGTCGAACTTGCCCGTCGGCGTCGAGTCGGTGCGGAGCCGCCGCTCCTCGTGCACCACGTCGCGCTCGGAGTAGAACTCGCGGAAGACGGGGTTGCGGAGGCGGTCGCTCTCCATCCAGAACCACAGCTCGAGCTTGTTGGCCGGGACGTTGATGAAGTAGACGGTGAAGTCGTTGGAGGTGCCGGCGTTCATCCCCGACGCGCCGGCCGTCGTGTAGATGCGGTCGAACTCGTCCTTGACCATCAGCTCCTTCTCGCGCTTGGTTAGCTCGTCGAAGCGCGCGAGGAGCTGCCGGTGCTTCTCCGAGCGGTTCTTCGCGTCCCTCGCGTCGGCGATCTCGCCGAGCCGGGCGCGGCGGATGAGGTCTCTCTCCTCGGCGCGGATCTGCGCGCGCACGTCGTCCATCTCCTTGAGGAGTTTCAGATTCTCTTCGATGTTCTTGGTGCCGACGGTGCGGGTGCCCTTGAACATCATGTGCTCGAAGAGGTGCGAGAGGCCGGTGATGCCGGGGCGCTCGTTGACCGAGCCGGTGCGCGTGATCCAGCCGGCGGCGATGTTAGGGTCTCCCTTGCGCGGCACCATCAGCACGCGCAGGCCGTTCTCCAGCACGACCTCCTGCACCGGCACGTTCTGCGCCCGCGCGCCCGCGGCGCACAGGAAGAGCGCGAGGACGGCGTAGGTAAATCTTCTCATGCTGCTTACCTCGAATCCTTCTAAGGGGATTGGGAATGTGGGTTGTCTTGTCCGGGAGTCTTTAAGGGAGACTGGCCGAAGCGACGTTACTACGTAGCGCTGCGTTAAAAGTTTTACACGCCGCCGGGGGCGCGCGCAACCGCGCCGCGGGGCGGTTCGCGGAGTTATGCGAAAGACGAAGGCCCCGTCCAGTTTCGTGGACGGGGCCTCGTCGCCCGAGCGCCTCCGGCGTCTCACCTGCGCCGGCCCCTCGGCTTCGGGGCCTCCTCGTTCGCCGCGTCGTCGTCGTACTCGTTCTCGAAGGAGAAGACGGCGTTGGGGAAGCGCGCGCGCAGCGCCCTCTGGTCTCGCAGCTTGAGCCGGTTGTTCCCCATGTAGACCTTCAGCCCCCTTATCTTCGCCAGCGACGCGGGCAGCGTGACCCCGCCGTTCGCGTTGATGGACAGCTCTTGCAGGTTCGGCAGGTCGCCGACGAAGGAGGGCAGCGCGCGTATCTCGTTGTAGTCGAGCGAGAGCTTCTTCAGCCCGCGCAGCGCGGCGACCTGCTGCGGCACCGAGCCGATGCCGTTGCGGCCGAGGTCTAGCTCCTCCAGCCCCCGCAACTCCGCGAGCGTGTCCGGCAGCGCCCTGCTCTTGACGGGAGTCTTGCCGTCCAGGTCGCGCGGGTCGAGCGCGCCGTAGAGCCTCAGCACCCGCAGGCTCGCCAGCCGCCCGACCGAGGGCGGGAGCCTGACGTTCATCGAGCAGCCGTTCCCGTTGTCGATGACCAGCTCCTCCAACTTCCGCAACTGGCCGACCTCCTCCGGCAGCTCCTCCAGCTTCTCAAGGCAGGCCAACTCCAGCGCCTCAAGGTTAACCAGACTCCCCAGCCCCGGCGGCAGGCGCTGCATCTCGAGCTCTTCGCCGCCCGAGATGGCGAGCCGCCTCACCTTCTCCGGCTCCCGCAGAGCCTTCTCCAAGCTGTCGAACGCCCCCTCCTCCTGCCCCACGCCAGAGACCAAGGCGAGGTGGAGCGACAGAAGACCGAACACAAAACGAATTGTCAGTTCCAGCAATTACTGAGAAGCCTTGAATACGCTTTCAGTAACTTACGGGTATGTCTCAAGCAATTAGTGTGAATTCAGTAGTGCAATTAGTATGAAAAAGGGTGGAGCGCTTATCAATTGGAGAGAAATCCTGAAAATCGATTCTAGGAATTGGTGAGAATTGCAAGGACTGTGATTAAGCTATGTAAACTATTGGGATCCAAATTCGCCAGCCGAATCTCTTCCATCAAAGATGGAGACAACTGACTCATCATCGCTGTAGCCGTTCTATCAACATACTCCAGTAAAATTCGGCGGCTCCCTCAAAATTAAGCTTCTTATCTTCACCGCGACCGTATGAGAACATACCTGATGGCTTCAGATACATTGAATAGCCCTGAGATGGATTCTTAAAGCTGTTGCCGCCAAAGCTACTTCCAGCCGAGTGTGCTATCCATCCGGGAAAACTTCTTTTGTCGGATAGCCATATTACAATGAAGCTCGTCGAATAGACTATGGGTGTATCAATGCTCAATCTTTAGTCGTGCGATGTCTTCTACCTTTATGAAGATCAACCGCTTTTTCCCCTTACTCCGGGTCAGAGTTTTGAGCTTCCCTATTTCGATCTGACGGTTAATCCATACATTATCAACTCTGAGCAATCTTCTAACATCTGACTTCAATATGTACTGACCCTTGAAGGAGTCTTTGTCTATTCCACTCCGCATAGACACGGGAAGACATCCAGGTACCCGATTTTGGCTAATGTAATCAATAAAAGCGCTTCTCATAAAATCAAACCGGTTTCCTGAAAGCGCATCATGAAGTCCGGAGTAGAACGAGCCGAAATCACTATACAAAGTTGATTTCATGCGCTCATAAGAGCGAGTAACGCTTTTCTCTTGAACTGCTCTCCGCTCCAGAAATCCAAAGTAGTTGTTCGGCCAGTTCTCGAATACGGAGAAAGCCTTAGTGAGAAGGTCATGAAAGTTCTGCTTTGTTTTCTTTGCCACCAAGTGCTTACTCGTGACAGACGAAATGCCTTGACTCTGTCCCACGATGAAGAACAAAGCGGTAAGAAAGTCATTCAACGAAAGCTTTGAAGCCTGTTCGGAAAATCCTCGTTTGCTATTACCACCTGCCGGCAATCCGCAGAGCTGATATATGTGGCGGGTCAGTCCTAATTCCTGTTCGACCACAGGAGTCGCCGGAGACAATCGCCAATCGAACTTACAGGGGCAGAACGCTACATTATTTCTAGACCAAGATACTCGCTTATTACATCTTGGACATTCATCGATCAGCCGTTGTCTATGCGTAGGACATGTAGTTACGGCGGAAAATTCCCAAATGCGACGGCAGTATTGAGACTCCGACAAACAGGCTGGGCAGATTCTGGGATGGTTAGATTGGATTAAATATTGGCGTACAGATTGACCAAAGAATAAATGTAAAGACTTCTCCTCTGAGCTTGGAATACTAGGGTACGTAAGTCTGATTATCTCAGCAGAGCTAATGCCAGCAAGTTGAGCTAGGCGAGTTAGATAGGAAGATGCTTCAAAAGCAATCGCACAGCCTTGCCGAGGATGCTGGTAATCCATGTCAACTATCTGGAAAATCCAAGAAAGAGACTCATAGCCGTTCTTCTCGGTTACACGAAGAATGTAGCCCATGAAACTCTCGTCCGAATAAGGCTTTCCGCTTATCAATAGCCTCATGGCCTGACGTACTTTCATCTCTTCGCTCATTCGCCACCTGTTAAAGCATCCCATCCAAAGGAACTATGACCCGCGGCTGCTACTTTGACAGAACGTCCGAAGCCCTATTCTCCCTCGCTCGCCTTCTGGATCTCCTGCTCACCGTCGCGAAACTCATCTCCGACTCGTCGAAAGGCACTGCCTTGAGCCACGACTTCTCTATGCGGAACGGGTTACTCCTGTCGGGTTGATCAGCCCTCAAGCGTTCGTCATAAGCGTCGGCGAGCACTTCGAGGGTTAGGCGCTCCAGTCCTTGATCCAGCGCGAGTTCGACAGCCTTTCGCAAGACCTTCATTATCTTACCCACCCTGCCGTTCGTGGCGCAGTAGAAGCGGAACGCGATCAGCGGGTCAGCTAAGTTAGAACATTCGTTGAGCGGCAATCGGTCGTCCGCCGCCTTCAAGAATGAGCGGAATTCCTTCCTCTCCTCGTCTATGTCCCAGCCAAAAGAGTCGAGCGTTGCACGTACGGCGAAGCGCCGCTGCAACTGTTCGTTGCCTGGCGCGTCAAGAATCTCGACTGCATATGGCATCCCTATCAGGACGACGGGTATGCCTGTCTCATCGATGAAGTTCTTCAGCCAGTCGGAAACGCTTTTGAGGACTTTCCACGAATCCTTGTCCACGAAGTGTTGGAACTCATCAAGGATGATCAGTTGTACGCCGCATTGCTCGATGAACCGCTTCAGTCGAGTAGTCTGGTTGAAGGCTGTGCCCTTTTCCGCCGCCGGATCTCCAAGCGCCATGAGCAGCGTCGTGGCGAGATTCTTATCCGTCGCCTTGCTGGGAACCCTGCCGCAGAGAACCGGGACTTCAATCATCTCGCCGCGATCCGCCGATGGGAATCCCAGCCTGTAGTGATTCAGGAGGGTCGTCTTGCCCGCACCTGGAGGCCCGCCGATGAAGAGGCATTCCGGTTCTGCGGCGATCTGCGAGTAGCAGTGTGCATGTTCGATCTTTTCAATGATAGCTTTGAACCGCGGGTGCTTGATGAAAATGGATTCAGCCAGCCTGCATCTACCCTCCTTAGACATCTTTGAGTGGTTAGGACGCTTGCTACTCATACCTGATCTCCTTTCCGGGTAGGTTGTAACCAGCGCTGAAGTCGGTCATGTTCAGTTCTTCACCGTCATCCTCCCAAGCTGTCGGCTCAACGGGACGTGACGATTGGGTTGTTGCTGATTTTTTCTGCCCGCCTTTATTAGTCTTCTTAGTGTCCGCCTTTTTCCCTTTATGCTTTCGGGTATTATGGTCGAGGTCAACCACTCCGGTGGCGGGCTGAGCGAATGTGTCCATCGCACTGTTATAGGTCACCACACTTTGCGCCTCTGAAATACCGCTGAAGGGGTTCGCATCAGGGTTGATTAGCACAAATTTTGGATCGACGCGTTCGGCAGCCGCTGTCTCCTGCAACTGCGGAATGTCGATGTACGCGTCGTAATTCGGTTGGCGGACGTTTGCCCAGCGGGCGGCTTTGGACTTAGCGCTGATCTTACCTGTTTTTGTCATCTCCGCCTCGACAATCCCTTGAATCATCTTTTTTGCGTCGCGTAAGCCACCGATGTCGATGCGCCCTTTTATGTCGCGGCGCGCATTACTCTGAATCACCTTGTGCTGCCACAGGCTCAAGCCTTTGGTGTATTCCTGATCCATCGCAGGCACCGCGATGTATACGTCTTTATAAATGTCGTAAACGTAGATCGTTGAGAGGTCACTTGGGTCGTACTTAACTGTGACCTTGTCCTTCGTCCGGCGCCTTAGGCGGGCGAGTTCCTCGCAGTTGTAGTAGAGAGTGAAGAGTTCTATCCCGGACGGCCCGATAACACGGTGTTCGATGTGGCCGAGCAGTATCCGCAGATCCTCCATCCGGCGCGGAAGAGCGGGAGGGTAGTGCTTGATCTCCTCTCGCCACACTTGAGCGGGAATGTCTTTGAGTCCGCGGTGATAGCCCTGGTGGTATATGTCAATGATCCAGACGTGCAGCATCTTCATAAACGCACTGAAGGAGATCACAGCATTCTTCTCCGGATCATAGCCGTGTCGCTCGAAGATGTTCGAGAAGGTCGTCCCGCGCTGCTGGTGAAGCAACCGCCGATTCTCGGTGCCAAAGAATCTCTCGATGCTACCTTTGTAGCGAGGAACGTAGGGCGGGCTATACATGATGACGATGCCCAGTTGGAGGCAGGCATCCTCGAAGTCCTTGCTGCGGAATTCCTTTCCGTTGTCAACGACGATGACTTCAGGGATTCCATACGCATCCCAAGTGTTTTTAACTTCAGGAAATTCTGCCCTGACGTACGTCTTCGGCTTGATTGCGTGGTTCAGGCACAGCATCACCGACAAATAGCTGGGAGGATCGAAGCCGACGTTGATGCCAAGTACCTCCCTTGAGAATTTGTCCAGGAGGGTTGTCAGAGTTGGTCTGCCGAGCGGCATCCTCGTCTCTTCGTCAACGATGAAGAGGTCAAGCTTGATATGGTCGATCTCCGTTCTTTCGAGGGGGCGGGTGGGTTGAGGAGCCTGACCGTTGCACAAGTGCTTTTGGTCGGCGTAACGATTCCCATAGCGGGCACGATCTTTATCGTACTCGTCGAGCTTGCTGACGATATTGTAGATACTATTCCTATGAGGAACGGGAAGTTGGTCGTCCGTGTCCCTAAACTGGTTCTTCTCGGCTATCCTGGCTTCGAGTTTGTCGTAAACTGCTTGAACGCTTAGGCGTTGTGTGTTCAGGTATTCCTCACCTATAACCTCATCAACTACATCGGCAACTTCGCCAGCCAGTTCTTTTTCCTTCTCGGAATACTTCTGTCCCAGCGCCTTGCGCGCCCCGGTGAATCTCCTGCCCTTATTTCCTCGCTTCCCGAAGTTCGGTATGAGGGCGCGAATGTCTTCGCCGCACTCTAAGTAAGGCACGATCCAGCGGTAATAAACCGTCTTCCAGTTCGGCGGCTTCCCCACATTCCGAATCTCCTCGTGAACCTGCTCGATTATCGGCTTCAGAGTGGAAGCGTTCATCACGGTCAGTTTTCCAGTGAGTATGGCCTTGATGTATGCCCACCGGCGCGCGGCCTCTTTCTTCCTCGGATCGTCGTCTTCAAGCATCTTCATGTCTCCGACGAAAATCTCGACGGCCTCCCGTTGTGCTCTCTTCGACCTGCCATCACCAATGAAGATAAGATGTCCATCGAACAGAGCGTCAATTAGCTCGTACTCAAGGAAAGATCTTAGCTCGTCGGTCGCAGTGTCTCTAACGCGTAAATCGTTGTTAGGAAGACGGCCCTCAATAGTGTACTCGCGCCCCCGCAGCTTGATGTGGATGCCTTTTTGAAATCTGCTTTTTGACATTGTTTACAAAGCCTTTCTCGTGGCATACGCCGGAACAGAAAGCCGTACGACGCAGTTATATGTAAGCGGCTTGGATATATCTACCAAGAGTATGCCGTGGTATATAAGTGCGTATACGACTTGTTGACCTGTTCTTTTGGAAGCGAAGAATTGTGTAATCTCGCCGAGAGGCGCTTCCTGTCTCTCTGCGAAGAATTCGTGGCAGTAGATCTGGTGCTGTGGAAGGATCGGCGTCCTGGCGTATTTGTAGAGGAGCTTTACCACATTCAGCCGCGGCTGGAGCCTAATCACCTCGTCCGTCGCCACTTTGAACTCGTAGCCCTCGCTACGGCAGGTGTCCATGGCAATGAGGAAGAGGCGGCGGTACTCTTCTTCTTCAGCTCTTTTCTTCGGTTTTACCTCGACGAGATGCTTCTCACGCATCCTCTCTACAAAGAGGTCTGGTGTGTAGTGATGACGCCTGCCGTCGAGTGTGTAATAAATCCGACCGGGCTGCTCCCTGTAAGAGATGACGTCGGAGTCAATCTCGAGCAGATACATGTAGTCACGCTCCAGCAGGGACTCGTACCAGACTATCCGTCCCATCTTGAGGCTCGGGAACTTGCCGATAAGGTTCCTCGTGCCCGTATTGCTAATCTTTCTAGCTAACACCAATTCATCTCCTTACCCGCATAAGAGCAGAATTGCCTTTCCTACATTTGGACGAATACTGTTCTCCGGCTTACTGACCTGGGACAGACGCCCTACGTTTTCGATAATTTTGACGAAGGCACACTTCGTCAATAGGGTGATCAGCCCACCCACCACTTTTTTTGGCGCGCACTATCCCTTCCAGCTAAAACGCCGCCGGCTGAATAACTAACCTCTTTTAAGTAACTTCGGTGAGGTACTTAGAGGAGGGGTCGCGTTAGCAGCTTGATTATGGTGGGTGAGTAATTGCTACAGTTCCCACACTATAAAGGGATTTAGGGGCGCGCCGGTCTAATTACTGAGGTATTTTAGAGCAGTCAACCGGTTCGTACCTGGAAGTCTCTTCGCGCGTCCAGTCCCTCTTCGTATTAACGTTCCACGCGCCCTTCGCCTTATTCATCCCGTAGTTCAACTCCGGCACTCCCCACGCCCCCTTACCCCAGTCGGACCAGCCTTTTTTCTCCGTGTTCCAGATGCGACTCGCCGTCGGGATGAAGGCGGTCGAGCCCTTCCACTCGATGCCATTAAGGCGATCCGCCTCCGACACCGGCTGCGGCTGCACCTCCACCTTCGGGCCTTTCATCTGGTAGTAGATCACGTAGCCGTCCTTCTTGATGAGCGCCTCCTTGCGGTAGTAGGAGTCGCCGCACTTGGTGATCTGGGTCGCCCAAAACTTCTCGGCCTCCCGGCGGGCCTCGGCATTGACGGATGAGCCGCCCGCCCCCGTTAAGGATGAGCAAGACAAGGCCAGATACGCGAGCGTAGCCGCGCAGATGACAGCCGCCGCTCTTCTCGGGATTATTATTGCGTTTCTCTTAGCCATCTTATTAGCCACCTGATTGAACCTGCCGCCCGGCTGGGAGATTCCCGCCACGTGGCGGGAACGGCACACCCCGGAGCGACTCCATGCATTCGAGGGTGTGTGAGAGGGCGATCTGGGCCAGCCGGTTGAGGGTCATGCCGGGCGTCCAGTAGACAGCGTCGCGCGCCTTCTCCACCAGATCGGACGGCAGTTGTACTGCTAGCCTCTGCTTGCCCGGCGCTGTAGAGTCGTCGTCCATCTCTAGCTGAATCACGCGAAGGCTACCCTTCTACAAACCAGATCCTTGACGCCTGATCATTGAGGGAGAGGTATGAAGACCCGCGCCGACCTAACTAGGCAACCTGCTTTAAGCCGGTGCAACCGTCGGTACGCCATGAACAAATAGGGCCAACGCTTACTCCCTGTATGAAACCTTCACCTCATATCTCAAGGTCTGTTATCTTTATCGCCCGGCTCGACCAATGAATGCTCGATCATTCCGACCGTAAAACTGCCTTGCGGCAGCTCGGATAGGTGGAGGCCGCGCGGGAGTTAAAGTCGCTCCCGGCGGAATTCACGGCCAGCAATTCGGCCGACCTAATTAAGTCGGACGATAGTAAAGAAGGAGGCGGGGCTTGTCAACAGATCAGGCGTGAAGTGGGTGATGCTCGTCCGTCAGGAGGTATCCACTGATGGGCAGGGCAAAGAGGGCCATACCGCGCCTACTCCCGGAAAAGCTGCTTCAGATACGGCTCACCTTGGGGGAGTCTCAGGAGGGTATGGCGAAGCTCCTCGACCACACTGAAGCCCCCGGACGTAACTACGTGAGCGGCTTTGAACTCGGAACACGCGAGCCCACGCTGGCCGTCCTCGCTCGCTACGCAGACATCGTGAATTGCTGGCTTGACGTTTTAATCAGGGATGAATTGCTTTTGCCGCTACCCCCGTGGCCTTGTAAAACAAAGAGTGAAGGAATCAGGCGCAACAGGCATAGATGAAAATAGTCTGTGAGGACCTCAGTCATGAGAATCTTTTTGATTCACCAACCCATCGATTACTTCCAATAAAGCTTTTGGATCAACGCTTCTGATCTTTACCAGTGCCGCACGAACAACCACCCCTATCGCTATATTAAAATCGGGCCCTCCTCTTTCTAGAGCTTCCTTCTCCACAGTATTTCTGAGTAACAGCAATTCACGATACTCCGATGCTGTTAGGTCTATTGATAATTTATGTTTCTGTTTAGAAGGAGTCGGCTCAGAAGGGGCTACCTCCTTCAGCTTATTTTTATTTCCCGCTTTAACCATTGACCGCCCCTTCTCAGCCAGAAGTTCCACTAGACCTTTTCTCAGATTCTTTAAAGAAAATACTGTGAGGAATGAAATAATACAATATTATTTTCATATCTGAATACTTTAATCTTGTATTCTAATCTTAGGATAATATAATATGCGAAATGCAGAAAGGCTTTTATGGCCGTGGGCCGAGAGTTCAGTTAGTGTATTACATGCTGTACAATGTTGCCGTTATGCAACTAAGGGTAGGGGGGCTGAGGCGCACCACAATATATTGGGGTTGACAGGAGGTATATACTCAATTTCTAGTCCTGCACGATCCCGCAATTATTTGAGCGGCGCTTAGATTCTCAGCCAGCTATAGAGAACCCCAAGAACCAGCAGGTAGGCTTTTGACATCTCCCTTTAGCTACTCGGTGGGTTACCCGAGCCGTCTATACGTGTATTGATCCGAGGTTTACGGTCATGGCGGAAATCATGATTGTCACCGGAGCGGCTTAATCATGAAGTCCAAGGCCACAGTTTACAAAAGGGTGATGGAAAGCGCGGGCTTCTATCACGACGGGGAGCCAATCCCAACCCTTGTTGAAGTTGAAGAACTCAAGGATGGTGACCAAGTTGAGAAGTACCTGAGATACAACACGATTGTCAGTTCTGATAAGACTAAAACTACCTCAATATATGAGTTGTCGGGCTCACCCTGCATCTACTTCGCGAACCTTGAGCAGGCTGACCCCTCAAGCGCAGAACTGAGTGAGATTCGCAAGGCCGCTTGGAACCAGGGCCTAGCGCCTATGTTGTGGGTCATCACGCCCGCCAAAATTCTTATCTACAACTGCTACGCCAAACCGGCCCTCGAAGACGACTATGATTCGAGCCGTCACTTGCTACGCCTGTTCGAGTACACTGAGGAAGGGCTCCGAAAGTTAAATGAGTTTGCCGGAAGACTTGAGATAGAATCCGGTAGGTTTTGGCAGCAGGAGGAAGCTAAGCAAATCGACCGGCGGGAGCGGGTTGATGCCGCCCTTCTAAGAGATCTCGCCGAGGCGGAGAGGCAACTTATTGCTGGCGGGCTCGACCGGCACATTGCCCACACACTGTTAGGGCGCTCAATATTTATAGCCTACTTGCAAGATCGGGGTATCCTGAAGCCTCAATTCTTCCGAAGCCGCTTCGGCGTGGCTGATTTCACCGAACTCTTGGGGTCCAAAACTGCTACCTATGACTTGTTCAAATGGGTGCGTAGAACGTTCAATGGGGATCTTTTCCCTCTAACATATAAAAAACGGAGTCGTAAAAATAAGCGAGGGCGAACACTGCGCGAGCAGGATTTCGTCACGTCTGATCACCTAAGGGTCATAAGGCGGCTAATGTCTGGGGCTGAGGTTAGCACGGGGCAGGGGCGCTTGTGGCCGTACGACTTCAGCATAATCCCCGTTGAGTTAATTAGCTCCATCTACGAGAACTTTGCTTACGCGGGCGACCCCACTGCGGCGCGCGCCCGAAGCACCCACTATACCCCTATCCACTTGGTGGATCTTGTGCTCACGCAGGTGTTCGACGGCTTGCCTGCTGACACGAAGGTCCTTGACATGGCATGTGGGTCGGGGGTCTTCTTGGTTGAATCCTTACGCAGGCTGGTGGCCCGCCGGACGCTTGGGGGTGCCGAGCGAACCCGTCAGTTAATCAGGGACACGCTTTACAATCAGATCTACGGAATCGATATAAGCAAGGAGGCCGTTCAACTCGCGGCGTTCAGCTTATACCTGACCGCTTTAGAACTAGACCCGAAGCCGCAGCCTCCGAGCGCCCTGAAGTTCAAAAAATTGATAGGAAAGAACCTCTTCGCCGCCGACGCTTTTAATGAGAAAGCCCCTTTCAATCGAGTAGAGCCTTTTGTTAATAGGGAGTTTGGGGCCGTCGTCGGTAATCCGCCTTGGAAATCCGGTAAAAAAAGTGATCATGAGCTACTGCTGAACTACTGTAAGGAGCGGGAGTGTCCTCTTGCCCGTAATACGCCGGACCAAGCTTTTATGTGGCGCGCCGCGGATTTCGCCGCCGACCATGCGCGCGTTGGTCTTATCCTGCACAGTAAACCCTTCTTCGCCCATACGCCGTCTGCCCAAAAGGCAAAGAAAGCGCTTCTCACTAAGTTCAAACCGCTTGTCTTAGTCAATCTCTCGGATTTGCGACAGGATCGTCTGTTCCCTTATGCGGTGGCGCCAGCATTAGTCTTAGTTGCGGAGTGCCGTAACTCTAAAAAGGGTGAGTCCTTCGTATACGTAAGCCCTCAGAGGTCCGAGGCATTCAAGCAGCACGGCATTATTGAGATTGGCTCAGAAAATATTAAGACTCTGCCCGTTTCTGGGGCCGCTAATGACCTAGACATGTTAAAGGTTGCTTCTTGGGGCGGCCCGCGCGATTTTGAGTTGGTGCGTAGCCTCAGGAATTCCTTCCCGACTCTGGAGGATTTCATCAACTCAAACGGATGTAATGCCGGCCAAGGCTTTCAGAAAGCCGGGGGGAGCACGGCCGCGCCCGAGCTATATAGGATCAAACATCTTCCCCCCGGGATGATGCCTCCCTATCAGATTAACTTGCGCGCACTAGAGCCTTTAACACCCCAAGGGTTACATCGTCCAAGAGATGTCCGAATCTATAAAGGTCCTTTGGTGATCACCACCCGCGGCCTAAGCGGCGGATTTGCGTCCTCCTTTAGTAATGAGGATGTGGTTTATTCAGAGTCGTATTATGGAATCTCATTCCCCAGAAGCCGCGTTAGGTGGGCACACTACCTGAATGCAATACTTAACTCTTCTCTGGCGACGTACTTCCTTTTCATGACCTCTACGGTTTGGGGGGTGGAGCGTGACGAGGTCAGGGCGGAGGACATATTACGTCTGCCTATCCCAATCGAGGCCGAAGAGAGTCTTCCCGGCATTATCGATTTAGAAACCCAACTGCGACACTCGGACGAGGGCTCTAATCGCGAAAGACTAGAGCGACAGCTCGATGAGGCCATCTTTAATCTATACGGACTGGATGATAACGAGCGCGTGCTTGTTCAAGATACGGTAAATCTAACTATCGACCTGCGCATGAAAAAACAAGCATCAAAGGCTGTCACACAGCCCAGCCTTTCTCAGATGAAAGCCTATATCGCGCACGTCGTCGAAGTGATACAACCTTTCCTCCAGCAGTTGGACGGGCAGAACATAGCGGCAGACGTGTTGGACGTGGGCGGAGCACCTTTACGTGTCGTCAGATTCAGCATGAATCAAGCTAACGGTATGACGTCTTCACCGGGCGTGGTTCCGTATAAGGAGTTGGAATCAGTTCTACAAGAAATCGCAAAGCAACTGCCCCATAGAATAGCCGACAAGATCTACACGCAGCGCGTCTTGCGCATTTATGCTGGGAATGCCCTTTACATTGTTAAACCAGCACAGCGCCGTTACTGGAGCCGTTCCGCCGGCTTGAGTGACGCGGATGCTATCCTTGCCGAGCACCTAGACGACGAAGATCGTGACTACATTGATCAACCAGCCGCGGGTTGGCCGTCCAGCCCTACTCAAGCGGTACACACGGCGTGACATCATAAAGATCGCTCTTGACCTCATCTACGGGGCGTGGCCTCACGTCTGTAAAAGAGCGGATATTGATGGCACCTGCTCAGAGCCCAAGATTGCTGGCGCTCTGTATAAGGAATTGTGGAACGAAAGGAAGCGCAGAAAGCTTAAAGGTCCACCGTACATATCGGACGAGGCTGCGTCACGCTCCACCGAAGTGTTGCTGATACCTGACGGTTGGATAGATTTTAAACTGATTTACGACTTCGATTGTGAGGAGGCGTATTTTAGTATCGAGTGCAAACGAGTAAGCGGAACGGATACAGGTTTAGCCGACAAGTATGTGAAAGAAGGCGTTATTCGATTTACCAGCGGTAAATATGCTAGAAAGCATGACTGGGCGGCAATGTTGGGCTTTGTTATTGACAGCGATTCGGCGGGAAGTACAAGCCTGATTCAGGCCCGCTTGAGCAGAGATCCATCAGAGACGAGTATCATAGGATCATGGGCGATAGAAAAAGGCTTCGGTAAGTTCTCTAATCTTTATCGCTCCCGCCATCGCCCACCTCACAAAGCAAGGGTATATTTGAACATCCTCCACATTTTCTTGGACATAAGTTAAGTATCAGCCGATAAGCATCCCACACTTGTATGTTCTCAACCGGAAGGAGTCGCCACAACTCCTGACCCTACGGTGTCTTCCTACCTTCCAATTAGCTTTCACACTTTATGCAGGAATTTTTCTCAGGTTATGCTGTATCAATTCACACTTTATGTTGGAACCGACAACATACCGCCCGGCCGGGGCGGGCGCAAGCGGGCGCGCCCGGCCTTGCCTGAATGAATACTCATTCAGTATGATAGCGCCGACCCGTCAGGGAATTCTCGGAAAGTCTCGGAGTAGGAAAACCCCTTTATGCTTCGGATCGAAAAGGCCGCCGTTCTGGGCGCGGGCACGATGGGCGCGCAGATCGCCGCGCACCTCGCCAACGCCGGCATCCCCACGCTGCTGCTGGACATCGTGCCGCGGGAGCCGACCGCGGAGGAGCACGCCCGCGGGCTCACCGCCGAGTCGAAAGAGGTGCGCGACCGCGTCGCGCGCGCGGGCCTCGAAGCGGCGAAGAAGGCCAAGCCCGCGGCCTTCTTCACGCAGGCCGCGGCGGCGCTCGTCACCCCGGGCAACTTCGAGGACGACCTGCCGCGCATCAAGGACTGCGACCTCGTCATCGAGGCCGTCGTCGAGCGGCTCGACATCAAGCGGAGCCTGTTTGAAAAGGTCGAGAAGTTCCGCAAGCCCGGCTCGGTCGTCGCCTCGAACACCTCCGGCATCCCCATCCGCCAACTCGCCGAGGGCTTCTCCGAAGACTTCCGCGCGCACTTCCTCGGCACGCACTTCTTCAATCCGCCGCGTTACCTGCACCTCGTCGAGCTGATCAGAACCGAGTGGACTAGACCTGAGGTCTCGTGCTCCGTCTACGGCTTCCTCGACCAGCGTCTGGGCAAGGGCGTCGTGGTGGCGAAGGACAGGCCGAACTTCATCGCCAACCGCATCGGCACCTACGGCGCGCTCGTCACGCTGGGCGTGCTGGCCGAGGGCGGCTTCACGATCGAAGAGGTGGACAAGATCACCGGCCCGGCGATGGGGCGGCCGAAGTCGGCCACCTTCCGCACGTTCGATATCGTGGGCCTGGACGTGCTGGCGCACGTCGCGCGCAACCTCCACGAGGCCGTGCCCGACGACGAGGAACGCGCGGTCTATAAGCTGCCGGAGTTCGTGGAGCGGATGGTCAACCAGGGCATCCTCGGCGACAAGACGAAGGGCGGGTTCTACCAGAAGCGCAAGGGCGAGGGCGAGAAGAAGGAGATCTGGACGCTCGACGTGGCGTCGCTCGAATACCGCCCGCCGCAGAAGGCGAAGTTCCCCTCGCTCGAAGCGGCGAAGAACATCGAGGACACGCGCGCCCGCGTCAAGACGCTCTTCTGGGGCAAGGATCGCGTGGGCGAATTCCTGTGGAAGACCTCCTCGCGCGTCTTCGCCTACGCCGCGAACCGCATCCCCGAGATCGCCGACACGGTCGTCGAAGTTGACCGCGCGATGAAGTGGGGCTTCGGGTGGGAGCTGGGCGTCTTCGAGGCGTGGGACGCGGTCGGCGTCGAGAAGGTCGTGAACAGGTGGAAGGAGGAGGGAACGGCCGTCCCCGCGAACGTGCAAAAGATGCTCGACGCTGGCGCGACCTCCTTCTACAAGTCGGAGGCGGGCCGAGACTCCTACTTCGACTTCGCGTCGGGCGAGTACAGGCCCGTGACGGAGCAGCCGGGCGTCGTCGTGCTCAAGTCGGTGAAAGACCGCACGGGCGTCATCAAGAAGAACGCGGGCGCGTCGCTCATAGACCTCGGCGACGGCGTGGCGTGCCTTGAGTTCCACTCGAAGATGAACTCCATCGGCGGCGACACGTTGCAGATGGTCAAGACGGCGCTCTCTGAGGTCGAGAAGAACTTCGTCGGGCTCGTCGTCGGCAACCAGGGGCAGAACTTCTCGGTCGGCGCGAACCTGATGCTCGTGCTGCTCGGCGCGCAGGAGGAGGACTGGGACGAACTCGATTTAGCCATCCGCGCGTTCCAGCAGGCGACGATGTCCCTGCGCTACTCGCCGAAGCCTGTGGTCGTCGCGCCGTTCCAGATGACGTTCGGCGGCGGCTGCGAGATGACCCTGCACGCGGATCGTGCGCGCGCCGCGGCCGAGACCTACATCGGGCTGGTCGAGGTCGGCGTCGGCCTCATCCCCGCGGGCGGCGGGACGAAGGAGATGCTCGTGCGCGCGCTCGACTCCATCCCGCCGGGCGTGACGGAGGCCGACCCGTTCCCCTTCGTCAAGCGTGCGTTCGAGACCATCGCGATGGCGAAGGTGGCGACCTCCGCGGCCGAGGCGAAGGCGCTCGGCTTCCTGCGCGAGGAGGACACGTACTCGATGAACGCCGACCGCCTCGTCGCCGACGCGAAGCAGGAGGTTTTGGCGCTCGCCGCGACCGGCTACGCGCAGCCGCAGCAGCGCCGGGACGTGCTCGCGCTCGGCAACGCGGCGCTCTCGACCATCAAGCTCGGTATCCACCAGATGAAGCGCGGCGGCTTCATCTCGGACTACGATGCGGTCATCGGCGAGAAGCTCGCGCGCATCCTGACGGGAGGCGACCTCAACCACGAGACGCGCGTCTCCGAGCAGTACCTCTTAGACCTCGAACGCGAGGCGTTCCTCTCCTTGTGCGGACAGCGGCAGACGCAGGAGCGCATCGCGCACATGCTGAAGACGGGGAAGCCCCTGCGCAACTGAAAGGAGAGTGCGATGAGCGTGACGACGGCCGCGGGCGTGGGCCGGGGCGTAGACGAGTTGGGCGGGCTGCTCGAAGAGCTGGTGGCGGTCAAGTGCGAGGCGCGCGAGGTCTTCGGCGGCCTCTCCGCGGCGCAGCTCAACTGGAAGCCTTCCGCAGAGCAGTGGAGCGTCGGGCAGTGCTTCGACCACCTGATCGTGACGAACACCTGCTTCTTTCCGGACATGGAGCGCGTCGCCGCCGGCACTTACAAACCGAGCCTGTGGGGGCGCGTCTCGCCGCTCTCGGGCTTCTTCGGCCGCTTCATCCTGAAGTCGCTCGACCCGGAGAAGGGGCGCAAGACCCGCGCGCCGCGCGTCTTCGAGCCGACGCAGAGCGACGTGGCGGCGGACGTGATCGAGCGCTTCGCCGCGCACCAGGACGACCTCGTGAATCACATGCGCGCGACCGCGGACGCTGACCTGCGCGGCCTGAAGGTGACTTCGCCCGTCTCGCCGGTCGCCACCTACAGCCTGCTCGACGCCTACCGCATCGTCGTCGCGCACGAGCGCAAGCACTTCGAGCAGGCGCGCCGCGTGACGCAGGCCGCAGGCTTCCCGGCGGTTTAAGAGATATGGAATATCCCATCACGCCGGCCGTGAGGCTTCTGCGCGAGAAGAAGGTCGAGTTCGGGCCGCACCTCTACGACTACGTCGAGCGCGGCGGGACGGCGCACTCGGCCGAGGCGCTCGGCGTGGACGAGCACGCCGTCGTCAAGACGCTCGTCATGGAGGCGGAGGGGAAGCGCCCCTTCCTCGTCCTGATGCACGGCGACCGCGAGGTCTCGACCAAACAGCTCGCGCGCCACATGAATGTGAAGAGCGTACACCCCTGCGACTTCGCGGAGGCGCAGAAGCACACGGGCTACCTGGTCGGCGGCACGAGCCCCTTCGGCACGCGCACGCACCTGCACGTCTACGCCGAGCGGACGATCTTTGAGCTGCCGGAGATTTACATCAACGGCGGCAAGCGCGGCTTCCTCGTCTCGATAGACCCGCAGGTCTTGAAGGACGTGCTGCACGCCGAAGAGGTGGAGGTCGCCATCGAGAAGGGCGGCTGAGTCGTCAAAGTCACAAGAAGTTTTTAACAAGAGGTTATTCATGAGAGAAGCAGTCGTCGTCTCCGCCGTGCGCACGGCGGTGGGTAAGGCCCCGAAGGGGACTCTGAAGAACACGCGCCCCGACGAGATGGGCGCGGCCGTCATCGAGGAGGCCGTGCTCCGCGCCGAGGGCCTTGAGAAGTCCGAGATCGAGGACGTCATCATGGGCTGCGCGATGCCCGAGGCCGAGCAGGGCATGAACGTCGCGCGCGCCGCGGCCATCCGCGCGGGGCTCCCCGTCGAGACCTCGGCGATGACCATCAACCGCTTCTGCTCGTCGGGGCTCCAGTCCATCGCGTTGGCGTCCGACCGCATACGCTCGGGCGGCGCGGAGGTGATCGTCGCGGGCGGGCTCGAGACGATGTCGCTCATCCCGATGGGCGGCCACATCATCCGGCCGAACCCGTACCTGGTCGAGCACTACCCGGACTTCTACCTCAACATGGGCCTCGCCACCGAGAACGTCGCGCGCAAGTACGAGGTCACGCGCGAGGAGCAGGACGCCTTCGCGCTCCAGTCGCACAGGCGCGCCGCCGCCGCGCAGGACGCGGGGAAGTTCGACGAAGAGATCGTCCCCCTCAAGGTCACGTTCGAGGAGTTGAATGAGAAGGGGAAGAAGACTACGCGCGAAGTCACCTTCACGAAGGACGAGGGCGTGCGGCGCGACACTTCCGAAGAGGGCCTGGCGAAGCTCAAACCCGCCTTCCACGCGAAGGGAACGATCACGGCCGGCAACGCCTCGCAGATGTCGGACGGCGCGGCGGCGGTCGTCGTCATGTCTGACGAGCGCGCGCGGCAGTTGAGCCTGAAGCCCCTGGGGCGCTTCGTCGCCTACGCCACTGCCGGCTGCCCGCCCGAGGAGATGGGCATCGGCCCCGTCCACGCCATCCCGAAGGTCTTGAAACTCGCCGGCCTCAAGCTCGAAGAGATCGACGTGATAGAGCTGAACGAAGCCTTCGCCGCCCAAAGTCTAGCCGTCATCAAGACGCTCGGGCTCGACCCCGAGCGCGTCAACGTCAACGGCGGAGCCATCGCGCTGGGCCACCCTCTGGGGTGTACGGGCGCGAAACTGACCGCCTCCATCCTGCGCGAACTCGAACGCCGCGGCGGGCGCTACGGCATGGTCACGATGTGCGTCGGCGGCGGCATGGGCGCCGCGGGAATTTTTGAGAGACTGTAAAAATACGCGTCTGAAAGGAGCAAACTATGTCTGCCGTTGCCGAAGATAAGAAGATAGTCGTGGGCGGGAGCTTCCTCATCGAGGAGAGGACGCCCGAGGAGGTCTTCACGCCTGAGGACTTCACCGAGGAGCACCGCATGATCGCCGACACCGCGCGGCAGTTCATGGACAACGAGGTGCGTCCCCGCACCCCCGAGCTTGAGAAGAAGGACTGGAAGCTGGCGCGCGAGCTCGTCCGGAAGGGCGCGGAGCTGGGCTTCATCGGCGCGACCGTGGACGAGCAGTACGGCGGGCTCGGCCTCGACCAGGTCTCGGCCTGCATCATCGGCGAGGCTCTGGGGCGTGCCGCCTCCTTCGCCACGACGATGGGCGCGCAGGGCGGCATCGGGCTGCTCCCCATCGTCTACTACGGAACCGAGGAGGCGAAGCAGAAGTACATCCCGCGCATCGTCTCGGGCGAGCTGATTACCGCGTACGCTTTGACGGAGGCGGGTTCGGGCTCCGACGCGCTGGCGGCGAAGGCCACGGCGCGGCTGAGCGAGGACGGCACGCATTACGTCATCAAGGGCGAGAAGATGTGGATCACGAACGGCGGCTTCGCTGACCTGTTCGTCGTCTTCGCCAAGGTTGACGGCGACAAGTTCACGGGCTTCATCGTCGAGCGGCAGGAGGGCCTCTCGAACGGGGCCGAGGAGCACAAGATGGGCATCAACGGCTCCTCGACGACCGCGCTCGTGCTCGACGACGTGAAGACGCCGGTCTCGAACCTTTTGGGCGAGGTCGGCAAGGGTCACAAGATCGCCTTCAACATCCTCAACATCGGCCGCTTCAAGCTCGGCGCGATGTGCCTCGGCGGGATGAAGCTGGCGACCTCGGAGTCGGTGCGCTACGCCAACGAGCGCCACCAGTTCGGCAAGCCCATCTCCTCCTTCGGCGCCATCAAGCACAAGCTGGCCGAGATGGCCGTCCGCACGTGGGTCGGCGAGGCGATGACCTACCGCACGCTCGGGCTGATCGAGGGCGCGATCAACGCGACCGCCGACGCCGCAGACCCCGAGTCGAAGCTACGCGCGATTGAGGAGTACGCCGCCGAGTGTTCGGCCATCAAGGTCTCGCTCTCGGAGTACTGCCAGTACGTGACGGACGAGATGGTGCAGATATACGGCGGCTACGGCTACTCGGCCGACTACCCGGCCGAGGGGGCCTACCGCGACGCGCGCATCAACCGCATCTTCGAGGGCACGAACGAGATCAACCGCATGCTCATCCCCGGCATGCTCATGCGCCGCGCGATGGGCGGCAAGCTCGCCCTGCTCCCCGCCGCGCAGGCGCTGATGGACGAAGTGCTGTCGCCTTCGATGCCTTCGCTCGATGAAGATGAAACCGTCCTCGCGGCCGAAGCGAAGCTCGCGAAGAACGCGAAGAAGGTCGCGCTGATGGTCTTGGGCACGGCCGCGCAGAAGTACATGACCGCGCTCGCAGAGGAGCAGGAAGTCCTCATCGGAGCGTCGAACATCATCATGGATGTGTTCGCGATGGAGTCGGCCATCCTGCGCGCGCAGAAGCTCGCCGCCTCGCAGGGCGAGGAGCAGTCGGCGCTCTACCTCGACATGGTGCGCGTCTTCTGCAACGACGCGGTCGAGCGCGTCGAGGCCGAGGCCAAGAACACGCTCGCGGCCGTCGGCGAGGGCGACGAACTGCGCACGCTCCTCGCCGCCCTCAAGCGCTTCACCAAGCACACCCCCGTCAACACCGTCGCCGCCCGCCGCCGCATCGCCGACGCGATGATCAAGGCGAACCGGTACGTCTACTAGAAGAAGAAGTCAGGAGTCAGGAGTCAGAATAAGGAAAGCGGTCGCCGCCTCTTGATTCTGACTCCTGACTCCTGACTCCCTACCCTTTCCCATGCGCATCATTCCCATCTCCGTGCCAACGCCCTTCTACGTCGGGCCGGTCAACTGCTACCTCGTCGCCGAAGAGCCGCTGACCTTGATAGACACCGGGCCGAAGACGAAGGAGGCGATGGAGGCTTTGAGGGAGGGCTTGAGGAGGGCGCGCGTCCGCGTCTCGGACTTGAGGCGCATCGTGCTGACGCACGCGCACGAGGATCACTGCGGCCTCGCGAAGCAGTTGCGCGACGAGGCGAAGGAGGCGCAGGTCTTCGTCCACGGCTGGGAGACGGGCCACCGCAAGGGCCGCCTGGAGTACGGCGAGAACCGCGCGCTGCTGGAGCGCGCGGGCGTCCCCCCGGAAGAGTTGGCCGAGATGCGCCGCATGTACGAGGGCGTCCGCCGCTTCGCCGACGCGCTCGAAGACCACGAGCACGCGGAGCTTGTGGACGACGAGGAGCTAAAGTTCGAGCGCGGCTCCCTGCGCGTCGTCCACACCCCCGGCCACACCCCCGGGTCTTGTTCGTTCCTGCGCGAGGCCGACCGCACCGTCATCGCCGGCGACTGCGTCCTCAAACGCATCACGCCCAACCCCGTCCTCTCGCCCGACCCCGTAGACCCCGCGCGCCGCTTCCGCTCGCTCGCCGAATACCTCGTCAGCCTCGCGCGCCTCCGCTCGCTCCACCCCACGCTCGTCTACGGCGGCCACGGCGACCCCGTCGAAGACTACGAAGAACTCTTCAACCGCTACCTCCGCGCCATCAACGAACGCCAAACGGAAGTCATCCGCCTCATCCCCAAGACCGGCGCCACCGCCTGGGACATCGCCCTCCAACTCTTCCCCGGCGCGGACAACGTACACCGCTTCCTCGCCGTCTCCGAAGCGGCCGCCCACCTCGACCTCGCACACTCCGAAAACAAACTCGCCCTCGAACTCTCCCCCGACGGCCGCGAAATCTACCGCAAGCCCTGACGTTTTAAGGCACCACAAACCGTGAGAAGACTCCCCCTCATTAGCCGTTGGGGCACGATTGTCGAGGCGGGCCGGCGGTTGTTCCGCCGATTACTTCAGCTCGACTATTTTCTTCTTTAACCGCTCGACCAACTCCCGCGTCTCGGGTAAGTTCCGTGCCCATAGCTTCTCCGTTATCGCCAGCGCCTCCTCTGCCAACGGCAGAGAGAGTTCAGGTCGCCCTGCTGATTCGTGTGCACGAGCGAGACCATACAAGGCGGCCGCGATCGAATCCTGTCGCCCGATTTCGCGCGAGACTAGAAGTCCCTTTTCAAACCACTCGCGAGCCTGCTCCCACAGCTTGCGGGCAAGTCCGAGATTTCCCAGGTTATTTGAGACGTACGCTTGGGGTTCTCCAAAGCCGCCTTTCTCCGCCAGCATAAACGCCTCGCGGTAATATCGCTCCGCGTCGTCATACAGCTTGCGCCTTTCCGCCAGCATGCCCAGATTATTGAGTGCAGTTGCGGCATCATGATCATTCTTCAGGTCACGCCAGATTGCCAGCGCACCCAGAAATAAACGCTCGGCGGCGTCGTAGTCTTTGCGCATGTATGAGACCAACCCCTGCATGCGCATCGCCTTCGCCTGCTCGTACTTTCCCCCACTGTGTGCCCACGCATCGGTGCTGTGGTCCGCCCACTGGGCCGCATCAGCCGTCTCCCCGCGGTAGTAGTGTAACCAAGCTATGTGGTGCGCCTGCCAGCCGGTTACCCTCCAGTCGCCTAGCACAGACGCGGCTTCATACGCGCGCGCTCTTACACGTATTATGTTGTCCCATTGGCCCATATAAAACAGAGGCTTAGCCACGGCGACTGCCAAACGGTTCAGCAGTTGCGCGGCTTCCTTGTCGGCGAGACTCTCATCTTCAACTCCGGCCATTTGCCAGAGCAATTCCGCCGTGGCGTCGAGATTGGCCCATTCAACCTCTACCAAACTGTATGTCTTATAGTTCGCGTCGCTCCCTCCATACTGCTCTGCGTAGCCTATCCAGTAGCGAACAAAGTTAGCGCCAGCCTTGCGGGCGAGTTGTCCGTCGGCTAGTAACACATCGCGCACAAAACTACGCGTGAGCGGGTGGAGGGCGTAGCGTTCTTCGCCCGCGAGCACATCCACGAGCGAGAGGGCGCTCAGGCGGTCGATGGTGGTTTCGAGTTCAGTGCGGGAGAGTTGGGCGACTTCGGCCCAGGCTTCGAAGGTGGCGGAGGGTGCGAAGAAGGAGAGGGCGCGGAGGGCAGCTTCATCGTTGGTGGTGAGTTCGCGGCGCGCCTCTTGGAAGATGAAGTTTTGGAGGTCGGCGTCGCGGTTGCCGCGGAGCATGGAGAGGGCCGAGTCAAAGCTTAAAGCCGCGCGGACACGCATGAGACCGAGGGTGTGGGAGAGGGCGAGGGGCGAGCCGCCGGTTGCGTCGTAGAGTTGTTGCCAGCCTGATTCGCCGGCGCGTTGTAGTTTGGCGGCGAGGGCGGCGTCGCGTTCGGCTTCGGCGGCGATGAGTTGGCGGGCGGCGTCCCAGTCGAGCTTTCCGAGGCGTAGCCAGACGGAGCCTTCGCCGCCGCGGCGGCGGCTGGTGATGACGGCCTTGCTGCCTTGGGGGAGTTCGCGGAGGAAGTCGGCCAGCGCCTCTTGTTCTTCTTTGGTTAACGTTTCGAGGTTGTCGTAGATGAGGAGCGTGGGCCGCTCGCGCAGGGCGTCGAGCAGGGCGCGGCGCTTGGGGTCGGAGGCGAGCTTGGGGATGCCGGGTTGGTCGAGGACGCGGGCGGTCTCGTTGAGGAACTCGTCGAGCGTGCGCGCGGCGGGCGTCTGCTCACGAATCCCGCCGGGGGCGAGGGCGTGCTGCTTGGCGCTGACGAAGACGAAGGCTTCAAAGCGGCCGGTCTCCTTGCAGCGGTGCGCGGCCTCGACGGCGAGCGAGGTCTTGCCGATGCCGCCGATGCCGTCTATGAGCACGCCCCACGTCCGGTCTTCGGGGCTGAGCGCGCGCATGACGACCTCCATGTCCTTGTGGCGTCCGAAGAACGCGGCGCGGCGCGGGAGGTTGTTCGGAATCTTAGGCGCGAGCGCCTGGACGACCTGCGGCTCAATAGGCGCGCCCTTAAGCTTCTCGCCGTATGTGAGCAGGAGGCGTTGCAGGTTATCGAGGAGCAGGCGCTCGAACGCCTCCGTCGTGTCGAACGTCTGATGGAGGCCGGGGTGCTCGCCGGCGGCCTCGAACTGCGCGAAGAACTCTTTGACGCGTTTGAACTGCTCGGGGTCGAGTGCGTCGGGCGGGATGGGCCGCGTGCAGCGGTACATCATCAAGTGCGGCCGGCCGTGCTCCTTCCAGAGCCGGTAGGCGGTCTTGAACTCCTCCTCGGTGCCGGAGAGGTACTCCCTCCGCGCCTGCTCGTCCTGGCCGCCGGGCGGCGTGCCGAAGCGGTGCCAGAGGATGCCGACGAAGACATCCCACTCGGTGGGCTTGAGCTGGTCGAAGATGACCTGTTGGGGCCGCCCCATGTCGGGCACGGCCGCGCGCCAGTCAACCACGTCGAGCACGATGCCGAGGGCGTCGGCCAGAGGCTTCAGCATCGCGGCCGCGGTCTCGACCTTGGCGCGCTCGGTCGCCACGTCCGAAGGCGACGCCGCAAAGATTCGCAACTTCTGCATCGCACGCCCCCCGCCGCTTCTGTCTGATGGTGCAGATTATACGGCGGCGGGGGGCGTGAACAATGCTTAATTGCCGCCGCTTGTCTGCGCGGGGACTTGCGGGAGCTTGACGCGGTTGTTCATGTCACGCAGGGCGGCGATGTTCTTGTCGCGCAGCGCGAAGGTGGTCTTGCCGACCGAGAGTTCGACGTAGGAGGCGCGGGCGAGCTTGAGGAAGGTCTCGTAGGGGACGGAGATTTCGAGTCTCTCCTTCGAGTCCTCGGCGAGCCAGCCCTCGCCGACGGCCTGCGAGAGCAGGGTCATGCGGCCGAGGCGGAGCGTCTGGCCGTCGGCGACGGCCGAGAGGTCGCGCTCTGCGGGCGTGTGGCGCGCGTCCCAGTCTTTCGCCTCGAAGGTGAGGCGCAGCGTCGCGCGCCGCACGTATTCGAGCTGCTTGCCCGGGCAGTGGAGCGCCGCCTCAAGCCTGACGCAGAGATTCTTGAACCTGCCCTCCATGCCGCGCCCGGCCTCGCAGGTGACGCTCATGCGCTTGAGCGTGACGACCGTCTCGCGCGCGAAGCCGTCGTAGGCGGTCTCGATCTTGCCGCCGTGGTTGAGCGGCATCGGCTCGCCGGAGAGTTTGGGGGCCGGCTCGTTGCGGCGCGCGCCGCCGTCCTGCGCGCGCACGCCGGCCGCGAGCGTCACGAGGACGCAGCAGAGCGTGACGAAACTTTTCATGACGTAAAAATCCTAGCCGGGGCGCTCGGGTCTCTTGCGCTGAGGCGCGTGCGGCGTGGGGCTGTTGCGAGGGCGACGTGGCATTGGGACGAGCCGCCGCGGGCTTCGTGTCGCCTTACTTCGATACTAGGGAGCCGCGCGCGCGGCTGTCAAGGGGGAACGAACGGGCCGCGGTCTTTAAGGGGCCGGCTGACCCTTCGGCTCCTCGACGTTCGACAGGTGTGAAGCCACCACCTGCCAGCGCCCCCCGCTGCGCACGTAGGTGTCCGTGTAGCGGGACTGCTCCCTGACGGTCTTGCCGTCGCGCTCGTACTCGGTGACGACGCGCCCGGTCAGGATCACCGTGTCGCCGTAGGCGCGCGACTCCACGCCCTCCGTGCGGAACTTCATGCGCGGCTGGCCCGGCCGGCGCGGCGCTTTAATCATGGACATCAACTGCGGCTTGGTCTGCATCCCGCCGTTCGGGAAGGTGATGGTGAAGCCGTCCGCCACGATGCGCTCCATCGCCGCGGCGTCGTTCTGCTCGTAGGCGTCGAGCCACTGGCGTTCGAGCCTCCTCACCTCCTCTTCGGCCCCGGTCAACTGGGCCTGCGCGGGCGCGACGCCGCACGCGGCGACGATCAACGACACGAGGACGATTACCCTCCCGGCCATCCCTCACCTCCGGACTCGTCTTCAGACTCTTTCAGGTCTACGGCCGTCGCAGGATATATCCGGGCCCCTCGCCGAGTCCAGCCCCGACCTCAGAGAAGTTAACCCACCCGGTCTGTCAGCCACGTCGCAAAGGAGAGCCAGGCTTGCGTGTGGCCGACGACGAGGCGCAGCGGGTGCGAGAGGATGAGCAGCAGCCCGCCCAGGACAGTCGCGCGGTGCGGGCGGCCGCGCGTGAGGAGGTCGTAGAGGAGGATGACGAGGACGAAGAGGTCGGACAGGCCGAAGAAGGCGAGCGGGCCGACCTGCTGTATGAAGTCGAAGGGGAGGCGGGCCACGGCCGCCGGCAGGATGGCGATGGTCGCCAGAAGCATCAGACGCTTGTGCGCGTCCGCGCGCCGCCGGTAGTAGACGGCGGCGCCGGCCAGCAGCGCGAAGACCAGCATGTCCCCGAGCGGTATCGTTAGAAAGACGAGCGGCGAGGGCGACCCCGGCGGCACCTCGACGATCTTCGCGCGGACGACCGCCGTGAACGTGCCGACCAGGATCATGAGGACGGCCAAGCCCGCGCCGGCCCAACCCAGTCGCATGTGGACGCGCGTCCGCTTCGCCGCGACGAGCGCCGTCTGCGCGAGGAGGAGGACTATCCACGCGGAGAAGATGAGCCCGTGCAGGTGGAGCAGGGGCGTCATGGCGGGCGGCGTGCCGAAGTAGGGCTTGAGGTAGTACGAACGCGCGAAGCCCGCGAAGACGACGAGCAGGAAGGCGACCGCCATGCCCGCGTAGAAGAGGCGCTCGCGCCGCCGGGCCACCTTCAGGGCGTCGGCCGCCGCGCCCCGTCTGTCGGCCGTCAAAGTTTCCATCGGGGGAGTCCTCCTAACCTGTTTTCAGCTCACAACTCAAACGCCGGTTGCCTTCGCGGGCGTTAACTTGAACTCCACGCAGTGGCCGGGGAGCAGGGGCTCGTCGATGATCTCGACGCGTCGCTCCGTGAGATTGACGTTGCGCTCGGACGGCCTGAAGGTCACTTCGACGTTCACGTCCTCCGCCCCTTCGCGCAGGACGATCCGAAGGCCGTCCGTCAACTCCGTCATGATGAGGTAGTAGGAGCCGGGGCAGCTCCTCACCTCCCGGCGCTCGATGAGCAAAGGGACTTCTCTGTTTTCGCCCGCCGCCGGCAGGTCAACGCCGAGTTTCAGCCGCCCGTCCTTGGTGACGCTCATGTCCACCTTCTCGTCCCTGCTCTTCCACGGCATGCCTTCCCTGTGTTCGATCTTCTCGTAATGGGCGCCGATGCTCGCCCCCGTGAAGCGCGGCAAGTCGCGCCCGGTGATGTGCTCGTCCAGCCCGTGGACGACCTCGTACCTCTTGCCCTTCGAGAGGAGGTTCGCGAGCGAGTAGCTGAACTCGACCTCCAGCACGACGTGGCCCGCGTCGGCCAGCGGGTCGCGGACGACGCGCAGGCTGAGAACCGAGCCGCGCCGGATCAACTCACGCTTCAACAGCGTCTCTTTGATGCTCTCCCAAACCCCCGCGGGCAGGCCCGAGCCGTAGAGGGTGTCGAGGAGGGACTCGACCTTCTCCAGGTCGAATCTGGTTCGCGCGTACGCCTCGTACGCGACGGTCACGAGGGCCGAGATGAGGAACGCTATCCCGAGGTCGCGGCTGATGTCGTGAGCCAGGGACGCCTTTTCCAGCTCGTGGGCGGCGAAGAGCAGCCCCGCGCCCACGATAAATAAGAGGCCGATCAGAACCACGAGGAGCCTCAACCCCGTTCTCTTCTTACTCATCGGCTACCTCCTTCGGCAGAGTTGTAAGGTTCGGGCGGCGCGGCGTGCGCGGCCCGGCAGCCGTCGGCGTCGGAACTTCAAATCCCGTAGGCCGTGAAGCCGCCGTCGATGGCGACGCACTGGCCGGTGACGTAAGACGAGGCGGGCATCGAGAGGAAGGCGACGACCGCGGCGACCTCTTCGGGCTCCCCGACGCGGCGCATGGGCGTGCGCGAGAGGATGCGCGCGAAGCGCTCGGCGTCGGCGAGCACCGGCTCGACGAGCGGCGTGCGGATGTACCAGGGGGCGACGGCGTTGACGCGGATCCGATCCCGCGCCCACTCGACGGCGAGGCTGCGCGTCATCTGGAGGAGCGCCGCCTTGCTCATCGCGTAGGGCGCGCCCGTGCTCGTGTGCGTGAGGCCGGAGACCGAGGAGACGTTGACGACCGACGCGCCGCCCGCCTTCTTCAGAAGCGGGTGCGCCGCGCGCGTCAGCTCGAAGGCCGAGGTCAGGTTCGTCGAGATGACGCGCTCGTACTCTTCCGCCGCGTACTCGACCGCCGCCTTGCGCACGTTCGTCCCGACGTTGTTGACGAGCACGTCGAGCTGGCCGAGCGATTCGAGACGACGCAGGACGGCCGCGCGCCCTTCGGCCGTCGAGAGGTCTGCGGCGACGCCGTCCGCCCGCGCGCCCGCGCGCCGCCACGCCTCGACCTGCGCCGCGAGCCGCGCCGCGTCGCGCGCCACCGCCACGACGCGCGCGCCGAACGAGAGGAACTCCTCGGCCACGGCCAGGCCGATGCCGAGCGTCGCGCCCGTCACGAGCGCCGTCCGCCCCGCGAGGCTCCATCGCGCGCCGCCGCTTTGCGAATCCGCTTCCGACAAAGTTCTTCCCTCCACGTCCGTTGCGCGGGAAAGAATAAACGCGACGGGGCTGTGAGGGGAAGTCTTTTACTTCAACTTCCGCCGGAGTTCCCGGGGCAGGTAGTTGCGTGAGATGAAGTCTGTGTCGGCGACCGCCTGGTGGCAGGCGCGGCAGCTTTCGAGCCGGCCGCGCGCCCGCACCTCTCGGCCCCGGCCGTCGAGCACGAGGTACTCCCAGTCGCCGCCCCCCGGGTCGAAGCCCGCCTCGCGCTTGAGCATCGCGGTGAGCAGCTCGGGCTCCGACGCGTCGCGCGCGGGGAGCTTCTCCTTGACGACGAGCGACCCGACGGGGAAGCGCGGCCTCAGCTCCTCCAACATCGCGCGGCGGCCGGCGTCGTTGACGAAGACGTTGATGAACTTGTCTACGTGCGGGTTGTCGGGGCGCTCCGCGCGCATCTCCGCGTCGGGCGGGGGGAGCGCGCAATCGGTCGGTCTCACCAGGTGGAACCGGGACGGCTCCTTATTAACGCGCGTCCAAGCCTTGTAGCCGGCGACCAACTCGGCCCCCGCGAGAGGCTTAGCGGGCGGCGGCTCCGGCGCGTCCTTCTGTGAGCCTGATGTGCTGAGGCACGCGGAGGTGGCGCACAGCGCCACCGCGACGATTGTAAGCTTCGGCCAGGCGGCCCGGCGGCGTGAAGGCATGGGGGCGGACGCTCCTTATGTTCTGAAGGGTCGTGTCAGGCATCTCTACTTTCCGTCTCGCACGAACAGAACGAGGAAGGCTCGCTGGCCTTGCGCGGACTCTTTGTGGCCGCTCCGGCTTGTATGGGCGTTTAATACTCCTTCTCGAATTGCGGATGCACCCACAGAAACTCCTGCCGCTTGTTCTGCACGCGGATTAGACCGCCGAGGCCAGGGTCTTTCTCCTTCAGCCACGCGTGGAGTTGTCGCAGAGTCGCGCCCTGCGCCCGCATGGCCTCGCCCCGCTCCAAATCGGGCGCGTCACCGTGCCCGAGCCACCCCCCGACCTCACCGCCGCCCTTGAGTACCGAGTCGAGGCTCTTTTGCCCCAGTTCTAACTGCTTCTCAATACGCTTGTAGGATGCGTCATCTAGCATGAGCTTAGTCGCCGACGCCGCGACAGGCACTATAAGACTGAGCGCCCCCGTGAGCAGTTTCAGCCACGGCGCCGCCTTCGCGACCCAGTCGCGGGGTAGCGTCAGTTCGTAGACTCCTCGCGCGTCACCCTCACCATTCAGCGCCGGTAAAGGCATGCGCGAGTGCTCGCACCAGAGCGTAATGCGGAACTTCTCGCTGAGCCAGCCCGGACGGTCGAAGAAGCCGGGCTCGACGGGCTCGAAGCTGAAGAGGCGCGGGCCCTCTTTGGCCTCATCCAACATCGTCTGCATCAAGCCCCTAAACGCGTCCTCGACCTGGCTCATGATGCGGCGGTCGTTGAGGTCTAAGGCGCGGAAGCGCTCGTCCGCCCGCCGGTCTTGACGGTTCAACTGCGCGCGAACAACGTCGAGTCTTGAGCGCACCTCCTCGAAGCCCTGCGCGACAAGCTGCTCGATGGACGTGCGCCGCACCGCCGGGGCGTTCTGCAAAAGGCAGTCAATGTCCTGCGCCTGATCGCAGGCCGAGACGGTGCAGGGGAAGATTGTCATTCCTTTCCGCTTGAAGACGATCAGCTTCTGCACCTCGAAGACACCGCGCCCCGGCTCGTCCAACCCGCACGGCTCGACGCACGGCACGACGACCTCGCACCGGAGCCCCTCCCAGAAGTTCTCCACCAGCCACTTCACCTCGTGCGTGAGGATGGAGAGGAAAGTGACGGGCGAAGGGGCTCGCACGGTAATGCGCACGTCGTTGCCGACGTGCTCCAACAGCGCCTGCCCGTTGTAGTCGTAGTCGAGCACCAGCCCGCGCTGCCAGTGAACGCTATCGTTGTAATTCACACGCCCCAAGGAGAATTTATGCAGGCGGACGATTAATTGGTAGAACAGCCCCTCGGCGGTCGCCGACTGCCCGTTCCTCGCGTCCACGATGCGGCAAATCTGCACCTGCTGCTCGTCACCGTCCGCCGGTTCGGCCGGCCAGACGCGGTTCAGGTCTTCTTCCGGGCGTATGTCGGGGACGAGCTGGGCGACCAGACTGGTGTAGTTCAGTCGCGGGAGTTGCCTTGACGCCCCAACCGCGGATTTGAGGGCGCTGGCGACTCGCTGCCAGAAGCTGATGGCGTCCTCGGGCTCCGAAGGCACGGAGACTTTGTATGAGATGTCGAAGCGCTCCATCAGGCGCAGGAAGAGAGGGTGCAGCTTCTGGTCATAGCGCGCCACGGGCGGGCGCGCCGGGTCGTCCCAGAGTTGCGAGAGGCGCTCGAACTCCACCAGCCCGTGCGCGTCTCGGGTCTGCTTGTCGTCGAGGACGAAGCTGATAGCCGTCGAGAGCCAGTCGGGTTTGAGGACGACGATGTCGCGCAGCGCCGGGTCGTGCTCGTAGTGGATGAGGTGGCCAAGCCTGTGCGAGACGCGGACGAAGTCCTTCGCCTCGTCCTCCCCCATCCCGCGGCCCTGGCAGAGCCTAAGCACCTCCTCCAGAGGCATATATGCCGCGTCCGACTCCTTCAAGGCCCTCCGCGCCTCATCCCAGCGGCGCGGGACGGAGCGCCCCACCTCGGGGAGGCTCGCGGCGACGCGCGCGACGGCGCGCCTGAGGGCTTCGATGTTCGTCCGCTCGCCGGTCGCGCCGTCGGGCCTGCTCTCGACGAGGAAGAAGTCGAGCACCATGTCGCGGCCGAACAGGTCGTAGATTTCCTGCCGGTCGATGTCGGGCTGGCGCTCCTTCGGGCCGCCGTGCGTGGCGACGACGATGACCTTCGCGCCCGGCTCGCGGTGCTTTATCAGCTTGATCCAGTCCTTGACGAAGCCCTGCTGCGGCCCCTCCCGCGGCTTCCACACGACGAGATACACGGCCGGCGAGCTGAAGAACAACTGGTGCGTCGGCCTGTAGACCCGCTGCCCTCCGAAGTCCCAGCCGTTGAGCGTAATCTCCCTCCCGCTCTCCGGGTCTGTCACCTTCACGGGTTTAATCTCAATCCCGTGTGTCGTCGGCCGCCCCTCCTCCCACGGGTCACCCCGCAACGCCCCCAACAGACAACTCTTCCCGACTTCGCCCTCGCCAATCAGAATCAGCTTCGCCTCATTCAGCACTATCTGCCCGCCCTCCGCCTTAGTGCGCAAGTAACGCTTGACGGCGTCGATCCCTTCCTTGTCAGCCGCAGCCAGTTCAGGGTTCAGAGGGTTACCACCGATAAAAAGTACTTTCAGACGCTCACACCTGATCAGCGAAGTGGGCAGGTCGTCGAGCTTGTTGTTTCGCACGTCTAGTGTTTCTAAGTTGGGGAGATCGTATAGCCAATCAGGAAGCCGCGTTAGCTGGTTGTCGTACAGGCACAGATACTCAAGCTGCTTCAACTCTCCGATTTCAGACGGAACGGTTTGTAAAGTAACGCCCTGTAACGTCAGGTGGCGGAGTTGCCTGAGCTTTCGCAAGGCAGGTAGCACGCTAGCTTCCAAGGGACAGTACACCAGGCGGATATCGCGCAGATTCCCGAGTTCTTCCATCAGCTCCGGCTGCGCCGCCAGCGGTGTGCTGGTGATAATCAACTTCTCCAAGTACATGAGTCGGCCCAGCGAGCCTGGTAATACCATCTGTTGTGAGCTAGAGAAGTCGAGCGCGCGCAACTGCGTGAGCTGGTCCAGCCAATCCGGTAGCCCCGCCAACCGATTCCAAGAGAAGTTCAATGATCGCAAATGCGTGAGGTGCCGCAACGACTCAGGTAACTCGGTCAGCCCATTGTTGGAGATGTCGAGTGACTCCAACTTTGTGAGTCGGCCCAGCCAATCTGGCAATGTCCTCAAAAAATGTCTGGAAACGTCTAACGACTGCAACCACGTGAGTTGAAGTAATGACTCCGGCAAATCGGTTAGTCCCTTTTTTTGCTCGTCCCAGCCCCCACCAAGATTGAGTGCCGTGTTTCTTGATCTCAGCGCCGCTTCAATTCTTTGCTCCGCTTCCCAATAAGCTTCATTTTGTTTGTCAGCCATCACTTTTATCCCTTACCGTGGCCTTAAGAGTATGAGGCAGTGAAAGTTCGTTGGCGGGCGGAAGGATATTCCTTTAAGAAGTAGGCGGTCAACGATAAATTGGCGGGGTTTTGACGGGCGAAGTGAGCTTACTTCGCGCGATCAGGCTGTCTGAATAAGACGAGGAAGGCGCGCTGGCCTTGCGCGGCCGTCTCGTAGACGCGCTCGGCGCGGTAGCCTCTTTCGAGGATGAGCTTCAAGGGCTGGCGCGACTCGTCCCAACTCGTGTCGCGGAAGGCGGCCCAGAAGCGCTCGCCTTTGAGCGCGTCCGTCGTCGCCACTGAAACGCCCTGGAAGTCGCGCGGCAGGAAGTATGCAGGGTCTTCGGCGACGCCGGGCGCGCCTTTGACCGAGGCGACGCGGAAGCGGCCGTCGCCCGAGAGCGCGAACCAGAGGTGGTAGGCGACGAGGTCTTCAAAGGCGTAGAGTTCGCCCGCGCCCGCCCCGTCGCGCGCGGCGGAGGCAGCGAGCCCCTCCCACGCGCACCAGACGTAGGCGGGCTCGCGCCGCACGAGGTTGAGCGCGCCGGCGAGCGCCGCCCAGCAGCAGAGCAGGATGAGCGCCGCGGCCCTCCACCAGGCTGGGCGCAGACGCCCCAGCGCTACACCCGCGAGCAGCGCGTAAGGCCCGGCCGCCACGATCAGGTGGCGCGTCCCCCAGACCGACTGCGGCAGCACGTAGCTCGCGGCGAAGGCGAGTATGACGGGCAGCAGCGTGAAGGTGAGTAGAAACGCGACCGTGCCGCCTGTTCCGTCGCCACCTTCGTCCCTCCGCCCCGTCCTCTTAAACATCAAGACGGCGACGGGCAGGCCGACGAGCAGCAGGCCGAGTAGCGCGCCCGCCCGCACGAAGAGCGGCTCGGCGGAGCTTTGGCGGAAGTAGAAGGGCTGGTTGAAGAGCGCGAACAGCTCGAAGAGTTCGAGGGGGCCCGGCCGCCCGATCCACCCGATGTTCTGCGCGAGCCCCCCGGCCGCGCCCGCCGCGCCCAGGCACGCCAAGACCCAAGGCACGTACGCGACGGCGAGCCCCGCGGCCGTCAACGAGAACGCGCCGAGCCTCCGCCTCGCCCGAACCGCGAGGAAGACGCCCTCGCTCACGACGACGAGCCAGCCGTAGTAGTGCGTGTAGACGAGCAGCAGGTTGACGAAGAAGAGCGCGACGAGCAGCCCGCGCGCCCCGCCCTCCTTGTTGACCAGCCGCGCGAAGAGCCAGAGGGAGGTGAGCGTGAGCAGGAGCAGCAGGCCGTACATCCTGACCTCCTGCGCGTACTTGACGAGGTAGCCGTTCGCCGCCGCGACGAGCAGCGCGACGTTCGTCTCGGCCGCCCCCAGCCTCAGCTCGCGCGCGAGCAGCAGCAGCGGGACGAGCGCCGCCGCCGCCGCGACGACGGGGAAGAGGCGCAGCCACAGGAGCGACTCGCCGCCCGCCGCAACCCACACCTTGAGCAGCGCGTAGAAGAGCGGCGGGTGGATCAGGTCGGCCGCGACGAAGCGCCACAGCCCCGCCCACGTGTGGCGCGCGGCGTGGACGCCGAACAGCTCGTCGAACCACAGGCACGACCCCGTCAGACGCCACAGACGCGCCGCGACGTAGAGGGCGACGAGCGCCGCGAGAAGCAAGGCGGAGGGCTGAAGGCGGAAGGACGTAGGGCGAGCCGCCGGTTGACTGGGTTGGGTCATTGATTCGATGGCGCGAGGGTGACCGGGTCAGAACCGCCCGCGGTAGCGGGTGGGCCTTAGTTATTCGCCTGACGCGGTTGACTAAGGGTCACCCGCTACCGCGGGCGGTTCTGACCTGTGTCTACGGCAGCGTTTCGGGCTCGCCCGCGCCCTCGTCCGATTCTTCGCCGAGGTTCTCGCCCGAAGCCTCTTCGAGGTCGAGGGCCGCTTCGCCCAGGCGCGCGGTGAGCCAGTTGAGGAAGACCTCGGCCTCCTTCCCCTTGCCCGTCCAGCGCGCGCGGTCGAACATCGTCAGGGCCATCGCCAGGGCGTGGTGCTGGCCGGCGCGGTCGCCCGCGAACTCGAACTGGCGGTAGAGCCGGTCGATGAGCGCGACCGACTCGGCGGCCGTCTCCACGTCCTTGAAGCCGAGCTTGCCCGCGAAGAACTTCGAGTAGACATTCTGCGGCTGCGAGGTCGAGGTATAGAGGTCGAAGTAGCCCGAGTGGAGCCCCGCCTCCTGCAACACCGACGCGACGTACGAGGGGCGCGCGCCCGTGATGACCGCGATGTCCTCGACTTCGCCCATCCCCGAGAGGAAGAGCGAGATGATCTGGTCTTTGCGCGAGGGCTTGCCCGAAGACCTGCGCGGCTGCGGCGGCGCTTCGCCCGCGCCCCTGGACTTTTTCGCCTTGCTGCTCATTAGCGTCATCCCTCCTTTTTCGGCCGACGATTGTCGCGGGGTTTGTTGGCTACTTTATCACCTCGAACTCAAAATAGATTGTCTTCCCGCGCACGACGAAGCAGAGGTACTGCTCCCAGAAGCGGCGCAGGAAGCGCAGGCCGGGGTAGCGGTTGCAGGCGTTCACCATAAGCTCGAACCCGAGCAGCCGCCAGAGCTTGAGCATCGTCACGCGGATGAGGCGCGGGCGGAGCCGGACGTGGCTGTAGAAGTCGAAGTCGGGGCGGTCGCCGGTGAAGTAGGCGAACGACTCGGTCGTCAGGTGGTGCTTGTGCGTCGGGTCGGTGTAGGAGGCGATGTCGGAGAAGTGCGGCGTGTCGAGCCGAATGAGGCCGCCCGGCTTCGCCACGCGGTAGAGCTCGGCCACCACGGCGAGCACGTCCTCGACGTGCTCTATCACCTGGTTGCCGACGACGAGGTCGAACTCGTCGTCGGGGAAGGGGTAGGGCACCACGTCGAGGTCGTGGAGCACGTCGGCGTCCGAGCGCGGGTTGCTGTCCATGCCGACCGCGCCCGGCGTCTTGTGCTTGCCGCAGCCGATGTCGAGTATCTTCATGCGAAGGGGCAGTGTAGCGGGCGGGCGCGCGCGCGGACAAGCGGCGCGCGGGTGATAGATTCGGCGTTGACACGGGGCGTATTGGGTATAGAATTGCGACCCCCGCGGGCTCCTCGGCCCGCACGCCCGCAGACAGCGAAAGGAGACCGAACCATGCCCGATGACTCACGAGACCACGTCCACATCATCGTCAGCGGCGAGAACCTCTCGGCCATCGCCAAGCGCTACCACATAGACGTCAACGACCTCCTGGCCGCCAACCCGCAGATCAAGAATAAGAACAAAATCATGGTCGGACAGCGTCTGAAGATTCCGGACGCCGCCGCCCCGCAGCCCGTCCTGACGCCGCCCGTCGTCCCGCCCGCCGCGCACGACACGCCCGCGCCCGCGCCGGCCGAGGCCCCGACCGACGGCGGCGGCGCCGCCGCCGCCCCCGTCCGCGCGGGCATGCCGAACACCTCGGGGATGGACGAGGCGCAGAAGTTCGACCTCTACGCGCAATACTTCTCGCGCTACGGCGTCAACGTCAACGCGCTCGACCTCGGCGCGCGCGCGCTCCTCGGCCTGCGCGTCACGTCGAGCGTGCACGCCAACCAGGGCCTGGGCGAGTACAACGACCGCATCGTCGTCCTCTGGCGCGACGCGAAGGGCAAGCACGCGCAGGAGTTCGGCGCGACGACCGAGCCGAGCGCGCGCTACGAGGACACGCCCCAGAACCGCAAGCTCTACCCCAAGCGCATCCTCGGGGTGGACGCCAACAGCGACGGGCGCAAGGACACGGGCTGCCTGCCCGACGGCCTCTACCAGTACCAGAAGTCGAAGAGCGCGCACCTCGGCAACGTGCTGATGCCCTGCGCCGACATCTTCGTCGTCCGCGACGTTGACCACGACGGCGACTTCGACGAGGCGGACAAGGCGGCGAGCGTCGCCGAGAAGCTCAACTCCTCCCGCACCGTCCTCTTCCACTCCGGCGGGAAGAGCCAGACCTTCTCGGCCGCCTGCCAGACGATGCCGCCCGACACCTTCACGCGCTTCTGGGCGGCGCTCGGGACGGGGCAGACGCGCTACCAGTACGCGCTGGCGACCGTGGCCTGAAGGCCGGTTCCAGAACGGAAGACCTCCGGGAAATTTCCGCCGCAACAACTTTCGGAACCGGCGCGCGCGCCGGGCGTGAGAGGCGTCAAGAAGGAATCTCTTCCCGGAGGTCTACGTGTCTATGAACCGCAAAGCCTTGTCGAGTATCGCCGCCCTCGCCCTGCTCGGGACGACCGCCGCCGCCCGCGCGCAGACGGCCGCCCCGGCCCCACACGCGCCGCCGGCCGTGGCCGCCCCGCCCGCACAGCACGCTCCGGCCGAGCCCGACCTCGACGTGCTCCCGGCAATCGCCGACGCGCCGGACGCGCCCGACGCGCCGGAAGCTCCTGACATGCCTGACGCGCCGGACGCGCCCGACGCGCCCGACGAGCTTGATGTGCCTGACGTGCCCGACGCGCCGGAGGCCCTGCCCGCGCTCCCGCAGGAACCCGCGCCCGCGCCCGCGCCGCCGGCCGTCGCCACGACCTTCTTCGTCTCGGGCAACTTCCTAGGCGTGCGCACCGAAGAGGTTACGCGCGAGAACATGCAGCGCTACGGACTCTCGGGCGAGCCGCGCGGCGTCGGAATCCGCGAGGTCGTCAAGGGCAGCCCGGCCGAGAAGGCGGGGCTGCGCGCGAACGACGTCATCGTCCGCTTCGACGGCGAGCCGGTGACGAGCGTCCGCAAGCTGACGCGCCTCATCCAAGAGTCCGCGCCCGACCACGCCGCGCGTGTCACGGTGCTGCGCGGCGGCTCGGAGCAGGTGCTTTCGGCCACGCTCACGCGCCGCGAGCCGTTCGTGTCCGCGGCCGGCGAGGGCCTCTTCCACTTCCCGTCGGTCATCTTCGACGACGCGTGGCGTCTCGGCGACGAGGCGGCGCGCAACTCCGAGCAGTGGAAGCGCTCGCAGGAGCAGATGCAGCGGAAGTGGGAGGAGATGGCGCGCAAGCACCCGCGCATCTTCGGCGGCTCGGCGCGAAGGATCGGCGTGGCGACCAACGCGCTCGGCAAGCAGCTCGCCGAATACTTCGGCGTCACGCACGGCCTGCTCGTCAGCTCGGTCGAGGCGGGCAGCCCCGCCGAGAAGGCAGGCATCAGGGCCGGCGACATCGTGACCGAGGCCGACGGCCAGAAGGTCGAAGACTCGGGCGACCTCGTCCGCGCGCTCTCGGCCAAGGAGGAGGGCGAGGTCACGCTCACGGTCGTGCGCGACCGCAACCGGCGCACGGTGCGCGTCACGCCCGAGCGCCGCACGACGGCCCCGCAAGGGATGTTCGCGCCCGGCGCCTTCCGCCTGCTTGAGTCACCCGTCGCCGCCGTCACGCTCCCGCGCATGCAGATGCACCCTGACGTGTTGACCGCGCGGCCCGTGGTCGTCACGCCGCGCTTGCTCTCTGCGCCGCGCATCCGCGCCACGCCGCGCCCACGCGTCTTCGGCCTCGGCGACCGCGTGCTCTAACACCTGCACGGAGACCATAGCGGTCAGAACCGCCCGCGGTAGCGGGTGGGCCTTGGTTAACCGGCAGCACCGTGTAACCAAGGCCACCCGCTACCGCGGGCGGTTCTGCCTTCATCAAATCCGCGGCGCGGGTGCGCGGCGTAGTACGAGTTGATGACGGGGCGCAGGGTCTTCATCACGGGCGGGACGGGCTACCTCGGGCGCGCGCTCATACCCTTACTCTTAGAGCGCGGGCACGAGGTGCGCGCGCTCGTGCGGCGCGGCTCGGAGTCGAAGCTGCCCGAAGGGTGCGAGGCGGTCGCGGGCGACCCGCTCGACTCGTCGAGCTACGCCGGGCGGGTCGCGCCGTCCGACACGTTCGTGCAGCTCGTCGGCGTGCCGCGCCCTTCGCCAGCGAAGGCGCGGCAGTTCCGCGAGATCGACCTCGTCTCGGGCCGCGCCTCCGTCGAGGCGGCGCGCGCGGCGCGCGTCCGCCACTTCGTCTACGTCAGCGTCGCGCAGCCCGCGCCGGTGATGAAGGCTTACCAGGAGGCGCGCGCGGAGGTCGAGGCGGCGCTCAAAGACGCGGGCCTGCCCGCGACCGTTCTGCGCCCCTGGTATGTGCTCGGCCCCGGCCACCGCTGGCCCTACCTGCTCAAGCCCTTCTACTACGTCTGCGAGCGCCTCCCCCCGACGCGCGAGACCGCCCGCCGTCTCGGCTTCGTCACGCACGCGCAGATGACCGCCGCACTGCTGCGCGCCGTCGAAGACCCCGCCCCGGACTTCCGCCTCCTCACCGTCCCGGACATCCGCGCCGCCGCCGGGAGCGTTATTCGCGTGAGCATACCGACGACCGTTTAGAGGCGGGCTGTGCCCGCCGCCGCGTGATACATCGCGGCACGCCCCGGCGGGCGGAGCCCGCCTCTAAACGGTTGGCGATTAACTCAAGCGCAACCCGCTCTAAAGCCCCGCACTCCTTCTGACTCGTGCCGCCGTTGTACAATCCTCTCGATGGCAGTTAGAAGGGAAACACTTAACGACAGGCAGAAGCAGTTTGAAGCGCTCGTGGCGGAGGCGGCCGCGTGCCGCCTTTGCGAGGCGATGTGCGGGCGCAGCGCCGTCTTGAGCGAGCGGAACGGGCGCGTCGGCGCGCGCGTGCTGTTCGTGGGCGAGGCCCCGGGGCGTCAGGGCGGCGACCGCACGCGCGTGCCCTTCTCGGGCGACCAGTCGGGGCGGAACTTCTCGCGCTACATCGCCTCCATCGGCCTCGCGCGCGAAGAGACCTTCATCACCAACTCCGCGCTCTGCAACCCGCGCACGGCGACGGGCGCGAACCGCAGGCCGACGCGGCGGGAGGTCTCGAACTGCTCCGACTTCCTGCGCCGGCAGGTCGAGACGGTTGACCCGCCGGTCGTCGTCACGCTCGGGGCGGTGGCGCTTGAAGCCCTCCGCGGCGTCGAGTATCATCGCCTCACGCTCAAGGAGAACGTCGGACAAATTCACGCGTGGCGCGGGCGTCTGCTCGTGCCGCTCTACCACCCGAGCCCGCAGGTGCTCGCCTCGCACCGTCGCGAGCCGCAGCAGCTCGAAGACTACAAGTCGGTCGCGCGCGCCCTCTCCCTCGCCCTTGGGGCGGCGCGCGCGGCCGCCGTTTGAAGAGGCGCGAAGGAGTGCAAATCATGTCGAAGAGAACTCACACCAGGGGGCAGGCCGGAAGGATGAGGACGTTCGCCCTGACGCTCGCGTCGGTCTTCGCGGCGGCGCTCGTGCTGGCGGTCGCGTGCGCGGCGCAGACGCAGACTGCGGAGGGGTCGAGGGCTTCGGAGAAGAAGGCCGCGGGCGCGGCGACGGGCGAGAAGGCGGCGTCGCCCGCGGACGCTTCCAAGAGCGCGCCGGCCGTCGCGGCGGCTCCGAAAGTGGGCGAGCCCGCGCCGGACTTCAAGCTCCCTTACGCGACGCAGGAGAAGATTTTCATGAAGCCGGACGAGCAGATGTCGCTCTCGTCGCTGAAGGGTAAGAACGTCGTCCTCGCCTTCTACCCGGCCGACTGGTCGGGCGGCTGCACGGCCGAGGTCTGCACCTTCCGCGACACCTTCATGGAGTTCGGCAAGCTCAACGCCGTGGTGCTCGGCGTCAGCGGAGACTACGTCTTCTCGCACCACGAGTGGGCCAAGCACCACAAGCTGCCCTTCGCGCTCCTCTCCGACCACGACCACCGCGTCGCGCGCGCCTACGACAGCTTCAACGAGCAGTACGGCTTCAACAAGCGCACCGTCTACCTCATCGACAAGGACGGCGTCGTCCGCTACGTCAACCCCGCCTTCAAGGCCAACGACAAGAAGGACTACGTCGCCCTGCGCGCCGAGCTTGAGAAGCTGAAGTGACAGTAGGCAGTAGGCAGATGGCAGAAGGCAGTTGAAGAGCTATTGCCTTAACTGCCCACTGCCTTCTGCCTGCTATTAAAAAATGGCTGAGGCGGTAAAAAGTCAGTCGGAGTACGAGGCCGTCCGCGGGGGCGGCGCGGGGCTCTTCGACCTGTCGGCGCGCGGGCGGGTCGAGGTGTCGGGCGGCGAGGCCGTGATGTTTTTGAACGGCATGCTGACGAACGACGCGGCGAAGCTCGAAGAGGGCGCGTGGATGCACGCGGCCTTCCCGAACCCGCAGGGGCGGCTCCTCGCCTCCGCCCGCGTGCTGCGCCGCGGCGGCGCATTCCTCTTCGACACGGAGGCGGAGACCTACCCGACCGTCCTCAAGCACCTCGAACGCTTCACGCTCGCGGGCGACTTCCACGTCCGCGACCTGACCGCCGAGACCGTCCTGCTCTCGGTGCAGGGCGCGCGCGCGCCCGAGTTCGTCGGCGCTGTGCTCGGCGCGGAGGCGGCGGCGACCGCGCGCGGCCGCGTCACCCGCGCGCCCTCCGGCGAAGCCGAAGTCACAGTCATCCGCGCGACGCACACGTCGGAAGACGGCTTCGACCTGTTCGTCGAAGCGGCGCACGCGGAAGCTCTCCGGGGCGCACTGGTCGGGGCCGGCGCGACACCCGCGGGCCAGGATGCTTTGGAAGTCCTGCGCGTCGAATCGGGCATCCCGCGCTACGGCGTTGACGCGTCGGACGCGAACGTCGTGCTCGAAGTGGTGGACGAATCGGAGGCGGTCAGCTACACGAAGGGCTGCTACGCCGGACAGGAGATCATCGCGCGCATACACTGGCGCGGCCACGTCGCCAAGCGGCTCACCGGGGTCGTCTTCGACCGCGACGCCGAGCCCCCCTCGGACGCGCGCCTGCGCGACTGCGCCGGGGGGCGCGAGGCCGGCCGCATCACCTCCACGGTCTTCTCGCCGCGCCTGCGCCGCCGCGTCGCCCTCGCCGTCGTCAAGTACGACTTCCTCGCGCCGGGCACCGAGCTGAAGGTCTTCGCGGGCGACGCGGAGGTCTGCGCCGCGCACGTCGCGGAGCTTCCGCTCGTGCGCGGGAGCTGGTGCTCACAGCCTTCGAGTGAGGAGTCGGATTGATGTCCGGCGAGAACGAACAACCCGCGGCCTCCGGCAACCTCGCCTACGAACAGGCGCGCCTCGCCTACAACATCATCCAGGCGCTCCTCGAACACACGCGCGTCACCCAGGACCTCGTCGCCCTCATGGCCTCCGCCCTGGGCGACGACACGCAGGAGGCCCTCGTCAACACCCCCCACTGGGCCGCCTACATGGACAGCCGCCGCGTCCTCGAACAGACCCGCAAAGACGTCGAGACCTTCGCCCAAGTCTGGACCCGCCTCGCCGAAGAACTCGAACCCCCGCCCGCCGAGACACCCACAACGGATTAAGCGCGCCGCCGACTCACAAACGCACGCACCGTCTCACACGAACTGCTTTATAATCCCCGACGCCGATTCCGACGCCCGCACGCCGCGGACACCCACTTGCCAAAAGGAGCCGAAGGTGCCCAAAAAGAGAACCCCACCCGAAGCGCAGCCCGCCGTTGGCGCACGTACGCCTGAACAGATTGCCGAAGAACGAATCGTTGAGTGGAAGGCCAATCCCGTTGAGCCCAACCAATCGTGGATAGATGTTTATGCGGAGAGGTTCGGTACTCGAACCCGAACCTTAAGTCTGGATGACTTAGGGTTGAAGATAGTTCCTGAAAGCATTCGCAATTTATGCGAGGTCGAAGTTCTTCAATTAGCTGGCAACAGAATCAAAAAACTTCCTGAGTGGATTGGAGAACTTAGGGCTCTCAAAGTGCTCGATCTAGAGGACAATAGCCTTCATCAACTTCCACCACAGATGAGAGAGTTGACTAAGCTTCGCGTTCTTAGGTTGCGAGAAAATTATCTAGAGTCCTTTCCGGAAGGCCTGAGCCATCTACCTATCACAGAGCTGACGCTAGCTGGTAACTTCAGCCTTGGTCTGCCGGAGAGCATACTGAGCAGGCCGCCCCAGGAAATCTTCCGTTACTATTTCGAGTCTAGGGTGCAAGAGAGCCGGCCGCTGCTAGAGATGAAACTGCTGCTCGTCGGGCGGGGGAAGGCGGGGAAGACGACGCTAGTCAAGCAGCTTGCTGGCGAGACGCCGGATAAGAATGAGTCGGAGACTCATTCCATCTCCATCCGGGAATTGACGCTTGGATGTCCGAAAGGCCAGGTCAGGACGCGCGCGTGGGACTTTGGTGGGCAAGAGATTCTGCACTCGACGCACCAGTTCTTTCTCACAGAGCGCAGCCTCTACTTGCTGGTGCTTGAGCCGCGCACGAACCTCGCGCAGCGCGACGCGGAATATTGGCTCAAGCTCATCGAGACGCAGGGTGGAGGTTCACCCACCATCGTCGTCCTGAATTGGAGTTACCCGCGGCGCTGGCCCATTGATAAGGTGAAGCTGCGGCGGAAGTATCCCTTCATTATTGCCTTCATCTCGACGGACGCTATGCGGGGCAACGGGATAGAGGAGTTACGTGAGGCAATCTCGACGACCGTTCAGGAGAAGATGCCCGACGTGTGGCTGCCGTTCCCGAAGCACTGGCGCGAGATTAAGGACGCCGTGGCGGGCATGCGCGAAAACTTCCTCACCTATGGGCAGTTCACGGCGCTCTGCGATGGGTTTGGTGAGAGGCGGCCGGACGCGCAGGCAGACCTCGCGGGCATACTGCACGCGCTGGGGCTGGCGCTCTACTTCGGGAAAGACCCGCGGCTGCACGACACGCGCGTGCTCAACCCGAGCTGGGTGACGGGTGGCGTGTACGCCGTCATCCGCGCGCCGTCCGTCGCGGAAAACCACGGACAGTTGGCGGTCGCGGACATGCCGAGGGTCTTGGAGGAGGCCGAGCGCGAGAACGTCATCAAGACGAAAGACTACCCGCGCGAGACGCACGGCTTCATCCTCGAACTGATGCGCGCCTTCCAGCTCTGCTACGCGAGCGAGGAGGAGCAGGGGAGGCCCGTGCGCTACCTCGTGCCCGAACTGCTGCCGGAGTTCGAGCCGGAGATGCCGGAGCCGTGGGACGACGCGCCCGTGCGCCTGCGCTACCGCTACGACGTGCTGCCGCCGGGCCTGCTCCCGCGCTTCGTCGTCCGCACGCACGCCTTGAGCGAAGACGCGCCGCACTGGCGGCACGGCGTAGTCCTCCGCCACGCCGGAGCGCAGGCCCTGATACGCGAGGAGACCGACCGCTCCGAGATACACGTCTTCGTCCTCGGCGGCGAAGACGAGACGCGGCGCGTGCTCGTCGCGATGGTGCGCCGCGAGCTTGAGACGCTCCACGCCGAGATGCGTATGCGGCCGACCGAAGAGTTGGAGTTGACCGGCGAGGGCGAGCGCTGGATTGACGTAAAGGCCCTGCGCGAGTTCGAGCGGCCCAACAGGCCGAAGCAGAAGCTTGCCGTCCAGCCCGAAGGCACGGCGGAGGTGAACGTAACGCGCGAGCTGGACAAGCTCATGCCCGCGGAGGCTCGCGCTATCGACCGCGAGCCTTCGACCGCGCCCGCGCCCGTCCGCCTCTTCGTCTGCTACGCGCACGAGGACGAGCGGCAGCTCAAGCGGCTCGACCTCATCCTCGACATCCTTGAACAGCAGCACGGGCTTTCCCCCTGGCGCGACGTGCGGCTCATCGCGGGCGAGGAGTGGGACGAGGAGATTCGGCAGAGGCTTGAGGCGATGGACATCTTCCTCTTCGTCGCCAGCATGACCTCGCTCGTACGCCCTTACATCAGAGACACGGAGCTGCGGCGTGCGAAGGAGAGGCGGGACAAGGGTGAGGTCGAGGTCGTCACGGTAAAGCTCGAACCTTGCGCCAGCGACGAAGATACTTTCCTCGGCAGGTTGCAGAGGTTGGCCCCGAAGTACAAGAGCATCGCGGAGGCGTCGCCGCGCTCCCTCGCCTGGGAAGAGGTGCGTAAAGATTTGCTGCCCGTCATCCGGCGTGTGCGTGACAAGAAGGAGAAGGCGGCCAGGCCATAGAGCCGGAACCCCCGGCCGCCGAATCCCCCGAGACACGCCGAGGGGGCACGACCCCCGCAACAATTACCTTTCACGCGTCACATCTCATAACCAAAATTGAAAGCGACACCTCCCGCCTGAAGGGCCTATCGTCCGCAACCGTTGGGGCGCGGCAGTTGCCTCCACGCGTGGCGAAAGGCCAGCACGTTTGCGGAGGTGAGAGATGTACAGGAAACTTCTTGCGCTTACGCTGTCCGGGTTGTTGATTCAACTGGCGGCCGGCCCCGTACAGGCTCAGACGGGCGGCGCGGGCGAGGCCCGGCGGGTCGAGCGGGTGCGCGCGAAGATCGGCACGCTCGGGACGGGCGAGTCGGCGCGCGTCCGCGTGACGCTGCGCGACAGGAAGAAAGTGAGCGGCTACGTCAGGGAGGCGGGGGCGGAAGAGTTCGTCGTGGTCGAACCGAAGACGGGCGTGGTGACGACCGTCCCCTATTCGCAGGTCAGAAAAGTCAACCCGCGCGAACTCCCACGGGCCGCCAGGGTCGCCATCGGGCTGGGCATCGGGATGGGCATCGGAATCCTGTTCGGGCACATCCTGGTGAGGGCGATCGAGTAGTCTCGAACGTCTACCGGAAGATCGCCGAGGGCGCTTTGTACTCCTCGTCCCAGCCCTCGTAGGCCACGTCGGTCGCGCCGATGACGTACTTGACCACCTGCCACTTGCCCGCGCGCTTGCGCAGCAGGGCGCAAATCCAGTCGTCGAAGACGCCGTCCTCGATGCGCTGCTGATAAGGCGTGACGCTGTAGTCAACCTCGCCCCCGCCCGGCCGCTGCGGCACGCCGCGCAGGAAGGCCCAGTCGCCGCTCGCCTTGAGGTGGTCGATCTTGAAGACGACCTTCTGCTTCAACTCCTTCTCGACGGGCGCGCGCAAGGCGTCGGCGATGGCCTTACGCTCGGCCGAGCCGGGCGCGGGCGTGCGAGTCTCCTGCGCCGAAGCGATTCCGGTGGCGAGGGCGATGAAGAGGGCGGGCAGGACGAGGCGCAGGCTTTTGGGCATGGGGCTTTGACTCCTTGGACGTTTAGTCTTCGTGGACGGTCGGGGCGTCGGCGTGCGGGACGAAGCAGCGGCGGCAGCGCGCCTCGTAGGCGTCCGCCGCGCCGACGACGACCTGGCCCTCGACTTGGACGATGCGTTGCGAGTAGTTGGCGGGCTGGCCGCAGCGGACGCAGATGGCGTGCGTCTTGGTGATGTACTCGGCCACGGCCAGGAGCTGCGGCATCGGCTCGAAGGGCTTGCCGGTATAGTCCTGGTCGAGTCCCGCGACGATGACGCGCACGCCGCGCCCGGCCAGTTGGTTGACGATCTCCACGAGGTCGTTGTCGAAGAACTGCCCCTCGTCGATGCCGACGACCTCGGTCTCGGGGTCGAGCAGCTCCAGAATCTCGCGCGCGCTGCGCACGGCGCTCGACTCGTGGCGCATCTCGGAGTGCGAGACGATGTGCTCCTTCGAGTAGCGGTTGTCGATGTCGGGCTTGAAGACCTGCACCTTGAGGCGCGCGATCCTCGCGCGGCGCAGCCGCCTGATTAACTCCTCGGACTTGCCCGAGAACATCGAGCCGGCGATGACCTCGACCCAGCCCGTCGTGCCCTGCCACACCTTGACGAGGTGCTCGTCGTTACCTTCCGCCGTGAGTCTCTCGACCATCCTTCTCTAAGAACCTTTCACGCGAAATCTCGTCCGTACAGGCGCGCGTTGTAGAACGGCGCGAAGGCGGCGACCAGCGCCGTCTCGAAGCTCATCGCGCGCGTCAGCAGGCCCCGCGAGAGGACGCCCCACGCCCCCTCACGGCTCCGCACGTCCTTCGAGGCGGCGACCTCGTCGATGACCTCGCCCAGCTCGCGCCCCGTCCGCTCGACGCGCGCGACTATCGCCGCGGGCACGGCGACGGCGGGCGCGTGGCCGAAGTAGCCGCGCGCGCCGTCCGTCACGTAGGCCCAGCCGTGCAAAAACGTCCGCCGCTCGCCGTCGAACGTGATCGAGTGGAAGCCGCCTTCGAGCCCGACGTAGAGGTCGGCCGGATTGCCCTCGGCTTCAAGCAACTCGCGCACCGCCTCGGCGCGGTTGCGCGCGCCGCGCATGAGCTGCGTGTCGTTGAGCGGCATGCGCGGGACGCCCGTCTCGACCGTGCGCGCGACCAGCTCCGCCTGCCTCCAGCGCGCGTCCACCTCCGCGACGCGCGCGCAGGCCGCGCGCAGCGCCATGATCTTGGCCGCCCGCGCCGAGCCGAGTGCTACCAGCATCCTTTTCACCTTTAGCGCCGAGGGGCCCTGCGGGGAGTCGTTCGGCCGGAGGGCGCGGGGCCGAGGCGAGGCTACAACAAACGGAAGCCAAAAGTAAAAAGGCAAGAAGGCCGTGAACCGTGAACCGTAAACCGTGACAAGAAAATACTGCCTTCCTTCTTGTCACGGTTTACGGTTCACGGTTCACGCCTTAAAAATATTTCTTGACAGGAGGCTTGCGCGGGGATATTTTGTCCAAACTTTGAACAAATGCCCGGCGGCATTCCCATGAGAAAGATCAACACGCACGACTTCCAGGTGGCCACGCGGACGACCTCGCGCGAGATCAACCGACGCATCGCGCTCAACCTCATCCGCGAGCACCAGCCCATCTCGCGCGCCGACCTCGCCCGCCGCATGAGCGTGACGCGCGGCGTGGTGAGCGTGCTCGCGCAGGAGTTGATCGAGCAGGGTCTGATTTACGAGGGCGCGACGGGCGAGGTGACGCGGGGCCGCAAGCCGACCTTCCTCCACATACGGACGCAGGATCGGCTGGCCGTCGCCGTGGACGTGCGCTTCAGCAAGACCTACGTCATGCTGTCCGACTTCTCTGGCCGGCAGCTCGCGCTCGAGGTCTACGACACGGTCTTCGAGCTGCCGCTGTTCGTCAGGGATCTGGCGTCGCGCGTCAAAAGAATGCTGAAAACGCAGGGCGCGGCGGGGAATTGCGAAGGCATCGGCGTCGTCGTGCCGGGCATGGTAGACCACCGGACGGGGCGCGTGCTGAACGCCCCGACGCTCGGCTGGCGCGACGTGGACATCCGCGACAAGCTGGCCGCGGCGACGGGGCTCCCCGTGCAGATCGAGAACTCGGGGCGCGCCTGCTCGCTCGCGCACCTGTGGCTCGAGCGCGGCGAGGCGGCGGCCACGCAGAGCTTCGTCTACGTGAGCGTCTCGGACGGCGTCGGCGTTGGCGTCGTCGTCCACGGGGAGCTGGTGCGCGGGCGCGACCACATCGCGGGCGAGTTCGGCCACATGCCCCTGAGCCTGGACGGGCCGCGCTGCATGTGCGGGATGACGGGCTGCTGGGAGTCGTACGTCTCGAACCTCGCCACCCTGTCCCGTTACTTCGGGTGGAATTTGTCCAAACTCAGTCCAAAAGCCCTCCACGAGGCCGGCCGCGACTCCTTCAACGTGCTCGACCTCGTCGCGCGCGCGCGCGGCGGCGACGCCAAGGCCACCGCCGCCATCCAGGCGACGGCGCGCTTCCTGGGCCTCGGGCTCGCGACGGTCGTCAACACGCTCAACCCAAACTGCATCTACCTCGCGGGCGAGATCACGACCGCCTGGGACTTGATCGAGGAGACGGTGCGCTCCGCCCTCGCGGAGCGCGTCCTGATCGCCTCCGCGGAGAGCACGCCGATACGCGTCTCGCCCGCGCAGGTGCAGCCGCGCCTGCGCGGGGCGGCGGCGCTCATCGCCGCGCCGACGTTCGCGGCGCCGCGCGTGGCCTGAAGCGCGTGTGAAAGAATTCCGTCCCCCGCTTCCGGGGGCGGCCGAACAAAAGGGAAGTCAGGAACTCTTCGGGGCAAGCCTCGGCGCTGGTGCTCGGCGGCGTAGTATTGCCCGCGGTCAGTCACGAACTTTCAACGTCGGAGGTGAGAGTTATGCCGGTTCTCTTCGGTCCCACGTCGCGCCGCCTCGCAGTGTCGCTCGCCTGCTGTCTCATGTTCGCCCTCGCGCTCGCGCCGCGGGCGGCTTCGGCGCAGACGGTCGTCGGCCGCATCTCGGGCACGGTCACGGACTCGGCGGGCGCGTCCGTGCCGGGCGCGACCGTCACGGTGACGAACGCCGCGACGAACCTCGTGCGGACGGCCGTCGCGGACGCGGACGGCTTCTACACGGTGACGAACCTCCCCGTAGGGACTTACGTCGTCGCCGCCGAGAGCCAGGGCTTCAAGCGCGCGGAGCAGCGCGGCGTGGCCCTGACGGCCGACGCGCGCCTGACGGTTGACGTGGCCTTAGAGCCGGGGCAGGTGACCGAGACCGTGCAGGTCTCGACCGCTTTGGGCGAGACGGTCAACAACACCTCGGGCGAGGTGGCGCGCGTCATCGACAGCCAGCAGGTGCAGAACCTCGCGCTGAACGGGCGCAACTACATCCAGTTGCTCTCGCTCATCCCCGGCGTCGCGCAGACCACCGACGACCAGTTGGAACTCTCCACGAGCCTCGCCACCAACACGCAGTCGATCAACGGCAACCGCGGGCAGATGACCAACATGACCGTGGACGGCGGGACGAACTTGCAGTCGGGCAGCAACGCCAGCCAGATCAACAACGTCGGCATCGACTTCATACAGGAGGTCAAGGTGCAGACGGCGAACTTCTCGGCCGAGTACGGGCGCAACTCCGGCGCGCAGGTCAACGTCGTGACGCGCGGGGGGACGAACGAGTTCCACGGCTCGGCCTTCGAGTACCTGCGCAACGACAAGCTCGACGCGCGCAACTTCTTCGCGCCCGTCCGTCCGACGCTCAGGTACAACGACTTCGGCTTCAGCTTCGGCGGCCCCATCGTCAAGGATAAGTTCTTCTTCTTCGGCGGCATGGAGTGGAAGAAGATTCGCCGCCTCGCCAACCCCGTCGTCCGCACGGTGCCGACTTTGGCGGAGCTGAACGGCGACTTCAGCGGGCGCACGGGCACGCTCAACGTGCCGACCGGTTACACGGGCGTCAACCCCGCGACGGGCGCGACCGTCGCCGCCGGCCAGCCCATCCCGGGGCGCAACCTCGCCAACCTGAGACTTAACGGGCAGCCCGCGGGCATCACCGCGGACGGCCGCGCCATCGCCAACGTCTACCGCGAGATGATCGCGCTGGCGACGAGCTACCGCAACCTGCCCGTCGGCAACAACGCGACCTTCCAGCAGCCGAACCCGTTCGACTGGCGGCAGGAGATCATCCGGCTCGACTACCGCTTCAACGCCTCGCACAGCGTCTACGGCCGCTACATCCACGACAGCAACGAGCTGATCGACCCGTTCGGCACCTTCATCAACTCGCAGCTCCCGACGATCCCTTCCGCGCGCTCGCGCCCCGGCACCTCGTACCAGGTCGCCTACACCTGGCTCGTCACGCCGACCTTCATTAACGAGGCGAAGGCCAACGTCAGCATCGTCTCGCAGCACATCCCGCCCGCCAGCGACTTCTGGAAGCGCGAGACTTACGGCTTCCAGTACGCGCAGCTCTTCCCCGGCGGCGGCGTCTACGGGAACAGCATCCCCGACACCTCCATCACCGGGTTCGCGAGCTTCGCGGGCGCGGCGCGCTCGCTCGTCTCGCCGACGACCGACATTATGGCGGGCGACAACGTGACGTGGGTGCGGGGCTCGCACACCTTGAAGGCGGGCGCGCTCATCTACCGCAACCGCATCGACCAGAACGGGCGCACGACCTACGCCGGCAACGTCGCCTTCAACACCGCGGGCAACACGCGCACGACCGGGAACGCTTTGGCCGACGCGCTGCTCGGCAACTTCCGCACCTACAGCGAGTCGTCCATCGACCCCGTCGGCTTCTTCCGCTTCACGCAGACCGAGGCGTTCGTCAACGACAGTTGGAAGGTCGGCCCTCGCCTGAGCCTTGAGCTGGGCGTGCGCTACCAGTACGGCACTCCCTTCTACACGCAGGCGAACAACCTCGCCAACTTCGACCCGCGGCGCTACGACCCGGCGCAGGCCGTGACGGTGCTCGCCAACGGCACGATTGACCCGACGAAGGGTGGCAACCGCCTGAACGGCCTCGTCCGCGCCGGGAACGGCGTCCCGCCGGAAGAACTCGGGCGCGTGCCCGGCGGCGACAGCGCGTTCGTGCTCTCGGTGCCGGCGGGCGCGCCGCGCGGCCTCTACAACGGCCACCACTACTTCATGCCGCGCGTCGGCTTCGCCTTCTCGCCGTTCAAGGACAACAAGACGGCCGTCCGCGGTGGATACGGCATCTACTACGACCGCGTCGAGGGCAACCTCATCTTCCCGTCCGAGGGCAACCCGCCCTACGTGACCAGCTCGCAGTTCTCGAACGCGAACCTGTCGAACATCACGAGCGGCTCGACGACGCTCGCGCCCTTCGACACCATCAACGCCGTAGACCCGAACCTCGACACGCCCTACACGCAGAGCTACTCCTTGAGCGTCCAGCGCGAGCTGTGGTGGGGCTTCTTCGCTGAGGCGGCCTACGTCGGCAACCTCGGGCGTCATCTGATAAGGCAGCCCGACATCAACCAGGCCAGCTTCGACGCGCTGAGGGCCAACGCGGCGCTCCCGGCGGCGCAGCGCGTGGACACGAACGCGCTGCGCCCGTACAAGGGCTACTCGGCCATCCGCATGCGCCTGTCGGACTCGACCTCGAACTACCACGGGATGCAACTCTTCGCAGCGAAGCGCACGGGGCGCACGCGCGCGACGCTGAGCTACACGTGGTCGAAGGTTCTGACCGACGCGAGCGGCTTCAACGACAACCCCGAGGACGCCTTCAACCACGACTACAACTACGGCCCGGCCTCCTTCGACCGCCGCCACATCTTCGCGGCGACTTACACCTACACGCTGCCGACGCTGAACGGCTCGAACGGGTTCCTGCGCGCGGTCTTCGGCGGCTACGAGATAAGCGGCATCACGCGCTTGCAGTCGGGCGCGTATTTCACCGTCGTCGGCAACACCTCCATCGGGAGCCGCCGCGCCGACTACGTCGGGGGCGAGGTGCTTCTGCCGAACGGCGAACGCAGCCAGGCGGCGTGGGTCAACCGCGCGGCCTTCGCCAACGCGCCCGACACGCGGCGCGGGACGTCCGGCGTCGGCACCGTCCAGGGGCCGGGCTCGCAGGTCTGGGACTTCTCCTTCCGCCGCCGCATCGGCCTGACCGAGCACCTGCGGCTGCAACTACAGGCCGACGTCTTCAACGCCTTCAACCGGACGAACTTCCGCGACATGGAGGTCAACCTCGCCAACGCCTCGTTCGGCACGCTGACCGCCGCCGGCCCGCCGCGCACCATCCAGCTCGGCATGAAGTTCACTTTCTAAGGGAGGCGTGTTTCAACCTCTCGTTTCGTTTCAACCTCCCGTTTAGAGGCGGTCTCCGACCGCCGGCTCAACCTTCGGTGTGACCCGGGCCGGCGGGCATAGCCCGCCTCTAAACGGCGGCAAGGTGATAGATTAAGTCGGCAAGGTGGTAGATTAAGACGGCCAGGTGATAGATCAAGAAGATGCTGAGAGCCTCGCTGCTATTACTTATGACCTTCTCGCTGCTCGCGCCGCCGGCTGGGGCGGCCGGGCGGCGTAAGGTTAATTCAAAAGATGCCGCGACGGTTGACGCGGCCGCGCTGGCGGATGAGGTGAAAACCTTCCTCGGCGCGGAGATGGCCGCGCACCTCGCGGACATCAAGTCGCTCGACCCGCCGCCCGCGCGCGTGCTCGGCGCGGGCGCGGGCGGCGAGTACACGTGGGGCACCTGGGCGCGCGCGCTCGCGGCCTACGCCGAGATGTCGGGCGAGCGCACGCTCGCCGGCCGCGACATCGCGCGCACGGTAGCAGAGGTGGGGCTGCTCGAATACCGCCTGAAGAGTACGCGCTTCTCGCAGCTCTACTGCGTGCTGGCGCTGCGGCACTTCGGGCACGACCTCGGACGCAACGCCGTCTGGCAGAGCCTGTCTGAGGAGGAGCGCGCGCAGTGGCGGAAGCTGCTCGACGTGTCGGCCTTCTACGACGCGAAGGCGCAGAAGGTCATCAACCTTCCCGAGAACTACCTCGGCGTGGCGGCGCGCATCGCGAGCGTCAGCTTCCAGCTCGGGCTGTTGAAAGACCGTGAGCTTCTGGACGGCGTCGTCACGCGCGCCGCGCGACCTTTCGCGGGCGGCAAGCTTTACGCCGACGACGCGCCGCCGACGGGGCGCTTCGACCGCTACTCGAACGAGTACGCACGCTTCGTCTGGAACGCGGCCGAGGACGCCGGGCGCAAGGACATACTCGACGCCCTCCGCCCTTCGCTCAAGGCGCAGATGCAACTTTGGTGGGACTTGGTGCAGCCCGACGGCTACGGCTACGCGTGGGGCCGCAGCCTCGGCGTCGTCTCCTACCTCGACACGCTTGAGATCGTCGCCTTCCTCGCGCGCAACCCCGAGTTCCGGCCCGCGCGGCTCGCGGAGTTGGCCGCGGCTTACTATCAAGCCTGGCGCTGGCTCCGCCAGGACTACGACGCGAAGGCGCACAAGCTCTCGGTCTTCGCCTTCGGCCGCGGCAACTACGCGTACATCTCGCACGACCGCGAGTGGCAGCAGACGACGGGCTTCTTCGGCAAGGCCGCGCTCGCGCACACGCACTTTACCGAAGGGTTGGCGAGGGAGAACCTGAAGCAGTTCCCGGGCGCCGTCGCCCGCGCCGACCTCGCGCGCTTCGAGTTCTTCCGGCGCGGGGAGAGGCAGGCGGGCGTGTGGCTCGTGCGCCGGGGGCCGCTCTACTTCACGCTCCCCCTGACGACGGGGACGAAGCCGGGCGTGGCCGACTACCTGCCCGCGCCGCACGGCCTGCCGGGCTTCGCCGCGCCGGTCGAGCAGGTCTACCCCGCGCTCGTGCCCTTCGTCGAACTGGCGAACGGCCGCACCCTCGTCGCGGCGGACGGCGCGGACGAGATCGAGCCCTCGGCGGACGGCAAGAGCCTGCGCGCGGTCTGGCGTCGCTGGGTCGCGGTCGGGAGCAGGTCGGGGCAGTCGGAAGACCCCGGCATTACGAGCGAGGTCGTCTGGCGGTTGGAGGGCGCGACACTCCAGCGCGAGGAGACCCTGAAGGCGTCGGCCGACGTGACGGTTAAGCGTTGGCGGGTGGCCGTGCCGACGACCGCGGCGCGGAGCGAGGTCTCATTCGCAGGCGGGCGGCGCGACCGCTTCGTCTTCGACGGCGGGGCGCTCGAAGTCTCGGCGGCGGCGGACTGGCCCTTGAGCGTCTCGGTGCAGGCCGCGGGCGGCGGGGCCACGGGGCGCGGCGCGCGCGGCGGGGTGCCGCTGCACCTCGTCTACGAAGCGCGTGACGTAACTCTGAAGGCGGGCGCGGCCGCGCGCTGGCGCATCACGATAAAAAGTACTGAGGACTGAGTGAGGAACCGATTTCTTCACTCAGTCCTCAGTACTCAGTCCTCAGTACTGAGGTTAAAACATGGAAGCCAAGTCGAAAATCAGACCGCACCCGCAGCACACGGACTGGACGCGCGTCCCCGTCAAGGTTCTGGAGGACGGCACCGAGCGGCAGATGATCGTCGGGGAGCGGGTGATGGTCTGCCGCCTGCGTTTCGCGCCGCGCGTCGTCACGCCCCCGCACGAACACCCGCACGAGCAGATCACTCTGGTCGAGCGCGGCCGCGTCCTCTTCACCGTCGGCGACGAGCAGAGGGTCGCGGAGGCGGGCGACGTGCTCCACTTCCCGCCCGGGAGCTGGCACGGCGCGACGATGCTCGAAGAGGAGGTCGTCCTCATCGACATCTTCTCCCCCATCCGCGAAGACTTCCTGAACGGAAAAAATTAACCACGGAGACGCGGGGGCACGGCTTGAAGAGGAATGCTCAACAAGCCGTGCCGCCGCGTCTCCGTGGTTAAATACTCCTGCGCCGCCTCACTGCTGCTCTTCGTAGAGGACGACCTCGCCCTTGACGATCATGTAGGGCAGGCGGCGCTCCTGTATCCAGGGGTACTGCTCGGCGTAGTCCTTGTAGCGGTCGTTAGTGACGATGAGGGCGTCGAGTTCGTGCGCGAACTGGATGATGAAGTAGTCGGCGTCGGTGCCGGCGGGCACCTGCCGCACCTGCTGCGACCGGATGAGCTTCTCCAACTGCTCGGCGTCGTCGATGTCGTACTTGAGGCTGGCGTCCACGATGATGACGGCCTCCTGCCCGCGCTCCTCCAACTCCCTGCGCACCTTGAGCAGGTTCGAGAGCTTCGGCTTGCCGCCCGCGCTGCGCTCCTCGTAGGCCACGTTGGCCCCGTCGATGACGACCGTCTTTTTGCCGTTCGCCGACATCACGTTCAGCCCCCCGTCCGGTGAGATGTTACGCGCGAGTATACGGGACGGCGCGTGCTGCGCCGTTCACGAAACGGTTTCAACTTTCTTTTCGGCGGCCGTCAGGTCTTCCGCGCAGGTGACGCACACCCCGAGGTCGCGCAGCAGCCCGTCTTCGAGCGCGTAGACCCACCCGTGAACGGACAGCTCCTGCCCGCGCTCCCACGCGTCCTGCACGATGGTCGTGCGGCAGACGTTCGTGACCTGCTCGCGCACGTTCAGCTCGCACAGGAGCTTGAGCCGCGCCGCGTCGTCCGGCGCCCGCGCGAGCGCGTCCGAGTGCTTCTCGGCCACGTCCTGCACGTGGCGCAGCCAGTTGTCGATGAGCCCGAAGCGCCCGCCTTCGAGCGCCGCCTGCACGCCGCCGCAGCCGTAGTGGCCGCAGACGATGATGTGCCTGACCTTCAGAACGTCAACCGCGTACTGCATGACCGACAGGCAGTTGAGGTCTGTGTGGACGACGACGTTGGCGACGTTGCGGTGGACGAACATCTCGCCGGGCGAGAGGTCAACCAACTGCGTCGAGGGCACGCGCGAGTCCGAGCACCCGATCCACAGGTACTCCGGCGTCTGCTGCCGCGCCAGCTCGCGGAAGAACCCCGGCTCGCGCGCGCTGATCTCCTCGGCCCACGCGCGGTTGCGCTCGAAAAGTCTTTTAAGTGTCTTCATGAGAATTTTCCAAAGGACCCCATGATACAGGACATGTGTGCGCGGGGCGAGCGAGCGAGTGGAAGAGGTTCCTTGACACGCGCGTGCGCCGCTTGCTCTAATCGCGCCGCTCCGAGTGCCCGAAGCGTTACCACGCCTTACAGAGTTTTCCCACGCCCGCCCCTTCCTTTGGAGGTTGACGAGATGAAGCTTCGAGTCCTGTCCGCCGCCGCTCTTCTCTGCCTTTTACTTTCTGTTCAAGCCCCGCGCGCCGCGCGCACGCACGGCCTTGTTAGTCCGCCGCCGCCGCAGGACAACTCCTTCCAGCCGGGCTGTACGCTCCCCTTCGACGCCATCAAAGCCCGACAGCCCATCGACGGGACGTGCCCCGTGGGCGGGCACTCCGCCCTCATTAAGGGCAGCCAGCCGCACGTCCTACAGAACCTCGCCAAGAACAACTTCTGCGTGACAGGCGACCCCGTGCCCGTCAGCTACGACGCCTTCGTCGCCTTGCAGACGGCCGTCAACAACCTGCCGAACCTCGTGTGGGGCTCCGGCCAGAAGATGCCCGCCGACCGCTCCCCGCTCAAGAACCTCGACATCACGGACGGCGGGAAGAGCCTGACGGTGGGCGAGGGCTCGAAGGTCTCTTTCGCCGGCTACGTGATGGCCTACGAGTTCGCGGACACGCACGGCGGCGAGGACGTGAACTGCAACCTGAACGGCGGCGACAACAACGACATCCACCTCACGCTGCGCACCGTGCCGGGGCTCATCCTCAAGCGACCGGCGGGGACGACCGACCCGCGCTGCGACGCCGTCAGCGCCGAGGTGAGCCCGCACTTCCGCCCCGCCGCCTGGAACAAGCTTGCTTCAGCCACGAGCAACGCGCTCTTCGCCAAGTACCCTCTGCGCGTCACCGGCGCGCTCACCTTCGACGCCGAGCACAAGCCCTGCACGAACGGCAAACCCGCGCCCGGCAGCCCCGTCCGCATCTCGGTCTGGGAGATTCACCCCGTCTACGCCGTGGACGTGTGCAAGTACACGACGCTCGCGCGCTGCAAGGCGACGGACGACTCGGCCTGGACTCCCTTCGACAAGTACGGGGCGAAGTAGAATGAGGAAGTAGGCAGTAGGCAGTTAAGACAAGAAGCGTCTTAACGAATCCGCCTAAAAGAATCGGGGGCGGCGAGGTTAACAACTCGCCGCCCCATTTACTTCAGACCTGCTTCGCGAAAGGATTTTGCTTTTTACTGCCTACTGCCATCTGCCTACTGCCTTTGCTTGACACGCGCGCGCGGCGTTGCTGTAATCGGGCTCTCCTCTAAACACGCCGAAGAGGTTTAAATCGCCGAGACAACGGAGGTGGAGACGGAAGTGCCGGCCAACGATTTAATCTACGACTGGAACCGCGTGGAGCCGACGCACCCCGCGCCCGGACGCCGCATCAGCCTGGACGACGAGACGCTGCGCGACGGGCTGCAATCGCCCTCCGTCTGCGAGCCGACGGTCGAGAGGAAGGTGGAGCTGCTCCACCTCATGAACGACCTGGGCATCGACACCGCCGACATCGGCCTGCCCGGCGCGGGCGGCACGCACGCCGAGGGCGTCGAGAGGTTGGCGCGCGAGATCGCCGAACAGAAGTTGCGGATTCGGCCCAACTGCGCCGCGCGCACGCACCAGAACGACATCCGCCCCATCGCCGAGATCTCGCAGCGCGCCGGCATCCCCATCGAAGCCTGCACCTTCCTCGGTTCCTCCTTCATCCGCTTCTTCGCCGAGGGGTGGACGCTCGACAAGCTCCTTCAGTTAACCGAGGAGGCAGTGACCTTCGCCGTCGGGGAAGGTCTGCCCGTCATGTTCGTCACCGAGGACACCACCCGCGCCGACCCCGACACCATCCGCGCGCTCTACACGACGGCCATCCGCGCGGGCGCGCGGGCGGTGTGCGTCTGCGACACCGTCGGCCACGCCACGCCCGACGGGGCGCGCGCCGTCGTCCGGTTTGTTAAGAGAATCATCGAAGAGCAGGGCGAGCAGGTGCGCCTCGACTGGCACGGCCATCAAGACCGCGGGCTCGGGGTCATCAACTCCATCGCGGCCATCGAGGGCGGAGCCGACCAGGTGCACGGCTCGGCTTTAGGTGTGGGGGAGCGCGTCGGCAACACGCCGATGGATCAACTGCTCGTCAACCTGAAGCTGATGGGCTGGATCGACAACGACCTCTCGCGCCTGCGCGACTACTGCGAGAAGGCGGCCGAAAGTTGCGGCTGGACGATCCCGCTCAACTACCCCGTCTTCGGGCGCGACGCCTTCCGCACGGCGACGGGCGTCCACGCGGCGGCGGTGATTAAGAGCTTCAGGAAGGGCGACAACGAGCTGGCCGACCTCATCTACTCGGGCGTGCCCGCCGGGCTCTTCGGCATGCGCCAGCAGATCGAGGTCGGCCCGATGAGCGGCAAGTCCAACGTCGTCTACTGGCTCGAATCGCGCGGCCTCGAAGCCTCCGACGAGCGCGTCCAGCGCATCTACGACCGCGCCAAGAGCGCCCGCGGCGTCCTGAGCGAAGAAGAGGTCATGCAGTTGGTTTAAAGCCGTGAACCGTAAACCGTAAACCGTGACAAGTAAGACAGGCTTTCACTTGTCACGGTTTACGGTTTACGGTTCACGATTCTCTTATGTCCTTCCCCACCGCCAGGCATGCCGCGCCGGAGGAGATTGTGAGAGAACTCCTCGGGGCGGAGTCTGTGCGGAGGGCGTTCCGTTTCTTCGAGGGGCAGTCGAAGAGTTTCGACGAGGAGCACGCGGCCATAGTGCGCGTGCCCGCGCCGCCGTTCGGCGAGGCGGCGCGGGCAGAGTACCTGCGCGGGAGGTTCGAGGCGTGCGGGCTCGAAGCCGCGGCGTTGGACGCGGAAGGGAACTGCGTGGCGTTGAGGCGGGGCGGAGCCTTGAGGCCGCTGCTCGTGCTGAGCGCGCACCTCGACACGGTCTTCCCCGCCGGGACGGACTGCGAGGTGCGGCGCGAGCCTTCGGGTCTGATGCGCGCGCCCGGGGTGGCCGACGACGGGTGCGGGCTGGCGGCGCTGGTCGCGCTCGCGCGGGCGTTGAACGAGTTGGAGGTCGGGACGCGCGGCTCGATCCTCTTCGTCGGAACCGTGGGCGAAGAGGGCGAGGGCGACCTGCGCGGCGTGCGCCACCTTCTGACCGCGTCCGAGTGGGGGGCCTCGGCCGACGCCTTCATCAGCATCGACGGGCCGGGCTTGGAGCGCATCACGCACGCGGCCCTGGCTTCGCGCCGCTACCGCGTGACGTGCCGCGGCGCGGGCGGGCATTCGTGGGGAGACTTCGGCGTGCCGAACCCCGTTCACGCTTTGGGCCGCGCGGTCGCGAGGCTCGCGGCCTACCCGGCCCCGAAGCGCCCGCGGACGACCTTCAACGTCGGCCGCATCGAGGGCGGCTCGGGCGTCAACGTCATCCCGCGCGAGGCGCGCATGGACGTTGACCTGCGCTCCGAATCCCCGGCCGAGCTGGGCCGGCTCGACGCCTTCTTCCGGCGCGCCGCGCGCGAGGCGGCCGAGGACGAGAACGCCTCGCGCCGGCAGGGCGCGCCCGCGTTGGAGATTGACGTCAGGCTCATCGGCGACCGCCCCGGGGGCGCGACCGCGCCCGAGCAGCCGCTCGTCCGCCTCGCCACCGAGGCCACGCGCGCGCTCGGCGCGCGACCTTATTTAGACTGCTCCTCGACCGACTCGAACATCGCCATCTCGCGCGGGCTACCCGCCGTCACCATCGGCGCGGGCGGGGCCTCCGGCAACACACACACGCTCGACGAGTGGTACGACCCCGCGGGCCGCGACCTCGGCCTCAAGCGCGCGCTGCTCGTCGCGCTCGGCGTCGTCGGCCTGGCTTGAAGGCGGTGCCAGACACGGCTCAGGAAAAACCCCCGACAAAGGAGTCATACATGGCGAGCATCGACATCACCGTCACCGATTTGACCTTCCCGGCGAATCTGGAAGATAAATATTGCAAATTCCGCCCGCTCATCAGCGTCAGGTACAAGGACTCCCAGGGCCAAACCGCCTACGCCCGCGAGGCGCTGCCCGGCCTCGGGCCGCGCGATTACTGGGAGTGCGAAAAGGGCAACAAGAAGAAGGACAACTACGTGCGCCACGACACGCTCCCCAAAGTGGACATGGACAAGGTGGACGTTTCGCAGAGGGAGATCATCTTCAACGGCCTCGACCTCCAGACCCTCGAAAGGGTCGAGGTGGAGCTTTTCGACGTTGACATCAAGTCGGGCTGGGAGAAGATCGCCTCGACCGCCCTGAACCAGGCGCTGAACCAGAACGCCTTAATGCTCATCAACCCCGCGCTGCCCCTGACGCTGAGGGTCATTAAGGAGGCCGTCGAGAAGGCGACGGGTAAGAAAGTCGAGGAGTTGGAGAAGGGCCTCATCTACAAGCTCATCGGTAAAGAGGACGGCGCCGCGAGGTCGATCTGGGTTCGCAGCCAGGATTTAACAGGCCCGCCCGCGCAGCCGCTGACCCTCGCCGGCCCGGGCAAACAGGGGAACTACTCGCTCACGTTGAAGATGGAAGTGTCGTAAGCACACGTCGCCTCCGGCAGACGCGGGCTCCGCGAAAGGCGAAGCCGCCGTCGCCAACGGCAAAACCGTTGGCGACGGCGGCTTCGTCTTTCGGGCGCTTGAGCGCCTACTGCTTCTCGCGGCCGGAGGATTCGACCGCCGCCGCGATGCGCTCGAACAGCTCCCGGCTCCGCCGCATGTGCTCCTCGGCGCGCTGCATGTGCTCGTCGCTCCTTTGCATGTGCAGGGTCGCCATGTTCATGTACTGGCGCTGATTCCTGAGCCCCGTCTTCTTCATGAGCCACGCCCAAAACCCGACGAGCCCGAAGAGCGGCGCCCACGTCAGCGCCAGCGAGAGCCAGACGTTGGCCTGCTTCTTCTCCTGCTCCTGCCGTTCCCGCTGCTGCTGCGTGCGCAACATCTCCTTCGACTTCGCGGACAGGCGCGCGGCGTACTCCTCATAGGAGAGCCAGTTCCGGCCCTCCCTGTCGAAGTAGAGCATGTTTGTCGCCTGCCAGTTGGCGAAGCTGTGCTCGTACTTCTTCTCGACCTCTTCCGGGAGGCCGACGAGGTCGTACTCGATGACGCCCGAGGCCCAAACCTCGTCGGAATACTCCGGCTCGCTCACCGTGGCCTTCAGCACCTTCAGCTCGCCGTCGAAGGGGAAGCGGTTGGTCTTGAACCTGTAGCTGCGCTCGCCCAGCTTCTCGAAGGTGACCGTCTCGGGATCGTCCTTCTGAACCTGCTCCCAGGCGTTGATGAGCGAAGCCTGCGTCGGCTGCTGCGCGCGCGCGTCAGCGCCGGCCGGCGTGAGCGTGAGGAGTGCGACGAGTGTGAGCAGCGTGAATCTGTTCATGGCGTTCCTGCCTTCCTTCGATAGAGGCTGGTCAGTTAAAGCCTGCGCGGTCGGCCCTTCAGCAGAGGCCGACCGCGCAGGCTTGTCGGGTGACGTGTCTCAGCTCAGACGCGAACGGACTTTCTCCCGGGTCAGATGGAGGGCGATGAGCGTGGGGATGAACACGCGCGGCCCTAACTGTCTCGTGGCCCCTGCGGTCTCGACGAGCGACCACGCCACGATCACCGCGTAGGTGGCGTAGTACACGTACACGCCCGCGAGCCTGCCGGAGGCGATCAGAAAGCCGCTGACGGCTATCCCGACGCCGACGACCATGAAGTACGGCGAAGGGTGACCCATCGCCAGAAGGTAGGCCCCGGAGAAACTCAGCAGCACTCCCAGAATCGTGAGGAGTACGCCGAGAGTTCTGGGCGGGGCGGGCTCCGCCGCGGGGGCCGCCGCGAAGTCGTGCGCGTGCGCGTAAGACGCCTGGTGCCCGCCCGCGTAACTCCCAGCGGGCGACAGGTCTGCGCCGCACCGCTTACAGGCCGCGGCCGACGCGAAATTGACGAGACCGCAGTGGGGGCATTTCGGGTTGTTCATGAGGCACCCTCTCTTGAGGGTCAGTTGACGGGGATGGTGACGACGGTCGAGCCGGCCTTTCCGGCGGGGAAGCGTTTGCCGCGGGCGATGCGGACGGCCGTCGAGCCGTAGGCTTCGGCCCCGGGCGTGGCCCCCGCGACCGAGGCCGCGGTGACGCGACCCGCCTCGTCGTAGGTGACGGTGACGCGGACGGACTTCGGGCCGGAAGGCGTCGCGGGTTTGGGCGCGGCGTCGGTCGGGTTGAGTGTGTCCGCGGCCTCCTCCTTCTTCGCGGCCTCTTCGCGGCGGCGGCGCTCGCGCTCCTTGCGCTCGCGCTCTTCGCGGCGCGCGGCCTCGGCGGCGGCTTCGGGGTTCGCCTCGGCGGCCGGGGCGGCCGCGGCGTCGGCGGGGGCTTCGGCGGGCTGAGCCTCGGCGGGCGCGGGTGCGGCCGGCGCGGAGGCCGCGGGCGCGTCGGCCGCACCCGCCTCGGCCTTCGCGGGCGCGCTCTTCATGAAGGGGACGGCCGCGACGGCGCAGGCGAGCACGACGGCCGCGGCCACGCCCGACAGCACGAACTTCTTCTTCGACCCACCGCCGTTCGCGCTCTCGACCATCATCGAGAAGGGCTCGGCCGAGTTCTCTTTAGCCGCCGGCTCTTTGGCCGCGTGCCCTTCGCCCTGCGCGGCGGGCGCGGCGGCGGCGTCGAGGTGCTCGACCTGGTCGATCATCTGCGCCAGCTCCGTCTCGCTCGGCTCCCACTTGCCGAAGGCGTCGGCCTCGGTCGGCGACTGGCCCTCGTCCAGGCGGCGCAAGCCTTCGAGCACGACCTGCGTCCACGCGTGGTGGATGGTGCGGCGCGTGGCCTGCACGTCCGGGCTGAAGTCGAAGGCCGCGTTGGGCAGCGTCAGAGAGAAGTAGACGGCCTCGGGGCCGGAGAGCGCGCCCACGCGAGCGTCCACCAGCTCGCCCTCCTTGATGAAGAAGACGCTGTGGCCGCGCGGGTAGTCGATCTTGAGCCGGCCCGTCTTGCGCTGGTTGCAGAAGAACTCGATCAGCTCGGCCAGCGACATGTCGCTCAACTGTCCGGTAAGTGCCATGTAATGATTCCCTCGTTTCGGTGTGGGGGCTAACTTCTGGGTTCGGTCGGCGCCGCGGTCGCGGGCGTGGGTCGGAAGCGGGGAGTTGTCATGAGGGGCTTTGGTGTCGTGTGCGGCGCGGCCCTCGGCGTGCGCGCCGCACGCACCGTCTGACGCGCAGCCGCTACGGCTGCAAGGTGAAGTTGTAGGTGATGACGCCCGAGACCCTCACCGGCTGCCCCGAGAGCAGCGTCGGCGAGAAGCGCGCCTGCCGCGCGGCCATCTCCGCCGACTGCCGGAGGAACGCCGGGCCGCTCGTGGCCTTCGCCGAGATGACCTTGCCGTTGATGTCTATGACCACCTCGACCTCGACCAGGCCGAAGGCGCGCGCGTTCCTGGCTATCGCGGGGTAGACGGGCATCGGCAGGCTGATGGCCTTGCCGTTGAGCACCCCGGCCGAGACGGGCTTGAGCGGCCCGCTGCGGGCGGGAGGCGCGGCCGACACGGGGGGCGCGGCCGCGGGCGCTTCGCCTTCGGACTTCACCGACGGGCCTGCACCCATCGGCACGTTCACGGAAGAGGCGGCGGGCGCGCCCGTCATCATGCTCCTGTCGAGCGAAGCGACCATGAGCGGCGCGGCCGTGTTGCGCGCGGGCGCGGACTTGGCGGGGGCGGCCGGCGAGGGCCTGGGCTGCGCGGCCGTCGTGTTGTTCGAGTTGCCCGCGGGCGTCTGCGGCTTCGAGACGGGCTGCGGCTGCGCGTTGGCCGCGGCCGTGTTCGGCGCGGTCGCGGCGGGGGCGTTGTTGGAAGGCGCGGGCGTCGCCGCCGCGGGGGCGGGCGCGCCGGGCTGCGACATCTTCGCCAGGACGGTCTGGTCGAGGTAGTAGGAGATCGTCCGGTACGTCACCTCCGAAGGCTCGAACGTGACCTTGCCGCCCTCCATCACGGCCACCGAGGTCGTCATCTTCACCCAGTTGCCGACCGCGTCGTACTCGTAGGTGTAGACCTCCTTCGCCAGGAGCGTCCCGTCGTCGTTGTGCAGGGTCATCTCGACGATGTTGCCGCGCGAGTCGTACTTGTAGACCTCCTTGCCCGTGAGCGAGCCGCCCGCGGCGAGGAAGTATGCGTTGTCCACGCGGTTGCCCTTCTGGTCGTAGGTCGTCGTCTCCAGAACCTGCCGCGGCCCTTCCGAGGGCTGGCCGCCCTTGACGGTGATCTTGGCGGTCTCGGTCTTCACGCGGCGCACGGGCCCCGCGAGACCGTCCTGCTCGCGCTCGGTCGCCGCGGCGTCTGCGAACGCGTGCGCCGCGCCGAGCCGGAGGGCTCGCGCGTCGCGGGGGACGCCCGCCTCGGCCGAGCCTGCGCCGAGGGGGAGAAGTGCGAGGAGCAGTGTCAGGTTCAAACGTTTCGACATGGCGGTCACTCCTGAAGATGTGCGTGGACAGAGCTTGCCGGGCGGCGTCGGCGGGCGAGGGTAACGTTCGACGCTTTCGCCGCGGACGCGCCGGGCGGCGCGCGGGACGAAACGCTCGTCGGGGGCCGAAACTCAGGCTCTTTCAAGGGCGGGCTACGGCGGCGGACGCCGTCTGCGGGCCGGGGCCCGGCAGCGGCGTTGAGGTTTGCGGCGTCCTTAAAAACTCGGGGCGGGAATACCAGGCCGACGCGTAAGCGGTAGGAGGCGCGACGTTTATGTCCCTTCCGGCTCCTGCCGCGACCCTCTCAAAGGGGTCTTGTAACCCGCCGCCCGCGGACGAGCCCGGGCAGCGGCATTATTATACACACTGAACATTGTTTGTCCAACAAAAACATTTGCCAAACAATACAGATGCAAAGAGATTGGCGAAAAGTCTGATTTCCTTCAACCCTCGAAGAGCGATGAGGCGCGCTCGGTGGTGAAGGCGGCGCGGGCGGCCGTGTAGGCGAGGTCGGGGGTGATTTCGTTGATGTTGCGCGCGGCGACGACGCGGTGGCGCTCGCCGGGCGGGATGTAGCAGTTGAACATGGGGTGGTGCTGCATGAGGATGACGACCGGGGTGCCGACCGCGGCCGCGACGTGCATCGGCCCCGTATCGTTCGAGACGAAGACGGAGACGCGCGTGGCGGCGGCCGCGAGCTGCGGGACGGTCAGGCGGTCAAGGACGACCGTGGAAGGCGGAAACTTCGGGAGGGCGTCGCGGACGAGCTTGCGCTCCTCTGGCCCGGCGAAGAGGACGGAGCGGACTGTGTCGTTGCGCTCAAGCATCCAGGCCAGTTCGGCGAAGCGCTCTATGGGCCAGCGCCGGCTCGGGTGTCCCGCGCCCGGGAAGATGCCGACGAGCGGCCCGTCGCCTAGCCCGCCGGCCGTCGCCCTTCTCCCCCGCGTCTTCCCGCCCGCGAGGGCCTTGCGCAGCATCTCGTCAACCGCGCGCCCGTCCTCCTCGCGCACGGGGAGGCGCGGCACGCGCGACACCTCGCCCACGCCGAGGGGCGACAAGACATCCAGATACCTGTCGATGGCATGCTTCGAGCGGTTTTCCAAGGGCGGCGGTGGCTGGAAGTTGGCGAGGTAGTCGAGCGAGCGCCCCGGCCGCCGCGCGTAGAGCCTTTGCCCCGCGCCCGAGAGGAAGCCGAGCAGGTTCGTCTCCGAGAGGCTGTGCAGGTCTACGACGAAGTCGAACTTCCGCCGCCGCACGTCCATCACGAACTTCCCGATCTGCCAGACGGAGAGGTGCTTCGGCCCGTCGCGCAGGCCGACGCGGTCAACGGCTAGCGCCTCGTCGGCCACGCCCGCCAACTCTACCACGGCCGCCGCCGCCCCGCCCACCGCCACCGTCACCCGCGCCCTCGGGAACCTCCGCCTGATCGCCGACAGCGCCGGCAGACTTAAGATAACGTCCCCCAACTGCCCGAAATCAATCACCAGAATGTTGCGCGCCTCGAAACTCATCTCAAGCCCAAACGATACAACACGCGCAACGGTTTCGCACAAAGGGGCGCGTAGTGTGTATAACTTGAGAGCCAGATACGCACCAAGAAAGATATTAGGAAGGGCGGGGTGTCAACTGTTTGTTAGAAAGTGTGGTCTTGCGGTTGGTAATATGCTAAGTCGATGCAATTGAGAAAACGTCTTCAGGGTGCCGGGGTAGCGTCCAGATTATGGGCCCGTTCAAGTTGTAAGAATTCGAACCCTTTACTTTCAACGATCCTACTAATTGATTCTATTACATCACTAGTAGCTGCCGTTCTCAGCGAAAGTCCGAGAGAAAATATGCCGGACTGCTCATCTTCTCCGATTATTTTCACGTCCTTTATAGACATTTCCCACACTAAATCCAGTATTAGCTCATTCAACTTGCTCTTATCGCCGCTGACAGTTAACAGGTAAGGGAAGAATGGAAGGGGTGCAGGGCGAGGGATATCTCGTCGGGCACGTCCCTCAACGGTCTGTATCCTGCCAATGCCATTCTCAATCGCGTCAAGTCGTTCAAGAATATATTGTTCGGTATTACTATTAGCCGTGACCTCGCGCATGACCTTAGCCTCTGCCACCCTATAAATCGGATTGTCAGGCTCGCTTTCCTCCGACGCCATTTTTACGGCCTCTAAGAGTCGCGGCCTCAACTCGCGCACGCCCTCCATATCATTCACGTAGAAAATTGTCCGCTCATCTGAAACATCGAAGGGGAGTGTAGTGCCCTGCTCCGCAATGGTAACTATAGGGAGTCGGGTGGCGTGCCTGACTGCCAGTTCATACATCACGTTCGGGTTCAGTCCCGTCAAGTTGGCGATGACAAGCTCGTCGTAGAGCAGGTGTTCTAACATCTGCTTGGTGATGGAGCCTGGGGCCGCAATCTCGTGCGCCACGAAGACCGTAAAATTTAACTCTTCGAGCGCAGGGCGAATAACAGCACCTATTAGCCCGTCCGTGGCCCGCCTCACGGCTGAATCACTCGCGCCAATAGGCGTGACGACAAAGCACTTCTTTGGGATGTCTGGCTTCCTGCCGTCGCTAGGAGCTGCCGCTGCTCTAGCACCTGTGCCTCTTTTTGCGCTCACCTCTTACCGCCTTTCTTCTTATTCCAATTCTCTTTGTCGATCTTCGGCGACCTGCCAGGTCGTCGGCTAGATTAAATTGGTAGTACGGGCGTGAGAGCTACGAGGGAAAGATATGCGGGGGCGGGGCGGGTGTCAACGGTATGTTGATAGAGACGGGCGCGGAGGGCAGGGGGCTGATGGGGAATGCCGGTGAAATGAATTCTACGACCGGCGGAGCCGTCTTTAGATTCGCCGGGGCCGTCTGCGGTCGTGCCGGTGCGGTCTGAACGTGTGCCGGAGTCGTTTGTTAGATTGAGTAGAGTAATTTTGCGGCCGCCGGGATGATTTCAACGCTTGCCGGAACCGTCTATACATCCGCTGGGGTTATCTCTACACGTTCAGAGGTCGTCTCTACGAGTAGTTTGGTTTATGTTGCGGCCGCCGGGATAAATTGAACACTTGTCGGGATAAGCTGTACGCGCGTCGGGGTGCATTTTGCATAAGTCGAATTTATCTCTACAGTCGTCGGAATAAATTCTACACGCGTCGGAATCATCTCTACACGCTTGGTGATGGGCTATACATAACTTTCGTTTATCTCGACGCGCGTTTGAATAAATTCAACAAGCGTCGGGGTCATCTGTACACGCCTGGTAATGAACTCTACGCGTGCAGTTGTCGTCTCTACGCGCGCAGAAGCCGCCTGTACGTCTGTCGGGGGAGTCTAGACGGGCGCGGACGGCTTTTGCGAGTGCGGGCCAGTAAGACCGACGTGTTTATTAGGCGTGTGACTTACTCCACGCCATAGTTAGCAAAGAGGTCGGAGATGGAAATCTGTAGAGCCTTCGCTAGTTTTTCGATGTTCTCTAGCGAGAGGTTCCGCGCCCCTCTTTCGATGTCTCCGATGTAAGTGCGGTGCAGTCCGGCGCGCTCGGCAAGTACCTCTTGAGATATGCCTATCTCTTGCCGCCGCTGTTTGACGGCGCGGCCGAACCGACTCTTGACGCGGCCCGGGCTGTTCATCGCTTGGCCTTGCGGCGTGAGGCGTACTGGCGTTTGATGGTGTCGTGTCGTGTCGTGCCCGGCAGTTCGTCCGGCAGGTCTAGCTCGTCGTCAACCAGGGCTTCCATGTGGACGCCCGCCACGCGAGCGTACCGGAGGACGACCGGCAGGGGCGGCTCGTTATTCCCCAGTTCGTACTCGGAGATTCTTTTGTAGTCGATCACATCTTCAAGGCCGAGTCGCCGGTACATCTCACTTTGAGACAGGCCGAGCGCGTTCCTGATGTGCACAAGTTTTTCGGCCAGGCGTTCCGGCCTGAGCCGCGCTCGCCTCCCCATCAGGAGTTCCCTCCTCACGGGCTGAAAGTTATCGCGTAGCCTGCCCGATTCATCGCTTGGCCTTGCGGTACTGTCGTTTGATGCTCTCGTGTTGGACCATGCCCGGCAATTTGTTCGGCAGGTCTAATTCGTCGTCAACCAGTGCTTCCATGTGGACTCCGGCGAGGCGCGCGTAGCTGAGAAGGATCATTAATGACGGCTCTCGGAGTCCTTGTTCGTACTCCGAGATTCGCGCGGGCTTGATTTCAGCTTTCAGCCGTTCGGGCATGTCCATCTGAGTCAGTCCGAGCGCCAGCCGAACCTGTCGGAGCTTTTCGGCCAAGCGTTCGGGTTTAGGTCGCGCCTTCGTGCCCATCAGGAGACGCCTCCTGTATGGACCCACGGCGTTCGTAGCTTGATTATACTCTCATTTGAGAGGATAATTGGGTCGTGTTTGTATGTCGCCGTGAGCCTGAGCCTTTGTTGCTCGACGGCGACGCTCATCACTCAGTGTGTGAAGGCGAGTTGCATGTGGCCTTGCCCGTAGTCGAAAGAGCGCGGCGGCAAGATAGCAAAACTGACACGTCGGCGTCACCTTGCGAGCCCCGAAAATGATTCGATTGGAAAGTCGTCAAGAGTTACTCATAGACGAGCAGGCTTGGCAAGCTATTGACGACCCGAGGACGGCCGAGTACATAGCTCGCGTGCTGTTCACCCTCAAAGAGGCGATTGACAGCGGCCCCGACGGGGCGAGGGAGGCGAGCGAGGCAATCTTAGCCAACATCGAGGCGGCCTACCTTCACACCGACGCGCACAGGGCCGCGGTCAAGTTGTACCTCCTGTCGCTTACAGGGCAGTTAAAGCCTGAAGACGAGCCGCTTCAACTCATCAACGGAGCAATAAAGCGGGGCGCGAGCCGGGTAGAGCTTGCGGGGAAGGGGAGCGCGAAGAGAAAGAGGCGGCGTTAATGGTAACGCGCGCCTCTTTACTCGTCTCCCTTAGAGCGTTTATCGCATGGGCATACCGACGACCGTTTAGAGGCGGGCTCCGCCCGCCGGTGCGTGACACATCGCAGCTCGAACCGGCGGGCACAGCCCGCCTCTAAACGGGAGATAAGTTGATTGGCAAACTGCTCTAGAGTTCGCGGAGGTCGCGGCCGGTCATGTCAGAGGGTTTGTCGAGGCCGAGCAGACCTAAGATTGTGGGGGCTACATCTTCGAGGGCTCCGTCGGGGCGCAACTTTACTCCAAGGGAGTCGGGGTCGATGAGGTGGAAGGGGACGGGGTTGGTGGTGTGGGCGGTGTGGGGTTGGCCCGTCGTCGGGTCGATCATCTGTTCGCAGTTGCCGTGGTCGGCGGTGATGAGGCAGCGGCCTTTGGCCGTCCTGAGCGCTTTGGTTATCCAGCCGAGGCATGTGTCGATGTGTTGGACGGCCTCGATGGTCTTCTCAAGGTTGCCGGTGTGGCCGACCATGTCGGGGTTGGCGAAGTTGACGATGAAGACATCCGTGTCACGCTCTTCGATGGCGCGCAGAATCTTGTCGGTGACTTTGAAGGCGGACATCTCGGGCATCAGGTCGTAGGTCGCCACCTTCGGCGAGGGGACGAGCAGGCGGCGCTCGTGCGGGTACTCGCGCTCGGTGCCGCCGTTGAAGAAGTACGTGACGTGCGCGTACTTCTCCGTCTCCGCCATGCGGTAGTTGCGCACGCCGACGGCGGCGAAGACTTCGGCGAGGATGTTCTTGTGTTGGAGCTGCGGGAAGGCGATGGGCAGGCCGAAGGTCTGGTCGTAGAGCGTGAAGCAGACGTAGTCAACACGGGGCCTGTCGGGCACGGGGAAGCCGTCGAAGTCGTCCACGGCCAGGGCGCGCGTGAGCTGGCGCGCGCGGTCGGCGCGGAAGTTGAAGAAGATGACTGCGTCGCCGTCTTTAATAGTCGCCGTGGGCGAGCCGTCGGGGCGCGTGATGACGACCGGCTCGACGAACTCGTCGGTGACGCCGCGCTCGTAGGAGCGTTGGACTGCCGTGACGGGGTCGGCGGCCGCCTCGCCCAGGCCGTTGACGAGCATGTCGTAGGCGCGTCGCGTGCGCTCCCAGCGGTTGTCCCTGTCCATCGCGTAGTAGCGTCCGCAGACAGACGCCACCTCGCCGAAGCCTATCTCGGTAATCCTCTCCCGCAAAGCCTTCACGTAAAGATGCGCAGAGGAGGGCGGCGTGTCGCGGCCGTCGAGGAAGGCGTGGACGTACGCGTGTCGGAGTCCGCGCTCCTTCGCCATGCGGATGAGCGCGTAGAGGTGCTCCTGGGATGAGTGGACGAGGCCGTCCGAGAGCAGGCCCATCAGGTGGACTGCGCCGCCGCGCGCTTTGGCGTTGTCCATCGCCGTGACGAAGGCGTCGTTGTTGAAGTAGTCGCCGGTCTCGATTGCGTAGTCGATGCGGCGGATGTCCGTCATGATGACGCGGCCGGCCCCCATGTTGAGGTGGCCGACCTCGGAGTTGCCCATGATGTCTGCGGGCAGGCCGACGCAGGTGCCGGAGGCTTCGATGAGGGTGTGCGGGTACTTCTCGCGTATCTCGTCGTAGAAGGGCATCCGGGCGAGCGCGACGGCGTTGCCCTCGCGCGTTTCGCTGTGGCCGAAGCCGTCGAGGATGATGAGCGCGAGCGGCCCCTTCTGTGTGAGCAAACCCCTTGTCTCCTTATCCGATTTGAAGGCTAACGGTAAGCCCGCCGCGTCAGCGGCGCTTGAATTTAGCCCGGCCTTTTAAGGCCGGGAATGACGACGATAACTAGACGCCGCGTCGCGTCAGCGACGCCTGACCCGGCGCACCATGTTCAGGCGTCGCTGACGCGACGCGGGTTAATCTCACACGCCTTAACCCGGCCTTGAAAGGCCGGGCTAAATTCAGACGCCGCTCCGCGGCGTTTTACACACGCGCTCCAAATAACTTAACGCGCTCGCTACTGCGCGTGGTAGCGCGTGCCGCAGGTCGGGCACTGGAGCAGTTGCTTCTTGCCGCCCGCGGGGATGACGGGGATGAAGAAGAAGGTGATGAAGCGCATCCCGGTCCTCCTCGTGAACTCCCCGACCGTGTTGCAGTTGCCGCAGCGCATCGTCTGACCCGTCGGCTCGGAGCCCCACGTCACGAAGCGCGTCCCGACAACGAAGATGAAGAACACTTCGAGCCCCTTTACTTGCCCGCGCCCGCCTTCTTCGCGGACTTCTTCGCGCCGCCCTTCTTCGCGGCCGGCTTCGACGCGGCGTGCGCCGTCGTCGCGGGCCGTTCGAGCTGGTGGAAGGCCGACAGTCCGGGGAAGCGCGCGGCGTCGCGCAGGTCTTCCTCGATGCGGAGGAGCTGGTTGTACTTGGCGATGCGGTCGGTGCGCGACAAAGAGCCCGTCTTAATCTGTCCCGCGTTGGTGGCGACCGCGAGGTCTGCGATGAAGGTGTCCTCGGTCTCGCCCGAGCGGTGCGAGATGACGGCCGTGCGGCGGTGCGTGCGCGCCAGCTCTATCGCGTCCAGGGTCTCGGTGAGCGTGCCGATCTGGTTGACCTTGATGAGAATGGAGTTGGCGACGCCCAGCTCGATGCCGCGGCGCAGGTAATCGACGTTGGTGACGAAGAGGTCGTCGCCGACGAGCTGGACGCGGTCGCCCATCTCGTCGGTCATCAGCTTCCAGCCCTCCCAGTCGTTCTCGGCCATGCCGTCCTCGATGGAGATGATCGGGTACTGCTCGGCCCAGCGCTTCCAGTAGGCGACCATCTCTTCGGAGGAGAGCTTGCGGCCGTCCGACTTCTTGAAGACGTAGTTCTTGCCGTCGTAGAACTCGCTGGCCGCGGGGTCTAAGGCGAGCATGACGTTGACGCCCGCGTTGTAGCCGGCCGCGGTGACGGCTTCGAGGATGGTCTCGACCGCCTCCTCGTTCGACTTCAGGTTGGGCGCGAACCCGCCCTCGTCGCCGACGCCCGTGGCGTAGCCGCGCTTCTTCAGGACGCTCTTGAGCGAGTGGAAAATCTCCGCGCCGGTGCGCAGAGCCTCCGCGAAGCTCTCGGCGCCGACGGGCGTCACCATGAACTCCTGGAAGTCCACGTTGTTGTCGGCGTGCGCGCCGCCGTTGAGGATGTTCATCATCGGCAGCGGCAGGGTGCGCGCGTTCGTGCCGCCGAGGTAGCGGTAGAGCGGCAGTTCGAGGTAGGCAGCCGCGGCGCGCGCCGTGGCGAGCGAGACGGCGAGCAGGGCGTTCGCGCCGAGCTTCGACTTGTTCGGCGTGCCGTCGAGCGCGAGGAGCGTCGCGTCAACCTCGGCCTGGTCTAAGGCGTCGAGGCCCTCGACCTCGCGCGCGATCTGGTCGTTGACGTTCTCGACGGCGCGCGTGACGCCCTTGCCCAGGTAGCGGCGCTTGTCGCCGTCGCGCAGCTCGACCGCCTCGTGCTCGCCGGTGGACGCGCCGGAGGGGACGGCCGCGCGGCCGACCTCGCCGGAGACAAGGTAGACCTCGGCCTCGACGGTCGGGTTGCCGCGCGAGTCCAGAATCTCGCGCGCGTGGACGGAATCGATCAGGCTCATAAGGGCCGCGCTCCTCGAATTATGTGGATTAGAAGTCTAAGGGAGAATCTATCAATCCGACGGAGTGCAGTCAAAGCGAGAAGATGTAACCACGGAGACACGGAGACACGGCTTGTCGAGGGCTAAAGATGAAGCCGTGTCTTGAGCCGTGTCTCCGTGGTTCAAACCTCTCGCGCTGCCCTCACTGCCCCGGCATGTGGCCTAAGTCCGCGAGGATGCGCTTGGTGACGGCGATGCGCTCGTCGCGGATGGAGAGGTAGGTGGGGCCTTCGATCTCGGTGGCGAAGAAGTACGTGTTCTCTTCGGTTTCGAGGTAGCCGACGAACCAGCCGAGGTAGCGGTTCTCGCCGAGCGAGCCGCCGCCGGTCTTGCCGCTCAGGCGATAGCCGGGCGTCTCTTCGAGCGTCATGATCTCTTTGAGGATTTTGATCGAGCGCTTCGCGACGGGCAGGTCTTCTTTATGGAGACGCTTGAGGAACTCGACCTGCTCGTCGGCCGATATCTTGAGCGAGCTGTTCAGCCAGAAGCCGTTGAGCGGCCCCGAGGCGTCCTCGTTGCCGTAGTCGAGCTTATCGACGTACTCCTTCATCCGCTTCTCGCCGACCTTCAGCGCCAGCTCGCGGTAGTACCAGACGACCGACCGCTTGAACGCCGTGCGCAAGGTCTGATCCTGCCACCAAGCGCTGAAGGGCAGCGTGTCCCGGTTGAACGCCGGGTACTTCTTCTCGTCCCACTCGATACGGAACTCGGCGTCCGTGATGACGCCCGCGTCGAGGCCGATGAGCGAGTTCGGAATCTTGAAGGTCGAGTAGGGCGAGAAGCGCTCGCGGCAGCGCGCCTCGTTGTAGCGCACGTAAGCGCCGCGCTTCAGGTCGTAGAGCACGAACGCGCCCGCGGGGTAGGGCTTGAAGTAGGAGGCGAGGTCGGGCTGGGTCGCCGCGCTCGACCGGGCCTGCGTCGCGTTGACGACAGGCCCCGCGCCCGTTGTCTTAGTACAGCCGAGCGCCGCCAGCAGGAGCAGCGCGGTCAGGAAGATTACCCTCAGTCTCATAATGTCATTCCATCGGCATGGCGGTCAGAACCGCCCGCGGTAGCGGGTGCGCGTGACATATGCGGCTTGATTACTGACAGCGCGACTCTCATCAATCAACAAGCGGTCATCGAAAGGCCCGCCCGCTACCGCGGGCGGTACTGACCTTTATTATTCAGCAGGTCGTCAAAGGCGGTGTCGGGGAGTTCTTCGAGCGTGCGGACGACGACATCGGCCTGTAGCTCTCCGTGGGAGGAGAGGACGCCGACGCAGCGCATCCCGGCGCGGCGCGCGGCCTCGGTGCCGGCGGGCGCGTCCTCGACGACGACGCAGTGAGAGGGCTCGACGCCGAGCTTGGCGGCGGCCACGAGGAAGACCTGCGGGTCGGGCTTGCCCTCGGTCACGTCCTCGGCCGCGGCCACGGACGCGAAGTAGCCTTCGAGCCCGAGCGCCTCGACGATGACCTCAAGGTTCTCGCGCGGGGCCGAAGAGGCGACGGCCTGAAGCCAGCCCTCCCCCCTCAGCCTGTCGAGCCAGCGGCGGACGCCGGGCAGGAGGTCTATGCCTTTCTCCCGGACGAGTCCGCGGTAGGCGACCTCCTTCGCGTCGCCGACGCGCGTGATCTCTTCCGAAGGGTAGGAGGGGAAGAAGCCGCGCAGGATTTCGTCGTTGCGCCGTCCGAAGGAGGCGGCGAACTGTTCGGGCGTAACGTCGAAGCCCTCCTCGGCGAGCGCGCCCCGCCAGGAGAGCCAGTGGTACTCGCGCGAATCGATCAGCGTCCCGTCCACGTCCCAGAGCGCCGCGCGCTTCCGATTCTGTGTCGTCATCGCCGCCGAGTTTAGCCGCGCCGGCACAGCGTCGGCAAACGGACGAACAGACGGGCGGTCGTGTGAGATATGATGTCGGAAACGAAAGCCCCCGGAGATGTGGAACAGAGGAGGCCGCGGCCTTCGGACGGAGGGGTTTATGAACAGAGTCCTACTCGGCGCGCTGGCGGGGCTGGCGGCGACGGGGCCGATGTCCCTGGCGATGAAGCTGATGCACGAGCGACTGCCGCGCGAGGAGCAGTACCCTCTGCCGCCGCGGCAGGTGACCGAGGGCCTCGCGGAGAAGGCCGGGGTCAGAGAGCATCTCGACGAAGAGGAGCGCGAGACGGCGACGTGGGTCTCGCACTTCGCGTACGGCGCGGCGTGCGGCGCGCTCTACGGCGCGGTGTCGGGGGAGAAGGTTGACGGGCACCCTCTGCTCGCGGGGGTGGGGTTCGGGCTGGCGGTGTGGGCGGGGAGTTATCTGGGCTGGCTGCCCGCGGCCGGCATCATCGCGCCCGCGACCGAGCACCCGCCGCGGCGCACCGCCTTGATGATCGCCGCGCACGTCGTCTGGGGCGCGACCGCCGCGGCCGTCTTGGAGAGACTCTCGGACGAACGCGCGCGTTAGAGACATTTCCCTCCGCGCGCGCAGGCTCGGCCGACAAGACCGCCGGCGGGACTCAGCAGGCTTTGAGCGCGGGCGTCGTCACCAGCGACAGCGCCGCGTGCGGCTCGACCACGCGATCCGCCAGTCCCATCTCGACCGCCTGGCGCGCCGGAAGGTACGTGTCCCGGGTGAAGCGGCGGAGGAACTGCTTCAGGGTGACGCCCATCTTCTCGGCGAGAATCTCGCAGCAGCGGTCGCGCATCCGCTTGGCGTACTCGGCCGTGCGCTGCGTGTTCTCGTCAAGGATTATTTGAGGCGGGGGCGAACTTTCGAGGAGGGTTTTAAATGGGGCAGAAGTACGGGCCGTGGACGGTGGAGTCTTCCGAGCGCATCTACGGGGACGAGTTCGCGGAGGTGTGGGTGGACGAGGTACGGCGTCCGGGCGTGGGGCCTTCGCGGCGCGTGACGATGAGGATGAAGTTCGGAGTCGCCGTGCTCGCGCTTGACGCCGAAGGGTTCGCGCACCTCGTCCGGACGTTCCGCTACGCGGTCGGCAAGGAGTCGGTCGAGGTCGTGCAGGGCGGGGTGGAGGAAGGCGAGGAGGCGGGGGCGGCCGCGCGGCGCGAGCTGAAGGAGGAGTTGGGCATCGAGGCCGAGTCGTGGGTTGACCTCGGGCTCGTGGACGCCGTCACCTCGCAGGTCTACTCGCCCGCGCGCCTCTTCCTCGCCCGCAGCCTCACGTTCGGGGAGGCGGAGACGGAGGCCACGGAGAGCCTCACACCCGTCAAGGTCAAATTCGACGAGGCCGTCCGCATGGTGATGGACAGCGAGATTACGCAGGGCCTCTCGTGCGCGCTGATACTGAAGGCGAGCCGACTGCTTCAGAAAGCGGATTGAAGAAAATCCAGCTTCCGGAGGTAGGAGGCAGGTGTGCAAGGTTGACTCCGCTCCATGCTATCATTCCGGGGCGAGGGTATAGAGAATGAAGGCTATTGCCATCCTGCCTGAAGGGGACGACGCGCATCCGACGACTTTCCGCGCGGTCACCACGGATCGCAAGGCCGCTGGCCGCACGCCGGGCGAGGCCCTCGACGCGCTGACCTCACAGCTAGGCGCGGAGAAGGCCAGCTCGGCCGTCGTCGTGCAACTCTTCCGCCCGGACAGCCACTTCACCGCCGAACAAAGCGAACGACTCGCTGCGCTGATGGAGCGCTGGCGCACCGCCCGCGATGCCGGGAGCGCCCTGTCGCCTGCGGAGCAGGCCGAATTAGAAAAACTCGTCGAAGAGGAGATACAGGGCTCGGCCGAACGCTCTGCGCAGATGTCGCGCGCCCTCGAAACGACGCAACCTCCGCGGCATCCTCGTTCGGACGAAAAGGCGACCGAGCTGATAGCGCTCCGGGAGCTTGAGAGGCTGTATGACGTGCGGGCTCACTCGACTATTTGGCTCGCGGGCATCTTCGGCATGCTCTTGGGCTGCTCGATAACATACTACTCTACTCTGCGCCGAGGCCCGCTCGACTCGTTGTTGGCCATCCACATACCCATTTTCGGCTTGGCTATCAACGTCGTGGACTTCGCGTTAGTCGTCAGTCTTGTCTCGACCGCCATCAGCTTGCTCGCCATCCAGCGCAGCGGTGCCGCTTACAAGAGAGCCATCAACTACCTATACGCGCAAGTGGAGGGCAGCCGCCGCCCCGCGGAACTTGAAGCGTCCGACCGTCCGCCTGAACAATCGGCCAGCGGCGCCGAGCAAAGGGGACAGGTCGGCGCACGATGAACCCGCGCTACCCCGCCGTAGCCGAACGCGCCGGGTACCGCTGCGAATACTGTCACGCCCCGCAGGCCGCCTTCAATTTCCGCTTCGAGGTCGAGCACATCCTTCCGCGGGCTGAAGGCGGCACTGACGAAGAGGACAACCTCGCGCTCGCCTGCCGTTCCTGCAACATTTATAAGTCTGCTCACTCGACCGGCTTCGACGAGATAACGCGCGCCGAGGTCAGGTTGTTTAATCCGCGCGTTGATGCGTGGGAGGAGCACTTCGAGTTATTCACGGCCGGGTTAATCTGGAGCCGGACGGATGTCGGCAGGGCCACGGTCATGCGCTTGCGGCTTAATAGCCGGGCGCAACTGAACGCGCGGCCTCAGTGGATGCGGCTCGGGCTGTTCCCTTGAGGCCGCCGGGTGAGTCTTAGAAGGCCATTCACCACGGAGACACAGAGGCACGGCTTGTTGAGCTATGCGCTCCAAGCTGTGCCTCCGTGTCTCCGCGGTTAATCTTACTTCGGGGCTAGGCCCCGGCGGACTTAGACTGCGACTTGAGCTGCTGCTTCAACTCCTCCATGCGGGCGCCGAGCTGGTTGATCTCGTCCTCGCTGAGGACCTGGCGCGCGCTCTGGAACATCTCGCCCTCCTCCTCTTCGACGTGGTGCTCGACGTTCTCCTGCAAGACCTTGAGCTTGGCCGTCCACTGCTCGGTGTCCACGGGCAGGGCCTCCAGCTCCTTTAGGAGCATCTTGACGACGTGGTGCTCCTCGAAGCCTTCGAGCACGATCTCGCGCGTCTCGGCCGCCTGCTTGATGGACGGGTAGAAGATCGTCTCCTCGATCTGGGCGTGGATGTCCAGCTCCTCCTGGAGCTTGGCGAACAGTTCCGTGCGCGTCTTCTCGGCGCGCTCGGTCGTTGGCTCCAGTTGCTGGAAGATGCCCGAGACCTTCTGGTGGTCTTCCTTCAGCAGTTGAAAAGCGTTCATTGTGTTCTCCTCCTCGTGTGGGTTCTGAGCCGCCCTTGAACTATAACCGTACGTGAAAAGTATCCGAGTAGCTAGAACACTCAATCCCGGTGCCACGTTAAATCCGCCGCGCCTGTAGTAAACTTTCAGGCGTCCGGGGGCAGACACAGATGGGAGCGGAGAGAGAGGCACGGGGCGACACGGAGGCCGCGCGCGCGGAGGCGGCCGAGGAGTCTTCCGCCGCGCAGGCCACGCACTGGCACTCGCGCATGGAGGCCGAAGAGCCCGCGCGCGCAGACGCGCCGCAACGCGTAGGGCGGGACGCGAAGCCTTCGCGCGTGCGCGCGCAGCCGCCGGAGGAGTTCACGGGCGGAGGGTTTGAAGGCGCGTCGGACGTTGCGGGCGGGCTCGCGGCCGTTTGGTCTTCGATGAGGCACATCGCGCGCGAGGCGGGACTCGTGCGCGGCACGCGGACGCTCTTGAAGGTCAACCAGAAGGACGGCTTCGACTGCCCCGGCTGCGCGTGGCCCGACCCCGACGGAGAGCGCTCGCACGCGGAGTTCTGCGAGAACGGCGCGAAGGCCGTGGCCGAGGAGGCGACGACCCGCCGCGTCGGCCCTGACTTCTTCCGCGAGTGGAGCGTCGCAGACCTCTCGCAGAAGTCCGACTTCTGGCTCGGCAAGCAGGGCCGCCTCACGCACCCGCTGGTGCTGCGCCGCGGCGCGACGCACTACGAGCCGGTTGAGTGGGACGAGGCTTTCAAGTTAATCGCCGGCGAGCTGAACGCGCTCGACTCGCCCGACGAGGCGGCCTTCTACACCTCGGGGCGCACGTCGAACGAGGCGGCCTTCCTTTACCAACTCTTCGTCCGCCGGTTCGGCACGAACAACCTGCCCGACTGCTCCAACATGTGCCACGAGTCTTCGGGGCGCGCGCTCACGGAGACCATCGGCGTCGGCAAGGGAACCGTCACCCTGAAAGACTTCGACCTCGCAGACCTCATCTTCGTCATCGGGCAGAACCCGGGGACGAACCACCCGCGGATGCTCACGACCCTGCGCGCGGCCAAGAGGCGCGGCTGCAAGATCGTCCACGTCAACCCTCTGCCCGAGGCGGGGCTCGCGCGCTTCAAGCACCCGCAGCACCCCGGAGACCTCCTCGGCGGCGGGACGGAGCTGACCGACCTCTTCCTGCAAGTCCGCGTCAACGGCGACGTACCGCTCCTCAAAGGCTTGATGAAGGAGGTGTTGGAGGAAGAGAAGAGGAGGCCGGGCGAAGTCCTCGACCGCCGCTTCATTGAAGAGAAGACACACGGCTTTGAAGAGTTCGCGCGCGCGCTGGATGAAGTCGGCTGGGACGAGATTGTCGGGCAGAGCGGCGTGAGCCGCGAGCAGATGCGCGAGGCGGCGCAGGCTTACGTCAACGCGAGCCGCGTCATCGTCTGCTGGGCGATGGGTCTGACGCAGCACAAGAACGCGGTCGCCAACATACAGGAGATCGTCAACCTGCTGCTGCTGCGCGGCAACCTCGGCCGGCCCGGCGCGGGCGCGTGCCCCGTGCGCGGCCACTCGAACGTGCAGGGCGACCGCACGATGGGCATCTGGGAGCGACCCGCAGACACCTTCCTCGACGCGCTCGCGCGCGAGTTCGACTTCGAGCCGCCGCGCCGCCACGGCCTCGACACCGTCGAGACGATCAAGGCGATGTACGAGCGCAAGGTGAAGGTCTTCTTCGCCCTCGGCGGAAATTTTCTGTCCGCCACGCCCGACACCGAGTTCACGGCTGAAGCGCTCGGCCGCTGCCGCCTGACCGCGCACGTCTCGACCAAGCTCAACCGCTCGCACCTCGTCACGGGCGAGCAGGCTCTGATACTCCCGTGCCTCGGCCGCACCGAGCGCGACGTGCAGAAGTCCGGCGAGCAGTTCGTCAGCGTCGAGAACTCGATGGGCGTCGTCCACTCCTCGCGCGGGAGTCTGGAGCCCGCCTCGACACACCTGCTGAGCGAGCCCGCCATCGTCTCGCGGCTCGCGCGGGCGACCTTGGGTGAGCGGAGCGGCGTGGACTGGGGGCGGCTGGTCGAAGACTACGACCGCGTGCGGGACTTGATCGAGCACGTCATCCCGGGGTTTGAAAATTATAACGTGAGGGTGCGCGAGCCCGGTGGCTTCTACCTGCCGAACCTCGCGCGCGAGGGCGTGTTCAAGACCTCGACCGGCCGCGCGAACTTCACCGTCCACGAACTGCCGCGCCACGAGCTCGGGCCGGGGCAGCTCCTGATGATGACTGTGCGCAGCCACGACCAGTTCAACACGACCATCTACGGGCTCGACGACCGCTACCGCGGCGTCCACAACGAGCGGCGCGTCGTCTTCCTCAACCCCGAGGACATCGCCGAGCAGAATCTCTCCGCCGGGCAGGTCGTAGACCTCTTCAGTCACTTCGAGGGCGAGACGCGCACGGCCCGCCGCTTCCTCGTCGTGCCCTACCCCGTCCCCCGCCGCTGTGCCGCCACCTACTTCCCAGAGGCCAACGTCCTCGTCCCCGTCCGCAGCGTCGCCGACAAGAGCAACACCCCCGCCTCCAAATCGGTCGTCATCACCGTCCGACCATCCCGGGCCCCGCTGAAGTTCGACTACGACGAAGTACAAAAGCAGTGACGAGTGACAAGTGACGAGTTGCAGGGGATGCCTTTCTCGTCACTCGTCACTTGTCACTCGTCACTGCTTTTACGGTGCTTCGTAGACGGTCTCGTTCTTGTTGCCCTTGCCGGTGGCGGTGCCGATGCCCGCGCCTATCACCGCGCCCAGCGCCGCCGAGACGGGGACGGTCGCGCCAACCATGTCGTCCCGGAAGGGGAAGTAGAGGGCGGAGCCGACGGCGAAGCCCGCGCCCGCGCCGACGAGCGCGCCGAAGAGCGCGCCCTTGCCGCGCGAGTTGCCGCGGTCGAGCTGCACGAGCCGGACGCTCTCGCGGGTGAGCGAGACCTTCCTCTTCCCGTCGGTGAAGTTGATGAGCAGGTCGTTCGCCGAGTCGAAGCGGCCCGTGAGCCGGTCGCCGTCCTTCGTGCGGACGACGATCTTCTGGCCGTTCGCGAGCGTCTGGACGGCCGACCAGTCGTCGAGCGTGCGCGCTCGCGTCTGCGCAGACGCGGGGCCGCCCTGCGCCAGCGCGAAGGCGAGCGCGAGTCCGAGTGCCAGGAGTCTCTGTGTCACGTCTGATCTCCTTCCGGGTTTAGAGGGATTCGTAGACGGTCTCGTAGTCCGTGCCGAGTCCGACGGCCGCGCCGACGGCCGCGCCGACGCCGGCCCCGACGACCGCCCCCGCCGGGATGGTGGACATCTCGAAGTGGTCGCTGGCCCCGACGAGGCCGAAACCGACGCCCAGGCCCGCGCCGCCGCCGATGCCCGCGCCGAGGAGCGCGCCGTTCAGGCGGTTCCGGCGGCCGAGCTCGACGCGCTTGATATGGTCGCGTCTGAGCGTGACCCTGCGCCCGCCCTCCGTGAAGTTGATCTCCGTTTCGGTGGCCGACTCGAAGCGCCCCTTCAGGCGGTCGCCGTCCCTTGTGCTGACCCTGACCTTCTCGCCGGGCGAGAGAGACCGAAGGGCCGACCAGTCGGCGGGCGCGGGCGTCGTCTTGGCCGAGACCTGTGCAAAGGGTGTGAAGATGAAGAGGAGCGCGAGCGTGAGTGCGAAGAGTCTGTTTGTCATGATAGCCTTTCCTGCTTAAATCTTTTGCCGGCGCGGGGCGTACCGCGCCCGGCTCGTACGTGAGTGCAACGTGCGTTCCGCTTCGGAAGCCTCGGAAACCGCGGTTTTCGCGCGGCCCGGGGCGCAGTAAAGTTCTGACAGTTGTTTGTAGATTCAGGAGAGCGGAGGGAGACTGACAGTGGCTCTGACGGGTGCGAACGAATTGAAGCGGCGGATGATGATCAAGGTGGACGGCGAGCCCTACGCCGTCGTTGACGTGACGTTCGCGTCGCCCTCCGCGCGCGGGGCCTCGACGATGGTGCGGACGCGGCTGCGCCACCTCCTGACGGGCGCGGTGCAGGAGAGGAGTTTTAAGACGAGCGAGAAGTTCGAGGAGCCGGACGTGGCCTTCTCCGGCGCCTCCTTCATGTACGCGGACGCGGACGGCTACCACTTCATGGACGAGGAGACGTTCGAGCAGTTCTCGCTCCCCGCCGCACAGGTCGGCGAAGACCGCGGCTACCTGACCGACGGCCTGGTCGTGCAGGTCTTGAAGTACAACGGCGAGGCGGTCGCGCTCGAACTCCCGCAGTTCGTCGAACTCACGGTCGCCGAGACCGAGCCGGGCGTCAAAGGCAACACGGCCGCCGGAAGAGATTTGAAGCCCGCCACGCTCCAGACCGGCCTCCAGGTGCGCGTCCCACTCTTCATCGAGGAGGGCGAACGCGTCCGCGTCAACACGCAGACCGGCGAGGTCACGGGCCGCGCCTGAAGTCGTGAACCGTGAACCGTGACGAAATAATTCAAGCCTTTCCTGTCACGGTTCACGGCTCTTTCTCGTCACGGTTCACGGTTCACGCCTCGCTTTTGCCTTCCCCGCAAGGGTCGGTGTAACCTAGCGGCACCGGCGAACAGTTCCAGAAGCAATCTTTAACGTAAGGAGCGAGGAGATGATGTTCAGAATTCTTTCGGCGCTGGCGCTCGCCTGCGCGCTGGCGGGCGGGGCGGCGGCGCAGGACGACAAGCCGAAGCAGGAGGGGCCGAAGGTCTCGGGCGGCGAGCGCGAGGCGGCGCAGAAGATCGAGAAGGCCAAGGGGGCGGAGGCCAGGCTCCAGGCGGCGGCCGCCTTCGTCAAGAAGTACCCGGACAGCCCCCTGCGCGCGCAGGTCGCCCAAATGATCGCCAGCGAGATCGACGCGACGACTGACAACCAGGTCAAGGGCTCGCTCGCGCAGGCCTTCCTCGACATCTTCAACCGGCCCGAGGAGTCGCCGCTCGTCACGGCGGCGCTCCTCAGCTCCTACATCAACACCGGGCAGGCGCAGGAGGCGATCACGCTCGGCGCGAAGTGGCTCGCCGAGCACCCGGACGACATCTCGGTGATGCAGAACCTGACGATCCTCGCCTCGGGGCAGGCCATCAAGGGCGACAACACCTTCGTCGCGCAGGGGCGCGACTACGGGGCCAAGGCCATCGCGCTCCTCGAAGCCGACAAGATGCCCGCGGGCTTCGACGCGGCGAAGTGGCCCGACTTCAAGAAGCAGGCGCTCGTCTCGCTCTACCGCGAGACCGGCGTCCTCGCCTTCAAGGCGGGCGACAACGCGGCGGCGCTCCCGCTCCTGGAGAAGGCCATCGGGCACGGCTCGAACGACGCGGCCATCTACTTCCTCGTGAGCGACCTCCTCAACGACAGCTACGAGGACGCCGCCAAGTCGGCGATGGTCGCCCCGGCCGCCGAGAAGCCGGCCGCGACGCAGAAGGCCGAGGCCGCCCTCGACCGGGTCATCGAATCCTACGCGCGCGCCATCGCCTTCACCGAGGGCAAGGCCGAGTTCGCCCAGGCCAACGCCGCCTTCCGCGAGCGGCTCACGCCCTACTACAAGTACCGCCACAAGAACTCGACCGACGGCATGCAGCAGCTCATCGACAAGTACAAGAAGCCCGCCCAGTGAGGCGAAGGGGTGTTGGGTGTTGGGTAAAAGCGGCGGTCTTACCCAACACCCAACACCCTTCCTCCCTTCCCCTTTCCCGACGCCCGCGCTATACTCCGCCACGCTTCACCATCCGCCCCGAAGTTAGTACGCGAACGAACCTCGCCGCGCGGCGACGCGCCGCCATTCTTGAACGGTTCACCAAGGAGGTAATCCCACCATGCTGCGCAGACTGCCCGGGGGGAAGGCCGCCGCCTTCCTTTTAGCCCTCGTCACACTCTTCGCGCCCGTCGCCGCCCTCGGCGCAGACTTCAAGCGCGAGGTCGTCTACCAGATCATCACCGACCGCTTCTTCGACGGCTCGACCGCCAACAACAACCCTTCGCAGTCCTCGGGGCTCTACGACTCGACGAAGACCAACTGGCGCGCCTACTGGGGCGGCGACCTGCAAGGCATCCAGCAGAAGATGTCCTACCTCGCCGGCCTCGGCGTGACGGCCATCTGGATTTCGCCGCCCGTCGATAACCTGAACGCGAACATCCCCGACGGCAACGGGAACCCGACGGCCTCTTATCACGGCTACCAGGCGCGCGACTTCAAGCGCATCGAGGAGCACTCGGGCGACTCGAACAACGCCTGGACGGCCTTCGACAACCTCGTGACGGCCGCGCACCAGAACGGCATCAAGGTCATCGTGGACTTCGCGCCCAACCACACGACGCAGGACAACGCGGGCGAGTTCGGGGCCTTCTACGACAACGGTACGTTCGTCGGGAACTACACCAACGACACCAACGGCTACTTCCACCACAACGGCAACATACAGAACTGGGACGACCGCTACCAGGTGCAGTTCTACACCCTCTTCAACCTCGCCGACCTCAACCAGGCGCACCCGACCGTGGACGCCTACCTCAAGGCGTCGGCCAAGCTCTTCCAGGATCACGGCGTGGACGGCTTCCGCATCGACGCCATCAAGCACCTCGACTGGGGCTGGCAGTACAGCCTCGCCAACTCCATCTACACCTACAAGGACAGCTTCCTCTTCGGCGAGTGGTATCAGTCGGGGACGAGCGACCCGCTCTACCGCGACTCCTACAAGTACGCCAACAAGAGCGGCATCTCGATGCTCGACTTCCCGCTCAACACGGCGATTCGGAACGTCTTCGGCTCGAACGCCAACTTCAGCGAGATCGAGAACGTCCTCGTCGCCGAGGCCGGCCACTTCACCTGGGACGAAGACCTCGTCACCTTCATCGACAACCACGACATGACGCGCTTCCCCACGGTCAACAGCAGCCAGACGCGGCTCCATCAGGCGCTCGCCTTCATCCTCACGCAGCGCGGCATCCCCTGCATCTACTACGGGACTGAACAGTACCTCGTCAATAACACGTCGGGCGGCGGCGACCCCTACAACCGCCCGATGATGAGTTCGTGGAACACGAACACGACGGCCTACACCCTGACGAGCCGCCTCTCGACCTTGAGGCGCAACAACACGGCCGTGCCCTACGGCTCGCACCAGCAGCGCTGGATGAACTCGGACGTGTACGTCTACGAGCGGAAGTTCTACGGCAACGTCGTCCTCGTCGCCATCAACAAGGGCGCGGCCGCCGCGAACATCACGGGGCTGAACACCAGCCTGCCCGCCGGCACGTACAACGACTACCTGACCGGCCTGCTCTCGGGCGTCAACATCAACGTCACCAACGGCTCGGGCGGCAACAACCCCGTCGCGGCCTTCTCGCTGCCCGCCGGAAGCGTCGCCGTCTGGCAGGCGACCGAGGCGGGCGGCACGCCGCAGGTCGGCTCCGTCGGCCCGACCGCGGGCCAGCCCGGCGTCAAGGTGACCATCGGCGGCAAGAACTTCGGGACGACGCAAGGGACGGTGAAGTTCGGGACGACCACGGCGACCGTCAACTCCTGGTCTTCGACGAAGATCGTCGCGACCGTGCCCTCGGTGACGAACGGCAACTATCAGGTGACGGTCACGAACTCTTCCAACCAGGTCTCGAACGGCATCCAGTTCACGGTCTTGACGGCGAAGCTCATCCCCGTCACCTTCACCGTCTACAACGCCAGCCCGACGCAGGTGGGCGACCACATCTTCCTGACGGGCAACACCGTGGAGCTGGGCAACTGGGCGACGACGTGGGACGGCGCGGTGGGGCCGATGCTCGCGCCCAACTACCCGAACTGGTTCGTCAGCACGAGCATGCCCGCGGGGCAGACCATCCAGTTCAAGTTCATCAAGATCGCCGCGGGCGGCGCGGTCACCTGGGAGGCCGGCGCGAACCACACCTACACGGTGCCCACGACCGGCACCGGCTTCGTCAACGTCAACTGGCAATACTGACGGAACGCGGAACGATGAACGGGAAGCAGGTGTTGGGTGTTGGGTGTCGGGTTCTGGTTTTGTCTTCCCGGCACCCGGCACCCAAAACCTAAAACCCGTGCTCCGTTCATCGTTCATACTTCTATTATGCTGACGCATAAGGCGCTGCGGGCACTCCTCGTCCTGGTGGCGCTCGGCCTCGCGGCCGCGCATCCGCACGACGCGCGGCAAGCGCCGTCGAAGGGCGAAGGGAAGAGGGCGGAGGCGCTGAAGGATTACGCGGGGCGTTACGAGTTGGAGGTGGGGCTGATTCCGGTCTCGACGCTCGACGTGACGGCCGCCGACGGCGTGCTATGGCTGAAGCCCTCGAACGTGAAGCGGCGGCGGCTGGCGCGCAAAAGCAGGGACTCGTTCACCGACGAGTTGGCGGGCACGCCCGTCAGGTTCGGGCGCGACGACGAGGGGCGCGTCGTCAGCCTCACCTTCGTCTACGAGGGCGAGCCCTTCACGGCGCGGCGCGTGGAGCTGCCCGCGCCTTCGTCGAAGGGCAACACGACCTTCAGGCTCAAGGGCTACGCGGAAGCCTCTCTGGTCGTCCTCACCGGCTCCTTCAACAACTGGAACCAGTCGCAGCTCCTCTTCGCGCGCGAGGGGGACGAATGGGTCTGCCGCGTAGACCTCGACCCCGGCGTCTACCAGTACAAGTTCATCGTGGACGGCGACTGGCTCCTCGACCCCTCCAACCCCGACACGGCCGAGGACGAGGCCGGGAACGTGAATAACGTGCTCGAAGTGAAGCCGGAAAAACAGTAGTCAGGAGTCAGTAGCCAGGAGTCAGAATAAAACCATCCTCATTCTGACTCCTGACTCCTGACTCCTGACTCCCTGCTTTTGCCTTTCCCCCACGCCTGTCGTACCTTAGCCTCAAACATTCGGAAAGAGGATTCCACACTTCTCGATGAGCACACAGCCCAACAAAATCATCTACTCGATGGTCGGCGTCAGCCGCCATTACGACAAGCGCGCCGTCCTGAAGGACATCTACCTGTCCTACTTCTACGGCGCGAAGATCGGCGTCATCGGCCTGAACGGCTCGGGCAAGTCAACGCTTTTGCGCGTCATCGCGGGCGTGGACAAGGGCTACACGGGAGAGACCGTGCTCTCGCCCGGCTACACCGTCGGCTACCTCGAACAGGAGCCGCAGCTCGACGAGTCGAAGACCGTCCGCGAGACCATCGAGGAGGCCGTCGCCGAGACCGTCTCGCTCCTCAAAGAGTTCGACGAGATCAACGCCAGGTTCGGCGAGGAGATGTCGGACGACGAGATGAACAAGCTGCTGGAGCGGCAGGGCGAGGTGCAGGAGAAGCTCGACGCTTCGGACGCGTGGGACTTGGACTCGCGGCTTGAGATGGCGATGGACGCGCTGCGCTGCCCGCCGGGCGAGACGCCGGTGAAGGTTCTCTCGGGCGGCGAGAGAAGGCGCGTCGCGCTCTGCCGGCTGCTGCTGATGAAGCCCGACATCCTCCTCCTGGACGAGCCGACCAACCACCTCGACGCCGAGTCGGTCGCGTGGCTCGAACGACACTTGCAGCAGTACGCGGGCACGGTCATCGCCGTCACGCACGACCGCTACTTCCTCGACAACGTGGCGGGCTGGATTCTCGAACTCGACCGCGGCGAGGGCATCCCCTGGAAGGGCAACTACTCTTCGTGGCTCGAACAGAAGCAGGAGCGCCTGCGCCGCGAGGAGAAGCAGGAGTCGGACCGGCAGAAGACCCTGGAGCGCGAGCTGGAATGGATTCGCATGGCCCCGAAGGCGCGCCACGCGAAATCGAAGGCGCGCATCAACTCCTACGAAGCGCTGGTCGCACAACAAAACGAAGCACGCGCGCGCGAGCTTGAAATCTACATCCCGCCCGGGCCGCGCCTCGGGGCGGTCGTCATCGAGGCCGACGGCGTGTCGAAGGCTTACGGCGACCGCCTGCTCGTCGAGGGGATGACTTTCAAGCTCCCGCCGGGCGGCATCGTCGGCGTCATCGGGCCGAACGGGGCGGGGAAGACCACGCTCTTCCGCATGGTCACGGGCGAGGAGCGGCCCGACGCCGGAAGTATCCGCGTCGGCGAGACCGTGCAGTTGGGTTACGTAGACCAGTCGCGCACGCTCGACCCCGAGAAGAGCATCTGGGAGGAGATTTCGGGCGGCTCCGACACCATCAAACTCGGCCCGCGCGAGGTGAACTCGCGCGCCTACGTCGGCCGCTTCAACTTCTCCGGCTCCGACCAGCAGAAGAAGGTCGGCGCGCTCTCGGGCGGCGAGCGCAACCGCGTCCACCTCGCCAAGATGTTGAAGGAGGGGGCGAACGTCCTCCTCCTCGACGAGCCGACCAACGACCTCGACGTGAACACCATGCGCGCGCTCGAAGAGGCGCTCGAAAATTTCGCGGGCTGCGCCGTCGTCATCAGCCACGACCGCTGGTTCCTCGACCGCATCGCTACGCACATCCTCGCCTTCGAGGGCGACAGCCGGGTCTTCTGGTTCGAGGGCAACTTCTCCGACTACGAAGAGGACAAGCGCCAGCGCCTCGGCGAAGACGCCACGCAGCCCCACCGCATCAAGTACCGGCAGTTGACGCGCGGGTGAAGACGAGAGGGAGTGAGAGATGAGAGCGACCTGGAAGGGCGCGGTGTTGGCGGAGAGTGACGAGACGGTGGTCGTGGAGGGGAACCATTACTTCCCGGCCGAGTCCGTCAGGCGCGAGCACTTCCGCGAGAGCGGGACGCACACGACGTGCCCCTGGAAGGGCGTGGCGAGTTATTACGACGTGGTGGTGAATGGGGAGGTGAACGCCGACGCGGCGTGGTACTACCCGGAGCCGAAGCAGGCGGCGCAGGAGATCAAAGACCGCGTCGCCTTCTGGCGCGGCGTGAGGGTCGAATGAGGGGCGCGGGGTCTTTGAAGAGGGCCGCGCTCGTCCTCTTCGTGCTGTGCGCCGGCTGGGGCGCGTCGGCGCAGAAGCAGGCCGACCCGGCGCGCTGGCGGGCGGCGCTCGAACGCGTGACGGCCGACGGCCTGCGCGCGCACCTCAAGTACATCGCCTCGGACGAGCTCGAAGGGAGGAAGACCCCTTCAAAGGGTCTCGACCTCGCGGCCGAGTACATCGCCAAGCAGTTCCGCGCCGCGGGGCTCGAACCGGCGGGCGACGACGGCTACTTCCAGACGGCGAACTGGCGGCTGTCGGCGCGCGACGCGGCCGGCTTCCGCCTACGCTTCTCGGGCGGCCCTACGACCGCGCCGGCCGTCGCCCCCGAGCAGATAGGCGTCGGCTTCAGCGTCGCGGGCTTCAGCTTCTGGGAGCCGGAGGGCGAGCTCAACTTGAGCGGCGCGCGGCTCTTCAAGGTTGACTACGCGAAGGGGCTGGGGGCACTCACGCGCGAGCAGGTCGAGGGGCGCGTCCTCGTCACGGAGTTCCCGGCCTTCCCGCGCGGGGACATGGGGCGCGCGCTCCAACTGCTGCGCGAGGAGAACGAGTTCCTTGCGCGCGCCCGCGCGCTGGGCTCGCCGCTCGTCATCGCCTTCAACCGCGGGAGCGAGCGCGCGCGCGGCGGGCGCAGCCCACGCGTCTTCGACCCGGAGCAGCGCGGCCGCGGGAGTAACGTACCCGAGCTGGGCCTCGGCGGCGCGCAGACCGCGCCCGTCGTTTCCGTCCACGGGGCAGAGGCCGCGCGCTTCTACGACTCTCTGCCCGCGGGCGCGACCGACGCCGCGGCCGACGTGCGCATCCCCGCTCCCGCGGAGACGCCGGTCAAGGTGCGCAACGTCGCGGGGCTGCTGCGCGGCTCCGACCCGGCGCTCAGAGACACGTACGTCATCGTCTCGGCGCACTACGACCACATCGGCGTGCGCGAGAACTGCGACCCGTCGAAAGAGGACTGCGTCTACAACGGCGCGAACGACGACGGCTCGGGGACGGTCGGCGTCATCGGGCTCGCGTCGGCGCTGTCGAAGTTAAGTCCGAGGCCGCGCCGCTCGATCCTCTTTATGACCTTCTTCGGCGAGGAGCTGGGGCTCGTCGGCTCGCGCTACTACGGCCGCCACCCCCTCGTGCCTTTGGAGAAGACAATCGCGCAGGTGAACATGGAGCAGGTCGGGCGCACGGACGACAGCGAGGGGCCGCAGGTCGGCACGCTCGCCGTGACGGGCTTCGACTACTCGGACGTGGGGGCGACGTTACAGCGCGCGGGCGAGGCGGAGGGCGTGCGCGTCTACAAGCACCCGACGAAGTCGGACGCGTACTTCTCGCGCAGCGACAACCAGTCGCTCGCCGACGCGGGCGTGCCGGCGCACAGCGCGGGCGTCACCTTCCAGTTCCCCGACTACCACGCCGTCGGCGACGAGGTGCAGAAGATCGACTTCGACAACATGACGCGCGTCGTCCGCACCGTCGGCCGCGCCCTCCTCCTGCTCGCCGACTCGGCGCAGGAGCCGCGCTGGAACGAGCAGAACCCCAAGGCCGCGCCGTACGTCGAGGCGTGGAAGAAAAGGCGGAAGGATGAAGGCGGAAGGGTGAACTGAAAGGTGAAACCGGACAGTCCGACTTTCATCCTTCACCTTGCGGCCTTCATCCTTTCTTTAGTCCGGCTCGTCACAAATCCCCCGCGGGCTTGAAACCGTCCGCTAGACTCTCCCGTAAAAGCCGTGCGGGCCGGAGTCCTCGTTCCCGGGCCGGCCGCCGTCCACGCATCACACAACGCCGAGACGAGGCTGCCGGGTTTTGGGTTCTGGGTGCCAGGTGTTGGGTTAAGAAGCAACACCTAAAACCTAAAACCCAAAACCTGCCCCGCGTCCCGTCCGCCTTGAGGAGAAGAGGAGAACTCATGAGACCCAGCTTCCTACGCCGCGCCGCCCTGCCAGCGCTCGCGCTGGCCGCCTGCGCGCTGGCCGTCGCCGGCCGCGCGGGCTCGTCGAGCAAGGGCATCGACCCGGCGAACATCGACCCGAACACGTCGGCCTGCACGGACTTCTTCCAGTACGCCAACGGCGGCTGGCTCGCGCGCAACGAGATACCGCCGGCCTTCTCGGTGTGGGGCTCGGCCAGCGGCGTGCGCGAGAAGAACATCGCCGTCCTGAAACAGGTGCTCGAAGAGGCCGCGGCCGACAAGACGGCCAAGCCCGGCTCGAACCAGCAGAAGGTCGGCGACTTCTACGCCGCCTGCATGGACGAGGCGCGCGCCGAGGCCGAGGGCGCGAAGCCCCTCGCGCCGGGGCTCGAACAGATCGCGAAGCTGCGCGACGCCAAGGGCCTGCCCGCGCTCGTCGGCTACCTGCACGGCCAGGGCATCAGCACGCTCTTCGGCTTCGGCTCGTCGCCCGACCTGAAGGAGAGCCGGCAGACCATCGCCTCCATCGGGCAGGGCGGCCTCGGCATGCCCGACCGCGACTACTACCTGAAGGACGACGAGAAGTCGAAGCAGTTGCGCGAGGCTTACGCGCGCATGGTGACGAACATGTTCAAGCTGCTCGGCGACACGCCGGAGCAGGCGCAGGCGGGCGCGCAGACCGTCATGCGGCTTGAGACGGAGCTGGCGCGCAACTCGCTCGACCGCGTGGCGCGCCGCGACCCGAACCGGCAGTACAACAAGATGACCGTGGCCGAGCTACAGAAGCTCGCGCCCTCCTTTGACTTTGCCGCCTACTTCAAGGGGCTCGGCGCGCCGGCCTTCGCCGACCTCAACGTCGGCCAGCCGGACTTCTTCCGCGGCCTCGACAAGGTCATCGCCGGGGCCTCGCCGGAAGACCTGCGCACGTACCTGCGCTGGCACCTCGTGCGCGGCGCGGCCAACGCTCTCTCGACCCCCTTCTTCAACGAGAGCTTCGAGTTCTACGGCAAGGCGCTGACCGGCGCGAAGCAGCCGCAGGAGCGCTGGCGCCGCTGCGTCTCGGCCGCCGACTCGACGCTCGGCGAGGCGCTCGGCGAGGCTTACGTCAAGCGCGCCTTCCCGCCCGAGTCGAAGGCGCGGATGCAGCAGCTCGTCAACAACCTCGTCGCGGCGCTGCGCGACGACATCCCGACGCTCCAGTGGATGAGCGAGGCGACGCGCAAGTCCGCGCTCGACAAGCTCGCCGCCTTCAAGCAGAAGATCGGCTACCCCGACCGCTGGCGCGACTACTCGGCGCTCAAGGTCGAGCGCGCCTCGCACGTCGAGAACCTGCGGCGCGCCGCGGCCTTCGAGCGCCGGCGCGACCTCGCCAAGATCGGCAGGCCCGTGGACAAGACCGAGTGGTTCATGACGCCGCCCACGGTCAACGCCTACCACTACCCGCTCTTCTCCGAGATCGTCTTCCCGGCGGGCATCCTCCAGCCGCCGCTCTTCAACCCGGAGGCCGACGACGCCGTCAACTACGGCGGCATCGGCTCCGTCATCGGCCACGAGATCACGCACGGCTTCGACGACCAGGGGCGCAAGTACGACCTCCACGGCAACCTCCGCGACTGGTGGACGGAGGCGGACGCGAAAGCCTACGACGAGCGCGCGCGCTGCGTCGAGGAGCAGTTCTCGGGCTTCGAGGTCGAGCCCGGCCTACGGCTCACGGGCAAGCTCGTGCTCGGCGAAAGTATCGCCGACCTCGGCGGGCTCAAGCTCGCCTGGCTCGCCTTCCAGAAGTCTCTGGAGGGCAAGCCGCGCCCCGAGAAGATCGACGGCTTCACGGCGGAGCAGCGCTTCTTCCTCGGCTACGCGCAGGCGTGGGCGCGCAAGTACAGGGCCGAGGAGCTGCGGCGGCTGGCGGCCGTAGACCCGCACCCGCCGGGGATGTACCGCGTCAACGGCCCCGTCTCGAACATGCCGCAGTTCGCCGAGGCGTTCCAGTGCAAGGCCGGCGACCCGATGGTGCGCCCGGCCGACAAGCGCTGCCAGGTCTGGTGAGTCTTCGGGGAGGGGCGCGCGGCCGGCGCCCCCCCCTGTCATTGAATCCAGGTTCCCAACCTTCCAAAGCAGGAGTATGACTTATGCGTTTTATTAGCTTCCGCGCGGCGACCGCCGGGCTGGCCGCGTGCGTGCTCTGTCTCGCCGCGCTGGCGCAAACCGGAAACAAGGGGCGCGGCTTCGACAAGGCGCGCATGGACGAGACGGTCTCGGCCTGCACGGACTTCTACCAGTACGCCAACGGCAACTGGATGAAGACCACCGAAATCCCCGCGGCCCAGCCGGGCTGGGGCAGCTTCAACATCCTCAACGAGAGCAACCGCAAGACGCTGCGCGAGATTCTCGAAGAGTCCGCGAAGAACGCGAAGGCCAAGCCCGGCTCGAACGAGCAGAAGGTCGGCGACTTCTACGCCACCTGCACGGACGAGGCCAAGCGCGAGGCCGAGGGCGCGAAGCCGCTGGCGCCGTACCTCGCGCGCATCGAGAAGGTCTCGGACGTGAAGGGGCTCCAGGGCCTCATCACCGACTTCCACAAGGCGGGGCTGCCCGCCCTCTTCGGCTTCGGCTCGATCCCCGACTTCAAGAACAGCTCGATGGTCATCGGCGCCGCCGGCCAGGGCGGGCTCGGCCTGCCGAGCAAGGACTACTACACGAAGACCGACGAGAAGTCGGTCCAGCAGCGCGCGGCCTACGTCCAGCACGTGACGAACATGTTCCAGCTCCTCGGCGACACGCCGGAGCAGGCGGCGAAGAACGCGAAGACCGTGATGGACATCGAGACGCGGCTCGCCGCCGCCTCGCGCGACCCCGTCCAGTTGCGCGACCCCTCGACGCAGTACAACATGAAGACCGCGGCCGAACTCCAGAAGCTCACGCCGAACTTCTCCTGGGCGGACTACTTCGCCGGCCTGGGGCTCCCGAAAGACCTGAGCATCAACGTCGCGCACCCCGAGTTCTTCGAGGCCGCGAACAAGATGCTCACGGAAGTCCCCGTCGCCGACTGGAAGACCTACCTGCGCTGGCACCTCGTCCACGCCGCGGCCGACTCGCTCTCGTCGAAGTTCGAGACCGAGAACTTCAACTTCTACGGCAAGGTGCTCGCGGGGCGCCGCGAGCAGCACCCGCTCTGGCGGCGCTGCGTCGGCGCGGCCGACGCCAACCTCGGCGAGGCCCTGGGGCAGGTCTACGTCGCGCGCGCGTTCACGCCCGAGTCGAAGGCGCGGATGCAGACGATGATCAGGAACCTCATCGACGCCTTCCGCGAGCGCGTGCAGAAGGCCGACTGGATGGGCGACGAGACGCGCAAGGCCGCGCTCGCCAAGCTCGCCGCCTTCGGCCAGAAGATCGGCTACCCCGACAAGTGGATCGACTACTCGCGCCTGAACGTCGCGCGCGACTCCTACGCGGCGAACATCATCCGGGCGAGCGAGTTCGCACAGGCGCGCGACCTCGCCAAGATCGGGAAGCCCGTCGACCGCGGCGAGTGGGCCATGACGCCGCCGCAGGTGAACGCCTACAACAACTTCCTGATGAACGAGATCGTCTTCCCGGCGGGCATCCTCCAGCCGCCCTTCTTCAACCCGGAGGCCGACGACGCCATCAACTACGGCGCCATCGGCGGGGTCATCGGCCACGAGATCACGCACGGCTTCGACGACACGGGCGCGAAGTTCGACCTGCAAGGGAACCTCAAGAACTGGTGGACGGAGGCCGACCTGAAGAATTTCACGGCGCGCGGCGAGTGCGTCGTCAACCAGTTCTCGGCCTTCGAGGTCGAGCCGGGCCTCAACGTCGTGGGCAAGCTCGTCGTCGGCGAGTCGGTGGCCGACCTCGGCGGGCTGACCGTGGCCTACGAGGCGTACAAGAAGTCGATAGCGGGCAAGCGCCCCGAGAACATCGACGGGTTCACGCCCGAGCAGCGCTTCTTCCTCGGGTGGGCGCAGGTCTGGGCGTCGAAGGAGAGGCCCGAGTTCGCGCGCCTCATCACGCAGACCGACCCGCACCCGCTGGGCCGCTTCCGCGTCAACGGCCCGCTCTCGAACATGCCCGAGTTCGCCGCCGCCTTCGGCTGCAAGGCCGGCGACCCGATGGTGCGCCCCGAGAAGGATCGCTGCCAGGTGTGGTAGGAGAGTAGGCAGTAGGCAGACGGCAGTAGCCAGTTCGCCGGTTGCGGAAGCAGCCAAAAGAATCGGGGGCGGCGAGATTAGTAACTCGCCGCCCCCGATTCTTTCAGGCAGATTCGTCAAGACGCTTCTTGCCTTCAACTGCCTACTGCCTACTTTTCCCCATTGACTTTCCCCGCCCCGCGCATAAACTTCGCCGCTCTCGTTGGCCGTCTCTCATCCGGCGGCGCTCACGTACGCCCTCGGACTTACTTGACAACGGGAACCTACGTCCTCGTCTTCAGGCGGGCGCCGACCCCTTGACGCACGGCGTGCAGTTCCAGATTAAGTAAGTCAAGTCAGAACCGCCCGCGGTAGCGGGTGGGCCTTTGTTACACGGCACGTCCGGTTAACAAAGGCCCACCCGCTACCGCGGGCGGTTCTGACCTTTTTTACGTACGGAGAGACAGTCCCGCCGGGGAGGGGAGCCTCGGCGCGCGGGTCGGGTCTTTGTGTGTGGCGGTTGTTAGGTCGGCTTAGTGGCCGGCGGCGGCACCGGCGGCGACGCGGGCGCGCGCGGGGCGGCGCTCGTGGCGGGCGCAGGCGCGCGCTAGCGCCTCCGTGACGCGGGGCTCGACGTTGCACTCGGGCTGGCGGCAGACGGCGGCCAACTCGGAGACGACGAGGTAACGCGCGCGCTCAAGCATGCGCTGCTCGCGGAAGGAGAGCGGCTTGGAGTGGCTCAGGTAGGTCAGGTTCTTCAGCACGTCGGCGACCTCGAAGACGTCACCCGTGCGCATCTTGTCGGAGAACTCTTTGAAGCGGTCCTTCCAGTCGTTGGCGGCGCCGCGGAAGTCGTCCGAGAGGTGCTTCAGGAGCATCTCGCACTCGCCCGAAGTGATGGGGGAGCGGAGGCCGACTTCGCCAGCGTTGGCGACGGGGACGAGGACGACCGAGTTGGTCTGGGCGAGGCGGAGCGTGTAGAAGTTCAGGGAAGACGCTCCGATCTGTTTCTGCTCAATGCGTTCGATGGTGCCGATGCCATGATTGGGGTAGACAACTTTCTGGCCGACTTTGAAACCCACCACACACCTCCTGTGTTGCAAAAAACTGGCCGCGTCGCAAGGTCGGGTTGGGGCTCCCTTGAGGGGATTGAGCGGCGCGGCGCCGGCGGTTCGTCAAATCTAACGAAAGTGTAACAAGCCGCCCCGGCGCGGGTCAAGGTTTTGAATTCGCCTCGAAAGTCACGCCGGAATTCTTGTCGAAATTGCAACAGGCGGCGTGCCGTGGCCCGCAAAAAACGTCCGCCGCCCGTTCACCGCAGAGAAAGAATTAACCGCGGAGACACGGAGGCACGGCTTGAAGTCATAAGTCTTCAAGCCGTGCCTCCGTGTCTCCGCGGTTAAGTTCAACGACTCAAGGAGTCGCGTTCTTCTGCTCGGCCTTCTCAAGCTGCTCGGCCTCGCCGCGGTAGGCGGAGGCGAGGGCGGCGATCCTTTGGAGGCGGTCTTCGAGGCGGGCGGCCGTCGAGCGCACGCGGCTGGGGTCGTGCGCGGCGAGGCGCGCGAACGCCTCGGGGTTGAAGTTGGGGTTGCCCAGCTCCGAGACGACGCGCGCCTTCGCGGCCGTCTCCGCCAGCGCGTCGAGGAGGTCGAGCGCGGGCTGCGGCGCGACCGGCTCCACCGCGAGCGCCACCTCGCTCATCCCTTCGAGCGCGCGCGTCTGCTTGTAGATGCGGATCGCGCCCGCCATCGGCCGGAGTTCCGACGGGACGAAGTTGTCGTTGCTGTTGCTCCTCTCCGCCGCGGCGCGCAGCAGCCGCCCCGCCTCGTCGGCGAGCAGCGCGGCGCGCCCGGCGTCGCCGTCCTTCGCGAGCCTGCGGACGAGCGGCGGGAAGACCCGGATGACTGTGGCGACGCGGTTCAACTGCCGCGCGAGCCGCTCGGCCCCCGCGAGGTCGCCCGCGTCGAGCAGGTGCGAAGACTCCTTCGCGTTCGCCTCGTCCGAGAGCTGCGTCTTCGTCTCGCCGTCCTTCATCAGCGCGATGAGCTTGCGCGCCTCCTCGAAATCCTTCCGGGTCATCGCGAAGCCGGCGGCCACCTCAAGCTGAAGCGGGTCTTTCGTCTGGCGCGCCGTCTTCACGCGCTCGTCGTACTTGCGGTCGGGGTCGTAGGCCGTCTTGATCTCGGCGAAGGTTCGTAGCTGCGGCGCGGCCTGCCCCGGCCGGCGGCTCGCGCGCTCCAGCGCCCCGAACTGCGCGGCCATCTCCGGGGCGTGCTGCATCATGCTCGCCCAGACCATCGTGATGAAGCCGTGCATGCGCGTGAGGTCGCCGCGCTCCTGCTCGATGCGCGTCATCGTCTCGGCGATGAAGGCGACGTAGGCGCGCACCACCTCGCGGCCGGGCGGCGGCGGCACTGTGGGGGTGCGGGCGAAGAACTGAAGGTCGTCGGGGCGCAGCATGATCGAGAAGCCGAGCGGCAGGCGCAGGCCCGTGTGAGTGTGCCCGGAGAAGGCGGAGAGCGGGAGCCGCCGCAGCCGCTCGATGTAGGCGAGGATGAGGCGGTCGGCCGCGGCGCGGTCGCGGGCGGCGACGTGGTTGATGGCCTGGCCGACGTTGATGAGCGTCGGCTCGGCCTCGGCCGCGCGGAGGATGAGTTCGGACGCCTCTTCGAGCCGCCCTTCCCCGGCGGCCTCTATCGCCAGCGCCGTCTCGCGCTGCGCCTCCTCGACGCGGCCCAGCTCGCGCGCCTCCGTCTCGCCCAGCTCGCGCGCGAAGGCGCGGTCGCGCGCCGCGGCGGCGTAGATGCGGCGGCGGATGCGGCCGCGCGCGCCGTTCTCGGCCGGGCCGAACTGTAGCTCCGCGCCGATGGGCCGCTCGCGCTGCCGCGCGCGGTCAACCTCCTCGGGGAAGGTGAGCGCGAGCGCCTCGCGCAGCAGGGACTTCGCCCACTCGCGGTCGAGCGTCCAGGCGGCCGCGCCGATCTCGGCCCGGGCCGACGCCGCGTCTAACGGTTTCAGAAGCTCTTTGGACTCGGCCTCGAGCGCCCGCAGGTCCGCGAGCAGCGACGCTCGCCGCGCGGCGAGTGCGTCCGCCGCGGCCGTCTGCTCCGGCGCGGCCTGCCCGGGCGCGGGCATCTGAGCGCGGCCGAGCGGCGCGAGCGTGAGCAGAAGTGTGAAGGAGAGAAGCGTCCTTGTCAGCATTCTGACGACTCCTTTCTGCCGAGTGCAAAGTCGGACGTAGAGCGGCTTCCTTATTCCTTTACCTTCCGTTTAGAGGCGGGCTCCGCCCGCCGGGCCGAGAGCAGATGCCATTCGGGCAGGCGGGCGGAGCCCGCCTCTAAACGGTTGGCGGTACATTCAAGCGCAAACCGCTCCAGAGATAACAGACCCGCGGGCGGTGGCGGGCGGGTGCGTGTGACACTTACGGAAAGTATCACACGCACCCGCCCGCCACCGCCCGCGGGTCTGTCTAGAAGCGGAGGATTGTGTCGAACTGCAAGCGCGTCTGAGTGCGGTTGAGCGAGCCGGGCGGCGTCTGGCCGAAGGCGCCGAGCAGCCCCGTAGGCCGCTGCGTGAAGAAGCCCGTCAGCGAGACGGCGACCTTCGGGTCGAGGGCGTAGGCGGCGATGAGGCGGTGGACGCGCACGTCGGTCGAGAGCCCGAGGTCGCTCCCGTTGAAGGGCGAGAGGACGGCGTCCTTCTCGATGCGGATGAAGGCGTAGTCGAACATCTTGTCGCCGCGCTCGATCTGCCTCAGCGAGGTCACCTCGCGCCCGACGCGGAACTCGGCCCAGTAGCCCTGCCCCTGGTCGTTCGGCAGCAGCACGTCCGCGCCCGCCGGCCCGGCCGTCACCACGTCGCGCGTCCGGGTGTTCGTCACGAAGTCGAAGAGCACCATGACGGGCCAGTGCGTGTGCTTGTCGCCCGGGTAGGTGCGCCTGTAGTCGAGCCGCGCGATGAAGTCGAGGAGGTTGTAGCCCGACGAGAGGCGGCCGTCGCGGTTGACGGCGTTCGTGTTCGCCAGCGACAGCCCGAGGTTGGGGTTGCCCGAGACGAGCAGGTCGCGCGGGACGGAGACCTGCGTCGTGACGGTGCGCGCCGGGGTCGTGCCCGAGGCGGGGATGACGACCGTGACGGGGAACTGTATGTTCGAGCCGAAGACCTGCGCGGGCGTGATGAACTGCGTCCCCGAGAAGTAGAGGTCGGACGCGGAGAGCCTGAGCGAGAGCCTGTCCGACAGCGCCAGCTCGGTGCGCACCTGCGCGCCGTAGAGCGCGAGGTCGCGCCCCGCGCGCCCCGACGCCGACAGGTCAACCTTGCCGTCCGCGCCGAGGATGACCGCCGAGTTGCGCTCAAGCATCGGCAACTGCCACGCCTGTAGGACGAGGTTCCTGAAGCCGCGCGACGGCGGCGCTATCTCCCCCTTCGCGTTCTTCTTCCCGAAGGCGAACGCGTAGGTCTCCAGCAGGCCCTCGGGGTTGATGTCCGCGTCCCAGGTCAGTTCCGTGCGCGTCCAGAAGGCGTCGAGCTCGTCCTTCGTCCCCTTCGGGGTGAACCTCCGGCCGGAGTCCAGCTTCCCGGCATCCACGAAGAAGTTACCCCCCTTCGGCCTGTAGACGAGGTAGGCGTAGTCGAGCGCGACGGGCTTGCGCGTGAAGAAGTCTGTGAGCGTCTGGTTGGTCGAGATCGCGTCGGCGTAGGTGCCCGTGGCGAGCCTGAGGCCCCACTCGAACTCGTCGGAAACCTTCCCGCGCACGTTGAAGCGCGCGCGCAGGCGCAGGCGCTGGCGCGTCGAGAGCGGGTTGCCGAAGGTGCCCGGCGCTTCGGGGTTCGCCAGGGCGTTCTGCTGCCCGTAGAAGGACTCGTAGCGGAAGCGCACGTCGCCGCCGAACGTCATCGAGCCGACCTGCTTGGAGACCGCCTCGGCCGTCTTCTCGACGCGCGCGACGCGCGCTTCGAGCCCCCCGCCCTGCTTCCCGGCCGCGGCTCCCCGCGGCTCCGCCGGCGCGGGCGCGGGCGCGTCGGCGTAAGAGGCGTCGCGCACGGCGGCGAGGTTGCCCCGGCCGCCGCCCGCGAGCCGCTCGGCGCCCTCGACGCGCGAGCGCAGGTCGTCGATGAGGCGCGACTGCTCTTTCACGGCGGCGCGGAGCTGCTCGATCTCCTCGCGCTGCGCGCGCAACTGCCGCTCGACCTCTTCGAGCGCGAAGAGGCTGCCCGAAGTCTTCGCCTGCGTCGCGGACTTCTCCGCGTCAACGGTCGTCTGCGCGCTCGCGCCCGCGAACGAGAAGGCGACGAGCGCGGCGAGCGCGCACGCGCGCGGAATCAACTGGCGCATAAGAAAAGTCCTTTCGGTGAAGAGTCCCTTCAGAGCTTGAAACGTATAGCACACGAACCTTAACGGAAGGTTACGCGCAGCTTAACAAAATGGAGGCCGCGGCCGGGGCAAAAATCGCCGCGGGCGGCGGCGCGGCTTCGGCTGACCGGCCTCTGACCTCTCCCGGGCCCCCGTTGTCACCCCTCAAGCTTTACATGTAGAATCCGCGTCAGGCTCCTCCCTAACAGGGTCTCGGTTCTTATGGCTCTTCTGCACATCACAGACGCCGGGGGGCGCGCGTGGCAGTTGCCGCTCTCGCCGGAGGGCGTGTGCACCATCGGGCGCGCGCCCGACAACCGCGTCGTCCTGAACGACCCGCGCGCGTCGCGCTACCACGCGCACGTCAAGTTCCGGGACGGCGCGTACGTCCTCATCGACGGCGGCCTCGACGGCAAGCGCTCGGCCAACCACGTCTTCGTCAACGGCGAGCAGCGGCTCGAACACCCCCTGCGCGACGGCGACTCCGTCCAGATCGGCGCGAGCCGCCTGCGCCTCGACCTCTCCGACGAGCGCCGGAAGGGGCCCGAGACGCGCTTCGAGGAGCGGCGGCTCGGCCACACGCAGCTCCTGGTCTCGGCCAACGACGTCATCCGCGCCGCGCTCGGCTCGAGCGCGCAGCAGCGCGGGGCCATCCCCGCCACGGCCGAGCGCAACTTCGCCGCCGCGCTCAACGCGGAACTCGAAGAGCTGCGCGGCAAGGCGCGCATCCTCGCCCTGCTCTACGAGATGTCGAACACCCTCGGCTCGGTCTTCGACCTCGACTCGATCTTCGACAAGGCGTGCGAGGTCATCCTCAGCGCGACGCCGGCCGACCGCGTCGTCGCGCTGCTCTGCGACGAGTCGAGGCCGGACGCCGAGGGCGACGCAGACCTCGAAGTCGTCGCCATGCGCGTCCGCGACGAGACGCGGGCCGACCGCGCGCGCAAGCAGCCCATCGGCCGCACCATCACGCGCAAGGTGATGCGCGAGCGCCAGGCGCTTTTGTCGCAGGACGCGGCGGCCGACATGGAGTTCGCGGGCGTCCACTCCATCGTCGCGCAGGGCGTGCACTCGACCATCTGCGCGCCGCTCGTCGCCGAGACGCGCGTCCACGGCGCGCTCTACGCCGACCGGCTCGACCCCCTCACCTCGTTCACGCGCGACGACCTCGAACTCGTCTCGGCGGTCGCCGCGCAGACGGCCGTCGCGGTCGAGAACGCGCGCGCGCACGAGCGCCTCGCCCGCGAGGAGGTGGCGCGCGCCAACTACGGCCGCTTCCTCCCCGAGTACGTCGTCCAGCAGATTTTAGAGAACCCCGACTCGTTCAAGCTCGGCGGCGTCAACCAGACGCTGACGGTGCTCTTCGCGGACATCCGCGGCTTCACGCGGCTCTCGGAGCACGCGCCGCCCGAGCGCGTCGTGCAGCTCCTGAACAACTACTTCACGGCGATGTCGGACGTCATCTTCGCGCACGGGGGGACGCTCGACAAGTACCTCGGCGACGGGCTGATGGCCCTCTTCGGCGCGCCGACCGCCTCGCCCGACGACGCCTGCAACGCCGTCTCGGCGGCCGCCCGGATGCAGCGCCAGATGGAGGAGATCAACGCGCAGCTCCGCGCCGAGGGGCTCGCCGAGATCGCCATCGGCATCGGGCTCCACACGGGCGTCGCCACCGTCGGCTACATCGGCTCGGAGCGGCGCTCGGAGTACACGGCCATCGGCGACACGGTCAACCTCGCGGCGCGGCTCGAACAGAACGCGCTGCCCGGCCAGATCATCCTGAGCGACGCCACGGCGCGCGCCGCCGAGGGGGCCGGCTGCGGCTTCCACCCGCGCCCGCCCATCACCGTCAAGAACCGCGTCCAGCCCGTCCCGATCTTCGAGGTGGACTGGAGGAAAGACGATCGTGAGCCGTGAACCGTAAACCGTGACGAGATAAAACCCGCTCTTACTTGTCATGGTTTACGGTTCACCGTTCACGGCTTTTGACACATATGTCTTCAAACTCATTCACGGGCGGGCGGCGCTCGCTCTTCTCGCTTCAGGGTTGGCGCGACCTGGTCTCGGACTCGATGGCGATAGACATCGGCTCGACCTCGGTCATCATCGCCGTCCGGGGCCGCGGCATCGTCGTGGACGAGCCGGCGGTCGTCGCCGTCAACAAGCTCTCGGGCGAAACGCTCGCCGTCGGGCGCGAGGCGCACGAGATGCTCGGGCGCGAGTCACGCGACGTGAGCCTCGTCTACCCGCTGGTGGACGGCGTCGTCGCGGACTTCGAGCGGACGCAGAGCATGCTCGACCAGTTCGTGCGGCGCGCGCGCAGCGGCATCTCGCACTTCAGCCGCCGCGCCGTGATGAGCGTCCTCTCCGGCATCACGCAGGTCGAGCAGCGGGCGCTGCTGGCCGCGGCCGAGTCGGCGCACATCGGCCGCGTCTACATGGTCGAGGAGGGGCTGGCCGCGGCCATCGGCGCGGGCGTCTCGGTCGAGGACAAGAACGCGTCGGCGGTCGTGGACATCGGCGGCGGGACGACGAACGTGGCGGTGGTCGCGCGCGGCATGATCGTCTACGCGCAGGCCGAGCGCGTCGGGAGCATGGACATCGACGAGGCCATCATCAACCGCCTGCGCCGCCACCACGGCCTCATCATCGGCATGCCCACGGCCGAGATGTTGAAGAAGGAGCTCGGGTCCGCCGTCGAGCCGGAGAACCCCGCGCGCTCGCGCAGCGTCAAGGGGCGCGACGTGCAGACGGGCGCGCCGCGCGCCGTGGACGTGACGAGCGAGGAGGTCTGCGTCGCGGCCGAGGGCGTCGTCAAGCGCATCTCGCGCGTCGTCAACCGCGCGCTCGCCGAACTGCAACCCGAGGTCGCCTCCGACCTCTACGACCGCGGCCTCATCCTGACGGGCGGCGGCGCGCTCCTCGACGGCCTGGCCGACTTCCTCAGCCGCGAGACCAACCTGCAAACGCGCATGCCCGACGACCCCCGCTACGCCATCGTCAACGGCCTCTCCCAACTCTTCGACGAGCCGCTGCTGCTGCGCCGCGTCGCGCGCAACGAGCAGTCGCACCTCCTCGACGAGACGGCGGGGGCGTTCGAGTAGACAGTAGCCAGTAGCCAGTAGCGCTCCGCGCCTCCGGCGTTAAGGCTTTAAATTCTGACAGCGCGGGCGGGAACATTCTTCTACTGACTACTGTCTACTGACTACTGTCTACTGCTTTATGAACCTACTTCGTCTCTTCAGGCGGCAGATACAGGTCGCGCGCGTGACGGGCATCCCCGTGCGGATCGACTACCGCTGGTTCCTCGTCTTCGGGCTGTCGGCGTGGGTCATCGCGGCGAGCTTCCGCGAGGGGACGACGATGACGCAGTTCGTCCGCCTCGACACCGCGTGGGCGTGGGCCACCGGGCTGCTGACGACCTTCGCGCTCTTCCTCTCCATCTTCGGCCACGAGCTTTCGCACGCGCTGCTGGCGCGCGCCGAGGGCATCGAGAGCGACGAGATAGTGTTGCACCCTTTCGGCGGCCTGACCCGGCTCAGGCGCGAGCCCGACAACCCGCGCGCGGAGTTCCGCATCGCCATCGCGGGGCCGAGCGCGAGCTTCATGATCGGAGTGGTCGCGCTCGCCGGCTTCTACTTCTCGCGGCTCGCGGGGCTGGAGGCCCTGGGGGCGGCGCTCTCCATCGTCGGCTTCTGGAACTTCACCATCGCCGCGTCGAACCTCCTGCCCGGCTACCCGCTCGACGGCGGGCGCGTGCTGCGCGCCTTCCTCTGGAAGCGGACGGGGCAGTTGGACGACGCGACTCGGGTGGCGGGGCTCGGGGGCCAGCTCATCGGCGGCGCTTTGGGCGTCTTCGGCGTCTGGTTCTACTGGCGCGCGGGCGACCCCTTCATGGGGCTGTGGCTCGTCGTCGTCGGCCTCTTCCTCTTCGATGCGGCGCGCTCGGTCACGCGCCCCCGTAAGACCCTGCGCACGGCCGGGGACGCGATGACGGCGGCCGTCGCCGTCGAGCCGGAGGCGACCGTCGGGCACTTCGTAGACCACGTGCTGACGCTCCACCGCCAGGAGGCTTTCGCCGTCGCCCGCGGCGGCCGCCTCCACGGCATCCTGACCTTGAAGGACTTGCAGTCGCTCCCGCGCGAGCGCTGGCACCAGACGCGCGTCCGGGAGGTGATGCGACCCGTCTCCGAAGAACTCTTCGTCGGCCTCTCCGCCCCGCTCGCGCGCGCCGAGCGGCTGCTGAGCGAGAACGGCGCGGGGGCGCTCGCCGTCGTGGACGACGCCGGCCATCTCGTCGGACTCCTCCTGCGCGGCCGCATCAAGCGACGCGCCAACGTCAAGTAATCGAGAAGCGCCCGACTCTCCCGCCTCCAAAAGCCTCCCGTTGATTTGCGCCCGTTTGTACCGCATAATCGGCGCGGAGGCGTGCAAACCCGACAAGCCGGAAGTCGCCTGCGTTGGCAATGGTCGCCGACCGTCTTACAACTGTACCCGGACGCGTCGCCCGGCCTGGCCGGGTGCCGAGAGCGGATAGCAGACAGCTCCAAAGAATGTTCCTACAGGCGCCGAACCAGTACCTGCAGAGCCTGCGCGAGCCGCGGAACCTCGTGGACATCGCGCTGGTCTTCCTGCTGGTCTACGCGCTGCTGCGTGCGCTGCGGGGGACGCGGGCGGCTCCGATGGCGGCCGGGCTTCTGGCGCTCGGCGCTCTCTACTGGGCGGCCGTCAGGTTCGACCTGGCGACGCTCGAATCCATCCTGCGCCTGTCGCCGTTCGTCGTCTCGGTGGCCATCGTCGTGCTCTTCCAGAACGAGATTCGGCAGGCGCTCGTCAACTTCGGCAACCGCTTCCGCATGCCCTTCCTCATCCGCCACCGCGGGCAGTTCGGCGAGGGCGTCTACGACGAGATCGTGCTGGCGGCGACGACGCTCGCCTCGACGAAGACGGGCGCGCTCATCGTGGTCGAGCGCGGCGTCTCCCTGCGCAACGTCATCGAGGGCGGGGTCAAGCTCGACGCGGAGCTGTCCTACGACCTGCTCGTCACCATCTTCAACCCGGCGACGCCGCTGCACGACGGCGCGGTCGTCATCCGCGGCCACCGCGCGGCCGCGGCCGCCTGCTTCCTGCCGCTCACGCTGAACCCCCTGCTCTCGAAAGACCTCGGCACGCGCCACCGCGCGGCCATCGGCATCACGGAGGACACGGACGCCGTCGCGGTCGTCGTCTCTGAGGAGACCGGCCTCGTCTCCTTCGTGCAGGGCGGGCAGATACGCCGGGGCCTCGACGGCACGCGCCTGCGCGCCGCCATCCTCGACGCGATGGAGCCGGGCTCGCGCGAAGACGAGAAGGAGGAGGAGCGGCAGGCCGAGTCGGAAATGACCGCGGAGGTCAGAGGTCAGTTGAGACACACGCCGCTGACCTCCGACTTCGTCAACGACTCAACCACCGACCGCTGAGCCCCCGGCCTCCGACCTCTGAGAGATGGCATCCAGGCAGACGACAAAGGAAGTCGATAGGGGGGGCGTCACGCGGCGTTGGCTGCGCGCGCTCTTCCTAGAGGACTGGACGCTGAAGGCGCTCGCGCTGCTCATCACACTCGGCCTCTGGTACGCCGTGACGACGCAGCGCGCGCCCGCGACCAAGCGCCTGCACGACGTGCCGCTCGAATTCCTCCTCCCCGACGACGTGGACATCGGCAACGACCCCGTGGACAAGGTGGACGTGATGCTCGAAGGCAGCCAGGACAAGCTGGCGGTGCTGACCGCGCGCGACCTCGTCGCGCAGGTGGACTTGACCTCCATGCTGCCGGGCGACCGCAACGCGCGGCTCACGGAAAAGAACGTCTCGATGGATCTGCCCGGCGGCGTCCGCATCCTGGAGATCACGCCGCGCAGCCTCACGCTCCACCTCGAACCCGTCGTCGAGCGCGAGGTGCCGGTCGAGGCGCGCTTCGAGGGCGAGCCGCCCGCGGGCTTCGCGCGCGGCCCCGTGCGGGTCGCGCCCGACCGCGTCCGCGTGCGCGGGCCGCAGTCGCACGTCGAGGCCGTCGAGCGCGCCTTCACCGAGACCATCTCGCTCGCCGGCCGCCGCGAGCCGCTCTCGCTCCCGCAGGTCTCCGTGGACATCCCCGACCACAAGGTCGTCCCGCTGGACGCGACCGTCTCGGTGAGCGTCGAGGTCGGCGAGGAGCAGGCGGAGCGGCGACTGTCGAACGTCGCCGTGCGCTCCGAGTCGGGCGGCGAGGTCTCGCCCGCCAACGTCTCGGTCACGCTGCGCGGCCCGCGCTCGGTCGTCGAGGCGCTCAGGCCCGAGGACGTGCGCCTCGTCGTCGCGCCCGGCGCGGACGGCCGCACCACGACGCACCTCACGCTCCCGCCCAGCGCGCAGGGCAGAGTAGAACTGATCGACACAAGCCCTTCGGAGTTTACAATCAACAGGTAAGTCCGACTTTGCCTCCGCCGTCAACACTCCTTACTATAAGGTAAAGATGTCCATACATACTGATAATTCATGAGGCATTTCCGTACTCAGGAGTATCCAAACGGGTGGACGAAGTCACGGCTGTATGAGGTCGTTTTAACTCATAGAGACTTCGGTATCTCGGATTATGAATATGAGATAGAAATAGAGTCCGAAAAAATCAACGAGCAGAATCGTAAGAAAAACTGCGCGTGGTTCATCGATGACGACTGCCGGCTAATAGTCGCTGACCTGCAATTAGAAGATCGGAACGCCAAGCTGGTGATCACGGATCAGGGGTTCGAATTTGTGATAGACCAGTCACAAACGCGCCGACCGATAAAGGTTTTTATCAGCTATGCGAGGGAAGACCAGATATCCGCAAAAAGGATGTTTGCTGATCTTAAGACCGCAGGGTTCGAGCCGTGGTTAGATGATGAATACCTTTTGCCCGGCCAGATGTGGGAAGAGGGGATAGAGGAGGCCATCAGCGGCAGCAATTTTTTCATCGCGCTACTTTCTTTGTACTCGGTGGGGAAAGATACTTATGTGAGAACGGAGATTCAGAGGGCTTTAGACATCCGTGCCAGGATTATAGAGACTAAGAAAGAAACGAGGAAAGAAACGGGGAAAGAAACGAGGTCGGCCAGTTTTTTGATACCAGCACGTTTGAATAAGTGCAATCCCTCGGACGCGCATGAAGACTTGGCCAGGCTGCAATGGATAAACCTATTCCCCGACTGGAAAAGGGGTCTCGGCAGAATCATCGAAGTATTAAAGACCTAGGCTAATCATACTGTGTAGCTATGAAGAAACTTTTCGGCACGGACGGAATGCGGGGCGAGGCGGGGAGGTTCCCGCTCGACGCGCGCACGGTGCGGGTGGCGGGGCGCTCGCTGGCGCGGCATTTGGCGGAACGCTTAGGGCGCGCGCCGCGCGTCGTGACGGGGCGCGACACGCGCGAGTCGGGCGCTTGGATCGAGCGCGCGTTCCTCGAAGGCGCGCTCGCGGGCGGGGCGGCGGAGGCCGAGTCGGCGGGGGTCATCACGACGCCGGGCGTGGCCTACCTCGCGCGCGCGCTTCCCGCGGACGCGGGCGTCGTCATCAGCGCCTCGCACAATCCCTACCAGGACAACGGCATCAAGATTTTCGCCCCCACAGGCCGCAAGCTCGACGACGTGACCGAGCGCCTCATCGAGGCGGACATCTACGCAGAGTTCCAGGAGGGCGACGCGGCGGAGAAGTTTGATGAGAATGCCGTCGTACTGAATCAGGAAGGGGCGAGAGGTTTGCGCGCGGCCGAGCTGCGCGCGCTCTACCTCGACTACCTGAGCGGGGAGGTCGCGGCCGGGCTCAACCTCGAAGGGCTGACGGTCGTCCTCGACTGCGCCAACGGCGCGGCGTCGAAGCTCGCGCCGGCGCTGCTCTCGCTGCTCGGCGCGCGCGTCGTCTCGACCTTCGATGCGCCCGACGGGCGCAACATCAACCGCGACTGCGGCTCTCTACACGCGGACGCACTGCGCGGGCGCGTCGTCGAGGAGGGCGCGCACCTCGGCGTCGCCTACGACGGCGACGCCGACCGCTCACTCTTCGTGGACGCGCGCGGGGAGCTGGTTGACGGCGACGCCACGCTCTGGGTGCTCGCCCGGCGGATGCAGGAGCGCGGCGAGCTTGAGGGCGGCCGCGTCGTCGCCACCGTGATGAGCAACATCGGGTTGGAGATCGCGCTGCGCTCGCGCGGGATAGAGCTTCTGCGGACGGACGTGGGAGACAAGTTCGTGCTGGAAAAGCTCCTGGAAACCAACTCCAGTTTAGGCGGCGAGCAGTCGGGGCACATCATCTTCCCCCGCCTGAGCCTCGCGGGCGACGGGATGTTGACGACCATCAACCTGCTGCGCGCCGTCGTCGAGTCGGGGCGCGGCCTGGAAGAGTTGGCCGAGGGCTTCCGCCGTTACCCGCAGGTTCTCGTCAACGTGCGCGTGCGCGAGAAGGTGTCTTTCGATGAGGTCGAAGAAATCGCGCGCGCGTCGCGCGAGGTGCGCGAGCGTTTGGGCGAGGGCGGCCGTCTGCTCCTGCGCTACTCCGGGACGGAGCCCCTGGTGCGCGTCATGATCGAGGGGCAGAGTCAGGCGGAGATAGACGCGCTGGCCGAGGGGTTGGCCAGCGTCATCCGCCGCAGCCTCGGCGAGGGCTGAAGTTTGGCGTCCGTGAAGATTTTACCCGGAGGCCAGTGTAAGAGTTACACGCGCGCCGGTTTTTACCTTCGGGGCTTCAGAGGCGGCCCGGCAAAAACCGGGCAAAACGGGAGGATTTCGGGCGCGGCGGTGCAGCGATTCCATGGCATGGGCATTGCCGTATAGAGTGTGGGGCAAGAGAGACGGTTGGTGGATCCTCCGTCTCAGTGGTTGCTGGGGTGAGGACAGTAACCACGCATTAAGAGGGCGCGGCAATCCCAAAACTGCCGCGCCCTCGCTTATTTTTTTTAGCCCCGCCCGCCTGTTACAATCCCGCCGAAACTTTCAGACCAACCCGGAAGGCCACGCCCGCCCCGGCGGAAGATGAACCCGAGCGATTTCCGACGCGACTACGCAGCCTACTCCGCGGCCGTCCAGCGCGCTCGCTTCGAGCACCACGCCGGCCTGAGCCCGCGCCTCGAACTGCGCCCCGCCGAGGAGCGCTACGCAGACCTCTGGACGCGCGAGGCGGTCGAAGACCTGCGCCGCGCGCGCGAAGAGACGCCCGCGCAGTTCGAGACGGAACGCGCGGGCCTCCGTGCGCTGGCCGGCGCGGCCGCTTTGAAGTACGCCGAGTCGCGCGCGCGCGAGGTCTCGGAGGAGTTGAGGCGCTGCGCAGAGTCGGGCGGGTTCGAGTGGGACGGCTCGCGCGTGGCCGCCTCAGACGTGCCGTCGCTTCTGGCCTCCGAGCGCGGCGCGGCGCGGAGGCGCGAGCTGACGCGCCGAAGGCTCGACTCGGTGCGGGCGTGCGACGACCTGCGCGCCGCGCGGCTCGAAGCGTTGGACGGGGCCGCGCGCGAGCTGGGCTTCGGGGGGCGGCGCGCTCTGTACGAAGAGTTCGCGGGCGTGAGTCTTGAAAGCCTCGCGGCCGGGGCGGAGGGCTTCCTGCGCCGGACGGAGGCGGTTTACATGTCCGCGCTGGCGGAGTGGTCTGCGCGCGAGGTCGGGCCGGGCGCGGGGCGCGGGGCGGAGTACGCCGACCTTCCCTTCTTCGAGCGCGCGGCGGGCACCGAGGGGCAGTCGGACGCGCGCGACTTCCGGGGGCTCTACGCGGAGACGCTGGCGGGTTTGGGCGTCCGCGTCGAGTCGCTGCGGGGCCTGCGCGTGGATGAAGTGCGGCGGGTCGGGAAGTCTTCGGACTCGGCCTGCTTCGCGGTCGAGCCGCCGGAGGACGTGCGGCTCTCGGTCGGCGCGGGCGCGGGCGGTCTCGGGTTTTTGCGTCGGAGTCTCAGGGAGGGAGGGCGGGCGCAGATGTTCGCGTGGGCCTCGCGCGAGACCGCGCGCCGTCACCCCGAGTTCGTACACGCGCCCGACCGCGCGACCGAGACGGGGCACGGGCTGCTGCTCGCGTCGCTCCCGCGCGAGCCGGCCTGGATCGAGGCGCGGCGCCGCGTGCGCGCGGCGGAGGCTTCCGCGCTCGCGCGCAGGGCGGCGCTCTTAGACCTCTACGCGGCGCGGCGCGAGTGCGCGTCGGTCGTTTGTGCGCTCACGCTTGACGGCAGCGGCGCGGGCGGAAGCTCGGAGCAACTCGCCGAAGAGTACGCGGCTCGGTTCACGGAGGCGACGGGCTTCCGGCACGAGGCGGCGACGCATCTGCTCGACGCGGACGAATGGTTCGAGTCTGCGACGAGCCTGCGCGCGCGACTGTTCGCCGCGGGCCTGCGCGAGCACCTGCGCGCGCGCCACAGCCGGCGCTGGTTCGAGTCGCGCCGCGCGGGCGAGGAGTTGATAGACGTTTGGAACACGGCCTCGCGCTACCACGCGGAGGAGTTGTCGAACCTCCTCTGGGGCGGCGGGGTGAGCTTCGAGCTGCTGGCCGACGCGGCCGGCGCGGCGTTGGAAGGGCGCGACGGTTGAAGCGTTGACGTTGCGAAGATGACAGGCGAGCCGAAGACGTTGAGCGTGCCCGTGCGTCTAAGCGGGGGGCGCGGCTACACGGTCGAGATCGGGGCCGGGGCGCTCGCGCGACTCGGCGAGACGACGCGTGCGAGTCTGCCCGGGCAGGCGCGCAAGGTCGCGCTCGTCTCGAACGCGCGCGTGTTCGGGCTCTACGGCGGGCGCGCCGTCGAGGCGCTACGCGCCGCGGGGTTCGAGGTCTCGCACTGGCTGATGGGCGAGGGCGAGCGCTTCAAGACGATGAGGACGGCCGAGCGCGTCCTTCAATTTTTATCCGAGGCCGGGCTTGAGCGGAGCGACGCGGTCGTCGCGCTCGGCGGCGGGGTGGTGGGCGACGTGGCGGGGTTCGCGGCGGCCGTCTACCTGCGCGGCGTGGCGTTCGTGCAGGCCCCGACGACGCTGCTCGCGCAGATAGACTCTTCGGTCGGCGGCAAGACCGGCGTCAACACCGCGGCGGGCAAGAACCTCGTCGGCGCTTTTCACCAGCCCTCGGCCGTCGTCGTGGACACGGAGACGCTCGGCAGCCTCCCGCGGCGCGAGCTGACCGCGGGCTGGTGCGAGGCCGTCAAGCAGGGGGCGGTCGGCGACCGCCGCCTCTTCGAGCGGACGAAGAGGTTTTTGATGGAAGAGGCGCGGAAGAAGAGTAACCGCCCGTCCGGCCCGAACGTCAAAGAGTCAGGAGCAGAGCGGGACGAGGAACTCGCGGGCATCATCGCCGCGCAGTGCGCGTTCAAGGCGCGCGTCGTCGCGGGCGACGAGCGCGAGTCTTTGGGGCGCGACGACGCGCGTTCGAGGAAGATTCTGAACTTCGGCCACACGGTTGGGCACGCGCTCGAAGCGGTGACGAACTACCGTCGCTTCCGGCACGGCGAGGCGGTCGGCTACGGGTGCGTGGCGGCCGGAGAGATTTCAAAAAGACTAGGACTGCTCGACCCTTCGGAGCTAGAATCTCTGCGCGAGGCCGTGGCGCTCGCCGGCAGGCTCCCGCGGGCCGCAGACCTCGACGCCGAACTCGTCGCCCGCGCGCTGCGTAAAGACAAGAAGGCTGTCGGCGGCAGCGTCCGTTGGGTACTCATCGAAGGGCTCGGGCGCGCGCGCGTGGTGGACGGAAGGGAAGTCCCGGGGCGCGTCGTCCTCGCCGCGATCCGCGCGGCGCTCGCCGAGCCCCCGCGCCCCCCGAAGTGAACCAGAGGGAACGTCCAATGAGTCTTTCAGGACAGGTGAGTCAGCGCGGCGGCGCGCGCTTCAACTTAGTCGCCCTTCTCCTTCTCATCGCGCTCGCCGCCTACTCGGCCTACAACTACGCGCCGGTCGCGTACAACGCCTACCTCTACAAAGACTTCATGCAGGAGACGGTGAACAAGGCGGCCTACCCGCCGGTCAAGAGCAACGCCTGGGTCGCGCAGCAACTGCGCGCCGCCGCCGAGGAGTACGACCTGCCGGAAGACGCCGACATTAAAGTCGAGAACGAGGACGGCCGCATCGTCGCCCACGTCTCTTACACGCACGACGTCCAACTCCCCGGCTACGTCTACGAATACGACTTCGACCACACCGTCCGCAGCAGCGGGTTCATCAAGTAGTAGGCGGTAGGCAGATGGCAGCAGGCAGTTAAGGCAGGAAGCCTCTTGGGTAACGGGTCTCAATGAAACGGAGGCGGCGAGCTTCTCAACTCGCCGCCTCCGTTTCATTTCGCTATTTTCTTTAACGACTAACTGCCTGCTGCCATCTGCCTACCGCCTACTGACTTCTGCAACTGAATCAGGCCGGCGGGGGCGGCGGCGAGCCAGGTGGTGGGGCAGACGCCGCAGCGCGTGCAGGTGTCAACGGACGGGCAGGGCGCGGTCGAGCGCGAGATTTGCGCGCGGGCGTGCTCCTTCTCAAGGAAGGGGCGGCCCATGCCGGAGTCCACGATCTCCCAGGGGAGCATTTCGTCGTAGGGGCGTGCGCGGGAGGTGTGGAAGGCCGCGTCCACGCCCGTCTCGCGCAGCGCCGCGTCGAAGTCGCCGCGGCGGCGGGCCATGGCCTCGATGACGCGCGCGACGCGGCGGTCGCCGGAGGAGAAGAGCGCCTGCTCGTGCGCGATGCGCGCAGACATCACGCGCACCTCGACGTTCGGGATGCGCGCCATCGTTTTCGAGAGCCACTTCAGACGCCGCTTCAGCTCGCGCTCCTCGCAGATGGGCTCCCACTGGAAGGGCGTGTTGGGCTTGGGCACGAAGCCGTTCAGGGCGGGGATAATCTTGCCCGCGCGGCCGAAGCGCCGGCCCGCTTCGAGCATCCTGTCCTTGATGCGCTCGACCAGCTCGACCATCGCTTCGAGGTCTTCGTCCGTTTCGGTCGGCAGGCCCGCCATCATGTAGAGCTTGACGGTGAGCATGCCGCGGTCGAAGACCGCGCCGCAGATGTCAACTATCTCGTCGTTCGTCAGGTTCTTGTTGATGACGCGGCGCAGGCGGTCGCTGCCCGTCTCGGGCGCGACGGCGATCTGCTGGTCGCCGGATTCGACCAGCGCGTCCAGCAACTCGTCCTCGATCTGGTCGAGCCTCAAGCTCGAAACGGAAATCTTGTATCCCATCTCGCGCAGGCCGCGCAGGATGTCGCTGATCTCTGGGTGGTCGCAGACGGCCGTCGAGACGAGTCCGATCTTGTCGGTGCGCCCGCGCCACTCCTCCGCCTTACGCAGTATGTCGCGCGCGGGGACGACGCGCGGCGGCCAGTAGTTGAAGCCGGCCCAGCAGAAGCGGCACCCCTGCGAGCAGCCGCGCGAAATCTCGACGAGGAAGCGCTCGCCCATCTCCGCCTCGGGGGCCCAGATGATGGATGAGGGCGCGAAGACCTCGGGCTCCTTCAACTTCTCGACGATGTCGGCGTCGCCGCGCCGCATCGCGCGCCGGAGCGAACCCTCCTTCGGGTTCTCGGCCGCGACGATTCTCCCGACGTTTGCCGGCACGCCCTCGAACCTCGGCGTGTAAGCCTCGACCGTCCCGTCCGGCTTGTAGGTCACGTCGTAGAGCGAAGGCGCGTAGAAGCCCCGGCCGACGCGCGCGAGCTTCAGCAGCAAGTCCTCCTTCGTCCCGCCCTCCTCGATGTTCTCGAAGAGCAGGTCAACGAGTTTGGGGACGAGTATCTCGCCCTCGCCGACGGCGACCACGTCGGTGAACTCGGCGATGGGCTCGGGGTTGAGGAAGGAGGCGGCGCCGCCCATCAGGACGAGCGGGTCGTGGTGCGTACGGTCTTTGGCCCACACGGGCACGCGCGCGAGCCTGAGCATGCGCGCCATGTTGAGGAAGTCCGTCTCGAACGAGATGGAGAAGGCGACGATGTCGAAGTCGCGCACGGGCGTCTGCGACTCAAGCGACAGCAAAGGGGCGTTCGTGCGCTCGTACTCGCGCAGCTCCGCGTCGTCGGGCAAAAACACCCGCTCGCAGGAGACTTCGGGGACGCGGTTGAAGAGTTCGTAGACCGACTGGAAGCCGAGGTTGGCCATCCCGACCGCGTACACGTTCGGGTAGCACAGGGCGACGCGCAACTGCGCGCCCCGCTTCGAGACCCAACCCTCTTCGGCGGCGAGCTTCCGCCTGTAACTCTCTAAAACTTTTTTCGACATGCTTTCGCCAAAACTAAAGACGGCAAGACCAGGTTTGATGCCCGAGCCCTGCCGCCAGTTTACCACTACCGTCTGTTTAACTCACTTACCGCCTAATCAGGCCGGCTCTTTGAACCGAGCGCGAATCTCCCGAAAATCCGCGCGCAGTTCATGGACTATCGCCTGCGTGCGGTCTAACCTTGTGTCCATCTGTTCGAGCCGCTCGTCCATCTGATTAAGTCTCGTATGGACGGCGGCGAAACCTTCGTCCACTCGCTCGCCGAGCGAGTTCATGCGCTCGCCGAGCGCGTTGATGCGTTCGAGGACTGTCTCAATCGTGGGCCGCGTAGTGGCGTCTTCGGACATTACATAACCTCCGCCAAAAGATTAGCCCGTTGGCGGCCGGGCTTGTCCACAAGGTTACGCCCGGCGGTGAGTAACGTCAACGTCCTGCTTTGGGGGCGCTACTGCCGGACGCTCTCAAGGAACGCCTTGAGCTTGCGCGAGCGGGAGGGGTGGCGGAGTTTGCGGAGCGCTTTGGCTTCGATTTGCCGGATGCGCTCGCGTGTGACGGCGAAGTGCTGGCCGACCTCTTCGAGCGTGTGCTCGCTTCCGTTCGGCCCGAGGCCGAAGCGCATCTTGATGACCTTCTCCTCGCGCGGGGTGAGCGTGGCCAAGACCTCGTCGGTGATTTCGCGCAGGTTCGAGGCGACGACGGCGTCCGCGGGGTTGAGGATAGAGCGGTCTTCGATGAAGTCGCCGAGGTGCGAGTCCTCCTCTTCGCCGATGGGCGTCTCCAGAGAGATGGGCTCCTGCGCGATCTTCAAGACCTTGCGCACCTTCGAGACGGGGATGTCCATCTTGCGCGCGATCTCCTCGCTCGTCGGCTCGCGGCCCAGCTCCTGCACGAGCGCGCGGCTGGTGCGGATGAGCTTGTTGATGGTCTCGATCATGTGGACGGGGATGCGGATGGTGCGCGCCTGGTCGGCGATGGCGCGCGTGATGGCCTGCCGGATCCACCACGTCGCGTAGGTCGAGAACTTGTAGCCGCGCCGCCACTCGAACTTGTCCACCGCCTTCATCAGCCCGATGTTGCCTTCCTGTATCAAGTCTAAAAATTGAAGGCCGCGGTTCGTGTACTTCTTCGCAATCGAGACGACCAGTCGCAGGTTCGCTTCAATCAGCTCGCGCTTGGCCTGCGCGGTCTCGGCCTCGCCGGTGAGGATGGATTGCAGCGAGCGCTTAATTTCGACGGGCGCGATCTGGTGCTCTTCTTCGATCTGCTGGAGGCGCTTGCGCGCGCCGGCGACGTGGCGCTTGAAGTCCTTCTCCTCGTCGGGGCGCAGCTTCTTGCGGTTGAGCCGTTCCGTGTAGCTCGCGGCCTCGTTCTCGGCGACGCGAATCTCCTTGTGGACTTTGCGGATGGAGTTGATGAGGCGCTGGCGCGCGTGCTCGGTCAGGTTGAGCAGCTTCATCTCCTGCGCGATCTCGAGGCGCATGCGCGCGACCTTGCGCTTGAGGCGCAGGAGCTTCTTCGACCTCTTCCCCTTCAGGAGCTTCTGCTCGGCGCGCAGCTTCTCCCACTCCTTCAGGCCGGTCTTGAAGATGCGGCGGATGTTCTCGATGCCTTCGAGCGTCCAGCGCAGGTACTCGTCGGCCTTGTCCTCCTGGCCGGTCAGCTCGGCCTGCTCCGAGAAGGTGACGTAGTCCCTGATGTTCAGGCGGCCCGCCTCCAACTCCTCGCCGAGCTTGCACAGCTCTTTCACCGCGATGGGCGAGCGCGAGATGGCCTTCTGGGTTTTGATCTGCCCGCGCTCGATGCGCTTGGCGATGGAGACCTCGCCCTCGCGCGTGAGCAGCGGCACGATGCCCATCTCGCGCAGGTAGAGGCGGACGGGGTCGTTCGTCTTCTCGAGGACGCCGGCCGAGAGGTCGAGCTCGATGTCCTCGTCCAGCTCGCCGTCCAGGTCTTCGGGCGCGACCGCCGCGACGGCCGAGACTTCGATCACGCGCTCGTCCGAGTCGGTGACCAGGATGTTCGAGCCTTCGAGCTTCTGGAGCACGTCCTCGATGTCGTCGGGCGAGACGATGTTGTCCGGAAGCTCGCGGTTGAGGTCGTCGAACGTGAGGAACTTCTTGTCGCCGCCGAGTTCGAGCAGGCGCTGCATCACGTCTTCCTGGTCTTTCTCTTCCATGCTCATCGTTCGTGTCCACCTCGGGATCGCTTGCTCGGCCGGCTGCTCTGTGGTCGGTCGTCAGGAGGTCGTTGAGGGTGATGCGGGGCCGCCCGCGCGGGGGCGCATTGCAGAAAGCTGTTTCTCTAATTCAAACTTTTTCATTAGGAGTGAGCCATGTAAGGACTCGTCTCCCGCGCGACCTGCGGCCGCGATCTCAGCGGCCAAGTCCTTTATGCGCCGCTCGTAGCTCATGCGGCGGAGAGTTACCAGACACCCTTCTGCTTGGGCGAGGAAAACGTCCACGGCCTCGCCCTCCGCGCGCTCGGGTTCGTGCATCCACAACTCGGGCAAGAACGCCTGCGCCGGGTCATCGCCGATTAATTCGTTCAGCGAGTCGAAACCAACCTCGACCCCTTCAGCGTCTGCGCGCCGCAGAGCCTCGAAGATAGCCGCGGACGCCAAGCCCTCGTAGTCGCTCTCGTAAACTTGCGGCAGGATGTATCCCCTCAAGTCCGCGTCGTGCAGGAGCAGTTCAAGCAGTATCTTCTCGGATTCGGTCATCGTACCGACCGAGGCGCGCGCGACCTTCTTCTTAATCTCGTCCTCGCTCGCCGACGCCTTCGCGTCGCGCGCGCTGACCGTCTTCCAGAGTTCCTGCCTCAGGCTCAAGTCTTCGACGCGGAGCGAGTCCAACACGATGTCGAAGTACTCGCGCTTCTGAATGTTGTTGCGGACGGCGCGGACGAAGGGCAGCACCTCGGCGACGGCCTCGGACTTTTCGGGCGGGTTGTGGAGGTTGCGGTCGCGCATGGCCTGTTCGAGCACGAACTGCATGTGCGGGGCGGCCTCCCCGCGACGCCGGTTGTACTCGTCGGCGCCGTGCGCGCGGACGAACTCGTCCGGGTCGGCGCCCTCGGGGAGGACGAGCACCTTGACTTCAAAATCCTCCGGCAGAAGAACCTCTATGGCACGTTTGGCTGCGTTGATTCCGGCGCGGTCACCATCATAATTGACGACCACTTTGCGCGCAAACCGGTTCAGAAGCTTCGCCTGCTCGGCCGTCAGGGCGGTCCCCAGGCTCGCGACGACGTTACGCACGCCGTGCTGGAAGGGGACTATAAGGTCGAGGTAGCCCTCGACGAGGATGGCGAACTTCTTCCTCCGAATCTCCTCGCGCGTGACGGAGAGTCCGAACAGGTGGCGCCCCTTCGTGTAGGCGGCCGTCTCCGGCGAGTTCAGATACTTCGGCTCGTCGCCCGGCCGCATCGCGCGCGCGCCGAAGGCGACGGGCCGCCCCTGCGCGTCCGTCACTGGGAAGATCAGACGCCCGCGGAAGCGGTCGTAGTAACCGCCCTGCTCCTTCTTCACCACGAGCCCACTGCGCTCGATCTGCCCTATGCCGGCGCCCTTCGACTTCAGGTAGTTCCCGAGCGCGTCCCAACTGTTCGGCGCGTACCCGAGCCGGAACGTCTTCGCCGTCTCCTCATTAATCCCGCGCCCCTCCACGTACTCGCGCGCCGCGCGCGCCTCCGCGTTGCTCTCGCTTAACTGTCCTTCCCAGAACTCCAACGCCCACGCGTTGAGCTGGATGACCTCGTCGGCCTCCTTCCGCTTCGTCTCGAACCGCTTGTCGTCAACCATCTCCGGCAGCGGCACGCCCGCCTTCTCCGCCACGATGCGGACAGACTCCGGGAACGACACTCCCTCCAACTCCATCACGAAGTTGAAGACCGACCCCCCTTTTGAACAGCCGAAGCAATAGAAAATATTCTTCGACGGGTTGACGGAGAACGAAGGCGTCTTCTCCTGGTGGAACGGGCAGCAGGCCATCCAGTTCGCGCCCTTCTTCTTGAGCGTGACGTAGTCGCCCACCACGCGGACGATGTCCGCCTGCCGCCGAAGGTCGTCGATGAAGGTCTGCGGGTAGCGCACTGCTCTAGGGTGAAGTGGTCTGTAAGCGTTTGAGCAACCCGTCGGGAGAGAATACGGGCAGCACGGCGTTCTTGTAATCTTCCAGATTCCGCGTGACGACGGCGTCGAGCCCGCTGGCCTCGGCGCAGGCATGTTGCACGGCGTCCTCGTAATCCGAGAAGGGGAGGCGCTGCGCGTCCGCGAGGACGTTGCGGTCGATGGGGCACACGGCGAGTGTCTTCAGCAACTCTTCGACGGCCAGCCGTGCGGTGTCGATGCCCTTAAGCTTGCGGGTGACGTAGAACACGTTGACGATTGTGACGCCCGAGACATAACCGTCCAAGCGCCCCTGCTCATGCAGCTCGAAGAGCGCCGCGGCGTCCTGGGCGAAGGGGGCGCGGTCTAAGAGCAGGTCGAGAACTACATCGGTGTCGAAGAGAACGCGCTTCATGAATACTTGCCGGCCAAGTAATTGACATAGTCCTCTTTCAGTTCTCCGCCCGAAGGCGTGACACCTTCGGGCCTGGCGATGCCGCGCAGGCGGCCGACGACCCCCGGCGTGCGCGCGCGGGGCCGAAGCTCATCGCGGACGCTGCGGGTGATGGCCTCCAACAGCTCGACCCGCTCTGCCAGTGGCAGCCTCTCGATTTCGCTGAGCAGTTGCTGGCGCGTCATAACAACCTCCCGGGGAAGATTCAAGCGCATCCGGCGGGCGCGTGGCAAGGGCGCGCGGGGGCTAAACGAGGTGCGCGAAGAAGCGTCTCAATTTCTCCGCGTCGAGGCGGCCGCCGGTGCGGACGCCGCTGCACACGTCGAGGCCGAAGGGGCGAACCGTTCCGACGGCCTCGGCGACGTTCTCCGGCCTCAGGCCGCCCGCGAGGAAGACGGGCGCGGGCGACGCTTCGACGATACGCCGGCTCACGCGCCAGTCGTGCGTGCGGCCGGTGCCGCCCAGCTCCTTGACGGCGAGGTCGGGCTTGCCCGAGTCGAGCAGCAGCGCGTCCACGTGGGGCGCGGCCGTCAGAGCCTCCTCGAAAGACTCCTCCCCGCCGACGTGCACGACCTGGACGAGTGAGACGCCGGGCAGCTCCGCGCGCAGCTCGCCGTACACGCCGGCGGGCACGCGGTCGCAGAGCTGCAAGGTGTTCACGCGGCAGCGGCGCTGCTGCGCGACGATGGAGGCCGCGTCCTGCCTGCACGTCAAAAGGAACGTCGCCACGGGCGGCGGCACGCACGCCGCGATCTCCGCGATCAACTCCTCGCCGATGACGCCCGGCCCGCTCGGCATCTCCGACACGAGCCCCAGGGCCGACGCGCCGCACTCGATTGCGAGACGCGCCTCCCCGACGCTCGTGATGCAGCAGACTTTCACGCGCGGTCTCATCAACTTGCCTACTGCTTCAGCTCGACGACCGTCGCGCCGGCGCCGCCCTGGTTCTCGGGGGCGAGGTCGAAGCGCGCGACGTGCGGGTGGTGGCGCAGGGTCTCGTGGACGGCGCGGCGCAGGGCGCCGGTGCCGTGGCCGTGGATGACGCGGACATGCGTGTGCCCTTGCAGGTAAGCCTCGTCGAGGAAGCGGTCAACCTCGTCGCGCGCGTCGTCCGTCGTGCGGCCGATGAGGTTGAGTTCGGCGTCTATCGACTCGCGCCCGCCTTTGAGTTTGACCTCGGTGCCGCGCTCCTGCATGCGGCGCAAACGCCCGGCGAGCGTGTCGTCCTCCTTCGGCCTCTTCGGCTGCGCCTTGACGAGTTCGAGGTTCGAGAGCTTCTCGCGGAAGCGCAGGTTCTTGACGCGCACCTCGGCCTCGCCGTCGCCGACGCGCTCGACCGTGCCGGTCATGCCGAGCGTCGTCAGGCGTACTTCGTCGCCGGCCGCGATGTCGCGCGGCTCGTCGGTCGATGAAGGTGTTCGGGTCTGGGCGTCGGAGTCTTCCTTCGCGCCTTTGACGACGCGGACGCCGCCGGGCTCGCCCCCCCCGCGTGCGGTGGCCGCGCGTGCTTCGGTGCGCGCCTTCTGCGCTTCGCGGCGCAGCTCCGCCGCGCGGCGCTCGGCCTCGCGCTCGACGCGGACGCGCTGCGCGCGGTCTTCGATCTTCGAGTAAAGCTCGCGCGCCTGGCGCTCGAAGTCGGCGACGGCCCTCTCCAACGTCTTCGCGAACTCCTGCTGCCGCTCGCGCTCGCGGCGCGCGGCCTCCGCGTCGAGCGAGTTGTAGCGCTCGGCGACGGCGCGGCGCTCCTCTTCGAGCGCGCGGCGCAAGGATTCGGCCTCCTCGGCCTCGCGCTGGATGCGGCGCAGGTATCGTTCGGCGGCGAGCGTGCGCTCGTCCACGCGCGAGCGCGCGGCCTCGATGATCTCCTCGGGCAGGCGGAAGCGGCGCGCGATTTCGAGCCCGGCCGAGGAGCCCGCGACGCCGACGAGCAGCCGGTAGGTCGGCTGCAAGGTGCGCTCGTCGAACTCGACGGACGCGTTCTGCACGCCCTCCTCGTTCGAGGCGTACATCTTCAGCCCCGAGTAGTGCGTCGTCGCGATGACGTGCGCGCCGCAGGCGCGGCGGAAGTGATCGACGACGGCGACGCCTAAGGCGGAGCCCTCCTCGGGGTCTGTGCCCGTGCCCACCTCGTCGAGCAGGACGAGCGCGGGCGCGCGGCAGGACTCGACCATGCGGCGGATGTTCGAGACGTGCGAGGTGAAGGTCGAGAGGTTGGCGGCGAGCGACTGCCGGTCGCCGATGTCGGCGAGCACCGACTCGTAGGGCGGAACGCGCGCCGCGCGCGCGGGGACGTGGAGCCCCGAGAGCGCCATCAAAGAGAGCAGGCCCGCGGTCTTCAGGACGACCGTTTTGCCGCCCGCGTTCGCGCCCGAGATGACCATGACGGGACGGGCCGGGTCCAGACGGAGTGAGACGGGCACGACTTCGAGACCCTGCTCGCGCAGGTTCTCTTCGAGCAGGGGGTGTCGGGCTTCGACGAGTTCGAGGGCGTTCTCCTCGTCAATCGAGGGCTCGACCGCGCGCAGGTGCGCGGCGAGCGCGGCCTTCGCGTTGACGAAGTCGAGTTCCGCCACCGCGTCCGCCGCGAGCTCGATTGAAGGCAGCTCGGCGCGCAGCTCTTCCGTCAGGGTCGAAAGAATCCGCGTGACCTCGCGCTCCTCGGTCTCGCGCAGCGCCTGAAGCTCGTTGTTGGCGTCGATGGTCTCAAGCGGCTCGACGAAGACGGTCGCGCCCGAAGAGGAGAAGCCGTGCGCGACGCCGGCCACGCGGCCGCGGTGGTCGCTGCGGACGGGGATGACGAAGCGGTCGTTGCGGAGGGTGACGAGCTGATCCTGTATCGACTCCTCGGAGCGCCGCATCAGCGTTTCGAGCGAGCGCGTGATGGTCGAGCGCATGCGCACGATGTCGGCGCGGATGCGCGCCAGCTCCGGGCTCGCGCGGTCGTCCAGCTCGCCCGACGGCAGTATCTTCGAGAAGACGCGCGCGGCCAGGCCGGGCAGCGTCCGCGGCAACTGTTCGACGACCTCCCACAGGACGGGGGCGGCCTCGCGCTCGGCGGCGACGGCGGCGCGCGCGTCGGCCGCCTGCTCGCACAGGCGCGCCAGCTCAAGCAGCACCAGCGGGTCAAGAATCGTGCCCTCAATCCTCAGCCGCGCGATGGCCTCGGCCGGGTCGCTCAGCTCCGAGAAGGACCAGCGCGCCCCGCGCGCGCGCAGCTCGACGCACTCCGACACGGCGCGCAGCGCGCGCCTCACCTCTTCGGTTGACGCGAGCGGCTCAAGCGCCTCCGCCCGCGCCCGCCCCACCGGCGTCTGCGCGTACCGCCGCACGAGCGCACGCGCCCCCTCGTACTCCAAAGTCCCGAATGCCTGGTCGTTCATGACTGGTAAATAGTAAATGGTGAATGGTGAATGGAACAAGGCAGTCACCATTTACTATTTACTATTCACTATTCACCGCCCTCTGCCTTCTCCGTTCGGTGCCGCTCATGGCGGCGTCGAAGAGGCGGGCGGGGTCGAGGAGGTGGACGGTCTCGCCGCCGTGTCGGAAGCTGCCGCGCGCGGGGAATACGGGGGACTCCGCGGGGGATATATGTTCGGCGTGCAGGGTGAGGGGCTCGGACGACTCGCAGGCGAGGGCCAACTGCTCGTCGCCCTTGAGCGAGGCGACGAAGGAGTGCGCCGCGTCGCGGCGCTCGTAACTCAGACCCGAAGTCTCAAGCAGCCGCGCGGGGTCGAGGACGGTGCGCATCCGCCCGCGGACGGAGGCGACGCCGAGCACGGACGCGGGCGCGTGCGGCAGCGGCGCGGGCTCCGCCCAGGGCGTGACGCACTCGCACTCTTCGGCGTAGACGGCGAAGGCGAGGCCCCCCGCGCGCAGCATGAGAACCGCGCGGGCCTTGTCGCGTGTCGTCGTGCCTTCATACTTCTCTTCGTACTCGCTCATCGTGTCCGAAGCGGGGAGTCGGAATGTCTCGGTTCTAGCACGTCTGGTAAACTGTCGGCAAACCGCAGGGACAGGGAGGGGGAACGATGGACGAGTTCGACCGTTACCGGGCAGAGATGAACGAGCGCCTGCTGGGCTCGGGGCACCTCGGCATCAAGCGCTTCTTCGCGCTCGACACACAGGCGTACGAGCAGGGCGCGCTCGACAAGAAGACGAAGGAGCTGATGGGGCTCGTGGCCTCGGCGGTGCTGCGCTGCGACGACTGCGTGACCTACCACATCAAGCAGTGCGTCGAGGCCGGGGTGACGCGCGCGGAGTTCCTCGACGCCTTCAACGTCGCGCTCGTCGTCGGCGGCTCGATCACGATCCCCCACCTGCGCCGCGCCGTCGAACGCCTCGACCAGCTCCTGGGAGGGCCGGAGGCTTGATGACGAAAGTGCCGCGGTCGGCTGTCGCTCTGTCGGAATGGAGGCGTCGATGAGAAGCTTACTCTCGCTGTGTGCGTGCGTGCTCTGGCTGACGGCCTGCGCGCGGAGCGGGTCGGGGCCAAAAGGGTCGGAGCCGAAGTTCGACAAGGTCGTCAGCATCAAGGTGACTAAGGACGGCCGGGTCTTCTACAACAAGCGGCCGGTCTCGGTGGACGAGCTGGGCGACGAGTTGAAGAAGCTCGACAACAAGGACACGGCGGTCTGCTACTACCGCGAGGCGGGGGCCGAGGAGCCGCCCCCGGTCTACAAAGAGGTCATCCGGAAAGTCACCGACGCGCGGCTCGCGGTGAAGTTGAGCGAGGAGGAGTGTCCGTAGATGTCCATACGGGGCGTGGTTCTGCTCTGCGCGCTGGCGCTCGCCTGCTCGTTGGCCGCGGGCGTCCGGGCGCAGGAGGCGAAAGGCGGTGACGAGGTGTCGGCTCGTGAGCGGGGGCGCGTGCGCGCGCCGGAGTTGGAGGGCGGGCGCGGGTGGCTGAACGCGGAGAGGCCGCTCTCCATCGCGGGCCTGCGCGGCAAGGTCGTGCTGCTCGACTTCTGGACTTACGGCTGCGTCAACTGCATGCACGTCATCCCCGACCTCAAGCGGCTCGAAGAGAAGTACCCGGCGGAGCTGGTCGTCATCGGCGTCCACTCCGCCAAGTTCGAGAACGAGAAGGAGACGGAGAACATACGCCGCATCATCCTCCGCTACGGGCTCGAACACCCCGTCGTCAACGACGCCGACTTCCGCATCTGGCGGGCGTACGCGGTGCGCGCGTGGCCGACGCAAGTCCTCATCGACACGTCGGGCTACGTCGTCGGGCAGGTCGCGGGCGAGGGGCACTACGACGTTCTGGACGGGGCCATCGGCCAGTTGATCGCCGAAGCGAAGAAGCGCGGGACGCTCGACACGCGCCCCCTCAAGTTCGCGCTCGAGCGCGCGAAGACGGGCGACCTGCCGCTCGCCTTCCCCGGCAAGGTTCTGGCGGACGAGCGCGGCGACCGGCTCTTCGTCGCCGACTCGAACCACAACCGCGTCGTCGTGACGAAGCTCGACGGGACGTTCCTCTACGCCATCGGCTCGGGCGCGCGCGGCCGCCGCGACGGCGCGTTCGACGCGGCGAGCTTCGACGGGCCGCAGGGGCTCGCGCTCGACGGCGAGATTCTCTACGTGGCCGACACGCGCAACCACCTCCTGCGCCGCGCAGACCTCAAGGCGAAGACGGTCGAGACGGCCGCCGGCACGGGCGCGCAGTCGCGCGACTACGCCGTGCGCGGCGGGCCTGCCCTGACGACGCCGCTCAGCTCGCCGTGGGACCTGGCGCTCGCGGGTCGGTCTCTCTACATCGCGATGGCCGGGCCGCACCAGATTTGGAAGCTGGATTTGGACTCGCGTGAGGTCTCCGTCTACGCGGGCACGGCGCGCGAGGCGCGCACCGACGGGAAGCGCCTGGGGGAGTTTGAAGACCCCGAGGCCGCGACCTTCGCGCAGCCATCGGGGCTCGCGGTCGGCGACTCGACGCTCTACGTCGCGGACTCCGAGTCGAACATCATCCGCGCCATCACAAGTGATAAGGTGCGGACGCTGGCGGGCGGCGACCTCTTCGAGTTCGGCGACCGCGACGGCGAGGGCGACTCGGCGCGCCTGCAACACCCGCTCGGCCTCGCGCTCGTCGGGGGCCGCCTCTTCGTCGCCGACACGTACAACCACAAGCTCAAGGTGCTCGACCCGCGCACGCGCCGCGTCTCGACCTTCGCGGGGACGGGCAAGGCGGGGCAGGCCGACGGCGCGCGCCCCGAGTTCTACGAGCCGGGCGGGCTCTCCGCCGCGGGCGGCAGGCTCTACGTCGCCGACACGAACAACCACGCCGTGCGCGTCGTAGACCTCGCGTCGAAGCGGACGACGACGCTCGCCATCCGCGGGCTCAAGCCGCCGGCCGTGAACGCCGCCGAGACCGCCGAATCAATCGAGGCGTCGCCCGACGCCGAACAGTCGAAGCTCCCGCCGCAGCGGCTCGCCGCCGCGGGCGAGGCCGCGCTCGTCGTAGACGTGTCGCTGCCGGAAGGGCATCACCTCAACCCCGACGCGCCCAACCGCTACACGGTCGTGGTCGAAGACGGCGCGCAGAGCCTCGCGCTGGACGGCGCGGACCCGAAGTCTCCGGGCAGGACGGTCAAAGACCTGCGCCTGCCCCTGCGCGTGCCGTTGCGCGCCGCGGCGGCGGGCGCGGCCCGCCTGCGCATCTCGCTCAGGCTCTACTACTGTCGTGAGGACAACACGGGCGTGTGCCGCATCAAGACGCTCTCCTGGCTCGTCCCCGTCGAGCTGACGGCCGAGCCCGGCGCGCCGCGGGAGATTAAGCTGCAAGGGAAGGTGGAGTGAGAGTAGGCAGTCGCCGCGTCAGCGGCGTCTGAGTTTGGCCCGGCCTTTCAAGGCCGGGCCGCCGGACGTTAACAAGATGCCGCGTCGCGTCAGCGACGCCTGAGCCGACTCGCGCGTTCAGGCGTCGCTGACGCGACGCGGCATCGTTTCGTTCAATCTCAACCCGGCCTTGAAAGGCCGGGCTAAACTCACGCGCCGCTAACGCGGCGACCGCTGCGGCTCAGTTCCGCGACACGTCGCCCGCGTCGTCGAGCAGCTCGGGCCAGAGCGTGCGGCTGTGCTCAAGCTCGCGGTCGAGCAGCGCGCGCGTCTGTTCGAGGTCACGGCGCAGCTCCTCGTTGGAGCGTTCGAGTTCGTTGATGTGCCTCTTCATCTGGCGCGAGCGCCCTTCGAGGAACATCACGTAGAAGTAGAGCACGCCGGCTATGGCGGCCAGCGCGAGCGCGAGTACGAGGGCAGCGTAAAACTCCACGACTTTCTTCCCCTGGATTCCCTGTTTGTCGGTTTGCTTCATTACTACCCCTTCCCGCGCGTTTGCGCAAGTCCCCGCCACGGTGGGTTATAATCCGGCCGCCCCCGTTCGCACTTCACGGCAGCTTTTTCAAACTTCGACAGGAGGTAACCTCGTGCCATTCAGGAAAGAAGGGTTGACGACGCGCATCGGACTGGCCGCCTTGCTCTGCCTCGTGTGCAGCGTGACGGCCGCGGCGCAGACGACGTGGACGCTCGTCTGGAGCGACGAGTTCAACGGGCCGGCCGGGTCGGCCGTGGACGGGACGAAGTGGGTCGCGGAGGTCGGCAACGGCTCGAACGGCTGGGGTAATCACCAGCGGGAGTACAACACCGGCTCGACGAAGAACGCTTCGATGGACGGGGCGGGCAACCTCGTCATCACGGCCATCAGGGAGAGCCTGGGGAAGAGATATCGGTGCTGGTACGGCGAGTGCCAGTACACGTCGGCGCGTTTGAAGACGCAAGGGCGTTTCGAGCAGGCGTACGGCCGCTTCGAGGCGCGCATCCGCGTCCCCTTCGGGCAGGGCATCTGGCCCGCCTTCTGGATGCTCGGCGACAACATCCAGACCGCGGGCTGGCCCAACTGCGGCGAGATCGACATCATGGAGCACATCGGCCGCGAGCCCTACACCGTCTACGGCACGATCCACGGCCCCGGCTACTCGGGCGCGAGCGGCATCGGCGCGCCCTACACGCTCACGTCCGCCCGATTCACCGACGACTTCCACGTCTTCGCCGTCGAGTGGGAGCCGAACCAGGTACGCTGGTACGTGGACGGTAACCTCTACCAGACGCGCACGCCCGCCGACCTGCCGACGGGCTCGGCGTGGGTCTTCGACCACCCGCACTTCATGATTCTGAACCTGGCGGTCGGCGGCTACTGGCCCGGCGACCCGGACTCGACTACCGTCTTCCCGCAGAAGATGTACATCGATTACGTGAGGGTCTACCGCCAGTAGAATTGTTCCGACCCCGAAGGGGTCGAACATAATAGCCGGGGGTAAGCGAGCCGCAGGCGAGCGCCACCCCCGGTAGAAGCAGCAAGATAAATCCGACCCTGAAAGGGTCGCACACCGTCACACGGTGCGACCCCTTCGGGGTCGGAACGTTTGTCGTCCTATTCCGGGGGTGGCGCTCAGACGCTCGCGCGTTTTCGCTTACCCCCGGCTATTATCTGCGTCCCCTTCGGGGACAAACTCTCTTCGCTTCACCTTACCGCCCGACCGTCGCCGTGCCGCGCAGCTCGATCTGTTCGGAGGAGCGGCCGACGAGGATTCGGAAGTCGCCGGGGTCGATGCGCCAGCGCTTCGCGGCGTCGTCGTAGTAGGAGAAGGCGCGGCCGCCGAGGCGGACGGTGACGCGGCGCGACTCGCCGGGGCGCAGGGCCACTTTCGCAAAACCCTTCAGCTCCTTCGGCGGGCGCGGGACGGCGGCGTGCGCGTCCGAGACGTAGACCTGCGCCACGTCCGAGCCCTCGCGCGTCCCAGTGTTCTTCACGTCAAACGACACGTCGAAGGTCGGCGCGCCCGTCTCGTCAAGCACCGGCGCGCGCGCCACCTTCAGGCCGGCGTACTTGAAGGTCGTGTAGGAGAGCCCGTGGCCGAAGGGGAAGAGCGGCCGCACGTTGTTCTTCTCATACCCTCGGTAGCCGACGAAGACGCCCTCCTTGTACTCGACGCGCTTCGTGCCGTCCGCCGGGTAGTAGCTCGCGTGGACGGGGTTGTCCTCCCAGCGACGCTCGAAGGTGGCGGGCAGGCGGCCCGAGGGGTTTGTGTCGCCGAGCAGAATCTCGGCGAGCGCCGTCCCGCCCTCCTGCCCCGGGAACCACGCCTGCACGACCGCGGGCACGCGCTCCAGCCAGCCGCTCATGTCCGTGCCGCCGCCCGAGGTGATGACGACGACGGTGTTCCTGTTCGCCGCCGCCATCTCACGAATCAGCTCGTCTTGGCCCGTGGGCAGAGAGAAGGTTCGGTCGGCGCCCTCGCTCTCGGTCTCGGGGTCGAAGCCCGCGGCGACGACGACCGCGTCGGCCTTGGCCGCCATCCGCTTCACCTCATCGGGGACGAGCGTGCCGACGCGCGCGAAGCCCATCCGCAGCTTCGCGCCGAGCCACGCCGAGCGCCCCTTGTGTTCGAGGACGACCTTGTGCGGCGTCGCGCCGAGCGTGAGCCGCGCCGTGCTCGTCAGGGCGCGCGTCGTGTCCCAGTTGTCGAAGACGAGCCGGTCATCCACGTAGAGGCGGAAGCGCCCGCCGTCCTCGCCCGTCGATTGGACGAAGACCTCGTGCTCGCCCGCCGTCTGCGGCGTGAAGTAGCCCGTCCAGCGCCCCGAGAGCGTCCCCTGCGGGAAGCCCTGGGACGCGCCGGGGCCGTAGGCGACGTTCGACTCGGTGCGCGTCAGGACGGCCGGGGCCTTCAGGTCGTCGGTCTTGAAGTATTCGGCGTTGAGCCCCGGGGCGGCGTCCGTTCCGGCGGCCGTCCTGTAGGCGGTCGCCCGCGCCATCTCGACGAGTGTGGGGATGCCGCGCTGGTGGTAGACGTTGACGGACGAGGGCGCGAGCGCGTTGCTGATGCCTTCCATGAAGCTGACCGCAACGAAGGGCTCGACGCGCGCGCTGCCCCCGCCGACGGGGACGGCCGGGTAGGCGTTGGGGCCGACGACGAGCACGGACTTCAGCCTCTTGCGGTCGAGCGGGAGCAGAGGCCCTTCGTTCTTCAAAAGCACCATCCCCTCGCGCGCGGCCTGGAGCGCGGCCTGGCGGCCGGTCTGGTTGAAGCGCGGGATGGAGGTCTCGGTCTGTTCGCGGTCGAGCCAGCCGAAGCGCGCGGCCGTGCGCAGGATGCGACGGACGTGCTCGTCGATGGTGGCGACCGAGACCTTGCCCGCCTCGATGGCGGGCAGGAGGTTCTTGCGGTTCATGTGGGCGGGGCCGGGCATCTCCAAATCCTGGCCGGCGTTGACGGCCGCGACGCCGTCGTAGGTGGCGAACCAGTCGGACATCATCAGCCCGTCGAAGCGCCAGTCGTCGCGCGCGATCTCGGTCAGGAGGTGGCGGTTCTGCGAGGCGTGCTCCCCGTTGAGGAGGTTGTAGGAACTCATGATGGCCCCGACGCGCGCCTCCTTGACCGCGGCCTCGAAGGCGGGCAGGTAGATTTCGCGCAGCGTCCGCTCGTCGATGACGGAGTCGGTGCGGTGGCGGTCGAACTCGGAGTTGTTAGCGGCGAAGTGTTTGATGGTGGCCGAGACGCCCTGCGACTGAACGCCCTTGATGTAGCCGACCGCGATGCGCGCGGCGAGGAAGGGGTCTTCGCCGAAATACTCGAAGTTGCGGCCGTTGGTCGGCGAGCGGTAGATGTTAACGCCCGGCCCGAGCAGGAAGTGGACGCCCTTCGCGCGCGCGTCGCGGCCTATCTCCGTGCCGACCCTTTCGGCGAGCGCGGTGTTCCACGTCGCGGCGAGCCCGACGCCCGCGGCCATCGCCGTCGCGGGGCCGAAGTTACGCACGCCCACAGGGCCGTCGGCCATCCTCAGCCGCGGGAGGTTGAGCCGGGGAACCGCGCGCACGAAGAAGTCGTCAACGCCGCCGAGCAGGTCAATCTTCTCTTCGAGCGTCATCTGCTTCAGGATGGCCTCGACCCGCTGCTCGACGCCCTGCGTCTGCGGCGCGGGCGTCTGCGCCGGGGCGACGACGAATGAGTTGAAGACGAGTACGAGCGCGGCGGCCGCGGCGCGCAAGTGTTTCCACATGGCTTTGACCTTTCTCATTGAAGTGCTGAGTACTGAGGACTAAGTGACAAGTTGATAACGCTCAACGCTGAGTCAGAGCAGCCCGCCTCTAAACGGTAGAAGGTAAGCTCACGCGAATAACGCTCTGGTGCTCCCACTCAGTCCTCAGTCCTCAGCACTCTGTCTTTACTGCTGCCTGAGCGCGGGCATCGGGATCGGGATTTGGTACGTGCTCGCGCCGACGCCGACGCCGTTCTCGCAGGTGTTGGGCGGCGTCGTGCAGATGCGGCGCGTCGAGGGGCACTCGGAGGCCCAGAACATGTAGCCGAGCATGCCGTTCGTCGTCCCGACCTTGGTCGCGACCGTCTGCACGTAAGTGCCGGTGCTCTTCTGGAGCGAGTTGTTGAAGTTGACGCACTCGGGGCAAGGGCTCTGCCCCGTGACGATGTAGAGCCCGCCGGTGAATTTGGCCGCGGCGAGCGGCGGGATGGGCGGGTCGTACTGCGCCTTCCCGTCGATGTGCTCCTGCCAGTTGGCCTGCGCGGTCGAGGCGTTCGTGGGCTGCCTGCCCGGCACCATCGCGTTGGCGTAGTCGAGCACGGGCGTCGTCGTGTTGAGCCAGTCGGCCGTCGCCTTGCGCGTCAGCGCGATGAGCCAGCGGTCTCCGGCGGCGAGGTCGATGGTCAGGCGCGCGGCGTGGTTCGCGCCCGAGGCGTCGTAGGGGAGCTGCGAGCGGTACGCGTTGATGAAGGCTTGCAGTCCCGCCAGGTTCGGGCTGGTGTTCTCCTCGTAGTCGATCTCGATGCCGACGCCCAGGGATTGCGCGACCTGCGCGGCGTTCAGGCCCAACTGCGTCGGGTTGCTGCCGAGCGCCTGGTTCCAGGCGTCAACGTAGGTGATGCCGCCGATGGAGAGCATGACGCGGACGCCGCGGCTCTTGAAGTAGTTGACGACCTCGGGCGTCATGCCGCGCGGGACGCCGTTCAGTGTCTGCGCGTCGGTCGTGCGGTTGAGGAGCTTGAGGGGCTGCACGAAGCTCAGGACGACGAGGTTGACCGAGGGGAGCCCCGTGCCGTCGCCGCGGTCAACCAGCCAGCGGTTCTTCACGTCGAAATCCGTCATGTCGCGCACGGAGGCCCACGTGCACGCGTCGTTGCCGCAGTGCCACGCGCCGTAGACGGAGATCGGCGTGGCGAGGGCGGGCGCGGCCTTCAACAAGACGAGCAGGACTGTCAGCGGCAGAAGTTTCCTGAACATGACCCCTCCTAATCTGCGCACGCGCGCTGGGTCACACGCGTGCGCGAAACGAGACGCGCCGCGGCGAGACTCCTGCGGGGCTCGCGCTCGGCCGCGGCATTGAGGCTTCCGGACGAACAACAGTAACGCGAGCGGCAACGGGCGGGTCGTAGTCACATCGGGCGGGCCGTGTGTCGCAGCACGCACCCGCTCGCTACCGCTCGCGGTACTGTTTCTGACTCTTCACTGCCCTCCACGCTTCGCGGGAGGCGCGGCGAGCGACTTGACGCGCGCCCTCCATTCGGCGGGCGTCATCTGACGGAGCGCCGGCTGCTCGTGGGCGGCGTGCACAAGCTCGCGCAGCGCCGGCAGGAACGGGAATTCGAGCGCGGCCTTCGGCTTCTCGACCTCGGCGAGCGCGGCCAGCGACTTGTCGCGCCACTCGGGCGTGGGCGCGACGCCCTGCTGCATGTAGGAGAGCGCTTCGAGCCCTATCGCCCCGGCCGCGGAGAGGTCGCGCGCGAGCGGGCGCGCCTCGGCGAGCGCGGGCGCGCGGTCTATCAAGGCTTCGAGCACGGGCCCCACGTCGCGCCAAGACGTGAGCGTGTCGCGCAGCGTGCTGAAGTGGAGCGCGAAGCGCGGCGCGTCGGAGAGGAGGAGGTTGACGCGGCGCGTGAAGCCGCGCGCGCCCGCGGCGTCCGGCCGCGCCGCGTCGATGAGCCCCGTCAGGGGCGAGAGCATCGTCTGCGGCCTTTGCTGGTAGCGCCGGTACTCCTTGACCGGCTCGACGACGGACGCGAGCGTCTCTAACGCGGGCGGGTACGCGCCGCCCGCGAGCCGCCGGAGCATCATCGCCTGATTCTTCTCGTGCGTGAGCCCGAGTTCTTCGAGCCGCACGCTCACGCGCCCGAGCCGCCGGTACATGTCCTCGACATCTCTCACTTCGCGCGGCGACCAGAGGCGCTCGGCGATGGCGGCCGTGCGCGGCCAGATGCGCGAGTCGATGGTCTCGGGGCTGACCCACTCGGCCCACATCGTCGCCTCGCCGCCGAGGACGTGCGCCGCCTCCGCGTCCGTCAGCCCGTGCCCTTCGGGCAGAGGGTCGTTGAGGTAGTGGTCGGAGGCGGGGAAGATGAGGTCGATGTAGTAGCCGTTCGAGAGCACGCCGTCGTAGCCCCTGCGCGCCGCCTCCGCCAGCGCCTTCGTGCCGCGCCAGGAGTGGATGACCACGTCCTTCGGCAGCTCCGGCTGGAAGATTTCGTCCCAGCCCATCATGCGCTTGTTGTACTTCTGCAAGATTTTCAGGAGCCGCTGGTTGAAATATGTCTGGAGGGCGTGGTTGTCTTTAAGACCCTTCTCCTTCATGAAGGCTTGAATCTGCGGGTTGGCGTCCCACTGCTTCCCGTTGTTCTCGTCGCCGCCGATGTGCATGTAGGCGTCGGGGAAGAGCGCGGCCATCTCGCCTAAGAACGTGTCGAGGAACTTATAAGTCTCCTCGCGCGTCGGGTCGAGAGTGGGGTCGAAGATGCCGGGCCGCCGCTCAATCGTGTACGGCCCGGGCGCGCTCGCAAGCTCCGGGTGGCCGACGAGCCAGGCCGTGGCGTGCCCCGGCATGTCGAACTCCGGCACGACGCGGATGCCGCGCTCGGCGGCGTAGCGGATGACCTCGCGCGCCTGCTCCTGCGTGTAGAAGTTGCCGTCGGAGCCCATCTGGTGGAGCTTAGGAAATTTTTTGCTCTCGATTCTAAAGCCCTGGTCTTCGGTCAGGTGCCAGTGCAGCACGTTGAGCTTGACGGCGGCCATGCCGTCGAGGTTGCGCTTGATGACCTCCATCGGCTGGAAGTGGCGCGCGATGTCCATCATCAGGCCGCGCCAGCGGAAGCGCGGCTTGTCGTCGATTGAGACCGCGGGCACATAGAAACCCTGCCGGTCGCCTTCGAGCAGTTGGAGGAAGGTCTCAAGCCCGCGCAGGACGCCGACGACCGTCGGGGCCTTGAGCACGGCCTGCCGGTCGTTGACTTCGAGCGTGTACGACTCGTCCTCCGAGACCGCGGGGACGGCCTTGCCGGGGCCGCGCGCTTCGACCAGGAGCTTCGCGCCCGCGGCGTCGGCCGAGAGCCCGCGGGCCAGCTCCAACACCGTCCGGCCTTCGAGACGGCGCATCGCGCGGTCAACCCCCGCGCGCAGGCGTTCGTCCACGTGCCCCGCGGCGGCGACCGTGAACGTCTTATCGACGGCGAGCCTCCCCTGGTTGAAGCGGACGCTCGCGGGCACGGGCATCAGGTCGTGCCGCGCCGTCGTCTGCGCCGCGGCGCTCGTCGAGAGCAGCAGAGAGAAGATGATGAGTTTAAGCGCTTTCATTTGAGCCTCGACTTGCGTGGCGACGGGAGATTCGTTAACCACAGAGACACAGAGACACAGCTTGAAGCGAGATTTCGTTGAGCTGTGTCTCTGTGGTTAATCGCCCCCACACAACTCCCAAGTGACAATGTTGAAAGACGGGAAAGCCGGGTGCGAACTTCGGTGCACAACGATTAAAACAGACGCCCGCCCGCCGTCAACCGAAATGTTCGCCCGGCGTAAAAACTTTTTCGATGACCCGCGCCGCACTCCTCTGATATCCTCGCGTCCCGCGTCCTCAGCTTTAGACGTTCTTCTCAGACAAGACGTGAAGGAGTGACTTAAGACCATGTTCCCCAGACCCAACCCGCGCCCGGGCGCGACGGCGGCCGCGCTGCTCATGCTCCTGCTGCCGGCCGCCGCGCTCGCGCAGGCGTGGCCGCGGATTCTCGAAGGCGCGGAGCTGGAGCGCGTCGTCCCGCAGGGCTTCTACTTCGAGGGGCAGAGCGGCGCGACGCAGATGCGCAACGCGGCCGCCGCGCAACTGGGGCCCCGCCGGTTCGTGATGGCCGGGCTCGTGGACACCTCGGGCTATTCGAGCGACGTGCAGGCGAAGTACCAAGGCTTCATCGTCACCGACTCGCCGATCACCGTCGGCGGCTCGCGGCTCCCGACCGGCGCGTACGGCTTCGGGTTCACCCCGGACGGCTGGCTGAACGTGATGGACGTGGGCGGCCGCCGCGTCCTCTCCGTGCGCGCGCGCAACGACGAACGCCTCCAGCGCCCCCGCCCGCTCATGATGACGGACGCTCGCAACGGCGTCCGCCTCTACTCCGGCCGCAGCTTCGTAGTAATATCGAGATGATAAGTACTGAGTACTGAGGACTGAGTAAAGACGGGCCTTGTCTTCCACTCAGTCCTCAGTCCTCAGTCCTCAGTACTCGGGCTTGACGATGACGCGCAGGATCGACTTAAAGCGGATACACACGGCGCACTTCGGCACGATGCGCGCCATCAACCGGCAGATCGTGCTCAACTACGTGCGCGACCGCGGGCCCATCTCGCGCGCCGAGATCGCGCGCCGCACCTCGCTCCAGCGCTCGACCATCTCCGAGATAGTCGATTCGCTTTTGGAAGAGGGGCTCGTCGAGGAGGTCGGCGCGGGGGCCTCGACGGGGGGCCGCCGCCCGACGCTCTTGAGGCTGCGCGCGAGCGGCGCGGCCGCCGTCGGCATCGACATCGCGCCCACGCACACAACGGTCGCCTCCTGCGACCTCTCGGGCACGGTGCTCGAACGCGAGGTCTTCGAGACGCACCACGACTTCGAGCAGACCATCCGCCGCGCCGTCTCGGCCGCCACGCGTTTGATAGGGGAGAGCCCGGGCAAGATCGAGGGCGTCGGCGTGAGCCTGCCCGGCCTCGTAGACCCTTCGACGGGCCGGATCACCTACGTCCCTTACTTCAACTGGCGCGACCTCGACGTGGGCCGGCGCATCGGGGTGGCGACGGGGCTGAAGGTGGCCGTGGACAACGACGCCAACGCGGCCGCGCTCGCGGAGCTGTGGTTCGGGCGCGCGGAGGTCTCGGAGGCGCGCGACTTCATCATGGTCTTCATCGCGGAGGGCGTCGGCACGGGCATCATCCTCGACCGGCAGATCTACCGCGGCGAGGGCGGCGCGGCCGGCGAGTTCGGCCACATGGTCATCGGCGAGCGCGCGCCCGTCCCCTGCTCGTGCGGCGGCTACGACTGCTGGGAGGCGTTCGCCTCGGGGCGCGCGGCCGTGGCGCGCTACGCGGCGCTGTTACGGGACGAGGAGGCGAGGCAGATGAGCTTCGCGCAGCTCATCGACCGCGCGCTCGACGGGGAGGCCGCGGCGCGCGAGGCGCTCCTTGAGACGGCGCGCCACCTCGGGCGCGGCATCTCGAACCTCATCGTCGGCTTCAGCCCCGAGATCGTCGTCGTCGGCGGGGCCATCACGCGCGCGTGGGAGCTGGTCTCGTCCATCCTCGACGAAGCCGTCAAGCGCAGCATCCGCCGCGACCTGCCCGCGCCGTGTCTGACGCCCTCGACCATCGGCGACGAGGCGAGCCTCATGGGCGCACTCAGCCTGGTGCTCGCGGACAAGTTCACGCCCGTCGCCGCCATCTAAATTGATCGAGTGAAAACGTCGAGGGGCGGGTCTCGCCTTGCGGCGACGACCCGCCCCCTCTTCGGTCGGGGAGATTGTCTAATCCTGCCCGCGGGGGGTGCCTGCCCCCGCGGGTCGAGACGCGTACGGGGTCAAGATGGCCGTGCGGCGAACGGACTGCGCGGATGAAACTGCCCGAGGGTAGATGAAAGAGCCGTCACGGGTATGAATGTATGAATGAACCTCATCGAGACCTCCCACAGCCCGCACATCACAAGGGGCTGCCCCGTGGTCGCCCCAACCTCTAACGCGCAACAAAGCGGCCGGAGGGATCACCCGCGCGGAAAATTTTCGGCGCCTACCATCCCTTGACTCCCTAACGGGGAAGGAATTGGGGAAAAACAAATACGAGAGGCTTGCGGCCTCTCGTATTTTGTTGAGTCTATTGATGCACCCGGTACGACTCGAACGTACGGCCTTCTGATTCGTAGTCTCGCCAAACCCTTTCATTAGAACACTTACAGCCATTTCTACCACATTGGCCCACACATCAGTGGCCCATTCAGTTGAATGTGTCCACCGATGTGTCCACCGGGAAAGGTAGGACAATGGCGAAAGAAAGAACAGGCTACTGCTTTACCGACAAAGAGGGGCGTTGGTACGCCCGTGTGACCCTCACAGACCGCCAGGGAAGACGGCGAAACATAAAGCGGAGGGCCAAAGACGAGAAGGATGCAAATAAAATCCTGAAGGCCCTGGCCCGCGAGATTGAGGACAAAGGCGAGAAGGGCTTAGATGGGGCCCAAATGACCTTTGCCAATCTCGCCAGCTACTTTGAGCAAAGGTATGTGAAGCCAGCCGAGTACGTAGATGGGCGAAAAGTCGCGGGCCTCAGAAGTGCGGTAAAGGCCCAGTCACTACTAAAGACCCTGAAGGAATACTTGGGAGAATTTAGGCTGCCCAGTATTACCTACGGCGAAATCGAGCATTACAAGTCAGTCAGGCTCAAAACGCCTACCCGCACGATGGACCAGAGGAGCATTGCCAGCGTGAATAGGGAACTGGCCCTGCTGCGCCGTATGTTGAATGTCGCAGTGCGTGAGGGCTGGACTCAGAAGAATCCTTTCAGCATGGGTGACCCGCTCGTTAGCCCCGCCGACGAGAGGCAACGCGAGCGCATACTGACCCGCGAAGAAGAGGCCCAGTTAATCGCCGCCTGTGTGGGCCGACGGGCCCACCTCAGGCCCATCATAATTGCCGCGATTGATACCGGATGCCGAAAGGGTGAACTTCTCAAACTGCGGTGGCGTGATGTTGACTTCGCGGAGGGCCTTATCACCATCGTGGCCTTCAACACTAAGACCCTTAGGGCCAGGCAGGTATCAATAACAACACGGCTCTCTAATGAGTTGTGGCCCCTTTGGGAAGCATCGGGCCAAGATTCTGAGGCCCTAGTTTTTGGCCTTGTTGATAACGTGAAAAGGTCTTTCACCGGGGCCAGGGCTAAGGCTGGTCTTGACGATCTGCGCTTCCATGACCTCAGGCACACTCATGGGTCACGCTTGGATGAGTTGGGGTTTTCGCTAGCAAAAATCGGGGCCCAGTTGGGCCACACGGTCATGCAGACAACACTGCGTTACGTGAACAGAGACCGGGCGGGAGTCAAACAGATAGCAAGTGCTCTAGACAGCTACAACGCGATACCTCTCCAAACTACTGAGGAGTCTCAAGTTATAAACTGACTCTTGACAAAACCGAGATTTCGGTTAGCTTAAAAGTGAGTGGTTGGGGGTGTTCTTAACACCTTCCTTAACCACTCACTTTCCTTTTATAGCCTCCACACGCAAAGACAACATGCCCCATGTGGGCCAGCTAGAAGTGTCTTCAATCATGCACTAGTAGGCTCTTCGATACTAAGCCGTGGCCCTAAAGAGAAAGGCCAGACATGACGCGCATAACGTCTTGCCTGGCCCACATTGAACGATGATGAAGAGTTGGCCCTCTTCACCATCAAGTAAGGAGTGGCTTACATGAATAACGATAGCCGATCTGCGCCTGTAGATCAACAGGCTAATCTTTTTGAGTCAGCTTCAGGACGTGCCCATGCTGCTGCTGTCTTAGCAGCACGCTTGGAACGTGTTGCAAAGGCAACAGGTTCGCAGATGGTAATGGAGAAAGCCATAAAGATGAGGCTGTGTAGTGATCCAGAAAATAATTGGGTCGAGGTTGCAAATGGAAATGGCCAACCTTTTAAGAGGGCCGGGGCGTTGTACGCATGTCGTGTGCCCTTTTGCCCTAACTGCTCTTACACACGCTCGCGCGATATTCGCCGTAAGGCCCGAAGCTTTATCAAGTCCTTGAATAATGGCCCTTCTGAGCGTCCGAGGCTCATTACGCTTACTGGGCCTATTAGACAGGGGGCCACCGTGAATCTTGTCGCGCGCGTTTACTTGCGGGCCTTTGAACTGCTACGCAAAAGGAAATGGTGGAAGGATCATGTTACAGCGGGGATTCGTGTGTTTGAATTTACAGTCACGCATAACCGTGAAATCAACGGACACTTACACGTGTTTGCAATCTCGCGCTTCATGGTAAAAGACGAACTTTATTCTGAATGGTCTGAGTGTTTGAAGAGGGCCTGGGAAGCTTATGGCCCAAATCCTCTAACAAACACAAAAAATAGAAGGGCCAATGTTGATGTCAAACTGATAAATGAAAAGACCCAAGATATTGGGCCCGAGGTTGTCTCACTTGATGTGGCCCTTAACATGGTGGCTAATTACATCTGCAAAGGGAATGCATGGGCCAACGTAAGGGATAGCCATCTAACGCCGGTCGCGTTAGAAGAACGTTGGCCCCGTCTCTATGACACGTTCGGCTCTTCACGCAATACACGCGCGACTAATACTTGTCTTGATACAAAGCAATTAAACGACGGCGTAAGAACAAAGCAAGCATCTCAGCGTCCAACCTCTAGACGCTCTATTGGCGGTAATCGGGCCGCAGCCAACAACATCTCTCCGGAGGAGCGCATATCGCAACAGGCGGAGAAGACGCGCCGGTTCCACTTGCCTCAGGTGAGGAGTCACTGTAGAGGGTCGCTGCTTGTGAACCTGTGCGCCGAAGTATTGAACGAAGGTGAGACTGGCCCCAAGGCTAGCGAGGATGAATTTGAATGGTCTATAGACGATCTATTCAGCGGCCCAAACGATGAATGATGTATGCCCGATTTCCACCGTTGTCCGAGGGGCATCACTCGTGTAGCAACCGCCCCTCAAAAGTTTTCCCCATTTTCAAGCGGCAAATTTGGGATATTGGGCCATAACGGTTAGTAGCGCGGTTTTATCGAACACATAGAGGTGAACTCTAAGACTCCGGCTACTCAGGACGATTGTCTCAACCATGCCCATTGATTGTGGGCCAATTTCCTTGAGGAGATGTGAACATGGATAACTTTTCAGCTTACGCTTTCAATGATGGTGACCGCATTGACCCTCTCATGAGTGAACGGGAGTTTGCTCACGCCGTGGGTCTGGCCCAAATCACCGTCCGGATGATGAGGACGCGGGGCGAGATTCCACATTACCGTTTCGGGCGGGCTGTGCGTTACTCGCGAGAACACTTGGAGGAGTTTTTGGCCCTATCACATCGGCCTGCTACTAGGAAACGTGAGGGCCGAAACACAAGATAAACTTGTAAGGCTCCTCCGTCGCTTACAGTTGGGCCACTATTAGGCCCTCACCAATATCTAGGATTCAGCGCATTGACCAGCTTGGCCGTCCCTTCAGTACAGATGGGGCCTCGGGCTCCACTGAATCTATTACGGAGTGCAGCCGTCGTTTTACTTCCTGTTGAAGGGTCACTACTGCGGCCGTTCTGCGATCAAGTTCATGGGCCTCTTGAGTGTCAGGGCTCGGAATTTGAATCTCTAAGATGCGGTCTCCAAGCGTGTCTATAACGTCCCTTGTAAACTGGCGGGCCCGCAATTGTCTACGCACTATAGGCATGTTTAAGACAGCTAATAGCCAGTAGGGACTTAGCTGGGCCTTGTCCACTGAGCGTAAGCGCTGTATGCCGCCGCAGAAAATGGCAGGTAAATCGTCTTGGGTCACAATCGCTGAAGACCCAACAAGGTAGGTGCCATCCCGAACTACAAGAATATCACCTGCCTCTACTGCGGCCCTGGCCTTATGCTCCTCGTAAATTTGCTCGCTAATACCATGACGCACATCTAACTTAACCTGATGGCCCACTATGTCAGATGTCCTAATGAATGGGATATTCCCTGTCCCATATGCCATCTTGCCGACTTCTATCCCGTTGGTGATGGTCAGCTTTCCGGCATCAATAAGGCCCTGAAGTGTGACCCACGGCGTTGTATCGTGGGCCTTTAATTCCTCGATACTTTGCGTCACCGCTGGGTCATAGTATTTGGGTATAAGGATTCTGCGGCGCACTTGATTCCGTGAAAGGGGGAATCCGTATCGGGCCTCTGCACGCTCGCGCGTCATACGTAAGTCTGAGCCAGTTATGGCCCTGAACTCATCCCGCGCGCGACTTTGATCTTCAATAATGCTTCGTACTGATCGCGCTATAGATTCACGCTTGGCCCTATCTCGGAGAATTGGGACACGCACTCCGAGATGGCGGTTGCCTATTTTATCTATGATGTCGGCCGAAAACTGCCGCGCGCGAATTTGCCGCCGGACAAAGGCTGTAGACAAGGCAGCCAATAAGTAATATGGGTCAACATCGGCGCTCGGTGAAATCCGCAGCCTGAAAACATGATCCTGCAATACCAGCTTGGAGTCTTCCTCAGTGACTATAGCTATATTCCCCACCAAATATGTGCCATGGGCCACCATCAAGATGTCCCCAGGGCCAACATCCTGTCTTTGCTTGTATCGCTCGTATACTTCCTCTGAGATTCCCTTTTTGTAGTCGGGCCTTATGCGCCAATGCGATAAATCGCTTGTTCGCACATACGGGATTGGCCCTGTCCCATAGAACTCTCGCCTAATCCAATCTCCCAGCCTGCTGCCAGCCTCACCCGGAAGTAGAAGTTCGCCAAGCCGCGGCAAGTCATAACGCTCCTTGGCCCTTTCTGCGGCTAGGTCAAGATCGGGGTCATAATACTTGGGTATCAGAATCCTCGACCTAACCTGAGTGCGAGTCAGCGAGAATGCCAAATGTGTATCCATTGTTATTACGTTAGGCGGCCCTTTAAGTGGGCCGCAATCTTCGGAAGGTCATCCAGTAGAATTTCGTCGCCGTTCTCATCAAAGCGGATTGTTGGGTTACCGCGAGAGTCATGGCCACACCAGTCCGCTATTGCCATCTCAATAACATCATCTTCAGCCGGTGGCCCATTTTCGAGAATCAATACGCATGTCTTTGCGTGGGTCGAGGGTTGAAATACTTCTTCGGGCAAGGATATGAAGGCCCTCAGTCTATAGTTGTCATAGAGCCACTTGACCACATATCCATAAACGGGCATACCGAAGATGCTTTCGGGCAACACTATGCCCAAACGCCCTCCCGGCTTTAGTAACTGTATGCAGCGCTCTATGAATAGTATTTGTGGCGGTTGATCTGTTTGCAGCACATCTGTAATGGCCCAGTCTTCATCTTCCCGCCTGGGGGCCTTCCACTTTTTAGCAAGCTGATATTGCGCGAGCTTATGTGTGCCGGTGACTTTTATCTTTGAGCCGAAAGGAGGATTCGTGAGCACAATATCAAACGTGCCTAGCTTTACTTGGGCCTGGGTTGATGCGTCCCACGTGATAGGTTCAGCTAGGCCATCCTCACAGTGTATTCCCCCTCTACCGTCACCAATGATAGCCATATAAGCTTTTGTGAGGCGGGTCAAAAATCCATCCTTATCAATCCCGCGAATGCAGCGCATGGCTATCTCGCGCTTACGATTTTCTAACTGATTGGGCCGCCACTTTTTTTGCTCTGCTTCACTTTCAATCTTCTTCCAAATGTGCTCAAGGGCCACAACGAGAAATCCTCCTGAGCCACATGCTGGGTCAATTATGATATCTCCCGGCTCAGGGTCTAGCAGTTCTACAAGCAGTTCCACCACGTTGCGCGGAGTGAAAAACTGGCCCTCTTCACCCCGTACCGCAGGCCCTATGAACACCTCGAAAGCTTCCCCGATGGCGTCACGTGATGCTGACGTTAATTCATAGTCCTGAAGCTCGCCTACCACATACCTCAAGCTTTCCGAATCAAGTGAGATTGTATCCGAGGCCCTGAATACATCAGGATATTCTGACTTCACACGATTAAAGATGCTCAAAATACGTTCTTTTACGTGGCCCGCATCTTCTTCCGCCAAAGTCCTGAAACTGATTAAGTCTGCTGGGGCTGTATAAAGCTCATCATGTATTTTGCAGAACAGTACGGCCATAATTTCTTGGGCCAATTCCTGATCTCGGGTGATTCCCGTAGTGTTGCCTGCGAGGTGATTGCGTATATCGCGGAAGACAGCTTTCAGGTTGCTTGGTGGCTGAAGCTGTTCCCTTTTGAGTGACCCAATATCCGCTATCGTCTGGCCCCATTTAGGCAGGCTCGGCAGATTGATCCACTCGATTGTCCCATCATTTTGTAGTCGCTTGTGTAGGTATATATGCTCATTACCGTTGAACCATACACCTATAGTCGCAGATGACATCTGCATGTAAAGCTTCAGTTGCTTTTCCCCATCTTTGCGTGTGGGCCTCTTACACTCAACGATAATTTGTGCTTCGTCTTCTAGCTTGGAAGGGCCTTTGAATACAGCTATGTCCACAGGATAACCGCGGCCCCGGCTCTCTTGTGACGGGCTGGCCCTCACACGAAACTGTGGGCGGGTTTGAATATGCTCCTTTGGATAATTGAGGTCTTCCACCAGACGACGGGAGAACACCTGTACCGCATCGATCTCCTCTGGTGTGGCCCTAACTAACTTCCCGCTAATGTAGTCGCTTACGTACCCAAGGGGAGTTCCAGTCTCTTCTGGGCCACCTTCTTGGTTGGTGTTTAGGACAGCCTCTTGGCCCAATTCTTCTACTGGTTCTGTGGTGGTCTTCTTGTTCCTTGCCATGTGAGTTCTACTGAAGCAATCGCTATTTCCGCTATGGCCCGCGCAGGCCCTCGACCTTCTCTCCAAACAGTTTGCTTTCGATTGGCCCGCGGCTGAGGGAGTGTCCTTAATCGCAGTTCAAGGATTAAAATCTAGATTGAGCATATTAGGATAAGAGAGGAGGGCTTTGCCAGTGGGGAGTGAGAAATCAGTTGCCTTTGCTGGGCCTCCTCTAATAGGGTTCCTATAACCTCCTAAGTGGCCCAAAGTGAAGGAATTCCCACTGGGGTACACAAAGGAAAGCACCCGTAGCTCAGTTGGATAGAGCGTCTGACGGAGAATCAGCGGGAATGGCGTATGTGTCCATGAAAGTGTCCAAAACAGTTACGGCGTCCGAATGGACGCCGTAACTGTTGGCATTAATGCACCCGGCACGACTCGAACGTGCGACCTTCTGATTCGTAGTCAGACGCTCTATCCAACTGAGCTACGGGTGCGTTCTCTCTGTGAAGAGAAGTAACGAATATACGGACGGGGCGGGGGAGTGTCAAGCGGGCTCACCGGCGTAAAGTCCCCGCGCAAAATTGGCCGTTTTCAACGGGCGAAGTAGCCGGGGCGGGAGCGTGCGATGGCGTCGGCGCGGGTGACTTCGACGGTGATGGCGCGCCACTTGCCGTCGCGCGGGCGCGCGTTGGAGGACTGGTAGGCGAGGCTGTAGAGGGTGCGCATCTCGGCGGCGACCTCGGCGTAGAGTCGCCCCATGTCTTCCAGCCTGCGTATCTCGTGGAGGCGGCCGCCCGTGCGGTCGGCGAGCGTCTGCATGCGCGTGCGCGCGGCCGAGTAGATGGCCGACTGCTGCGGCGTGAGCGGGAGCATCTTCTTCGGGTCGGCCGAGGGGAGCGCGAGCGGGTAGACCGTCACGCCGAGGCGGTCGGCCAGGTCGAGCACGGAGCGCAGCGCCGCGCTCTGGTCGGGCTTGACGGTGGCGACGGCCTCTTCGCCGGTCTGGGCCGCGGCCGTGGCCGAGCCGTCGAGCCTGCGCTCCTCCGTGTCGAGCCCGTCGGTGAGGACGACGATGGCCTTGCGCCGCTTGCCCTCCTTCGAGAGGTCGGCGAGCGCCTGGCGCAGAGCCTTGTAGAGGCTCGTGTCGCCGCGGCCGTCGGCCTGCTCGATGGCGAAGGCGATCTTGCGGCGGTCGGCGGTGAAGCCCTGGAGCGTCTTCACCTTCTCGTTGAAGGCGGTGACCTGGACGCGGTCTTCGGGGCCGAGCGCGTCGATGAAGCGCAGCGCCGACTGCTTGAGCGTCGGCCGGAAGTTTCGCGTCGAGCCCGACATGTCGAGCAGCAGCACAAGACTGAAGGGCGCGGCCGAGGGCTCGAAGCTGACGACCGACTGGCGGACGCCGTCCTCGTAGACGTTGAAGTCGGACTGCGTGAGGTTGGTGACGGCGCGCCCCTTCTGGTCGGCGACGCCGACGTTGAGGATGACGAGGTTCGAGTTGATGGGGACGACATCCTCGTCCGAGTCCTGCGCGAGGGCGGGCGTCGCGAGGCAGAGGAGGGCGACGAGGGCGAAGACGAACTTGGTCGATTTGTGCCGGAAAGTGTTGAAAAAGGTCATCGCTCGAACACGCTCGGTGCGCTGATAGTATGCGCAGTCGCCGCCTTTTTGCGCAAGCGCGCGCGGCCGTGGGTTGGGTGCGTGTTCGGCGTGGCGAGTTGCCAGAGAGGGTGCTGGGTGCTGGGTGCTGGGTTAAAGACTAGATGTTTTAACCCAGCACCCAGCACCCAGCACCCTCATTTACCTGCCGGCTCTGGCGCGCACGCGGCGAGGGGCGGGCGCGGCGTCGCGCTCGTTGTCGTCGGCGACGGGGCTGGGGAAGGGGACGGGCGCGGGCGCCGCGGGGCGCGCGGGGGTGCGGCGTGTGCGGCGCGCTTCGGCGCGCTCGGCCTCGGCCTCGGCGACGCGCTTGGCCTTCTCGATCCGCTTGCGCGGGACGAGCTGGTAGCGCAGCTCCATCTCCTGCGAGACGCGGTAGATGCCCTTCGCCTTCTGGCCGCGCTCGGCCCGGCGTATCACATCGGCCGTCTCCAAAAGCTCGGCGCGGTCTTCCTTGTCGATCCAGATGTAAAAGGATTCGGCCATCTCTCTTAAAACCTCCAGGCGTATCAGCTTGCGCATCTCCTCGGGCCGTGCGACCGGCTGGATGTGCACAAGGGTTGAGTCTTTCGCCGCGCGCGCCTCGCCGTCGTGCCCGCGGCGCGCGTCGTAGTAGTCCGAGACGAGCGCGTCCACCTCCGCGCGGTGCTCGTCGTAGAAGAGTGCGAAGTCGTTGCAGCGCGTGCGGAAGGCGCAGTTCACTGAACAGACGAGCGCGTCCTTAAAGTGTCCGTAGCGGTTGCAGTAGAGTTTCAGACGCATCGCTCGCTACCCGTGCCAAACGGCACGAGACACTATACCACGCGCGTGCCACGCGTGCAACGCACGTTTGCGCGTGAAACGAGAGGCGTTGATGTTTTCTTAAAAGTCATGCGGGCGTATAATCCGCGCCGTCCCTCTCAGAGGGTTGAACGAAAGACTCACGGGTTCGCCGCCAAGCCCCGCAGAGTGTCTCCGAACACGGCGCCGCCGACGAGGCGTCCTCAAGCGTCCGGGGAGATACCACAACCTTGTACGAACCAAATTTTTGCTGCGAGTGCGGCGAGCGCGTCCTGCGCCCACGCCGGCGCTTCTGGGCGAGCCGCCGCTTCTGCCGCGCGTGCGCGCCGCGCTTCCGCCGGGCCGGTCTGAGGGGGGCGCTGCTGCTGTCTGCGTTGCTCTTCCTGCCGGGGTTTCTGCTCGGCAGGCTGTTGAGACCCCCGCCCCCGCCGCTCGTCATCGAGCGCGGTACACAGGCGGTCGCGCCGCTCGCGTCCGCGCCCGCGCCGGTGACACCGAAGCCCGCCTACGGCCCGGACGGGGCGGCGAACGAGCGGCCGACCGAGCCGGAAGAGGTCGTCTACATCTGCGGCGCGCGGACGAAGAAGGGGACGCCGTGCCAGCGCCGCGTGCGCGGCCCCGGCCGCTGCTGGCAGCACCGCGGCAAGCCTCCCATGCTGCCGCCCTCGAAGCTGGTCGTGCCGGGGTAAATAGCCGTGAACCATGAACCGTGAACCGTGACAAGATGAAGACAGCTTGCTTTCTTCTTGTCACGGTTCACGGTTCACGGCCTTTTGCCTTTTGCCTTCTCTTCGGATAGCCTCTCCCGCACAGTTCACGGAATGCTTTCGGCGGAACCGTGCGCCGATTGAGCGTTTCCCCGGCGTGAACGCCCGTCATTCGGTTAGAGCCACACCACGTTCAGACATTCGACTTAAGGAGACCCACAAGATGTCTAAGCTCAGGAACACGGCCCTCGTCCTCCTCATCGTGTCCGCGTGCGCCCTGACGGCGCTCGCCATCACCTACGGCCAGTTCGACGGCAACCGCCACCCGCAGGTCGGCGCGCTCGTCGGCGAGTTCTCGTCGGGGACTTTCCCCTACTGCTCCGGCACGCTCATCTCACCGACCGTCTTCCTGACGGCGGCCCACTGCAACATCGGCACCTCGCGCGTCTACGTCACCTTCGACCCGAAGTTCTCGTCGAAGTCGAAGCTCCACGCCGGCACCTTCTACTACGACCCGCAGTACAACTGGCGGCAGGACGACACGCACGACATCGCCGTCGTCGTCTTCGACAAGCCCGTCACCAACGTCGTGCCGGCGCGGCTGCCGACGGCGGGACAGTTGGACGGGCTGAGCGTCAACCAGAAGTTCACGGTCGTCGGCTACGGCGGGCAGGAGCCCGTGAACCAGCCGGGCGGCCCCGTCATCGGCTACCTCGACGAGCGCGAGTTCTCGGTGGCGTCGCTCAACTCGATCAACCCGACGTGGCTGCGGCTGTCGCAGAACCAGGCGACGGGCGACAGCGGTGCCTGCTACGGCGACTCGGGCGGCCCCAACTTCCTCGGCGCGGGCGCGCTTGAGACGAACATCGTGGCCGGGACGACCATCACCGGAGACGCGCTCTGCAAGGCCACCAACGTCATCTACAGAACCGACACGCCCTCGGCGCGCAACTTCCTGAGCGGCTTCGTCTCGCTGCCATAAGAGAGTAGACAGTAGACAGTAGGTTAAAAGCCAAAACGCCGGCGGCCACGAGTTGTTAAGCTCTCGTGGCCGCCGGCGTTTTCTACTGTCTACTGTCTACTGCCTTTCACTCCGGCTGCGTGGCGGCGGAAATCTTGGAGCCGTCGCCGGGCGCGCCCGTCAGGCCCCGGTTGACGAGGACGCGGATCTCGGCGCGGCGGTTCTCGGCGCGCTCGTCGCGCGTCTTGTTCTCGTTGATCGGGTTCATCGCGCCGTAGCCGAACGGCGTGAGTATCCGGCGCAGCGGCACGTTGTGGTTCTCGACGAGGTAACGCACGACCGACTCGGCGCGCTGCTCGCTCAGCCGCCGGTTGACGTTCTTGTCGCGCGACTCGTAGGCGAAGCCGGTCACCTCGATCAGGTAGCCCTTCGCGGTCTTCGCGTACTCGGCGACCTGGTCGAGCGAAGCCTTGGCCTCGGGCGTCAGCACGGCGCTGCGGAGTTTGAAGTTGACCTTGATGGACTGCTCGGGCGTGTAGTCGTCGATGCTGTTGATGCGCTCGTTGGCGACCTGGACGCCCTGGACGGCGCGGTCGGCCTGCTCCTGCGCGGCGACGGCGCCGCCGGCCGCGGCGTTAGAGACGGCCGCCAGCTCTTCCAACTGGCCCGACATGCGCTGCGCGTTCTGCTCGGTCTCGCCGATGCGGCCCTCGGCCGTCCCGATCCGGCCCTCGACGGGGACGATGTTGGCTTCGAGCGTGCGCGCCGCGCGCAGGTCCGCGTCGGTGAAGCGCACCTTGTCGGCGACGAGGTTGCCCGAAGCGTCACCGCGCCCCTCGACCTCGACGTGGAGGCCGCGCGTGACGGACGTCAGCGCGTACTTCGTGCCGCCGCCGAAGAAGCCGCCCTTGGTCTTGACGCTGGTGCGGTCGTTGAACAGCACGGTCGTCTGCGCGCCGCTCACGTCGTCCTGGACGACGAAGGAGTCAGCGCCGCGGCGGACGACCGCCCCGCGGAGCTTGGTCTTCTGTCCCGAGGCGACGGTCGTCGTCGCGCGCGTGTTCGTGCTCGTCTGCGTGTTCTGCGCCAGGGCGGCAGGCGCGAAGGCGAGCGCCAAGGCGCAAGTCCCCACGAAGGTGCGTAGTGTTCTGGAAGTCTTCATAATCTAATCCTCTCCCTCCACAAGCGGAATCTGATTTTCACTGCGACCTTAAGACGACGGCGTGAGTCCTACGGCGAGGTGCTTTACGTACACGTGTCGGGTTGTCGGGCAGTGATTCTGTTTGTTCGGTGAGACGATAGGGGGAAAAGAGTAGGAGATGGTTGCGATTCGCTTGCGAGAGGGTTGTAAAACAGTAGGTAGCAGGCAGATGGCAGTAGGCAGTTAAGGCAGGAGGACGGCCCGAAAGACAATCGGGGGCGGCGAGCTTAGCGACTCGCCGCCCCCGATTATTTCAAGCCGTCTCTGCCTTTCAACTGCCTGCTGCCATCTGCCTGCTGCCTACTTTCTGTCTTTAAACTGCTCGTAGAGCATCGTGTGGCGGCTGACGAGCGGTATCTGGCGGCCGCCTATGAAGAGGTGGCGGACGCGTGTGCGCGCTTCGAGGATGTCGCCGTCGGTGACGACGAGGTTGGCGAGCTTGCCCTGCTCGACCGAGCCGACGCGGTCGGCGACGCCGAGTATCTGCGCCGGGTAGAGCGTGACGGCCTTGAGCGCCTCCGCACGGGGCAGCCCGTAGGCCGCGGCCATGCCGGCGTGGAAGGGGAGGTCGCGGACGTGCGCGCCCGAGTCGCCCGTCGAGATGCAGAAGGGGACGCCCGCGGCCTGCAACTTCGCGGCGTTCTCGTAGAGCGAGTCGTACGGGTCGTCCTCGCGCAGCGGCAAATTTAAAACGCTGTCGAGGATGACGGGCACGTTCTTCTCTTTGAGGAACTGCGCGACCCGCCCCGAGTCGCTGCCGCCGATGATGACGGGCTTGAGCTTCATCTCCTCGGCGAAGCGCACCGCCCCGCGTATCTCGCGCTCGCGCTCGGCGCGGAAGACGACGGGGCGCTCGCCGCGCGCGTATGGGACGAGCGCCGCGAGCTTCAAGTCACTCACGGGGCGCGGCACCGACTTCGGGTCTCTGGCGTAGGCGTCCTGCGCGCGGCCGTAGGCTTCGGCGTCGCGGAAGAGGCGACGCAGCTCTTCGACGCGGCGGTCGCGCGTCGTGAGCGCGTCCTGCGTGATGCCCTGCTGCGCGAGCAGTGTGGCCGCGAAGCCCCCGCCCCCGCCGAGCTGCGGGAAGTTGACGACGAGCGCAGCCAGCGGCGCGACGGCCATCTCGCGCGGGCTTGAGCCCGCGAGGTTGATGAAGGCCGCCTGCCCCGAGATGACGCCGCCCGAAGGCATCGAGAGCACGCTGGTCACGCCCTCGACGCGCGTGACGGCGACGTGCGAGCTGTGCGGGTTGACGGCCCAGACGGCCGCCGCGTTCGGGTTCATGTCGCCCAGCTCCGCCGTATCAATAGTGCCCGGCGCGCCCGACGAGACCTCGGTCAGACCCATGTTCGTCCCGGCGTCGATCATGCCCGGGTAGACCCACAGCCCCGCCGCGTCGATGACCTGCGCGCCCGCGGGGGCCGAGACGTTCGCGCCGACGGCGCCGATGCGGCCGCCCGCGACGACGACGGTCGCGTTCTCGATCTCCGCGCCCGAGACGGTGACGACGCGCGCGCCGCGGATGACGTAGGTCGGCAGCGGCGTGTTCGTCATCGAAGGGTCTGTGCGGTCGGTGTCCTGCGCGCGCCCAACTATAGACGCGAGCGGGAGCAGGCAGACGGCGGCGGCGAGCAGCGCGCGGGTTAAGGATGAGAGCCTCTGTGTCTTCATCTCTGTTCCTCCTCCTGCACGTCCTGCACGTCGTCGTCGTGCGTGTAGGCCCGGCGCACGGGGGGCGGCGTGCGCGGCGGCGTGCCGCCCGAGGCGGGCGCGCGGTTGGCCTCGGCCGCTTCGAGCGCCTTGCGCTCGGCTTCGAGGGCGGGGCGGCGCGCGAGGTCGGCCTGGCGGTCGAAGAGCAGCTCGCCGTCCACGAACGTCTGCTCGACGCGCGCGTAGACCGAGAAGGGGTGCGCGTTCCAGACGGCGAGGTCTGCGTCCTTGCCCACGTCGATGGAGCCCGTGCGCTTGTCGATGCCGAGCTGGATGGCCGGGTTGAGCGTGATGAGCTTGAGGGCCTCCTCTTCCGTGAGCCCGCCGTAGCGCATCGTCTTCGCGGCCTCGATGTTGAGGCGGCGCGCGCGCTCGTCCGAGTCGGAGTTGACCGAGGTCAGGACGCCTTTGCGCGCCATGATGGCGGCGTTGTGGGCGATGGCGTCGTACGCCTCCATCTTGTAGCCCCAGAAGTCGGTGAAGGTCGAAGCGCCCGCGCCGTGGCGCGCGATCTCGGCCGCGACCTTGTAGCCTTCCAAAACGTGCTGGAACGTCTTGATTTTGAAGCCGAACTCGTCGGCGAGGTTGATGAGCATCAGGATTTCGTCGGCGCGGTAGCAGTGCGCGTGGACGAGCCGCTTGCCTTCGAGTATCTCGACCAGAGGCTCAAGCTCCAGGTCGCGCCGCGGCGGGATCAGGTTCTTCACGCCGCGCGCGTCGGCGGCGCGGTAGTCGTCCCAGTCCTTCTTGTAGTCGCGCGCGCGCGTGAAGGCGTCGCGGATGGTCTCCTCGACGCCCATGCGGGTGGCGGGGTAGCGCGCGGGGACGCCGGGCAGGTTGAAGTTCGAGCGCTTCGGGTTCTCGCCGAGCGCGAACTTGATGCCCGGGGGCGCGCCGGGCACGGGGAAGTCCGAAGCGGGGTGGCCCCACTTGAACTTGACGGTGGTGCTCAGGCCGCCGATGGAGTTGCAGGAGCCGTGCAGGAGGAGTGCGGCGGTCGTGCCGCCCGCGAGCGCGCGGTAGACGTTGACGGCCGTCGGGTTGAGGATGTCGCGCGTCGTGACCATCGAGGTCACGGAGCGCGTGCACTCGTTGACCGAGCCGTCCATCATCGCGTGCGAGTGCGCGTCGATGATGCCGGGCAGGACGAACTTGCCCGTCGCGTCGATGACGCGCGCGCCGTCGGGCGCTCTGAGGTTCGGCCCGACGGCCGCGATCTTCCCGCCGCGGATGAGCACGTCCGTGCCCGTCAAAGTCCCGCGCGAGACGGTCAGCACCGTCGCGTTGCGTATCAAAGTGTCCTGCGCGCCCCCGGGACTCGTCCCGCGCGTCTGCGCCGACGCGCCCGCGCAGGCGGCCGCGAACATGAGTGCGAGTGTCAAGAGTCTCTTCATAAGTTTCTCCGAAGGTCAGTTCGAGACCGAAAGGTCTTGCCCGTCTGCCGGCGGGGTCGTGCCCGGGGTGGGCGTCGGGGTCGGCGTCGGCGCGGTTCGCGGCCGCGGCTCCCCTTCGCCGGGCCGTCCGCCGGGCGGCTGGGGCCGTGTCCCCGGCGGCGTCGAGGGTTGCGCGCTGCTGCCGGGTGTGCCGGAGGGCGGCGCACCTCCGACGCGCGTCGCGGTGAACGTGCCGGGGCCGCGGCCGACGACCTGCACGCTGCCGCGCATCTCGTCGCCCGTAATCGTCCCCGTGAAGATGGCGTCGGTCGTGCTCGTCGCGGGCGCGGGCAGCGTGACGGGCACGGTGAAGTTGACGTCCGAGCCCGTGACGGTTCCGCTCCCGATGGTGCCCGAGCCGAGCTGACCTTGCAGCGAGCCCGTCAGGCGGTCGCCCTGCTGTTGCAGCGTGAGCGTCCCCGAAAGCTCCTGCCGCTCGTTGCCCGAGCCGCCGAGCGTGACGTTGAGCGTCCAAGTGCCCGTGGCCGTCGCGCCGCCCGTCGTCACGGCGGCCGGGCGAAGCTCGATCTGGCGGCCGTCGATGAAGAGGTGCGCGACCCTCCGGTCACGCGCGAAGAGGTCGCCGCGCGTCACGGTCAGGTTGGCGATCTTGCCGACCTCGATCGAGCCGAGCTGCTGCGCGACGCCGAGAATCTCCGCGGGCCTCAACGTCAAAGCCCTGACGGCTTCGTCACGAGAGAGCCCGGCCTCGACCGCGCGCGCGGCGTTTGCGAGGTAGTCGCTCATCGTCGTCATGCCGCCCGACTGGAAGGCGAAGCGGACGCCCGCGGCGGCCAGGCGGCCCGCGGTCTTCGGCGCTTCGACGCGCTCGCGCAGGATGCGTAAAGGCTCGGGGTCTGCCTCGGGCGAGGCCGAGGCCGTGCGGCGCGGGAAGTTCAGGGAGAGGAGGACGGGCACGTTCGCCGCCTTCAGGCGCGCGGCGACGCGGTCGGCTTCGAGCCCGCCGTTGATGACGAGGTTGAGGTTGAACTCCTGCGCGAGGTCTAGGGCGCGCTCGATCTCGCGCGCGCGGTCGGCCTGCATCACGACCGGCATCCTGCGTTCGAGCACTGGGAGCAGGGCGGCGAGCGACTTGTCCTGCTCGGGCCTTCTTAAGCCTCTCGGGTTGCGCTCGTAGATTTCGTTGGCCTCGCGGAAGCGGCGCGCGTCGAGGAGCATCTGGCGCACGGAGGAGAAGACGCCCATCAGCGAGCCGGGGTAGTTGCCCTGCCCGATGGGGCTGAGCCCGACGTAGAGCGCGACCGGCGTGCGGACGATCATCTGCTGCGGCGTGTCGCCCGCGAGGTTGATGACGGCCGACTGCCCGAGGAAGACGTTGCCGCGCGGCGCGGTCTGCGCGGCCGTGATGCCCGCGTTGCGCGCGGCCTCGATTTCGGGGCCGCCCGTCCGGATGATGTCGGAGGCGAGTATCTCCGGCTGCAAGCCCGGCAGTTGCGTCGAGTTCGGCGAGACGGCCGAGGGCGCGGTCTGGCCGAAGAGACCGGCGAGCCCGCCGCCTCCGCCCGCGGGCGTCGGCGTGGGGCTCGGGCGCGGGATGGCTAGCGTGGTGCTGGCGTCGATGAGGCCGGGGTAGACCGTCAGCCCCGTGCCGTCGATGGTGCGCGCGTCGGGCGGGGCCGCGAGGTTGGCGCCGACGGCCGCGATGAGGCCGTCGCGGATGACGACCGTGCCGCGCTCGATCGTGGGGCCGTTGACGGTGACGACGCGCGCGTTCGTGATGGCGTAAACGTCCACGCCCCCGCCCGGCCTGCGCTGCGCGCCCGTGGGCGGCCAGGCCCACACGGCGGCCGAGAGGAGCGCTAAAGCCCCCGCCGCGAGAGTTCTGAACTGGGAGTGTCGCATAAGGTGGTTTCCTGACCGGAGACTTAAGAGACTCGCGCGCCCCGGACGACACCTTCGGCCGCCCGCGGGAGCGCGTCTGAATTTTTACGGTTAAAGCTCGGAAGTGCGCGCCGCCGCACAGAGAAGGCCCGGCGCACGCCGGCGCCGAAGACCGGGAGTACCGTGCGCCGCTTCGCGGGTGACTGCGCGCGCTTAGCTACGGGGCCGGCGGGGGAAAAGTTTCAGAGAGCAGTAGGCAGTAGGCAGATGGCGGTAGGCAGTACGCTCCGCGCTGCGGAAGTTGGAGATGACAGCCGCACAGTTCGAGCGACGAAGGATTTCTACTGCCTACTGCCGTCTGCCTACTGCCTACTTCTTATTGGCGTTGGCGTTCGCGTTGGCGTTGGACGAGCCGTCGGCCCTGACCTGGAGGTTGTTGGTGACGCTCGTGACGCCATCGACCTTGGCCACGGTGGCCGCCTTGGTCTTCTGCGCGGCGCTGGCGACCGTGCCGCGGAGCGTGACGACGTTCTTGTCCACGTCCACGTTGATGGTCGAGTCGCGCAGGTCGTCGGCCGCGGCGAGCGCGGCGCGCACCTTGAGGTGAATCCAGCCGTCCTCGATGCTCTCGCCGACCGACTCGCCCCTGTTCTTCGCCTCGGCGCGGTAGTTGGCCGCGTCCCTGCCGTAATCTTCCTTCGAGTTGTAGTTGCGGTTGTAGGCGCTGCCGGCGGGCGTGGCCGTGGCGGCGGGGGTCGCCGTGGCGTTGGCGTTGGCGGCGCGGTTGGCGTTGGCCGTGTTCGTGTTGGTGTTGGCGTCGGAACCGCACGCGGCGGCCGCGAGGCAGAGCGCCGCGCCGCCCAGAATCGTCAGGAACGTTTTACTCATACTTTCTCCCGGGAATGCTCCCTTTAAAGTTGACCTGCGCCCGAGCAAGCGCCCGCCGGGCCTGGCCGCGCGCGCGGACTTCCCCCGGTAGAGGCCACGGGCATATTGTAGGGGCTTGAAAACTGGCGCGATTCTAACGCCGCGGGCGGGAGCAAGACAAGGAGAAATGTGCCGTAGCGTACCGGGGGTTGGGTGTTGGGTGATGGGTGTTGGGTTTTAGGTTTTGGGTTAAAGCGATTGTCTTAGCTAACACCCAGCACCCAACACCCAGACACCTACCACTTGATCGTCCCCTCCTTCGAGGTGTCGATCTGCGCGGTGGGCAGGTCTCCGCCGCCGTAGAAGAAGGCTTTCATGTTGTCGAAGAGGAAGGCCTGCGCGTCCTCGTTCATGAGGTCGAGGCCGTAGTGGTTGATGATCATGTTCTGGCGCTGGAGCCACTCCTTCCAGCAGACCCCGCAAATCTCCGAGCCGATGCGCTGCCCCATCTCGTTCGGGAAGGGCGCGTACCCGAGCCCCTCGCGCTTCTCCCCGCACCGCGCGCACTTGACCTGTTCCGCCATCGAAAGTTCTCCTTACAGAGTTACCTTTTGGAAGTTGTGCCGGAAGGATAACACGAGAAGAGAAGTAGGCAGTAGGCAGACGGCGGTAGGCAGTTGGTTGAGGATAAAGTGGCTCGACCGTTAATTCGCAACTGCTTCAACTGCCTACCGCCGTCTGCCTACTGCCTACTGCGGCGCTTGCGCCGCCCTGATGGCGGCGAGCACCTCGTCGTCCTTCGGGCGGAAGAGGGAGAGCGCCTGCGCCTTGTTGTGGCGCACGCGCCCGCCGGCGTCGATGACGACGACCGCGCGCGCCGCGCGGCCGGGGAGCCACGACTTCGCGCCGTACATCTCGGCGACGCGGCGGTCGGGGTCGGAGAGCAGGCGCAAGGGTAACGAGTGGTGCTCGGCGAACTTCCTGTGCGACTCGACCGAGTCGGTCGAGACGCCGACGACCTCCGCGCCCGTCCCCCGGTACTCCTCCCAGTTGTCGCGCACCGAGCACATCTGCCGCGTGCAGACCGGCGTCTCGTCGCCCGGGTAGAAGAGCAGCACGACGACGCGGCCGCGCCGGTCGGACAGACGCCAGTCCTTCCCCTCTCCGTCCTTCAAAGTGAAGTCGGGCGCTTGGGCTCCGATGTTTGCGCTCACCGTCGGGGGCTCCTCATTGGGTCTGAAAGTCGCGGATGTCTTTGAAGGGCGTCTCGGGGTCTTTGAAGTCGGGGCGGTAGTAGTGCGCGGCCCCGTCGTACTCCTGCATCCAGCCCTCCTCCATGCCCAGCCGGTCGAGCAGCGAGACGGCGCGCCACCACTCGCCCTCCGAGATGCGGCGCCCGAGAAGGGTGTAGCGCTCGTCCGTCGCCGCCTTGTTCGTCGCGTAGTACTGCGCCATGAGCGAGACGGCGACGCGCGGGCTCAGTTCGTCCCTGATCCATTCGAGCGACTCGCGAATCCCCGCGATGTCGTTCGGGAGCACGAGCAGCCGCACGACCAGTCCACGCGCGAGCGTCCCGTCCTCCCGGAAGACCAACGCGTCGCCCGTCTGCCGGTACATCTCTTTCAAAGCCGCCCGCGCGCGCTCGGCGTAGTGCGGGACTTTGGAGAAGGTGTAGCCTTCGGCGGAGTCGGCGTACTTCAGGTCGGGCAGGTAGACGCCGACTATTCCTTCGAGCAGCCGCAGCACCTCGACCGAGTCGTAGGCGTTAGTGTTGTAGACGACGGGAAGATTGAAGCCCTCCCGGGCGGCGATGAGGACGGCGCGCGCCATCTGCGGGGCGAAGTGCGTCGGGCTGACGAAGTTGATGTTGTGGCATCCCTTCGCCTGCAACTCGAGCATCATCCCGGCCAGACGCTCGTGCGTAACCTCGTTCTTGATCTGCTCCTTGTAAGCCTGCGAGATTTGGTAGTTCTGGCAGTAGACACACCTCAAATTACAGTTGCCGAAAAAAATATTGCCCGCGCCCTTCGACCCCGTCAGCGCCGGCTCCTCGCCGAAGTGCGGCGTGTAGGAGCTGACGACGGGCAGCCTCCCCGAGAAGCAGCGGGCGAGCTGATTCTCCATCCGGTTGTTGCCGCAGTCGAGCGGGCAGACGGTGCAGCTCAGCAGCATCCTTTCGAGGGACTCCACCCGCTCCGCCAGCTCCCCCGACTCGCACATGTCTAGATACGTCGGACGATAATCTGCCGCCATGATTGACCTCAGTGCCCGTTCTCCGCGGTGGAGACTATTCTTACAAAGCGCGGCACGACTGGTAGGCGCCCGTCGGGTCTATCGCGTCCTTGCCCTGTTCGACGTGGCGGATGACCCCTTCCTTGTCCACGGTGAAGGTGGCGCGCGTGCCGTAGCCGCCCTCCTCGTCGTAGATGCCGTAGTCGCGGACGGTCTTGCGCTTGAAGTCGGAGAGGAGCGGGAAGGTCGCGCCGATGTCCTCCTTGAACCTCCGGTTGGCGGCGAAGCTGTCAACGCTGATGCCTAAGACCTGCGTGTTCGTCTGCTCGAATTTGGCGATATCAGCCTGATACGCCTTCATCTCGCGCGTTCAACCGCCGGTGAAGGCCAGCACGTAGAAGGCGAGCACCACGTTCTTCTTGCCGCGGAAGTCCGAGAGCTTCACCTTCTGCCCCTCGGTGTCCGTCAATTCAAAGTCGGGCGCGCGGTCGCCGACCTTCAACTGCGTCTGCGGAGCCGAAGGTTGTTGGGCTGCCGAGTTCGTCTGCGCGCCGGCCGGGGTGTTCGCGCCCGCCGAGTCGCCGCCGGACCTGGTCGCCCTCTGGCACGTCAGGGCGCAGAGCGAGAGCCCCAGGAGCAGCGGCACCGCCGTGGAAAATCTTTTCATGGAATGTCCCTTCACTTTCATTACGCCGAACGACTTCAGGGCGACGGTTCCGGCGCGACGTTTCTGCGCCTGGCGGGAATAGTAACACGGGGAGGGCGACCGGGCGTGAGGTGCGGGTCGGGAGGGGGCGGGCGAAGTAAGTATCCCGTACTCCTGCGTGAAGCTCTATGGTGAGCCACTTTAAAACCGTTGACGTCCGAGGACGCGTGGACACGCCTTAACCCGAGGCGTAAAATTTGTACTGTTCCCCCATCGAGATGACGGCCGCCGGCCCTGCCGCTTCCCCGCAAAACGTGCGAGGGGGCGTCGCCTTCGTGTGAGCATCTCCCGCGGCGGTCATCAACAGGGGGACACGGGCATGATAACAGTCGCCGGCATATTCGATTCACGCTCCGGCGCGGAGGGTGCGGCGGAACGCCTGCGCGCGGCGGGCATCGCCGACGAGCGCCTCGCGCTGCTCGCCCCCGGCGCTTCTGACGGGGAGGTCGAAGAACAGGTCATGACGGTCGAGACCGCGGAACCGCACGCGGCCGAGAAGGTCGGCGGGGCGTTAGGGCGGGGGCTCGGCATCGCGGGCGGCATCATGATCGGCGGGGTGGTCGGCAGCTTCCTCGTGCCGGGGGCCGGGGCGGTCCTGGCCGCGGGGGCGCTCGGCGCCGCGCTGCTGGGCGTCGGCGGGCGGGCCGCCGGGCAGGCGGCGGGTCACGCACTCGACGAAGCGGTCGTCAGGGCGCGACTGCACGACGAGCTGCACGTCTTCGAGGAGGCGCTCAGGTCTGGGAGGACGGTCGTCGTGGCCCTGGCCGACACGCGCGAGCGGGCGGAGGCGGCGCGGGCCGAGCTGGCGCGCGCCGGGGCGCTCTCGCTCGAAAGTGCGCGTGAAATCTGGTGGGAAGGCTTGCGCTCCGCGGAGCGGGAGGAGTACGCGCGGCGCGGGCGGGACTTCGCCGCCGACGAGCCGCTCTTCCGCCGAGGCTTCGAGGCGGCGCTCCACCCACGCTCGCGCGGGCGCGGCGTCGAAGAGGCTTCGGACTTCCTGCGCGAGCGTTACGGCGACGAACGCCTGAGCGAAGTCTTCATACGAGGGTACGAGCGGGGGCGGGCACACCACCAACGTCTGACGGGCGAGTCTCCGACCGAAGGCCCGTAGCCCGTTCGGCCTCGTTCTCGCGCGCAAGGCCGGAGGGGGTTCACCCTCTCCGGCCTTGCGCGCGCTTGGACGTTAAGTTGATTACTGCTGCGTGTCGGGAGTGGCGCCGCCCGCCGCGGCGACCGGGGCGCCCTGCGTGAGCCCGCGGTTGACGAGCACCTTGACCTCGACGCGGCGGTTCTGCTCCCTGCCCTCGCGCGTCGTGTTGTCGGCCACCGGCTGCATCTCGCCGAAGCCGTAGGGCGTGATGATGCGCCGCAGCGGGATGTTGTGGTTCTCGACGAGGTAGCGGATGACGCTCTCCGCGCGGCGCTGGCTGAGGCGGCGGTTGGCCTCGGTCGAGCCGTCGGCGCTGGCGAAGCCCGAGACCTCAAGCACGTAGCCCTTCGCGCCGCCGGCCTGCTGCGCGATGGTGTCCAACTGCTGCTTGGCCTCGGGCGAGAGGACGGCGCTGCCGACCTTGAAGAGAATGCTCTGGCTGGTCTGCGCGTCGTAGTCGTCCAAAGCCGAGATGCGCGTGTTGGTCGCGTTCACGCCCTCGACCGCGCGGTCGGCCGTCTCCTGCGCGGCCTTGGCGCCGCCGCGCGCGGCGTTCGAGACAGCGGCCAGCTCGTCCAACTGGCCCGACAGGCGCTGCGCGTTCTGCTCCACCTGCCCGATCCTTCCTTCGGCCTCACCCACACGGTTCTCGACGGGGACGACGTTGGCCTCGACCGTGCGCGCCGTGCGTAAATCAGAGTCGTTGAAGCGGATCTTCTCGGCGACGAGGTTGGTGCCGTCGCCGCGCCCCTCGACCTCAAGGTTGAGGCCGCGCAGGATGGCGGTCACGCCGTAGTTGGTGCCGCCGCCGAAGAAGCCGCCCTTCGTCTTGACGCTCGTGCGGTCGTTCAGAGCCACGGTGTAGGAGCTGCCGGACTGATCCTGCACGACGAAGGTGTCGGCGTCGCGGCGCGTCACCACGCCCTTCAGTTTCATCTTCTGACCCGACGCGACCGAGGCGGTGCTGCCGGTTGACGCGGTGGTGTTCTGCGCGAGGGCCGCCGGCGCGAGCGACAGGGCGAGCGCGAGCGAAGCACACAGGTACACGAACTTCCCTAAGCGGTTGGACATGATGATCTATCTCCCTCTCACAAGAAAATGTCTGTTGCTTGATTGACCGCGGCCGCGGCCGGGCGCACGAGTTCGTCGGGTTGCGAGGCCCGTGTCCCCGAAAGCGGCGCGGCGGTAACTGGTCTGCGTGGACGATAACCCGGCGTGCGCGGCGGCCGGGTTGCGCGGCTCTTATGAATGTGGTGTGGAATCGTTGCGGCGTCGGGGCGCGACCTTGAGAGGAGGGCGGGCGTTGTGACGCACGGCGGGGAGACGGTCGCGCGGCCCCGCGCGCGCAAATAAAAACCGGGACGCCAAATCCCCGACGAAAAAGGCGCCCCGGCTTTCTTGTGAAGGGAGAAGGTCACCCTCCCCCTCGCGCGGCATCGTACGTCCCCGCGCGCCCTCCGTGGTTGCGGCTTCGTTGCGAAGCCGTTGCCGTAGACTAATATCGAAACCGCCGTGCCGCCGGCTCACGCGAACCCGTCGCGCACGTCACGGCGCGACCGGCCGGTCGTAGGTCAGGAAGAACTCGGCGGCCACCGTCTGCGCGCCGTCCTCGGGGTCGTGGCTCTCGAAGACGAGGTGGTAGTCCCCCGGCTGTAGCCGCTCGCCCACCTTCGCGTTCCACTGCGCCTGCCTGTAGACGGCGCTCGTCACGTCGGGCCCGCCGCCCGCCGCGAAGCGCTCGTACTGCTCCCGGCGCATCACGTAGAAGTCCACGGCGCTGCCCCAAGTGACGCGGAAGCCGCCGTGGACGCGCGCCGAGCCGACGCCCTGCGGGACGTTGAACTGCACGGCGCGGTGTGAGCCCTCTTCGAGCGTGAAGACCTCGTCCAGCAGGTGGAGGGTGACGGGCGTCGGGTCGGGCGTGGGCGGCGGCGTGGGGGCCGATGCCGCCTCGGCCGGGGCCGGCGGCGGGGCAGTCCGCGACGCCCAGAGCAGGAACACGCCGACGACCGCGAGGGCGGACGCGAGACAGACGAGCAAGCCGATGAGAGCCGGCCGTCGGAAGGCGGTCGGCTTCGGACGCCGTGTGTGACCGGCCGCCACGGCGAGCGGCTCGACCTGCGCGGGCGGGTGATGCAAGTCGTCGAAGAGCGGCGGGGGCGGCGCGACGAGCGTGACCTCGTCGTCGGCCGCGGCGCCGACCCGGGCGGGCGCGTGCTGTTGCAGCGCCCGCCAGACCTCTTTGATGGTGCCGGGGCTTCCGGTCAGCGCGAGGGCGTGACCGGGGAAGCGTACGTCGAGCCTGCCGTGCCTGGAGAGGAGTCCGCCTTCTGAATATTCGACGGACTCGACGCCCGCCAGCGGCTCGGCGACGGCGCGCTCACCCCGCTTGAGCCGCCCCGTGACGGCGTAGAGCAGCAGCCGCTCGCCCGTGACGTAGAGGGCGAAGGGCGTCCTGCGGTAGTAGACCGCCTCCGGGGCCTCGTAGAGCACGGACTCGCCGGGCAGAAGGAATTGAGCGACCGTCAAAGCAGCTCCCCGTTAAGTGTGTGAAGTTATATGAGCCCTGTGAGTGGGCCGCTACAGCCTCGTCTTACTCGGCCTGAGCACGGCCACCGCGGCCAGCAGCAGACCGAACCCGACGAGCAGCGGGAGCATCCCTTCGCCGCCCCCTTTGGCCGCCGCCAAGGTGGAAAAGATAACCAGCGCGACGGCCAGCCCGCCGCAGGCGTACCCGATCACCATCCCCATCGCCCGAAAACCCCCTATGCTCGAATGTGTCGCCCGCCATCCCCGCCAGCGCCACCGGGGCGCTCGCGCCGACTCGACCGCCTCCTCGCCGTTCGCCGCCTCCGCCACGCGGAAGCCCTTCGACTCAAGAAGTAGCTTGAGCAGAAGGAGGAGCATGAGCCTCTCTGCCGTCGTGGAAAAGGCCCCCGTAGCGAGCGCCGACCGAGGGCCTTCCTTATTTAGCGGCGGTGTGCGCACCCGGCCGCCCATGAATCTTCAGATGACTCGGCGCGACTGCCGCTTCGTGCGCGGCGCCATCCGCCTACGATGGTAGACCGTGAGACCGGCCTTTGGTTGCGATTTGATTTCGTTTAGCCGAAGTCTGGGTTGTCGGAAGCCTTAACGGCGCGGAGGGTAAAAGGAGAGGGGCACCGGTTAGCGCCCCTCTCGGAAACAGACGTTCGCTCAGGCCGCGCTCAGTAGCGGCGCGGGTAGCGGCGGCTCTTCCTGGTGTAGACGTAGGAGCCGCCCGCGCCGGCCAGTGCGCCGACCGCCGCGGCGCGCTTGCCGCCGAAGGCCGCGCCGAGCCCGGCGCCCAGGGCCGTCCCGCCAAGCACCGTGCCGATGCGGCGGTTGCGCGAAGAGAAGTTGCGCTGCGCCGCACGGCGGTTGAAGGCGTAGAGCGCGCCCGAGCCCGCCCCGATGGCCGCGCCCTTCTTACCGGCGATGAGCGCGCCCGCGACCGCGCCCGCCCCGACGATTGCCGCGGTGCGGGCCTTGCGGCCGAAGCGCGAGCGGGTCTGGGCCGAGGCGGCCGGCGCGGCGGAAGCCGCCAGGAGCACGAGACAGAGAAACGAAAGTAAATACCTCTTCATCATCAAACCCCTCTGTTCTTTTGGAAGAATAACTGAGAGTCCCGCGGCGCTCTCCCCTTCACCGCGGGACTCTCAAGTAGGCGTCGGCCACTCGTGTTGGCGCGACGCCACGGCACGATTACAAGACGCGTGCCGCGGGCGGTGACTCGGGCGCGCCTTCTTAAGGCCGCAGAGTTGTCGCGCCGGCACGCGCCGCCGCCATCCCTGATGGTGTACCGCCGCACGAATACGTGCGCCGATAAGACGCGGCCGGAATGTGGCGAGGCGCAGGATACGTTCCGCCCCCGAGCGGCATCCAAAGGGCTCACAGGCTTGACGAGCAGGGGGCGCAGCCTCGCTCCCGCCCGCCGAGCCGTTTCTGTATCAAGGGGACCCTCGCGTGAAAGAGAAAATCAGAACCGGGAGAGTTGCGTTGACCGCCTTTGCGGTGGGGGCCGTCGCCGCCGCCGTGTTGCTCTTGGGCGGGCCGAAGGTGCCGCGGCGTGTCTGGTCGCCAACGGCCTTAGACCCCGTCCCCGCCTCCTCGGCCGCCGCCGAAACCACCCCGTGGCGCTTGGCGGCCCGGCGTGTGACGGAAGACCGCGGCGAGCCGACGGGCAGGCAGGCGAAGGTCGAGGTGCCTTCGCAGCTCAAACACTACGACGACCGGCGGCGCTTCCTCGCCATCCAGGTGGCCGAGTGGAAGGAGCACGCGGTCGAGACGCCGCACGACTACGCCGGCCTCGCCGGGATGATCCGCGGGGGCGAACTGGTCGAGGTGCCCGCCGCGACCGAGAGCTACGTCCTCTACGGCGTTGGGGCGCTCGCCGACCCGGGGCCCTTCACACACTACGACAAGTCGGCCAAGGGGAGCGTGCCCGTCCTCGACGAGGCGGAACTCCTGAGCGAGCGCGCCCGGCTCGAAGAGTCCGCGGCGCGCGCCCGCGAGGAGGTCGCCGCGCTGAAGGCGGAGGCGGACTCGCTCGGCAAGGCGGAGCGCTCGCGCCGGGCCTCGCTGCGCGCGCAGGCCGCGAAGAGAGAGAAGTCTTACAAGGCCGGGCTGGAGGCGGCGGAGTTGCTGGACTCCTTCTACGGGAGCCCCGACCGGAGGCGAGACCTGTTCGCCGAGCGCGAAGCCCTGGCCTCGCTCGCGGTGGACTTCCACGGCCGCAAGTACGACCTCGGCGACGCGGACTCGCGCCGCGAGATGAAGGTGCGGATGCTCTCGCACCTTCGGCCCGAGGCGCTCGCGGTGATGAAGGAACTGGCCGCCTCCTACAGCGCCAAGTTCGGCCGCCCGCTGCCCGTGACCTCGCTCGTGCGCCCCGACGAGTACCAACGCCGCCTGAGCAAGAGCAACTCCAACGCGACCCGCATCGACGTGCCGCCGCACTCGACCGGCCTCGCCTTCGACATCCTCTACCGCTACATGACGGCCGAGGAGCAGGAGTTCTTGATGGCCGACATCGCGCGGCTGCGCGACGAGGGGCGCGTCGAGTCGCTCAGGGAGAACCGCGACCACTTCCACATCTTCGCCTTCATCGACGGACGCCGCCCCGGCGAGGAACTGATCGAGGAGTCGCTCGGCCATTCGGCGACGGAGAGGGCGTCGGAGGAGCCGCGGCCCGCGCGGAGTCACGAGAAGAAGCAGGTTCAGGCCGAGAGCAGGAAGGCGGCGAAGAAAGAGCCCGCGAAGAAGGCGGTGCGGAAGGCCGAGAAGCCGTCGGCGCGCAAGGCCGCCTCTAAGAAGGCTGGCGGCAAGCAGACGGCGCGGAAGCGTAAGTAGCAGCCGGGCCCCTCGGCCCGCGCCGGAAGGGGCCCGTCCCTCCTCCCCGTGAACGGAGCGCCCGACTTGCTTGGGCGCTCCGCGGCCTTTTGTGCCCTACGGCTTTCAGCGGGGCGCGGCCGTTAAGAATCACTTCTCTCCGCGTCGATGTAGAAGTTGCGGTTGACCTCGAACGTTTTGATCTCTTCGGGGAAGACGAAGGTCTGCACCGACTCGTTCGGCGTTATCGCGACCTCCTTGCCGTTAATAGTCACGCGAATCGGCATCGCGAACCCTTTGACCACCCTCTCGTAGCCGTACGACAGCGTCCTCCCGTTGACCTTGTACTTCAGCAAAGGGATTTTTGTCGTCCGCAGGTACTGGTCGAAAACCTTGCTGAGGTCAACGCCGGCCTTCCCGCTGATGTAGGCTTCGACCTGTTGCGTCGTGACGGTCTGGTGCCAGAAGTCGGCGTTGAGCCCGCGCAGGATGGAGCGCCACCTGGAATCGTCGTTGATGACGTGGCGGATGGTGTGCAGAATGTTCCCGCCCTTGGGGTACATGTCGCCCGACCCGGTTCGGTTCGAGCCGTAGGTGCCGATGATCGGCCGGTCGTTTTTGATGATGCCGCGATTGCCGACTATGTAATCTTCCGCGTCTTTCTTACCGAAATGGTACTCGACGAAAAGGCTCTCTGAGTAATTCGCAAAGCTCTCGTGAATCCACATGTCCGCCGCGTCTTTCATCGAGATGTTATTGGCGAACCACTCGTGCGCGGATTCGTGGACGATGATGAAGTCGAATTTGAAGCCGACGCCGGTGCCGCTAAAGTCCCGCTGGAGGTAGCCGTTCCTGAACCAGTTGCCGTAAGTGACCGAGCTCTGGTGCTCCATCCCGGGGTATGAGACCGCGACGAGTTTGAAGCTGTCTTCGTAAAAGGGGTACTTCCCGAACCAGTGCTCCAGGGCTTCAATCGTGCGCGGGGCCTCTTTGAAATGCCTGACGGCGACCTCTTTTTGGTGGGCCAGCACCCAGTAGTCCATGTCCAGCACCCCGCCCTCCCCGCGATATTTTTCGGAGAAGTTTACGTAGTTGCCGATGTTGACGTTGACCCCGTAGTTGTTGATCGGGTTCAGGACTTCCCAGTGAAAGGTCTTTGTTCTGCCCGCGGCGTCGTGATCCGTTTTGCGCAGACGGCCGTTGGCGACGGCCACCAGATGTTCCGGCACGGTCGCGCTGATTCTCATCCCGCGGTCGGGCTCGTCAGAGCCGTGATCTTTATTCGGCCACCAGATGCTCGCCCCGATTCCCTGGCAGGTGGTGACGATGAAGTGCTCCCCGAGGTCGTCCCGGCCCCAGGTTATCCCGCCGACCCAGGGGGGATTCTTACTCGCCACGGGGACGCCTTCGTAGAATACTTCGACCTTATCTTCCGCGCCTTTCGGAACCTCCTTCCCGAAAGTCACCCAGTAGACATTCCCTTCACGCTCGAATTTGAGTTGAGAGTCGCCGTGCGTGACTTTCGTGATAGCGAGCGGGGGCTGCAAATCGATCTGCATTCTGCTCCCCGCCTTCAGAGATTTGAAAGTTATTGCGTTCGACCCTTTCAGCCTCTTGGTCTCGGGCAGAAATTCGACCTTCAGGTGGTAATGCAGCACGTCCCACCACTCGCGTTCGGGCGTCACCGAGCCCCGAAGCATCTCCTGGCGGGTGACGTTCCCCGTCTGGGCATAGAGGCGGCCGGGGCCGCCCTGCACCTGTAGGAGGAGTCCGATTGTTAGTGCTATTAATTTACGCATGGCCATTCACCGCCTCACAAGTTTTAGAAGCGAACTGCCTGAGCCGAACGCCCGACGCCCGTCGGCGGGCGGCGCGAGCATGCTACACCGAACACGTCGCTTATATCACGACCCGTCGGCCCTCCGTCGCCGCAGCCCCTACGCTATTCACCGACCTCGCGGATGACGCGACAAGGGTTCCCGGCCGCGAACACCCCCTCGGGGATGTCCCGCGTCACCACGCTGCCGGCTCCGATGACGGTGCGCGCGCCGACGCGCACGCCGGGGCAGATGATGGCCCCGCCCCCGACCCACACGTCCTCGCCTATCTCGACCGGCCTGCCCGCTTCGAGGCCCGTCCGGCGCTCGGCCGCGCTCAGCGGGTGCGTGGCCGCGTAGATTTGCACCGCCGGCCCGAAGAGCGTGCGCGCGCCGACGCGGACGGGGGCCACGTCGAGGACGACGCAGTTGAAGTTGAAGAAGACGCGCTCGCCGAGCGTGATGTTCGTCCCGTAGTCGCAGTAGAAGGGCGGCTCGATCCATATCCCCTCACCCGAAGCGGGGATCAACTCCCTGATGAGGCGGGCGCGCTCCTCCTGCTGGTCGTCGCTCGTGTCGTTGAGCGCCTTGAAGAGGAGCCGGGCGCGGCGGCGCTCGGCCGAGAGCTGCGGGTCGAGCGGGTCGTAGAGTTCGCCGCCCAGCATCTTTTCCTTCTGGCTTTTCATCAACCCTCCTGACGGCCGATTTCCCGTCGGGCTAACTATGTCGATAAATGTAACGGGTCGTCCGCCTGACCGGAATCAGTTGGAAGCCCCGCCCTGCCTGATCATGTTACACCTGTCAGAGGCCGCCCGCGTCGCTCGAAGAGAACGAGCGCCGCACGCGCGCGCTTCGATTCACACGGCCGCGCCCTCTCGCCAATCTAAGCCGCCGCTCACGTAGGTGATTCCACCCACGGCGCGTGAGTGCAAACTCTCATGACTCACCGACGCCCGTGCTTTAAGGTAATGGCGTGGACGTACTCCCGCGGCCCTTACCGCTTTAACTTGCGGGCGCAGGCGGCGGTAAGGGCCGCGGGAGTACGTCACGACCTGGGGGTCGGAGTGGCGCTCGCGGCGAATGTTCGCCGCGAGCGCCGCCCCGGCGCGTTCGGCGTCGTCCATCCTCTGTTGCAGCTTGCGGGTGCGCGGAATCGTAAAGAGTTAACACGGAGACACAGAGGCACGGCTTGATGAGTTATAACTCATCAAGCCGTGCCTCTGTGTCTCCGTGTTGAAAGCACACCCCGTAGCCACCCGTTCGTTTCGCGGGTCACTTCGCCGGGAGGTCGTTGACGGCGGCCCTGTAGGCGACGTAGAGGTCTGAGAGGAGGTCGGCCGAGGCCGGGTCGCCGCGCGCGAGGAGCGTGATGATTCGGTCGCGCCGCTTGAGGAGTGGCGCGGCGGCCTCGCGCTGGCGTGCGTTCAGCGGCGACTCCTCGCCCGCGTCGAGTTCGCGCCGCAGCGTGTTGAAGAAGTCGCTCGCCGTCTGCCGCGCCGTCTCGTACTCGCCGCGGCGGGCGTCGATGGCGGCCGAGGCCAGCGTGCCGTGCGCCCGGCTGAGTCGAAGCTCGCGCCGCGCCGCGTCCAACTGCGCGGACGCCCCGCGCGCCTTCAGCCACATCGGCACCAGCCCGAGCAGGAAGACGGCGACGCCGACGGCGACGTAAACGCTGGCCCTCCGCAACGCGCCGGGGAGAGGGCGTCTCGCCGTGCCCCCGGCCGCTTCGCCGGGGAAGCTCGCAGTCTTGCTCAACGCCTGACTCCTTCGGCGACGCCTTTAAAGGGTGTGCGCCCGTCGCTGACGGCTGGGCACGTCGTGTAACTCTCCGGCCCCGAACTCGTCGCGCAGGTAGAGGTAGCTGAGCGCCAGCATCTCCTCGTCGAGCCGGTCGCTCACGTCCAGCTCCCTGAGCGGGATGCGGTCGCTGAGCAGCTCAAGCGAGTCGCGCAGGAATTGCCTCAGCGTCAGCCCCGCGCCGTCGCCTCCGGCCTCGCGCCTGAGCGTCTGCACGATCTCCAGCGCCGACGAGCCCCTGTACTCCTTACCCCCCGCGCGAAAGACCATCACGTCCGACATCCGTCACCCCTTCGCTAAAGTCTCTCGGAAGCTAACGCACCGCGGGGCAGGCGGGAAACAGTGTGAACACTCAGGCGGCGTGAGTGTTTACCCTTATGCCGCGGCCGGGCGGCGTTGGTATACTTTGCGATAAGGTTACTTTTTCTAGACAGGGTGGGCCGCGTCAGCCCCCGCGGGCATTTGAGGGGAAGGCTTTGGGCATACGCGCTCGTCTGCTGGTTCTTGCGGTCGTCATCGCCGTGCCGCTGGCGATAGTCGGCGTGGCCGACATGCGCGGCGTGTGGCGCAGCAACCGCGCGCAGCTCGACGAGGCGCTCAGGCAGCAGGCCGAGCTGGCGGCCGTCGCCTTCGAGCGCTGGACGGACGCGCAGCGCCAGCCCCTGACGACGCTCGCCGCCGAGGCCGGCGAGCTGCGCAGCCTGCGCTCGCCCCAACTCGCCGAGCACCTCCGCCTGACCGTGCAGACCAGGCCCTACTGGATCGACGCGCGGCTCATCGACCGCGCGGGCGAGACGGTCGTCGCGCAGCCCGCGGGGCGCGAGATGCCGCCGCCCGCGCTCATCGGCCACCTGCTCTCCGAGATCGAGCGCCGCGGGCGTTGGGCGATTGCGACCGACCGCACGCTCGACGAGGCGCGCCCCGTCTTCGCGCTCGCCGTCCCGGCCGCGGGCGAGGGCGCGGTGCTGGCGCGCGTGGACGGCGCGGCCGTCGGCGAGCTGTTCCGCGACATCGAGATGTCGGAGAGCGCCGTCATCGTCGTCTTCGACTCGCAGGGGCGAAGGCTCTACAGGAGGAAGACGCCGGCCGAGCCGCTCGACCCGGCGGGGAGCGGCGCGCCGCTGCTCGCCTCTCTGGGGGCGGGCCGGACGGCCGTCATCGAGACCGAGAGCCCTTACGACGGCGTGCGGAGAGTCTACGGGCTGGCGCGCGCGGGCGAGACCGGCTGCGTGGTGAGCGTCGGCATCCCCAGCTCGACGCTCTACGAGCCGGCGCTGCGGCAGTTCTACCGCCACGCGCTCTACAGCCTCGTCGCCCTGCTCTGCGCCGTCGCCGCCGCGCTCCTCATCGCGCGCGGCATCGTGCGCCCCGTCACGCGCCTGCGCGGCGCAGCGCAGGAGCTTGGGGCGGGCGACCTCTCGACGCGCGCCCCCGCCTCGGGCGGCGGGGAACTCTCCGAGCTGGGCGCGGCCTTCAACGCGATGGCCGCGCAGATAGCCGAGCGCGAGGAGCGCCTGAAGGAGCTGGACAAGCTCAAGTCCGAGTTCGTCTCGAGCGTCTCGCACGAGCTGCGCACGCCCCTGACGACCATCAAGACGCTGACGCGCGTGCTGCAGCGCGGCGGGCAGACCGAAGGGGAGCGGCGCGAGTACCTCGACACCATCGCCGCCGAGTGCGACCGG
>DATMVD010000094.1:0-41308 GCA_035563535.1 Pyrinomonadaceae bacterium | reverse complement strand
CTCCCAGTTGTAGCCGTAGAAGGCGGAGGGGCAGCCGGTGTCAGGGTAGGTGCACCAGTCCACACTGCCGCCGCAACTCGGGTAGGTGTGGCTCTGCTCGAACTCCATCTTTATGAAGCCGCCGCAGCCGGCCGGGCAGGGACTCGACGGGGGCGTGGGCGTCGGCTCCGGGGTCGGCGTCGGGGTGGGCGTCGGGGTCGGCGGGCAACAGAGCCAGCCGTATCTCTCCCTGTGAGTCAAGACGTAGTCGTCTTGGCAGGGGCTTACGCCGCCCTCATACATCACGCTGACGCAGCCGTCGGCGAAGGTCGTCCCCGTCCCACACCGGCTGGACTCACAGTTCCAGCGGCAATCTTTGATCGTGGTAGTGAGGGGGGGGCTGTAGAGTTCCGGCGTGCAGCAGGGGTTGGGCTCCGGCTCCGTCGGCGTACAGTCCGACGGCGGGGTCGGCTGCGTATGGGCGGCGCAGGTGGGATCGACGGAACTCTCCTCGCAGTACTTTATCTTTCCGTCAACCATGCACTCCCGTGATTCGTACCTTATCGAGCCGCAAGCGCCTCCCGGCTCGGAACATGAGACTTCCTGGGCTCTTGGTATATCCCCTACTGGGCACTCACAACCTCGGTACGTGCCATCTCTTAACCGCTTGCACGGGGACGTGCAGCAGAGGTCTTGCCCGGCTACCGGGTCGGGTGAGACCGGTCTGCAAAAAAAAAGGCCGGCACGAGGCTGGCCGGCGGAGGGAGGTACGTTGCGAGGGAGGCTATGTCAGGGAAATAACTCCGCGGCGGGGGCGCCGCCCCAACGGCGTTGCCGTCGCCTCCTGGGCAAGTGACATTAGCGCCCCGCTCATTTACCTCTGGTAGCGGCTTCCCGATGCTGCCTATGAACCCTGTGCCGTCACCGAAGTTTAAGTTGCGAAAAGTGAGTTCAATTCTTTTCGGGTTGGGCCTGTCGCCCTTCGCCCTGCCTTGCCTCCAAAGCTCCGCCTGTTCCGCGGGCACCTTGAGGACGACGACCTCGCCGGGCAGGAGCGGCACGTCGTCAGGTCGCACGGGCTCGTCCAAGGCGATTAACCGGGTGCGCCCATATTGTAGGGGGAGGGCGAAGGGGTGGCCGGTCGGCGCAAACACGTTCGGCAGGTGGACGGAGATGTACAGGTAGTAGATAGGCTTCGTCCCCGTGTTGGTGACCTCGACCTCCAACTCCCCGAGCCATTCCTCGTTCTTCGCGTCCTTCAGCCTCTCCGGCTTCTTGATCTTGACCTTGATCGGCAGGTGCTTCGGGATTTTCTCCACGACCTCCCGCTCATCCTTGGAAGGTGGTTCCTGCGCCCTGCTCGCGACGAACCCCCACACGGCGACGAGCGACAACCAAAAGGCGGCGGTTAAGGAGACGAGGTTTTGACGACGAAACAAGGAGCGGAGGCTGTGAGTATCCACGGTGTCTCTCCTGTCAAAGGCGGTCGTGAGTTCGGCACATTAGAGAAGGCGATGCCGATAGGGAGAAGCGATTTCGTAGTTCGCGTGAGAGGTAATACCTGCGCCGGGGGCGTTGGCGGTTTTCTCGACAGCGCACAGACCTTTTACTCCTACCGGAGGGCTAGGTCAACGAAATTCTTCCCCGCCCTCACTCCGTAACATTAGACTTACGCCCCCTTGCTTCAACTGAAGCGCCGCGCCCTCAACACTTCGCGAGGGGCGGGGGTAATCCTGAATAGAGGTCAAGCCTTGCGCACCTCGATGCCCAGGGCGAGGAAGGGGGCGAGGGCGTCGTCGGTCGCGCCGCGGTCGGTGATGAGCACGTCCACGCCCTCGACGGGGCGGATGAGGGCGGAGGCGGTGACGCCGAGCTTTTCGGCCATCTAATTCCCCCTCCGTCACCGCTGCGGCGGGTCGATCAGTTTGAGGATGACGCTCTCGCGCCGGCGCTCGCGGCCCCGGAGTTCGTCGGCGCGCGCGAACATCTTCTGCGCCCCGTCCCTGTCGCCGAGCCGGGCGTAGACGAGCCCGAGCTGGTAGCTGGCGCGGAGGTCTTCGGGGTCCAGCTCCACGGCGCGCTCAAGCTCCGCCCTGGCCGCCGCGAAGTCGCCCTGCTCGCGGTAGGCCGTGCCGAGCGCCGCGCGCGCCGGGGCGTGGTCGGGGCGCGCCCGCAGGACGCGCCGGAACAGCTCGACGGCCGCCGCGCGCTCCCCCTCCTTCGCCAGAGTCTCGCCGAGCAGGTACTCGGCGTCCGCGTCGGGCTTGAGCTTCAGACTCTGTTCGAGCGCGGCGCGCGCCTCGGCCGACCGCTCAAGGCTTCGGAGCGCCGCGCCGAGCAGGTAGAAGCCCGCGGCGTCCGAGGGGCGGAGCGCGACGTAACCTTTCAGCAGGCGCGCGGCCTCGGCCGCCTCGCCCTTCTTGAAGCGCGCGGCCGCCAGCCCGTAGAGGTACGCGGGCTCTTGCGGGCGCGCGCGGTGCAGTTGCTCGAAGGCGGGTAGGGCGTCGAGCAGCAGCCCCATCTGGAGCGCTGTCACGCCGAAGTCGTAGAGCACGCGCGGCGACTCCGGCGCGACCCGACGCGCGCGGACGAGGTGCGAGAGCGCCTTCTCCAACTCGCCCCGCGCGCGCGCCACGCCAGCCAGCGCGCGCAGCGTCTCCGCGTCGTCGGGCTTCGCGGCGAGCGCCTCGGTCAGGTGGCCTTCGGCCTTCTCGTGCCTCCCCGTCGCGGCGCTGATGTAGCCGAGCGCGAAGAGGAGCTGGAACGAACGGGGCTCGCGCCCGCGCGCCGCCTCAAGCAGTCCGAGCGACTCGTCCACCAGACCGCCGCGCGCGAGCGCGAGGGCGAACTCAACGCGCGCGCCCGCGTCCGCCGTCGGGTTGTCGGCGAACTCGCGCGCGAGGCCGCGCGCCTCGTCGCGTCGCCCCGCGGCGAGCAGCGCCCGGAGGAGCTTCAGGTTAAGGTCGGGGCGGCCGGGCGCGAGCCTGCGTGCGGCGAGCAGCACGTCGAGCGCTTCGGCCGCGCGGCCAGCCACGGCGAGCAGCTCGCCGAGGTTGACGTGTGCGCCGAGGTGGGAGGGGTCTGCGTCGAGCGCGCGGCGGAAGAGGCGCTCGGCCTCCGCGCCCCTGTGCTGCCGCGCGCGCAGGACGCCCGACAGGTTGAGCGCGTCGGCGTCGCGCGGCGCGGCGCGGAGCGCCGCGCTCAGCAGAGACTCCGCCCTTCGCAGGTCGCCCGCGCCGAGCGCCGCCGCGGCCTGCTCCAGACGGCGGAGGTCGGGCTGCCCGCCCCCCGTCTGCCCGAGCGGGACCGACGCCGGGGGCAGGAGGAGCAGGAGGAGCAGCAAGGCGTGGCGTACTCTGTTCATCGGTCGGAATCGAAGGCCGCCGGGTCGTCTCTGCGGGGCGGCCGCACGGCCGGCATATTTCTATCAGATTCCTTGCCGCGGTGTAAGGCGAGTTAGCGTATAATGCCCGGGCCGCACCCCAGACGTTATGGCCGGACACCTCACGGGGCTTGTAATCTTATAGGCGGAGGTGACGCAAGAGATGAATCATAAGAGCAGACTCGGAACGTTGTCCCTGGCGGCGTGCGCCGTGGTGTCCGTTTTCGCCGCCGACGCGGCGGGCCAGCAGGGCCCGGCCATGCCGCGCGGCGTCGGCAACTCGGCCGAGGTCGAGAGGCGTGAGAGTGAGCGGCGCGAGCGCGCGATGCGTGCGGCCGACCTGAACGAGCGCGAGTTCCTGCTCAGGAACATAAGACCGGACGCGCCCGCCGAGCGGCCGTCGCCGCGCCTCGCCCTGGCGCAGCTCAGGGACGACTTCGTGCGCATACAGGTTCTCAACAACGACCTGATGAAGGCGGCCGCGAGCGGCGACGCCCTCGACCTCAAGCTCGTGTCGAAGTCGGCCGCCGAGATCAAGAAGCGGGCGGCCCGGCTCAGGGACAACATGGCGCTGCCCGAGCCGGAGGACAAGGGCGCGCGTGACGGGGCGGAGGCCGCGCCGCCCGCCGAGCTGGTTCCTGCGCTCTCCGCCCTCGACCGGCTGATACGCGGGTTCGTGCAGGGCGTGGTCGCAAACGGCGTCCACCGCGTTGACGCGCAGGCGTCCGCGAAGACGCGTCAGGAGCTTGAGGCGATCATCGACCTGAGCGCGCACGTGAAGAAGACGAGCGAGAGGCTGGGCAAGTCAACCGGTCAGCCCCGTTGAGAGGAGCGTTGATCGCATAGCCTCCCTCCGCGCCCGGCGCGTCGCGGGAAGACTCTCCTGCTGGTGCCGCCCCTCGCCGCGTGCGAACGACCGGCGAAAGTCTCCGGAGAGGGCGCATGGGCTTTCACGCCCGTGCGCCCTCTCCGCGCTTAGTCACGCCGCACGCCGACGCTTCCGTCGTTCGCCCGCGGCCGACCGTGTAATCTTTCGACCTGACGCGGGTAAGGGGGACTCCCGTCCATGAGACTGTTCTTTCTCCTGTCGCTCCTGTCGTCGGTCGCGCTTCCTCTGGGGTGGGGCGCGGGCGCGACGCAGTCGGTTAGGCCGAAGGCCGCTTCTTCAAAGCGCGCGTCGGTCGCGGAGTTCGGCGCGGTCGGCGACGGCAAGACGCTCAACACCGCCGTCATCCAGAAGGCGATTGACCAGCTCGCGTCGAAGGGCGGCGGCACGCTCGTCATCCCCAGAGGCGTCTTCCTGACCGGCGCGATCTTCCTGAAGCCCGGCGTGAACCTCCACCTCGAAGAGGGCTCGGTGCTCAAGGGCTCGACCGACAGGAAGGACTACCCGAAGATGCGGACGCGCATCGAGGGGCACTTCGAGGAGTGGCTGCCGGCGCTCGTCAACGCCGACGGGGTCAACCGCCTGCGCATCACGGGGTCGGGCACGCTCGACGGCAACGGCGCGCCGTTCTGGGAGGAGTTCTGGGCGCGGCGCAAGGCTGACCCGAAGACCACGAACCTCGACGTGGAGCGCCCGCGCCTCGCGCTCATCCAGAACTCGGAGGACGTGCGCATCAGCGGCGTCACCTTCAAGGACTCGGGCTTCTGGAACCTGCACCTCTACCGCTGCAAGAACGTCCTGGTGGAGAACGTGCGGTTTCAAGTGCCGGACGGCGTCCGCTGCCCGAGCACCGACGGCACCGACATCGACAGTTGCCAGAACGTCACCATCCGCGGCTGCACCTACCGCGTGGACGACGACTGCATCGCCCTGAAGGGCTCGAAAGGCCCCCTCGCGCTCGCCGACCAGGACAGCCCGCCCGTCGAGCACGTCCGCGTCATCGACTGCACGTTCGAGCGCGGCCACGGCGTGGTGACGCTCGGCAGCGAGGCGACCGTGGTGCGCGACGTGGTGGTGGAGAAGAGCAGGGTCGTCGGCCCGATTAATCTCGTGCGCCTGAAGCTCAGGCCCGACACGCCGCAGCGCTACGAAGACATACACTACCGCGACATCACGCTCGACAGCACCGCGGGCGCAATCCTGGCGGTGCTGCCGTGGACGCAGTTCTTCGACCTGAAGGGCCATCCGCCGCCGAAGTCCGTCGTGCGCAACGTGACGCTGACGAACGTCAGGGGCAGCTACGGGTCGTTCGGCACGCTCCAGGGGAACCCCGGCCAGACCGAGATCGGCGACATCACGCTCAGGAACATCGACGTGCAGCTCAAGAACGAGAACCTCAGGGCCGCCGACGTGAAGAACCTCAAGCTCGAAAAGGTCAACGTCAACGGCAAGCCCTTCTCCCTGAAGCCCGCGGAGTAGACGCCCTGCCCGACCCGACCGGCCGGAGCCCCCCGACCGGTCGCCTATTCTTCTGGACTTCTCAGCCCGCTTGAGAGCCGCCTTACCTCGTCCGAGAGGTTGCGCCTGGCTTGCGCTTCGAGACGCTGTGCCAACGCCTCCGTGTAATAGAGGCGCTCGCGCCGCAGGAAGTCCGTGAGCACCTTCAGCCTGCCCGCGAGGTAGGCGTGCTCCGGCACCCACGCGTACTCCCCACGGATGGCCTCGCTGTAGGCGAGGTAGGTCTCCGCGTCCGTCCCGAGGATGGAGAGGTCGGCGTCGAGGAAGAGGCCGAAGTCGGGTCGGCCGCCCTCAGCCTTGTGCCTCTTTGTGGCCAGGATGAGCCGCCGCACGAGGTCGCTCCTCACCGCCGGGACTCTCAGTTCGGCCAGCGCGCGTTCGGCCAGCGCGGCGCTCTCCTCTTCGTTGGTGCTGCTCCGCGTGTCGTAGACGGCGTCGTGGAACCAGGCGGCGAAGCGGAGGGCGTCGTAGTCGGCCGCCGCCGACTCGAAGGGCCCGAGCAGCCGCAGCACCTCTGCGACGTGGTGCAGGTTGTGGTAGTGGCGGTCGGGGGCGGAGTAGTGGCGGGTGAGGAGTTCGAGCCACTCGTCGGCGGCCCTACCGTCGGCCCCGTACGTACTCGTCAGCGTCCGCCAGCCGCCGCCGAGAAACCGGAGGTCTGATTCGGTGGGTTGGAGCGTCGGAGGTGTGCTCATCTGTTCAAGGCTTACCCTGCCGCCAGTCGAGGCGGCCGTCCACGCGCTGGCCGCCGATGACGACATTCTCCAGCTTCAGCCCCTCGACGTTCTTGAGGACGAAGGTGCGGTCGGCCTGCTTGATCTCGACGTTCCGCAGCGTCACGTCGCGCAGGGGCGCGGCCGCGGGCGCGTCGCCGTTGAAGACGGTGCCTGCGCGCTCGACGGTGAAGTTCTCGAAGACGATGTCGCGGTAGGTGGAAGGGAAGTTGCCGCCGAGCTGTCCGGGGTAGTCGAGCTGGAACCAGATGAAGTTCTCGAACGACTCGACCTTGAAGTTGCGGACGCGGATGTGCTCCACGATGCCGCCGCGGTCGAGGTTGGCCTTGAAGCGGATGGCCGACGCCCCCTTGCGCAGGACGTTGTCGGTGAACCAGACGTGGCGCACGCCGCCCGACATCTCGCTGCCCAAAGCGATGCCGTCCTCGCCGCCCATGTCGTTGTGTCGGACGACGACGTGCTCGCTCGGCCGTCCGATATCGCGGCCGTCCTTGTCGCGGCCGGACTTCACGACCACCGAGTCGTCGCCGGTGCGGAACCAGCAGTGCTCGATGAGGACGTGGCGGGAGGAGTCCACGTCCACCCCGTCGTTGTTGGCGTGGTGCGAGTCCACGCGGACGCGGCGGACGGTGGCGTGGTCTGTGTAGACGAGGTGGTTGACCCAGAAGGGCGAGTTCTTCACGGTGTAGTCTTCCAGCAGCACGCGCTCGGCGCGGAAGAACTGGATGATGCTCGGCCGCAGGTGCGTGCCCTCGCCGAAGACGCGCTGCCTGACGGGCACGCCGTCCGCGCCCATCCGGCGCAGGCGTTGGAAGTCGGGCTCGGCCTTCCTGATCCACGTGAGGAACTCGCTCGCGGCGTTGCCGTCTATCGTGCCCCTGCCCGTGACGGCCACGTCCTTCACCTCGAAGGCGTAGATGAGCGGCGAGTAGCCGTAGACCTCCGTGCCCTCCCAGCGCGTGAGGACTACGGGGAGGTAGTGGCGCGCTTCGGGCGCGAAGAGCAGCGTGGCCCCCTCGGAGACGTGGAGGTTGATGCGGCTCGCGAGGTGGATGGGGCCGCGGCTGAGCCACCTGCCCGGCGGGATGCGCACGCGGCCGCCGCCCTCGGCGGACGCTTTTTTAATCGCGGCCGTGATGGCGGGCCGCGCGTCGGCCGTGCCGCCGGGTTGCGCGCCGAAGTCCGTGATGACGTAGTCGCGTTCGGGAATCTCCGGCAGGCGGATGCCGCGCACGACCTCCTCGGCGCGCGCCCAGTCGTCACCCGACTGCGCGGCGGCTTCAGCGTCGCGGGCCTGACCCGACGCCACGAGCGCCAGGAAGAACGAGACGATCAGCGGGCAGACACTTCTCCTCACGGCAAACCCCCCGGACGTAAACTGAGTGTGTGGGGTGAAGGATAACCGATGCGGGAGCCCGTCGGCCAGCGGGGGAGAGTCTGTGCCGGGCGTCCGCCGTCTGCTTTGCCTTTAACCGCGGAAGCCGCGCTCGTGCGCGAAGACGATGGCCTGCGCGCGCGTCCAGACGCCGAGCTTGTCGAAGAGGTTGGAGACGTGGTTGCGGACGGTCTTCTCGCTGATGTCGAGGCGCTCCGCGATCTGCGCGTTGCTTAAGCCCTCCGTCATCAGCGTCAACACCTCGCGCTCGCGCGGCGAGAGCGCGGCGAAGGCGGAGTCATCGACGCTCGCCGCGCCGCCGAGCCCTGTGAACTCGAGCACCGCCTCCCGGAAGCGCGCCCAGGCCGGCTCGTGTTCGAGCAGGACGTGGTTCTTCGAGTCCAGTTCGACGAACTGCGCGCCGTGGATACCGGCGGCGAGGATGTGCCCCTCCGTGATCGGCGTGATGTGGTCGTCGCGCGCGTGCAGGACGAGCGTCGGCGTCCGCACCTCGGCGAGCAGCCCGGTCACGTCAACCGCGCCCCTCGCTTCGAGGAGCCCGGCGGCGCTCTCGGCGGAGGTCGTCCGGCGGCACAGCTCGTTGAACCAGCCCGTCTGCTCGTCCGTCCCTCCGGGGATGAAGCGCGAGGTGAAGACCTGCCGGAAGGCCGGGTTGTCGTTGCCCCATTCGAGGCGCGCGAGTTCGATGATGGCGCGGTAGACGCGCTCCCTCTCGGGCTCGCCGCGGCGCAGCACGCCCCGCGCGTAGCCGCCGTAGAGGATGAGGTGCGAGACGCGCTCCGGGTGCTTCGCGGCGTAGGCGATGCAGGTCGCGGCCCCCTGCGAGATGCCGAGCAGCGCGAAGGGCTCGCGCGGCCCGGCCGCCCCGACGACCGCCTCCAGGTCTCCGACCCAGCGGTCGAAGGAGAGGTCGCCGACCTTCCAGTCGGTCATGCCGCACCCGCGCTCGTCGTAGCGCACGAAGCGGAAGCGTTCGGTGAAGAAGTGAATCCAGTGTCGCCAGACGGGGCTCTCCCACTCGTATTCGAGGTGGGTCAGCCAGTTCGCGGCCTTGACGAGCGCCGCACCTGCGCCCGCCTCGGCCCAGGCGAGGCGGACGCCGTCCGGGGTGTTCAGATAACGGATTCGCTGCGTGGGTCGCTTCAACCGACGACGCTCCCTCCCGACTCGGGACATTCGTCCCGGTGAACGCACGGCAGTCTAAACGAACCGGGACGAAATTCCCATATGCGTCCGGCGCGGAAGAGTTCATCATGCCGGGCGAAGAGACGGAGGGATGTTTATGCTGAAGCGAATCGCGTTCTTCGCCTACGGGGCTCTGAGCTACTTAATCTTTCTGGGGACGTTCCTCTACGCCCTCGGCTTCGTCGGCAACTTCGGCGTGCCGCGGACGCTCGACGGCGCGGCGAGCGGCCCGCGCTGGTTGGCCTTCGCCGTTGACGCGGGGCTGCTGGCGCTCTTCGCCGTGCAGCACAGCGTCATGGCGCGCCCCTGGTTTAAGGACTGGTGGACGCGTTTCGTGCCGCGGCCACTCGAACGCTCGACCTACGTCCTCTTTTCGAGCCTCGCCCTCCTCCTGCTGTTCTGGCAGTGGAGGCCGCTGGGCGGCGTGGTCTGGTCGGTCGAAAACCCGGCGGGGCGGGCCGTCCTGTGGGCCCTGTTCGCCTTCGGCTGGGGCCTGGTGCTGGTCTCCACGTTCCTGATTAACCACTTCGACCTGTTCGGCCTGCGCCAGGTCTGGCTCTACCTTCTGGGCCGGCCCTACACGGCGCTGAAGTTCGGGACGCCGGGGCCGTACCGCCTCGTGCGCCACCCGCTCTACGTCGGCTGGCTCTTCGCCTTCTGGGCGACGCCGACGATGACGCTGGCGCACCTGCTCTTCTCGGTCGCCACCACCGCCTACATCCTCCTCGCCATCCGGTTCGAGGAGCGAGACCTCGCGCGCGAGCACGGCGAAAGTTATGAGCAGTACCGCCGCGCCGTGCCCATGCTCGTCCCCTTCGCCCGCCGCGGCGCGAGGCCGGGGGAGACCAAGGGCGGGCTGCTGGCCGAGAAAGGTTGAGAGGCGTCTTAAGCCGTGGGGCAGGGGCCGCGCCGTCGTCAGCGCGGCCTTCTCCTTTTCGGCCGCGGCGCGACTGTACAGCGGCGGCGACACCGCTTACAGTGTCCGGGTCGGCGGAGAGGCGTGCCGCCGATGCCGGACCCGAACTCTCAAAACCAGAGGAAAGCTGATGACGAAAAGACTGTTGACACTGGCGTTCGTTCTCGCAACCGCGGCCGCCTCCGCCGCGGCGCAGGAGGGCCCAGCCCTCGCCTCGGTCGCGGGCGCGTGGAAGGTGACCGGCGACATCATGGGATACCCCGTCGATACGCTCTGCACCTTCGCGCAGGAGGGCAAGAAGCTGACCGGCTCGTGCAAGAATGCGGGTGAGAGCAAGGCCACCGACATCAACGGCGAGGTGGAGGAGAAGAAGGTGACGTGGTCGCTCAAGACCGAGTACAACGGCCAGGAGATCACCGTCACCTTCAAGGGCGCGCTCGCCGAGGCCGCGCAGTTCAAGGGCGACATCGACGTGCAGCCGCTCAACGTCTCGGGCACCTTCGAGGCCAAGAAGGAGGAGGCCAAAAAGGAAGAGACCAGGAAGCCGCAGTAGCCGGCCGATAGGATTGACCGCAGAGACACGGAGGCACAGCTTGAAGCGACACGTCTTCAAAGCTGTGCCTCCGTGTCTCTGCGTTAAATCGCCCCGAGCTATCTTCGGCCCCGGCGCTTCGAGGGCCTCTTGTAGTTCTCGGGGTCGAAGTCGGCGAGGTCGATCTTGCCGAAGTCGCGCGGCGGCGTGTGGACGTGGCGCTCCATCTTGTCGGGGTCGGAGGTGTGGTAGCTCAGCTCTTCGGTGCGGACGAGCTGCCACGTCCTGTCGATGCGCGAGTAGTTGAACTTGTAAGAGTTCTTCCAGCGCCAGTTGCTCCCGCCGTAGTGGCTGACGGTGAAGGTGTTGCGCCCGGCCTCCACGCCCTCGAACGGGTCGCCCCAGACGCCGCCGCACTTCGAGCACATGACGACGCGCTCGTTGCGCTTCGCCTCCGACAGCTTGCCGTCCGCGCCGCGCAGGAGGATCAGGAGCGGCCGCTCGTTCACGGGGAAGTCGTCCGCGTCCTTCGCGGGGTTCGCCCTCTCAAGCACGAGGACGAAGTCGCCGCGGCCGTCGCCGTTCAAGTCGGCCGCCTCGACCGCGATGGCCTTCGCCCCCGCCTCGACGAACGGCCGCACCTCGGCCGGCACCTTCAACTCCTCGTCCTGCGCCCGCGTCAACGGCGGCGCGGCGCACAGCAGCGCCAGCGTCAAAAGAATCTTTCTCATCTCTTCCGCCCCTCTCAGTGGTGCGCGGGCGCGGGCGCGCCGGCCGGGTGCACGTCCGGCAGGAAGTAGAAGAGCACGGCGAGCACGGCGTAGACCGAGAGCAGTTGAAGCCCCTCGATCCAGTTGCTCTCGCCGTCGCTGCTGATCTGCTCGACGATGATGACCGAGGCCACGACCGCGACCACCTCCGGGATGGTGAACTCCAGGTCCATCGGCTGGCCGAAGAGGTAGGAGGCGAAGACGAGCAGCGGAGCGACGAAGAGCGCGATCTGGAGACTGGAGCCGACGGCGATGCCGATGCTGATGTCCATCTTGTTCCTGAGCGCCATCAGGATCGCCGAGGAGTGCTCGGCGGCGTTGCCGACGATGGCAACGACGATGACGCCGACGAAGACTTCGGTCAGCCCCAGGGACTCGCGCGCGCCCTCAATCGCCCCGACCAGGAACTCCGAGATGAGCGCGACGAAGGCCGTCGCCAAAAGCAGGATGCCGACCGACTTGCGCACCGTCCAGGGCGCGTGCCCGCCCTCCTCGGCCTCCATCTTCGTCAGCTCCGCGCCCGCCACGCCCGCCACGTCGTGCCCCTCGGCAGCGCCGAAGAGCTCCCTGTGCGTGACGAGCGAGAAGACGAGCGTCAGCGCGTAGGTCACGAAGAGCACGATGGCGATGGCGAGCGAGAGCCCCTGCTCCTTCGCGGGCGTCCAGCCCCCGGCCGCTACGGGGACGACCTCCGCCGCCCTGTGGAAGACCGTCGGGATGATGAGCGCGATGGCGCCGAGCGTGAGCGCCGTGGCCGAGACGCCCGCGGCCACGCGGTTGAACTCCTGCTTGCGGAACTTCAGGCCGCCCCCGAGCAGCGAGAGCCCGAGCACGAGCAGGATGTTGCCGATGATCGAGCCCGTGATGGACGCCTTGACCACGCCCGTCAAACCCTTCGAGAGCGCGAAGAGCGCGATGATGAGTTCGGCGGCGTTGCCGAAGGTGGCGTTCAAGAGCCCCCCGACGCCCTGACCCAGGTGCTCGGCCAGGTGCTCGGTGGCGCGCCCCATCCAGCCTGCGAGCGGGATGATGGCGAGGCACGAGACGACGAAGAGCGCGGTCGGGTTCTCAAGTGACGGCACGAAGCGGAGCACGACGGCGACGGGCACGAAGACGAGCAGCCAGTCGAGCCTCGGCTTCAGCCAGGAGCGGCGGCGCGGCGCGCGGGCGGACGGGTGGCCCGAATCGGGCGGGGCTGAAGGTGATGTCATGCGGGTCTATTTACCACACCTGCGCCGCGCTCTTAAACCCCCCGCGCGCCCGGTCGCGGGCGACGGGCCGGGGTGAAATATATCGGTTAGCATGTGAGTGCGACCGTTTCACCCTCCGTTTAGAGGCGGGCTCCGCCCGCCGGCCCGAGACTCGCGGCTCGGGCCGGCGGGCGGAGCCCGCCTCTAAACCGTCACACCCATTTGCTAACAGCTATAAAGGGTCAGCGGCCAAAGGGAAGGGGGAAGGGACGGCAAGCAGCCTCCCTTCCCCCTTCCCTTTGGCCGCTGACCCTTCCGGGCTACGGCAGCGCTTCGACGATGATGAGGAAGCGGAAGGTGCCGGTCGTCATCACCCCGAGCTTGAAGCTGACGTTGATCGACTTGCCGCTCTCAAGCTTCGAGCCCAGCGAGACCGTCACCGCCGACAGCGTCGAGTTGAGCCCGCCGCCCGACGTCTGCGCGGGCGGCTCCTCCAGCGCCGTCGGCTTGACCGTCACCGTGCACGGCGTCGTCGCCACCCCGTTCGAGGCCAGGCACGTTCCCGCGTCGTTGACCGGGAAGACGCTCTCGTCTACGAACGGGCTCGGGGTCAGTGCCCGCAGGTCGGCCGCGCCCGGCGCCGTCTCCTTCGTCGTCAGCTCGATGATGCGGAACCGCAGCCGCGACACGTCCGAGCCCGTGTTGTTGACCACACGCCGCCGGACGGTCATCGAGCCGAACATCGAGGTGTTCGGGTCGCCCATCCCCAGCGTGCGCGTCCGGTTCGGCGGGGCCGCCGAGGCCACCGCGCGGTCGAGCAGTTCCACCACGAGCCCCTTGTTGTCCATGCGGACGGGGCTCGAAAGGTTCTCCGGCCCCGGCGCGCCGAGCTTCGTCGGGACGCCGGCGACGGCGGTGGCCTGCGTGTCGGCGAAGGTGAAGTCGGCCGAGTTGTCGCCCGTGTCCTTCGGGTTGCCGGCCGTCGTGCAGACCCCTGCGAAGTCGCACAGCTTCCGGAAGAAGGCGTGCTCGGTCGCGGGCGCCGCCGCGATTGACGGCAGCGTCGGGCCCTCGCGCAGCAGGTCGCAGGTCCCGCCGGTGTTCGCGCCGAAGCCGACGGCGTCGAGCCTCGCCGCCGTCGAGAGCAGGTTCACGTCGCCGGTCGGGAAGAGCCCGACGTTGGCGTCCGTGTCCAGGTCGGAGGAGAGCGCCTGGTCGCCCCTGGCCGCGTCCGTCCCGCCGTAGTGGGCCAGCGAATACTCGCTCCCCGTCAGCAGGTAGTGGCCGCGAGCCTTGAGCTTCGTGGTGTTGCTGCCCGGCGCGCCGGGGACGGCCGCGGCGAGGACGGGCGGCGCGGAGCAGTCCGCGCCCGTCTTGAAGAGGCCGTAGCCGCTGATGTCGATCTCCGAGTCGGTGTTGTTGTAGAGCTCGACGAAGTCGTCGCCCGCCCCGCCGGGGCCGGAGGTGCGCAGCTCGCTGATGAGCAGCGTCCCCTGAGTCGTCCCCTGCGTGATCGTGCCGACGGCCTGAGCGTCGGCGATGCCGCCGGGTGACGCGCCAGAGATGTTAAGGAGCAGCGTCTCGCCCGCCTCCGAGGCGGAGCCGTCGGCGCAGACGGTCACCGCGACGGTCTTGAGCCTCTGCCCCTCCGCGAAGTTGAGCGTCCCGCCCGTCGTCACGTAGTCGGTCGCGCCGCCGCACGAGCCGCCGCCCGCGGCCGTGCCGTCGGCCGTCGCGTAGCCAAGCGAGAGGCCGCCGGCCGGGGCCGGGTTGTCGAGCGTCACGGCGAAGAGCATCTGCGTGCTGCCCGAGGCGGGCTCGGCCGCCGCGGCGTCGTTGGCGCGGGCCGCGAGGGAACTGACCGCGTAGACCTCGCCCGAGGTGTAGTTGCCGTTGCCGGCCCCGGCCCCGCCCAGGGGCGCGTTTGCGGAGTCCTTCACTGTGTCGTCGTCGGCCACGTCGAGCCGCAGCGTGGCCCCGGCGGACGTGGGCGTCCCCGTGTTGACCACGACGTTGTAGGTCGTACCCGAGCCCGTCACGTCTGTCACGCCCGCGCCGGTCAACCCGGCGGTCGTCAACTGGAAGTCTGTAGCGTCCACGCCTGTCACAGGCGCGGTGAAGGTGACGGTGTAGGCGGCCGAGGAGTTCTGGACGGCGGGGCTCGCGCCCGCGCGCACGACCGCCTTGACGAAGGTCGCCAGCGGGGCCGCGAGGGAGTCGCCCTTCACGGTGAAGGCTCCGCCGCTCGACTCTCCCCCCAGCGGCATGCCGAGCGCGCCTTGCAGGACGAAAGTGCCGCCCGTGACGGTCGCGCTCGATTGGCCGATGGCGCCCTCAAGGGAGAAGGTTCCGCCGCCCGACTGAGTAGGGGCGGACGCGACGCTCGTCGGGCCCAAAGTCAGCGGCCCGCCGTCGGCGACCGACGGCTTCCTGCCGGGCTGTGTTTGGGCCTGGCCGCGAGCCGGCGCGACGAGAAGCGACAGGATGAGTAAGGCTTTGAGATAACGGCTCACGGCCCTCACCTGCCTTCCTTGCAGACGGCCGCCTCGGGGTGGTCGAGGCAGACCAGTCTCTTCAGGGCGTCGATCTGATCCTGCTGCTGTTTGACCTGCTGCCGCAGGCCGTCGATTTTGGCGTCGCGGTCTTTCAACTCCTCGTTGAGCCCCTGGATGGCCGCCAGCGCCACGCCGTCGGGGTCGATGGTGGCGATGGTCTTGTCGCCCTCGCCGAGTTTGAACGTGGAGAAGAAGTCCTGCGCCATCGGCCCGATGTGGCGGACGGAATCGGGCTGCGACTTGTAGTTCCAGGTCGAGATGGGGAGGCTGAGTACGCCGCGCAGAATTTCGCGCGGGTTGACCGCCGCGAAGTTGGCCTTCGCGTTGCGGTCGGAGAGGTTGTTCCAGGAGCCGCCGCCCGCCGGGAGCGTGACGCCCGCCGTGCCGCCCGAGTTGGAGGTGAGCGTCGTCGAGCCGTCGCTCGCCATCGTGAGCTTGCTGTTGGTGAGCGTCATCGTCGCGGTCGTAGAGTTGAAGATGAAGCCCGTGGTGAGCGCCGTGTTCGTGTAGAAGAAGGAGCCGTTGACGGCGCGCACGTTGAAGGAGTTCGTGACCGTCGGGTGGAACTGCGTCTCGATGTCGGGGCTGGTGCTGTTGAACGTGTAGGTGAGCGGGACGGAGCGGTCGGAGAAGACGAACGTGCCGGTGCGGGGCGCCCCGTTGATGGTCGAGGTGGACGCGCCGTAGCCGAGCGCGACCGAGTTGGCCCCGGTCGCCGTGTGCCCCTCGCCGAGGGCCACCGTGCCGGTGTTGGCCGCGACCGAATTCTTACCGACCACGATGGCGTTGTCGCCGAGCGCGCGCACGTTCTCGCCGAAGGCCGTCGAGTAGAGGCCGATGTTGGCGTCGTCCCACTGCGTGCCGTTGATCGTGCCGGCGCGGAGGGCGGCCTTCGCGCCGAACCACATGAAGCGCGTGCCGCTGCCCTCTACGGGGATGCCGCCGCAGCACCCGCTGTTGTAATCGCTGACGGCCAGAATCGAGCCGTCGTTCTCGACGCGGAAACGCTCCTTGTCGAAGTTTTGGGTGAAGCCGCCTGACCAGTACGTCCCGCTGGCGCTGAGCGAGAGGAGCGCGTCCTGCCCCGACGTGCCGAGGTTGCGTGAGCCGACGAGCTTGAGGTTGATGAGGTGGTTCGTGCCGCTCGCCGTCTGCTGCGCGGACGGCTGAAGCTCCACGTCGCCGCTGACGTTCGCGGTGTTGACGGACGAGCTGCTGGCGTTGACGGCCGAGACGATGTTCGCGCCGGCCGCGGCCGTCGTGGCGATGGAGGGGTTCGGGTAGGTGCCGGTCAGGTCGCCGCCCGCGGAGCCCGACGCGCCGCCGGCGCTCGCGTCCACGTAAGCCTTGGTCGCCGCGTCGTCGGAGGCCGTCGGCGTGGCGACGCCCGTGACGCGCTGGCCGCCGGCCGAGAGGCCCGCGCTGAAGGTCGGGGCGGCGCTGAAGGTGTTCGCCCCCGAGAAGGTGTTCGAGCCGTTCTGCGTCGCCAGGGTCGAGGGCAGGCGCGCGGCGTTGACGGTCGAGGAGCTTGAGTTGATGGCCGTGACGACGCTGTCGCCCGCCGACGCGCTGACGGCGTCGGCGCTCGCGGCGGTCGTGGCGCTCGCGGCGGTCGTCGCGGTCGAAGCGTTTCCGTTGAGAGCGGCCGTGATGGTGCCGGCAGAGAAGTTACCCGAAGCGTCACGCTTGACGATGGTGCCGGCGGTGTTGCTGCTCGTCGCGGCGTTGGCGGCCGTGGCGCCGGAAGCGACGTTGTCGGCGGTCACGTCGCCGACAGTGGCGACGACGGTCGCGCCCTGTGTGCCGGTCACGTCCCCGGACAAAGACCCGGAGAAGTTCGTGGCGCTCGTGGCCGTGGTTGCGGTCGCGGCGTTGCCGTTGAGGGTCGCCGTGATAGTGCCCGCGCTAAAATTTCCGGAGGCGTCGCGCTTAACGACGGCGCCCGCCGTGTTGGCTTCGGTGGCGTTGTTCGCCGCCGTCGCGCCGGAGGCGACGTTGGCCGCGCTCACGCCGCCGACCGAGGCGACCACCGTGGAGCCCTGCGTCCCCGTCACGTCGCCGCTCAGACTGCCGCTGAAGTTCGTCGCGGTCGTGGCCGTCGTCGCGCTCGTCGCCGTGGTCGCCGTGTCGGCCGTCCCCGCCTTCAGACTCCTGATGGCGTAGGGCGTCGAGGTGATCTGTTGGCGCGGGCTGAGCGTGGTGTAGGCCGCGCTCGGGTCTGAGCTGTGCGCGCGCACGCTGATCTCCAGGTAGCGCGCGCCGCCGTCGAAGGCGTTCGCGCCGAAGTCGAGTTCCACGGTGAAGACGCCGTTCGTCACGGTCACTCCGGGGCTGTCGAAGGTGACGGTGTCGGGCGAGCCCACGGCGGCGTCGGACGCGTCGTAGAGCTTGAACTTCATGTCGTAGGTGCCGTTAGCCGGCGCGCCGCCGTCGGCGAGGCGGCCCTGGTATGTGAAGCTCGTCGTCTGGCTCAGCGCGGCGCCCGCCGCGCAGAGCAGAAAGAGTAGGGCGAACAGTGCTCGGACAGGGGTGTGGACAGACTTCAGGCGCACGGGGGAACTCCTTCGAGTGTTTTGTTCAAACTGTCAGTCGATTTTGCGAGTTGAATCTCTGCGGGAGTTCGCTTCGCATTGATGAGGATTCGGACGTCGCCCGGAAAGTGGGGAAAGGCGACTGAAATACAGTACCCCGAACGGACTGACGGGGTCAACTATATTTAGCTCAAGCCTTTATTGTGTCTGCCGGGCTCGGCAGGTTTCAGAGGAGGGAGCGCACCCAGCCGCCGTCCACGGTGATGCTTGTGCCCGTGATGTAGCCGGCGCGCTCGGAGGCGAGGAAGGCCGCGAGCGCGGCGAACTCGCGCGGCTCGCCGAGACGCCGCATCGGAATCTCCGCCTCCCAGCGCGCGAGCGCTTCCCGCTCGGTGACGCCTTCGCGCGAGGCGGCCGCGCGCGCCAGCTCCTCGACGCGCTCGGTGCGCGTGTAGCCGGGCAGAAGGTTGTTGACCGTGATCCCTTCGGCCGCCACCTCACCCGCGAGCGTGCGCGCGAAGCCGGTCACGGCGGCCCGCAGGCTGTTCGAGAGCATCAGGTTCTCGACCGGCTGCTTGACGGCGATGGAGGTGACGTTGAGGATGCGGCCCCAGCGCCGCTCGCGCATCCCGGGCAGCACCGCGCGCGTCAGGTTGAGCACGCTCGTCAGGGTCAGGCGCGTCGCCGCCTCCCAGTCCCCGGCGCTCAACGTCTCGAAGGTGCCCGCGGGAGGCCCGCCCGCGTTCGTCACGAGGATGTCCACGCGCCCGAAGCGCCCGAGCGCCGCGCCCACGATGCGCGACACGTCGTCGGACGACGAAACGTCGCCCGCGACGCCGAGACATTGAACGCGCGAGGCGCTCTCGATGTCCGAACAGGCTTTCGCCAACCCCTCCGCGCCGCGCGCGCAGAGGACGAGCGAAGCGCCTTCGGCGGCCAGCTCCTCCGCGACGGCGCGGCCGAGCCCGCGGCTGGCGGCGGCGACCAGCGCGACCTTCCCTTTGAGACCTAAGTCCAACGCTACTTCCGCCTGAAGTAATCGTCCGTCTTGTCGAGCCAGTCCTGCCGCGGCGGGCTAAAGACGTCAACGTCCAAAGTGTCTTCGAGCGCCTCGGCCTTGTGCGGGACGTGCGAGGGGATGTGCAGCACCTCGCCCGCGCCGATGTCGATGGGCTCCGCGGTCTCGTCGCCAATCCAGAAGCGCAGCGCGCCTTCGAGGATGTACGTGAACTGCTCGTTGTGGTGCGAGTGAAGGGGGACGACCGCGCCCTTCTTGAGGTAGACGTGCGTCAGCATCATCTGGTCGCCGCTGATGATGCGCCGGTCGATGCCTTCGACGACGTTCTCCCGCTCCATGTCGTCCCAGCGGAACGTGCGTACGCGCGCTCTCTGCTCCATTGCTCCTCCTCGCCGCGGGTAACCGGGTCAGAACCACCCGCGGTAGCGGGTGGCCCTTCATTACCCGAACGCCGCGTGTCACAAAGGGCCACCCGCTACCGCGGGTGGTTCTGACCGCTATGACAAGCGCGCCATGCTACCGCGTCGGTTGTCATCCTGTCATCAGCCGAGCGCCTGCTCGATGTCGGCGATGATGTCCTCGACCTCTTCTATCCCGACCGAGATGCGCACCAGGCCGTCGGTGATTCCGAGCCGTCTTCTTCGCGCCGGGGCGACCTCGCGGTGCGAGGCGGTGGCCGGGTGCAGGACGCCCGTGAACACGTCGCCGAGGCTCGTGGAGCGCACGCACAGTTCGAGCGCGTCCATGAAGCGGAAGGCCGCGTCGAAGGAGTCTTCGTCCAGCTCGACGGCGACGAGGGCCCCCGCGTGCGGCGCGCGCAGCGTGCGGCGCAACACCGCGGCGGCCTCGGGCTCCGTGTTCAGCCCGGGGTAGTGTACGCGCCGGACGCGCGGGTGCGCGGCGAGACGTTCCGCCAGACGCCGCGCGTTCGAGCATTGACGGTCGAGCCGCACGGCGAGCGTCTTCAAACCCCTCAAGACCTCGTGCGCCTCCCAGACGCCGAGCACGCCGCCGGCCAGCTTCATGATGCCGACGAGCGCCGCAGCGTCCCGTTCGTCGCGCGCGACGACGAGCCCGCCCATCACGCCGGCGTGCCCGCCGAGGTATTTGGTCGCGCTGTGCACGACGAGGTCGGCCCCGTGCTCCAACGGCCGGCACAGGTAAGGCGACGCGAAGGTGTTATCGACGACGAGCCGCGCGCCGACCTCGCGCGCCACCCCCGCGCAGGCGTCGATGTCGCAGACCTTCAGCAGAGGGTTCGAGATCGTCTCGGCGAGCAGCACGCGCGGCTTCGCCTCAAGCGCCTTCTCCCTCAACTCCTCCGGGCGCGTGAAGTCGGCCGTGATGGTCTTGACGCCGAACGAGCCGAAGACCGTGTAGAGCAGCTCGGTCGTCGCGCCGTAGAGGTCTTGCGAGGCCAGCACGGTCGAGCCCGTCTGCAACTCGCAGGCGAAGAGGGCGGCGTGCAGCGCGGCCATCCCCGTCGCGTAGGCGCACGCGGCCGCGCCGCCTTCGAGCGCGCGCAGCGCCTCCTCCAGCGCCGCGGTCGTCGGGTTGCCGTAGCGCGTGTAGACGTAGCCCGCGTCCTCGCCCGAGAAGACGCGCTCGACCTCGGCCATCGAGCCGTAGGTGAACGTCGAGGTCGCGTAGACGGGCGTGGACGCGGGCACGCCGCGCGGCGGCGGCTGTCGCTCGCCCGCATGGACGAGCCGGGTCGTGATGTCCCGGCCTTCGAGTGTCTGACTCATAAAACGAAAACTCCCGCGCTAAGGAAGGCGCAGGAGCTTGGGAGTTTCCCGGTCGGTTCCTTAGCAGTTTTTAACGTGGAGCAAGTCCCTCGGAAATCGCCACGGTGGCTACACGATAGAGCCGCCGAGCCGTCCAGTCAAATATAAAAATTCAGGCCCCGATAAATTTATCCGTACTCTCACTCTCGTTTATCCCTTGATAAAAATTATTTCTTTGACTGTCCGCGCCGCGTGGCGTAGAGTGCGGGGCTCATGCTGACCGTTCCGTACATGACGGTGTGTTGTTGTCCGCGCAAATACCCTTAGCGCGGGGCACTCGTCGTATACCGTGGCGATTTCGAGTGACTTGCTCCACGTTAAAAACTGCTAAGGAACAGTAGTCAGGCCGTCTTCAAGCTCCTGCGCTTCTTCCTTAGCGCAGGAGCTTTCGTTTATGGCCGTCGCAAGGAGAGAGAACAAGGTCGAGCGCGCCAAGCGCGAGCGCGATGGACTCGACTGCCTCGCGGACATTCTTCGCTACGCGCGCGAGGGGTTCGGCTCAATCGACCCCGACGACCTCGACGTGCGCCTGCGCTGGTACGGGCTCTACACGCAGCGGCCGCAGGAGGACGGCCTCTTCATGCTGCGCGTGAAGGTGCCGGGCGGGACGCTCTCAAGTCACCAGCTTGAGACGCTCGGCCGCCTCTCCGTCCGATACGCACAGGGCGCGGGCGACGTGACGACGCGGCAGGACATACAGTTCCACAACGTCTCGATAGAGGACGTGCCTGCCATCTTCGAGGAGCTGGGCCGGGTCGGCCTCACGACCTCCGGCGCGTGCGGCGACATCACGCGCAACGTCACCGGCTGCCCTCTCGCAGGCATCGACGCCGCCGAGTTCATCGACGCAGAGCCTTACGCGCTCGCAGTCCACCGGCACTTCCTCGACAACCGCGAGTTCTCGAACCTGCCGCGCAAGTTCAAGGTGACCGTCTCGGGCTGCGCGCTCTACTGCACGGGGCACGAGATCAGCGACATCGGCCTCGTCGCCCTGCGGGGCTGCGGGGGCCGCGTCGCGTTCGACCTCTGGGTCGGCGGCGGGCTCGGGTCGAAGGAGCGTTTCGCAGACCGCCTCGGCGCGCACGTCGCGCCGGAGGAGATAGTCGAAGTCGCGCACCACATCTGCTCCATCTTCCGAGACCACGGCAACCGCGACTCGCGCGCGCGCGCGCGTTTGAAGTTCCTGCTCGAAGAGTGGGGGCCCGGGCGTTTCCGCGAAGAGCTTGAGGGCCGTCTGGGTCGAAGGCTGACCGACGGGCACGCCCCACACGTTCCCGTCACGGCCAACCGCGCGCACGTCGGAATCCACCCGCAGAAGCAGCACGGCCTCTACTACGCGGGCGTCGCCACCAAACGCGGGCGTCTGCCGGGCGCGGACATGATCGCCGTCGCGGAGCTGGCGCGAAGGCACGGCGGCGGGCGCGTGCGCCTGACGACCGCGCAGAACTTCGTCGTGCTCGACGTGCCGGAGTCGGAGCGCGGACCGTTGGCCGCGGGGCTCGCGGCGCTCGACCTGACGGTCGAGCCCTCGACCTTCCGCACGGGGACAGTCGCCTGCACGGGGAAGCAGTTCTGCAAGCTCGCCGTGACGGAGACGAAAGACCGCGCGTCGGAACTTATCGAACATCTTGAGCGTGTGCTGCCGCAGTTCGACGCGCCCTTGCGCATCAGCGTCACGGGCTGCCCGAACAGTTGCGCGCACTACCAGGTCTGCGACATCGGCTTCGTCGGCGACTTCATCAACACGCCCGCGGGGAAGAGGGAGGCGTACCGCGTCTACCTCGGCGGCCACCTCGGCGACGGCCACGCGTTCGGGCGCGAGCTGTCGCGGAAGATTCCGGCCGAGGAGATCAAGCTCTACGTCGAAGCCCTGGTGCGCGCCTACCTCACGTGGAGGTTCGGCACGGGCGACAGTTTTCAATGCTTCATCGCGCGCCACACGACGGAGGAGTTGGAGGCGTTGGGCGTGTCGGAAGAGTCGGGGGTGACCGCTTGAGCGAGAGGGTGAAGAGGGGCGTGCTGGTCGTCGGGCACGGCAGCCGGCGCGAGGAGGCGAACCGGGACGTGCAGGAGGCCGCGCGGCGCATCGCGGAGCGCGGCGACTTCGCTTTGGTCGAGGCCGCGTTCCTTGAGATAGCGCAACCCGACATCGCGGAGGGCTTCGCGCGTCTGGTCGGGCGCGGCGCAAGGCACGTCGTCGTCCACCCGTACTTCCTCTCGCCGGGGCGGCACACGCGCGGCGACATCCCCGTCGAGGTTCGCGCCGCGGCCGAGAAGCATCCCGGCGTTACTTATCAAATCACCGAACCGCTCGCCGCGCACCGCCTCGTCATAGACGCTTCGGTCGAGCGCATCCGCGAGGCCGAGGGTTGGCCGACGCTCGACGAAGAAGTCGTTGTCTCGCCGTCCGTCTCTCACGTCGCGCGGCGCGGGACGGTCTACCTGGTCGGCGCGGGGCCGGGCGATGTGGGACTTCTGACGCTCAGGGCGCGCGACCTGCTCGCGGGCTGCGACGCGGTTGTCTACGACTACCTCGTCAACCCTGAAGTGCTCGGGGTCGTCTCCGTTCACGCCGAGCGCGTCTACGTCGGCAAGGTCGGCGGCGGGCGGCAGACGCCGCAGTCGGACATCAACCGAACGCTCGTCGAACTGGCGCGGGAGGGGAAGCGCGTCGTGCGTCTGAAGGGCGGCGACCCTTTCCTCTTCGGGCGCGGCGGCGAGGAGGCCGAGGCGCTGCACGCGGCGGGCGTCGCGTTCGAGGTCGTGCCGGGCGTCAGCTCGGCGCTCGCCGCGCCGGCCTACGCGGGCATACCGCTGACGCACCGCGTCTTCTCCTCTTCGGTCGCCATCTTGACGGGGGCGCACGCCGACGGCCCGCTGCGCCCGAGCGCGCTCGCGGGGTTAGCGTCGGCCGAGACCGTCGTCGTGCTGATGGGCATGTCGCGGCTCGGCGAAATTGCGGGTGAGTTGATCGAAGCCGGGCGTTCGCCCGAGACGCCCGCGGCGGTCGTCCGCTGGGGCACGTACGAGGGGCAGCAGACCGTGACGGGGACGCTCCGCACGATTAAGGACGAGGCCGAGCGCGCATCCTTGCGCGCGCCCGCCGTCATCGTCGTGGGCGAGGTCGTCACTTTGCGCGGGCGGCTCAACTGGTTCGAGGGCCTTTCGGGCTCTGTCGTGGGGGGCGAGCTGTTGAGTGAACATGAGGCGGCGGCCGTCCCCGCGCTCTGAACATGGAGAAGCGTATGACAGCCACGGCGGCGGTCGGCGAGGACTTGAGCGTCGAAGAGATGAGGGCCCTCTCCGAAGGGTTCGAGGGCGCGGGGCCGGAGGCCGTCCTCTACTGGGCGGCCGGGAGGTTCGGCGACGAGGTGGCGCTCGCCACGGGGTTCGGGGCCGAGGGCTGTGTGCTCATCGACATGCTCTCGCGCGTCGCCCCTCGGATGCGCGTCTTCTACCTCGACACCGAGCTGCTCTTTCCGGAGACATATCAGCTCGCCGCGCGACTGAGCGTGCGCTACGGCGTCCGCTTCGAGAGGCGCGCGCCGCGGCTCACGCCCGACGCGCAGGCCAAGGCTTACGGCGAGCGGCTCTGGGAGCGCGACCCGGAGGAGTGTTGTCGTCTGCGCAAGGTCGAGCCTTTGCGCGAGATGTTGGCGGGCCTCGGCGCGTGGGTCACGGCCATCCGGCGCGAGCAGACGCCCGCGCGCGCGGGGGCCTCCGTCGTCGAGCGCGACGCGAAGTTCGGGCTCGTCAAGATCAACCCGCTGGCCGCGTGGTCTGCGGGCGACGTGTGGAGATACATCTTCGAGCACGACGTGCCCTACAACCCGCTCCACGACCTGGGCTACGCGTCCGTCGGCTGCGTGCCCTGCACGACGCCCGTCCGCATCGGCGAAGACCCGCGCGCGGGGCGCTGGCGCGGCACGGCCAAGACGGAATGCGGCCTGCACCGCTGACTAAAGTCAAATTAGACGGAAAGGAAGAGATGAAACTTATCAACCCCCACGGGGGCGCACTCGTTAACCGTGAGGTCGCGGGCAAAGATCGCGCGCGGCTCGTCGAGGCGGCGGCCGAGCTGCCGGCGCTGCACCTCGGCGCGCGCGCCGTCTCTGACCTCGAGCTGATTGCGACCGGCGCTTACTCGCCGCTCGAAGGCTTTCTCGGAGAGGCCGACTACGTCTCGGTGCGCGACCACATGCGGCTCGCGAACGGCGCGGTCTGGTCGCTCCCGGTCACGCTCTCCGTCACGGAGGAAGAGGCGCGTGCGCTGCGCACGGGGAGCGACGTGGCGCTCTACCAGGGCCGGCGGCTGCTCGGCGTGCTCCACCTCGAAGAGAAGTACCTGCGCGACAAGTCGCGCGAGGCCGAAGCAGTCTACCGCACGACCGACGAGGCGCACCCGGGCGTGCGCGCCCTCTACGCCGAAGGGCAGTGGCTGCTCGGCGGCCGCGTCAGCCTGTCGAGCCGGCCGGAGCACACGGCGTTCAGCGCCTACTGGAAAGACCCGGCCGAGACGCGCGAGCTGTTCCGGCAGCGCGGCTGGCGGCGCGTCGTCGCCTTCCAGACGCGCAACCCCGTCCACCGCGCGCACGAGTACATACAGAAGTGCGCGCTGGAGATCGCCGACGGGCTCCTGCTGCACCCGCTCGTCGGCGAGACGAAGTCGGACGACATCCCCGCCGACGTGCGGATGCTCTCGTACGAGGCCATCCTCAGCCACTACTACCCGGCGGCGCGCACGCTGCTCTCGGTGCTGCCGGCGGCGATGCGCTACGCCGGCCCGCGCGAGGCCGTCTTCCACGCGCTCGTGCGGAAGAACTACGGCTGCTCGCACTTCATCGTCGGGCGCGACCACGCGGGCGTCGGCAATTACTACGGAACCTACGACGCGCACCACATCTTCGACGAGTTCGCCCCCGACGAGCTGGGCATCACGCCGCTCTTCTTCGACCACACCTTCTACTGCCGCGCGTGCGGCGCGATGGCCTCGTCGAAGACCTGCCCGCACGACGCGGGCCAGCACGTCACGCTCTCCGGCACACGCGTGCGCGAGCTGCTCGGCGCGGGGGAGCTTCCGCCCGTCGAGTTCACGCGCCCGGAGGTCGCAAGGGTTCTTATCGAAGCGCAGCGGGCCGCGCAGCCCGCGGGCGCTTGAAAGGGGAATGATGGGAGTCGGATTGAATGAAGGTCGCGGGTTCGTCCTGTGGCTGACGGGGCTGTCGGGCGCGGGGAAGACGACGCTGGCGGGGAGGCTGGCGCCGGAGCTGAGGGCGCGCGGCTTGCGCGTGGAAGTGTTGGACGGCGACGAGGTGAGGACGAATCTGTCGAAGGGGCTCGGGTTCTCGAAGGAGGACAGGGACACCAACATCCGTCGCATCGGGTACGTCGCGCGGCTGCTGGCGCGCAACGGCGTGGCGGCGTTGACGGCCGCCATCTCGCCTTACGCGGAAGTGCGAGAGGAGGTGCGGCGCGCGGTCGAGGCCGACGGCGCGGAGTTCGTCGAGGTCTACGTCGAGTGCCCTCTGGACGTGTTGGCCGAGCGCGACGTGAAGGGGCTTTATAAGAAGGCGCTGGCGGGCGAGATCAAAGGCTTCACGGGCGTCTCCGACCCTTACGAGGAGCCGCGCGCGCCCGAAGTGACCGTGCGCACGCACGAGGAGGCGGTCGGGACGAGCGCCGGACGAATCGTCGAAGAGCTTGAGAGAAGGGGACTGCTCCGCGCGCGCTTCGACGCGGGAGAGTTAGTCCTGCAAGGAGGGGCCGATGGGCACGAACATCGAACCGACTTCTGAGGCCGACTGTACCTTCGCCCGGGACGAGCCGTTCCGGGTGAGCGGCGGCGAGCTGCGACCCCTGACGCTGCGCTACGCGACCTACGGCGAGCTGAACGAGCGGCGGGACAACGCCGTCCTCGTCTGTCACGCGCTCTCGGGCTCGGCGCGCGTCGCCGACTGGTGGCCGGGGCTGTTCGGCGAGGGCCGCCCCTTCGACACCGAGCGTTACTGCGTCGTCGGCGTGAACGTCATCGGCTCGTGCTACGGCTCGGCGGGGCCGCGTTCGATTAATGCGCGGACGGGCAAGCCTTACGGCGGCGACTTCCCGCTCGTCACCATCAGCGACATGGTACGGGCGCAGTCGCTCCTGCTCGAAAGGCTCGGCGTGGGAAAGCTGCGCGCGGTCGTGGGCGGGTCAATCGGCGGGATGCAGGCGTTGCAGTGGGCGGTCGATTACCCTTCCAGGGTCGAGAGGTGCGTGGCGGTCGGGGCGGCGCCGCTGCCGGCGCTGGGGCTCGCGCTCAACCACCTACAGCGGCAGGCCGTCATGAACGACCCACTCTGGCGCGGCGGGCACTACACGGAGAACGCGCCGCCCCGTGCGGGGCTCGCGCTCGCGCGCAGTATCGCCATGTGCTCTTACAAGTCTGCCGGGCTGTTCGACGAGCGCTTCGCGCGCAGGCCCGACCGCGCGGGCGAAGACCCTGCCCGGTCACTCGCCGAGCGCTTCGACGTGGCGGGCTACCTCGACCACCAGGGGCGCATCTTCGTGCGCCGCTTCGACGCCAACTCCTACCTCGTCATCTCGAAGGCGATGGACACCTTCGACCTCGCGCGCGGCTACGCGTCGGAAGAGGCGGCGCTCCGGCGCATCGGCGCGCAGGTGCTTCTGGTCGGCATCACCTCGGACTGGCTCTTCCCCGCAGGCGAAGTCCGCGCCCTGGCCCGCCGGATGTCTTCGGCCGGCGTCAACTGCCGCTACGAAGAGCTTGACTCGTCTCACGGCCACGACGGCTTCCTCGCGGATGCGGACTTGCTCGCGCCACTCTTGAGCGAAGCGCTTGCTGAGGACGTTGAACACGCGGCGCAACACGCGGCGTGAGCATAGCGGTCAGTATCGCTTACCCTTCGTTTAGAGGCGGGCTGCGGCCCGCCGCCGCGTGCTGCGATGTAACTGGCGGCGGCGGGCGTAGCCCGCCTCTAAACGAAGGGTGAAAACTCAAACGCAACCCGCTCTAGAGCGCGGCTTCTCCACGTTCCCCGGTGCGGATGCGGATGACGTCGTCGAGGGTGGTGACGAAGATTTTGCCGTCGCCGAACTTGCCCGTCCGCGCCGTGCGGGTGATGGCGGAGACGACGAACTCTTCGATGTCGTCGGGGATGATGACCTCGATCTTCGCCTTCGGGACGAACTCGATCTGGTACTCCGCGCCGCGGTAGGTCTCCGTGTGCCCGCGCTGCCGCCCGTAGCCCTGCACCTCGCTGACGGTCATGCCTAAGACGTTCACCTCTTGCAGCGCGTTCTTCACCGCGTCGAGCAGGTGCGGCCTGACGATGGCTTCGACTTTTTTCATCCTTGTCTCCTCAAGGGTTGTGGTGTGGCGTGGGCGGCCGCGCCCTCGCCTCCGTGTGAGAGCTGTTCCGAGATGGCGGCCTCGGCGGCGCGCTGCGCGGGCTCTGTGAGCTTCGCACCCGAGGGGTCGGTCACGTAGAACACGTCGAGCGCGTCGCTCTTCTCGGTTGCCACCCTGGCGCAGACGATGTCGAGGCCGAGTCCCGCCAGCGCGCTCGCAATCCTGTAAGCGAGCCCCGGCTCGTCCGCCGCGCGGACTTCGATCATGGTCGCGGAGGGCGAGCCCTCGTTGTCGCAGACGACCTGCGGCGCGCGGCGGCGGCGCGAGTGCGCGAGCCCGTTCCGGCGTCGAGGCGCGTTGTGCGTGCGCCAGCGCTCGACCGCAACGCCCACGTCCGACTCGCCGCGGACGGCGTCGCGCAGGGCGTGCTCGATTGCGGGGTAGCGGTACTCGTCCACGGCCTGCCCCGTCGCGGCCGAGCGCAGCGCGAACACGTCGATGGCGATGCGGTCGTCGCGCGTGTTGACCTCGGCGGCGAGAATCTCGACGCCCTGCGCGGCGAGCGTGCCGGCGATGTCTGCGAAGAGGCCGCGGCGGTCGCGCGCGCAGACCGTGAGCTGCGTGCTCGCGCCGTCGCGGCCGCGCCACTGCCAGCCGAAGGCGTCCTCGCCGAGTCGGCTGATGAGGCGCAGGTGTGCGGCCGCCTCCTCCGGGCGGCTCGCGCGGCGGTAGCGCTCCGGCAGCAGCGCGATGTGGCGCTCGACCTCGCTCGGCGGAAGCTCGCCCTTGAGCGCCTCGACGACCTGCTCCCTGTAGTGCGCGAGTTCTTGAACCTTGTCCGAGGGGCCGTCGCCCTCGGTCAGGTGCGCGCGCGCCCTCTGGTAAAGCTCGCGCAGCAGAGCCCTCTTCCACTCGCTCCAGACGCCGGGGCCGACCGCGTTCAGGTCTGCGTAGGTCAGGAGCAGAAGCATGTTCAGGGCGTCGGGCGAGCCGACCTCAGTTGCGAACTCGGCGGCCGTGCGCGGCTCGGTCAGGTCGCGGCGGAAGGCCGTCTGCGCCATCGCGACGTGAAGCCTCACGAGCAGCACGACCTTTGCGGCCGCATCCTCCGACAGACGCAGCCGGCGGCAGATGCGCTCGGCGATGCGCGCGCCGCGCGGGATGTGGCCGCGCCCGCGCCCCTTCCCGATGTCGTGCAGGAGGACGGAGAGGTAGAGGAGCGCGGGGTCTTCCACCTCGTCGAAGACCGAGCGGAGCGGGGCGCGCGCGAGGTCGTCCGATCCGTCCAGCTCGTCGAGCGCCTCGACGGCTTTGAGCGTGTGCTCGTCAATCGTGTAGTGGTGGTAGTGGTCGTGCTGTATGAGCAGGCTGATGCGGCCGAACTCCGGCAGGTAGCGGCGCAGAAACCCGACCTCGTTCATCGTCCGCAGCGTGCGGCCCGCGCGCCCTCGGCGGCGCAGGATTTTGAGGAACGAGTTGGCGATCTCGGCCGACTCGCGGAAGCTGCGGTCTACGGCCGTCAGGCTCCGCCCGAGCGCGTCGCGCAAAGTTTGACTGAGCGGCACGTCCGCCGCCTGCGCGAGCGTGAAGGCGTCCATCAAGAGCAGGGGGTTGTTGCGCAGCGCTTGCCACTCTTCCTGAAACCAGAGGCGTCCGTCGGCTACGTGGAACGTCTCGCCGGAGCGGCCCGGCCGGGTTCGTGTGAACCAGCGGCGCGCGGGCCCGGCGGGCTCCTGCACGCGCGCGAGCAGAGACTCACTGAAGAGGTGCAGCTCGCGCGAGCGCCGGTAGTAGTCGCGCATGAAGCGCTCGGACGCGAGCAGGTCGGGGCCGGACTCGTAGCCGAACTCTTCGGCGAGCGCGGGCTGAAGGTCGAGCGCGAGCCGGTCGGCCTTGCGACCCGAGAGGAGGTGCGCCGCGTGGCGCACGCGCCAGAGGAAGTCGTAGGCGCGGGCGGCCGTCGCGTACTCGGCCTCGTTGACGAGGCCGCCGTCGCGCAGCTCGGCGAGCGTGCGCGAGCCGGTCTTGAGCTGCGCCGCCCAGAGCGCCGTCTGCAAGTCGCGCAGGCCGCCCGCGCTCTCCTTAACGTTGGGCTCTTGCAGGCAGACCGACGCGCCGTGCTTCGCGCGCCTCTCGTCGAGACTGTACCTGAGCGCCGCGAGGTAGTCGTCGGCGCACTTGCGCCGCTCGCGCTCGACCGAGGTGCGAAGCGAGTCGAGCAGCGCGCGGTTGCCGGCGAGCAGCCGCGTCGAGAGCAGGGAGGTCATGAAGTGCGGGTCGGTGTGCGCGGCCGAGACCGACTCGGCCACGGTGCGGAAGCTGTGGCCGACGTTGAGCCCCGCGTCCCAGAGCAGGCGCAGGACGCCCTCGGCGAGCTGGCGCGCGTGCGGCGTGCGGCGGCCGGAGTGCAGGAAGAGGATGTCGAGGTCGGAGTAGGGGGCCAGCTCGGCGCGCCCGTAGCCGCCGACCGCCACCATCGCGCACACGCCTACGCCTGCGCCCGGCGACTCGACGCCGTCGTCCCACTGCGTCGCCGAGCGGAAGGCCGCGTCGGCCACGAGGTCGAGGACGAAGCTGCGCGCCGCGGCCGTGTGCACGCCGGAGGCCCCGAGCCGGAGCCCGATGCGCAGGCGGCGTTCTTCAACTTTAAGGAAGGCGCGGAACAGGCGCGCGATCTCGCCCGCGTCCGACAGGCGCGCGCACGCGGCGAGCCGCGTCGCCGCGTGCGCCAGCACCTTGCCGCGGTGCGCCCGCGCGTGTGAAAACTCTGCCTCGCTGATAACCATTAGCTCGGGCGGCCGCAGCTCGAAAGGGATAAAAGCGCTCGAAGAAGTAGCAACCTCCGTTCCGCGCTTAACTCTTCAAACGCCGGCGGACGGACGCCTCTGTTCGCCGATATTACATCGGGCGAGTCGGCCTTGCGTGAGGAAGTTGCGTTGACAATTTTGTCGCGTCGTTTCGAGGGCGCTGCAAGAATGTAGCCGGTCGGCGTGAGTCGAAGTCGAAGGAGAAGCAGTCGCGCCGCGACCCGGTCAGTACCGCCCGCGGTAGCGGGTGGGTTGTTGATACTTAACCGAGCCATGTCGCATAGAGCAGTTTTTGCCTCCCGTTTAGAGGCGGGCTCCGCCCGCCGGGGCGTGCCACGGTGTATCAGGCGGCGGCGGGCGGAGCCCGCCTCTAAACGGTCGTCCGTATGCTCACGCGAACCTTCCAGACCCACCCGCTACCGCGGGCGGTACTGACCGCTATGGTCGAGTCGCGCCAAAGCATGCGCGAGGGCGAGCCGCCAACGTTTTTGTCTTCACCTTCCTTCAATGCGGACAAAAGTGTCGTCAAGATAGGTCTTCACTCACCCCCTCCGCGCGCACGCCCGCGAACCGGATTGGTAACAAGTACGTCTCCTGCCCGCACTTACCTCAAGACGCAAAAGCTCGTGCGGGCCGTTGGCACGGGAGTTGTCAAACGCGTGGGCGAGAGAGTACCTGCCGCGTTGGCTCGGCTCCCGTTCTGTCGGACGGGAGAGTCCTGCATTTATAGGAGGGCAAGGTGCCGCGGTCGCCCGCGGGATAAACAGAAGGAATGGCCTACCCGTCGCTCAGCTTTGGCAGGCGCGCGACGTGTAGGCCACTGAGATCGTCCCTCTCGGAGACGATGCGGAGCAAAAGTTACAACATGCTCAGATTGAAATCAATCACCTGGGCGCTCGCCGCCCTGTGCGCGATCACGCTCTTTGACGGCCGGACGGCGCGAGCGCAGTCAACTCTCTTCAACATCCCCTCGACCGACGTGGTGGCCCCGAAGCACGTCTACCTTGAGTTCGATTTCGTCAGCCACCTAGAGCCGCACGACGAGGGGGGCTTCCAGGCTTACGTCCCGCGCGCGGTCTTCGGCGTGGGCCGGCGCTGGGAGGCGGGCGTCAACGTCGCCTTCCTCGACGCCGAAGCGCCCGACCAGACGGTCGAGTTGCAGCCGAACGCCAAGTACCAGTTCTACAGCAACGAGGAGAACGGCGTGACGGCGGCGGCCGGCGGCATCCTCTACACGCCCATCAAAAATCGCGCGGGCGTGGACACCTTCGGGCTTCTCTACACGGTCGTCAGCAAGAAGGTGAGGGGCGCGTACGGCCCGCGCCTGACGGGCGGCGGCTACGGGCTGGTCGGCCGCGCCAACGGGAACGGGAGCGAGGGCGGGGCCATCGTCGGCTACGAGCAGCCCTTGCACGGCAAGGTCAACTTCGTCGCCGACTGGCTGAGCGGCCGGAACCGCTTCGGCTACGTGACGCCGGGCCTCTCGTTCACGCTGCCCCATTCGAGCGCGCTCTACGCCGGCTACAGCATCGGCAACTCCGGGCGCAAGAACAACGCGCTCTTCGTCTACTACGGCATCACCTTCTGACGCGACGCGGAAAGGAGGTACACGACGAATTAACCACGGAGGCACAGAGGCACGGCTCGTTGAGGATATCTCTTCAAGCCGTGCCTCTATGCCTCCGTGGTTAATCTCTTCCGCCTATACTCAACTGCAATAAGGTATATTCGGCGGCGGAGGGAGCGACATGTGCCTTTTGAAGCACGCCGGGGGCGCTTTCACGCACCGGCCCGAGGAGCTGAAAGACCGCCTGAGTGCTAAAGCCTCCGACCTCGTCAAGGCCGCCTTCGCCGACGTTGACCCGGCGCGCCTCGTCGATTACCACACGCACGTCGCGGGGCTCGGCGCGGGCGGCACCGGCAACGAAGTCAACCCGAAGATGCGCACCTGGCGTCACCCCTTCCACCGCGCCAAGTTCGCCGTCTACCTCAGCGCCGCCGGGGTCGAAGACGTGTCGCGCGCCGACCAGGAGTTCGCCGAACGGCTCGTCCGTCTCGTCTCCAACATCGAGCACCGCGGCAAGTACCGCCTGCTCGCCTTCGACAGGCACTACCGTCCCGACGGGACTGTGAGCCGCGAGAAGACTGAGTTCTACGTCCCCAACGAGTACGTCTTCCGTCTAGCCGGGCGTTACCCGGAACTGTTCGAGCCGGTCATCTCCGTCCACCCCTACCGCGCCGACGCGGTCGAAGAATTAGAGAAGTGGGCGCTGCGCGGCGGCCGCGTGGTCAAGTGGCTGCCCAACGCGATGGGCATCGACCCGTCCGACGCCGTGTGCGACCCGTTCTACGCGAAGATGAAGGAACTCGGGCTCGTGCTCCTCAGCCACGGCGGCGAGGAGAAGGCCGTCGAGGCGGAAGAGGATCAAAGGCTCGGCAACCCGCTGCTCCTGCGCCGCGCGCTCGAACACGGCGTCAAGGTGATCGTCGCGCACTGCGCCAGCCTCGGGGAGAACGAAGACCTCGACGACCCCGGACGCCCTCGCGTCCGCAACTTCGACCTCTTCCTGCGCCTCTTGAATGACAAGAGGTATGAGGGGCTCGTCTACGGCGACATCTCGGCGATGACGCAGTTCAACCGCGTCGGCGAGCCCCTCTCGACAGTCATCGGGCGGGAAGACCTGCACGGCCGCCTCGTCAACGGCAGCGACTACCCCCTGCCCGCCATCAACGTCCTCATCAGGACGAAGCCGCTGGTGCGTGCGGGCTACATCGAAGCGTCGGAGGCCGCCCCACTGAAGGAGATTTACGGCTTCAACCCGCTGCTCTTCGACTACGTCCTCAAGCGCCGCCTCAAACTGCCGGGCACGAACCGGCGGCTCCCCGCGAGCCTCTTCGAGTCGAACCCCGCGCTCGGCGTCTGAGCCGGGAGGGCCGGTGTTAACATAGCCACATGAAGACGCTGCTCCTCTCGCTTCTGCTCTTACTCGCTCCGTCTGTGCCTGTGGTCGCACAGCCGGCGAGTCTCACGCTCAAGCAGTTGGAGACGGACGCGGCCGCGCAGCCCCTCGGGATTGACGAACGCGCGCCGAGGCTCAGTTGGGCGCTCGTCAGCGGGCGGCGCGGCGTGTCGCAGACGGCCTACCGCGTCCTCGTCGCGTCTAAGCCCGAACTCGCGCGCGAGGGCAGGGCGGACGTGTGGGATTCGGGGCAGGTTGCGTCCTCCGACCCGTGGGTCGTGTACGCGGGCCCGGCCTTGAAGTCCCGCACGCGCTACTACTGGACTGCGCGCGCGTGGGCGACGGACGGCCTTGCGAGCGGCTGGGCGCGGCCCACGTGGTTCGAGACGGCGCTCCTCGACGCGGGCGAATGGAAGGGGCGGTGGATCGCGGGGCCGGAGCGCAAGGTTGTTCCGCTGACTGAAGCCGAAGGGCGGGATGACGACGCAGTCATACGCGCGGCGGGCGAGTTCTGCCGCCCCGTCGGTTGGCTCAAGGGCACCTGGTCTGCGCCGCTCGTCAAGAACAACCAGGGCGAGTGCCGCGAAGTCCGCCCCGCGCCTCTGCTGCGCAAGTCTTTCCGAATCTCGAAGCCGGTCGCGGGGGCGCGCGTCTACTCTTCGGGGCTGGCCTACAACCAACTGACGGTCAACGGCCGGGCCGCCTCCGAAAGCCTCCTCGACCCGGGCTTCACGGACTACAGCCGGACGGTGCTCTACACCACGCAGGACGTGACGGCGCTCCTGCGGCAGGGCGAGAACGTCATCGCCTCGGAACTCGGCTCCGGCCACTACGACGACGCGACGCGCACCTGGGACTGGGGCTGGGAGCAGGCCGAGTGGCGCGCGCGTCCCCGCCTGCGGCTCGACCTCTACGTCACACACACGGACGGGACTGAGCAGGTCGTCAGCTCCGACGGCTCTTGGAAGGTGAGCGCGGCGGGGCCGACGCGCTACGACAGCTTCTACCTCGGCGAGACCTACGACGCGCGGCGCGAAGTCGCCGGGTGGAACCGGCCGGGCTTCGACGACGCGTCGTGGGAGGCGGCGCGCCTGGCGGAAGCGCCCGCCGGAGTCCTGCGCGCGCAGACGCACGAGCCCGTCCGCGTCGTGGACGTGCGCCCGCCGGGCAGGCGGACGGAGCCCGCGCCGGGCGTCTTCGTCTACGACACGGGGCAGAACTTAACCGGCTGGGCGGAGGTCAGGGTCAGAGCGCCGGCGGGCGCCGCCGTCGAGGTCTTCTACTCCGAGAAGCTCGGCGCGGACGGGCGCGCGAGCACGGACGGAAACTTTCTCGTCTACGGGCAGTTGCAGACCGACTACTACGTCGCGCGCGGCGCGGGCGAAGAGGTCTGGACGCCGCGCTTCACCTACAAAGGCTTTCAGTACGTGCAGCTCAGCGGGCCGAACGGCGGGGCGCTGCCGAAAGGCGTGACGGTCACGGTCGAGCGCGTCCAACAAGTAAGAACGGGACTCGCCCGAACGTCCGACTTTGAATCGACTAACGGCACGCTCAACCGAATTCACGGCAACACGGCGTGGGCGGTGCAGAACAACGTGCACGGCGTCGTCACGGACACGCCGGTCTACGAGAAGAACGCGTGGACGGGCGACGCGGCGCTGACGGCGGGCGCGGCGTCGCTGCTCTTCGACACCGAGAGGCTCTACCGGAAGATGTTCCAGGACATGCTCGACGCGCAGGCCGAGACGGGCGAGCTGCCCCTGCTGGCGCCGAGTAACGAGAACTACGGGTACCGCGGGAAGCCCGAAATCTTCAAGCGCGCGGACTGCTGCGGCGCGACGCCCGCGTGGGATGCGTTCTGGTTCGTCATCCCCTGGGAGAGCTGGATGCGCTACGGCGACCGGCGCGCGCTGGAAGTGACCTACCCGGCGATGCGGAAGTACCTGGACGAGTGGGTTCCGCGCTGGACGGGCAAGGACGGGGACGGGTTCGCCTACACGCTGACCTCGGGGCTCGGCGACTGGGTTCCGCCGAAGGACGTGCCGACCATCAACGCGCTCACCTCCACGGCCTTCTACGCGCACCTCGCGCGCATCGCGGCGGACGCGGCCCGCGCGCTCGGCAAGGCCGAAGACGCGGCGCGCTACGACGGGCTGTTCGAGAAGATTCGCGCCGACTTCAACGCGCGCTTCCTAGCGCCCGGAGGCTTCTACCGCGAGAAGGAGGGCGACCCGTTCGTGCAGTCGGCGCAAATCTTCCCGCTCGCGTTCGGGCTGGTGCCGGACGATAGAAGGCGTGCGGTGGCAGACCGGCTCGCGGACGACATCATGAAGAACCGTGGGGGCCACGCCTACGTCGGCGTGCTCGGGGCGCGCTACGTCCTGCCCGTGCTCACGGAGGCGGGGCACCACGACGTTGCGTACACCGTAGCGACCCGGACGACGGAGCCGAGCTGGGGCTTCTGGACGGACGCGCTGAAGTTCACCTCGCTCGGCGAAGAGTGGGCGGCGGGCACGCGCTCGCGCAACCACCACTTCTTCGGCGCGGTCGTGCAGTGGTTCTACGAAGACCTCGCGGGGCTAAGGCCGCTTGAGCCGGGCTTCCGCCGGATAGAGTTCAAGCCCGAGGTTCCGTCGAAGGGGCTCGACGGCGTGTCGGCCTCCTACGAGAGCGTCCGCGGCAACGTCGCCGCGCGTTGGAGGCGGACGGCTGGCGGCCTTGAGCTTGACGTGACCGTCCCGCCGAACGCGACGGGGCGCGTCCACGTGCCTGCGCCGAACCCGCGGGCCGTGACCGCCGACAAAGGGGACTCCGTCAAACTCCTCGGCGTCGAGGGCGGCCGCGTCCTCTACGAAGTCGGCTCCGGCCGCTACCTGTTTCGCGTCGCCAACTAGAGCACGCAGGGCTATTCAGGTCAGAACCGCCCGCGGTAGCGGGTGGGCGTAACAAATCCCGAATGATTGCTGACAGCGCGACTCTCATCAATCAACCGGCCGCCTCAGAAAGGCCCACCCGCTACCGCGGGCGGTTCTGACCGCTATGGCGTCGCATCCGGATGAATGCTGCTGTAACTACCTGGAAAAATTTCTGACCAGCTCCGCGCAAGCCTGCCGGTCGTAGGGCAGCCCGGCCTTCTCGAACCACGCGCGGGCGTTCCAGAACTTGGGGTCCCAGAGGAGTTTCCTGTCTACTAACGCTGCGAGGAAGCGGTGCTGCGCCTCGGTCTTTATCACGCCGCTCCCGTCGGGGAACGCGGCGGCGAGCAGCGGGCCCCAGTCGTAATCGACAGTGTATTTCGTCGTGACGGGGAGCACCGCCACGGCGGCGTCGGCGAGCATCTCGAAGTCCTTCACCTGTTCGACTAGCCGCGCGACCACCGAGAAGCGCGGGCGGAGTGAGAACTGGGGCGGGGTGTTGGTAAACCAGCCGTCGATATCTACCGCGTGGTGCTTGAGGGCGTCGAGCAGCTCCAAGGTGGCCGCGGCGTTTCCGGCGAGCCCCGGGGTGAGTGCCGCGCAGATTCGCACGGCCGGCGAAGGGTCTTCCAGAAAGTCGGTCGGCGCGGCCCCCAGGTCTCCCAACGCCAGCACGTGTGCGCAGCGCTCGTCCGCGTCCCGCGCCGTCCGCGCGAGCGCCGTCAGCCGCGTCTCAAACTCCTTCAAGTGCCCGCGCATCGGCCCGCACCTGGCCAGGGCCACCGCGCCCGCCGAGGCGTGCGCGCGGACGACGGGGTCGGCGTCCGTCAGACCTTCCAACATCACAGCCATGAGCGCCGGTGCCGCCCTGACGCAGCCCAGAAGCGCGCGGGCGTAGGCCGCCTCCCCGGTCGTCCCGTCATACAGCGTTTCGTCGTCCCCCGCGTCGATGAGGGCGTCGAGGTCTTGGCCGTGGCTGGCCTCCGTCCGCTCCAACTCGGCGGCCTCCTCTTCCCAGAGCCCGGCCAGGTGGGCCACGCCGAGGAGGAACTCGAAAAGGTCTGCGCGAATCGGCCCGACGCGGCGCGCGCGCGTTTCGTCGCGGAGCAGGCCGGCGATGAACAGCGCGACGGGGCCGGTCGCAGTCCAGGGCGTGCCCTGATGGATGATCGCGCTCCACAGGTGGTCGAAGGCTTGCTTGCGCCCTTCGGCGTCCTCTTTCAACAGCGCGCGCAGATGTCCGGGCGTGTCCGTGGCGCGCCCGTACGCGTGATGCAGCCTCGACCAGTCGGTCTCTTCCAGAACCGGTAGCCCTGTAATCATGCAACCGATTATCCACCGGCCGGTGTCGAAGTTGAAGAGACCGGTGTTACGATTCCGCCGTGGCGAGGAGAGCTTTGAAGATCATGAAGGCAAGCGCGCGCTCACTCCTGTTGGCGGCCTTCTGTCTGCTGGCCGCGCCGGGCCTCTGTCTGGCGCAGAGGCAGGACGAGGGGCCGCCGCCTAAGTTCGAGGGGGCGGGCCTGCCGGAGCCGCCGCGACAGCGCGCGCCGTGGACGCCGCCGCAGACTAAGCTCCCGGAGGCGCTCGTCAGCGCGACGCGCACGCTCTTCGAGCAGGGGTTGGCCGACCCGCGCGGCGGGGAGTACCGCGAGGTCGAGTTCGTGACGGGCAGCGTGTGGGGCGACGCGGGGAAGTTGAAGACGCGCGCGTGGGTTCTGCCCGCGGCGGACGGCGAGGCGCGCCGCTTCGCAGTCACGTGGGGCGGGCACGTCACGCCGGTCGTCAACGTCGGCGCGCCGGCCGACCTGCGGCGCGACGTCGCAGAAGTGATTAAGGCCGACGAGGAGATGCGGGCCAAATATGCCGAGGAGAACAGGGGCCGGAGGTTTCCCTTCAGCCGCAGCGGCAGCGTCGTGTCGGATTCCTTCTCCGCCTCGCACAAGTCTCTGCTGCCGCTGAAGGTCTGTCTGCTGCTGCGGCTCGGCGAGGCGGGGCCGGCCGAACAGCTCTGGGCGGCCTACGCCGTCGGCGTGGAGAAGGAGGGCTTCGGAAACCTCGGCGACCCCTACCCGCGGCTGGCGATGGACTGGGTCTACGCGCTCTTCGACCGCGCCGTCTGCGCGCACATGCGCGGCGACGACCGGCTGACGCTCGTCAGCGCGCGCTCTCTCGTCCCGCTGCGCGAGCGTGTCTCGGCGGAGCTGGAGAGGCGGCGCGCCTTCTGGCCGGCGGGCTACAACACGCCCGACCATCTCAACTATTACCTCTCGTGGCTCGCGCCGCTCGACCAACTCCTCGCCGACCAGGAGCGGCGCGTGGGGGAGGGTCGGAAGGCGGCGGCAAGTTCGTCAAAGCCGAAGGGTGAAGTGGAAGCGCTCGTCGCCGAACTCGACGAGGTGGCGGCGCGGCAGTGGGGCCAGCCCGGCGGCGTGAGCCTCGGCGAAGACCCGCGCGTGCGCGCGGTCGTCGAGCTGGGCGACGAGGCGGTCGGGCCTCTGCTGCGCGCGCTCGAAACGGACGAGCGGCTCACGCGCTCGGTGAGCTTCGGCCGCAGCTTCCACCCCGGCCGCCACCTGATTACGGTCGCCGAGACGGCCTACTCGGCGCTGACGCGCATCCTCAAGACCAACGCCTTCGGCGGGCCCGTACAGTACACAAGCCCTCCGAGCCCCGAAGGGCGGCGGCAGCTCGCCGCGCGCATCCGCGGCTACCTCGAAAAGTACGGGCGCGGGGAGGCTGAGGAGGAGCGCTGGTACGCCGTCCTCCGGGACGACGCGGCCGGTGCGGATGCCTGGACGCAGGTGGCGGCCAACATCCTCAACACGTACGATTACAAAGGCGCGCCGGCCGCGTGGGCCTTCACCAACGCCCCCGTGCCGTCGGAGCGCGCCGCGAAGGGGATGACGCTGCGCGGCGAGCCTCTGCGCGGCAAGGGCTCGCCGTCGGTGTCGCAGCTCTTCGCGCGGCGCATGCTCGGGCTGGCCGAGCGCAAGGACGAGGTGCATCCCCACCGGGATCTGATCGCCGCCAACAACTTCGCGCTGGCCCTGCTCGCATGGGACGGGCGCGAGCAACTCCCCGCCGTCCGCTCCTTCCAGAACGTGCTCAGGGGCCGCTACGAGGGCGCGGGCGCGAACGACAGCCAGAACCGTTCTTACCTGCGCAGCCTGCTGGTCGGCCTGTACCTCAAGCGGTTCGAGGTCGAAGACGCGGATGCCCCCGGCGAGTACGCGGAGTGGCTCGGCGCGTTGACGCCCGCCGAGGCCGGCGAGCACCTCGTCTACCTCTTCACGCCCATGTGGCGTTACGAGCATCACCCGGACGTGGCCGCCGCCGCCGCGCGCATGTTCGACACGGCGGGCTCGCCCTGGCTGCCGCTCATCGACGGCGAGGACAGGCGGAGCTTCCACAGGGCCGAACTGTTGGGGACGCCGATGCTCAACGTGAAGAGCTTCCGCGACCGCGTGCTCGAAGGGCTGGCGGACAGGACGGTCGTCGGCAGCTTGCGGCCGCGCCGCACGAGCAACGGAGACAGATACGAGTTGACCGTCGAGAACACCTACACGGCCGTCCTGACTGGGTCGGCCAACGGCTCGACGGCCACGTTTCAGGTCAGGGCCGGAGACGCACGCGCCCCGCGCGCGTTAGAATCCTTGAGCGTGCGCGTCTGCGACGTGTACGCCTCGCGGCTCGTGGGCCTGACCGGGGCGCCCGGCTTTCAGGTCTACTGGACGGAGGCGGAGCGCGACCGCGCCGTGGCCGAGATGGCCGCCTTTCTACGCAACCACGGCGGGCGCTTCCGCACGCTGTCGGGCTCTTACTAGGGGACGGGGGATAGACATGCCACACGGAGAAATCTACGACGACATCACGCGCACCATCGGCGACACGCCGCTCATCCTGCTCAGACGCCTCGGCGAAGGGCTGCCCGGCCGCGTCGCCGTCAAGCACGAGGGCTTCAACCCCTTCAACTCGGTCAAGGATCGCATCGGCACGGCGATGATTCTCGACGCGGAAGGGCGCGGCGACCTGCGCCCCGGCATGTTCATCGTCGAGCCGACGAGCGGCAACACGGGGATCGGGCTCGCGTTCGCGGCGGCCGCGCGCGGATACCGCTGCGTCTTCACCATGCCCGAGACGATGACCGTGGAGCGCCGACACCTCTTGCGCGCCCTGGGGTGTCACGTCGTCCTGACCGAAGGCCCGCGCGGGATGCGCGGGGCCATCGAGCGCGCCGAGCAGATACTCGAAGCCCTGGGCGGGCGCGGGTGGATGCCGAGGCAGTTCGACAACCCGGCCAACCCGGAGATTCACTACCGCACGACGGGGCCGGAGATCTGGGAGGACACGAAGGGCGCGGTGGACGTGTTCGTCTCGGGCGTCGGGACGGGCGGGACGATCACGGGCGCGGGCCGCTACCTGCGCGAGCGAAAGCCCGGGGTGAAGGTCGTGGCCGTCGAGCCGAACGAGAGCCCTGTGCTTTCGGGCGGCCAGCCCGGGCCGCACAAGCAGCAGGGCATGGGCGCGGGCTTCGTGCCTTCGATTCTGGACACGGGCGTCTACGACGAGGTCGTACGGGTCACGAACGAGGACGCCATCGAGACGGCGCGCCGGCTCGCGCGCGAGGAGGCGATCTTCGCGGGCATCTCCTCGGGCTCGATCACGTGGGCCGCCCTGCAACTCGCCGCGCGCCCCGAGAACGAGGGCAAGCTCATCGTCTCGGTCGTCTGCGACTTCGGCGAGCGCTACCTCTCGCACCCCGTCTACACAGAGATGCCCGCGCCCGACGCGTCCGAACTCGAAGGCATACTCTAGAGCGGTTTGCATATGTCATCACCTATCGTTTAGAGGCGGGCTGCGGCCCGCCGGCCCGCGATGTCAGTCGGGCCAGCG
>DATMVD010000093.1:0-25327 GCA_035563535.1 Pyrinomonadaceae bacterium | reverse complement strand
GGCCCGCTGGCCCGACTGACATCGCGGGCCGGCGGGCCGCAGCCCGCCTCTAAACGGTCGAGGTAAATTCAAACGCGAGTCGCTCTAAGGCCCCGGCGGGCTCGCGTGACAGGAGCCGCCGGGATGGGCTATATTTTCGAGTGAGCAGTGAGCGGTAAGCAGTGAGCAGTCGAAACAACTGCTCACTGCTTACCGCTCACTGCTCACTTTCCGGAGAGGTGCAGGAGTGGTTGAACTGGCAGCACTGGAAATGCTGTGTACGGGGAACCGTACCGTGGGTTCGAATCCCACCCTCTCCGCCAGATAAAATCTGAGGCGGAAGCCCGACCTTGAGGGAGGGCGTCGGCCGAACATTAAAGGCGGGATGATGAGAGACGGCGTGCCCCTCATCATCCCGCTTTACTCTGTCTGACGTACGCCCTCCCTCAAGGTCGGGCTCGCGCCTCTAACTCACCCCCGGCTAATCTCCGGCGCCGCCGCCGCGGCTCCGAACCGCCTGCTGCCGTCCGCCTACCGCCTACTGTTCGTCGGCCGGCGCTTCCATGCCGTCAGTGTCGTCGCCGCGGAGCAGCGCGTCTCCGAAGATGGCTCCGTCTCCGAAGACGACGCCGTCCCCGGTAATGACTCCGTCGCCGAAGACCTGGCCGTCGCCGACGCCGTCGGCGAAGAGCACGCCCACGGCGCAGAAGGCGTCGCCGTCTCCGGCGATGCCGCCCGCGCTCGTCATGATCTGGTCGCCGAAGACGACGCCGTCGGAGAGCAGCTTCACGTCGCCGGTGATGACGCCGTCGGCGAAGATGACTCCGTCGCCGAAGACGACGCCGAGGCCGTAGACTTTCTGGTAGCGCGTGACGAGCTCGGGGCCGGTCGCGTAGGCGTAGTCGAAGAGCAGGCCGCGCGACCACGTGAACGTGTGGAAGGCGATGGTCGTGCGCGGCTCGGGCGGGGAAGAGACGAGGAGCGGCGCGCCGAGCGGCGTCGCAGCGGAGAGGTCTGTGCGGACGAGGCGCGCGAGCCTGACCGCGCCCTCGACGTTCAGCTCGCCCATGCCCTGCTCGAAGAAGTTGAAGCCGGCGAGCGGCTGCGCCGTGTACATCAGGAGCGCCTTGACGAGGTTCGGCGTCAGGGTCGGGTTGGCCTGCAAGATGAGCGCCGCCGCGCCCGCCACCGCGGGCGTCGCCATCGAGCTGCCGCTCAGGCGCATCATGCGCTGCGCGTCCGACCGGCTCACGCCCGCGTCGAGTTCGGGGTGCTGCGTGACGAGCAGGTTGCCGGGCGACTCGACCTCGACGAGCTTGTTGCCCGGCGCGACCAGCTCCGGCTTGACGAGGTTGTCGTAGTGCCGCGCGCCGAATAGGTCAGTCCGGTAGCCGCGCGTCGGCCCGCGCGAGCTGTAGGTGGCGACCGCGTCGTCGCCGCGCGCGTCCGTGCCGAAGGTGTTCGCCGCGCCGACCGTGATGACCGACGGCTCGATGCCCGGCGAGTGTATGCGGCCGTAGACCTTCCCCCCGGCGTCGTCCCTGCCCTCGTTGCCGGCGGCGGCGACTACGACTATGCCGGCGTCCACCAGCCTGCGCGCGGCCTTGCAGAGCGGGTCGTTGCGGTACGAGTCCACGGCCGCCGTGCCCAGTGAGAGGTTGACGACGCGGATGTTGTAGCGCGCGCGGTTCGACAGAACCCAGTCGAGCGCCGCGAGCAGGGAAGAGGCCGAGCCCGCGCCGCGCGAGTTGAGCACGCGCAGGTTGACGACGTTGGCGTTCGGCGCGACGCCCGTGTACGCGCCGTTCGAGACGCGCCCGTTGCCCGCCGCCACGCCCGCCACGTGCGAGCCGTGCCCGTAGGGGTCGTCCGTCCGGCCCTCGCCCGTGAAGTCAACGCTCCTGACGACGCGCACGCGGTTCGACTTGTCGAGGAACGACCTGTGTCCGGCGTAGACGCCCGAGTCGATGACGGCGACGCCTACCCCCGTCCCGTCGAGCGCGTTTGAACCGCCCGACTCTTCGAGCGCGGCGTCTGCGCCGGTCGTGGCCGAGAGGTGGCCGAGCAGGCGGACGGGGCGGTCTGCGGAGACGAAGGAGACGAGCGAGCTGGCGGCGAGCGTCAGGACGTTGCCGGCGGGGATGTCCAGAGCGCGCGCGCCCAGGTTCCGGTAGGTGCGCGAGGTGCGCGCGCCGAGCGTCGTCAGCAGGAGGTCGAGCGTCAAGCCCCAGAGGCCGCTCGACTCGACGACGACGGGGACGCGCTGCGTGGCGGGCGTGACCGCTATGAGCCGGAGCAGGTCGGGCGAGACCTTGACGGCCTGCGTCAGGGTCTGCGTGGTCTGCGTGAGCGTCTGCGTCGTGGTCTGCGTGAGCCCGGAGAGGAGCTGCGCCCTCGCGCCGCGCACGCCCACTTGCAGCAGGCAGAGTGAGAGGAGAAGCGTGAGGGAGGCGAGTCGCCTTGTCCCCTTGAAGCGAGTAAAACCCATTTCAGTTCTCCCGACCTTGTACTAGAGACATGTCGCAGCGCGAACGATCAGTGAGAGGGATGACTTCGGGCTGGCAAAGCTCGTGCCCGCCGGGCTGCGGCCCGCGGCTGCAAATTTTCAGGGAAACCCGGGCGCTCGGCCGGGGCCGAAGCGGCGGCCCCGTCAACCCTTAGTCAGCCTGAGTGAACGGCCCGGTCAGCCTGAGAGAGTCAACCGCGTATGGCAGGTCAGCACCACCCGCTACCGCGGGCGGTTCTGACCCGGTCGCCGCGGCGTGTCTCTGTGTTAAAGTCTCGGGCCGTAAGCCTCGCCGTCAAAACTTTCGCCGAACGGAGTTTCAAAAACAGATGCGTAAAAGCATAACCCTGTGCGTCGTCCTTCTCGGACTGCTGGCCGTCGGCGTGGCATCCGCGCAGCGCAGGAAGACGCCGCGCCTCGCGCCCGTCTGCGGAGACCCGACGGTTCGGTGCCGGACGAGCGTGGAGTTCCAGCCCTACCAGTTGCCGTTCAGCATCCCGGCCAACGCCGCCATCTGGGAGTCCGAGCACTTCTACGCCGTCATCCTCAAGAGCGTGCGCGACGAGTCGCAGTACGGGAACTGCGACCTCTTCATCCCCGAGGCCGAGCGCGAGGCGGCGCAGGCGCTCTTCCCGCGCCACAAGGTCTTCACCTCGCGCTGCATGGAGCCGGGCGACCTCTTCTACACGGGCGTGGCCGAGGACGCGCGGTTCATGGCCGTCTACGCCGGGCGCACCCGCGCCGAGGGGCAGGCGCTGCTCGCCAAAGTGAAGGCCACGGGCCGCTTCCCCGGGGCCAACCTCCGCCGCCTTCGCACCGGCTTCAACGGCACCTGAGGGACGGGAACTTGAAGAGGAGTTCGGGCATCAAACTCTCACCCGCCGCGTTTGCCAACCCACGCGCGGCGGGTTAAAGTCTAAAGCTGAAAGCTGACCGCTGATAGCTGACAGCTTCTTGACAGGCTTCGGGCTCCGCACAACGCTTGCCCCGCGAACCCCGCCAGGCCGGGAACGGAGCAACGGTAGTGGCGGCGGCGTGTGTTGCGGGTCAGTCCGGAGCCTGGCCACATCCCGAGAGAGTTGCCGCGAGGCTTGGGCTTGCCGAACCGCGCCGCGTTGGAGCACAATCCGACGACGCCGCGCAGTTTGAAAAGCCGCCCGCGGCAACTCTTTCCGTTTTGCCATGAAGATCCAATTCAGACGGTTCGACCACGTCCAGGTCTGCATCCCGCGCGGGGCTGAAGACGAGGCGCGCGAGTTCTACGGCCGGCTGCTCGGCCTCGAAGAGATCGAGAAGCCCGAGGTGCTCAGGAAGAACGGCGGCATGTGGTACGGCATCGCCGGCGTGCAACTCCACGTCGGCGTCGAGGAGACGGTCGCCCCGTCCAAGCGCCACCCCGCCTTCGACGTGGAAGACGCGAAGGGCGTCCGCGCCTACCTCGAACGCCACGGCGTCCGCACCAAGGACGAGCCCGACATCCCCGGCGTCGTCCACCGCTTCTCCCTCTTCGACCCCTTCGGCAACCGCATCGAGCTTTTAGAGAAGGCAACGAGCTGAACGCTGAACGCTGACTGCTGAACGCTTCAAATGTCTTACCAGGTCATCGCACGCAAGTGGCGCCCGCAGACCTTCGAGGAGGTCACGGGGCAGGAGCACATCACGCGGACGCTGAGGAACGCCGTCGAGCACGAGCGCCTGCACCACGCGTACCTCTTCTCGGGCGCGCGCGGGGTGGGGAAGACGACGACGGCGCGGCTGCTCGCCAAGGCCGTCAACTGCCACAAGTCCGACCGCCCCGTGCCGACGCCCTGCCGCACGACGGACGCGGACGCCTGCCCCTCCTGCCGCGAGGTGGCCGAGGGCCGTTCGATTGACGTGCTTGAGATCGACGCCGCGTCGAACACCGGCGTCGATAACGTCCGCGAGGCCATCATCAACACCGTCGGCATCCGCCCCGCGCGCGACCGCTACAAGGTCTTCATCATCGACGAAGTCCACATGCTCTCGCCGGCGGCCTTCAACGCGCTGCTGAAGACCTTGGAGGAGCCGCCCCCGCGCGTCCTCTTCATCATGGCGACGACGCACGCGCACAAGGTGCCGGAGACCATCCTCTCGCGCAGCCAGCAGTTCGAGTTCCGCACCATCGCCGCGTCGAAGATAGCCGAGCGCCTGCGACTCATCGCCGACGCCGAGAAGATAAAGGTGACGGACGACGCGCTGCGCGAAGTGGCGCGCGCGGGCGAGGGCTCGATGCGCGACGCGCAGTCGGCCTTCGACCAGGTCATCAGTTTCAGCGAGGGGAAGATCGAGGCGTCGGACGTCGAGGCGGCGCTGGGGCTGGCGGGCGCGGAGATGCTCTCGCGCGTGATGCGCGCGGTGGCCGAGGAGAAGCCGGCGGACGCCCTGGCCGTGGTCGAGGAGCTTTCGGCGCGCGGCCACGAGCTGCGCAACTTCTGCCGCGACCTGCTCGCGCACCTGCGCGACCTGCTCGTCTTCAAGGTCGCGGGCGACTCGGCGCTCGCGGACGCGACCGAGTCGGAGCGCCGCGCACTCCAGGAGGAGGTGAAAGACTTTTCGGAGTCAGACCTCGTGCGCTTCTTCCACAGCCTGACCGACACGGAGGCGCGACTCAGCTCGGGCGCGCACCCGCGCTACCAGTTGGAGGTGGGGCTGGTGAAGCTCGTCGAGATGCGGCGGCTCGCGCCGCTCGGCCGCCTCGTCGAACGCCTGAACGCGTTAGAGGAGGCGCTGCGCACGGGGCGCGCGCCCGCGGGCGGCACGCCGACGCCTCCGACGCCTTCCGCGCCGCCGACCTCTTCGGCCCCCCCGCGCAGGGGCGCGGCCGGGGGCGGGGGGGCCGCCTCCTTCAGCGCGCCGGAGGCGGGCGCCGCGGCCGAGCCCGAAAGGGTCGCGGCGAAGCCTGTCGAAACGCAGCCCGCGCAGCCCGCGCCGCAGTCGAACGGTCGCGCGCAGTCGGCCCCGAACCTGAAGCTCGTGCCGCCGCCCGTCCAGTCGGGGGGCGCGGCCTCCTTCTCGGAGGGGGCCGCGGCGCGCGCGGCCGAGGCCCCGTTCGCCGTCTCGGACGCCGCGCCCGCCGACGGGCTCTTTGAAGCGCCGCGCCCGTTCGTCGAGGGCGCGCGCGCGGGCGAAGACGTGGTCGGCGCCCCCGTCTCACTGGTCACGGCTCCCGCCCCCGAGCGGGACGGCAAGGCGGAGATGGGCTTCGGGCCGACCGACGACGTGTCGCGCTTCAAGCGCGGGCTCGAAGGGCGGGGGAGGCCGCTGCTCGCGGTCGCGCTCGAAGGCGCGCGGCGCGTGTGGGTCGAGGGCGAGGAGGTGCGCGTCGAGTTCGCGCCCGAGGGCAAGCACCTGCGCGACACCTTGACGAAGCCCGAGAACCAGAAGCTCCTGCGCGAGGTCTGCTGCGAAGTCCTGAACCGCCAGGTCGGCCTCAACATCAGGCTGAGGGAAGCGGGCGGGGCGGACGACGACGAGCAGTTGACGGCCGAGGACGAGGCGCGGCGCGAGCAGCGCGAGTTGCGCGAGCGCGCCGAGAGTCACCCCGTCGTCCAGCAGTTACTCAAGACCTTCCGCGCCGAGGTCGTCGAGGTGCGCCGCACCGACAACGCGCCTCCTCCTCAACAGCAGTAGCCCCCGCGCCTCTTTGGCCGAACAAAGCCGGGGGGGCGGGCGTATAGGAGCGCGGAGGTAAACATCAAGATGCGCGACCCCATCATTGCCGGCATTCTCAGCTTACTCATCCCCGGGCTCGGCCAGATTTACAACGGCCAAATTCTCTGGGGCCTCCTCTGGCTCGTTCTGACCGGCTTCTCCTGGATCGGGAGCGCCGGCCTGCTCGGCTGGGTGGCACACCTGCTCGCCGCCTACTTCGCCTACACCTACGCGAAAGACCACCCGGTGCGGTACTGAAGATCCGTAAACGGTAAACCGTAAACCGTGACGAGAGGAAGAACGTGCCTTCTTCTTGTCACGGTTTACGGTTTACCGTTTACGGCTTTTCCCTGTCACGGTTTACGGTTTACGGTTCACGCGCTTTAGGGCTTGAGCTTCGGCGGGGTGGCGCGCGGGATGTCGTCTTCGATGACGGGGGCGAGGGCGTCCGCCTCTTCGCCGGGCTTGAGCTTGGGCGGCGCGGGGCGCAGCGCCGGCGGGAGTTTGGGGAGCGGTATCTTGACGGTGGCGACCGTGTCGTTGCGCTTGAGTATCGTGCCGCCGCGGCCCGCCACCCAGGCCGCGTTGCCGCCGTGGTAGGCCGCGCCGAAGAGCGCCACGCTCGTCAAGGTCGGCAGGCCCTCCCACGTCTCGCCGCCGTCGCGCGTCTGGAGCACGCGCCCCTGGTCGCCCACCACCAGCACGTCCATGCGCGACGCCGCGGCCACCGAGTAGAGGTTGATCTTGACCCCCGTCTCCTGATCCTTCCAGGTCTTCCCGCCGTCGTCCGTCCGCAGGATGAGCCCGCGCTCGCCGACGGCGTAGCCGCGCGCGGCGTCGGCGAACGCCACGCCGTAGAGCCACTCCTTCGCGTTCAGCATCACGCGCGACCAGGTCTCGCCGCCGTCCTCGCTCCGCACCAGAGTCCCCTGCGAGCCGACCGCGACCGCGACCCGTTCGTCGGCGTACGCGACCGCCTCCAGCCAACTCTGCGTCGAAGACGGGCGCGCGCGCCAGTTCTCGCCGCCGTCCTCCGTGCGCAGAATCCTCCCGCGCGCGCCGACCGCCAGGCCCCGCTTCGCGTCGAAGAGGCGCACGCCGAAGAGGTCTTCGTCCACGTCGAGCGGCACCTTCTCCCAGGTCAGCCCCGAGTCCTTCGTGCGCAGCAGCGTCGCCTTCTCGCCGACGACCACGCCGTGCGCCTCGTCGGCGAAGTAGACGCCGAACAGCCGCGCCGAGGTGTTCGTCAGGCGCGGCGACCAGCGCCTGCCCCCCGTCGAGGTGTAGAGCACGCGGCCGCGCGAGCCGACTGCCCAGCCGCGCTCCTCGTCCAGGAAGTAGATGTCGGCGAGGTCTTCGCGCCCGCCCTCTGTCAGACGCCGCCAGTCGATGCCGCCGTCGTCCGTGCGCAGGATGAGCCCGTCGCGCCCCGCGGCCCAGCCCGTCGTCTCGTCGGCGAAGTGGACGGAGGCGAGCCGCGGGCGCGTCTTGACGCTGACGGGGAACCACGTCTGGCCCCCGTCGCCGGTGGTCAAGACCTGCCCCTCGTCGCCCGTCACCCAACCGTGGCGCGCGTCCGCGAAGAAGACCGAGAGCAGGTCCGTGCGCAGGAGGTTCTCGACCGGGCCCCAGGTCTCGCCGCCGTCCGAAGTGCGGTAGATGGTGCCCCCCAGGCCCACCGCGACGGCCACTTCTCGGCCGCCCGCGTAGGCGACCGAGGTGAAGGGGAGCCCCGTCTTCGACGTGCGGTCGAGCCACGTCTGCCCGCCGTCGTGCGTGACGACGAGCGCGCCGTCGGCCCCGGCCGCGACCCCGTTCGAGGGGTCTGCGAAGGCGACCGAGTAGAGGTGCGCGCGCACGCCCGACGCCTGGACGGCCCAGGTGCGCCCGCCGTCGGCGGTCTTCAGAATCTCGCCGTAGCTCCCGACGGCCCAGCCGTGCACGGCGTCCGGCGCGAAGGCCACGCCGAAGAGGTGGTTCGCGCCCTCGCGCACGGCCGGCGCGTTCTTCCCCGTCCTCTTCTCGCCCACGGGTCTGAGCGTCCAGCGGTCGCCGCCGTCCTCCGTCGTCAGCACCACGCCGCGCGCGCCGACCGCGACCGCGCGCTTCGCGTCGCGCACGTAGAGCCCGTAGAGCGGCACGGCCGCGGGCGTCTCCTGCTCCTCCCAGCGGAAGCCCCCGTCCGACGTGTGCAGGATGACGCCGTCCGCGCCGACGGCCCACCCTGAACGCTTGTCGGACGCGAAACGCACGGCGTGAATCGCGTTCCCCTGCGGCAGCGGGTTCTGCCACGCCCACCCGCGCTCGGCCTGCGCCGCCCCGGCCCCGGCCGCGCACACGGCCGCGCACGCGAGGCACAGAAGCCACACGCGCACACGCGCCGTCGTTTGAGACCTGACACTCATCGGAAAAACTTCGTGCGGTCGGGGAAGGGAGATTTTAGCCCGAACCGGCTAGCCATCCTAATCGCCGCGCCCTAAGCGAGAGACAGTTCACCACAGAGACACAGGTTGTTGAGAACTAAAGATGAAGCTGTGTCTCTGTGTCTCTGTGGTGAACTATTCTCCGTCATCGCTCAACCACCGTTTGACTCGAATGTCTCGGCGACCTTCGAGGCGGCTTCGCTGAGGGCGGTTTCGTCGGCGTGGCCGGCGGCGGCTATCTTGCGGGCGGCCTTATCGACCGCCTCCTGCGCGACGTGGCCGGCGTGGCCTTTGAGCCACTGCCATTTGATTTGATGTCGGCCCGCGGCCTTGTCGAGCCGCGCCCACCACTCGTGGTTCGACTTGCGGCGGAAGCGGCCCGACATCGTCTCGACGACGTAGCGCGAGTCGCTCATGACGGTCACGCTGCACGGCTCGCGCAACTGCTCTAGGCCGAGCGCGGCCGCGGCGACCTCCGCCTGCTGGTTCGTCGCCTCCCCCAGGTAAGCGCCGAACGCGCGCCACACGCCGCGGAAGCCTAAGAGCGCCACGGCCGCCGCGCGCGGCGCGTCCCGCCCGTTCCCGAGGCTCGACCCGTCGCAGTAGATGAGGACTTCTTTCACGCCGCCTCCACCTCTTCGCGCGCGACGGCGACGACGTGGTCTACGGTCTGCTCGAAGGTGTCGTCGTGGGAGATGACGAAGAGCTGGTCGAAGTCCCTGACCTGCCCGATCTGCTGCGCGAGGCGCTCGCGCCGCTCGGCGTCCATGTTGACCGTCGGCTCGTCGAAGAAGGCGACGCGGATGTCGGAGAGCTGTTTGAGGAGCGCGAGGCGCACGGAGAGCGCCGCCACCATCTGCTCGCCGCCCGAGAGGCTGACGAAGGAGCGCTCGTGCCCCTCCTCTTCGAGCACGATGTCGTAGTCCCTCGTCCACCTGAGCGCCCGCCCGCCCTCGCCGGTGATCTCGCGGAAGAGTTGGTTGGCGTCGATGGAGATGTTGAAGAGGTAGCTCTCCGTGACGAGCGGCCCGGCCTTGCGCAGCGTGTCGCGGATGAAGTCGGTCGCCTCGTGGAGCCCGCGCAGGCGTTCGAGCGCCGACAATTCTTCGCGCATCGACTCGCGCACCTCGTCGAGCCGCGCGAGCTCGGCCGTCAAAGACTCCTCGCGCTCGCGCGCCGCTTCGAGCTGCGCGGAGGTGGCCGCCGCGCGCTCGCGCGAGAGGGCCAGGGCGGCGCGCTCGGAGGCGTGGCGCTCGCGGTCGTACGCGCCGAGCGCCTTCGCGTGCTCTTCGCGCGCGGCCTCCGCGTCCCGGGCCGTCTGCGCGGCGCGCGCCTCGGCCTCGGCCGCCTCGCCCTCGCGCTCGGGCAGGGTCGAGGCGAGCGAGGCCGACTCAAGGTGCTCGCGGTGCGCCGCGGCCGTCTTGTCGCGGCGGGCGGCGGCCTCGCCCCAGGCCGCTTCGAGGTGCTCGAACTTCTTCAGCTTCTTGTCGAGGGCGCGCGCCTGCTTTTCTAAAGCTTCGAGGGCGGCGCGCGCGCCCTGCGTCTCGCGCAGAATCTCCTGCTCGCGCCCGGCTTCGAGCTGGAGCGCGGCGGCGCGCGCGCGCGGGTCGCCGAGTTCGCGCAGGCGGCGCTCCACCCCGGCGGCGTCCTCCGCCAGCGCCGCCTCGGCGCTCGCGGCCGCGGCGACCTGCTCGCGCTCCTCGCGCTTGGCCTTGCCCTCCTCCTCTATCTCCGCGAGGCGCGCGCGCGAGGACTCAAGCTCCGCGTACTTCAGGGCCTCCTCGCGCGCCGTGCGCCAGACCATGTCGATGCCGGACATCTCGGCCTGCAACTCGTCGCGCAGCGCCTCGCTCGCGCCGGAGAGTTTTTCGAGTTCGGCGTCGATGCGCGCCAGGGCGGACTCGCGCTCGGCGAGCAGCTCGCGCTCGTGCGCGAGGCGCGAGCGCGTCGCCTCGGTGCGCGCGGCGGCCTTCTCCGCGTCGCGCGCCGCGCGGACTTCGCGCGCGAGCGCGTCCGATTCGCGCTCGACTTTGGAGAGGCGCGCGCGGTTACTCTTGAGCTGTTCGCCGAGGTATTCGTCGAAGGTGCGCCCCTGTTGGGCGAGGTTCTGACACGGCTGGTCGAGGATGGGGCAGAGGATGCCGCCGCCGATGCGCTCGCTCGCCTTCTCGTCGCGCTTGACGACCGCGCGGAGGTCGTAGAGTCGGCCGTTCAACTCGCGCTCGCGCTCTTCCAAAGCGCCGAGCTGCGCGGCCGCGGCGGCCGCCTGCTCGAACTCGCGCGCCTCGCGCTCGAGCGCGGTGACGCTGCGGCGCAGGCGCTCGGCCTCGCGCGCCGCCTCACGCCGCTGCGCCGTCAGGTGCTTGCGCGAGGTGAGTTCCTGTTCGAGTCTGCTCAGGCGTGTCTCGACGCCGAGCCGCTCACTCTCAAGCTTGTCGGCGCGCTCCTGCGCCCCGGCCAGCGCCGCGGCCTCGCGCATCTTCTTCGAGAGTTCGGAGTGGTTCTTGCGCAGCGCCGCCAGCTCGCGGTCGAGGTGCGCGAGCCGTTCGGAGGCGGCGCGGGCCTGCGCGAGCAGGTCGCGGAGCCGCTCGCGCTCGCGCTCGAACTCGCCCTGCGCGGCCACGTCCCTCTCGATCTCGGCGAGCGCCGCGGCGGCCTCGCGCGCGCGGCGGAGCGCGTCGTCGAGGCGGGCCACGTTCGACTCGGCGGAGGCCGTCAGGCGCGCGGCGTCCGAAGCCTCCCCGCGCAGGCGGTCGCGCTCGGCGCGCTCGGCCTCCAAACCGCGGAGGCGTTCGAGCGCTTCGAGGTGCGCGCGCGAGTCATCGAGGGTCGCGCGCTGGCGCTCGGCCGCCCGGCGCGCCGCTTCGAGCCCGCCCTGCAAATCCTTCAACCGCCGCGCGGCCGAATCCCTTTCGACTTCGAGCCGGTCGGCCGCGGCGCGCGACTCGTTGACGCGGCGTTCGGCCTCGTCCAGGGCGTTGACCGAGCGCTCGCGCTCCTCGGTCTCGCGCCTGAGAGACGAGACCGACGCGGTCAGCTCTTCGACTTTAGCCCGCGCCGCCCTTTGTTCTTCGACGGCCGTCTCATAGCGGGCGAGCTGCCCTTCGGCCGCCCCGATGCGGACGCGCGCGTCGGCGATGCGCTCCCTGATGAGGTTGACGGTCCCGACCAACGCCTCCGCGCTCTCACGGTACTCCTCCACCTTGAGCAGGCGGTCGAAGGACTTCTTGCGATCCGTGGGGCTCTGAAGGAAGTCTGTGGTGAAGAGCCCCTGCGGGACGCCGATGGCCGAGCGGAAGAGGGCGCGCAAATCCGTCCCCGGCTCGACGCCGAGGTGCTGGTCGAGCCACTTGCGCACGTCGGCCTTGCCCTGCTGGAGCTTGACCTTCAGCTCGGGGTCGTAGACGTAGTAGCCGCTCCCGGTGTCGCGGTAGACGGTGTAGCGGCGCTCGTCGAGGTCGCTCTGGAAGGTGACGCGCACCGAGCCCTTCTTCGCGCCGCGGCGGAGGAAGTCCTCCTTGCTGTAGTCGAGCACGTCGAAGAGCGTCCAGGCGATGGCTTCGAGGATGGTGGTCTTGCCCGCGCCGTTGGGGCCGACGATGGCGGTCGTCCCGCGCTCGAACGCGAACGCGCCGCGCTCGTACGACTTGATGTTCTCCAGCTCGACTCTCGTGACGTGCATGGGAAAAGTAGACAGTAGTCGGTAGTCAGTAGCGCCCCGCGTGTCGGACGTTGTTGATGAGAACCGCAGGGTTCGAGCGACGCGGGTTCTTCTACTGACTGCTGACTACTGTCTACTGTCTACTGTCTACTTGTCAAAAGCGCTCGCCGAGGAGGTAGACGCCGGTGTCGGGGTGGTACTTCTTCCAGTTGAACCAGTAGTCCTTGCCGGACCGGATGCGCGCGAGCCTGCGCCCGGCGAGCGCACCCGAGGCGGCCGCGCCGGTGAAGTCCCAACTGCTCCCGGTCTCGGCGTCGATGAGTTCGCGCGAGTCGGGGCGCTGGAAGAATTCGAGCGTGCGGCCGTCGAGGCGGCGGTCGAAGACGCGGACGCTCTTGCCGTCCTCGGCGAGCAGGACGAGGAGGGGCGCGTCGCCGATCTGGTCGAGCACGGGGTTCTGTCTGGCGAGCGCGTCCAGGGGGTAAGCCTTCGCGCGGCCGCCCGCCTCGACGCCGACGACGAGCGTGCGCGCCGGGAGCGTCTCGTTCGGGTCGGCGAGAGTCGTCGCGACCGGGACGCGATCCATCCCCTTCTCCCAGTCGGCCGGCGGGTACCAGTCGTCCGCCAGCGTCTTCGGGTCGGGGCGCAGCACGCGACCCCCGTCGCCCTCGCGCTTCCACGTCGCGAAGGTCAGCTCGTCGTGGTCGAAGAGCTTGAGGCGCTTGCCCTTCAGCGGGCCGAAGACGGACTCGCCCGAGACCTGCTGCCACCAGGAGCCGGTCTCCTCGTCGCGCATGATGAAGTTCTGGTTGTTGATGGCCCAGAGGCGGAAGTTGAGCACCCGCCCGTCCACGGTCGTCTCCCACACCAGACCGGTGTGACAGAGCACTCAATAGGTGGCGACGACGGGCACGCCCCCCACCGTGTCCGCGACGAGGTGGTGCGAGGCCACCAGCCTGACCGGGTACGCGACGCGCTCGCCCCCGCGCTCGACTGCGAGCACCATCTCCTCGTCGCCCACGTAATCGACCTCGGCCGCGCGCGCGTAGGCGGGCGAGGCGAGCGGCGGGAACATCATCTCGAAGACGTTCTGCCGCGCCGCCCAGACGGTCGCGGCCGCAGGCAGGAGCAGCAAGACCATCAGCGCCTTCGCCCACCAGCGCCGGGACGCCCGCCACATCCTGACGACCAGCAGCAGCGCGACCAGCAGCAGCGCCAACGTCACCCACGGCGCGAGTCCGCGCACGTAGTAGCCGGCCGCGAGCCCCGTCTCGGTCTGCGGCCGGAACGGGTAGAGGAGGAACACGGGCACGACGACGAACGCGACCGCCGCCGCGACGATTAGAAGGAGGAGGAGCCAGCGTCTCATATGTTTTGTTGAAGACTGTGTAGGAGACCGCCGCGGAGCGGCGCTTGAATGTAGCCCGGCCTTTCAAGGCCGGGACAGCCGCACGTTAACGATGTACGCGTCGCGTCAGCGACGCCTGAACAGGATGCGCGTTCAGGCGTCGCTGACGCGACGCGGAGTCTTTGGTTCACAAGTTACCCGGCCTTGAAAGGCCGGGCTACATTCAGACGCCGCTGACGCGGCGGATTTTACAGGTCGGCGATGGTCAGGCGCGTGTCGGCCGACTTCCAGGCGCGGTCGAACTCGCGGCCGACCAACTCGGCCTCGCGCGCCTTGCCCTGCGCCTTCAGGCTCTCGGCGAGGCCGAAGAGCGAGCGGCCGTTGCGCCGGTTGCGGCGGAGGTCTTCGCGGAAGACCGACTCGGCCTCGGCGTACTGCTTATCCGACAGGAGCGCGCCGCCCAGACTCTCGCGCGAGAGCGGGTGATACCAGCCGGGCGGTTCGTCGTAGGCGAGCGCGTCCTCGGCGGCGACGGCCTGCCGGAGGAAGTTGACCGCCGCCTTGCGGTCGCCGCGCGCGGCGGCCAGTCGCGCGTTGAGGAAGTGCTCGGCGATCTTGAAGACCGCGCCCGTCGTGTTCTGGCCGTAGCCCGTGTCGGGTTTGATGGCCGCGGACTTCGCCCGGAAGGTCTTGAGCGCGGCCTCGGCCTCGGCGGTCTTCCCAGTCCCGACGAGCGCCATCCCGCGCGCCCAGTGCCAGAAGGCGTTCGAGATGGGCGTCGAAGGCTCCGGCGTCTTCAGCACGTCGTCCCAGCGGCCGAAGCGGGCGGAGATGAGCAGCCCCGTCGGCATGAAGTGCTCGGCGAAGGGCATCTCATTCAGGTAAGGCGAGACGTTCGCTTCGAGCCGGCGCGCTGACTCTTTCGCCTTGGCGTAGTTGCCCCCCATGCTGTAGGCGGCGGCGAGGAAGTGCAGGTTGTGGCTGTAGTAGGCGGCCGTGTAGATGCCGCGCTGCCCGCCGCCGTCGATGTACGCCTGGTCGGCCTTCGCCGCCCACTCGTTCGACTGGGCAGCGCGCTCGTAGTCGCCCGTGCGCATGTAGATGTGCGCGGGCATGTGGACGAGGTGGCCGGCCGCGGGCGAGAGCGCGGCGAGCCGGTCGGCGCTCAGGAGTGCGCGCTCGGGCGTCGTCGAAGCCTCGACCGCGTGGATGTAGAGGTGGTGCGCGCCGATGTGCTCGGGCGCGCGGCGCAGAACCCCTTCGAGCGTGGAGATGATCTCCTCCGTGCCCTGGGCGGGGCGTCCCGCGCCGTCGAAGAGCCGCCACGCGTTGAGGATCATCGCGGCGTCGGCCCAGAGCGTCGCCGCCTCGGCGTCGTCCGGGTAGCGCCGCACGAGTTCGGCCATCGCGTCTTTGTAAGCGACCCAGAGCCTCTGCTGATCCGCGGCCGGGTCGTTCGAGAAACGCTTCGCCAGCGCTTCGAGGTACTCGCGCTCGTGCGCCGGGCCGTCGGCGGCGAGCGCGAGGCCACGCTGTACCGCCTCGTGGGCCGCCTTCATGCGCTCGGCCGAGATGTTGGTGTCGTTGTAGTTCGGCCCCGCCGCCATTGCGAGGCCCCAGTGCGCCATCGCCATCCGCGGGTCGAGTTCCGCCGCGCGGCGGAACGAGCGCGCCGCCTCGTCGTGGTTGAACCCGTAGACCAGAATCAACCCCTGGTCGAAGAACCTCTGCGCCTCCGGCACCGAAGTCCTCACCGGCAGGTGAAACTCGCCGAGTTCGGGAATCAGGCGGACGGGCGAAGCCTTGTCGGGCGCGGGCGCGTGTGCGTGGTGTTGGGCGAGGGCGGTGCCCGATAAAAGCAGCGAGGTAAGGAGCAAAAGGAAAAACTTCATTCCGTATCTCTCCCGTTTTTAAGATTAAGCCCCTTGAATAATAGTAACGCGTAGAAAGTGGCCCGAAAGGATCACCCTCCGGCCACACTTCCGCGCCACCGACGCGTGTCCGACCCTACTCATTGACTTTCAGGACGGCGAGGAAGGCTTCCTGGTGTGTCTCGACTTTGCCGACGTACCTCTCCCGCTAGGGAAGTGATATTTCGACAAAATCCCCTGACCTGATTGTTGTTAACGCCGCCTCGATGTCATGAATCAAGCCGGCGACAATCGGCACTTGATTGCTCGGCAGCAGCAGCACGGCGTAACTGTACTTCTTAAGATTTTGTTGGAAGCGGAGGTTCTTGTCCGTCGTGATGAACACGTCAAAGTGCCCGTCCGCTGCGGCCAACAACTCCCCATTCTTAAGTCCGGCCCAGCCCATCTCTTGCACGGTGTGAACGCTGTGTCCCGACAGGCGACGCTTCACCACGCGGGGCGTGCATTCGTCTAGCAGGATGTTCATGCCGCGCGACCGAGGCGCGCGAGCGTCTCTTTATAAAAGTCCAGTACCTGAACGGCCTGCCCGCGGCTGACGGTAGGAAAGTTGTCGAGGAACTCGTCCAGCGTGAGCCCCGCCGTGAGATTATCCAGCAGCGCGGTCACAGGCACCCGGGTGCCACGGAACACAGGAGCGCCGCTAAGGGTTTCCGGGTCAACCGTGATAGGCAGACGCGCGATCTGCTCGTCGTCTAACGTCAGCATATCAATTCACCTCCTGCGCTACTCGTTGACCTTGAGGACGGCGAGGAAGGCTTCCTGGGGTATCTCGACTTTGCCGACGCGCTTCATGCGCTTCTTGCCCTCTTTCTGCTTTTCGAGGAGCTTGCGCTTGCGGGTGATGTCGCCGCCGTAGCACTTGGCGATGACGTTCTTGCCGAGCGACTTGACGGTCTCGCGGGCGATGATCTTGTTGCCGATGGCGGCCTGGATGGGCACCTCGAAGAGCTGGCGCGGGATGAGCTGGCGCATCTTCTCGGCGAGCGCGCGGCCGCGGGCCTGCGAGTTCTGGCGGTGGACGATGATGGAGAGCGCGTCCACGGGCTCGCCCGCGACCATCAGGTCGAGCTTGACGAGGTCGCTCTCGATGTAGCCCGCGAGGTGGTAGTCCAGAGAGGCGTAGCCGCGCGAGACCGACTTCAGGCGGTCGTAGAAGTCGAGGACGATCTCGTTCAGGGGCAGGTCGTAGACGAGCATCACGCGCTTCTCGGCGATGTACTCGAACTTCTTCTGGACGCCGCGCTTCTCTTCGAGCAGGGGGAGGATGCCGCCGAGGAAGTCGTCCGAAGTCAGGATGGTCGCCTCGATGATCGGCTCTTCGATCTTCGCGATGCGGACGGCGTCGGGCATCTTGGCGGGCGAGTCCACCTCGACGACCTCGCCGTCGGTCGTCGTCACGCGGTAGCGGACGCCGGGCGCGGTCGTGATGAGGTCGAGGTCGAACTCGCGCTCCAGACGCTCCTGCACGATCTCCATGTGGAGCAGGCCGAGGAAGCCGCAGCGGAAGCCGAAGCCGAGCGCGACCGAGGACTCGGGCTCGTAGAAGAAGGAGGCGTCGTTGAGGCGCAGCTTGTCGAGGGCGTCGCGCAGCTCCTCGTACTGGTTGGCCTCGACGGGGTAGAGCCCGGCGAAGACCATCGGCTTAATCTCCTGGAAGCCGGGGAAGGGCTCCTTGGTCGGGCGCGCGGCCTCCGTGATGGTGTCGCCGATCTGAACGTCGGCGACCGTCTTGATGGAAGCCGTCATGAAGCCGACCTCGCCGACCGAGAGGCTGTCGATGAGAGTCGGGCGGGGCCGGTTCACGCCGACCGACTCGACCTGGTAGTCGCGCCCCGTGTTGAAGAAGCGAATCTTCATCCCCGGCTTAATCGTCCCGTCGATGACGCGGAAGAGGACGATGACGCCGCGGTAGGAGTCATACCACGAGTCGAAGATGAGCGCCTTCAGGGGCGCGTCGGCGGAGCCCTTCGGCGGCGGGATGTCGCGGACGATGGCTTCGAGGATGTCGGGCACGCCCACACCCGTCTTGGCGGAGGCCAGCACCGCGTTGTGCGTGTCGAGGCCGATGACGTGCTCGATCTGCTCCCTGACCTTGTCGGGCTCCGCGCCGGGCAGGTCGATCTTGTTGATGACGGGGACGAGTTCGAGGTTCTCGCCGATGGCGAGGTAGGTGTTGGCGAGCGTCTGCGCCTCGACGCCCTGCGACGCGTCCACGACGAGCAGCGCGCCCTCGCAGGCGGAGAGCGAGCGCGAGACCTCGTAAGAGAAATCGACGTGGCCGGGCGTGTCGATGAGGTTGAGGACGTACGCCTGCCCGTCCCGCGCCTTGTAGTCGAGGCGGACGGCGTGCGCCTTGATGGTGATGCCGCGCTCGCGCTCCAGGTCCATGTTGTCTAAGACCTGCGCCTCCATCTCGCGCTCGGAGAGCGCGCCGGTGAGTTCGAGCAGGCGGTCGGCCAGCGTGGACTTGCCGTGGTCGATGTGCGCGATGATCGAGAAGTTTCTGATGCGTTCGGGATTCATAAAAGCCGTAAACCGTGAACCGTAAACCGTGACAAGTGGGCGCGGCGTCTCTTGTCGCGGTTTACGGTTCGACGTAGACAGTCTTTATAACAAAACCGTGGGGAAACCGCACGCATGAGGCAGGCGGAAGCCTTCCCGTCACGGTTCACGGTTTACGGTTTACGGCCTTTACGCTCTGGAGGAGAGGGCGCCGCGCGCGCCGGCCGCGCGGGGCTTGTCGGGGAGGGGGGCGTGTTCGGCCGGGGGCTCGGTCTCGTGCGGGGAGCCGTGCAGCGGGAGTTCGAGCGTGACGACGGCCCCGCCCGCGGGCGCGTTCGAGAGCTCGAAGCGGTAGGCGCCGCCGTAGAGCTGTTGCAGACGCGCGCGCGTGTTGGCGAGGCCGACCCCGCCGCCCTGCTTGCCGCGCGTGCCTTCGGCCCCCTCGGGCAGGCCGCGCCCGTTGTCGCGCACTTCCAGGCGCAGCGACTGGCCGGCGCGCGAGGCGCGCACCTCGACGTGCCCGCGCGCGGCGCGCTGCGAGACGCCGTGGCGGATGGCGTTCTCGACGATGGGCTGGAGGATGAGGTTGGGCACGACGCAGTCGAGCACCTGGGGGTCGGCGTGGATCTCGGTCGTCAGGCGGTCGCGGAAGCGCGTGCGCTCGATGTCGAGGTAGCAGTTGAGGAACTCGAGCTCCTGCCGCAGCGGCACCTCCTGCGCGGCCGCCGAGTCGAGCGTCAGGCGCAGGAAGTCGCCGAGGCGCGCGATCATCTTGTCGGCCGCGTCCGGGTCGGAGTGGACGAGCGAGGAGATGGAGTGCAGGGCGTTGAAGAGGAAGTGCGGGTGGAGCTGCATCTTCAGGGCCTGCAACTGCGCCTGCGAGGCGCGCAGCTCGCCCTCGCGGTAGCGCTGGTAGTAGTCGGCGGCGTGGCTGATGACGACGATGATCCAGTAGACGAGCAGCTCCTTGTCGAGGTTGGCGAAGATGAGCCGCGGGAGGTTGCCCCACCTCAGGTTGGCGTAGCTGCCGCTGAAGTAGTAGTCGATGACGATGTGGAAGGCCGACCACGCCGCGCAGAGGGCGGTGCCCGCGAGCAGGTGCGCGAGGACGGCGCGCGGCCACGTCTGGCGCTCGAAGCGGTAGCGGCGCGCCAGCCAGAGCACGAGCGGGGTGGAGATGGCGAAGATGAAGACCGCGCTCATCTGCCACGCCAGCGCGCGCGGCATCGTCATCTGCCTCGGCGTGCCGAGGAAGTAAAAGTAGATCTGGCTGGAGAAGAAGAGGCCGACCAGCACCCACACGAGCACGATGAAGGCGAGCCGCGCCCAGCGCTGCCGGCCCCGGCCCGCGCCGCCCTCCGCCTCGCCCTCGAAAAACTTCTTCACGCGCGTATCATCGCAAACCGCCCCGCGCGGTGACAAGCCCCGCTAGAGCCCGAGCATGCTGCTCAGCGCCTCCCACACCCGCCGCGCCTCCTGCCCGTGGACGACGACCTCGTTCGTGCCCGGCCGCCCCTGCGCCGGCGGGTTGGTGTCGAAGACCACGCTCAACACCTCCTGCCCCGCCTCGTCCCTGTAGGCCACGTACTGAATCCTGTCCACGTTGAGGAGCAGCGTCGCCCCGTCCTCTCGCGTCGCGGTGACGAAGGGCATCGGTCTGGTGCCTCCTTCAAAGTCTGAAACGCGGGGGCCGGCGGGGGAGTTCGGTGGTCGTGTGAGTTCAGCCGCCGGCTTGCGCGGCGTCGCGGGCGAGCAGGGCCGCGCCGATGGGGACGGCGTCGGGGCCGAGGGTGGCGGCGACAATCTGGGTGGACTCGAAGTTGGGCTGGAAGGAGCGGCGGCGCGCCTCCTTGACGATGGGGTCGAGTATGAGCTCGCCGGCCTCCATCACCCCGCCGCCGAGGACGACGCGCTCGGCGTTGAGGAGGTTGATGACCGCCGCGATGGCCGTGCCGATGTAGCGGCCCGTCCGGGCGATCATCATCGCGGCGAAGTCGTCGCCGTTCTGGGCCTCGTGCGCGATGTCGGCGGCCGTGAAGTTCTTGTTGAGCCCGAGGCGCGAGAGCGACGAGGTCGAGTCCCGCATCAGGCGGTCGTGCGTGCGGCGGACGATGTTCGGGGCCGAGGCGACCGTCTCCAGGCAGCCGACGTTGCCGCAGGTGCACTCGACGCCCTCGGGGTCGATGGTGATGTGGCCGAACTCGCCGGCGAACCCCGAGGCCCCGCGCCACAGGCGGCCGTCGAGGATGAGCGCGCCGCCGATCCCCGTCCCGATGGTGACGTAGAACATGTTGCGGCTGCCTCGGCCCGCGCCCGCCGTGTACTCGCCGAGCGCGCCCGCGTTGGCGTCGTTGTCGAGCGCGACGGGGAGGCCGGTGGCCTGCGCGAGCGTGGCGCGCAGGTCTTCGCGCACGACCGAGGGGATGTCCGTGGAGATGACGACGCGGCCCGTCTGCGGGTTGACCAGGCCGGGGACGCCGACGCCGACGGCCGCCGCGCCCGCGGGCGCCGAGTCGCGCAGCTCCGAGACGAGGCGCGCGAGCTGCGGCGCGAGGTCTACGCCCGCCAGAGCCGCCTCGCGCCGCGCGAGCACCTCGCCGGCCGCGTTGACGAGCGCGGCGCGCGCCGAAGAGGCGCAGAGTTCCACGCCCACGTAGATCTGTTCGTTCGAGGACGGCGCGCTCATCTCAAAGCCTTCTGGGTCAGCAGCTTAAAAACTGGTCGGGGAGCCGGGTGCGAATCGGCGTGATGGTAACAAAGGGGTCGGGGGCTGTCAAACAACTCACTCTGCGTGTAGAATGCAGCGCGGAAGGATGAAGGATGAAGGCGGAAGGTTGAATTCCAAACCGCGCGCCGATTGGCAATTTATCCGCTCTGACACACGGCTCTAACAGTTCATCCTTCATCCTTCAGCCTTCATCCTTTTCTTTTATGGACGTTCGTTCAATCCTGCTGCCGACCGACTTCAGCGATTGCGCGCGGCGCGCCGTGCCGGTCGCGGCGGAGTTCGCGCGGCTGCTGGGCGCGCGCGTCGTCTGCCTGCACGTCGTCGAGCCGGTGGTGCAGCCCGTCGGTTGGACGCCGCTCGCCGAGCCCCTGCCGGCGGCCGAGCTGGGCGGGCAGTTGGAGGACGCGGCGGCGCGCGACCTGCCCGCCTTCTCGAAGAGCCCGGAGTTCGAGGGGCTCGAAGTCGAGGACGTGATCGCGCACGGCGAGCCGGCCGCCGAGATCGTGCGCGCGGCCGAGGCGCAGGGCGCCGGCCTCATCGTCATCTCGTCGCACGGCCGCACGGGGCTCGGCCGCATCCTGTTCGGCTCGACCGCCGAGTCGGTCGTCCGCCACGCGCGCTGCCCCGTGCTGGTGGTAAAGCCTGAAGAACGTAAACCGTGAACCGTAAACCGTGACGAGATAAAACTAACTCCTTCCTGTCACGGTTTGCGGTTCACGGTTCACGGCTTTTATGGACTTAAACTACGTCAACGAACTGCTCTGGACGTTCGGGCTGCCGGCCATCTTCGTGTTGACGATGGTGGAGGGCGACATCACGCTGCTTTTGGCGGGGGTGCTGGCGCACGGGCAGGCGTTCGGCGAGTACAGCTTCCCTTTGGTGCTGGCGGTGGGGACGCTGGCGGGCGCGGCGAGCGACAACGTGGCCTACGCGCTGGGGCGCGCGGGGCGTTCGAGCGTGAAGAAGTACCGCTTCTACTGCGCGGCGCGCCCGCGCCTTGAGCGCCTGACGGACAAGTTCGGGGTGATGTCGATCTTCATCTCGAAGTTCACCTACGGGCTGCGCTGGGGCTCGTGCGCCTTCTACGGCGTGGCGAAGATGAAGTACCCGCGCTTCCTCCTGCTCTCGTTCGCGAGCTGCTTCGTGTGGGTGCTGCTGCTCTCGGGCGCGGGCTACATCTTCCACAGCGCCATCTACAACCTCATCGGCGACCTCCACAAGCTGAGCTACTGGCTGCTCGTCGCCGTCGTCGCCGTCATCGCCGTCGGCATCGTCGGCTTCTACGTCGCCGAGAAGTACTGGCTCTCGAAGAAGGTCGAGGAGGCGAGCCCCGAGACCATCCAGAAGATCGAGCAGGCCGCCGAGGAGAAGCTCCACGAGATCAAGGACGAGATCACGGAGCTGATCCCGCACCCGCTCGCGCGCCACAAGGAGGCGCCCAAGCAGAAGAGCAAGGCAGAGGGAGACTGAAAGGGATCAGGAACTAGGAACGCTGAACGATGAACTGTAAGATAGGCTGATTTCAGTTCATCGTTCAGCGTTCCTAGTTCATCGTTTAATCTATGACTATCGAAGCCACAGCCCCGACGAGGGTGGATTTGGCCGGGGGCACCATCGACATCTGGCCGCTCTACCTCTTCCACCCCGGCGCGACGACCGTCAACTTCGCCGTCTCGCTCAACGCCACCTGCCGCATCACGCCGCGCGCCGACGACCAGATCATCCTCGAGTCGCGCGACCGCGGCGTCACGTTCGAGACCAGCCTCTCGGGCGTAGAGGAGCTGGCGCGCGAGGAGCGGCTCGAACTCATCTCGAAGCTCGTCCACTTCTTCAGGCCCGAGACCGGCTTCCACCTCGTCGCCGAATCCAAAGCGCCCGCGGGCGCGGGACTCGGCGGGTCGAGCTCGCTCGCCATCGCGTGCATCGGCGCGCTGAACCGCCTGGTCGGCGACCGCTACCCGCCGTCGAAGTTCATCGTCATCGCGGCCAACGTCGAGTCCACGGTCATCCGCGTGCCCGCGGGGTTTCAGGACTACTACGGCGCGTTCTACGGCGGGGTCAACTCCATCCAGTTCAAGCCGGACGGCATCCGGCGCGAGCCCATCAGCGTCGAGCCGGAGGAGCTCGAGCGCAGGGTCGTCGTCTGCTACACGGGCGAGCCGCGGCTGTCGGGCATCAACAACTGGGAGATGTTCAAGCGCCACATCGACGGCGACCCGGAGGTCTTCGACATCTTCGAGAAGATCCGCGACGCGGCGCGCGAGGCGCGTGCGGCGCTCGCCGTCGGGGACTGGGCGCGCCTGGCCGAGGTGATGCGCGCCGCCTACCCGAACCGCAAGCGGCTCGCGCCCAACATCACGACGCCGCACATGGAGGAGCTGGTCGAGACGGCGCTCTCGAGCGGCGCGCTCGCGGCGAAGGTCTGCGGCGCGGGCGGCGGCGGCTGCATCGCCTTCCTCTGCGAGGGGGGCGCGCGCGAGTCGGTCGAACAAGCGCTCGCCGCGCACGAGGGGGCCGAAGTTTTGAAATGGAACTTCGCCCGCGACGGCCTGGTCGTGCGCGAGGTCTGAAGCGAGCAGAAATTATAGCTCTTTGCATTTGAGTGTGACTAATTCAGCGTCCGTTTAGAGGCGGGCTCCGCCCGCCGTCGCGAGCACCGCGGCTTGAGACGGCGGGCGGAGCCCGCCTCTAAACGGTCACACTCAATTGCAATCCGCTATAGCCACAGAGACACAGAGACACGGCTTGAAGCACATAAGTCTTCAAGCCGTGTCTCTGTGTCTCTGTGGTTAATCCTTCCTGCCGTTTATTTCGTCGCCGGTGTGGGTGGGAAGCGCAGCACGTAGTCGGTCGTGCGCTGGCAGGGTTGAAGTTCGACCGTCACGTTCGCCGACTCGGCCTCGCGGCGCAGCAGGGCGCGCGCGCTCGCGTCGAAGGCTGCGGGGCGCGGGTCGCGCTCGCCGGCCTCGACGACGAAGGGGCGCGCGACGACGAAGTAGCGGCCGGGGGCGAGGTTCTTGAAGAGGAAAGCGCCGTCGGCGGAGACCGGGGCCTCGTAGTAGTGGAGCGTGTCTTCGGCGCGCTCGCGCTCCTGCGGGACGAGGTGGACGCGGAGGTGCGAGAAGGCGGGGGGCGGCTGCGGCGGCGCGCCCGCGGCTGTCTCGGCCGCGGCCAGACTCCCGCCGAAGGAGGCGGCGCCCTCCGCGACTCGCACGGACAGTCCGGAGAGCTGCTGCCCGGCCTTCAAGTCGAACACGTCGCGCGAGGCGGCCGCGGCGGTCGCGGCCGTCGGCGTCCGCTGCGCCCCGGCCCCGCGCTGCGGCGTCGCGGGCGTCTGGATCGAGCGCACGTAGAGCGCCTCGTCGAAGAGGCGGACGGAGAGGCGGTAGCGGCCCGCGTCGAGGCCGCGGACGGTGAAAGAGCCCGCGCCGTCGGGCGTCGCGCTCTGCGGGAAGCCGAGGCGCGAGAAGAGGCCGCCGGGCTTCGGGCGCGCGGGCACGGCGGAGGCGGCCGTGATGAGCGTCTCCTGCGGGAGCTGCGTCGCGCGGATGGACTGGCAGGCTTCGGGCGCGGGGCGGCCCGCTTCGGCGGCCGGCTCGAAGCGCATGGTGCCCGAGGCGGAGGCGAGCGGCGCGAGCACGAGGCGCAGTCCCGTCACGTCCGCGCCCCGCACCGAGACGCGCTGCGGCGCGGAGGCGAGCGTCACCCCGTCGCGCCCGGGCACCGTCGCCTGCAAGTCGTACTCGCCGTCGGCGACCGTGTCGAAGGAGAAGGAGCGGTCGGCCGTGTTCGGGTTGATGCCGGTCGTCGCGGCGGGCATGCCCGTCGAGGCGTAGGTGAGGGTGACGCCCACGCCGACGCCCTGCTCGCCGAAGGAGCCCGTGGGCGACTCGACCGTGCCCGTGACGCGGCGGCCGGGGTCTTCGCGCATGCGTATGTCGATGCCGCCCGCCTCCTGCCCGCCGCGCACCATAACCTCCGCGGCCGTGTCGCGCGTCCCCGAAGGGTAGAAGGTCGCCACCTCGCCGGAGCCCCCCGAGAGCGGGAACGCCGCGTTGAGGAAGCCGCCCGCGTAGAGGATGTAGAGCCCCGGGCGCAGCCCGTAGATGCGGTAGACGCCGCGGTCGTCCGTGCGGTCTTCGCCGCCGTAGGTGAAGGGGTTGACGGGCTGCCCGCCGTCGAGGTCGCGCACGCGTATGGCGCGCACGTTGAGGGCGGCCAGCGGCTGCCCCTGCGAGTCGGTGACCGTGCCGGTGACGACCCCGCCCTTGACGAGCCGGACGGTGACCTGGTCGCCGGGCCGGTAGGGGCCGAGCGAGCGCCCCGTCAGCGGGTCGGTCTCGACGACGAAGCCGGGAAGCTGTGCGTAGACTTCGTAGAGGCCGGGGTCGAGCGACTCGAAGCGGAAGCCGCCCGACTCGTCGGAGGCGACCGTGTACTCGGGCCCGCGGCGCAGCCCCGAGGTGCGCGGCACGAGGCTGACGGGCACGTCCGGCAAAGGCTCGCCCGACTCGCCGACGACGCGCCCCGTGAGCAGGGTTCTCGCCGCGGGCGTGGGCGCGGGCGTCGGGGCGGCG
>DATMVD010000092.1:0-19664 GCA_035563535.1 Pyrinomonadaceae bacterium | reverse complement strand
AGGAATATCAGTAAGCGGTGGACGATGCCCATCAAGAACTGGAGCGGCGCGATGAACCAGTTCGCCATCCTGTTCGATGGCCGAGTCCCAATGGGCGGACTCAATCAAAACTCACTTACACAGAATTCGGTATAGGTTCGCCGCGGGCGCACTTGCATCCAGCCTTGCCGCACCTCGCATACGAGGCGCAGACCGCTCCGTTGAGCAAACCGTCCGCCGTAATCTTAGGGAAAGGTTTGCCGGTTTTTGCGCTCGCCTCTCCGCCCCCCGCGCTTTTGCCACGTAACATCTTTTTTTTCGACTCCTGCTTATGAACGTCCAGAATAGTGAGTCAAAGTATCGTCATCGTCGTCACCAGCGTCACGAGCCAGTAATTATCATGCGTTTGAGGGTGACGATCTCCCGCGGCATCTTCGGCACCGTCTCTCACATCGTCACCCAATCATTCACCGGCGAAGCCGTTTTGCGCCGAAGGTGTCACCGGTGACGATGATGACGATGATTTACCTCTGTATTCCAGCGTGATGAACCTGCCCGCTTTCGTCCGCCCCATGTTGCACTCGACCCCGGCGGCCCTGAGATTAGGTGCGATTCGCTTAACCGCCCCGCTCAGGGCGTTGGGACGCTTAGGCCAGCCCTGTTGCTTCTTTGTTTCATCGCTCGCGCGTTGGTTCAGAGCCTCCAAGAGTTCGGAGGAGTTTCCTTTCCATTCCCCTCGCTGCTGCACTAATTCGACGAGCGTTGACGCAATAGGTGAAGCCTCAAGAGCCAACTCGTTCGCGCTCTCACGGTTCCCCATGAAAGCAGATATGAAGGCTCCCTTGTCTAACCCCAAACTTTCTTCCGCCGCCGTTGACCACAGAGCGAAATCTGCCATTCGCGGCTTTTGGTCGAGCTGCACCGTCTCTATGTTCCGCAGGGCATGACTTACAGCGTTCAGCAGATTTCCTAAGACGAACGGGCGGATTGCCTCAAACTCCCGCCACACCTCCGCTTCGGACTTTCGCTTGTCCGGCGGGATTGCGGGAAGATGAATAATCACGGAGCGGTCGAGCAGGTCACTCCGAGTCGTTAATTCCTCGATGCCGTTCAGGATGATGGGACGCATCGCCATAAACAGTGTCTCCTCGTCGTTCTCATAAAGCGTGCGCGTGGCGAACCCGCCACCCGTCGAAAGCCTGCAAAGCACGTCGGAGAGCCAGACGGGAAGCTTTGAGAGGTTATCGAGGGCGACTATCCAGCCATTCGTGGCGGCAAGCATCAAATCGCGTTCGTCTCTCTGCTCACTTCTGAGAGGCGCGATGTTCGGGTCAACCAGGTCACGCAGCATCTTAGATACTGTAGATTTCGCGCTGCCCTGTTCGCCGTGAAGTACGAGCACGGGGAACGGATACCCCGGCCTGAAGGTCGAGACGAGCCACGAGATGAGCAGAGGCCAGTCAGCATCCGTCACGTTTAGAAGTTGCCTCAAAGACGATACGCAGCCGCCAGCCACGGGCGCAGGCAGTGGCTTCATGCCCTTGGTGCGGCGGAATTTCACCGGCGACTCACTGACCATCTCCCAACCCTCCGCGGAAATCTTAACGACGCGCCATTCTTCGTCGCACAAATCAAGCCAGATGCACCCGTCCGCTGAGGCGAGCCGTATGTGAGTTTCGTGCTTCGGCCCGTTGTGACGCGCCATGCCTTGAAGCGTGTTTAGAGCGTCTTGCAGCGCTTGTGAGTTCGGGATTGAGCCTTCTGATTCGTAGTAGTGCTTTGAAAGCCAATCCTTAAAGCCCCTTGCCCTTAAAGCCCAATTCTCCCGATGACCATTAATGGAAATAGTGGCGTAGGTGTCGCCCTCGCTTGTGTGAAAGAGTTCAACGTCTTGAGCTAACTCGGTCAGGATGGAAGATTGAGACTTCGGCTTTGACTTCCGGCTGTCTACGGGGGTTGCTGTATCGAGCAATGCGAAAACATAATCAGCTCCCTTCAGCGCGAGCAGATCATCGACCCCGTTGACGCCATCAATCTCCGGCAGGTCAACGAGATGAACCACAGCGCCCCGTCTCGTTAACTCCTTCGCAAGACCGTACCGCGCTGCCTGCACAGAATCGTTCGTCTTTACATTGGTATCGAATATGAGGTGAACGACCCGCCCCTTCCATTCAATCAAGCCGAAGTCAGGTATGACGCCTTTGACATCTTGCCTCTGACCTCGCTCGTTCTCTTGTTTGCTAACTTTACCGCGCCAATTCCACACCCCAGACAACCCAACAGGTAGAAAGCGGGGCAATACCGCAGAGTCAGAAAGCCCCTGTGAGGTGTTTATAGCTGATCAGGTATTGTCGCCGACGATTTAAGCAGATTCGGCGGTCGGCCCGGAGGTGAATGGTGGCGCAGGTCTCTCAAGCCGGTTCTGAAATCAATCGTCGCGTGTTTCTACGTAGCGCCCTGGCGGCGAGTGCTTTTCTCACGGCCGCGCGCGGGTCAACCGCCGGCGCGCGCCGCCGGGCTCGACGGGCAGCGCCGTTTCGCGCCGGTCAAAGTTTCGCGCGAGCGGGTTATTCGTGAGGTCGTCGGCCTGAGGCCGTATCGCCCCGAAGGATTTGTCGTGGACGCCGAGCGCTTCGGCGACAAGCTTCTCATCCATAACTACGGCCACGGCGGCGCGGGCATCACACTCTCCTGGGGCACGGCTTCATTGGCCCTGGATTTAGCCAGGGACTTTCCGGGGGCGCGGACGTCTCGCCCCGGGCGAAGCTCCCGACCGGCGGCACGCCGACGGTTTGCCGTTCTCGGCTGCGGGGTCAACGGCCTCTCGACGGCGCTCCTCCTGCAACGCCGTTTTCAGGACGGGCCGGGGACGGTGACCATCTATGCCAAAGACCTGCCGCCCGAGACGACCTCGAACATCGCCGGAGGATTCTGGTACCCCACATCGGTCTATGACGCCGAGGCCGCGTCAACGAAGTTTACCGAACAGTTTCGCCTCGCGTGCCGGATTTCCAACCGCGCCTTCCAACTGCTCGTCCGCCCCGAGTACGGCGTGCGCTGGATAGATACCGTCGAGCTGTACCGCACCGAAGCGCCGCTCGGGCGCGAGCTGGTGGGCGGTGACGACCTCTACCCGCAGCGGGAAGTTCATCGGGACGCGGAGCGTTACTTCGGATTCCCTTACGCCCGCCAGTACAGCACGATGCTGATCGAGCCTCCGGTCTACCTCGACGCGCTTCTTCGCGACTTCTACGTCGCCGGCGGGAGGCTCGTGGTCAGGGAGTTCCGCAGTCGTGAAGAGGTCATGCGCCTGCCCGAGCCGGTCGTCTTCAACTGCACGGGCCTGGGCGCGCGTGCGCTCTTCGGCGATCAGAAACTAGGCCCTGTGCGCGGCCAACTGGAAGTGCTGCTGCCGCAACCCGAGGTCGATTACTGTTATCTGAGCAGCGGCTACATGTTCCCGCGACAGGACGGGATAATCTTGGGCGGCACGTGGGATCACGATGACTGGTCGCTCACGCCGAAAGCCAGACAGGCCACCCGAATCCTCGAAGAGCATGCCGAAATAATGAAGGGGCTGAAGTAGCTTTTACTGCTGAGGGCTTAACTTACAGCCTGACCACGGCACGCGCCCGACTTAAGTCTCCCGACGTGTCCGCATGAGCAGCGCCAGCGCTTCGGCCGGCGTGGTGAACCTGAGGCGGGGGGCGAGCGGGTGCGAGAGGAGGAAGTCGAAATTCTCCTCGACGTGGGCGCGCCCGCGCGCGAACGCCGCGCCCCCCAGCCGGGCGAGCCGTAGGCGCGCTCGATCTGCGGGTCCATCCTGAAGTACCAGTTGAAGTGGGCCGGCGCGCCGGTCACACCCTCCAGACGACTCCTGAGTGCGCCGAAGTACCGCGCGGTCTCCTCGACCCCTGTCCATTCTTCGCAGCCGTCGGGGCTGATCTGACGGTTGTAGGGCTCGAAATCGACGCAGACGATGACGGTTATCGTGTTTGAGTCCTGTTTCATGTGGGTGACTCAAGAGACCTGCGCCCAGGGGTGCGGGTCTTGCCCCGGCGCGTGCCCGCCGGCGAAGCCGCGGCCCGCGACGCGGCGGTAGACGCCGAGCAGCGTCGGCAGCACGGCCTGCGGCGAGAAGAGCGTCTCGTAGCGCTCGCGCGCCGCGCGACCCATGCGGCGGCGCTCTTCGGCGTCTCGGGCCACGCGCAGGAGCGCGTCGGCCAGCGCCGCCGCGTCGCCGGGCGAGACCAGCACGCCCGACTGCGCCGTGAGCGTGTCGGGGATGCCGCCCACGTCCGAGGCGATGACGGGCACGCCGAAGGACATCGCCTCGGCGATGCTGTTCGGCGTGCCCTCGGTCAGGGAGGGCAGCGCGAAGATGTCCAGGCGCTCCATGAAAGCCTTGCGCTGCCCGGCGTTCGTGTAGAGGCCGACGAACTCGCAGTGGGCCGCGACGCCCAGAGCGAGCGCGCGCGACCTGAGCTTCGACTCAAGCGACCCGGCGCCCGCGACGACGAGACGCAGCCTCGCGTCCGCGCGCCGCGCGACGGCGAACGCCTCCAACAGAGTCAGGGGGCCCTTCAGGTGCTCGATGCGCGCGGCGAAGCCGACGTTGACCTCCGCGCCGCCGTTCCTCGCAGGGTGACCGTTGCGCAGGTCGTTCGCGATGATGGGGAGGACGGAGAGCCTCTTCAGCTCGGGCAGGCGCTCGCGGCACTGGCGCGCGAGCGAGGGCGAGAGCGCGGCCACCTCCGCGCAGAGCGGCAGCACCGCCGTGAACTCCTGGTAGCTGAAGGCGAAGTCCGGCGGGTGATAAGGGATGCCCAGCTCCTGGTAGAGGATAGGGACTTCGGCCGAGTGCGCGGCGCGGATGAGCGCCATCGCGCCGGGGTCGGGCGTCATCACGTGGATCACGTCGGCGCGCATGTCGCGCAGGGCCTCGGCGCAGCGCTGCTGGTACTTGAAGGTGAGCCCCAGGCTGATCTCGTGTGCGCGCTTCCGCAGGAGCCTATTCGAGCGGGGCAGCGCGTCGATCACCCTGCGCGCCACGCTGCGGCCCGCTTCGAGGGTGGCGCGGGCGGCGGCCGGGGCGACGGTGACGACGGGGACTCCGGCCTCCTTCAGGCGCAGGTAGCGCCCGTCCTGCGGTGGGCACGGGAAGAGCAGGAGCACGGAGACTTCGTGCCCGAGCCTCTGCAACTGCGTGGCGTAGGTGACGAGTGTCTCGTCGGCTCCGCTGATGAGCCCCAGGAACTGTGACTTGGCGAGAACGATTCTCATCTCTCGGTCGCGTGTGGCCGCCTCTCCGCGGAAGGGCGCGCTTCGTCGCGCACGCGCCGCAGGAATGAGCCGGCCGCCCGGCGGAGCAGGCCCGAAGGGTGCAGGCGCAGCGCGACGCCCAGGCACGCGCGCGCCTGTCGAAACTGTCGGCCGCCGAGCGTGCGCGCGGCCTCAAAGACCAACTGCCCGGCCGCGTGCTCCGAGAAGAGCCGCCAGGCCCTCCGCCTCTCAAACTCCGTGGCGGACGCCGCGCGCGCGAGGCCCATCCACTTCCGGCGGAACTGTCGCGTGCTCAACTCGACCAGCTCCGCGGGGCGCGAACTCCCCTGCCCCGAGGTCGGCGTTGACCTGCGCCAGACCGTGACGGGCCGCCCGTGCGCGAGCACCGCGTATCGAGAGGCGATGCGGAGCCACAAGTCCCAGTCGTCTACCCCGGCCGTCGAACGGTCGAGCACGCCTACGCGCGCGAGGCACGAGCGGCGGAAGAGGACGCTGCCGCACGGGATGAAGTTCCGCCCCAGAAGCTCCCAGAAGATGTCGCCCTCCGGGCAGCGGCGCGGGTAGACGCTTTTGCCTCCGCCGCCTTCGTCTACGAGCGCCTGCGCGTAGACCATCCCCGCGTCCGGCGCGGAGTCGAGCGCCGCCGCCTGCCGGTCGAGCGAGCCTTCGAGCCGCACGTCGTCGTCGTCCAGAAAGCAGAGGTACTCGCCGCGGCTGTGCAGGATTCCGACGTTGCGCGCGCCGGCCACGCGCTGATTCTCTTCGAGGCGCACGTACCTGATCCCGTCCAGCCCGCGGCAGACCCGCGCCGTCTCGTCCGTCGAGGCGTCGTCCACGACGACGACCTCCGGGTCACGGCCCGCGGCGAACGCGCTCGCGACCGCGCGGGGCAGCATACGGGGACGGTTGTGGGTGGTGATGATGACGCTGACCGTCGGCATCGGGGCCTTGAGACTTCGGGGCGAAATTTTTGAAGCCTCGACCGTATAAAGCATCGGCCGGTTTGGAGTCAAACGGGCCGGAGGTCAGATGTGACGCCGGTTCTTGAGAATCTTGACGAAGGAGCCGGAGCGCAGCTCTTCGACGGTGAGGCCGCTCAGGCGGACGGCCTCCTCCTCGGTGAGCGCGCCGCAGTTGGTCGCGCGGAGGAAGTAGTTGAGCAGGCCCTGGCCCGTGGCCGCGTCGTCGAACACGTCGCCGACGAGCGTGGCGCGCGCGGCCTTCTCCACGAAGTTGCTGAGGCGCTCCGACGCCGGCCCGAGGCTTTCGAGGAAGAAGGTGTAGACGGCCGCGTAGCGCGTCGGCAGTTGCGCCGGGTGCAGGTCCCAGCCCTGGTAGAAGGCGTTCGTGAGCGAGTGCTGGATGTGCTCGTAGTGGAGCCGCCAGGCGCGGTGCACGGCGCGGCGGTTCTCCTCCTCCTGCTCTTCCGAGAGCGCGCCGCCCTCGGGCGCGCGGTGCACGGGCACAGGCATGATGTTGGTCGCGCCGTCCGAGAGCCACACGCCCGTCCCGCCCAGAGAGACCTGCATCGCGTGGCGCGCGTAGTCGCACGCCGGGTGCGTCATGTGCTGGTGCGCCGCCGTGATCTGGCAGCTCGCCGTGTAGTCGTACGTGCCGAAGTGCGCGGCGACGCAGCGGCCCCGGGCCGCCTCGACGAGCAGCGGCAGCGCGCACTCGCCCCGGCGGTCGATGATTGACTGCGTCGTCTCGACCATCAGCTCAAGCTTCAGGGAGCCTTCGGCCAGCCCCGACTCGCGCTCGAACAAATCGAAGAGGTCTGCGAGCGCGGTGACCTGCTCGGGCACGGTCACCTTCGGCAGCGTGACGACGAAGTTGTCGGGGAGCCGCCGGCCCGTCCCTTCCAACAGGGACGATAAGAAGATGTCGAGCGTGCGCGACGAGCGCGCATACAGCTCCTCGGTGAAGGGCTTGATGCGGATGCCGATGAAGGGCGGCAGCGTCCCCTCCGCAAGCCCGCGCGCGACCTCGGCGGCGGCCGAGGCGGCGTGGCCGTCCTCCTCGGCGTCGGGGCGGTTGCCGTAGCCGTCCTCGAAGTCGATGCGGAAGTCCTCGACGGGTTCGCGCCGCAGCTTCTCCTCGACGCGCGCGTACACCTTGTGCGCGAGCCACACGCCGGGGTGCTCCTTCTTAAACCCCGCCTCGTCCTGCTCCAGGGCGGCGCGCACGGAAGAGTCGTCCGCGACGGAGTCGGGCAGCTCGTCGTGGCCGGGGAGCTGAAGGGCGCGCGCGAAGGCGGCGAAGTTCGGCGCGTAGGCGTCGAGCGCGCGCCGCGCGAGCGCGCCGAGGCGCGGGGTGGTGTCCGCCTTGAACAGGTGCGCGCCGCCGTAGACGGTGTGCACGGGCTGCCGCCGGAACGACTCGCCCGGGTAGCGCGCGGCGAACTCGCGGTTGGCCTCGCTCAGTCGCGCGGAAATCTCCCGCGTCTTCTCGCTCGTCAGCGTCGTCTTCATCGTCTCTCCTCGCGTCGAAGGTGCGCGGCATTCTACTTCAACGCGCCGCCGCCGCGCGAACAGGCCCCATCATTCTGTTGCCAAAAGCCACGACTTATGTTTTAAGTCTTCCCCATGCCTTCGCCCGACCTGTGTATCAGGGGCCAACGCGTCATCACTCCCGAGTCGGACGGGCCGGCCTCGGTGCACGTCCGCGGCGGGCGCGTCGAAGACATCTACGGGTTCGACGAGGTGCCCGACGACTGCCCTCTGGTCGAGGCGGGCGACGCCGTCGTGCTGCCCGGGCTGGTGGACTCGCACGTGCACGTGAACGAGCCGGGGCGGACGCGGTGGGAGGGTTTCGCGTCGGCGACGAAGGCGGCGGCCGCGGGCGGCGTGACCACCATCGTGGACATGCCCCTCAACAGCATCCCGCCGACGACCACGCCCGACGGGCTGCGAGAGAAGATAGAGGCGGCGCGGGGTCAGTGCCGCGTGGACGTGGGCTTCTGGGGCGGGCTCGTGCCGGGCAACCTCGGCCTGCTCGCGGCGCTCTACGAGGGCGGCGTCGTCGGCTTCAAGTGCTTCCTTATCGACTCGGGCGTGCAGGAGTTCCCGCACGTCAACGAAGGCGAGCTGCACGCGGCGATGTTCGAGCTGGCGCGCCTCGACGCCACGCTCGTCGTCCACGCCGAGATGCCCGGCCCCGTCGAAGAAGCCTTCGCGGCCTGCTGCACAGGCGAGGCCGCGGGCGACCCGCGCAGGTACGAGACGTTCCTCCGCTCGCGCCCGCGCAAGGCAGAGGACGAGGCGGTCGCGCTGCTCCTGCGCCTCTGCCGCGAGACGGGCGCGCGCGTCCACGTCGTGCACCACTCGTCGGCCGACTCGCTCCACCTCCTGCGCGAGGCGAAGACGGCGGGCCTTCCCTTCACCGCCGAGACGTGCCCGCACTACCTCACCTTCGCGGCCGAGGAGATTCCCGACGGCGCGACCGAGTTCAAGTGCTGCCCGCCCGTGCGCGAGCGCGAGAACCGCGAGCAGCTCTGGGCCGCGCTCGCCGACGGCACCATCGACATGGTCGTCTCAGACCACTCGCCCTGCCCGCCCGAGATGAAGCGGCAGGACGGCGACTTCATCAAGGCCTGGGGCGGCATCAGCTCTTTGCAGTACAGGCTGCCCGTCGTGTGGACGGAGGCGCGCAGGCGCGGCCACGACCTGCGCGACCTCGCGCGCTGGCTCTCGCGCGAGCCGGCGCGCCTCGCCGGCCTCTTCGGCAGCAAGGGCGCGATCAGCGCGGGCCGCGCCGCCGACTTCTGTATCTTCGACCCGGAAGGCAGGACGCGCGTCACCGCGGAGACCAATTATCATCGGCACAAGCTCACGCCCTACGACGGCCTTGAGTTCGACGGCGCTGTTCTGGCGACCTACCTGCGCGGCGTGAAGATTTACGACCGCGGCGAGTTCCCGGGCGAGCCCACGGGGCAACTCCTTCTGCGCCAGGCGCCGCGCGAAGAGTGGTCGGGGTGGGTAGACCACGAAGACTTTTAAGACTCGGAAGACGGCAGGGCGAAACTATGACGCCGGAGTTCACGAACCTCGTTGACCTCGCCTCGGAGCGTCTGGGCGGGGCGGTGCTCTATGCCAACGACGACTTCTTCGCGCCGAAGGAGAATCTTCTGAAGGCGTCCGCCCCCGTCTGGCGCGAGGGCGCGTACACGGAGCGCGGGAAGTGGATGGACGGCTGGGAGTCGCGCCGCCGCCGCACGCCCGGCTTCGACTGGTGCCTCGTCCGCCTCGGCGCGCCGGGGCGCGTCCGCGGCGTCGTCGTGGACACGAGCTTCTTCCGCGGCAACTTCCCCGAGAGCTGCTCGCTCGAAGCCTGCGCCGCGCCGCCGAACGCCGACGTTGAAGCGTTAACGCATGAGTCAATCGAGTGGTTCGAGCTTCTGCCGCAGTCTAGACTCGACGGCGACTCGCGGAACGAGTTCTCCGTCACTTCTGACGCCCGGGTCACGCACCTGCGTTTCAGGATTTACCCGGACGGCGGCGTCGCGCGCCTGCGCGTCTACGGCGAGGTCGCGCCCGACTGGGAGTCGATCAGACGCGCGGGCGGGCTCGTCGATCTGGCCGCGGTCGAGAACGGCGGACTGGTCGTCGCCACGAGCGACGAATTCTTCGGCCACCGGCACAACCTCATCATGCCGGGGCGCGCCCCGGACATGAGCGACGGCTGGGAGACGAAGCGGCGGCGCGGGCCCGGCCACGACTGGTGCGTCATCCAGCTCGGCGCGCGCGGCCACGTCCGGAGGGTCGAGGTGGACACGGCGCACTTCAAGGGTAACTTCCCCGAGAGCTGTTCGCTCGAAGTCTGCACGGCGGCGGAGGGGAGGCTCAAGCCCGCCGACTCCTTCGCGGAGGCGGACTGGCGCGAGCTTCTGCCGCGCACACGCTTGCAGGCGCACACGCGACACTTCTACGAAGCCGAATTGTCGGACGCGGGCGCGGTAACGCACGCGCTCTTCCGCATCTACCCCGACGGCGGCGTCAGCCGCCTGCGTCTCTACGGGAGCCTAGAACAGTACCGCGAGCGGTAGCGAGCGGGTCGGCGTAACATCGACCGGGCCTTCATCGCGGCACGCACCCGCTCGCTACCGCTCGCGGTACTGTTTTTCAACCGATGCCCGACTTCAAAGACATCGAAGGGCCAATCGGGAAGCTGAACCGTCTCTCGATGGACGAGGCGCGCGAGGCGCTGCTGGCGTGCTGCGGCTCGACGCGGTGGGCTTCCGAGGTGGCGGCGCTCAGGCCCTTCTGGGACGTGGGGCAGTTGCTCAACATCGGCGGGCGCGTCTGGCGCGAGCTGCCCCGCGAGGACTGGCTCGAAGCCTTCCGCGCGCACCCGAAGATCGGCGAGAAGCGGGCCGAGAAGGACACGGGGGCCGAGGCCCGCGCGTGGTCGGAGGGCGAGCAGTCGCGCGCGCGCGAGGCCGCGGACGAAACGCTCGCGGCACTCTCGGAAGCCAACCGCGAGTACGAGGAGCGGTTCGGCTTCATCTTCATCGTCTGCGCCACGGGCAGGACGGCCGACGAGATGCTAGCCATCTTGCGCGGGCGCATCAACAACGACCCCGAGACCGAGCTGCGCGTCGCGGCCACAGAGCAGTGGCGCATCACGGAGCTGCGCCTCAAGAAATTCCTGAACGTCAAATGAGCGGCATCACGACACACGTGCTCGACACCGCGCGGGGGCGGCCCGCGGCGGGCGTGCCCGTCACGCTCGAAGCCAAAGGCGAAGGCGGCTGGGCCGTCGTCGGCCGCGGCGCGACCGACGAGGACGGGCGTCTGTGCGACCTCGCGCCTTCTGATTTCGTTCTGGGTGAGGGCGAATACCGGCTCACGTTCGACGCGGGCGCTTACCACTCCGCGTCGGGCGCGGACGGCTTCTACACGGAGGTCGTGGTGAGCTTCGTCGTCCGCGACGCGGCCTCGCACTACCACGTGCCTCTGCTGCTGAGCCCTTACGGCTACACGACCTACCGCGGGAGCTGAACCTGATGAGACTTCCACCTCAGTTGAGCGAGTGGCTGAACCTGCTCGCGCGCTGGTTCCACGTCTTCGCGGCCATCCTCTGGGTCGGCTCGACCTTCTACTTCACGTGGCTCGACGGCCGCTTCCAGGAGGAGGAGCGCGAGGCCGCGCGGGAGGGCGGCGAGCCCGAGGTCTGGATGGTGCACAGCGGCGGCTTTTACGTCGTGGGGAAGCGCAAGACGCCCTCGCTCAAGCGGCTCCACTGGTTCAAGTGGGAGGCGGCCTCGACGTGGCTGAGCGGCATGGTGCTCCTCACGCTCCTCTACTACCACGGCGGCCTGATGGTGGACGTGGACGTGCGCGACATCGGCGTGTGGACGGCCGGGGCTTTCGGCGTCGGGATGTTGTTTGTCGGCTGGATCGTCTACGACCTTCTGTTGCGCTCGCCGCTCGCGCGCAGCGAGAAGGCTTTCGCCGTCGTCGCCTACGCGCTCGTCGTCGGCGCGGCCTACCTTTCGACGCACGTCTTGAGCGGGCGCGCGGCCTACATCCACGTCGGCGCCACGATGGGCACCATCATGTTCCTCAACGTCTGGAACGGCATCCTGCCCGCACAGCGGCGCATGATCGCGGCCGTGAAGGAGGGCAAGGCGCCCGACCCCGCCGAGGGCGCGCGCGCCAAGCTGCGCTCGAAGCACAACACCTACATGGTCGTCCCCGTCGTCTTCACGATGATCAGCAACCACTACCCCGTCTCGACCTACGGCCACGACTACAACTGGGTGATACTGTCGGCGCTCGTCCTCCTCGGCTGGGTCGCCGCGAAGCTCATCCGTCGCGCATAGAGGAGGGGGAAGGGGTAAAGGGGAAGGGCAAAGGTTTTCATGCCTTCCCCTTTACCCCTTCCCCCTTCCCCAAAGGAATGAACGATGGGCTCTGTCGAAGTGCCGGAGCGCGTTGGGAGTGAGACGTGGGCGGAGTTCTGCGGGCGCGTTGACGCGGCGCTGGCGGAGTACGTGCGGGCGGGGCGGGCGCGCGTGACTTACCGCGGCTGGTGCGTGACGCTGGACACGAACGTCGTGCCGGCCGGCGCGGCCGCGGCGGTCGTCACACGCATGCGCGCGCCGTTCGTCGGGCGGGGGCGGTTCCACTTCAAGCTGCAAAGGCGCGACCTGCTCGACGCGCTCGCACGCCGCCTGCGCATCCATTCGAGCGAGACCGGCCAGTCGGACTTCGACCGCGAGTTCGTCATCCGCTCCGAGAACGACGAGGCCGTCCGCAGACTCTTCGACTCGGCCGACATCCGCCGCCTCATCCAGTCGCAGCCCTCCATCAACCTCGAAGCGCGCGCGGGCGACGGCCCCTTCGGCGCGAGCCTCCCCGAAGGCGTGGACGAACTCGTCCTGCGCGCGCCCGGCTTCGTCACCGACGCCGAACGCCTCCGCCGCCTCTTCGCCCTCTTCGCGCTCATCCTCGACCGCCTCTGCGAGACCGGCTCCGCCTGCGACGACGAACCCGGCGTCACGCTCTAAAAGCCGTGAACCGTGAACCGTGAACCGTGACAAGAGAACTGCTGTTCTTACTTGTCACGGTTCACGGCTTTATCTGTACCAACTCGCAATCGTAAAGCGCTCGCCGCGGGTGACGGGTTCGACCTCGTGGGTGGTCTCGGCGCGGAAGAGGAGGAGGGTGCCGGCCTCGCCCGGGAAGCGCAGGCGCTCGGGGGTGGCGCGCGGGTGGAAGACGAGCGTGCCGCCGCCGTAGGTTTCGGGGCCGGGCGTCTCCGTCTGTGTGTTGAGGAAGATGACGGCGGAGACTTTGCGGTCTTCGCGGTCGGAGCGGAGCATGCCGGTGTTGCCGTCCTGGTGCGCGACGAAGTGGTCGCCCGGGCCGTAGCGCAGGAACTGCGGCTCCTCAAGCTCTTTGAGAGTGAGGCCGAAGCGCTCTTCGGCCGCGCGCCGGCGCGAGAGGAGAAGACGCCTGACGAGTTCTTCGACCTCGGGCGGCGGGCAGACGCGCGTGGTGCGGCGCACGCGCTCGTCCACCGCGCCGGAGTCGCCGCGGCCGTAGACGGTGGCGGGCCGCCCCTCCGACGCGCGCACCGCGGCGAAGAGTTCGTCGAGCGCGGCCGGGTCGAGGAAGCCGCGCTCGACGAAGAGGTCGGGGTCTGCCGTCCCGCGGCGCGTGCTCATGGGTTCGACGAGCCGATGGGGTCGCCGGGCGGGGTGGGCGGCGGCGGCGTGCGCTTGCGCGGCGCGTCGGGTCGCGCGAGGAAGCGCTCGATGTCTTCGCGCGTCGAGCGGAAGTGGATCGCCGTCGCCTCGTCGGGGGAGGTGACGGCGCTTCTCTCCATGATCGAGCGCAGGTATTCGCCGGCGACCCCGCGCACCTGCGGCGAGGCGCTGTCGTCCGCGGCCAGGTCGATCAGGCGCGTGACGACGAGCGTCTGCACGGCTCGCCCGACGGCGGCGTGGTACTCGTCGCGCGGCGCGCCCGCCCGCCAGGTGCGCGCGACGAGCGCGTTCACCACTTCACGGAAGTCCGGGTTCGCCTTGTCGAGCGCGTGGAACTGTACGAGTCGCGCGGCGCGGCGCGGCTCCAACAGGCGCGAGACGGCGAGGTCTGCGGCGATGACGGCCGCGGCGACGGGGTCGAAGGCCGGGTCGGTGCGCTTGGCGAAAAGCTCCTGCGTCCCGCCCTCGTAGCCGAAGGCGCGCGGCGGCATCAGTTGAAGTATGCGCGGCGGCACCGCCAGCTCTTCAACTTTAATGGTGTCGAGGACGGCGTTGAGCGCGTCGCGCTGGCGCGCGGCCGGGACGATCTGTTGCACGTCGGCCGGGCTCGGCGTGCCCGCGGCCGTCTTCACGGCGTAGGTGTAGTAGAGGCCGCCGACCGACTTGACCGCCGCCTGAAGCTGGTAGCGGTGGTGAAGGTAGAGCGGCAGGAACTTCGCTTCGAGCGTCGAGAGCGGCGCGCCCGCGGGCACGTTGGCGAGCCCGAACTCTCGCATCGCGATGCGCCGCACCTCCATCTCGTGGCGCAGCATCGCCACGGGGTCTGCGCCGTTGTCCCAGAGGTTCGCGAGCGGGTGCGCCGCGCCCGCCGGCCGCGCGTCGTCGTCCGAGATGAAGAGCATCCCGGCCCGCACGCCTTCGCTCAAAATCTTCTCAAGCTCGGCCGCCTCGTCCGCGCCCGGCGCGAACTGCGCGTAGGCGTAGGTGACGGCGAACTTGTCGTACGCGCCGATGCCTGTGGAGTACGCGTTCGAGAGGTCGAGCCTGCCGTTCTTTATCTCGACGAGAGGGGCCGGGTAGTCCATCACCGAGGCGCGGCCGTAGGTGCTGGCGGCGAAGTTGTGCGCGAGCCCGAGCGTGTGCCCGACCTCGTGCGCCGAGAGCTGCCGGAGGCGCGCGAGCGACATGCGCGCGGGGTCGCCCGCGGGGTCGAGCTGCGCGAGGTACTCCGCGTCGTAAACTGCGGCGCCGAGTTCGCACGTGCCGCGCGCCGGGTCGCCGAAGGCGGGGACGAGCCCCGCGCCGATGAGGGCGTCCTGCCGTATGCGCTGGGAGTCGAGCGTGACGACGCCCTTGATGATCTCGCCGGTGCGCGGGTCTACGACGCTCGATCCGTAGGCCCAGCCGCGCGTCGAGCGGTGCACCCAGTTGATGACGTTGTAGCGCACGTCCATCGGGTCAACGTCCGGCGGAAGGACCTTCACCTGGAAGGCGTCGCGGAAGCCCGCGGCCTCGAACGCCTGCGCCCACCACGCCGCGCCCTCGACGAGCGCGCCGCGGATGGGCTCGGGCGCGCCCGAGTCCACGTAGTAGACGATGGGCTCGACGGGCTCGGAGACCGCCGCCCGCGGGTTCTTCTTCTCAAGGCGGTGGCGCACGATCCAGCGCTTCTCAAGCGGCCCGTCGAAGGGCGAGGCGTAGTCGTAGAACTCGACGGCGTTGACGCCGACGCGCGGGTCGAGCTTGCGCGGCCTGTAATTATTATCCGGCAGTTCGACGAGAGAGTGGTGCTGGCGCACGGTGACGGACTGCGGGTTGGGCACGGTCTCGCGCACGAGCTGGCCCGCGCTCCCCTCGGTCGTGAAGGTGAGCGTCGTCTCGACCTCCGTGTTTTTGGGGAAGGCTTTGGTGCGCGGGAGGTAGAGGGCGCTGCGCGACTCGTCGAGCCGGTACTGACCCTGGTTCGAGTCCCGCAGGCGGCCCGTCACGCCGTGCGCGTCGCGCAGGAAGAACGCGGTCGCGTCCACGAGCACGCGCGCGCCTTCCGCCGCCTCGACCTTAAAGCCCCAGATGACGGAGCGCGCGAAGGACTCTTCGACGGCGCGGCGCTCCGCGGCGTCCGAGCTGATGGCGCGGTAGCGCTGCGGCGGCTCGACCAGCAGCACCTTCGGGCCGACGCGCTCGAAATGTACGACGCGCGTCTCGCCGAGCTGCCCGCGGTCGAGCCCCAGAGGGTTCGAGCCGACGCCCGTCGGCAGGGAGACCTGGTAGAGGAACTCCGAGTTGAAGCGCGGGATTTCCAGAAGGAGCTTCCCCTCCTCGGCGTCCCAGTAGAGCGGGAAGTAGCCGTCGAGCTTCTGCGAGCCGCGCGTCAGCTCCGCGAAAGACTTCCGCGCCGGCCGCTGCTCCTGCGCCGCCGCGGGCGCGAGCGTGAGGAGAAGGATGAAGAGTGCGATTAGTGGATGTCGCATGGGGCTCACCTTATTAAGTGGATGTCGCGTGGGGCTCGCTTTGGTAGACGTGGCGGCCGCGCGGCCGGTTACGTCGTTCTTGTAGACGACGCCGCCCTTCATGACGAAGACGACCCGGCGGACGGCCGTGATCTCTTTCAGGGGGTCGCCGTCGAGCGCGATGATGTCGGCCTCGAAGCCGGGGGCGACGGAGCCGAGGCGATCCGACATGCCGAGCGCCTCGGCCCCGAGCGAGTGGGCCGAGACCATCGCCGCCAAAGGCCCGACGCCGCAATCTCTCACGCGGTCGATGAACTCCTCGGCGTTGCGACCGTGCGCGCCCGCGACGGAGTCCGAGCCGAAGACGACCTTCAGCCCCTCGATCTTCGACGCGCGCCGCACGAGGTCTTGATTGAGAGAGAGCACGCGCCCCATCGCCTTAAAGCCCTCTTCGGTGTAGCCGGGCGTGCCGAGGTATCGCTCTTTGTTCGCCAGATAGTTCTTGATGACGAGCCCGCCCTGCGGGTCCAGATAAGTTCCCAGCCGGGCCAACGCCTTGAGGTCTTCGTCCGTCGCCATCGTGCCGTGTTCGACCTGCGTGCAGCCCGCCTCCGCGGCGACACGCACGGCCTCCCTGTAGGCGTGGACGACCGCGCGCAGGCCCTGACGTTTCGCCTCGTCGCACGCGGCCTGAAGCTGCTCCCGAGACAGAGTCATCGCGCCGCCCTGGCGGATGCTCTGCGAGGCGAAGATTTTTATCACGTCCGCGCCGGCCTCCTTCTGCCGCCGGACGAAGGCGCGGATTTCGTCGGGCGTGCCGGTCTTCTCCCCCTGGCCGAAGAGCGGCTCGACGGCGGTGAGGATGCGCGGGCCGGGGAGCGCGCCCCGCGCGATGGCGTCGCGCAGCGGAACGTCCGTCGGCGAGCCGACGCTCTGCACGGTCGTGAAGCCGGCCATGAGCGTCAGCCACGCGTTTGCGGCCGAGCGGTACGCGGCCTCCTGCGTCGTCTCCGACGCGCCCGCGTTCTTGCCGTCTGTGCCGAAGCTCCAGGTGATGTGCACGTGGGCGTCGATCCAGCCGGGCATCACAGTCAGGCCGCGCAGGTCGTAGTCCACCGGCCCGGCCTTCGGGTCGATGGCGACAATCTTCGAGCCTTCGACGACGACGCGCGTGTTCTTTATCACGCGCCCCCTGCCGTCGAGCAGCACGTCCGCGGCGATGACGACGCGCGGCTTCGGCGCTGTCGTCTGCGCCGCGGCGACGACGCAGAAGCTTAAGACGCAGAGGATAGTATTCAAGGGTCGCATCCTGAATCGCGGGCGGTACTGACCTTACTCGAACCCGCGGGGCGGCATGTTGGGGCCGCGGCGCAGCCAGTTGTCTGCGGGGTAGCGCGCGGCGGCCTCGACGACGTGGAGCGTGTAGGCGTGGCGCGAGCGCGGGCTGCGGTTGGCGCGGCTCAGGTGCGGGAGCAGGCCGTGTAGAACTATGAGCGCGCCCTTCTTCACCTCCAGAGGCACGAGCCCGTCGGTCGGCCAGGGGCTCTCGTCGTAAGTCTCGAAGCGCGTGCCGCCGCCCTCTGCGCGCAGGAAGCGCGACTTGAGACCCGCCTTGTGCCCGCCCGCGAGCGTCCACAGGCAGCCGTTCTCAAGGGTCGCGTCTTCGAGCGCGAACCAGAGGCCGGTCACGGTCATGGGCTCCGTGTAGAGGAAGGTCGCGTCCTGGTGGCACGTAACCTCGCCGCCGATGCGCGGCTGCTTGAAGATGTACATCGACTGCACGAGCAGCGGCCGGCGGTAGCCGAGCGACGCGACGAGCGACCCGAGTCCCTCCGTCCGCGAGAAGCGCTCGAAGACGGGGTCGAGGTCGTGCAGCGCGTGGCCGATCTTGTTCACCGCCCGCGCCTTCTCCTTCACGAGCCGCCCGCCCGAGTCGAACGCGTCCTCCTCGAAGAAGAAACGCACCTTGTCGCCGGAGTCGAGAAAGTATTTGTCACTCCGCCGCGCCTGTTCGCGCGTGGTGAAGATGGAGACGACTTCGCCGGGCTCAAACTCTTCGACCAACTCGTCCGCGCGCGCACGCAGGCGGTCGCACTCTTCGCCCGCGACGAACTCCTCCAGGACGAGGAAGCCGTCGCGCCCGTAGGCTGCGAGTTGGTCGGGCGTGAGCATCTTTCAAATCTTCTCGTAAACCGTGAACCGTAAACCGTGACAAGTAAGAACTGACTCCTTCTTGTCACGGTTCACGGTTCACGGTTCACGGCTTAATTCATCTCCCTCGCGGCGCGGCCGCATTGTTGACGAAGGCGGCGGCGTCGCGCTTGAGCTGCGCGAGCGAGGTCTGGTCGATGTACATCATGTGGCCGGCCTCGTAGAAGGTCGAGGTGACGTTCCCGCGCAGGGAAGGGTCGAGCGCCATGTGGCGCAGCGTGTACTCGGCGGCGAAGTAGGGCGTCGCCAGGTCGTAGTAGCCCGAGGCGACGAAGAGCCTCATGTGGGGGTTCTTGGCGAAGGCGGAGCGCAGCGCCTCGCTCGTGTCGGCGTAGGCGTTGTCGGAGCCCCAGTCCCAGCGGCCGATGCCGCCGCCGAGGATGTAGTATTCGAGGTCGGAGCGGAAGCCGAGTTCCGCCCGGACGTACTGGTTGAAGGTCGCGGTGTAGGGCGGCCGGATGGCGGCCATGCTCGGGTCGAAGTCGGGGCGCTCCGAGGCGGCCGACTCGTCGATGCCCTTGAAGCGCCCGTCGAGGCGGCCGACCGTCCGCCGCTGGTCGCGCAGCAGCTCCTTGTCGAAACGTTGAATCTCGATGCGCAGGTCGCTGTTGTCGATGAAGGTCTTGCTCAGGCCCGTGTAGCGGTTGAGGCGGTCGATGACCTCCTGCCGCTCGGAAGGCGTGAGCCGATCCCCCTTCGCAAGGGCGACGGTGTAGTCGGTCGCGGCCCAGCGCTCGACCTCATCCAGAAATCTTCGCAGGTCTGTGTTCTGCAAGTCGGCGGGCAGGCGCTTGTGATACCAGGCGATGGCCGAGTAGGTCGGGAGGAAGAGGACGTAGGGCAGGTCGTTCCCTCTGCCGAAGCGCGTCGTCTGGAAGTTCATGACCGTCGAGACGAGCATGACGCCGTTGAAGGCGACGCCGCGGTCGATGAGGTAGCCGGAGAGCCCGGCGGCGCGCGTCGTGCCGTAGGACTCGCCGACGAGGAAGAGCGGCGAAGTCCAGCGCGCGTTCTTGACGAGGTAGAGGCGTATGAACTCGCCGACCGACTGGATGTCGCCCTGGAGTCCGAAGTAGCGGCTCGCGAGGTCGGGGCGCGCGGCGCGGCTGTAGCCTGTGCCGACGGGGTCGATGAAGACGAGGTCGGTGAAGTCGAGCCAGGTGTGCTCGTTGTCCACGAGCCGGAAGGGCGGCGGCGGCATCGCGCCGTCGGGCATCATCTCCACGCGGCGCGGGCCCAAAGCGCCGAGGTGGAGCCAGACCGAGGAGGAGCCGGGGCCGCCGTTGAAGGAGAACATCAGGGGGCGCCGCGCCGCGTCGTTCACGGCGTCGAGCGTGTAGGCCATGTAGAAGATGCGCGCCTCGGTCTCGCCCGCGGCCGACTTGAGCGGCATGACGCCGGTCGTCACCGTGTAGCGCAGCGCGCGGCCGCCCACGCGTATCTCATGCCTTGTGACGGAGGGCGGGCCGTCCGTCATCGCGGCGTCGCGCTCGCCGGGCGCGGGGGTTGGGGTCGCGCGCGCCGCGCCC
>DATMVD010000091.1:0-414410 GCA_035563535.1 Pyrinomonadaceae bacterium | reverse complement strand
CTAAAAACCCGTCTTCAGTTCATCGCCCCGCGTCCCGCCTTCATCGTTTCTCCCCGTGTTTCTCCTCCATCCCGGCGTTGAAGGTTTCGGACTGGCCGCGGGGGATGCTGAGGGTTTGCCAGGCGGATGATTTGAGGTGCTTGGCGAGGAAGACGATCTGGCCGGCGTGGTGGCCGTAGTGTTCGATCTGGCGGTTGATGGCCCCGACCACCGTGTAAGGCTCGCCGCGGATGGTGACGGAGCGGGTGAGGTCGGACGGGGCGAGCGAGCCGACCGCGTCGAAGACCAAGCGCCAGCCCGCCTCCCACGCTTCGAGGATGGCCGCGCGGTCTTCGCCCTCGCGCTCGAACTCCGAGTCGCGCCGCCGGTCGGGCTTCTCGCCGTCGCTCGTCAGGAAGTCCGTCCAGCGAGAACGCATGTTGCCGGCCATGTGCTTCATCACCAGCGCGATGCTGTTCGACTCGGGGTCGAGCGCGCGGAAAAACTGCTCGTCCGAGACCTGCGCCGCCGCCCCGTCGGCCAGCCGCTTGGTCTGGCGGAACCTCTCCACGGCGTCCCTCAGATAAATCTCTCCCAGCGTGTCGGTCATCAACGGCCTCCTCCTCAAACGGTCGCGAGTCGGGGAACTGTTCGCCCCGGCGGCCGCGTCCCGCCCCGCTTTCAGCCGGAGTTAAAAGACTCCGCGGCCCGCGGACACATTTTAACCCGGAAATCGCGCGCGCGTGATTTACGCCGGCGATTTAATCCGCGTTATCGGGTGACGCGCCACAGAAGGGCGGCCTGAAGGGGGCCGAAAGTGAGCGCGGCATCCATACCTCGGAACTTATAAATCGCTCTTGATAGGAGTACGGGCCATGCCATACGTGCGTCGTTTTCTGCTCAGCCTCGCCATCATCACCCTGACAGCCACCGCGGCCTACGGTCAGGCCGACACCGCCACGCAGGCGTCTTCGGCCGAGGCCGTGACCGCCTCGGCCTCGGCCGACCGCGTCCGCTTCACCGCCCCGTCGGACGCCGTCCGCGTCCGCGTCCAAATTCACGCCGACGGCGGCCAACTCCTTTTCGAGGGCGCCCGCGACGGCAACGTCTTCGACTGGATGCTGCAAGATAGCGTGGGCACGCGCGTCGCCCCCGGCTCTTATCAGGCCGTCGTCACGGTCGAGACGCTGGCCGGCTCGCGCCAGCGCCGGCTCGGCCTCGTCGCCGTCGAGGGCGGCGGCGTCACGGTCAAGTCCGCCGACGCCGCGGGCCGCAAGGCCGAGGGCGCGGCGCTGACCGTCGTCGAAGAGGGCCGGCAGCCGCAGGCCGTCACCTCGGTCGGGCACGACGGCGAGGACGGGCAGGTGACGAGCGCCAGAGGCTCGCTGACCTTCCGCACCGGCGACTTCTTCGCGGGGCGCGAGCGCGAGCACATGCGCGTCACGCCGGAGGGGCGCGTCGGCGTCGGCACCGACGCGCCCGAGGCGCTGCTCGACGTGGCGGGCGAGATTCGCGCGCGCGGCGGCATCCGCTTCGACGACGGCACGGTGCTGACCTCGGCCAAAGGCTTCGGGCCGGCGGACGCCAAGTCTTCGCAGCCCGGCACGGTCTTCGCCGCGGCCGCCGCCCCCAACACCAACGCCGCGACGCTCGCGGGCCTCGGCACCTCGAACCGCCTCGCCAAGTGGCTCGACGACGCCGGCAACATGGGCGACTCGGCCATCTACGAGACGGCCGGCAAGATCGGCATCGGCACGACGGCCCCGACCTCGATGCTCCACCTCGCCGGCCCGAGCGGCGTCAACGCCATCACGCTCGACACGCCGGGCAACCAGTTCTTCCGCTTCCAGACCGTCGCCAACATCCAGAACTGGGGCGCGTTCACCATCAACGCCAACTACAACGCCGGCTGGCACCTCGACGACGACACGCGCAACGGCTGGTTCTTCAAGCTCGACACGCGCGGCGGCAACGGCGCGGCCGTCTCCAACGGCCTCTGGCTCTACCGCATCCCCGAGGGGCCCAGCCCGCACACCGACGAGGCTCCGGTCTTCGGCATCACCAACGGCCGCGCCTTCTTCGCCGGCAACATCGGCGTCGGCGTGGACGCCCCGGCGCAGAAGCTCGAAGTCGCGGGCAACATGAAGATCAACGGCGCGGGCAACGGCCTCGTCTTCCCCGACGGCACGAAGATGACGACGGCCGCCGTGGGCGGCGCGATGACGGGCACGCAGATCGTCTCGGCCCTCAACGCCGCCGGCACGGCCGGCACGATCTCCGACGCGCGGCTGTCGGCCAACGTCGCCCGCCTCGGCGGCGCGAACAACTGGACGGGCGTCAACGCCTTCTCGACGGGCCTCTCGGCCGGCGGCGCGCTCGTCACCAACGTCGCCAACCCGGTCAACGCCGGCGACGCCGTGAACAAGGCTTACGCCGACGCCAACTTCGTCAAGTTCGTCCCCGGCGCCGAGCAGCTCTCGGTCGGCGACGCCAACGGCACCGCGCCGATGATTAACCTGCGCGGCGGCTCGACCTGCTGCTCCGGCCCCGGCGGCCACACGCCGGCCTGGTTCAAGGTCTTCCAGAACGGCAGCTTCGTCGCCACCGGCAACCTCGGCATCGGCGTCTCGCCGATGCAGGGCAAGGGCTACCGCACCTCTTGGGACTCGTACAAGGGCGCGTTCCGCTCGGGCTACGCCGACAACGAGTGGGACGACGCCAACGTCGGCTTCTTCTCGTGGGCGGGCGGCTCTAACTCGACGGCCATCGGCCTCTACGCGCTCGCCTTCGGCGACACGAACTCGGCCGAGAGCACCTCGTCCATCGTCTTCGGCAGCGGCAACCAGGTGAAGGGCGCGGCCGGGTTCTCGGCCGGAGCCGGCAACCGCGTCTGCGACACCTACGGCGTCGCCTTCGGCAACAAGGCGCAGTCGGGCGGCCCGCTCATCAACGGCAAGTGCGACCCCGACACCTTCAACATCCGCGGCCTCGCGGCGGTCGCCATCGGCTACAACGTGACGGCCGACCAGGATCACACGACGGCCATGGGCAAGTTCGCCTCGAACAACGGCTTCACGGGCACGTTCATCTGGTCGGACGGCGCGGCCCAGCAGAGCGCCGACACGTTCCGCAACACGGCGAACAACGAGTTCGCGGCGCGCGCTACCGGCGGCTTCCGCTTCCGCACGAACCTCGGCGGCACGACGGGCTGCAACCTGCCCGCCGGGTCTGGGGTCTTCAACTGCACTTCGAGCCGCACGACGAAAGAGAACTTCTTCGACGTGAACGGCGACGACGTGCTCGCGCGGCTCCGCAAGGTTCCGGTCTCGACCTGGAACTACATCTCCGAGGGGAGCAGCGCGCGCCACCTCGGGCCGATGGCGGAGGACTTCTACTCGGCCTTCCAGCTCGGCACGAGCGACAAGGCCATCGGCGTGCAGGACGCGGTCGGCGTCTCGCTCGCGGCCGTCAAGGCGCTCGACGCGCGCACCCTTGAGCTTCAGCAGAAGACCGAGGAGGTCGAGCAGCTCCGCTCCAAGGTGAACACGCTCGAACAGCGCCTCGCCGCGCTCGAAGCGCTCGTCCAGAAGCAGGGCGAGGGGCAGGAGAAGTAAGACTCCCCCGACTCTCCCCCGACGCGCGGAGGGCGCGGCGACTGACTCTCAGTCGCCGCGCCCTCCGCGTTTAGGTACGCGATGGTATTGACTTAGTACGTAAATTTGGACTATCGTCCCCTGCCACAGGCAACGAGGCACGGGCCGCAGTAGAGTTTTAGACGAGCCCTCGTCTCTTACCCGCCCGGCCGCGTCCTTTTCCTACAGTTCGGAACGCACACCTTTCAAGAGGAGGGACTGTCCCAATGTTCCACGCACGCACGCGCACCCCGGCGCCCGCCGGAGTCGCGCTCCTCCTGTTCGCCGCCTTCGCGCTCCTCCCGACGGCGCTCTCGCAGACGGCGCGCAAGCCCGCGCCCGCCCCCGCCGACCAGGCGCAGGACGAGCCACCCTTCCACGCCTACAAGGGCGTCCGCATCGGCATGACGGCCGAAGAGGCGCGCAAGCTCCTCGGCAGCCCGACCGACAAGGACGACAAGCAGGAGGTCTTCGCCATCAGCGACGACGAGTCCTGCCAGGTCTACTACGACGCGGCCAAGAAGGTCTCGGCCGTCTCGGTCACCTACTTCAGCACCAAGGCCGTCCCCGCGCCGAAGTCCGTGCTGGGCGAAGAGCCCGAGGCCAAGCCGGACGGCTCGCTCTACAAGCTCATCCGCTACCCGAAGGCCGGCTTCTGGGTCTCCTACACCCGCACCTCCGGCGACTCGCCGATGACCATCATCGCCATACAGAAGATGGAACAGCACTGAGGCGAGCCGCCGGGCCGCCGCGCCGCGGCCGTTCGTGCGACGACGCGCCGGGGGCACACACGCCCCCCGGCGCGTTGTTGCTTTTGACCCGCCGGGTGCTAAGATAAGCGCGACTTAAAAACGCCCCTTTCAAACGAAGCGCGCCGCAGTCCGTCCCCCCTCCCACGCCGGGGGAGTTGTGTCGGCGCGCACACGCCGGGGCCTTCCAGAAGACCTAGAGAGGGCGCGGGCGGCCGCGCCCGTACGCGAGGACTTTACATGGCGGACCAGAACGATTCGGCGCGGGCGGGCGAGCGGCGCATCGCGGCGCTCCTCGCCAACCGGCGCGACGAGATTCTCAACCTCTGGATCAAGGAGCGCCTGGAGAACGACGAGTTCCGCGACGAGCTGATCTCGAAGAAGGACCTGCGCCAGCAGTCGCGCCAGGTCTTGGACATGCTCTTGCAGGGCGTGCAGGACTCGTCGGGCGGCGACTTCGAGCACCCGGCCTTCGACGACCTGCGCCACTACCTCAACGAAATCTCGCACCTGCGCGCCGTCAAGGGCTACACGCCGATGGAGAACGCGACCTACATCCTCTCGCTGCGCAACGTCATCAGCCCGCTGCTCGCAGAGGAGATGGAGGGCGACGCCGCCTCCCTCGTCCCCGAGATGAACTACTTCACGCGCCTGCTCGACAGGCTCGGGCTCGTCATGGTCGAGAACTTCATCCGCTCGCGCGAGGAGATCATCCGCCAGCAGCGCGCCGACATGCTCGAACTCTCGACGCCGGTCATCAAGGTCTGGGACAAAATCCTGACGCTCCCCATCATCGGCACGCTCGACTCGCGCCGCGCGCAGATGATGATGGAGGCGCTGCTGCAAAAGGTGGTCGAGACCGGCTCGACAATCGCCATCCTCGACATCACCGGCGTGCGGACGATGGACACGCTGGTCGCCAACCACCTCATCAAGACCGTCACGGCCGCGCGCCTGATGGGGGCGCGCTGCATCCTGACGGGCGTCTCCCCCGCCATCGCGCAGACGATGGTGCAGCTCGGCATCGACCTCACGCAGATCACGACCCGCGCCCAGATGTCGGACGGCATCAAGCTCGCGCTGGAGATGATCGGCCGCACGGTCGTCCCCACCCGCACCCTCGCCAAGCTCCAGAACGGCGCCAACGGCGACCAGCTCCAGAAGGTCGTCAAGCAGACCGAGACCATCACGACGGGCGGAGAGAAGAAACAGGAGGCGTAAACCGTAAACCGTAAACCGTGACAGGTGAAAACCGGTTCTCCTTGTCACGGTTTACGGTTTACGGTTTACGAGAAAACATTGGACGGATACACACGCATACCCATCCTGAAGGTCGGCCGCGTCCTGATCGTGCCGATTCAGGTGGACATGGACGACCAGACGGTCATCCACTTGCAGGAGCGCATCCTCTCGGAGCTGGAGCGGACGGGGGCGCGCGGGGTGCTCATCGACATCTCGCTGCTGGAGATGGTGGACTCCTTCATCGGGCGCGTGCTCTCGGACATCGCGGCGATGGCGCGCATCATGGACGCGCGCACCGTGGTGGTCGGGATGCAGCCGGCCGTCGCCATCACGCTCGTCGAGCTGGGGCTCGAGCTGCGCGGCGTGGACACGGTGCTCAACGTGGACGAGGGCATCCGGCTCCTGCGGACCGAGTTCGCCATGGACGAGGACGAGGAGGACGCGGGCCTCGGGGGGGCAGGAGCCTTTGCAGAGCAGGTCAATCGCCCTTGAGAGCGAGCACGACATCATCATCGCGCGCAGCGAGGTGCGCACCCTGGCCGCCAGCGTCGGCTTCCGCATCATCGACGTGACGCGGCTCGCCACCGTCACCTCGGAGCTGGCGCGCAACGTCGTCAAGTACGCCAAGCGCGGGCGCATGATCGCGCAGCCGCTCGACCCCGCGCAGGGCCGGGCGGGCCTGCGGCTCATCTTCGAGGACACGGGCCCCGGCATCCCCGACATCAACGCCGCCATGCGCGACGGCTTCTCGACGGGCCGGGGGTTGGGCAAAGGGCTCCCGGGCTCTAAAAGGCTGGTTGACGTTTTCGAGATTGAATCGACGGTCGGCGTCGGCACGCGCGTGACCGTCGTCCGCTGGCTGTAAGGAGGGTGTTGGGCTTTGGGTTCTAGGTGTTGGATAAAAACTTCGGGTCTTTACCCAACACCTGAAACCCAGAACCCAGCACCCTAGTTCTGTATGCGAACCTTCCACACGCAGGAGATCAAGGAGGAGCCGCAGGTCGGCGCGGCGCGGCGCGGCGTGCGGCGGTTCGCGTCCCAGTTGGGCTTCTCGGACGACCGGCTTGAGGAGATAGCCATCGTCGTGCAGGAGATCGGCACGAACGCCGTCCGCTACGCGACCGGCGGCGGCTGCCTGCACTGGGCCGAGACGCCGGGCGAAGAGCCGGGGCTCGAGCTGTTCTACGTAGATAAGGGGCCGGGCGTCTACGACCTCGACCGCGCCCTGCGCGACGGCGTCTCTTCGGGCGGCAGTCTGGGGACGGGCTTCGGCGCGATGCGCCGCCTGCTCGACGAGTTCGACGCCTACTCGACCGTCAAGGGCACGACGCGGCGTCTGACGACCCAGCGCCGGATGACCTACGGCACGGCGCTGCTCGGGCGCAAGTGGGTCGCGCCCCCGACGACCGAGGAGCAGCGCGAGCGGGCGAGGCGTGTGACGCGCCGCGTTGGCTGCTGGAGCCGGCCGCGCCCGGGCGAGGAGACCAACGGCGACGCCTACTTCATCAAGGAGCACGACGGCGAGACGCTGCTCGCGGTCGTGGACGGGCTCGGGCACGGGCGCGGCGCGCGCGAGGCGGCGCAGGTCGCGCTCGACACCCTGGAGCAGTGGGAGGGCGAGCCGCTCGACGAGCTGATCCTCGGGACGCACGACGCCCTGCGCACGACGCGCGGCGCGGTGATGGGCGCGGTCGTGCTCGACCACGAGCGCGGGACTTTCAACTACGCCGGCGTCGGCAACGTCGAGGTGCGCGTGCTCGGCGCGTCCGAGCCGGCGCGCCCGATCCCCTCGAACGGCACGCTCGGCGCGCGCCTCTCGCAGGTGCGCGTCTGGCCGCACCGCTGGGACGAGGGCGCGACGCTCGTCATCGCCTCCGACGGCATCAGCGCGACCTGGGACGCCGCCGCCTACCCCGGGCTCCTGACGAAAAGCCCCCAACTCCTCGCCGGAGTCCTCCTGCGCGACTTCGCGCGCAACTCCGACGACGCGACCGTGCTTGTATATAGGTGAACAGAACCGCGAGCGGTAGCGAGCGGGTGCGTGCTCCGACAGCGGCAACTCTGACGTAACTGCGACCCGCTCGCTACCGCTCGCGGTTCTGTTTGAGCCCGACCCCACCGGGGCTTTGAACTTCGGACTTTGAATCCTGTACTCTAAATCGGTATGCAGGGCATCACCTCGACAAGGCTCGGCGACATCTACGTGCGGCGCGAGGCCGACATCGTCAAGGTGCGCGAGCGCGTCCGGCGGCTCGCGCGCGAGATGGGCTTCGACTCGACGACGCAGATCAAGATCACGACGGCCGTCTCGGAGCTGACGCGCAACATCTACGAGTACGCGCGCGCGGGGGCCATCACGCTCTCGCTCGCGACGCGCGGCGCGGCGGCCGCCGGCCTCCAGATCACCGCGCGCGACGACGGCCCCGGCATCGACGAGGCCAAGCTCCGCTCCATCGTCCGCGGCACGTACCGCTCGCCCTCCGGGCTCGGCGTCGGCCTCATCGGCACGCGCCGCCTGATGGACGAGTTCGACATCCAGTCCAAAGAGGGCGAGGGCACGCGCGTCGCGGTCGTCAAGTGGCTCCCGCCGCAGGAGGCCGAGGAGGTCAGGGGCCGCGCCGACTACCTGCGCGACTTCGTCAGCACGGACGAGGACGACTCGGCGCTCGAAGAGCTGGCGCGGCAGAACCGCGACCTCGTGCAGGTGCTGGGCGAGTTGGAGGAGAAGCGCGAGCAGTTGGAGCGGCTGAACACCAAACTCGAAGAGTCGAACCGCGAGCTGAACCAGGCCAACGCGCAGTTGCGCGAGCTGTCGGCGATGAAGGAGGAGTTCCTCGCGCTCACCACGCACGACCTGCGCTCGCCCCTGACGGTCATTAGCGGCGTCATCAACTTCTTCACCTCGGGCCGCCTCGGCGACATGACGCCCGAGCAGAAGAACATGGTCGCGATGATGGAGCGCAACACGCAGAACCTCATCGAGCTGGTCAACGACCTGCTCGACGCCTCGAAGCTGGAGTCGGGCACGATGCGGCTCGACCTCTCGACCATCGAGCTGCGCGGGCTCATCGACGAGCTGCGCCAGCAGATGCAGCCGCTCGCCGCCGAGAAGGAGATCGCGCTCGAGGTGGACGTGGCCGAGGGCCTGCCGACCCTGCGCGCCGACCGCGCCAAGCTCCGCCGCGTGCTGGTCAACCTCGTCTCGAACGCGCTGAAGTTCACGCCGCGCGGCGGCCGCGTCTCCCTGAGCGCCGCGCCCGAAGCGCAGCAGGTGCGCGTCTCGGTCGCGGACACCGGCGTCGGCATCCCCGAAGAAGACCTCCGCGACATCTTCGACAAGTACGCGCAGGCGCGCTCGCGCGCCACCCGCAGCGAGAAGGGCACGGGGCTCGGCCTCTACATCACGCGTCAGCTCGTCGAGCTGCACGGCGGCCGCATCGAAGTCCGCTCCGAGGTCGGCAAGGGTTCGACCTTCTCGTTCACCATTCCGGTGGCAGACGGAGAATCGGGTCAGAACCGCCCGCGGTAGCGGGCGAGCCTACATTAACCGTGCGCGCCGTATCACCAAGCCCACCCGCTGCCGCGGGCGGTCCTGACCCGGCTGTCAATCGCTCTTAATCCAATCGCTGCGGTCTTATTACTCATCACCTATGCACTACCATCTCATCGGAATCTGCGGGACGGCGATGGCCAGTCTCGCCGGGATGTTGCAGGCGCGCGGGCACAGGGTCACGGGCTCGGACGAGAACGTCTACCCGCCGATGTCCACGATGCTCGAATCGCTGGGCATCCCCGTCATGCAGGGGTACGAGCCGGAGCACCTCACCACCCCCGCGCCCGACTGCGTCGTCGTCGGAAACGCCCTTTCGCGCGGGAACCCGGAGGTCGAGGAGACTCTGAACCGGCGGCTCGTCTACCGCTCGCAGGCCGAGGTCGTCAAGGAGGAGTTCATCCGCGGCCGCCGCTCGCTCGTCGTCGCGGGCACGCACGGCAAGACGACCACCACCAGCATCGCGACGTGGGTCATGGAGCGCGGGGGCCTGAACCCTTCGTTCCTCGTCGGCGGCGTCGTGCAGAACTTCGGCGCGAGTTTCCGCGTGACCGACAGCGACTACTTCGTCATCGAGGGCGACGAGTACGACACGGCCTACTTCGACAAGGGGCCGAAGTTCATGCACTACCTCCCCGAGATCGCCGTCGTCGGCAACATCGAGTTCGACCACGCCGACATCTACAAAGACCTCGACGCCGTCAAGACGGCCTTCCGCCGCCTGGTGAACCTCGTCCCCTCGCGCGGCCGCCTCGTCGCCGGCTGGGACAGCCCCGCCGTGCGCGAGGTCGTCGAGTCGTTCGGGGACAGACTCCACACGCGGCTCGAGACCTTCGGCACGGGCGAGGACGCGCGCTGGCGCGCTGCGGACGTTGACTACTCGGGCGCGCTCACGCGCTTCAAAGTCCTGCGCGAGGGCGAGCCGTGGGGCGAGTTCGAGACCCCGCTCATCGGCGACTTCAACGTGCTCAACTGCCTCTCCGTCATCATCGCTGCCGACGCGTGGGGCGTCCCGCAAGAGACGATCAAGGGTGCGCTCAAGACCTTCCAGAGCGTCAAGCGGCGGATGCAGGTGCGGGGCGAGGAGCGCGGCGTGACCGTCATCGACGACTTCGCGCACCACCCGACGGCCGTGCGCGAGACGCTGCGCGCGCTCGGCGAGAAGTACAAGGGCCGCCGCCTCGTCGCCGTCTTCGAGCCGCGCTCGGCCACCTCCCGCCTCGCCGTCTTCCAGGAGGAGTACGCCTCGGCCTTCGACCCGGCCGACTACGTCGTCCTCTCCTCGGTCTTCGCGCGCGAGAAGGGCAGCGCCTACGGCCGCCTCCTCGACACGGACGAGCTGACCGCCGACATCGCCGCGCGCCGCGACCGCCCCGCCCTCTGCCTCGACGGCGCGGACGCCATCGTCGAACACCTCGCGCCCGTCCTGAGGGAAGGCGACGTCGTCGCCGTCATGTCCAACGGCGGCTTCGGCGGCATCCACGACAAACTGCTCGATGCCCTCAAGGGCGCTTAGCCGTCGGGTGAACGAAGTTCAGACGGGCGCGGGCGTCGTCCGTCACCATTAGACCGCCGGCCGCGTCAACCTTCTTAAGTTCTCTCTCGCCTGAGCCGTCCAGTAGCTCGACGGCAACGACAAGCACTCTTCGTATGATTTGATCGCCCTCTTACGATCACCTTTCAGCTGGTAACACACACCCAGAAAGAGATGGCTATACGTGTCCCGCGGCTCTTCGGCGACGTACCTTTCGGCGAACCGTATGGCCTCATCCACCCTGCCTAACTCGCAGAGAATCTGCCCGCGCCGGTGGAGCAGTTGCGTATCCGAGGGACGAAGAAGCCGCTGCCGGTCGAGCAACGTGAGCGCCCTTTCAAAGTCCTCGGTCACTTTCGCGGTACGCTTCGGGTCTCCGCTGTGACAGTGGCCACGAATCCAATAGGCTGCGTACGCTTCCTCGCCGTGTGGCTCAAGGGCGAGAACCCTGTTACAGATTTCGACGGCCTGCTCCGCCTCGCCTTCATTCGAGTAAGCGATCGCGAGGCTCATCAAATTTTTCGTATTGCCGGGCGCGATTGAGATGGCCTTCTTCAGGTCGGCGATAGCTTCTCTCCGGTACCCGAGCTCGAAGTAACATCTGCCGCGGTCGCTCAGGTCTTTGTGGTTTGACGGCTCAAGGTAGAGGGCCTGTGTCAGGAACTTGACCGCGTTAAGGTAGTCGTGGGCCTTCTTCCGTTTGATACCTTCTTTACGAAACTCCTCCGCCAGCCGCCGCCTGCCGACCGAATCCTCCCGCGGCTCTTCGCCGCCCTCCCTCGCAAAGACCTCGCGGACGGCCGCCAGGATGCCGAAATCGGCGGCGGACAGACTCCGATGCCTGCCCTCCCGGTAGCCTCTGATTAACTCGTCGAGCAGGGCCAGCGTCAGGATGTGGGCTAACCCTTCGGGAGTGGAAAATCGCGGGGACTTCAGTGACAGGCTCTTGACGAAGGCGTCGGCCTCGGCCCCCCGCTCACAGTCCTTGATGAATATGAGGCAAGGTTTGCCGGCCGCTCTGGCGACCTCGTACTCACGCATAACGGGCGGCGAGACGGTTTCGCCGATGATGAGGATAAAGACGTCACACTGCTCCACCTTACGCAGGTAGGAGTCTTCCACTTCTTCGGAGGACGGCGGGGTGAACTCGAAAACCCAGGCCCTTGCGACGGGTATCTTACTTATCGCGTTCAGCGCGCTCCGACGTTCGGCGCTTAGCTCGTCAATCCTTGAACTTACGAAAATAGTCAGCGGGGGCTCGCCTTGCGTCACACTTAACTCCGACGCTTTTCTGACCCCCAACAGTCTTTCGAGCTCGCCCGCCTCCCGCTTATAAGCCCCGACGCCTTTGCCTAAAAAACGTGCCAGCTCGGTCAGGCGGTTGGTGCCGAAGAGTAGCGCGACGATGGTGAGGAGGATGAGGATTTCCAGGATGCCCAGATTCACTCAACTGCTCCCTTAAGTCCGTGACGGAGGAAGAGCCCGCGGCCGGGCCGATAGTAGCGCCTTTATCCGCCGACTGACAACAACTCGCCCCCGGCTGGTATGAACGGGACGGCCCCCGCTGCGCCTCGCTCTCAACATTTTCAATAAACATTCGCGACGCTGGCGAAGATTAGAGTTACTACAAAAAGGCCGGGCGCGCCGCCCGCCCCGGGGGCGCCCGCACCTTGCCATGAGAGAGTTTTCGATGTTCGAGCAGGCCGTGGCCTTCGGCGGCGAGGCGGTCGAAGACCTCGGCACGGTCACGCACGTCTCGCGGCGCGACTTCGACGAGCGCGCGGCCTTCCGCTTCCGCGCGCAGGCGCCCGCCCTCGAATACCTCTCGCTGCTCATCGAGAACGCCGTCCTCCTGCGCACGCACCGCGGGGGGAGGCTCTACGCCGGGTTTGAAAAACTCTCCCGGATGGAGCCCGTGGTAGACCGCTACATGCGCATCGCCGACGTGTCGGAGCGCGTCTACGTCTTCGGCGAGCCGGACTGGAAGCCGCCGCGTCACCCCAACATGCGCGTCATCGAGTTGGGGGGCTCGCCGCGGCTCGCGCGCGAGTGGTTCGTCGTCGCCGACTCGCCCGCCCTGCGCGTCGCGCTCGTCGCCTTCGACGATGAGGGCCCCGACGCCCGCGCCGTCCCCGAAGAGCGCGTCCTCTCCGCCCTCAAGACTCACGACCCGAAAATCGTCCGCCGCCTCGCCGCGGCGGCCGAGAGCCTCGTTGACGAGACGCTCAACAACTAAAACAGAAGACTGCGCCCGCCGCCCAGGCAGTACCACCCGCGGTGGCGGGCGGGCAAGTCTAACTCTGAGCGACTCTGACGATGCCGGCGAGACCCGCCCGCCACCGCGGGTGGTACTGCCTGATTTCTTCGTGCTACATTTACAGCCGCTCAACGAACAACTCGGGACAGCACGGGACGGATGAGGGACGAGCGGTAGCGTGCTTCTCGTCATTCATCGCTCATCGTTTTCTTCTTATGTCTATACTGCAACGCATACGTCAGCGCGCGGCGGCAGACCCGCAGCACATCGTCCTGCCCGAGGGCGAAGACCCGCGCACGGTCGTCGCCGCCTCGATTGTCGCGCGTGAGCGCATCGCGCGCGTCACGGTGCTCGGCGACGAGGAGAAGGTGCGCGCGCACGCGCGCGCGGCCGGGGCAGACCTCGGCGGCGTGGGCGTCCTCGACCCCACGAAAGCCTCCGACTTCGAGCGCGTCGCCGCCCTCTACCACGAGCTGCGCAGGGCCAAGGGGCTCATGCCCGACGAGGCGCGCATCGCCGTGCGCGACCCGCTCTACTACGGCAACCTGCTCGTGCGCGAGGGCAAGGCCGACGGCTCGGTGGCGGGCGCGACGAACACGACCGCGCACACCGTGCGGGCCGCGCTCCACTGCATCGGCATCCGGCCGGGCTTTAAGATCGTCAGCAGCTTCTTCGTGATGGTGCTGCCCGACCCCGCGTTCGGCGCAAGCGGCGCGCTCATCTACGCCGACTGCGGCGTCGTCATCGAGCCCTCGGCGGCCGAGCTGGCCGAGATCGCCATCGCCTCGGCCGACTCGTGCCGCGCGCTCCTCGAAGCCGAGCCGCGCGTCGCCATGCTCTCCTTCTCGACCAAGGGCAGCGCGAAGCATCCGTTGATTGACAAGGTCGTCGAGGCGACGCGCACCGTGCGCGCGCGCCAGCCCGAGCTTGAGATAGACGGCGAGCTGCAGGCCGACGCGGCGCTCATTCCCAAGGTCGGCGAGTCGAAAGCGCCCGGCTCCGGCGTGGCGGGTCGCGCCAACGTGCTCATCTTCCCGGACCTGCAAGCGGGCAACATCGCCTACAAGCTGACCGAGCGTCTCGGCGGCGCGACCGCCATCGGCCCCGTCCTGCAAGGACTCGACCGGCCCGCCAACGACCTCTCGCGCGGCTGCAAGGCCGAAGACATCGTGGACGCCGTCGCCATCACCGCCGTGCAGGCGCAGGCGAGGAAAGCCGTAAACGGTGAACCGTAAACCGTGACAAGTAAGAGCTGCTTTTTATCTTGTCACGGTTTACGGTTCACCGTTCACGCGAACGGAATGAGCCATGTCGGACGAACTCGAAAAACTCTTCCGCGAGTTGCCGGAGCGCAGGCGTATGCCGCAGACGTTTAGGCTGGGCGGCACGGTGCGCGTGCTGTCGGGGCCGTTCGCGTCGTTCACGGGTAAGATCGAAGGCATCAACCAGGCGAAGCGTCTGCTCAAGGTGCGCGTCGAGGTCTTCGGCCGCGAAACGCCTCTGAAGCTCGGCTACGCCGATGTCGAAACGGTTTCGTTCAAGTGACCTTAGACCTTTTCAAGAATCCGAAGCCGGTCGTCGCCGTCATCCACGTCGGCGCGCTGCCGGGCACGCCCGCGTCCGCGCTCACGGTGGACGAGTTGACCGAACTCGCCGTGCGCGAGGCCGCCCGCTACCGCGACGGCGGCGCGGACGGGCTGATGGTCGAGAACATGCACGACGTGCCTTACCTGCGCGGCTCGGTCGGCCCCGAGGTGGTCGCGGCGTTGGCGGTCGTCGCGCGCGCGGTGAAGGCCGAAGCGAGGCTCCCCGTAGGCGTGCAGATTCTCGCGGGCGCGAACGTCGAGGCGGTCGCGGTCGCGCACGCCGCCGGGCTCGACTACGTGCGCGTCGAGGCGTACGCGTTCGCGCACGTGGCGGACGAGGGGCTCATCCAGTCTTCGGCCGCGGAGGTTCTGCGCTTCCGCAAGAAGATAGGCGCGGACAACGTGCGCGTCTGGGCCGACGTGAAGAAGAAGCACTCGGCGCACGCCATCACGGCGGACGTTTCTCTGGGCGAGACGTGCGCGGCCGTCGAGTTCATGCGCGGCGACGCGGTCATCGTCTCGGGCTCGGCGACGGGCGAGCCGCCGCGCGCCGCGGACGTGAAGGAGGCGAAGTCGCACTGCCGCATCCCCGTCCTGCTCGGCTCTGGCGTGACACCTGAGAACGTCGCAGAGTTCTACGACGCGGCCGACGGCTTCATCGTCGGCTCCTACTTCAAGGAGGGCGGCCTCTGGTCGAACACGGTTGAGAAAGCGCGGGTCGAACGTCTGGTCGGGGCCGTGCGGCGCTTGGGTTCGGGCGAACGTGCGGGGGTTCGCGGCGCATCACAACCGGCGGGTTCCGAAATCTAGTCCCTCCGAGGAGTCTCCATGTCTTTACGCCGCCTGCCGAACTTGTTAGCGAGCGCGCTCTTCGTGCTCCTGCTCGCCGCGCCGCTGTGCGCGCAGAGCGGGGTGCGCCCGCGCCCGACGCCGACGCCCGACGAGGAGGAGACCGAGAGCATCTTCACCGAAGAGGTGCGCATCCCCGTCTTCGCCTTCGACGAGAAGGGGAACTTCGACGCCGCGCTCGCCACCGACGACGTGCTCGTCGTCGAGGACAACGTGCCGCAGCAGGTCAAGAGCGTGCGGCGCACGCCCGCGAGCGTCGTGCTGCTGCTCGGCACCGGCTGGGACTTAGACCCCGCCGTGCGCGCCACCACGACGCGCGACGTGGCGCTCTCCGTCATCCGCAACCTGCGCGAGGGGGACGGCCTCGCCGTCGTCCAGTTCAACGGCAAGGTGGACACGCTGCAAGGCTGGACGGCCGACAAGCTCGAAGCCGTGCGCGCCGTGCGCTCGAAGCTCGCCTCGGGCGAGGGCTCGAACCTGTCGCGCGGCATCAGGCGCGCCTCGGAGCTTCTGGCCGAGCGCCCCGTCGGCAACCGGCACCTCGTCATCGTCACCGACGGCATCGACACGGCGGGCTCGAAAGATTACGAGGAGGCCAAGAACCGCCTCATCGCGTCGCAGACGACGCTGCACGTCCTCAGCTACACGGAGGTGGCGCGCGAGGCGATGAAGCAGCCGTGGTGGAAGACCCCGCCCGAGAAGCCGGGCGCGGCGCAGTCGCGCGCGGATCAGGCGACCGTCGGCATCGACCCCACGCGCCCGCCCGGCATGCGCGGCCCCGGCATCAACCCGACGGACGTGAACTCCGGCATCACCTTCGACCCCGGCCTGCGCCGCCGCCGCCGGGAGGCCGAGCGCGAGATGCAGCGCGGCCAGGCGCGCCTGAAGAACCTGACCGAGGAGACCGGCGGGCTCCTGCGCCAGCCCGCCACGGAGGAGGGCATGTCGGTCGAGGCCGCCGCGGTCGCGCGCGAGATAGACTCGCAGTACGTCATCACCTACAGCCCCAAGCGCCCGCTGCGCAGGGCCTCGGCCACGGAGTACCGCCGCATACACGTCGGCGCGCGCCGCCAGGGCCTCACGCTGCGGGCCCGCCGCGGCTACATCGTCGGCACGATGAGACAGCCGGAGGGGAAGAAGTAGGCAGTAGGCAGTTAAGACAAGAACGAAGCCCGATAAATAAAACGAGGCGGCCGAGTCTCATCCGACCGGCCGCCTCGTTTTATCTTCTCTGCTTTGCTTTGCCTTTAACTGCCTACTGCCGTCTGCCTACCGCCTACTTCCCTTCAATGCGCCATCGCGCCGGAGCCGGTGTAGAGGTGCTGGGCGACCTGTTCGACGCGGCGGGAGGTGGCGATGCGCTCGCGGGCGGCGAGCGAGCGGCGGCGGATGGCGTCCCACTCCTCGCGCGGGACGCGGCGGAAGGCTTCGACGACGCGTGGGTCGAACTGGCGGCCGGCGTACTCGTTAAGCTCTGCGAGCGCCTCGTCGTAAGAACGCCCCGCCCGGTAGACGCGGTCGCTCGTGATGGCGTCGAAGGCGTCGGCGACGGCGAAGATGCGCGCGTTGAGGTCGATCTGCGCGCCCCGCAGGCCCAGGGGATAACCGCTGCCGTCCCACTTCTCGTGGTGCTGCGCGACGACCCTGGCCGCGCCCTCTAAGAACTCGATCCCGCGCAGAATCTTCTGCCCGTGCAGGGGGTGCTCGCGCATCCGCACCCACTCCTCCTCGGTCAGCTTCGCGGGCTTGCGCAGGATGGCGTCGGGCACTCCGATTTTGCCGATGTCGTGGAGGAGTGAGCCGAACTCCAAAGAGCGCATCTGCTCCGCGTCGAGCCCCAGCTCCTGGCCGAGCCGCAGGCTGAAGTTGACCACGCGCTCCGAGTGGCCGTGCGTCTCCAGGTCCCTCGTCTCGAGCGCGGCGGTGAGCGCCTTGAGCGTCGTGCGGTAGGCGTCGCCGAGCGAGTGCAGGGCCTTGTCGAGCTCCTCGGTCCGCTGCGCCACCATCTCTTCGAGGTAGGTCTCGTAGCGGCGCTTCTCGACGCGGAGGAAGTGGTGTTCGAGCGCGCGGCTCACCGCCGCCTCGACGTGGTGCAGGTCGAACGGCTTCATCACGTAGTCGAAGGCCCCGGCGCGCAGGGCGTTGATGGCGCTCTCGACCGTCTGGACGCCGCTGATCATGATGACGACCGTGTCGGGCGCAAGCTCTTTCACGCGCGGGATCAGGTCGAGCCCGCTCATGCCGCCCATCATGATGTCGCTGATGACGAGGTCGTAGCCGCCGGCGCGCAGCCGCTCGAGCGCCTCCTCGGCCGACCCGACCGCCTCGCAATCGTAGAGGGGGGTCAGCAGGTCGGACAGGACGTGCCTGATCTCCGGCTCGTCGTCGGCGACGAGGATGCGCGCTCTTCCGCCCAGAGTCTTATCCATAGATAAAAGTCTCCACAGACCTACGGGGAACCTTCGGGTGAAACTTTGAGGTGGGAGAGGTCGCGCCCCGCCAAGCCCCAACGCATGGCGGTAACGACGAAGAGGCAACTCATATTAACGCCGTCTGATATTTTAGACAAGCGTTTATCCGTGCGAATTCATACGAAGCGCGCCGCCCGGCCTCAAGTCCCGCCCGCGGCGGGCGTACGGCCCTTGTCTGCCGCGGGGCTTTCTTCTACCATGCCGGGCGCGACCAGCCCGCCTCGCCTCTTTACAACCGAGCCGCCGAAAGGGGGTCGAAGCAGATGAGTCTGCCGGCGAGCACCGTCACCGTCGAGCGAGCGGGCGCCTCCTGCACGGTCGTCTGCGGCGACAGCCGCGAGGAGCTGAAGGCTTACCGCGGGCAGGTAGACCTCATCGTCACCTCGCCCCCTTACGCCGACGCGCGCCGCACACACTACGACTCGGTCCACCCCGACGACTTCGCCGCCTGGTTCATGACCTTCCACGAATCTTTCTGGGGCGCGCTGAGACCTTCGGGCAGCCTCGTCATCAACATCAAGGACAAGGTGGTCGGCGGCGTGCGCCACCGCTACGTCTGGCACACGATCGAGGCGCTGGCCGGGGCCGGGTGGCACTGCATCGAGGACTACCTCTGGCACAAGACGAACCCGATGCCCGGCTACTGGCCCACGCGGCTGAGGGACGGCTGGGAGTACTGCTTCCACCTCTCGAAGTCGAAGCGGCCCTACATGAACCAGGACGCCGTGCGCAGGCCCGTGGGCGGCTGGGTCGAGTCCCGCCTGGCGAGGCTGGGCGAGCACGACCGCTGCCGGCAGAACTCCGCGAACGCGAGCGGGTTCGGCCGCGACATCTCGCACTGGGTGAGCAAGCGGACGGTGCTGCCGCCGAACGTCCTGAGCCTCCCCCTGATCGGGAAGAACGTGGGCCACCCGGCCGTCTTCCCCGTCGAACTGCCGCTCTTCTTCATACGCCTGCTCTGCCCCGAAGGCGGGCTGGTCTGTGACCCCTTCGGCGGGAGCGGCACGACCGGCCTGGCCGCGCTCGCCGCCGGCCGCCGCTCCGTGCTCATCGACAACAACGAGGAGTACTGCGAGGCCGCCCTCAAGCGCCTCCGAGAGGACACGCCGCCCCCACACGCCGGTTGACTCGCCCTCGCCCCAACACCTATCATCACTCCCGAGCCGGGGTGGTGGAATCGGTAGACACGCGGGTCTCAAAAACCCGTGGCCGCAAGGCCGTGACGGTTCGAGTCCGTCCCTCGGTATTCAGTTTCGTTTATTCCTTCCCGCGAATGTCTCGGTCTGAGAGTGACAGTTCGGACACAGGAGCCTGAGGTTCTCAATCCTGTGGTCGAACTTATCCCCGTTGACGTGGTCTAGCTGTAAGGAAATCGGCCTCCCCTTCCACTCCGTCAAGCCGCAATCTTCCTCATGACATTTAGCTTCTAAGAGCCCCTCCCTCAACAGGCGGATTTTCAACCGCGCGACATTCGTGTAGGAAGAGTTTTCAATCAAAACCTCCGACAGCGGGATACACCTATAACGGTTATAGCTCGGGCCGGTACTCAGACCATATTCAATCATGTGGTCAGTAGGTAAATTCAACTCCTGCGCCGCCGTTCTCAAGACAACGTAGCCGCCGCCACTCTGATTCCGTCCTAACTTCTTTGCGACCTCACCAACTGTCCTACTTGTCAGCCACGCCTGAATGAACTCTTCCTGAGTGTATTTCCTTTTCTTCCAGTCAGCTTTTCTCATGGTTGCACCAAGTTTGTCGGGATAAGGTCTAAGACATACCCTGGCGGGGGCGTGACTTCGGCGCAAAGGACAAAGACTTCAGAACTCGCTCGGGGCGGCCGTGCCGGCGAGGCTGGTGACGGCGTCGATGAGGGCGGCGGGTTCGACGGGCTTGGGGAGGTGCGCCTGGAAGCCGGAGCGGAGGGCGCGCGCGCGGTCGGACTCGCCGGCGTAGGCGGTGAGGGCGACGGCCGGGGTGAGGCCGCCGCGCTCGGGCGCGAGCGCGCGGACGCGGCGCAGAAGCTCGTAGCCGTCCACCTCCGGCATCCCGATGTCTGCCACGAGCACGTCCGGGCGGAAGCGTTCGAGGGTTTCGAGCGCGGCGGCGGCGGACTCGGCGCGCGCGACCTCCGCGCCGGCGCGTCGGAGGAAGAGTGTGAGCATCTCCAAAGTGTCCTCGTCGTCGTCCACAACGAGCACGCGCACGCAGACGAGCGGGGGCAGAGACTCTGCCGCGCCCTCGCGCGCGGCGGGCGGAGTTTGGGAGTCGCCGGGCCTCGCCGTCCCCTGCGCCTGCGCGGCGGGCGCTTCGGCGCGCGGCACGGGCAACTCGGCCTCGGCGGGCAGCGGCAGGTCTACGGTGAAGGTCGAGCCCAGCCCCTCGCCCGCGCTGTAGGCGTGCACGCTCCCGCCGTGCGCCTCGACCAGGTGGCGCACGATGGAGAGGCCGAGGCCGAGGCCGCCGTGCTGCCGCGTCGTGCCCATGTCGGCCTGGCGGAAGCGGTCGAAGGCGTAGGGCAGGAACTCCGGGAGGATGCCCTGCCCCGTGTCGCTCACCTCGATGCGCACGTGCGTCAGCAGGCGCTGAACACTGGCGCGTACCTCGCCGCCCGCGGGCGTGAACTTGACGGCGTTGGCGAGCAGGTTCCAGACGACCTGCTGGAGCCGCGCCGCGTCGCCCGTCACCGCCGCCAGGGGGTCGAGCGAGGAGCGCAGCCTCAGCCCCTTCGCCTCGGCCGCGGGCGCGATGGTGTCGAGCGCGGCCTGCACGACCGGCGTCAGCTCGACCAGCCCCGACTCGAGCCGCAGCTTGCCCGTGATGACGCGCGACACGTCGAGGATGTCTTCGACGATCTGCTTCTGCTGGAGCGCGTTCCGCTTGATGACGGCGACGGCGTGGCGCGCCGTCTTCTCTTCGAGGCCGTCCGTTTCGAGCATGTGCGCCCAGCCGAGGATGGCCGTCAGGGGCGTGCGCAGCTCGTGCGAGACCGTGGCGAGGAACTCGTCCTTCAGGCGGTTCGCCTTCTCGGCCTCGGCGCGCAGCGTCTTCTCGCGCACGAGCATCCGGTCGCGCTCGGCCTCTGCGCGCCTGCGCTCGGTCACGTCCTCGATGACCGTGAGCGCGCAGGGCTCGCCCGCGATCTCGATCTGCTCGGCCGAGAGCATCCCCGTCAGCTCCCTGCCGTCCTTCATGCGGAAGCGGTACTCCACGTCGCGTATGCGCCCGTGCCGCGCCACGACGGCCAGCTCCGCCGCGCGGTCGGAGGGCTCGGCCCACAGGCCCAGTTCGAGCGTCGTGCGGCCGACCGCCTCCTCGCGCGTGTGGCCCGACAGGCGCGTGAAGGTCTCGTTGACTTCGAGCAGCCGCCCCGTCTTCAGGGACGTGATGGTGAGGGCGAGCGGGCTCGACTCGAAGGCCTTGGCGAAGCGCTCCTCCGACTCGCGCAGGCGCTGCTCGGCGCGCTTGCGCTCGGTCACGTCGAGGATGGCGCTGACGAAGCCGGTCACCCGTCCCTCTTCGTCGAACTCCGGCGCGTAGGCGACCCACATGTGGCGCGCGCCGAGCCGCTCGTAGGGGATCTCGACCTCGTACTCCAAGCGCTCGCCGCGCAGCACCGCGTCCACGTAAGGCTCGATGGCGGCGTAAGCCTCCGGCCCGAGGAACTCCTCGATGGAGCGGCCGGTCACCTGCGACGGGCGCAGGCCGAAGCGCTCGGCGTAGGGCTCGTTGACGAACCTGTAGATGCGGTCTGCGCCGCAGTAGGTGATGAGGACGGGCGCGTGGTCGGCGACGAGTTGGAGGCGCGCCTCCGATTCGCGCAGGTTCCGGAGCAGCCCCTCCTGCGCGCGGCGCGCCGCCTCGGCCTCGGCGCGCGCGGCCGTCGCGTGGGCCAGTTGTTCGTTGCGCTCCTGCTCGTGCTGCGCGAGCAGCGCGGCCGAATCTGTCAGCGCGCGCCCGAGCTGCGCCACCTCCTTGACGTTCGAGGTCAGAGGCGCGGGACGCTCGCCCCGCGACATCGTCTCGGCCGCCTCGGCCGCGGCCAGCAGGCCCCGCCGCACGTGGCGCGAGATGACGAAGGCCCCCAGCGTGCTCAGCGCGAGCAGCCCTAAGCCCAGCCCGAGGACGGCCGTCGTCTTGCTGCGCGCGGGTGATTCGGCCACCGCGGCGGGAACGGCGACCACCGCCGTCCAGCCCGTCGAAGGCTCGCGGCTGAAGGCGACGTAGACCGGCGTCCCGTCCCGCGCCACGTCGTAGAAGAGCCCCTCGTCCGCCCCGCGCATGCGCTGCGTGAAAGACTCCTTCACGGGCGTGCCGACGAACTTCTCCTGCTCGCGGCTGCGCGCGACGATGATGCCCTGCGCGTCCACGACCGCCCGCGCCAACTCCTCGCTCGGCTGCCCGCGCAGGCCGACGACGCCCGCTAGCGCGTCCGGCGTGATGACGGCCGTCAGCACGTAGCGCGTCTCGCCGCCGCGCAGCACGGGGACGCGCACGGGAAAGCCGAGCGCCTGGTTACGCCTCCCGCGGGTGAGGCTGCCCACGACCGGCCGCTTCTGTTCGACTACGAGCCGCAGGCTCTCCGGCTCTGTCGCCTCCGGCAGCGGCGTGCCCCAGGGCGCGTTCGTGTTGACCAACTGCTGCCCGTCCGGCTTGAGCAGGATGAGCGTCAACCACGCGGGCTGGGTAGAGACCACGCGCTTCGCCTCGACGTGGAACGCCGCGAGGTCGGCGCGGTCAAGTTCCTCGGCTTCGGCGACGGCCCTTAAGGTTCTGATGGTGGACTGGAGTTCGCGGTCGAGCGACAGCGACACGTCCTGCGCCGAGCGGAGCAGGCGGCGGTCGGTCGCGGCGCGCTCGCTCTCCGCCAGGCGGTAGACGACCACGGCCGCGAAGACGACCAGCGGCAGGAGCGCGCCGACCACGAGCAGCACCAGGTGCCACCTGAGCGCCAGCGCGCGGCGCGGCGGCGGCGCGGACTGCGCGGGAGCCCCTTTATCGTCGGAGTCGGCGGTCACGTAAACACTTCAACTGCGGGTAAGACCTGAGCGCGGGACAGCGGATTGCAACGCACGGCTCGGGGTGGCATCATCACATTTCCCAACGCTTCGTTCAAGCAGACTCGGAGGATGCCTTTGGACTCGGATTCGACAGCGTTTCCCGTTAACGAAGGCGCGAGCCCCGTCGAGGCGGTCGTCGTCACGCGCGCCCGCGAGCTGGTCGAGGGCTTCAAAGTCCGGCGCGTACTTCCGTCGGTCAAAAGACGCATGGTCGGCCCCTTCATCTTCCTCGACCAGATGGGGCCGGAGATACTTCGCGGCGGACGCGGGCTCGACGTGGCGCCGCACCCGCACATCGGGCTCGCCACCGTCACGTACCTGTTTGAAGGCGAGCTGCTGCACCGCGACAGCCTCGGCACCGTGCAGCCCATCCGCCCCGGCGAGGTCAACTGGATGACGGCCGGCGGCGGCATCGCGCACTCCGAACGCACCCCGGCTGAGTTAAGGCGCGGAGGGTCGGAACTCTTCGGCATCCAATCCTGGGTGGCGCTGCCCCTGAAGGACGAGGAGTCCGCGCCCGACTTCTTTCATCACGACGCCTCGGAGCTGCCCGTCGTCGAGGGCGACGGCAAGCGCGTGCGCCTCATCGCGGGCTCGCTCTACGGCGCGCGCTCGCCCGTGCGGACGCTCTCCGAGATGTTCTACGCCGACGCGACGCTCGCGCCCGACCGCCTGATTGACGTTCCCGCAGAGCATGAAGAGCGCGCGGTCTACGTCGTCGAAGGCTCGGTCGAAGTCGCGCCCGAGCGCGACGTGTACGTGGCCGGCCAACTGCTTCTGCTGAGGCCCGGCGCGGAGGTCTTGCTGCGCTGCGCGTCCGCGAAGCACGCGCGCGTGATGCTCCTGGGCGGCGCGCCGCTCGAAGGCAAGCGGCACATCTGGTGGAACTTCGTCTCAAGCTCGCCCGAGCGCATCGAGCAGGCCAAGGAGGACTGGCGCGCGGGCCGCTTTGCAGACGTCCCCGGCGAGACCGAGCGCATCCCTCTGCCCGAAACCGGCCCGGCGGTCGTCCGCTACCCTTAACTCATTTCAAAACTTCGATACGCGTGACCGGGTGCAGCTCCCACGCGGTCGCGCGCCAGTTGCCCTGCGCGCCCGGCGCCGTGTTCTCCGACTTGTCCGCGTGCTCGCGGTCGAACATGAGCCAGCCCTCGAAGCGGCAGCGCCGGCCGACCAACTCCTCCTTCAGCGCGGCCGCCGACCAGTCCCGGCCCCACTCCGCCGCCCAACTCCTCGTGCGCGGCGTCACTTCCAACACGAGCCATTCCCTGCGCGGGGCGTCCGGGCGCGCGGCGACGTGTATGTGCACGTCGCGCTCGCGGGACGAGAAACAGTTGGCCGCCTCCATGCCGCCCTCGACGACCTCGACGACGTAACCCTCGACCCTCCCCGCGCGCGACTCCGACCAGCGCCCCCGGTCTTCGCCCGGCGACAACAGGGTTTCGAGCGTCACGCGTTCGTCGAAGTCCTCCCGTGTCGGCGCGCCCACACGGTTCTTCAGACGCATGAAGGCGCGCCTGTCAGGCGTGAAGGCGACGCCCTCCGCCGGGCACGGGAGGTGCGGCAGAAACCTGAGCGCGCCGGCCGTCAGCAGGGCGAGCAGTAAAAGAGTCAGGCCGGCGACCTTGAGATGTTTCGACCGGATCATCTGTTAAGGCCGGTAGTCGTAATGCCACGGCTCGCGCGGCGACGCGAGCGGCCCCTTGAACTTCGTGCTCGCGCGCGCGACGGCCGCGCGCACCTTCTCGGTCCAGCCCTCGCTGTCCCATCGCCCCGCGCCCGAAGGCCCCGCGATCAACTCGCCACCGCGCATCACCTGAAAGTCGAACGCGCGCGACTGCCCGTGCGGCGACAAGCCAGGCACGGCCAGCGGCGGCGTCATGCTCGTCGTCGCGCCGCGCAGGAAGAGCCCGAACTTCTCCACCTCAAACGCGGACGGCACCACGGCGTAAGGCCGCCCGTCCAGCTCCGCGCGCGCCCCAGCAGCTCCTCGCCCGCGCGCGCCACCGAGTCGTTATCGTTCCACTTACTCAACTGCTCGTCCAGACTCCGCACCTGCGTGTTGACGCGCAGCGTGTAGCCCGGGTTCGCGCGCTCGAACTCGCGCCTCACCTTCTCTATCTCCGCCAGCGCCGCCGCGTACTCGGGCGACTTCTCGTAAGCCTCGATGCGCTCCCGCGACCAGGCCCAGCGCGTCGCCGCACTGTCGCCCGCGCGCAGGTAGCCGCGCAGCGCCAGGAGCCTCCGCCCGTCCCCGTTGACGCGCCCCATCGCCTCCCTCTGCTCCTGCGCGAGGCCCGAGGTCGCCGCGCTAATGTAATTATCAAGCTTGCCGGCTTTGAAAGCGGCCAGTCCGGAGGGCGCTGCCGGGGTCGGGCTCGCCTCGGCGGTCGCGCGGTTCGCTTTTGCGGCCGCGGACGAGTTCGCCGCGGGCGCGTTCGCCGAAGGCTCGGTTAGACAGCCCGTGAAGAGAAGCGGGGCAAGCGCCAGCGCACGCGCCAGTTTTCCCGGTCTCATATGAACCTCCCCGAGTGTTTAACACACCGTCCGCGTTTGGACATTCTAACCCAAAGCTTCTTAAAGACTTGTACCGAACTTTTACGGTCAAATAGATAGTTAAAAATGTTCAACCTTGTGTTGACAATTTAGAACCATTTGTTAAAATCCGCCCATCCAGAACCCCCATTCTGGGCGTGAGCGTGATTTTTGCCCCAGTCGCTTGAGCCCCGACCAAGACGACCGTTAGGCCAATCCTCAAAGCTGATAGCTGTTTTTCGGCAGGCCCGCCACGGCCTCTGTCTATCTATCTGTTTCAAGGAATTATGTTCATGCGCCGTATTGCCGTCCGGCTCTTCCTCGCGCTGTGCCTCGCCACGTCGGCGTCCGTGTCGCTGGCCCCGCCCGCGCGCGCGCAGTTGCTCGAAAGTGTTACCGGCACTCTGAATCAAACTCTGAGTCAAACTCTGAACTCCGGCCGCAAAGTCTCGGCCGAGATCATCCGCAAGGTCAACAACGGTCAGGGCTCGGAGCGCGTCCGCGTCATCGTCCGCCCGCGGGGCGACTGGTCGGGCGAGTTGGACACGTCGCTGCTCCTCAGCGGCGGGAGCGACGTGAGGCAGTTTCAGAACTTCGACTTCCGCGCCGTCGACCTGCCGGCGGGCGCCGCGGCCGCGCTCGCGCAGCGCTCGGACGTGGCCTACGTCGCCATCAACAAGGAGGTGCGCACGCTCGGCCACGTCTCGGCGACGACGGGCGCCGACGCCGTGCGCGCGACCGCGGGCACGAACGTCTCGGGGCTCGACGGAACGGGCGTCGGCATCGCCGTCATCGACTCCGGCATCGACACGACGCACAAGGCTTTCCTCGACAAGTCGAACGGCCTGCGCGTCGTTGCGAGCGTGGACTTCACGGGCGAGGGCCGGACGGACGACCCTTACGGGCACGGGACGCACGTCGCCTCAATTGCCGCGGGCAACGGCCGCATCTCGAACGCGGCCTACACGGGCGTCGCGCCGAACGCGAACATCGTCAACCTGCGGGTGCTCAACTCGCAGGGCGCGGGGACGACCGCCTACCTCCTGCGCGCGCTCGACTGGGTGCTGACGAACCGCGCGCGCTACAACATCCGCGTCGTCAACCTCTCGCTCGGGATGCCGGCCATCGAATCCTACCGCGACGACCCGGCGTGCCAGGCCGTGCGGAGGGTCGTGGACGCCGGCATCGTCGTCGTCGCCGCCGCGGGCAACAACGGGAAGGACTCTGCGGGGAACAAGGTCTACGGCCACGTACACTCGCCCGGCAACGAGCCTTCGGCGCTGACCGTCGGCGCGGCGAACACCTTCGGCTCGGACGCGCGCGGCGACGACGTGGTGGCCAGCTACAGCTCGCGCGGGCCGACGCGCAGCTACCGCACGGACGCCGACGGGGTGAAGCACTACGACAACCTGATTAAGCCCGACGTGGTGGCCCCCGGCAACAAGATCGTGGACGCGGCGGCCGCGAACAACCGACTGCTCGCGCAGCACCCCGAACTCGACGCGGGCGTGAGCCCCGTGGACAATCGCCGGCAGATGTACCTGAACGGCACCTCGATGGCGACGCCCGCCGCGGCGGGCGCGGCGGCGCTCATCTTGCAGGCCAACCCGACCTTGACGCCCAACCTCGTCAAGGCCCTGTTGATGTACACGGCGCAGCCGCTCGCCGGCTTCAACTTCTTCGAGCAGGGCGCGGGGCTCGTCAACGTCGAGGGCGCGATCCGTCTGGCGAAGCTCGTCCGCACAGACCTCTCCTCCGCGACGCCGCTCGGCGACCCGCTGCTCGTGGGCGCGCCGCCCGCGCCGCAGACGACCATCGCGGGCCACACCTTCAACTGGTCACGCGGCCTCATCCTCAACTACAACTACGTGACGGGCCTCGAACTCATCACGCGCTACCAGAGAATCTACGGCCTCGGCGTCATCACGGGCGACGGGGTCATCACCGGCGACGGCGTGATTACCGGCGACGGGGTCATCACGGGCGACCGCACGATGATCACCGACGGGGTCATCACCGGCGACCAGATCATGACCGGCGACGGCGTCATCACCGGCGACGGCCTGGTCTTCCTCGCCTCGTCGGCGCTGCTGCTCGGAGGGGGCACGCACCTGGAGGACGGCGACATGTTGAGCGACGGCGTGATTACCGGCGACGGCGTGATCACGGGCGACGGGGTCATCACGGGCGACCTCTTCCTACAGGCGCAGTCGGCGTCGGTCGCGGGCGACGCGACGGAGTCGATGGCCGCCGCGGTGGACGACGGCGTTGACTGCCTCGACTACTGAGTCCGTCCGAAGAGTTGGACGGTCTCAAAGGGTCTTAGTTAAACGACTTCACAGTTTGAAGACTTCACAGATGCCTCTCTCCCCGTACGAGGCCCGCGCCGGACTGCGCGGGGCCGACCATTGGACAAGCAGTAGAGACAACGCAGGAGGAGCTGTGGAGGGCAGAAGAAATCCCGCTCGGCCGTTCATGTGGGCCGTCATCGCGCTGGGCACGGGGGCGATAGTCTTCTCCGCCGCGTCGCTGCCTTTGGGGCGGCTCGACGCGCGCTTCCTGCTGCTGGGCCTGCTGGTCTGCGTCGGCTCGCACGGCGCGGTGCGCATCCCGCGCGTGAGCGGGCGCATCACGGTCTCGGACACGCTCGTCTTCCTCACCCTCCTGCTCTACGGGGGCCCCGCGGCCGTCATGCTCTCGGCGCTCGAAGGCGTCTACGCCTCGCTGCGCATCAGCCGCAAGCCCGTCACCATCCTCTTCAACGCGGCCGTGCTCGCGCTCTCGACCTTCCTGACGGCGACGGCGCTGCGCGCGCTCTTCGGCGCGGCCGACGTGGCGGCCAAGGACTACACGGCCTCGGCGCTCGCGGCCGTCTTCGTCATGGCGCTCGTGCAGTACGCGGCCAACACCGGCCTCATCGCCCTGGAGAAGTCGCTCAAGCTCGGCGAGCGCTTCTGGCCGACGTGGAAGACCTACTACCTCTGGACTTCGGTGACGTATCTGGCGGGCGCTTCGACCGCGGGGGTGACGGCGCGGCTCGTCCAGTCGGTCGGCTTCTACGCGGTGCTGGCGACGCTCCCCATCATCGCCATCATCTACTTCACCTACCTGACCTACCTCAAGAACATCGAGGACTCCGAGGCGCACGTCGAGGAGCTATCGCGCTACCTGCGCGAGCTGAAGGAGAGCGAGGCCGAGCGCGAGAAGATTCTGCTGCGGGAGCAGGCCGCGCGCGCCGAGGCCGAGGCCGCCAACCGCCTGAAGGACGATTTCCTCTCGACGCTCTCGCACGAGCTGCGCACCCCGCTCACCTCCATCATCGGCTGGACGAACCTGATGCGCGCCGGGCAGGTGCGCGGCGAGGTGCAGGCGCAGGCGCTTGAGACCATCGAGCGCAACGCCAAGACCCAGTCGAGACTCATCGACGACCTGTTAGACATCTCGCGCATCATCTCGGGGAAGCTCCTGCTTGAGACGCGCGAGGTCGGCCTCGACACGGTCGTCTCGAACTCCATCGAGGTCGTGCGCCCCGCGGCCAACGCGAAGGGCATCCGACTGACATACGAGTGCGAGCCGGGCGGGAAGACCGTCTCGGGCGACCCGGCGCGACTTCAGCAGGTGGCCTGGAACCTCCTGTCGAACGCGGTGAAGTTCACGCCCGAGGGCGGGCGCGTGAGCGTGCGCCTCGCGCGCGAAGGGGCGCGGGTCAGGCTCTCGGTGAGCGACACGGGGCGCGGCATCCCGGCGGAGTTCCTGCCGCACGTCTTCGACCGCTTCCGCCAGGCCGACAGCGCGACGACGCGCGCCCACGGCGGGCTCGGCCTCGGGCTCGCCATCGTGCGCCACCTGGTTGAGCTGCACGGCGGCGAGGTGAGGGCCGAGAGCGCGGGCGAGGATCGGGGCTCGACCTTCTCCGTCGCCTTCCCTCTGGCCCAGGCGGCGGCCGCGCCGTGCTCGTGCCAACAGGCCGAGGCGGCCGTCCTGGGTCTGGACAGGCCGGACGGCTTGGCGGGCGTCCGCGTCCTCGTGGTGGACGACGAGCAGGACACGCGGAGCCTCATCAGCATGGTCATCGCGCAGTCGGGCGCGGAGGTGACGGCCTGCGCGTCGGCGGGCGAGGCTTTGGAGAAGCTGAAGACCTGGCGGCCGCACATCCTGATGAGCGACATCGGCATGCCGGGCGAGGACGGTTACGCGCTGATTAAGCAGGTGCGCGCGCTCCCGCCCGACCGCGGCGGCCGCACGCCCGCCGCCGCGCTCACGGCCTACGCCCGCGACGAAGACCGGGGCCGCGCGCTCGCCGCCGGCTACCAGCTCCACATCGCCAAGCCCTTCAACCCGGGCGAGCTGCTCGCGGCCGTCTCAGATTTACAGGGTTACGTCGTCGCTTCTTAGTAGTAGACAGTAGACAGTAGTCAGTAGCCAGTAGCAAGACAAAGCGGCGCGCCCGACCTGTAGGTTAAGGCGCGCCGCCTGTTTTCTTCTACCGGCTACTGACTACTGTCTACCCCTTCAGTGAGGCGATGTCGATGACGAAGCGGTAGCGCACGTCGCCTCTGACGGTGCGTTCGTACGCCTCTTCAATCTTCTGAATCGGGATCAGCTCGATGTCGGAGGCGATGTTCTTCTCGGCGCAGTAGTCGAGCATCTCCTGCGTCTCGCGGATGCCGCCGATCATGGAGCCGGCGAGCGAGCGCCCGTTGGTGATGAGCGAGAAGGCGGCAACCTCCAAAGGCTTCTCCGGCGCGCCGACGAGCGCGAGCGCGCCCTCGCGCCTGAGCAGGTTCAAATACAGGTTGATGTCGTGCGGCGCGGAGACGCAGTCGAGGACGAAGTCGTACTTGCCGTTGAGCGCGTCCGACCAGCCCGGCTCGCGCGTGACGACGAAGTCGTGCGCGCCCAGGGCGCGCGCGTCCCGCTCCTTGCCCGGCGACGTGCTGAAGACCGTCACGCGCGCGCCCATCGACGCCGCGAGCTTCACGCCCATGTGCCCGAGCCCCCCGAGGCCGACGACGCCGACCCTCTGCCCCTCGCCCACCTTGAAGCGGCGCAGGGGCGAGTAGGTCGTGATCCCCGCGCAGAGGAGCGGCGCGGCGTTCGCGAGCGGCAGAGACTCGGGGACGCGCAGCGCGTAGTCTTCGTCGATGACGATCTTCGTCGAGTAGCCGCCGTAGGTCGGCGTCTTCTCGTCCTTCTCGGTCCCGTTGTAGGTCGAGACCAGATGGTTCTCGCAGTACTGCTCCTCGCCGTCGCGGCAGTTGCGGCAGGTGCGGCAGGAGTCCACGAAGCAGCCGACGCCCGCGAGGTCGCCCTCCCTGAACTTCGAGACCTCCGCGCCGACGCGCGCGACGCGGCCGACGATCTCGTGCCCCGGAACCATCGGGTAGATCGAGCCGCCCCACTCGTCGCGCACCTGGTGAATGTCGGAGTGGCAGACGCCGCAGAACTGTATGTCGATGAGCACGTCGCGCGCGCCCACGTCGCGCCGCTGGAACGAGAAGGGCTCAAGCGCCGCGCCCGCGTTCGGCGCGGCGTATCCGTTCGTCTTAATCATGGAGACATTCTAACCCTTTCACCCGCGCGCTTCTTCGCGGGAGTGTGGCGCGCGCCTCACGACACGTTGGCGGCCGCGCGCTGGCGTACAGAGGCGACGATCTCGAAGGAGCGCAGGCGCGCCGCGTGTTCGTGGATTTGCGAGGTCAGCATCAGCTCGTCGGCGCGCGTCAGTTCGGCGAAGGCTTCGAGGCCGGCACGCACCGTCTCGCCGGAGCCGACGACCGAGTAGCGGAGCGCGTGCTCGACGCCCGCCATCTCCAGCTCCGAGGCGAAGCCTTCGAGCGTGGCTTCGTCCAACGGCGGCGGGAGTTTGCCGGGTCGGCCGCGCCGCAGGTTGACGAAAGCCTGTTGGAGCGAGGTGAAGAGCCTTCGCGCCTCCGCGTCCGTCTCGGCCGCGAAGACGTTGAGGCAGGCCAGGGCGTACGGCTCCTGCAACTCCGCGGAAGGGCGGAAGCCCTCGCGGTAGACTTCGAGCGCGTGCAGGAGGTAGTCGGGGGCGAAGTGCGAGGCGAAGGCGAAGGGCAGCCCCAGCTCGGCCGCGAGCCGCGCGCTGTAGAGGCTCGACCCCAGGAGCCAGACGGGCACGCGCAGACCTTCGCCGGGCACGGCCGACACCAACTGCCCGGGTCGCGCGGGCGCGAAGTAGGCGCGCAGCTCCTCAACGTCGCGCGGGAAGTCTTCGTTGGCCGCGGCAAAGTTCCGACGCAGCGCCCGCATCGTCAACTGGTCTGTGCCGGGCGCGCGACCCAATCCGAGGTCGATGCGCCCGGGGTAGAGCGCTTCGAGCGTGCCGAACTGCTCGGCGACGACGAGCGGCGAGTGGTTCGGCAGCATCACGCCGCCGGAGCCGACGCGGATGGTCTGCGTCCCGCCCGCGACGTACCCGATGAGCACCGCAGTCGCGGAGCTGGCGATGCCGCGCATGTTGTGGTGCTCGGCCAGCCAGAAGCGCCCGTAGCCGAGCGCCTCCACACGGCGCGCGAGTTCGAGCGTGTTGCGGAAAGAGTCCCGGACGTCCGAGCCCTCGGGCACGGGCGCGAGGTCGAGGACGGAGAATGGTATGCGGCTTAGGTCTGTCATCTGCCCTCAGTCTAAAACATTAACCACGGAGACACAGAGACACAGCTTAAAGGCAAGAAGCTGTGTCTCTGTGTCTCCGTGGTTAAATTTTCTTGCTCTGAACGCGCGCCGGGACTACTCAAGCACTACCTCATCCCCTACGCGGACGCGCCCGGCGGACTCGACGCTGGCGTACATGCCGAGGCTCTGCCCGGCCTCTTTGACTATGGTGCGCAGGACGCGCGGGTCTTTGGGGAGGCCGGCCTGCGCCTGGATGGTCATGCTGCAACGCGGCGCGGGCATCTCGCACTTGAGCGTCAGCGCGCCGACGCGCAAGGCCCGGCCGCCCCAGCCGGACTCGACCAGACCTTCGACGCCGTCGGCCGTCTCGATCAGAAAGTTCGGGCGGAAGCGGCGCGCGTCCCAGGCCGTGTCGGGGGCGTGGCGCGCGAGCGCCGCGAGCGAGGCGGTCGTGAGCAGGTGGAGGGGGAAGGCGTCGAAGTAAGTGCCGGGCGGCGAGGTGAACTCGAAGATTTCGGCGGGGAGGGCGGAGAGGTCGGGCAGGGGCTCGCCCGGCTCGCGCCCGAAGTCCTCGCGCAGCTCCTTGTCCTTCCCCGCGAGCCGCATCGCGCCGATGGCGAGGCGGCGGAAGTTGCGCGAGCGGCTCAGGAAGCCGACGACGCGCGCCGCGGGGATGGCGCGCCGGTAGTGCGCGAGGTCGGTCGCGGGTCGGAGCGGCCAGAGCGTGACCCTGCGGCCGAGCAGTTCCGACAACAGTTCGTTAATCTTCGGGTCGTCGGTCGAGGTCTCCGCGCCGTCGGGGAGCCTGATGTCCGCGTGCGGCGGCGCGCCCTCGGCCGCAGGCTCGTCGCGGTATCGCGCGGCGCAGAGCATGAGCTTCGGGCTGATCTTCGCGCCGCGAATCTCGCCTGCCTCCTCGTCGCGCAGGGCCCAGCCGCGGTCGCCCCACAGCCCGCGCGCGCCGACGGACGCGGCCTCCAGCCGCTCGCCGGCCATCGACTTCAGGGGGTATCGCCAGACCTCTTTGACCCTTCCGATGAGCATGGCTCAGACCCTCAGCGTGTCCGCGCGCCAGCTCTTGACGGCGCGCTTGATCTCGTCGGGCTTCGTCAGCCGTCCTTCGAGCACCTCGCGGACGAGCCCTTCAAGCTCCTCGTCCGAGGCGAAGCGCAGCGCGATGGCCTGCGCGGTCGTGAGCGAAGCGGCGCGCTGCGCGAGGTCTTCGGGCAGGAGCTGGTAGTAACGCAGGCTCTCTTCGAGACGGATGACCCTGTCCTGCACCTTGAGCGGGTTGATGCGGGTGAGTGCGCCCAGCACCACCAGCGCGATTGAGACGACGAGCCACCACCCCCTGTCCAGACCCGGGTCGCGCACCAGTTGGACGACGGCGATGAGGACGTTCGTCAGGAGCACGGGGGCCACGAAGAAGTGGAAGGGCGCGTGCCAGCGCGTGTGGTTCTCGTAGGACTGGGGAACGTCTGCCACGTCTGTCTCTCTCCTTTAAAGGTTCGCCGGGGGCGGCGGGGCCGACACGGGGCGCGGCGGCTCGGGCGTGAAGTCCTCGCCGGGGTTGATGAACTGGTTGCGCTCGAAGTGGTACTGCTTGTCGTAGAGCTGCCGGTAGCGCCCGGCCGCCGCGAGCAGCTCCTCGTGCGTGCCGCGCTCGACGATCCGCCCCTCTTCAAGGACGAGTATCTGGTCGGAGCTGCGGATGGTCGAGAGGCGGTGCGCGATGACGAAGGTCGTGCGCCCGCGCCTGAGCGTTTGCAGGCCGTCCTGGATGAGCGCCTCGCTCTCGCTGTCGAGGCTCGACGTGGCCTCGTCGAGAATCAGAATCTTCGGCCCGGCCAAAATCGCCCGCGCGATGGCGACCCTCTGCCGCTGCCCGCCCGAGAGCTTCACGCCGCGCTCGCCGACGACCGTGTCGTAGCCGTCGGCGAACCCCTTCACGAACTCGTCGCAGTGGGCGACGCGCGCCGCCCGCTCCACCTCTTCGCGCGTCGCGTGCGGGTTCGAGAAGCCGATGTTGTCGGCGATGGTGCCGTCGAAGAGGAAGTTATCCTGGAGGACTGCGCCGAGCTGTTCCCTGTAGTCCCTGAGCCGGACGGTGGCGAGGTCGCGGCCGTCGATCAGCACGCGCCCCTCGCGCGGCCGGTTGAAGGCCATCACGAGGCCGATGAGCGTACTCTTCCCCGACCCGCTGGAGCCGACGAGCGCGGTCGTCGTCCCGGCGGGCGCGCGGAAAGAGACGCCGCGCAGGACGGGCGCGCCCTCCTCGTACTCGAAGGTCACGTCCTCGAAGGCTATCTCGCCTTCGACTTCGCCCAGCGGCTCCCTCTCCCCTTCGCCCTCGTCCTCGGTCGCCATCCTCTTTATCTCGCGGATGCGGTCGAGGCCGGCGAAGGCTTCCGTGATCTGCGTCCCGACGGCGGCGATCTCGACGAGCGGCGCGGCGACGAGCGCGGTGAAGAAGATGTACATGAAGAAGTCGCCGAGCGTCATCTGGCCCGAGAGCACGGCGCGGCCGCCGACCAGCGTGAGGATGACGCCGATAGCGCCGACGATGACGGTCGAGAAGGCCGTCACGCCGGAGACGCCCGTCATCGACCGCGCCACGTTGCGGAACAGGCGGTGCGCGCCGCGCGCGAACGTCAGGGTCTCGCGCCGCTCGGCCGAGTAGGCTTTGACGACGCGGATGCCGCCCAGGGATTCGGCCAGCCGCCCCGTCACCTCCGCGTGTATCTGCCCGCGCTCGTGGAAGAGCGGGCGCAGGCGGCTGAAGGCCAGGGACATCATCGCGCCGAAGAGCGCGAGCGCGACCAGTGTGATGAGCGTCAGGCTCCAGTTCAGGTAGAAGAGCACGCAGAGCGCGAGGAGCGAGGTGACGAGCCCGCCGACGAGCTGGACGAGCCCCGTCCCGACGAGGTTGCGGATGCCCTCGGCGTCCGTCATCACGCGCGAGATGAGGACGCCGGTCTGCGTCGAGTCGAAGAAGCGGACGGGGAGGCGCGCGACGTGCGCCTGCACGCCCTTGCGCATCTCGGTGATGGCGCGCTGCGCGGCGACGCCCAGGACTTGCGAGATGGCGAAGGAGGTGACGGCCTGCACGACGGTCGCCGCGCCCGCCGCGAGCGCGATGGTCGTGAGCAGCTCGGCGCGCTGCTTGATGATGACCTCGTCAACCAGGTACTTCGAGCTGGCCGGCAGCACCAACCCCACCAGGCGGTTGACGAGCATCAGCGCCATCCCGAGCGACAGCCGCCCGCGGTGCGCCCACACCAGCTCCCTCGCGTCGCGCCACGCCTGCGACGGCGAGAACTTCTTTTTCTTCTCCTCTTCCGCCATCTGAGATAAAGGCTACGCAAGCATCCGCCGCGTCAGCGGCGTCTACGTCTTGGCCAGCAGCTTGCCGATCTCGCGCCAGGTGACGAGCTTGACGTTGTGCTCTTTGAGCAGGCGGCGGAAGGCGTCGCTCGTGACGAAGTCGAAGTCGCGCTGCCGCCAGGCCGAGCCCCAGTCGGGGTGGTCGAGCGCGACGGCGCGCATCTCCTCGTCGTCGTAGGCGAGGTGGACGATCAGCTCCGTCACGCCCGGCTTCAGGCTCTTGATCACGTCCGTGTAGAACGCGGCCCAGCGTTCGGGGCTGACGGAAGGGTCTGCGCTGACGAGGCGGTCGAGGACGATGCCGTCGGGGCCGAGCGCGGCGGGGAGGAAGGGGGCCTGCGCGAACCACTCGCGCGAGACCATCACGGGCAGCCGCTCTTCGCGCCCGACGCGCAGGAGCATCTCGAAGAGCGGGCGCGTCGTGTAGAGCGTGCGCATGTGCGAGTCGAGGTGCGTCGGCCGGATGCCGAAGGCGCGGGCGCGCGCGATCTGCGCGCGTATCTCGGCCTCGGCCTCGCGCACGTCGATGTGCTTGGCGGCCACGTCCTCGGTCGGGTAGAGGTAGCCGTCCGGGGCGTAGAGCGTGGGCGCGCGCTCTTTCGAGAGGACGCCGCCCCAGCGGTAGGTCTTCCACTCGCTCGTGAGCGTGAGGTGCAGGCCGAGGTCCGCTTCGGGGTGTCTGCGCGCGTAGTCGGCCACCTCGGGCAGCCACGGGCAGGGCACCATGACGCTCGCGGAGTTGACGAGGCCGGTCTCCAACGCCTTGAACGTCGCGGCGTTGACCGTGTGCGCCGCGGCGAGGTCGTCGGCGTGCACTATAAGCAGCTTCGCGTCCGCGGGGTAGCCGAGCCGCGCGGCGAGCGACTTCACCTCGACCGCCTGCGCCGCCGCGACGCCCGCGCAGAGGTGTGCGAGAACGAACGCGAGGATGAAGCTCGAAAGCTTTGCTCTCATGAACTCTCTTCCGAAGATTCTTCGTCCGCCCTCTTCATCTTGAGCACGACGGAGTTGATGCAGTAGCGCAGGCCCGTCGGGCGCGGGCCGTCGTTGAAGACGTGGCCGAGGTGTGAGTCGCAGGTCGCGCACAGGACTTCGGTGCGAATCATCCCGTGGCTCGTGTCGAGCTGCGTGCGGACGTTGTCGCCCTCCTTCGGCTCGTAGAAGCTGGGCCAGCCGCAGCCCGAGTCGAACTTGGCGTCCGAGGTGAACAGCTCCGCGCCGCAGGCCGCGCAGAGGTAGGTGCCCGCGTCCCTGTTCCGGTAGTACTCGCCGGTGAAAGGCCGCTCCGTCCCCTTCTCGCGCGCGACGCGGTACTGCTCGGGCGTGAGCTGTCGCCGCCACTCCTCTTCCGTCTTGATGACCTTCTCTTTCAACCCGTCTTTCCTTTCTTGCGCGGCCTGGGCTTCGTCGAGGGCGGCGGCGCAGTCTGCGCGGGCGCCGCCTCCTGCCGGGCCGCGACCGTGTCCACGATGCTGAGCGTGCTCGGGCCGTTCCTGTCCATGCGCACGACGACGCTGAAGCCGCGGCAGTCGAGCGCGCGCGAGTGCTTCTCGGCGTCCGACGAGGGGTCGCCCCATGAGTCCAGCGGGACTGCGAGCCGCTTCGACGCCTGCTCGGAGAACTCCAACACCTGCCGCCAGGGCACGGGCTGGCGGTAGCGCACGTCGATGCGGTGGAGCGTGCCGCCCTGGAAGGTGAGCAGCAACTCGCTCACGTCCCCGAAATGATCCCTGCGCACGCCCAGTTCGAGCCCGCCGAGCGAAGCGACGAACGGTTTTTCAGCCGGGTCGGCCGGAGCCTGCGCGGCCTTCTGCAAGTCCTCCGAGCCGGGGAACATCTGCGACAGCTCCGCAGGCTTCATGCCGAGCATCACGCCGCCGTAGTCGGGCGCGACGGCGCGCTCAAGGCGGCACGGCTCGGCCTGCGCGGAAGCGTAGGGCGCGGCGAAGGCGCAGCACAGGAGCGCCGAGGCGAGGGCGAGGGTGTTCCCGAGGTGTCTCTTCATCTTTCGGGCGGCGCGCGGTCAGTCCTTGATCTGGTCTCAAGCCGGGGATTGTAACACCCCGTCCGAAGAGTTCACCACAGAGGCACGGAGGCACGGCTCGGCGAGTTATGACTTCAAAGCCGTGCCCCCGCGTCTCCGCGGTTAACCCACCGCGCTTTACTCAAGGCGCGCGCGCACGTAACATGCGGGGCGCACGCCCAACAGACACCGCAGACAGCTTACGGAGGAGACCATGCACCTCTTTGGCAAGCCCGCCGGCAGCAGACTATTCTGCGCCCTCGCGCTCGGACTGGCCTTCGCCACGCACGCCGTCGCGCAGCAGAGGGCAGACGAAGCCTACGCGGCGAAGATTAGAGAGTACACGACCGAGAAATACTTCCTGACCGAACTCGTAGACCACCTGCCCGCCGACGCGCGCGTGCCCTCGCCCGACAAGGTGCTCGGCTACGTCGTCGGCACGCCGGGCAGGCTCACGTACACGAAGGACATCCACCGCTATTTCCGCGAGCTTGCGCGGACGAGCCCGCGCGTCAAAGTCTTCAACGCGCCCGAGAGGTCGGAGGAGGGGCGCGAGCAGATTCTGGTCGCCGTCGGCGACGAGGCGGCCGTCGCCCGGCTCGACCGCTACAAGGAGATCACCGCGCGCCTCGCAGACCCGCGCGGCCTGTCGGATGCCGAGGCGCAGAGACTCGTCGGCGAAGGGAAGGTCTTCTACTGGGCCTCGGGCTCCATCCACTCGCCCGAGACCGGTTCGCCCGAGATGCTGATGGAGCTGGCCTACCGGCTCGCCGTCGAGGAGTCGCCGTTCATCAGAGAGGTCAGGAAGAACGTCGTCGTCCTCATCACGCCCGTCTTAGAGGTTGACGGCCGCGACAAGATGGTTGACCTCTACAACTACCGCAAGGCCAACCCCGACCGGGCCGTGCCGCCGCTCGTCTACTGGGGCAAGTACGTCGCGCACGACAACAACCGCGACGGGCTCGGGATGGCGCTCGCGCTCACGCGCAACATGATGAAGACCTTCCTCGAATGGCACCCGGCCATCCTGCACGACCTGCACGAGTCGGTGCCCTTCCTCTACACCTCGACGGGGACGGGGCCGTACAACGCGTGGCTCGACCCGCTCGTCGTGGACGAGTGGCAGGTGCTCGCCCACCACGAGGTCGAGGAGATGACGAAGCGCGGCGTGCCCGGCGTCTGGACGCACGGCTTCTACGACGGCTGGGCCCCGAACTACATGTTCTACGTCGCCAACGGCCACAACGCCGTCGGGCGCTTCTACGAGACGTTCGGCAACGCGGGCGCGGACACGCTCGACCGGACGGTGACGGCGCAGGCGCAGCGCGCCTGGTACAGGCCGAACCCGCCGCTCCCGCGCGTCCGGTGGTCGCTGCGCAACAACGTCAACATGCAGCAGTCGGCGCTGCTGTTCGCCATGCACTTCGTCTCGCAGAACAAGGAGCGCTTCCTCCAGAACTTCTACCTGAAGAGCAAGCGCGCGGTGGCGAAGGCGACCAACGAAGGCCCGGCCGCCTACGTGCTGCCGGCGGACGACCCGCGCCCCGTCGAGGCGGCCGACGCCGTCAACCTCCTGCGCCTGATGGGCGTCGAGGTGCACAGGCTGCAAGTCCCTTTCAACCACGGCGGCCGCATCTTCCCGGAGAACTCCTACGTCGTGCGCATGGATCAGCCCTACTCGCGCATGGCCGACATGATGCTCGACACGCAGTTCTATAACACGAGCGACCCGCGGCCCTACGACGACACGGGCTGGACGCTCGGCGCGATGCGTAACATCCAGACCGTGCGCATCACGGACAGGGAGATACTGAAAACCTCGATGAAGCTGCTCACGACGGACGCCGGCGTGCAGGGGCGGCTCGACCCGCTGATACCCACCCCTTCGACGGTCGCCTACGTCATCAACCACAACACGGAGAACACGCTCGCCACGCTCCGCTTCAGGCTCAAGGACGTGCGGATGCTGGCGGCCGAGGAGCCGTTCAAGGCGGAAGGCAGGCAGTACAACGCGGGCTCCTTCATCATCAAGGTCGAAGGGAACCCGGCGGGCCTTGAGCCGCGGCTGCGGGCGGCCGTCCTGGAGCTGGGGCTCAGGGCCGACAAGCTCGACAAGCTGCCGGACGTGAAGACGCACGAGATGCCCGTCCCGCGCATCGCCATCGTCCACAGTTGGATCAACACGCAGAACGAGGGCTGGTATCGCATAGAGTTCGACCGCTACAAAATCCCTTACGCCTACATCTCCGACCACGTCCTGCGCGACACGCCGAACCTCCGCTCGCGCTTCGACGTGATCATCTACCCGCCGGTGGGCGGCTCGGCGCAGCAGGTCGTGCAGGGGTTGCCGATGCGCGGCGAGCCGATCCCTTGGAAGCAGTCGGAGCTGACGCCCAACTTCGGAACCTCGCCCGACCAGACCGAGGACATGCGCGGCGGGATGGGGCTGGTGGGCCTGAGCAACCTGCAAAGGTTCGTCGAGGAGGGCGGGCTCTTCGTCGCCGTGACGAGCAACGCGCGCATCCCCATCGACTACGGGCTGGTCTCGGGCGTCGCCGTGCGCGACACGCCGCAGTTGCAGGCGCGCGGCTCCATCTACAACGCGACCTTCGCCGACCGCAAGAGCCCCGTCGCCTACGGCTACGGCGAGACGCTGCCCGTCTACTTCAACCAGACGCCGGTCTTTCAGGTCGCGGCGGGCGACGGCGTCCCGGCAGGGGGCGGCGGCGCGCAGGCCGCCCCGACGGGGCGGCCCTCGGGGCGCGGGTCGCCGACAGACCCGGACGTGATTCAGGCGATGCCGCAGGCTTCGCCCACGCCGCGGCGGAGCCCCGCGCGCCCGGGCGAGGAGCAGTTGACCGACGAGCAGAGGCAGCAGCAGCGGAGCCCCTTCTACACGCCGCCCGCGCAGCGGCCGCGGGTCGTGCTGCGCTTCGCCTCGGACGAGAAGAACCTCCTGGTGAGCGGGATGCTCGCGGGCGGGTCGGAGCTTGCGAACGCGCCCGCGGTCGTGGACATCCCTGTCGGGCGGGGACACGTCCTGCTCTTCGCCACCAACCCGATGTGGCGGCACCAGACGCAGGGAGCCTTCTTCCTCCTCTTCAACGCGGCGCTCAACTACGACTCGCTCGGGGTGGGACGTTCGCCCGAAGCATCACCGGCGCGCGGGCAGTCGGATGACTACGTTCAGCATTAAGTTCAGGGCCGCCCGCTACCGCGGGCGGTTCTGACCGCTATTTCACCGTGACGTGGATGGTCTGCGAGCCGCAGGAGGTGGCGAAGCGCACCGTGTAGAGGCCGGGCCGTTTGCTGACCGACTTGACCGTGTATCTCATCCAGCCTTGACGGCCGGCGGCCGGGCCTTCCGAAAACACTACGACGTCGGCCCAGTTCGGCGTGCTGACCGTGACGGGGGACTGTCCGGGGCCGCCGACGACGAGGAAGGCCGCGCCGCCGCCGCGCATGGTTAGCGAAGAGGCGCTGGCGTAGAGCGCGCACGGCCGCTCCCGGCGGACTGCCCCTCCCGACGCCGCACTCTCACGAGCCTCCCGCGGCGGGGCGGGGCGCGGGCTCGCCTCCCGCGCGGCCGGCGTCGGCGGAGGCGTCGCGGCGGGCTGCAACACGCGCCCCTCGACCACGACCGCCGCGGGCCCCTCGAAGGCCGCCGGGGCGTCCGCGGCCTCGACCGATGGTTGTAAGGCTTTGCTTTCGTCTGCGGGCGGGGGGGCTTCCGAAGCGGGCCGCGTGCGCGCGGCGCGGGCGGCGGCGGCCGACGAGGCCAGCAGAGAGTTGACCCAGATGCCGCAGGCGACGCCGAGCGCCACGGCCACCGCGACCGCGAAGACGAGGGTCGTGTTCTCCGAACGTGCGCGCGCGGCGGGTGCGACTGCAACGGCCGCGTGCGCTTCGGAACTCATGCCGACCGCCTTCCCTTCGTCGCTCATAGACCCTAATCCTCCAGAAGCCCCCCGCCGAAGAGCGAGCGCCCGCCGAGCGAGACGCGGAAGGCGTAGACGGCGAGCGCCAGCGTGACGGCGAGCGCCAGCACGAAGTCGCCCGCGTACCACGCCGTGAACTCGGACGTTATCGGGTAGAAGATGTTCAGGTGCAGGAAGAACGTCGCGGAGATGGAGGCCAGCAGCCCGTAGCGGTACAAGACCCAGACGCCCATGAAGGCCGCCGCCGCCGCGAACGGCGCGCCGGGCGTACCGGCCGTCAGGCTGAGGGCCAGCGCCGCGAGTGCCCAGAGGACGAGCGCGGCGAGTCGCTCGCTGCGCAGGATGATGTGGAACAGCAGCAGGAGGAAGAGCAGGATGAAGGGCTGAAGGAGGCTGGCGTAGATTTGCAGCGTCAGGCCGCGCGCGAACGAGCGCACCCCGAGCAGTTGCGTCGCGGGGAAGTCGAACCAGGGCTCGCGCGGCGGGTAGCCCAGCCAGCGGGGGACGAGGTCGGCGAGGAAGAAGTTGCACAGGATGATGCCGGCGCCGAAGACCGCGCCGACGAGCAGGTCGCGCCCGACGAGCGGGTCGCGGAAGTCGCCGGCCAGCAGCCTGCTCCAGGAGACGATGCGCCCCGGCCAGCGCCGCCTGACGAACGGCTCGAAGGCGAGGTAGACGACCCAGAAGAAGCAGGCGACGAAGAGCGTCCCCCGCAGCTCGCCGAGGAAGTTGGACGCCTCCTCCTCGGTCGCCACGTGGTGCGCCGAGAAGAGCCAGTCGAGCATGAAGACGGCGAAGACGAACGCCGCCAGGCGAAACGCCCCCTTGCGGTCGCCGCGCCCGAGCCGCAGGTTCCTCCACGCCAGCAGCACGCCGCCGACGATGGCGATGATGAAGACGGAGAGCAGCAGGATGCCGAGGGCGCGCTCCCTCGTGCTGCCGAGGTCGTCGGCGGGCGCGGGCGGGCGATCCCAGGGGTCTATCAGCTCGAAGTAGACGGGCCTGCCCGCGTAGGACGCCGCCTCGACCCTGACCTTCATCTCCGGGTGCGCCGGGTACGCCCCCTCCCAGGCCGCCCGCGCGTCGTAAGGGTTCGGCGGCACCCAGGAGGACGGGGAGGGCTGGAACCGCGCCGGGTCGAGGCCCGCGTCTGCGAACAGCGCGTTCCAATCGGCCGCCGTCCCCGACACGGCCGCGGCCCCGTCCACGCGCGGCGGCACGGCGCGGAAGGAGCGCAGCCGCCCCGACGTGTCGAGCGTGACGGTCGCCATGCCCGGGGTCGTCTGGTAGGGCGCGTTCTCCGACACGGCCCCCCCCGTCTGCCACGCGTCGAAGGTGTGTGGGCTCTGCCTGTACCAGAAATAGATGGCGGCGGGCTGACCCGACCTCAGCCGCGCCCAGCGGCCGGGCGAAGCGTCCGTGGCGATGACGTGACTTAAATACCCGCGGTCGCTGCCCATGCCGTAGGCGCTGTCGGCGGGGGCCGAGTAACCCAGCCTCTTGACGAGTTCGGCCGCGCGGTCGCGCAAGACCTCGGGTGACTTGTCGAGCGGAACCATGCGGTACAGACCCACGTCCTTTGAGAGGAAGCAGATGATGCCGGTTAAGACGAAGAGTGAGGCCAGCAGCGAGACGGCGACGGCGGGACTGAGCGCGCCCTGCTTGGGGGCGGCGGCGACCATCTCGGGCGAAGGCGTCTCGCCCGCGGCGAGCGCGGCGGCCAGAGGGTCTCCGCCGGGCAGCGCCGCAGCGACTTGCAGCGCCGTGGCGGGTCGCCTGTCGGGGTCGCGTTCGAGGCAGCGGAGGATGGCGCGCTCGACCGCGGGGTCGAGGTCTTTGACGTGGCTCGAAGGCGAGGAGGGCTGCGTGTCGCTCTGCCTCAGGCGAATCAGCTCGTGCAGCGACGCGGCCTCGAAGGCGCGCTTGCCCGTGAACAGCTCGTAGAGGACGAGGCCGAGCGAGTAGATGTCGCTGCGCGCCGTCAGCTCCCCGCCCGCCAACTGCTCGGGCGACATGTAGGCGGGCGTGCCGGCCAGCGCCTCGGCGCCGCGCGCGTCGCCCGCGAGCGCGGCGATGCCGAAGTCGGTGATGCGCACGTCGCCGCGCTCGTCGAGCATGACGTTGGCGGGCTTCAGGTCGCGGTGCAGCACGCCCGCGTCGTGGACGGCCGCGAGCCCCGCGCAGAGCTGCCGCGCCGTCTCGACCGCCTTGTCTTCGGGCAGCCGCCCGATGCGCTTGAGCAGCGACGACAGAGACTCGCCGCGCACGTACTCCATCGAGATGAAGTGCGAGCCCTCGGCCTCGGCCACGTCGTAGACGCGGCAGACGTGGCGGTGCGAGACCTGGCGGGCGACGCTCACCTCCTGGTAGAAGCGCGCGAGCGCCGCGCCGTCATTCGATAAAGCTTCCGGGAGGAACTTGAGCGCGACCGGCTGCTTGAGCTTGAGGTCGTCGGCGCGGAAGACCTCGCCCATCCCGCCGCGGCCGAGCAGGCCGACGACGCGGTAGCGGCCCGCGAGCACGTCGCCGGGGATGAACCTCGACTCGTCGATGGAGGCTGAGTCGAACGGCCCCGCAGACCTCTTCGCCCCGTCGCGCGAGCGCGCGGGTTGCGGGGCGCGCGCGCCGATGAGCGCGGCGGCGACGCCGAAGACGGGCGTCTCGATGAACTCCTCGGCGCGCTCGTCGAAGCGCAGCATCTCTTCGACCTCGCGGCGCAGCGACGCGTCCGAGGCGCAGGCCGCTTCGAGGAAGCGCGCGCGCTCCGCCGGGGCGCGCTCCAGCGCCTGCTCGAAGAGGTCGTCCACCTGCCGCCAGCGCTCAGACTTCACCGCCGCCGCCCCCCTCGGCAATCGCCCGGTACAGCCAAGCCTTCGCCCGCCGCCACTCGCGCCTGACGGTCGTCGGCGAGATGCCTAAGACCTCCGCCGTCTCCTCGATGCTCAACCCCGCGAAGTAGCGCAGGGCCACGACGCGCGCCTTCTGCGGGTCAACCTCTTCCAGGCCGCGCAGCGCCTCGTCGAGCGCGACGAGTTCGGCCCCGCCCTGCCCGGCGGCGTTCGCCGCCTCGTCAAGGGGGACGTGCACGGCCCCGCCGCCGCGCTTGTCGCGGGCGTGCGCGCGCGCGTGGTCAACCAGGACGTGACGCATCACCTGCGCGCAGACGGCGTAGAAGTGCGCGCGATCCTGGACGGCCGGCCCGTCGCCGCCCGCGAGCCGCAGGTACGCCTCGTTGACGAGCGCCGTCGCCTGGAGCGTGTGCCCCTCGCGCTCGCGCCCAATCTGACGGCGGGCGATCCGACGTAGTTCTGCGTAGACAAGCGGCGCGAGACGTTCGAGCGCCCCGGCGTCGCCCGCGTTCCATTCCGCGAGCAGCCTCGTGATCTCCTGCGGCGAGAGGGTCTCCATCGGGTCGGGGCTTCGGCTCCTGGGGGTTTCAGAGTGCCGGACTGCGGCGCGGATTTTACCACCCGCCGCGGTGACTCCTCAGACGAATTTCTCCGCGGCGAAAAAAAATTCCGGGGGGTGGACGCTTTCCGCGCCGGGCGTCGCTTCCACAGTTGAAGGAGGGAAAGGAAGATGAGACAGACTACTCGCACCGGGAACCGGGCCGAGACCACGGCCCTGCTCGCCGCCACGCTGGCCTGCTACCTCGCGGGCTTCGCCTTCGTCTTCGCCTTCGGCTACTCGCTGGCCTCGCTCGCCGCGCCCGGCCTCGCCGACAACGTGCGCGCCGCGGTCGAGCGGGGAGCCCGCCCGTAACAGCCTACTCGCGGCCGACGCCGAGCGCGTCGGCGACGCGGTTGATGTAGTTGAACCAGGAGGCGATGAGCGTGATCTGTAGGATCGCCTGGTCGTCGAAGCCCGCTTCGCGGAGGCGGGCGTGGTGTTCGGGGCCGATGCGCGTGGCGTCGCGCGTGAGCTGCGCGACGTAGTCGAGCATGAGGCGGTCTGCCTCCGAGACGGGCGCTTCGCGGTAGTCCTCTTGCAGCGCCCTGACCAACTCTTCATCGAGCGTGACGCGACGCAGAAACTCTGCGTGAGACTCGATTCAATAGTGGCACCGGTTCACGGCCGAGACGACCGTGGCGATCATCTCGTGCTGCGCGCGCTTGAGCGGCAGCTCCGGCGACATCAGCACGCCGAAGGTCGAGAAGGCGTGGTAGAGCGCGTCGGGGATGAGGCTGTGCGACGCCACGATGCCCGAAGACCCGCCGTCGGGCGTCGGGTGGACGGGCGTGGCGTACTCCTCGGGGTAGAGCCCGCGCTGCGACTCCATCGCCTGACGCAAGCGTTCGTCGGCCTCTTCAAAAGGGACGGTCTTAATCCAGGTCATCTCTTCGCTCCCTCCTCCTGCGTAAGACAAGATAATAGACGGGCAGGCCCAGCGCCACCACCGCGACGCCCGCGAACGCCTGCCGCGGGCTCCCCGCCGCGAGCAGCAGCAGGAGCCCCGCGCTCAACACGAGGTAGACGGCGGGCGTCAAGGGGTAGAAGGGCGTCATGTACTCGGCCGGCCCGCCCCTGCGCCGCAGCACGAAGAGGCCGGCCACCGTCAGCGTGACGAAGAGCACGACGGCGAACATGAAGTACGAGATGATCTCGTCGAACGTGCCGAGCAGCACGAGCGCGGACGCGAGCGCGGCCTGCAACACGATGGCTCGCACCGGCGCGCCCGTCCGCGGGTGGAGCCGCGCCGCGGCCTGTAGAAAGAGCCGGTCGCGCGCCATCGCGAAGTAGACGCGCGGGGCGGACATCGTGTAGGCCGCGAGGCTCCCCAGCACCGCCACGACGACGACGCACGTGAAGAAGAGCGCGCCCGCGGGCCCGAACAGGGCCTCGCCCGCCTGCGCCGCGAACGCCTCGCCCGAGGTCACGCGCTCCGGCGCGACGAGGTAGAGGAAGGCCGCGCTCGTCAGGACGTACACGGCCGTCACGACCAGCACCCCGACGACGAGCGCGAGCGGCAGCGTCCGGCGCGGGTCGCGCACCTCGCCGCCCAGCTTGCTCAAGTCCCACCAGCCGCCGAACGAGAAGAAGGCCGAGACGAGCCCGCCCGCCAGAGCCCCGCCGAGCGCGGGCGAGCCCGCACGCCTCTCCGCGAACGGCGCGAAGTGCGACCAGTCGCCCAGAGAGAGCCCGAAGCCCCACGCCAGTATGAAGAGCAGCAGCGCGAGCTTCAACACGGTCAGCCAGCGCACGACCCACCCGCCGAGCCTCACGCCGCCCGCGTTGACCGCCGCCAGCCCGAGCACCGACGCCAGGGCCAGGGCCTTCACCCCCGCGGGCTGGAGCCCCGCGGCGTAGCCCACGTAAGAGGCCGCGCCGACGGCGAGCGCCGCGGTCAGTCCGGGGTCGAGCACGAGGAGCACCATCCAGCCGTAGAGGAAGGCGAGCGGCGCGCCGTACGCCTCGCGCAGGTATACGTAGCCGCCGCCCGCCGCCGGGAACCGCGCCGCCAGCTCGCCGTAACAGAGCGCGCCCGCCAACGCCATCACCCCCGACAAAAGCCACACGACCAGCAGCAGCAGCGGCGACCCCAGAGACTTCGCCATCGCCGCGGGCGTCAGAAAGATGCCGACGCCCACGACCTCGCCCACGACGACCGCCGCCGCCGTCCAGAGCCCGATCTGCCGCTTCAGCTCAGCCATAGAAAATGCCGTGAACCGTTAACCGTAAATCGTGACAAGATAAAACCTGTTCTTCACTTGTCACTTGTCACTTGTCACGGTTCACGCTCTTAAAACGTCACGCGCGCCGCGAACTGGAAGGCGCGGGGGCCGCCGGAGCCGAAGACGCCGCCCGCGGTCGTCACGGGGCGGCCGAAGGAGTCGGAGCGCAGGAAGCCGGGGCTCGAAGGGTCCTGGCTGTCGCGCGCGAGCACGTTCGAGAAGCCCGAGTAGTTGACGTTCGAGACGCCGAGCACGTTCGTCACGTTGAAGAGGTTGAAGACCTCGGCGATGGGCTCCAGGCGGACGCGCTCGCCGAGCTTGAGCGGGCGCGACAGGCGCAGGTCGAAGGAGTTGAATGAGTCGCTGAAGCGCGCGTCCTCGCGGACGAGCGGCAGGCGGCGCGTCGGGTCGGCCGTCGCCGCGTTGAGCTGCGCGATGAAGGCGTTCAGCTCAGAGCCCGTCTTGAACAGGCGGCCGCCCGCGTTGCGCTGTAAGGCGGGGACGCGCGAGCTGCCGTCGGGCAGAAGGATGTCCATCGGCACGCCCGAGGCCAGCGTCCAGAGCGGCGCGAGGCGGAAGCCGTACGGCGCGTCGAAGACGCCCGCGAAGGCGAAGCGGTGGCGCTGGTCGTTCGGCGTCGGGCCGTATTCGAGCTGAAGGTTGTTCGGGTCGATGGGGCCGTTCGAGAAGGGTATCTGGTCGTCGTTCGCGTAGTTGAAAGCCTTCGAGAGCGTGTAGGAGGCGCGGAACTGGTAGCGCCCCGCGCGCCGCCGCTCGAAGCTCATGAGCAGCCCGTCGTACTTCGTCTTCACGCTCGACTCGAGGTTCTGGACGAAGTCGGGCCCGCCGACGACGGGGTTGAAGACCTGGCCGATGGTGCGGCCGATGATGAAGTGCGTGCCGAAGTTGTGCAGGTAGTCGGCGCGCAGGACGAAGTGGCGGCCGAACTGCCGCTGGAGGCCGACGTTGAACTGCTGCACCGACGGGTTCTGCAAACGGTCGTCGATGATGTTGATGCCGCCCGCGCCCGCGCCGGGCAGCAGGAAGCCGGTGAAGGGGTCGGCGAGCGTCGGCGCGGGCGGCGGGAACTGCCCGCACGCGGGGTTGAACAGACACGCCTCGGGGATGAAGAAGAGGTTGCCGGCCCGCACCTCGACGGGCAGCGCGCGGCCGTCCAGGCCCCGCTCCAACGACTGAATCTGCAACGTCACGCGGTCGTAGTAGACGCCGTAGCCGCCGTGGACGGAGGTGTCGCCGTCCGACGTAGACCAGTTGAAGCCGGCGCGCGGCGCGAAGTTGTTCCGGTCTGCCTTGCGCCCCCCGCGCAAAAACGGCCGGACGAGCGGGTTGATCCCCTCGGGGTAGCGGCTGACGTTCTTCACGTCCGTGTCCAGCTCGTAGCGCAGGCCGAGGTTGAGCGTGAGGTTCGGCGTGACGCGCCAGTCGTCCTGCGCGTAGGCGGCGAGGTAGGTGTTGTCGGCGTCGGGGATGACGAGGTCGCGGTCGGGGAAGGCGCTGCGGAGCGTGACGGCGAAGAGCAGGTCGTTGTCGTCCACGCGCCCGTCGCCGTCGCGGTCGAAGTCCGGGAAGTCCTCGATCAGCTCGACCCTCCCCTGCCGGAAGACGCCGAGGTCGAAGTCCGAGAGCACGCGCTGCACCTCGCCGCCGAAGCGGAAGTCGTGCGTGCCGCGGAGGGTCGTGAAGTTGTCCGTGAACTGGAAGCGTCGCTGCTTCGTCGCCTGCGGCACGCGGAACGAGACGCCGTCCTGAATCGAGGGGAAGGTGAGCTGCGGCCCGGTCGTCAGCGGCACGGTCGTGTTCGAGAAGGTGCTGTAGCTGAAGAGGAACTCGTTGACGCTGACGGGCGAGAGGACGTTCGTGTAGTCGGCGAGGAGCGAGTGCGTGCGGTTGCGGCCCGACTGCCGCTGCGAGGCCGAGCCGATGGAGCGGATGAGCGTGCTGGCCGAGACCGCCTCCTCGCGCTGGACGGAGTAGCGGAGGCCGAGCCGGTGCGCGTCGCCCAACTGCCAGTCGAAGCGCTCGGTCGAGAGCAGGTCGTCGAGCGGCGCGTCCGCGAAGCCGCGCGTGATGGTGCGCCGCGCCGTGTCGCGCGCGCCGACGAGCACCGCGCCGTCCTGGTTGCGGTATTCGAGCGAGCCGAAGAACCACGCGTGATCCCTCTTCAAGGGGCCGCCGAGCGTGAACGAATACTGCTCGCGGTCGAAGGGCGGCTCGTCGTTGAGCGTGCGGTCGAACGTCGCGGGCAGGCCCTGGAAGAGGCTCCCGCGGAAGTAGGCCGCGGCCGAGCCGTGAAACTCGTTCGTCCCCTGTTTGGTCACGACGTTGACGACGCCGGAGCCGGTGCGGCCGAGCCGCGCGTCGAAGCGGTTGGTGGCGATCTGGAACTCCTGCACGGCGTCCTGCGAGACGTTCTGCACCGCGCCGCCGACCACGTCGTCGTTGGTGTCGGCCCCGTCCACGGTGACGCTGCCGCCGCGCCCGAACTGGCCCGCGGAGGAGATGACGACCGTGTTCGTCTTCGTCGGGTCGAAGTTCGGCGCGGGTGCGTTGCCGGGGGTGAGCAGTGAGAGTTCGAGGAAGTTGCGCCCGTTCAGCGGGAGGTTCTCGATCTCGCGCCCGTCGATGACGCGGTCAACCTTGGAGGTCTGCGTGTCCACGAGCGGCACGTAGCCGACGAGGTTGACCACCTCGCCGATGGAGCCGACCTGGAGCGGCACGTCGAGCGTGACGGTCTGCCCGACGCGCAGGGCCACGGGCGACTCCGAGGTCTCGCTGACGAAGCCTTTCGCCTCGACCCTCACCTCGTAGTCGCCGGGCGGGAGGTTCGAGAGCGTGTAAGCGCCCTCGTCGTTCGTCCGCGTCTCGCGCGCGGCGCGGGTCGCGACGTTGGTCGCGCGGACAATCGCGCCGACGACGACCGCGCCGTTCGGGTCGGTGACGACGCCGCGCAAGCTCGCCGACGCCGACTGCTGCCGCGCCGCGGCCGGGGGCGCGGAGAGCAGGAGCGCCGCGCAGACCGCGAGCGCCGCGGCCGCCTGCCGTATCTTTTGTCTCATCGGGGTTCGCCTGTTCTCGGGCTGAAGAGCGTCCTGTGGAGCGTGACCGCGTATTACTCGCACAACTCCGGCGCGCTGTCATGGTGACAAGGTTGGAGGCGTGAGTCCGCCTTTAGTTTGAGGAAGGCAGTAGGCAGTAGGCAGTAGGCAGTAGGCAGTAGGCAGTTAAAAGACCTGCCGTCGAAACGCCCGATTCAACCTTTCAACGTTCATCACGCGGAGCGACTGCCTACTGCCTTCTGCCTACTGCTCTAATCCGCCACGCGGTACTCGATCAGGAAGCGGCCTATTTGTATGTTGGCCTTGCCGCCGACGGGCGGGTTGATGAGGAGCGAGCGGACGCCCGTGCCCTTGCGCGTGCTGCGGCGCGCCTCCACGTCGCCGACCGCTTCGCCGGTCGCGGCGCGGTAGAAGCTGACGCGGATCGCTTCGTCGGACGCGCGCGCGTAGCCGAAGACGTACTGCCCGGCCGGCATCTCCAACTCGCCCACGCGCAGAGGGGCCTGCGTCACGAAGAAGTGCGAATACTTGCCCTCGGCCGAGTAGCCGGCCGTAATCATCACCACGCCCGCGATGAAGCGGCCGCGGTTGTCGATGACGCCCGAGGCCGTGCGGAACTCCGTCTCGATGTTCTCCCTGATGACGGGCGCGCGCTCGGGGATGACGCGGCGCAGCTCGTCGGCCGTGGCCGTGCGCCAGCGCGCGCGCGGGGGCGCGGCCGCCGCCGCCACGGCCGCGAGGGTTAACGCCGCAACGGCGGCGCAGAGTTTCGCGTTCCTCATCCTTCTCCTCCGATGAATGCTCAAGCGTTGATGAATGCGACGGGAGTGGTCTTCCTTTATAATCCGGCGAAGATTCCGGCAGCGGGTTCGGCGTCCGAGCCCTTCGTCAAAGATGCGCCTAACGTCCCGCCGCGCCAAGTGTAGCGCACTCCCACTCAAGTTGCTCATCCCCGTGCTGCTCCTCTGCGCGGGGGGCGCGGGCGGGCTCGACCCCGAACGCCCGACCGCGGAGTTCGCGCGCCGCGCCTGGCAGACCGACAGCGGGCTGCCGCAGAACACCGTCCACTCTATCGCGCAGACGCGCGACGGCTACGTCTGGGTCGCGACCGAGGAGGGGCTGGCGCGCTTCGACGGCCTCACCTTCAAAATCTTCGACCGGCAGAACACGCCCGCGCTCAGGAGCAACGACGTGCGCGCGCTGCTCGCGGGCGCGCGCACGGGCGATCTCTGGGTCTGCACCGCGGCCGGCGTCGCGCGACTCACGCCCGAAGGCGAGTGGCGGACGTACACTGTCGCCGACGGGCTGGCGGGCGACGACGTGGCCTCGGCCTACGAAGACCGCGCGGGCAACGTCTGGTTCGCGACCGCGGGGGGTTTGAGCCGCTACGCGGACGAGAGGTTTACGAGCTACACGAAGAAGGACGGCCTCGAAGGCGGCGGCGTCCTCGCCGTGGCAGAGGACGCGGAGGGCGGCCTCTGGGTCGGCACGGACGAGGGGCTGAGCCGCTTCCACGCGGGCGTCTTCACCACCGAGACGACGGGCGACGGCCCGACGCGCGCGGTCACGGCCATCGCGCTCGGCGGCGACGGCTGCCTCTGGCTCGGCACGGCCTCGGGCCTCTCGTGCCTGCGCGAGGGCCGGCCCCGGAATTTCACCACCGCCGACGGCCTGCCCAACGACCGCATCACGGCGTTGCGCGCGGGCGCGGGCGGCGAGATGTGGGTCGGCACCGCCGGGGGGTTGGCGCGCTGGGGCGGCGGCCGCTTCGAGACCTTCAAGGGTGAGGAGGACGGGCTCTCCGGCGGCATCATCCTCTCCATCTTCGAGGACGCCGAGGGGAGCCTGTGGGTGGGCACGGAGTCGGAAGGTCTGACGCAACTCAAGGACAGGAAGTTCACGACCTACACGACGCGCGACGGCCTCGGCTCCGACCTCGTCAAGTCCATCTACGAAGACCGCGCGGGCGGCGTCTGGGTCGGGACGTACGGCGGGGGCCTCAGTCTTCTCAAGGATGGGAAGGTTAAGACGTACACGACCGAGCAGGGCCTGGCGAGCAACATCGTGCTCTCGCTCGCCGAAGGCGCGGACGGCGCGCTGTGGGTCGGCACGCCCGACGGGCTCTCGCGCCTGCGCGACGGCCGGTTCGAGACCTACACCTCGGCCGAAGGCTTGCCGAACGACTTCGTCCGCTCCATCTACGCCGACCGCGCGGGCGCGCTCTGGGTCGGCACGCGCGGCGGGCTCGCGCGCCTGAAGGGTGACGAGTTCGAGACCTACACGACGGGCGAGGGGCTGCCCGACAACTTCGTCGGAACCATCTACGAGGACGCGGGCGGGGTGCTCTGGGTGGGCACGCTCGGGGGCCTCAGCCGCTTCGAGTCGGGGCGCTTCAAGACCTACACGACGCGCGACGGGCTCTCCGACAACGTCGTCATCTCCGTCCACGGCGACGCCGAGGGACGACTTTGGATCGGCACGAACGGCGGCGGGCTGAACCTTCTCAAGGACGGCCGCTTCCACTCCTTCACCACGCGCGACGGGCTGCCGAACGACACCATCTACCGCGTGCTCGAAGACGGGCGCGGCCGGCTCTGGATGAGCTGCAACAAGGGCGTGTTCCGTCTGGACAAGTCCGAACTTGAAGAGTTCGCGGCCGGGCGCGCGCGCGCGCTCAATCCGGTCGTCTACGGCACGGCCGACGGCATGCGCACGCGCGAGTGCAGCGGCGGCGGCCACCCTTCGGCGTGGCGCGACCACTCGGGCCGACTCTGGTTCTCGACCATCAAGGGCGTCGCCACCATCGACCCCGAGCACATGCCCACGAATCTGCACCCGCCGCCCGCGGCCGTCGAGCAGGTGCGCGTGGACGGCGAGGCGGTCGCGCACGGGGTGAGCCTGCCGCCGGGCAAGAGCCGCTTCGACTTCTACTACGCGGGGCTCAGTTTCGTCGCGCCGGAGAAGGTGCGCTACCGCTACAAGCTCGAAGGGTTCGACGAGGACTGGGTTGACGGCGGCGACCGGCGCGTGGCCTATTACACGAACCTCGGGCCGGGCGACTACAACTTCCTGGTCGTCGCCTGCAACAACGACGGCGTCTGGTCGAGCCGGCCCGCGACGTTCCGGTTCCGACTGAGGCCGCACTTCTACCGCACCTACTGGTTCTACGCGCTCGTCGTCGTCGGCCTCGGGCTCCTCGGGTGGCAGCTCTACGCGCTGCGCCTGCGGCAGGTGCGCGAGCGCTACTCCGCAGTTCTACAGGAGCGCAACCGCATCGCGCGCGAGATACACGACAACCTCGCGCAGGAGATACTCGGCATCTCCGTGCAGTTGGAGATAGTCGCGCGGACGATGGCTTCGGCCCCCGACGCCGCGCGCAAGCACCTCGACCGCGCCCGCGCCCTCGTCCGCAGCAGCGTCGCGGAGGCGAGAAGGTACGTCTGGGACTTACGCTCCCAATCACTGGACGAGCGCGACCTACCCGCGGCGCTCTCCGAGATGACGCGGCGTCTGACGGCCGAGAGCGGGGTGCAGACGCAGTTCTCGGTCGGCGGCACGTTCCGGCCGCTCGCGCCGCAGGTCGAGAACAACCTCCTGCGCATCGGGCAGGAGGCCGTCGGAAACGCCGTCCGCCACGCGCAGGCGACGACCCTCTCGGTCAGCCTGGACTTCGGCCCGCGCGAGGTCAGGCTGGAGGTGAAGGACGACGGGCGCGGCTTCGACGCGGCCACATACGACGGCGGGCGCGGCGGACACTTCGGGCTCGTCGGCATGCGCGAGCGCGCCGAGCAGATGGGCGGCGAGGCCGACATTAAGAGTGAGCCCGGCGGGGGCACGCAGGTGGTGGTGCGCGTGCCGATTGAGGCTTAGAATGTGAATGAGATGGGCAACGAAAAGATTCGCATAGTCGTGGTGGACGACCAGGCGGTGGTGAGGCAGGGCTTCGTCTCGCTCATCAACACCGTCGCCGACATGGAGGTCATCGCCGAGGGCACGGACGGCCGCCAGGCGGTCGAGCTTTACCGGAAGCTCCGGCCCGACGTGCTCCTGACAGACCTGCGCATGCCCGTGATGACCGGCGTCGAGGCCATCGCCGCCATCCGGCGCGAGTTCCCCGGCGCGCGCGTCATCGTGCTGACGACCTTCGACGGCGACGAGGACATCTACCGCTCGCTCCAGGCCGGCGCGCAAGGGTATCTACTCAAGGACATGTTCTTCGAGGAGCTGGAAGACGCCATCCGCACCGTCCACGCCGGTGGCCGCCGCATCCCCGGGGTCGTGGCCGAGCGCCTGGCGGGGCGCGTCGGGGGCTCCGACCTGACGGGGCGCGAGCTGGAAGTCCTGGAGCAGATCGTCTTCGGCCGCAGCAACAAGGAGATCGCGGCCGCGCTCGACATCAGCGAGGCCACCGTCAAGAGCCACGTCAACAACATCCTCAGCAAGCTGGGCGTCGCCGACCGCACGCAGGCCGCCACGACGGCCATCCGGCGCGGACTCGTCCGCCTGCCGGACGCGCCCCCCGGCTCCAACTAAAGTTGGAGCGTTGGCACCATCTTCATTCCGATGACAGGCGGCGGGGCGGGTGGTACTTTAAAGTCCCCTGGATTGATATCCCGGCCTGGGGCGCGAGTGAGCCGGCGGCCATCCCGCCACGACCTGTTGCTGACCGACCTAACACCGGCAGCCGGCCCACGACCAGATAAGCGCCCCGGCCGGGCTTCCCTTTTTAAGGCACTTTGCGTTTGAATTTACCGCAGCCCGCCTCTAAACGGTCGGTAATGAGATATGCAAACCGCTCTATAGCGGATGCCCGCACGGGGAAACGCTCCCGCCCGCACTTTCATCAAATTTCCAGTCTAATTCCGACACGAGGAGGCTCTTTATTTCATGAGTTTTCGAGATTCCATTATTCAGAACAGACGTACGGGCGGGCTCCTGCTTTCGACCGCCCTGGCGGTCGCCGTCGCGGCCTTCGGGGGCGTCGCCGCGTCGGCCGACGCGGCGGCGGCGGTTGAACCGGCCGCGGCCTACGCGCAGAACTCTTACGCCGACGTGCTCTCGCGCGTCACGCCCGCGGTCGTCACCGTCCGCGCGTCGCGCCGCTCGCGCGAGGCCCGGCAGTTCCCGTTCATGGACGACCCGACGCTGCGCGAGCTGTTCGGCGACCGCTTCCGCCAGCAGATGCCGCGCGGCGAGGAGCGCCTCGAGCGCGGCCTCGGCTCCGGCGTCATCGTCAGCGCCGACGGCTACATCCTGACGAACCACCACGTCATCGACGGCGCGCAGGAGATTCGCGTCGAGCTGAACGACGGCCGGACGCTCGCCGCCAGGGTCGTCGGCTCGGACGCACCCTCCGACCTCGCCGTGCTCAAGGTCGAGGCGACGGGGCTGCCCGTGCTCACGCTCGGCGACTCCGACAAGGCGCGCGTGGGCGACGTGGCGCTGGCGGTCGGCAACCCCTTGGGCGTCGGCCAGACCGTGACCTCGGGCATCATCTCGGCCAAGGGGCGCTCGACGGGCATCTCCGACGGCAGCTTCGAGGACTTCATCCAGACCGACGCGGCGATTAACCGCGGCAACTCTGGCGGCGCGCTCGTCAACACCTCGGGCGAGCTCATAGGCATCAACTCGCAGATCTTCTCGCCGACGGGCGGCAACATCGGCATCGGCTTCGCCATCCCCTCGAACATGGCGAAGGACGTGATGGGGCAGTTGATTAAGACGGGGCGCGTGCGCCGCGGCATGCTCGGCGTCAACATCCAGAACGTGACGGCCGACCTCGCGTCGAGCCTCGGGCTCGGCCAAGCGCGCGGCGCCATCGTCAGCGGCGTGCAGGCCGGCGGCCCGGCCGACCGCGCGGGCGTCAGGCGCGGCGACGTCATCACGGCCTTCAACGGCACGCCCGTCACCGACAACAACACGCTGCGCAACGCCGTCGCGCGCACGCAGCCCGGCGCGGTCGCGACGCTGACCGTCTCGCGCGACAACCGCGAGCAGCAGCTCCGCGTCACGCTCGGCGAGCTTCCGGCCGCGGGCGCCCGCGGCGAGAGCGAGGAGTCCACGGCCGCGCAGGAGGAGTCGGGCGGGCTCGGCCTGAGCGTCCAGCCCGTCAGCCCGGCGCTCGTCCAGCGCTTCAACCTGAAGGGCGCGACCGCCGGCCTCGTCATCACCGACGTGGCGCAGGCCGGCGCGGGGGCCGAGGCGGGCTTGCAGCCGGGCGACGTGATCGAGGAGGTGAACCGCCGGCCCGTCCGCACCGCGGCGGAGTTGCAGGCGGCGCTCAAGGCTTCTGGCGAGCGCCCCGCGCTCCTGCTCGTCAACCGCGGCGGCGACGCACTCTTCCTCCCCGTCCGCCCGCGCGCACAGACGCCGACGCGCTAACACAAGAATTAACCGCAGAGACACGGAGGCACAGCTTGAAGCGATATGACTTCAAAGCTGTGCCTCCGTGTCTCTGCGGTTAAATGTTCTTTAGAGCGGTTTGCTTTTGAGTTTACCGTCTCCCGTTTAGAGGCGGGCTCCGCCCGCCGGCCCGGCTACACCGAAACTCGGGCCGGCGGTCGGAGACCGCCTCTAAACGGAAGGTAAAGTGATAAGCATACCGCTCTAGAGCAAATGCTCGTGGCCGGACTCTCTGGCGAGCGTATGCAGCTCCTTCAGGCGCTCGGCCTGGTCGCGGCGTGCGACGAGGAGGCAGTCGCCCGCGTCTACGATGACGAGGTCTGAGACGCCGAGCGTGAAGACCGGCCGCCCCGCGGCGGCGTGGATGAGGCAGCCCCGCGTGTCGAGCGTGACGACTTCGCCGCGTGTCGCGTTAGCGCCTTCGCCTTCCGCGCCGAGTTCGTAGACCGCCGCCCAGGTTCCCACGTCGCTCCAACCCGGGTCCGTGACGACCGTGGCGAGCCCGGAGGCTTTCTCGAAGACCGCCGTGTCGATGGGCTCGCGGTCGAGCCCCGCGAAAGCCTCTTCCATCGCCTCCTGCTCGCGCGGCGTACCTATGTGCGGCTCAAGCTTCATGAGCGCCGCGTGGTGCGCGGGCTTGTGCAGGCGTATCAGCTCAAGCAGGCGCGAGGCGACCCACGCGCTCATCCCGGGGTTCCAGTAGTAAGAGCCGTCGTCGAGGAACGCTCGCGCGCGCTCCCGGTTCGGCTTCTCCTCAAAGCCCGCGATTGCGTACGCGCCGTCGAACTCTTCCAGGGCCGCGCCCGCGCGGATGTAGCCGAGGCCCGTGGTCGGGTGCGTGGGGCGGACGCCGACGATGACACCCGCCGTCGCGCGCGCCGCGCGGGCGGCCTCGCGCAGCACGCGGCGGAACTCTCCGCCGTCTTTGAAGTACGAGTCGGCCCAGCCGACGAAGATGACGGCCTCCGGGTCTCGCCGCGCGACGTGGAGCGCGCCCAACCCGACGGCGAGGTTCGTCCCCAGGGGGAACGGCTCGCCGATGACCTGTCGGGGCGGGACCTCGGGCAGTTCCGCGCGCGTCTGCCCGACGTAGCGCGCGCCGGTGACGACCCACACGTCCCGCGCGTCGATGACGGGCAGCACGCGCTCGACCGTCTGCCTCAACAGAGACGCGTCACCCGCCAGCGCATGGAACTGCTTCGGGCTCGCCTCGCGCGACAGCGGCCACAGCCGCGTCCCAGCCCCGCCCGCGATGAAGACCGCTTTCAAACCCTCCGCCATCTGGTCGAAGTCACCTCCCGCTTTCGTCCGCGCCCGACACGACCGTCTTGTCGCCCGCGGCGGCCGCCTCCTGGACTCACTCGGCGGCGCGCCACGGGCCGGCGGACGCTGGCGGGTGAAAGCCTCTCTAAAAGTCCTGTCAGGCCCCGGCGGGTCGGAAGTGGGCGCTGGGAAGGCCGCATCATAGACGCCCGCCCTGCGCGCAGTCAACGCCGTGCGCCTTCGCCCCGCGGGCCGGGCGGGACGCCTTGTTGCGACATGAAGTCGAGGGCGCTTTTGGCCGACGCGCGCAGGGGATGATTCGTGTCGGCGCGTTCGACGAACCGCCGAAGGTACGCCGCGGCCTCGCCGTACTTCGCCCTGTCGCCCGACTGGAAGAGGCCCAGTCCCGCGCCCATGGTTGCGTCCAGGTTGTCGGGGTCTTCGGCGAGGACTCTGCGGTACTCCTCGGCGGCCTCCGCGCCGCGCCCCGCGTCGAGCAGCATCTGCGCGGCGGACAGGCGCGCCTTCAACCTCTTCTCGCCGTCCGCCTCCGCCTCCAGGTATTCGTTGGTCGCGGCCAGCGCCTCGTCCGCCCTCGACCTGTCGAACCTTGAGGCGAGCAGGCGCAGCGCGTCGGCCTTGGCGGCGAGGGCCGCCCGCCTGTTCGACTCGTACGCGCCGGCATCCCTTCCGGCCTCCGGGGCGGACTTCAGACGGCCGACGGCCTCGGCGGCGAGCGCCGCGGCGTCGGCGATGTCGCGCCGCGCGGCCTCCTTCCCGGAAGCCCTGGCCTGCTCGTCGGCGAGTTGGATCGCGTCGTTGTAGCGCGCGCCGCCGCGCATGCGCAGCGCGAGGGACTTGTCGGTGAGGAAGGTCGGGTTGCCGGGGCTGAGCGCCAACCCCTCGTCGAACCGCCGCGCGGCCTCGTCGTAGTCGCCCGCCTTCAGGGCCTCGATGCCCGACTGTAGAATCCGGTTCAGCCGGTCGTGATCCCGGCGCGAAGGCAGGCGGGTGCAGCCCGCCCCCGCCGCCGCGAGGCAGAGCGTGACGAGCGCCGGGAGGAGCGTCCGATGTCTCATCCGGTTAAGGCACGGGCTGCGGGGTGTAGGTGGGGCCGCGGAGTCGCGGGCCTTGCGGCGTCCAGTCGAGGCGGTCGATGCAGAGCTGCCGCACCTTCATCGCCTCGTCCCAGGCGTGGTAGACGAAGTAGTCGGTCACGCCGTCCGGCCCTTTGACGATGCTGTGGTGGCCGGGGCCGCGCACGCGGCCCGGGACGCCCTTCAGCACGCGCGCCTCCGTGCCCTCGCCCGTGTAAGGCCCGGTCACGCGGTCGGCGACGGCGTAGTCCACGCCGTAGTTCGGCGTCTGCCAGTTCGAGCCGCTGTAGAAGCAGTAGTAGCGGCCGCCGCGCCTGCGCACGAACGCGCCCTCGATGGTGTGCCAGTCGAAGGTGCGGCCGTAGACCTCCATCCGGCGGTTCGCCTCGTAGAGCGTCCAGGGGTGGCGGGCGCGCAGGACGACCTTGCACTCGCCCGCGAGCCTCGTCATCCCGACCAGGCGGTCTACGACGAGCGCCGTGCCCGGGTGCGCGCCGCCCTCCGTGTCGGGGAAGTTGCGCGCGTAGAACATGTACCAGCGGCCGTCGGCGTCCTTAAACGGGTGCGCGTCAATCGTGAAGCGGTTCTGCTCGCAGTCGAGGAGTTTGACGCCGGCGTCCTTGTAAGGCCCTTCGGGGCGTCGGCTGGTGGCGACGCGCAGCTCGAACTTCTCCTCCTCCTTGCCGCCCATCGCGTAGTAGAGGTAGAAGGTGCCGCCCTCGTATGCGACCTCCGGGGCCCAGAACTGATAAGCCCTGTCCGCGGTCGGCTCGGCGAGCGCGCCGCCGAGTTCACGCCAGTTGACGAGGTCGTTGGAGCGGAGCAGCGTGAAGATGCGGCCGTCCGACTTGCGCTCGCCGCCCGTCGTGCCGAAGGCGTGGTAGACGCCGCGGTGGCGAAGCACGAAGGGGTCGGGCATCGAGCCCTCGTAGACGGGGTTCGTGTAGGTCTTCCGCGCGTACGCCCCGGCTTCGTCTAAGCCAACGACGGCCGCGCCCGCGGCACACGCGCCCGCCGTCAGTTGCGTCAGGAACCTCCTGCGCGAAACGCCCGCCGCGAACGGCTCACCCGGCCTCGGCATACTTTGTCTTGACTCCTCCCCCCGCCTTCTGCGGTATCATGTGGCGCGCCCCGGCGTGGACGTGTCGGACGGGGCTGGCGGCTTGCGAACTTATATCACACCCGCGGAGGCCGTTCGGCTTGCACAAACTTTTGATGAGGGCGCTGGCCGTCGCGGCGCTCCTGTCCACCGGCGTCGCCGTCGCCCCGGCCGCGCCGAGGCTGAGGGTCGCGCCCGGCGGTCGGTACTTGATGAAGGAGAACGGTAAGCCCTTCTTCTACCTCGGCGACACGGCCTGGGAGTTGTTCCACCGCCTCGGCCGCGAGGAGGCGGACGAGTACCTGCGAGACCGCGCCGCCAAAGGGTTCACGGTCATCCAGGCGGTCGTCCTCGCCGAACTCTCCGGGCTCGACGTGCCGAACGCCTACGGCCACCTGCCGCTCGAAGGGCGAGACCCGGGCCGGCCGAACGAGGCTTACTTCCGGCACGTGGACTACGTCGTCAACCGCGCGCACGAACTCGGCATGTATGTCGGGATGCTGCCGACGTGGGGCGACAAGTGGAACAAGCGTTGGGGCGTCGGCCCCGAAATCTTCACGCCCGAGAACGCCGAGAGGTACGGCGAGTTTCTCGGGAGGCGCTACAGGGAGAGTCCCGTCATCTGGATTCTCGGCGGCGACCGCAGCCCCGAGTCGGGCGCGCACCTCGCCATCGTCCGCGCGCTGGCGCGCGGGTTGAAGAAGGGTGACGGGGGCCGCCACCTGATGACCTACCACCCGATGGGCGGGGCCAGCTCGTCCAGGTGGTTTCACGGCGACGACTGGCTCGACTTCAACATGTTCCAGTCGGGCCACGGCGCGAAGGACGCGCCGAACTACGAGCAGACGGCCGCCGACTACCGTCTGTCGCCCCCGAAGCCCGTCCTCGACGGCGAGCCGCGCTACGAAGACCACCCCGTGGACTGGAAGCCGGAGCGCGGCTGGTTCGACGACTTCGACGTGAGGCAGGCGGCCTACTGGTCTCTGCTCTCCGGCGCGTGCGGCCACACCTACGGCAACCACAACGTCTGGCAGATGTGGCAGCCCGGCCGCGAGCCCGTCTCCGCGGCGCGCACGCCCTGGCGGAAGGCCCTCTCACAGCCCGGCGCCGCGCAGATGGGCCACCTCCGGCGGCTCTTCGAGTCGCGCCCCTTCGACCGGCTCGTGCCCGACCAGACGATGCTCCCGGGCGGGCCCGTCGAGGGGCCCGCCCACCGGAGGGCCGCGCGCGCCGCGGACGGCAGCTTCGCCCTCATCTACATGCCCGAAGGGGGCCCTTTACCCTTCGTGGCGGTTAAGCTCGGCGGGAAGTTCGTCAGGGCTTACTGGTATAACCCACGCGACGGCACGGCCGAGCCCGCCGGCCGCTTCCCCGGCGGACGCCGCGCGCGCTTCGGCGCGCCGCCGACGGGCGGGCGCGGGCAGGACTGGGTGCTCGTCCTCGACGACGAGTCACGCAACTTCCCGCCGCCCGGCGCGAAGAAGAGTTGAGGAGGTGTCAATGCAGGTTGAAGACTTGACCATACGGCGCGCGGAGCCCGACGACTCCTCGGCGCTCTACGAGATGTTCAAGAGCCCGACACTTTACGCGAACACCCTGCAACTGCCCTACCCTTCGCGCGAGATGTGGCGGCAGAGGCTCGCGGAGCCCGGCGACGGCCGTCACAACCTCGTCGCCCTCGCGGAGGGCCGCGTGGTCGGGATGTTCAGCCTCCACGCCTTCACCCGCCCGCGTCGGCAGCACGCCGGGGCCATCGGCATGAGCGTGCACGACGGCTGGCACGGCAAGGGCGTCGGCTCGGCGCTGATGCGGGCGGGGCTCGACCTCGCCGACAACTGGCTCAACCTGACGCGCCTCGAACTTGAGGTCTACACCGACAACGAGCCGGCCGTCCGCCTCTACGAGCGCTTCGGCTTCGAGCGCGAGGGCCTTCTGCGCCGACACGCCTACCGCGACGGCCGCTTCGTGGACTCCTACGTGATGGCCCGCCTGCGCGACGTTAATTCGGGGCCCGACAGCCGTAGCTGATGACGCGCGAGATGCGCCACTCGTCGCCAGTCTTACGCCAGATCATGACGAACTTGCAGACGCCGTCGAGCGTCTCCTTCCGCCCCTTCTGCGTGAGGTAGAAGCGGTGCTCGCCGGTCTGCACGGCGCCGTAGTCGCCGATGGGCCGCACCTCCATACCTCCCTGGACGAGCTCCCTCCGCAGGTGGTAGCCGCCGCCCGCGCAGAGGTTCTTCCTCATGGTCGAAAGCGTCGCGTCGCGCGTGAGCGTGAGCCCGCCCTTCTCGTGGTAGAACTCAAGGTCTTCGGTGAAGAGCGTCCCGACCTTGTCGATGTCGCAGCGGTTGTAGGCGTCGAACAGCGCCGCGTCGAGCGCGGCGATTCGGTCGTACAGCTCCTGCGGCGACTTCGCGTCCTTCCCCGCCTGGGCGTGAGCCGAGCCCGCCGACAGTAGGCAGACGAGTAACAGAATCGACGCCCTTAACGAAAAGCCCTCCGCCCCCGGCGGGGCGAGCCCCTTCGACATTCTCTTCATTATCACTCGCGCCTCCCCCCTCCGAAACGCGGTGGGTGGTTCACAAGTTCCGACTTCCGTTCGACGCGAGAAAGGCGGGGAGGTAAAGCCCCGCCCTTCCCGTCATCCCTTTAGCACGGCCGCCTACTGCCGCGTCCACTTCAGTTCTATCTCAAGCTCCTCTTCGTCGCCTTCGCGCTGGTACTCGAACTCGACCGTCACGCGCGGGGGGACGCGGACGCGCTCGCCCGCGACCTGTATCTCGAAGGTCTTCCCCTGTTCCAGCGCGTCCGCGAGACGCCGCAGCTTGGCGGCCACGCCCCTGTTCGAGTAAGACTTCTCCACGTCCTTTTCAGTCGCCATCAATCTCCTCCTGCAAGTTGTACGCGTCACGAGCGGGAAGATTCTCGCTCAGGTCTCCCGGCGCGCGCAAAGGATTGGCGCGCGCACGCGACACGGGCTTAAGGCAAAGGCTTCCCGCCGGTGACGCCGATGACCTCGCCGCAGACGTAGGAGGACTCCCGCGAGGCGAGGAAGACGAAGACGGGGGCGAGCTCCGAGGGCTGCCCCGGGCGCTCTTCGGGCGTGTCCTTGCCGAACTCCTCGTACTTCTCGTGCGGCATCGTCGAGGTGATGAGCGGCGTCCAGACGGGGCCGGGCGCGACGACGTTGACGCGCACACCCGATTTCATCGCTTCGGAGGCGAGCGCCTTCGAGAAGGTGACGATGGCCCCCTTCGTCGCCGCGTAGGCCAGAAGCTCGGCCGAAGGCTGGTAGGCTTGAATCGAGGCCGTGTTGATGATGCTCCCGCCCTCCTTCATCAGCGGCAGCGCCGCCTTGCACAGGTAGAACATCGCGTAGACGTTCGTGCGGAACGTGCGGTCGAACTCCTCCGGGCTGATCTCCTGAATGCTCTGGCGGGTCATCTGGAAGGCGGCGTTGTTGACGAGGACGTCCAGCCGGCCGAACTCCTCGACCGCGCGCGCGACGAGCGAGCGGCAGTGCGCCTCGTCGCGGATGTCCCCGGCCGCGCGGACGCAGCGGCGGCCCGCCGCCTCGACCGCGCGCGCAGTCTCGGCCGCGTCTTCCTCCTCCTCCAGGTAGGAGACGAGCACGTCCGCGCCCTCGCGCGCGAAGGCGACGGCCACGGCGCGGCCGATGCCGCTGTCGCCGCCGGTGATGAGGGCGGCCTTGCCTTCGAGGCGGCCGTGCCCGCGGTAAGAGTCGGCCCCGTAGTCGGGGCGCGGCGTCATCTCCGATTCGATCCCGGGCGGCTCCTGCGGCTGCTCCTCGAAGGGCGGCTTCGCCCCCTGCTCTTTCGGGTCTTCGTTCATCTGCTGTTTTCCCCCTTGTTTAGATTGAAAGCATTTAATCCTTGGCCGCGGGGTCGTGCCAGCCGCCGATGTCGGCGGTCAGCTCGTCGGCCTCGCGCGGCCCCCACGTCCCGGGCTCGTACTCGTGGACGGGCGTCACGTCGCCGAGCACCGGGTCTACGACGCGCCACGACGCCTCGACGGAATCTTCGCGCGTGAAGAGCGAAGAGTCGCCCTTCATCGCGTCGCGCAGCAGGCGCTCGTAGGGGGGCGTGTCGTCGCCGGGGTCTTCGTGCGCGACCAGCTCGATGTCCTCGCCGGCCATCGGCTCGCCCTCGACCTTCGCGCGCGCGCCCAGGGAGATGACGATCTCCGGGCTCAGGCGGAAGCGGAAGTAGTTCGAGTGCGGCGAGACGACCTCGCCGAACATCGACACCGGCGGGCGCTTGAGCGTGACGAGCACCTCGGTCGCCGTCAGGGGCATCCGCTTGCCCGCGCGGATGACGAACGGCACGCCCGCCCAGCGCCAGTTGTCCACGTGCAGGCGCACGGCGGCGAAGGTCTCGACCTGCGAGCGGTGCGCGACGCCCGGCTCGTCGCGGTAGCCGCGGAACTGCCCGCGCACGACCGAGTGCCTGTCGAGCGGGCGCATCGCGCGCAGCGCGGCGATCTTGCAGTCGCGCACGGCCTCGGTCTCGTAGGACGAGGGCGGCTCCATCGCCAGGAGCACCGCGACCTGGAGCAGGTGGTTCTGCACCACGTCGCGAATCGCCCCGACCTCGTCGTAGAACTTGCCGCGCCCCTCGACGCCGAACGCCTCGGCCATCGTGATCTGCACGCTCTCGACGTAGTGGCAGTTCCAGACGGGTTCGAGGAACGAGTTGGCGAAGCGGAAGTAGAGGAGGTTCTGGACGGGCTCCTTGCCGAGGTAGTGGTCGATGCGGTAGACGGAGCCTTCGGGGAAGAACTTGTGTATGCAGCGGTCGAGTTCCCGCGCCGATTCGAGGTCGCGCCCGAAGGGCTTCTCGACCACGATGCGCGCGCCTTCGGCCGACCCCGAGTCGGCGAGCCCCTCGGCCACCGTCGTGAAGAGGCTCGGCGGGATGGCGAGGTAGTGGAGCGGCCGCCGGGCGTCGCCCAGCTCTTTGCGCAACCGCTCGAAGGTCGCGGGGTCGCGGTAGTCGCCGTCCACGTACCGGAGGTTCGCGGCGAGCCTAGCGAACGCCTCCTCGTCCACGCCGCCGTTCTCCTCAAGGCTCTTGCGGGCACGCTCCTTCAACTGCTCAAGAGTCCACCCCGACTTCGCCACGCCGACGACCGGCATCTCCAGCCGCCCGCGCCTGGTGAGCGCCTGGAGCGCCGGGAAAATCTGCTTGTAGGCGAGGTCGCCCGTCGCCCCGAAGAAGACGAACGCGTCCGAGTATTCAGCCAAAGCCTTACGCCCCTTTACGAAAATTAACCACAGAGACACAGAGACACAGCTCGGGCGCGGCTAAAGTCAAAGCCGTGTCTCTGTGTCTCCGTGGTTCAATTCATCTTCACTATATCTCAATCTTCGACAAGCGCCACGCGCCGACGCCGAAGACGAGAGGAGGGGCGCGGAAGTTATCCCGCGCCCCTCCCCCGTTACCCCTCGGTCGTTGTGCACCTGCGGCCGCTACGGCGCGCAGCCGCCGACGGCGTAGTTCACCCCGCTGTCCACGGCCGGGCCGGTCCTCGGCACGAAGACCTTACGCACCGCCGTCGCCACGTTCCCGCTCGTGTCCTTGACCTTGAGCGTGATCGTGTAGACGCGGCCGTCGCCGCCGCCCGCGCGCTCGGCCCGCAGTTGCAGGGACTTGCAGTCGGGGGCGATGACGATGTCGTTGACGGTGTTGCCGTCGCCGTTGCCGGCGGCGTTCTCCTGCTCGTCGCTGGTGGCCTGCGAGATGACCACGTCGTTGATGTCAACGCTGGCGTCGCAGCCGTCGCTGACGCCCGCGACGAAGTCGGAGACGGAGAACGTCTGGTACTGGTGGTTCGGGGGCCCGAGGTTAATCGTGCCCGTGGTGAGCGTGATGACCGGCGGCGTCGCGTCGTTGACCTTGACGGTCTGGAAGGCCGTCGCGGTGTTGCCGGACGCGTCGGTCGCCGTCCAGGTGATGGTCGTAATCCCGACGGGGTACGGGGCGTTCAGCGCCTGCATGTCGCTGCGCGCGCCCGCCACGTTGACGCCGGGGCAGTTGTCGCCGGCCGAGGCCGTGCCCGGGTCGAGGCTCACGCTGCAAGAGTTCGGCGGCGCGTTGACCTCGATGTTGGCCGGGGCGGTGACCGTCGGCGGCGTGTTGTCGATGACGGTCACGCTCTGGAACGCGTCCTTCGTGTGGCCGTGGCCGTCGTCGGCCGTGTAGGTGACGACGGTCGTGCCGACGGGGAAGTTGTTGCCCGCGGGCACACCCGAGCGCGTGATGGTGACCGTGCCCGAGCAGCCGTCGGTGGCGGTCGCGTTGCCGAGCGTCTCGTCGCTGACGAACGCGCCGCAGGAGGTCGAGCCCGGCCCCGTGTAGACGGTCACGTTCGGCGGCGGCGTGATCGACGGGGCGAGCGTGTCCTGGATGGTGACGTTGACCGTGTCCTCGCCGAAGTCGCCGCTCGGGTCGGTGACCTTGAGCGTGATGACGTGCGGGCCGAACGAGAGCGACGTGTTGAGCGTCGCGCCCGTGCCGAGCACCGCCGCGCCCTCGCGCCACTCGTAGGTCAGCGTGTCGCCGTCGGCGTCCGCCGAGAGCGAGCCGTCGAGCGAGACGGGCGTCAGGCCGCCGCCGCACTCGATGGTCTGGTCAGCGCCGGCGTTCGCCACCGGGGGCGTGTTGCAGCCGCCCTCGTTGGAGGTGCCGTTCTCGGTGTTGCCGCGCAGCTCCCACACGTCCTGGCCGATCTGGCCGGCGGTCGCCGTCTCGACGACCATGCTCAGGTGGTAGTCGCCCGCCTGCTGCACGCCGAAGAGCAGGTGCAGGTTGACGGACGCGCCGGGCGCGAGCGGCGTCGCCAGCGTGATCGAGCCGACGCCGAGCGACGAGTTGATGCTGCCGCCGCTCGGTTGCGCGGGCGGCTGTTCGAGCGTGGTGCCCCTCACGGTGGCCGGGCCGCCGCTCGTCGCCACGACGGTGTCGAGCGAGGTGAGCGCGCGCAGGTCGGCCGTGCCGGGCACTATCGGGCCCTTCACGTTCGTGATGCGGAAGCGCAGTTCTGTGACGTTGCCCCCGGTGTTGTTGGTGAACGTGCGGCGGAAGTCGATCGTGCCGTTGGCCCCGTTCGGGACGACCGTCGCGTCGCGGACGGTGTTCGGCGCGGAGCCGAGCGCCGCCGCCGCGTCGAGGCGAGCCCTGCCGAAATTGGGCGAACTCACCACGTTGCAGGGCACGGGGCCGCGCGCGCCGGTCGAGTTCTCGGGGCCGGGGGCTCCGAGCGTCGGCGCGGCGTTGTCGCCGACCGGGGTCGCTGGGGTCGTCGAGACCACGACGAAGTCGGACGCGTTGTCGTTCGTGTCGGCGGTCGCGCCCTTGTCCACCTTGCGGACGAAGCTGTGCTCGGAGGCCGAGCCCGCCGCGGGCTGGAGCGTCGCGCCCTCGCGCAACAGGTCGCAGTTGCCGCCCGTGTTCGTGCCGAAGCCGACCGCGTCGAGCCGCCCGGCCGTCGAGACGTTCGACAGGTCGGAGGTGTTGAAGAGCGCGACGTTGCTGTCGTTCTCCAGGTTGAAGACGAGCGCCTGATCGCCCGCCGCGTAAGCGCCGAGCGAGTAGGCCGAGCCCGTCACGAGGTAGTTGCCGCGCGCCGGGATGACCGTGCCGTTCGGGATGACGGCGACGACGACGGGCGTGTCGCCGCACGTCGCGCCGGACTTAACGAGCGCCCAGCCCGCCGAGGCGTCGGCCGCCGCGACCGTGATGGGCGAGTCGGTGTTGTTGAGCAGCTCGACGAAGTCGTCGTCCGCGCCCGCGGGCCCGGAGGTGCGCAGCTCGCTGATGATGAGCGTGCCCGGCGTGCCCTCGGGCTTGATGGTGCCCACGGCCTGAGCGTCGGCGATGGAGCTGTTGGCCGAGTTGTTGACGAGGTTGACGAGGAAGGTCTCGTCCGTCTCGGAGGCGTCGCCGTCGGCGAGCACCGGCACGGAGACGGTCTGCACCGTCTGGCCGGGGTTGAAGGTGAGCGTGCCGGTCGTCGTCGTGTAGTCCGACCCGGCGGTCGCGGGGTTCGCGCCGCCGCTCGCCGTGGCGAAGTCAACCGTCACCGTGTGCGTGTAGCTGTGCGAGAGCGTGACGGCGAAGGCGGCCGTGGCCGAGCCCGAGGCGGGCTCCGCGACCGTGGCGTCCTTCACCGAGATGCTCGGCGGGGTCAGGATCGGCGTCACGGCCGTGTTGGTGTTGGTCGTGGTGAAGTTGTCACCCGAGACCGTGCCCGTGTTCGAGACCTGCGGCTGCGAGCCCGTGAACGGGTTGTTCACGGTCACCTGGAACTGGATGTGGACGGTCTTGCCCGCGGGCAGCGTGCCGACGTTGGCCGTGACCGTCTCGCCCGAGAAGGGCTGGACGACGCGGGCCGCCGCGGCCGCGCGCGGGGCCTCTGCCAGCGGGGCCGAAGAGTCGGACGCCGTGTGGCGCAGCGCCATGCCGGCCTTCCGCTTCGAGGTCGGCAGCTCGAGCTTGCCGCCCGCCAGGGAGCGCTCGCCCTTCGAGGTCACCCCAGCCAGCAGCGGCGCAGCCTGCGCGGCCGCCGCACTCGCCGGCGCGGAGGGCGCGTCGCCGAACGGGCTCGTGAAGAAGGCGAGGTCGTCCGCGCGCCGGCCCGGCTCCGTCCTGAAGAACGAAGTTTCGTCAGGCGCCGTGCTGCACGAGACGTAGTTGCTGCCCGAGAGGCTGGCGGCGCCGCCCGTGCCGAAGCTGCCCGAGGCGCTGCCCGGGTTCTGGCCCGCCACGTACGTCGAAGCCTGCGCGCCCGTCGCGGGCGACGGGGTCAGGCCCTCGATGCCGAAGTCGTTGGTGGTGGCGACCGACCCCTGCTTGCGGATGTTGATGCCGGGCGACGTGGTGACGCCGTTCGAGCTGCCCGCCGTGGTGTTGTTCCGCAGGTCGAGGCACATGTTCGTGTCGCCCAGGGTGGAGCCCGAGTCCACGCGGATGCCGGCGCGCGCCGCGGTCGTGGTGGTCGGCGCGGCCACGGTGTTGTCCGTGATCCTCGTGTTGATGGTGCACAGCGAGTTGCGGGCGATGACGTTGATGCCCACACCGTCGGTCTGGCTCACGTTGTTGCCGTCAACGACCAGGGTGAGCGTGCCGTTGTCGGTCGTCGTCGTGTCGCCGTCGGCGTCGCACCCGAGGCCGATGCCCGGCGAGGCCACGGCGTTGTTAACCGCCAGGCGGTTGTCGTTGACGTTGGCGCTCATCGTGCCCGCGCCGAAGTTCGACAGCTCGATGCCGACGCCGTCGATCTTCTGGATGGGGCTGGCCGCCGTGCCGTTGTTCGACACGTCGAAGGCGGCGGTGCCGCGCCCGTTGAGCGCGCCGGTGACGAAGCGGTCGGGCTGGTTGTTGATGCCGCCGCTGCCGCCGTTGAAGAGGTTGCCGGTGACGCTGACGACATCCGTCGTGCTGTTCGCCGTGCCGTAGGTGACGGTGTTCGTGCCGCCGACGTCGGAGTTGCCCTGGAGGACGAAGCCCGCCCCGGCGCGGAAGTCGAAGATGCTGTTGTTGTCGAGCGACGCCTTCGTCAGGACGGCGCTGGACGCGGCGGTAGAGTTGACGATGATCACGACGGCCGAGCCCGGCGTCGCCGTGTCGCCCTTGTCGTTGAACAGGTTGTTCGAGATGTTAACGTCCGAGAGCGTCCCGCCGTAGTTCTGGATGTTGATGCCGTCCGCCTCGGTCTGCGTGCACTGGCTGTTGGCGAACGTGAACGTCCCCGTCGCGTTGACGGCACCCACGGTCGAGAAGTTGGCGCAGCCCTCGGTGTTGCCGTCGCCCGCGTCGTTGATCTTCCCGTAGGTGAAGCTGAAGTCCGACACGCCGTTCGTCCCCTTGATGCCGTTGCCGGCCGGGGACTGGATGTTCATGTTGTTGAGCGAGACGCCCGCGGCGTTGCTGAGGGAGACGGCGTCGCCGCTCGTGTTCCGGATGGTGCCGCCGGAGTTGTCGCCGCCCTGTGACGTATTGCCGCCGCCGGTGACCGCGAAGGTGCCGGTGGTGTCGGTCAGGACGATGCCGTTGGCCGGGTCTGCCGTGGCGTCGTTGTTGCCCGCCGAGATGCTCTTGAAGCTCGCGGCGAGCGCGCCGTTGGTCAGGCTGACGGCGACGCCGGGCGTGGTCGTGTTGCTCACGATCACGTTCTCCGAGACGGTCAGCGCGACGAAGTTCGCGCCGGTGATGCCGGTGCCCGTCGTGTTCACCACGCTCAGGCCGTGAATCGCGTCGCTCTGCGCGACGGTGATGCCGGTGCCCGCGGAGGTGATGGCGGGGTTCGCCCCGCCCGTCGAGGGCACCCCGACGCTGTCGGGCGCGAGGGTGATGCCGGCCAGCACCGCGAGCGACGAGGTCGCGCCCTGCCCGATGAGCTGCTGGTTGTCCTCGAGCGTCAGCGGGCCTGTGTAGTCGCCGTCGCCCGTGTAGAGGAAGATGGCGTCGCCGGCCGCCGGGTCGCCCGGGCCGCCGGCCCCGTTGTCGGCCTCGAAGGCGGCGAGGGTCGTGTACGGGTTCGTCAGGCGGCCGTCGCAGTCCGACGAGCACGCGCCCGCGGCGTTGTTGACGAACCAGACCCTATCGGTGACGGTGAGCACGACGGTGCCCGTGTCGCTGCCGCCGCCGCCGCTGATGGTGTAGTTGAAGCTGTCGGTGCCGGTGAAGCCGCGCGGCGGGTTGTAGGTGAAGGTGCCCGTCGTGGTGTTCATCGTGACTTCGCCGCCGCTCGCGCTCGTCGCGTCGAAGGCGGTGACGGTGAGGCCGGAGCCCTGGTCGTTGGCGAGCACGCTGTAGCCCGTCGTGGCCGTGTCGATCTTGACGTTGCCGGTGGCCGAGCGCATGTCGTCAACCGCCAGCGGCTTCACGCCGAAGCTGAAGGCGTAGTCGGCGGCCATGTTGTCCGGCGGGTCGAAGGTGTCGGCGTCGGTGATCCCGGCGGCGAGGACCTTCACCGTGCAGGTCGTGCCCGCGGGCAGGTCGGCCGTCGGGTCGAGCGTGAAGGTCGCCGAGGGCGAGGCGCTCAGCGTGAAGGTCTGGGGCGAGCCCGTCGGGCACTCGATAGAGAAGGAGCCGGTCGTGGCGTTGACCGACTCGCTGAAGGTGACGGTGACGTTGGTGTTCTGCGCGACGCCCGTCGCGCCGTTCGCGGGCGTGGTCGCGGTGACGACGGGGCCGTCGTCCACGTTGATGGTCACGGTCGCCGAGTCGTTCGGCGTCAGGCCGTTCGCGGCCGTGTAGGTGAAGGTGTCGGCACCCTGGAAGCCCGTGGCCGGCGTGTAGTTGAAGCTGCCGTCGGCGTTCAGCGTGACGGTGCCGCCCCCGCTGGTCGGGCCCGAGGAGATGGGCTGGGCCGCGGGCGCGGGCGTGCCCGTGTCATTGGCGAGCACGCCGGGCGCGGGGACGCTCAGCGCGGTGTTCAGGGCCGCGCTGTAGGCGTCCGCGAAGGCCAGCGGCGAGACGCGCAGCGAGCCCGGCACGAGCGTCGTGTTCGGGTCGATGGTGTCCGTGAAGGTGACCCCGGTGGCGTCGGCCGCGCCGGTGTTGGAGACGTTCACGTCGTACGTGAGCGTCTGGCCGGGCTCGGCCTTGCCGTCGGGCGTCGCCGAGTCGTCCCACGAGTCCGCCTTGGTGGCGGAGACGATGGTCGTAGCCGGCGCGAAGGCCGGGTTGAAGCTGGCGAGCGCCGTGCCCGTGGCAGCGGGCACGACCGGCGTCACCAGCAGGACGCAGGCGACGAGAAGGGCTGTAAAAGTCCTCAAGTTACAGGGGCGTTGGAGGGGGTGAAATGTTTTCATGACGCTTCCTTTGGTAGGGATACAAGCTTCGGGAACGCACCGAGACAGATAGGGCGGGTGCGCAAGGGCAATTGAGCTTGGACGATTGGTCGGCAACGGGCCCGACTGACTAAGCGCGCGAGGTCAGCGGCAACTCAGCGGCAACTCTGCGGCAACTCTGCGGGACGAAACTGAAGAAGACCCTGGCTGCTTTTCAAATCTGTTCAGACGGAAGGCGGCACACTACCACAGAAAGCCGGGACGAGCAATATTTTTGATGACCGATGGGTGTCCGCTTTTCCGGCAGTCCCCGGCGCCGCCCACCCGCGTTGGTTCCATGGGCCGGCAGTTCCCGCGGAGAGACGACGCCGCGCCCTCCTGAAGCGTTTATCGCATGAGCTTACCGACGGCCGTTTAGAGGCGGGCTGTGCCCGCCGGGGCGTGATACCTCGCAGCTCGAACCGGCGGGCCGGAGCCCGCCTCTAAACGAGAGGTGAGCTGAATGGCGAGCCGTTCTAAAAATTTTTTCTGCGGGGTGGACACTTCCCGCCGGTTTCGTCGCTTAAGTCATCGGGAAGGAAATTCACTCGGAGGAGGAACGTTATGAGAAGCGGCAACACCTTGAGAAGAGTCACGCTCGCGCTCGCGGCGCTGGCCGCCTGCGCGCTCTACTCGGCGGCACTGGCGGCGGGGGGCGGCGCGGACGAGGCTGCGATGCGCGAGAACGTGAGGCAGATGGAGGCGGGCTGGAACGCGAAGAGCGGCGCGCAGTTCGCTAGGCCCTTCGCCGACGACGCCGACTACGTGGTCATCAACGGGACGTACATCAAGGGGCGGGAGGCCATCGCGCAGGCCCACCAGGGCATCTTCGACACCATCTACAGGGAGTCCACGCTCAGCCTCTCGGTCAAGCAGGTGAGGATGCTACGGCCGGACGTGGCCGTCGTCCACGCGAACGCCACCAACAAGGTTCCGAACGGCGCGGAGACCCGGACGATGGAGGCGATCATCACGCTGGTGATGACGAAGGAGGCCGGCGCGTGGAAGATCGCGGCCTTCCAGAATACGCAGGTGGCCGCCCGGCGCTGAAGCTCCGGGGCCGCGGCGGCAGGGCTCACGGGTCGATGAACTCGGGCCAGTCCTCCCCGCTCGCGCGGGCGGCCGCCGCCGCGGCCTCGTTGACCTTGAGGTCGGCGATGCGCTTGAGCATCTCGATGCTCCAGTGGTCGGAGCGGTCGCGGAGCGCGGCCAGTTGCAGCAGGAGCGCCGCCAGCACGGGGTCGTCGTCGCGCGTCGCCTCGTCAGCCCACGCCGTCAGAACCTCTTTGCCTACCAAAGCCTTCTCCTCGGATTAAACTCTGCCCTTCTCTCAACAGACAGGCTTAATGCGGGGCGGCTTCCATTCAAACGGCCGCGCGCCTCAGCTGCAGTTGGTGACCGGGCTGGAGCACTGATCCTCCGGGTGGAGCCAGCCGACCAGGTTCTTACGCCTGACGCGCATCCAGTCCCCTTCGCACCCCGCGATCCTCACCTCGGCCTCGGACGGGAGTTTCCCCGCGGCCTTCCGCGCGCGGACTGGGGTAAAGTTTGACGCCCTTGCCGTCGTAACCGCGCGTCGCGATGCCGAGCATGTTGCCGGAGACCCAGCCCTTCTTCCCGTCGAAGACGACCGCACCCATGATGGTCTCGGCGCGGTCGATCTGCACCCAGCCGCTCGCATCGGACGCCACGATGTGGACGTTCGTCCCCTCCCCGTCCAGCGGGATGGTCGCGACGACCCTGCCGTGCACGCCCGGCGCGTCGCGCACGTTCAGGCCCTTCGGGTCGGGGTCTACGACGTAAGCGTCCACGTCGCAGGCGGCGGGCGCTGCCGCCGACTTCTGGGCGGGAGCAGCGGGCGACGTTCCGCGGGCGGAAGCCGTGGCGATGAAGGCGAGCGCGGCGACGCCGAACGTTAAGAGGGTTCTGTTTCTCATGACGGGCGAGGACTGTACGACAGTTCGGGGCGGAACGCCACACCCCTTAAAAATTTTAGTTCGGTATCTGAAATTGTTAAGGCGCGTCTCCGCGTCGAGCCCTCCTCAACTCATAGGACTGGTCGCGCACCACGGCCGTCTCCGGCTCGAAGCGGACGAAGACGTAGTCCTCGTCGTCGAGTATCTCGACGAAGCGCGGGTCCCAGGAGTCGCGCCCGCCCATGTAGCGGCCGAGCAGGCGCTCCATGCGCGCGGGGTCGTGCGGCGCGAGGCGGGCGCGCCCGCGGAGGCCGATGTGCTGGACGAGACCCGAAGCCGCGTCGAAGTCCACGACGCCGACGGCGCACCTCGGCTCGCGCTCGATTCTTTGAGGGAAGGTGTCGGTCTTGTAGTTGCCGATGATCCAGAGCGCGTTATCCTCCCAAAGGAACCAGACCGGCGACTCGCGCGGGCCGTGCTCCGAGGCGGTGGCGAGGTGCGCGAAGAGCGGGCGCGAGAGGAGGTCTGCGAGGAGCCTCTGCGCGCCCTCGTCGCCCAGGTCGAAGTGGCTGCCCGTCTCGCGGACGATCTTCATATCAACAACGACGGTCGAACGTCTGAGGCCCGCCTACTGACGCATGCCCGGCCGGGACTAATCCCTGAATCCCGCCGGGGTCAGACGAATCCGTCTGGCCCGCTCCTCGTCGCCGGGCCAGTAGAAGTCGAGGAAGGCGAGGGCCTCACGGCGGAGCCCTTCGACGGCGGCACTGTCGCCGCGCTTCACGGCGTCGCGGTACAGGACGAGGGAGGCCACCGTCTGCACCGCCGTGTTCTCGTCCAGCAGTTGCCGGTAGCGGTCGTTCGTGCCCTGGAAGTAGGCGTTCTTCAGCAGCGACTCGCGGAACTGCCGCACGATGTCGCGCTCCTGCGCGGGGCTCGCCGCCCGCCCGCCGGAGTAAATCTCGTAGTAGCTGGCGAAGGCCAGGCCGAGCGAAGAGGCGACGTCGCGCTCGCCCAGCCCGCCCCGCCGCTGCGCGTCGCGGAAGCGCTTGAGGTTCTCGTTGTAGACCCCCGCCAACTCCCTCCGCTTCGCGGCGTCGGCGCTGCGCGAGGCGGCGAAGGCTTCGGCCAGGGTCGGGGCGAGCGGGCGGTAGTTGACGTTGGCCCGGCCGGCCCTGATGCGGGCCTCGCCCCTTTTGACGACTTCGTGCCGGTCGCCCATGCCCGCCTGGGCCATGTTCTGGTTGAAGGCCCAGAGCGAGAGGCCCATCCTCTCGCCGTACTGCGAGAAGTTCAAATCCAGTTGGTTGAGGAAACCCTCGGTGCCGCCCGTCTGCGCCGCGGCGGCGGCCGCGGCCAGCACGACACCCGACAGGCTGAGCGAAAGTCGCCTTCTCATCGTCCGACCCCTTTCGTAAAACTTACCGGGGGAGTCAAGGGTAGATACGGACGGGCAGACCCTGGTTTATCCCGTCGGCTAAAACGTCGATCAGGCCCACCTCTATGTAGTGGTAGGCCGCCGTGTAGAAATCTTCCGGCGCGGGCGCGTCCCAGTTGACCGGCTCGGCCGCCTTCCACGCCGCGTGCTCCCGGACGGCGGCCAGCATCTCCTCAGTCAAGTCCGACCAGCGCGCGAGCCCGACAGACATCGGCATGACCGTACCCCTCAGCAGGCGTGCTGGCGGCGGCGGCGCTCCCACACCTTCGGGAGCACGAGCGCCAACTGGCCGCCGACGTAGAGCAGGGCCACGGCCGCGAAGCCCAGCTTGTTGCCGGCCCACAGCCGCTCGGCCAGCGCGGGCGCGCCGCCTTCCGAGGCCGTCAGATGCTCGGCGACCCGGTAGTTGTAGAACGAGACCGCGCCGAGGCACGCGCTCGCGGCGAAGTCCGTCCTCGCCCCCGCGAGCAGGTAGCCGACCGCCGGCCAGAAGAAGAAGCCCAGGCCGAGCGGGTAGACGCCGATGGCGGCGAAGACCTCCCAACGCATCGACTCCGGCGCGACCGGCCAGCACAAAAGGGTGAGGGCCGCGGAGAAGACGAACCCGACCTTGAAGAACTCAGTTTGCTCCTCGCTCAACGCTTCGGCCCGCCTTTCACTCCCCTTGACGTTACCGCCCGCGCGACGCGCCGTCACGAGCCGGCCTCCCGCAATTCTGCCACCGAGACGTACTTCGCCGCTATCTTCGGGAGCAGCTCCCTGTCCTTCACGTACAGCTCCGCGTGGCCGCACGCGACGCAGACGTAGAGCCCCAGCGTCGCGACCGAGAACGCGCTCAAGGGGATCGACAGACTACTCACGTCCGTGACATGGACGCTCTCCGCGCCGCACCCGGGGCACCGCCCGTCGCTCATCGCCCGACTCCTCTCCGGCGGAAGTTCCGACAACCATACTCTACGCGCGGCGGGGGGCGTGCGCCAACTCTTCCCGCCGCGGTATCCTTCCGTCCCGATGAGACGCGAGACTCCGCACGACCCGCCGAGGGTCATCAACAGCACCGCGCCCGTCCGCGTCTGCGACAACGGCGGTTGGACGGACACCTGGTTCGCGCGTCACGGCAAGGTCTTCCATATAGCCGTGCGCCCGCACGTCGAGGTGCAGGTCGAGGTGAGCCGCCGCACGGGGCACGCGCCGCGCGTCCTCATCAACGCCGAGAACCTTCGCGACTCGGACGAGGGCGAGCCGCTGGTAGAGGCCGCCGTCGAACGCGCGGGCGTCCCCGAAGGGCTCGCCGTCAGGGTCAACATCTTCTCCGAAGCGCCCGTTGGGGCCTCGACGGGCACGTCCGCCTCCGTCACGGTCGCGCTGCTCGGCGCGCTCGACCGCCTCACGCCCGGCCGCATGTCGCCCCGTGAGGTCGCCTACCTCGCGCACTCCGTCGAGACCGAGGCGCTCGGGCGGCAGTCGGGCATCCAGGATCAGCTCTGCGCGGCCCACGGCGGCGTCAACTTCATCGAGATCGACGGCTACCCGCACGCGCGCGTCTCGCGCGTCGCGGCCCCCGTCGAAGTGCTTTGGGAGTTGGAGCGGCGGCTCTCGCTCGTCTACCTCGGCAGGTCCCACTGCTCGTCGGACGTGCACGAGAAGGTCATCCGCGAGCTGGCGGACTCGGGCCCCGACTGCAAACGACTCGAAGACCTCCGCCGCACGGCCGAGGCGTCGAGGGACGCTCTCTTAGAAGGTGACTTCGCCGCGCTCGGGCGCGCGATGGTCGAGAACACGGAGGCGCAGGGGCGGCTCCACCCCGAGATTATCGGGCGGGACGCCGCGCGCGTCATCGAGATCGCACGCGCGCACGGGGCGCCCGGGTGGAAGGTGAACGGGGCCGGGGGCGAAGGCGGTTCCGTGACGATTCTCGGCGGCGACTCGTCCGCGCGCACGCGCGCCATGCTCGCCGAGGTGGAGTCGGCCGACCCGCTCTTCAGGCGCGTCCCTGTAAGCCTCAGCCCCGAAGGGCTGCGCGTGTGGGAGAGAAGGAGTTAACCGCAGAGACACAGAGACACAGCCAGGGACACAGCTAAAACTTACAAGCCGTGTCCGAGCCGTGTCTCTGTGGGTAATAAGTGAAGCCTGCTCTACGCGCCCTTCTTGATGATGCTCTTCAGACGCTTCTCCGCCGGCCGGCGCTTCTCCAGAAGCTTCCGGTGTCTGAGGTTCAGCATCGAGAGGAACGTCTGGTGCCGTATGCCGAGCAGCTTGGCGGCGCGCGTCACGCTCCCGCCCGCCTCGTCCAGAGCCCGCGCGATGAGCTTGGCCTCCAGCTCGTGCACGGCGGCGAAGATCGTGAAGTTCTTGTCGCCGAACTCCACACCCGCGAGCCTGCGCATCACGCCGCGCGCGCACGCCCTCAGCCGCTCGAACGCCTCCGGGTGCTGCGCGTCCTTCAGAAGCCTGTCGGCGCGCAGGTAGAACTCGTAGACCTCCTCGGGCGCGAGCGCGCGCCGCTCGCCGTGCTCCTCGATGAGCGTCAGCGCCGCGAGCCCGGCCCCGACCGAGGCCCCGGCCTCCTCCGCCACCTGCACGGCCCGGCGCAGGACGCCGATGGACGCGTCGTTCCTCCCGAGCCTCGCCCACACGAGCCCCTGCGTCGTCAGCGCCTCCGAGAGCAGCGCGGACGCGCCGCCCCCCTCCAAGGTCTGGACGGCGCGCGTGATCACCCTCTCGGCCTCGCCGTACTTCTTCTCCTCGACGAAGACGCGGGCGCGCGTCTCGTCCACCTGCGCCAAAAGCCCCGCGTCCTTCAGCCTCCAGAGAATCTTGCCCGCGCGGTCGAGGTGTTCGTGCGCCTCCCTGTACCGCCCCATCTTGCGGAGCAGGTTGGCGAGGTTATTCTCGTTCGTCGCGCGGTAACGCTCGTGCCCCGCCCTCTCCTGGTGATAGATGGCTTCGGTGTACTCGATGACGGCCCTGTCTAAATAATCGGGACGCCCCTCCGCGTCTCCCAACTGCTTGAGCACGAGCGCCAGGAGGTTGTGGAAGTTGCCCCGCAGCGCGTGGCTGACCCTGTCGTCGAAGGTGAAGGCGTTGTCCTTCAGGATGTTGAGGGCCGCGTTGTAACGGCCGTCGGAGAACTCGACCGTGGTGAGGCGCAGGACGGCCTTCGCGCGCCGCGCCACGTCCTTGAGCCCGCCGAGCGCGGACGCGAGAAACACGCGCGCCTCGTCGTAAGCGTCCTCGCGCCAGTAGCAGAGCGCCAACTCACTCTGCGCCGCAGCCGCCAGCTCCGCCTCCCCGAGCGACTCGAAGAGAGAGACGCTTTCGCTGATGAGGTCTTTGGCGTCCGCCTGCACCCCGGGCGCGTGCCTGCTCGCCCCGAGCCAGCCGGAGAGCGCGCCCGCCAGCAGCAGAACCTCTGCGGCGACCCGCTCGCCGAGCCCTTCCACTTGCGGGCGCTGACCCACGCCCCGCCACAGGTCGCCCAGGGCCTCGCGCGCGGCCTCATACTGCCCTTTATCAACGCAGTCGGCGGCGACGCGACACCGCAACAGGGCCCGCTCACTTGAAGTGAGTGAAGGGCTGTCTAGTTCCTTCAGGCGCTCATCTGCTAAATTCATGTGAGGCCAGCCTTTCCATTGTGTTCGCCAGAAATCTGGCGGGCATAAAAAAACCGTCAGCCCGAAGGCAGGATGCGACGGTTAATCCGGCTACAAACCCCATAAAGGAATAGAGTTATGCGAAAGACTTTCTCTGCTTTGGTCTTGGTGTTGGCGCTCGGCGCGACCGTTTTCGCGGGTGACATCCCCAGTCCGCCCGCGCCCACCTCCGGCAACAGTACCAGCAAGCCGTCCGCTTCGGAAGAGACCAGCCCTACGCCGGGCGCGTCCGATTCGGCCGATTACCAGACCGCCGACCTCCTCGCAGAGGCCGCTCTAACCGTCCTCGATAGCGTGCTGGCGCTGTTTTAAACGGCACTCACACGACTGTCCGGCCGAGTGAGCTGTCCCTAGTGGCGGCTAGGTGTTAGTGTGTCTCGCGGGCGGAATGCGGAGGCGGAGCCCGCAGCCCGGAGATTAACCCCGCGCGGCGGAGAATGCAACTATTTTTGCCCGCGGGCCGTCGGCGGCCGCCCCGCCGACCACAGACCGACCGGCCCGCACAAGCCCGCCGCCCGACCGCTCAAAGATTTTAGCGCGCGCGGGCCGCGCTTTCTGTTCTACCCTACCGCCGTTCGTCTACGCACTTGAAGAGAAGGAGTCACAAAGGAGCTGTCATGAAGATGAGACTTCTATTCCTCGCGGCCGTCGTGTTGGCAGTGTCGGCCGTCTCGGCCTCGGCGCAGACCGCGGACGCCGAAGCGTCCGCCGCGCGCGTGCCGCTCGAAAACTACCTGCGCGGACACGCGACGGGCGACCCGGAGTTCATGCGGAAGGCGTTCCACACCGAAGGGAGCCTCATCTTCATCCGCGACGGCAAGTACACGACGCGCAGCTTCGCCGAATACATCGCGGGGATGTCGGGCAAGCCCGCGCCCGACGAGGAGAAGCGCAAGCGCTGGATCGAGTCGGTGGACGTGGCGGGGAACGCGGCCTTCGGCAAGATCATCCTCGACTACCCGACGGTGAGGTTCGTGGACTACATGACGCTGCTCAAGATTAACGGCGAGTGGAAGATCGTCAACAAGAGCTTCCACGCCGAGCCGAAGGCGGCCCCCGCCAAATAACTTGGCGCTCCCTCGAAGAGGGTTTAAGCTGCGCGGCGGCCTCGGGCGGAGAGAGATGGAGCAAGTCCTTGAGAAGACTGCCGCGAAGGGCGGGGGGGCGGCCGCCCCCGCTTGGCTCTTCGAGCGCTTCCCCACCTTCTGGCAGGTGCAGCTCGCCGGGTGGGCGCTGTACCTTCTGATGATCTACGTCACGTTCCTGACGGTCGCGGCCCCGGGCACGCTCTACGCCCTCTTCCTCATCAAGCTCATCCGCACGCTGATAGGCTTCTGCCTGACCTGCGTCATGCGCGTCGTCTACCGCCGCTTCGGGACCGACCGGCCCATCCAGCAGGTCGTCCCCCTGGTGCTCGGCTGCTCGTTCGTCTTCGGCCTCGCCTGGACGCTCCTGGAGATGTGGGCGGCGTGGATGAGGAGCCCGAACTTCGCCTTCGCCGGCAGCCTCCCGCGCATCCCGCGCAACTCCCTCGACTACGGGCTGACGCTGACGGCCTGGAGCGCGCTCTACTTCGGCGTCAGGTACTGGCGGCAGTGGCAGGCCGAGCGCGAGCGCGCCATCGCCTCCGCGGCGTCGGCCTCCCGCGCGCAGTTGGAGGCGCTGCGCTACCAGCTCAACCCGCACTTCCTCTTCAACTCGCTCAACTCCATCCGCGCCTCCATCGACGAGGACGCGGCGCGCGCCAAGCGGATGGTGACGCAGCTCTCCGAGTTCCTGCGCTACTCTTTGCTCCACCACGGCGCGTCCGAGGTCGCGCTCGGCGAAGAGGTCGAGGCGGTGCGCAACTACCTCGCCATCGAGAAGACGCGGTTTGAAGAGAGGCTGGAGGTGGAGTTCCGCATAGACGAGGCCGCCGAAAGCTTGCCGACGCCCTCCTTCCTCCTCAACCCTTTGGTCGAGAACGCCATCAAGCACGGGCTGAAGAGTTCGGCGCGCCCCCTGCGCGTGCGCGTCTCGGCCAGGGTCGAGGGGGGCGCGCTGCTCCTCGAAGTCGCGAACACGGGGAGCCTTTCTCATGACGGCGGCGGGACGGGCGTGGGCCTGAGGAACACGCGCGAGCGACTTGAGAAGGTCTACGGCGGTCGCGCTGGGTTGGAACTCTTCGAGGAGGGCGGGTGGGTGCGCGCCCGCGTCCGGATAAGTTGAGGCTCGAAGCCTTGATCGTTGACGACGAGCGGCTGGCGCGCAGGGAGCTGCGCACGCTGCTCGCCGCGCACCCGGAGGTCTCGGTCGTCGGCGAGGCCGACTCGGTCGCCGCGGCGCTCGCGCTCTTAGAGAGCGAGCGGCCCGACCTCGTCTTCCTCGACATACAGCTCGCGGGCGAGACCGGCTTCGACCTTCTGGAGAGGGTCGGGGCCGCCGACTTCAAGACCGTCTTCGTCACGGCCTTCGACGCCTACGCCATCCGCGCCTTCGAGGTGAACGCGCTCGACTACCTGCTCAAGCCCGTCAACCCCGCGCGCCTGAAGAAGGCCATCGACAGGCTCCTCCTGAACGAACCGGCCCCGCCGCCGACGCCGCTCCGCCCGCTCGACCTCGACGACCGGATCTACCTAGAACTCGGCGGCCGCTCGGTCTTCCTCAAGGTCGGCCGCGTCACGCACGTCACGGCCGCGGGCGACTACAGCGAAGTCTTCACGGCCGAGGGGCAAAAATTTCTGGTCGAGAAGCCACTGCGCGAGTGGGAGGCGCGGCTGCCCGAGAAGTTCTTCGCGCGCATCCACCGCAACTGCATCGTCAACCTCGAATACGTCGAGCGGGTCGAGAGCTGGTTCAACCGCTCGCACCAGCTCTTCCTACGCGGCTACGCCGAGCCCCTCACCGTCAGCCGCCGCCACGCCGCCCGCCTCAAGGAGAAGTTCGGCTGAGCCCAGTCGCCGTCAAACTCTTGACTCGCGTCGGCGAGGTGTTGCATGCTCCGCGCATCTCTCCCTATCAAGCGTTGAGCCGACGGTCAGAGGAGGTGGAAGAGGTATGAAGAAGGTCACCATCTCGGCCTTAGCGTTCGCCTTTCTACTCGCCGCGGCGACCCCCGCGGGCTCACAGTCCCGTCCGCGCCGCGTCAACCCGGCCCCCGACGCCTACTCGGAGTCCGGCCCGCGGTCTCGGACGTACGAGCGCGTGGAGGGCGAGCGCCCGAGGAGGAGGAGCCGCTGGGGCCGTGCGCTGCTCGGGGTGGGACTCGCTGCGGTCACCACGCGCGTGGGCGGCAGTTGCACCCCTTCGAGGCGGGTCTTCCCTAGGTTCCCCCGTTAACCCGCCCGGGAGTTCTGTCTGCGCTCGGGCGTGGCCGAGCGGAATTAACCGCAGAGACACGGAGGCACGGCTTGAAGAGGATGAGTCTTCAAGCCGTGCCTCCGTGTCTCTGCGGTTAACCCATCTCCAAACCTGAACTTCACACACCTTCCCGCGCCGTTTGCTAAACACCCCCGCAGCCTTTAGCATATTCGTTTATTTCTACGGCAGGATTTCTGCCCTTTGTTCGCATACATGGAGACAGACCGATGATCGGATTCGGCAAGAGACTTTCTTACGCCACCCGCTGCTTCTTCTCCGTCCTCTCGCGCGGCGAGGTGCCCGAGGACATCGCCCCCGAGGTGGTCAGGAGCGAGCCCGCGCCCGAGGCGCAGACGCTCCCCGCCGGGCGCGTCGAAGAGAAGCCCGCCGAGGAGTCGCCCGACCGCGCCGTGCAACTGCTCGCGCTCTTGCAGCGCGAAGGCCGCCTCGTGGACTTCTTCAGCGAGGAGATCGCGCCCTACCAGGACGCGCAGATCGGCGCGGCCGTGCGCGAGCTGCACGCCGGCTGCCGCAAGGCCCTGGCGCAGTATGTCACCCTTGAGCCGGTCATCGACGGCGAGGAGGACAGGCCCGTCGCCGTCGAAGAGGGCTTCGATCCGGCCGCCGTCAAACTGGTCGGCAACGTCACGGGACGCCCGCCGCTGCGCGGCCTGCTCCGCCACCGCGGCTGGCGCGTGTCATCGATCAACCTGCCCATGCTCCCGCCCGCAGGCCCCGGCCGCAAAGTCGTCGCCCCGGCCGAGGTGGAAATCCAGTAAAGCCGTGAACCGTGAACCGTAAACCGTGACAAGAAGAAGACGGTTTTATCTTGTCACGGTTTACGGTTCACGGTTCACGCTCTTATGAGGTGCACTCATTTGGACACACGTTTCATAGTCGGAATTGATCTGGGCACGACCAACTCGGCGCTGGCGCGGTTCGACACGGCCGCGCCCGAGGAGGAGGCCCGCATCACGGTCGAGGCAGTCCCGCAGTTGACCAACCCGAACGAGGTCGAGGAGCGGACGCTGCTGCCCTCCTTCCTCTACGTGCCGGGCGAGTTGGACTTCCCGAAGGGGGCGTTGGCGCTCCCCTGGGAGCGTGACCCGCAGGTCTTCGCCGGAGAGCTCGCGCGCAAGCGCGGCGCGGAGAACCCTTCGCGCCTCGTCGCGTCGGCCAAGTCGTGGCTCTCGTACGCGGCCGTTGACCGCGCGTCGGCAATCCTGCCGTGGGGCGCGCCCGAGGAGGTGCGCAAGCTCTCGCCGGTCGAGGCGTCGGCCGAGTACCTGCGCCACCTCCGCCAGTCGTGGGACGCGCGCGTCAACGCGAAGAAGAACCCGGAGCTTGCGCTCGGGGCTCAGCAGGTGATGCTGACCGTCCCCGCCTCCTTCGACGAGGAGGCGCGCGAGCTGACACTGCGCGCGGCGCGCGAGGCGGGCCTGACGAACGTGACGCTGCTCGAAGAGCCGCAGGCCGCCTTCTACGCCTGGATCGACGCGCAGGGCGAGGCGTGGCGCAAGCGCGTGAAGGTCGGCGACCTCATCCTGGTGTGCGACGTGGGGGGAGGGACGACCGACTTCAGCCTCATCACGGTCTCCGAAGAGGACGGCTCGCTCTCCTTGAAGCGCGTCGCCGTCGGCGAGCACATCCTGCTCGGCGGCGACAACATGGACTTGGCGCTCGCGCGACTCCTCCAACAGCGTCTCGAAGAGGAGGGGCACCGCGTAGACACCTGGCAGTTGCAGGGGCTCTGGCACCAGTGCCGCCTGGCGAAAGAGAAGCTGTTCGCCGAGCCGAAGAGCCAGAAGCAGCCGGTGACTCTTCTGGGCAAAGGCTCGAAGCTCGTCGGCGGCACGATCAAGACGGAGCTGCGCCGCGAAGACCTCGAGCGCGTCCTCGCCGACGGCTTCTTCCCCGTCGTCGGCCGCGAAGAGATGCCGGCCCGCGCGCGCCGCATAGGCTTTCAGGAACTCGGCCTGCCCTACGCGGCCGACCCGGCCGTCACCAAGCACCTCGCGCGCTTCCTCGCGCAGCAGGCTTCGGGCGGGGCCGAAGGCGACCAGATACGCCGCGGCCCGGGCGGCTTCGCCTGCCCGACGCACGTCCTCTTCAACGGCGGCGTGATGAAGGCGGGCGTGCTGCGCGAACGCGTCGTCGAAGTCATCAACAACTGGCTTCAGGCGGAAGGCTTCGAGCCGCTCGCCGTGTTGGAAGCGCCCGACCTCGACCACGCGGTCGCGCGCGGCGCGACCTACTACGGCCGGGCCAAGCGCGGCCGCGGCGTCCGCATACGCAGCGGCGCGCCCCGCACCTACTACATCGGCATCGAAAGCTCGATGCCCGCCGTGCCGGGGCTGCCCGCCCCGCTCAAGGCGCTCTGCGTCGTCCCCTTCGGCATGGAAGAAGGAACCGAGGCCGCCATCCCGGGCCGCGAGTTCGGGCTCGTGGTCGGCGAGCCGGCCGAGTTCCGCTTCCTCAGCTCGACCGTGCGCAAGGCCGACGAGATCGGGAGCCTCGTCGAAAACTGGGGCGACGAGATAGAGGAGTCGAGCCCGCTCGAAGTCACGCTCGACCTCGAAGGCAGGGAGGACACGGTGCTGCCCGTCCGCCTTGAGACGCGCGTGACCGAGGTCGGCACGCTCGAAGTCTGGTGCGTCTCGCGCGACGGCTCGCGGCGCTGGAAGTTGGAGTTCAACATCAGGGAGCAGGAAGAGGGTTAAACCGGTCGGGCGTGTACCGGGTGAGGGTTTAACCACGGAGACACAGAGGCACAGCTTGTTGAGCTATAACTTCAAAGCTGTGTCTCTGTGTCTCCGTGGTTAATCCTTCTAGAGCAGTTTGCCGATCAATCTACCACCCGTTTAGAGGCGGGCTCCGCCCGCCGGGGCGTGACACAACGCAGCCAGCGCCGGCGGGCACAGCCCGCCTCTAAACGGTCGTCGGTATGCTCACGCGAATAACGCTCTAAGCTATATGGAAGCCTCAAGCCGTTTCCTCATCGGCATCGACCTGGGCACGACGAACTCGGCCGTCGCTTACGTGGACACGGGGGAGAGGCCGGCGCGCGGCGCGCCGCCGCCCGTCCGCGTCTTCGAGACGCCGCAGCTCGTCGGCGAAGGCGAGGTGCGCGCGCTCACGTCCCTCCCCTCGTTCATCTACTTCACGGACGAGGCGGAGGACGCGGCCCCCGGCCTCCGCCTGCCTTGGGAGGAGGAGACGGACGGCGCTCTGGTCGGCGTCATCGCGCGCGAGCGCGGGGCGCTCGCGCCGGGGCGGCAGGTCGCCTCGGCCAAGTCCTGGCTCTCGCTCTCGTCCGTTGACCGCACGGACGCCTTCCTCCCCTGGGACGCCGAAGGCGGCGACAAGGTCTGCTCGCCCGTCGCGGCCTCGGCCCGCTACCTCACGCACCTGCGCGACGCGTGGAACCATGCGAAGGCGAGGGATGAGGGCGGCCGGGTCGTAGACGAACTCAGGTTCGAGCGGCAGCAGATAGTCCTCACCGTGCCGGCGTCTTTCGACGAGGAGGCGCGCGAGCTGACCGTCGCCGCCGCGCGCGAAGCCGGGCTCGAAAACCTGACGCTCCTGGAAGAGCCGCTCGCGGCCTTCTACGCGTGGATCGCGGCGCAGAAGGGCGGACTGAAACGTCAGCTCAAGGACGGGCAGCTCGTCTTAGTCTGCGACGTGGGCGGCGGCACGACCGACTTCAGCCTCATCCGCGTGCGCGTCGAGTCGGGCGAGGTGCGCTTCGAGCGGACGGCCATCGGCGAACACCTCCTGCTCGGCGGCGACAACGTTGACCTCGCGCTCGCGCGGCTCGTCGAGGAGAAGCTGGGCCGGCCGCGTCTTTCGCTCAGGCAGCAGAACGCGCTGCGCCGCCAGTGCTGTGCGGCCAAGGAACAGCTTCTCGGCGACGAATCAAAAGAGAGCGCGCCCGTCACCGTGCTCGGCGGCGGGCGCTCGGTCGTCGGCGGCGCGCTCTCGACACGGCTCACGCGCGCAGAGGTCGAAGGCGTTCTGGCCGAAGGCTTCCTGCCCGCGAACGCCCCTGACGATTTGCCCGCCTCCGAGCGTCGCGCCGGGCTGCGCGAACTCGGCCTGCCCTACGCGAGCGACCCGGCCATCACGAAACACCTCGCCGCGTTCCTGACGCAGGCGGCGCTGGCGATGAAGGCGTCGGACGAAGAGTCGGCACAACACGACGACCTCAGGACGATGGCGCGCCCCGACGCGGTGCTCTTCAATGGCGGCTTCTTCCACCCGCCGCTCGCGCGCGAGCGCGTCGTCGAAGCAATCGCCGGCTGGTTCCCACAACAAGGCAAGCGCCGGCGCCCGAAGGTGCTCAACAACGAGACGCCCGAGGCGGCCGTCGCCGTCGGCGCGGCCTACTACGCGCGCGTGCGCCGCATGGGCGGCGTGCGCGTGAGCGGCGGCAGCGCCCGCGGCTACTACATCGGCGTCCAGGGGTCTGGTCAAGAACTGCTGACGGCCGTCTGCGTCCTGCCGCGCGGGACGGAGGAGGGGACGCGGCTCGAACTCGGGCGCGAGTTCACGGCGCTCACCAACCGCCCCGCTGCCTTCACGCTCTACAGCACGACGACGCGACAGGACGCTTTAGAAGAGGTTGTCCGCTTCGGCGAAGGCGAGCTGCACCGACACGCGCCGCTCGTCACCGTGCTGCGCTACGGCAAGCGCTCGCGCCACATCGAGCTGGACGTGCGGCTGACCGCGCACTTCACGGAGGTCGGCACGCTCGAACTCTGGTGCGAAGCGCCGAAGACGGGCCACCGCTGGCGCTTGCAGTTCCAGTTGCGGGGCGCGGAAGGTTTAGAAGAAGAGCAGGTCGAAGGGGACGAGCCGGAGGCGCAGGAGGAAGAGGCCCCGCGGGTCGTCATTCCCGACGAAGCGGTGGCCGAGGCCGAGAAGTTAATTCGTGCCGTCTTCGGCGGCCCGCGCGACGCGTTGGAAGGCGAGACGCTGTCGCCTGAGGCGCTGCCTGGCAGGCTCGAAGCGGCGTTAGGTTACCGCAAGGACTCCTGGCCGACCGAAGTCATCCGCAAGCTCTCGGACGCGCTCGCAGACCTCGCGGCCGGGCGCAAGAAGGGGCGCAACTACGAGGCGCGCTGGCTCAACCTCTTCGGCTTCTGCCTCCGCCCCGGCTTCGGCGCGACGCTCGACGAGTGGCGCGTGACGCGCGCGCGCAAGGTCTACCACGAGGGGCTCTCGTTCGAGCGCGACGTGCAGTGCCAGGTCGAGTGGATGATCCTCTGGCAGCGCGTGGCGGGCGGGATGAACGCGGGCCAGCAGCTCGAAATCTACGAGCGCCACAAGGCGACGCTCGGCGTCGGCGGGAAGAAGACGAAGGGCCGGCTCAACCGGCAGGTCGAGCGCGAGGGGCTGCTCATGCTCGCGAGCCTCGAACACCTGCCGCCCGCCCTGCGCATCGACCTCGGCGAAGAGATTCTCGCGCGCATCGCGGAGGAGCCGGGCAACAAGAGTTTTACGTGGGCGCTCGGCCGCCTCGGCGCGCGCGTCCCCTTCTACGGGCCTTTGAACTGCGTCGTGCCCGCCTCGGCCGCCGCCCGCTGGGCCGCCGCGCTCCTCGCCCTGCCCGAGCTGACGCCGCAAGTCGCCACGGCCGTCTCGCAACTCGCCGCGCGCACAGACGACCCCCTGCGCGACGTGGACGAAGGCTTCAGGGCCGAGGCCGTCTGCCGCCTCGAACAGTCCGGCGCGGGGCGCGACGCGCTCGAAGCCCTGCGCACCTACGTCCCGCGCACGCGCGCGGCGGCCGTCCGCCTCTTCGGCGAATCTTTGCCGGAGGGCCTGCGCCTCACCGTGTAGCCGCCTTCAGCCTTTCCAGCTCGGCCTTCAACGCGCCGAGCGCGGTCTGCGCGGCCGGGTCGTCAATCAGGTTGCGCATCTCGTGCGGGTCGGACGCGAGGTCGTAAAGCTCGTCCATCCCTTCCAGCTCCGTGTAGCGTATGTACTTCCAACGCGTCGTCCTCACGGCCTGCCACGCGGGCGCGCGCGGCGCGACCTTCTCAAGAAAATATTCGGCGAGGAACGACTCGCGCCACACCGCCGGTTCGCCGCGCAGCAGCGGCACGAGCGAACGGCCGTGGACGTTCTCCAGCGGCTCCGCGCCGGCCAGCTCCAGAAGGGTCGGCGCGACATCGACGTTGAGCGCGAGGGCTTCGACTTTCGTCCCGCGCCTGACGAGCCTCGGGTAGCGGACGATGAAAGGCACGCGGATCGACTCCTCGTACGCGAAACGCTTGTTGTCGAACTGGCCGTGCTCGCCGAGCAGGTAGCCGTTGTCGCTCGTGAAGACGAAGACCGTGTTGTCGAGCTGCCCACGCCGCCCGAGCGCGCGCACGAGCGCCCCCACGCCCTCGTCCACCGCGGCGAGCGTGCGGAGCTGGTCGCGCACGACCGCGTCGCGGTCTGTGCCGCGCCCGCGCCTCGACTCCGGCGGCTCCGGCGCGACGCCTTCGAGCGTCGTCCAGTCCACCGGCCCGACCGCTCGCCGCAGCACGGGCTTCCCCAGCAGGTCTTCGTCGGCCGAGGCGGGCGGGGCGTACCTCGCCCCCGCGTAGAGCGACTCGTGCCGCTTCGCGGGCAGGTACGGCGTGTGCACGGCCTTGTGCGCGAGGTAGAGCAGGAAAGGCTTCCGGCGGGGGCGGCTGACGAACTCCAGCGCCCAGCGGTTGAGCCAGTCGGTCATGTAGCCGTCGAGCTGAAGCTGTCTGCCGTTGACGTTCACGACCGGGTCGAGGTAGACGCCCTGCCCCTTGAAGCTGATCCAGGTGTCGAAGCCGGGCCGGCGCGAGTCGTCGAGCCCCATGTGCCACTTGCCGACGAAGGCCGTCTCGTAGCCCGCCTCGCGCAGGCGGCGCGGGAAGGTCACGAGCGTGTGGCTGATCGCGTCGAGCCCCACGCGGTCGTTGTTCGTCACCTTGTGCGCGCGCGCGTACTGGCCCGTGAGGAAGCTCGCGCGGCTCGGCGAGCAGAGCGGGGTGGTCGCGAAGAAGTTGGTGAAGAGCGCGCCCTCCCGCGCCAGCCGGTCGATGTTCGGCGTCCGCGCGTAAGGGTGGCCCGTCACGCCGAGCGAGTCCCAGCGCTGGTCGTCCGTGATGACGAAGACGATGTTCGGCCGCCCCGCCCGGGCCGAGGCCGCGGGGCAGAGTCCGCCCGACAGCAGCAAGGCACAAGTTAAGAACGCGAGCGCGGCTCTTACGATACCCCTCACCAAAGCCCCTTTCGACTCCCCCTTCGTCGTTTCACGCTCCGCGATCATACCACCGGCCGGCGTGTGGTCGCCCGGCAAGCCCGGGATGTCTCCGGGGAGGTGTTGAAAGAGGCGGCGGGCGGGGGCATTATACGCCGGGGCTGCGAATGAGGTCGGGTCGCGGCCCGCCCGCTTTTACTAAAAGGAGAGTTATCGCCGCCGGTATGAAGCACATGACGACTGAAGAACTGGAAGCGGGGCTGGACGAGATCCGCCGCTCGCCTAAGGATGCCGGCCGGCTGGTACTGATCGTCCGGCGGCCTCGCGTCGATGAGCGGGAAGTCCTCGCCGAAGGGGAGCTTAACACCTCGGAGGGGCTCGTCGGCGACGGCTGGAAGGATCGCGGCAGCTCCCGCACCCCGGACGGGTCGGCCCACCCCGAGATGCAGCTCAACATCATGAACGCGCGGGCGATCGCGCTGTTGGCACAGGGCGAGGAGAGGTGGCCGCTGGCCGGGGATCAGCTCTACCTCGACCTGGACTTGAGCGGCGAGAACCTCCCGGCGGGGACGCGGCTGGCGCTGGGGGAGGCCGTGATCGAGGTGACGGCGCAGCCGCACACGGGGTGCAAGAAGTTCGTGGCGCGGTTCGGACTGGAAGCGATGAAGTTCGTCAATTCGCCCGTGGGGCGGGGGTTAAATCTGCGCGGGATCAACGCGCGCGTCGTACGGCCGGGCGTCATCCGCGTCGGCGACGTGGCGAGGAAAATCTAGCGCGCCCACGACCGAGTGATTCGGGCGCCTGACAAAGGCTTGCACCCGCCCGCCGACGCGAGGCTCGCCGTCCGACCTGATCCCTCAGGCCGGCCCCTTCCGCGTTATCTGTCTGAAGGGGGATTTTACAGTATGGCTTTGCACGAGATCGCGCCGGACGTCTACCGCATCTCGACCTACGTGCCGGAGATTAACCTGCAGTTCAACCAGTTCCTCGTCGCCGACGACGAGCCGCTCCTCTACCACACGGGGATGCGCGGCCTGTTCCCGCGCGTGCTGGAGGAGGTCTCCCGCGTCATCGACCCGTCGCGGCTGCGCTGGGTCTCGTTCAGCCACTTCGAGTCGGACGAGTGCGGCGCGCTCAACGACTGGCTCGGGGTCGCCCCGCGGGCCGAGCCCGTCTGCGGCTTCGTGGGCGCGGTCGTGAGCGTCAACGACTTCGCGACGCGGCCGGCGCGGGTGCTCGCCGACGGCGAGACGTTCTCCACGGGCCGGCGCCGCTTCCGCTTCCTGCAGACGCCGCACGTGCCGCACTGCTGGGAGGCCAGCCTCATGTTCGAGGAGACCGAACGCACCCTCCTCTGCTCCGACCTCTTCACGCACGGGGGGGATGTCGCGCCCTCGACCGAGTCGGACGTGGTCGGGCCGTTCCGCGCGGGGCTCACCGCGGACCTCGGCGGACCGATGGCGAACGCCTACCCCTACACGCCGCAGACCGAGGCGACGCTCCGGCGCCTGGCCGAGTTCCGGCCGAAGACGCTCGCCCTGATGCACGGCTCCACCTTCGTCGGCGACGGCCGCGGCGCGCTGCTCGACCTGGCGGCGGCGATGCGCGAGGTGCTGGCGGCCTGAAGGGACGGACTTCGGGACGAGGGGTTAAGAAGCGCGAAGGGGCCGCGGCGGCGACCGGTGTGTCGCCGCCGCGGCCCCTTCGCGTGCGGGCACGGGCTCTCCTCACGCGGGACGTTGTCGCCCCGCGCGGCTCACTGCCACTCGCAGAGCGACTCGACGTACCGGGCGGAGCCGTCGCGCAGCCAGCCGTCGAGCTGCGACTGCTCCTTGAGCTGCTGCCCACGCATCCGGCCGACGGCCACGAACTCACAACTGAGGTCGGGGAGCGCCGTCATGTCGCCCAGCAGCTTCTCGAACTGCGCGACGGGCAAGACGTCCTCCTGCCCGTAGCCCCAACGCTTCTTCACCTCCTTGAGCGTGACGTAGGTGGGCATCCGGGCGGCGACCGCCCGCAGACCTTCGGCCACCGCCGCCTCGTCGCCGAGCGCGTCGCGCGTGAGGCCGAAGGCGGCGAGGAGCGGGTCGATGCTCACCCAGATCGTCAGCGTCGAGTAGTAGGAGAGCTCGAACTCCTTCTCCTCCCTCGGCATGGCGAGGCCCTCGACGAGCCGGAGGCGGCCGTCCACGCGCGCGAGCCCGCCGCCCCTGTCCTCGACGCGCCGCGGGATGACCTCGAAGGTCATCGCCGCGCCCCGGCCGATGTGCAGGCCGAGGAGCGCCGGGTCAACGTCCGCGCCCACGGTGTCGATGTTGTGAACCAGCAGGTACTCAAGCTCCGGCTGGGCTTCGAGCAGCCGCGCGAGCGTGCCGTTCTTCAGCATGTTGGGTATCTCGTACCAGTGGCCGACGGGGTGGAGGCACTGGCTCGGCACGTTGTCCGTGTAGTCGCTCGCCTCGCCGCGGGCGCGCGCCCAGTCGATGAGCGCGGCCTGGAGGCTCTCGCGCATCTTCTGCGCTCGCTCGTCGAGCAACTGGTGCGCCGTCTCCTCCCAGGAGAAGCGCAGGTCGCGCACCGTCGGCACCATCCGCAGACCTATCGAGCGGCCGGGCGAGAGGACGAGCGGGCCCGGGTAGCCGTAAGACCCTTCGGCCTCCAAGTAGTCCTCTACGGGCTTGTGCGTGAGGTAGCTCGTGGTGAAGACGTGCGGCGGCGTGCGGCCGCACAGCCTTCCCGTCCGGCGGCTCTTCGCCAGGTGCACCTCGACGAAGGTGCGGTGGCGGCCGCCGAGCTTGGCGAAGGGGTGGAGCGCCTTGACCACGCCCGCCCCCTGCGTCCAGCGGCTCCCGACCCCGCCCGCCATCGAGACGACGGCCACGCGCCCTTGCGCCAAGGCGTCCGTGCCGAGCCGCCGCATCTCGGGCGTTAGGCCGTCGATGGCGTCATGTACGTCGCCGGGCTCCACGTCGCTTATCTCCGTGTTGACGGGTAGGCGGTTCTGCGAGAGCCCGATGCGGCCCGCCTTGAGGTTGGCGCGGATCTGCTCGTGCTGCACGCGGTCGAACCCGTACTCTTCGAGCAGCTCCGGGAGCACGCGCCCGCCCCCCTCCTCGCGCCGCGTGCGCGGCAGGAGGCGGTCGAAGAGGGCCTGCACGACGCTCGAGAGTTCCGGCCGGGAGCGTGAGGCGGCGGCGAAGGCGTCGAGGTCTGCGCGGCGCGAGGCGGTCAACTCCTGCGGCCTGAGCCTGACCAGGCGGGGCGCCATCATGAGGTAGTAGCCCGCGGGCAGCAGCGCCGAGTCCGAAGCCGTGAGTTCGGCGACCGTGCCGCGCTCGTTGACCCGGAAGTCGTAGACGACCGGCTCCATCGCGAACGGCAGCGCGTTCTCAAGCCGCCTCTTCGTACGGGACATCATCTCCAGCAGACGCTCCTGCGCCTCCGCCTTCCGGCGGGGCTCGAAGATGAAGCCCATCCCCCCGCCCGACATCCCGCCGAGCATCCAGAAGCCTTGGAAGTCCTCCCCGAACGCCTCGCGCACCTGCGCGATGAGCGTCTCCGTGTAGAGGTTGCTGACCCACGGGATGATCGTCTGGAGCGGGCCGAAGAAGTTCCGCGTCGTGGCCGCGCCGACCGAGGCGACATCCCCCCGCCCGAGGTGCGCGAGTATCTCGTCGAGAATCTTTCCCGCTTCGAGCCGCGCCTCCCACTCGGGCTTCGAGCGCAGCAGGTGCTTCTCCGTGACCATCTCAAGGATGGGGCCGACGTTCTGCGCCATCCCGCCGTGCACGAGCACCAGGCTCTCCTGCAAACGCCGCCGGCTCTCAAGCGACACGTCCTCCAGGCCCAGGACGCGGTGGGTTGGGAGCAGACGCCCGCGGGTGGTTCCGTACTCGGGGTCGCCCTCGCGCGCCTCCTCCCCCTCGATGAGCTTGATGCCGGGCCAGACGCCGCCCGAGTCCTGCCAGCCGCCGCCGGAGCCCGCGAGCCACTCGCCGAGGATGGCGCGCGCCGCGACCTGCCTTCGGTCGTGCTCTTCGAGCGTGCCTTCCAGGTTGCGTATCTGACCCGTGGCGCGCATCAGAACGCCGATGAGCGAGGCGAGGAGGTTGGTCGAGACGGCGAGGCGTGAACCTTTGGGGATGCCGTTGACATTACTCACCAGCTCAATCCCGCGGCCGGGGCCGACCAGCCTTGCGAGGAGGTCGGCAAGGCTCTGCCCCGACCCTTCGAGACCCGGCGGCACTACACCCGACGCGATGAGCGCAGCTTTAAGGAGCCCGAGGTAGTCGCGCGCGAAGTCGAAGACCTCATCCAACTCGACTATGTCGGCCGTCGCGGAGAGGTCAACGCTGGCGAGCCTCAGCAGAGGCTCGTCGATGACGCGCAGGTACGCCTCCACCGGCGGCCGGGGCCGCTCGTCGCGCCCGCGCACGCCGAGGTCGATCGAGACGTTGAGGACGCGCGCGCCTTCGGGGTAGTCCATCCCGAGAAAGAAGATGTCGCTCCAGGCGCTGTGCGTGAGATCCATGCGCACGGGCGTCGCCTCCCGAAGCACGGGGAACGAGGAGTCTGCCGAAGGCCGGCGCAGCAACTCTTCGCGGACGCGCAACGCCTGGTCGAGCGGGTGCCCCACACGGAACATCCACTGGTTGCCGCGGGCGGAGCGGACGCTACGGCGCACCTGGTCGGCGAGGTTCTGAAACGCCAGCTTGTGGTAGGTGGCGGCGAGCGCGCTTGAGAGCGCGTCGCTCGGCCCCTCCTCCGCCTGCGCCGTCAGGAACCGCTCCACCGCCTCCTCGAAGCGACGCCCGAGGAGATGCAGGTAACCCTCGTACGGTATGCGCCCGCCCCCTGGGAGACCACGTTTCGCCGGCAGGTGGAAGCGGTGAATCGCGTAGAGGAAGAAGCAGGCCCGCACACGCTCCAAAAGATTAGGGCTCGCGCGGCGGAAGCTTTCCAGCTCGGCGCACTGCCCGAGCAGCTCTCGCAGTGAGGCCCGCCGGCAGTATTCGTCCAGGGGGCTGTTACGCACCCGCGGGTCGGCCGAGGTGATGACTTCGACGAGGCGCTCCATCGCTTCAGCCCTCACCCGCCCCCGTCAGCTCGCGCTGCGCCAGCAGCTCACAGAGTCCCGCCAGCACCTCTTCCCGGTCGCGCCCCGAGAGCGCCATCGCCAACTGCGCGTAGAGGAGGCCGTACCGCACGTCAACGGGATACCTCCGCCCCCGCGCCTCAAGCGCCAGGTACTGCTCGCGCCGCGCCAGCTCGTCCAGGACGGGCGAGAGCAGCACCGCACGGTCGCCCGCCCTCTCGGCCACGTGCCGCCCCAGCAGTTCCATCACCGTCGGCGTGAGCACGTGCATCCCGAAGAAGCAGAGGTAGTGCCCCGCGCGCAACCCCGGCACCGCCAGCGTCTGCTCGGCCTCCGTCGGCGTCGGCTTCTCGACGACCTGCTCGACCTGGTACAGGTCCTTCGTCCCCGAGACCCTGCGGCCCCCGACCGCGCCGAAGTAAGGCAGAAGGTTCTCCCGCGTGGCCTGCACCCCCGAGACCGAGCAGTTGCGCGCCTCGGCCACCTCCACGAGCTGCCTCGCGCAGCCCCGCTCGCCCGTGCTCACGTACACGTGGTCGCTTATCAGATGGAGGAAGGGCTCGTCGCCCACGAACTCCCGCGCGCAGTAGACCGCGTGTCCGTAACCCAAAGGCTCACGCTGGTGAAAAAAGCTGAGGCGGCCCGCGTGCTCCCCGGCCGCCTCCCCGTACGCCCCCTCGTCCTCCGGGCAGACGACGACGCCTATGTCCTCCACCCCGGCGCTCAGCGTCTCCTCGACGATGATGTTGAGCACGGGCTTCTGACGCCCGTCCCTATCGACCATCATCTGAAGAGGTATCGCCCGCTGGTTCCTCGCCGCCGCCGTGATGACGGCCCTTCTCACCTTCATCAGCCTCTTCCCCGTTAGTGAAGCACCGGCGTCATCCACAGCATAAAGTTCTTACCCACTCACCTCCGCCCCGGCCGGGTAAGGATACATTAAATCTGCGGAAACGGCCGCCGCATGTTTCGCCCCTCACGCCCACCCGCGCGTGAAAGATTTTGAAATGTTCTGAAAGGCGAGGCCGGGAGGACGTTAGCGCCAGTATAAAGTGAGGATTGGTAAAGTATGAGCCAAGAAAGCCTGTTGGGCTTCCGGTCATTTCCGCCGCCCGCCTCGCGCCGACTGCTCAGTCGCGGCAAAGAGTTCGACCAGCGGGAGCAACCCGGGCTCTCGCTTTATCAGCTCGCCGATGAGGGCTATCAGCTCCTCTCGGCTGCGCCCGGCGAGCAGCACCGGGAGTGGCGGGATAGAGCGGAACGACCGCGGCTCGTGGACGAAGGTGAGAAGAAGGGCAACGACGTGCTTGCAGACGCCGCCGTAGTCGTAAGGGCAGGTGCACCGGCTGCGTAAAACTAAGAGGGCTTACCGGGGTTGCAACCCCGGTAAGCCCTCCACCCTCCACGAGACTGCATAGAGAAGGGTTCACGTTATCGCAGAGGATAGCACAAGTGTGTCCGCAGGCAAGGTCTCCCCGCTCCGTGTGACATTCATGAGGGCTTAATCAAACTGCGCCTCGGGCGCGAGGTGCGACCGCTCTCCGGGCTAAAGGTGGAGTTCGCATGGTGGGCCGAACGGAAAGGGGACTGGGGGCTTGTGAGTGCAAAGCCGCCCAGTCCGTAACCCGTAAGTCTTAGTTCACCCCCCAGCCGGCGGTCGTCAGCGCCCCCTCGTGCTGGCGGGTGCGCTGCTCGCGCTCGGCCAGCCTCATGTCGCTTTCGACCATGATCTTGACCAGCTCCTTGAAGCTGACCTTCGGCTCCCAGCCGAGGATGGTGCGGGCCTTCGTCGGGTCGCCGAGCAGGAGGTCTACCTCCGCGGGACGGAAGTAGCGGGGGTCGATCTCGACGTACCTCTCCCAGTCGAGGCCGAGGTAGCCGAACGCCTCCTCCAGGAACTCCCTGACCGAGTGCGTCTCGCCCGTCGCCACCACGTAGTCGTCCGGCTGCTCGGCCTGCATCATGAGCCACATCGCCTCGACGTAGTCGCGCGCGTAGCCCCAGTCGCGGCGCGCGTCCAGGTTCCCCATGTAGAGCTTCTGCTGGAGCCCGAGCTTGATGCGCGTCGCGGCGCGCGTGATCTTGCGCGAGACGAAGGTCTCGCCGCGCCGCTCCGACTCGTGGTTGAAGAGGATGCCGTTGCAGGCGAACATCCCGTAGGACTCGCGGTAGTTGACCGTGATCCAGTAGGCGTACGCCTTGGCGCAGGCGTAAGGCGAGCGCGGGTAGAAGGGCGTCCGCTCGGTCTGCGGCGTCTCGACGACCTTGCCGTAGAGTTCCGACGAAGACGCCTGGTAGAACTTCGGGCTGATGCCGGCCTCGCGGATGGCTTCCAGGAGGCGGACGGTGCCGAGCCCCGTCACCTCGCCCGTGTACTCCGGCACGTCGAAGCTGACGCGGACGTGCGACTGCGCGCCGAGGTTGTAAATCTCGTCCGGCTGAATCTGGCGGATGAGCGTGTTGAGCGAGCTGGAGTCGTTCAGGTCGCCGTAGACCAGGCGCAGGCGCGTGCCCGGCTCGTGCGGGTCCTGGTAGAGGTGGTCGATGCGGTCGGTGTTGAAGGACGAGGAGCGGCGGATGATGCCGTAGACCTCGTAGCCCTTCTCCAACAGCAGCTCCGTCAGAAATGATCCGTCCTGCCCGGTGATGCCGGTAATAAGCGCGCGTTTCGTCATTAACTACCTCGTACGATTAATTGTTCCGTCCCCGACTGTCGGCGGCCAAGTCGGTTAGCATACTTCCAAAGAACTGTTTTTCCAAGCGGCCGACGCCCGGCCGCCGGAGCGCCGCGGCCTCGCGTGAGCCGCGCTACGCCGCGACTAGCCGTCCTTCTTGATGATGCTTTTCAGACGCCGCTCGGGCGGAGTCCTCTGCGCCTGGAGCGAGCTGTGCCTGTTCTTCAGCATGCTGATCAGCGACTGGTGCTTGAGGCCGAGCAGCTTGGCCGCGCCCGTGACGCTGCCGCCCGACTCGGCCAGCGCCTGCTCGATGATCTTCTCCTCGAAGTCCTGCACCGCGCCGTAGAAGGAGAAGTCACGGTCGTGCAGGCCCAGGTCGGCCAGACGCCGCATGACTATCTGGGCGCACGCCAGCAGCCTCTCCTTGTCTTCGGCGTCCTGCGTGCTCTTCAGGAAGTGCTCCGCGCGGAGGTACAAGGCGTACAGCTCCGCCCGCGACAGCGTGCGCCCCGCGCCGTGCTCCTCGATGAGCGCGAGGGCGGCGAGCCCGGCGTTGGTGAGTGCGCCCACCTCTTCCGCCATGCTCATGGCGCGGCGCAGGATACGTACGGACTCCTCGCCGGCCCCGAGCCGCGCCCGCGCGACGCCCTGGATGGTGAGCGCGTCGGAGAGGTAAGCGGACGGGCCGGCCCTCTCCAGGGTCTGGACGGCGCGGGTGATGACGCGGTCGGCCTCGCCGTACTTCCCCTCCCCGATGAAGACGCGGGCGCGCGTCTCGTCCACCTGCGCCAGCAGCCCCGCGTCCTTCAGCCTTAAAAGGGTCGCGCCCGCGCGATCCAGGTGTTCGTGCGAGTCCCTGTACCGCCCCAGCCTGTAGAGCAGCATGGCGAGGTTGTTGCGGTTGAGTGCGCAGTACCTCTCGTGCCCCGCCTGCTCGTAATGGTAGATGGCGGCCGTGAACTCTATGATCGCCCGGTCGGTGTAAGAGGTGTCCCCTTCGGCGTCGGCGAGCCTGGCCAGGACTATGCCCATCTCCCCGTGCCAGCGGCCTTTGAGCGCGTCGCCGGCGGGCTCAAAAAAGGGCCGCGCCTCGTTCAGAATGTCGAGGGCCTCGTGAAGCTTGTTCTCGGACGACTCGACTATCGTGCGCCTGATCAGGATTTTCGCCCTCAGCTCCAGGTCGGCGTCCGCGAGGGGCTTCAGCGCCTCACGCAATATCACGCGCGCCTCTTCGTAAGCGCCGAGCCGCACGTAGCAGACCCCCAACTCGTACTGTGCCTCGGCCTCCTTCGCGCCTCTGCCTTGTGACCGGAACAGACGGAGGGCCTTGGTTATCAGGTCCTGGGCCTTCTCCTGCGCACCCTCGACGCTCCTGGCACGGCCGAGCCAGCCCGTGAGCACCCCGCATTGAAGGATGACTTCGGCGGCCGTGACCGGCGGCAGCCCCTTCACGTCCGGCTCTCCGCCCACGCCCGGCCACAACTCACCCAGGGCCTCCCGCGCGGCCTCATACTGCCCCCTCTCAATAAGGTCTGAGGCGACGGCGCAGCGAAGCAGGACGCGCTCGTCCCCGGTCACCAGGGGGTTATCTAGTTCCCTCACATATTCGTCTGCTAAAGTCATGTGAGGCCAGCCCTTTCTTGGTTCATGTCACTTTCGCGACATGAGTGGCAACGCCGCCGGGGGAGAGAAATTCCGGCGGCGAATGTGTTCAACCCTCATAAAAATGAAAGGTGTAAGGAGATGGCTAAAGCTGCCCTAGCCTCCGTGTTGATACTGCTGCTCGCCTGCTCCGCGCAGGCGGGATGGGGACATAACGACGTGGCCGCCCGGCCACCCTCGTCACCGCAGACGAGCGCTGTTCAAGAGCCAACGAACGCAGCCCGGGAGCCGGCGGCCGGCGCTGTGTCTGACGACCTGTCGGACGGGCTGACGGAAATCGCACTAGACCTGCTCGCGGTTCTGCCGTCGCTGGTGTAAGTCCCGCGTTAGTCCTGTCAGGAACGAGCCGCCTGACGGCGGCCAGGTATTAGTGTGTCTTGCGGGCGGCGGAAAGCGGAGGCGGCGCCACCGCCGGGAGAGTACCCCCCCGCACCGGAGAACGCAATAGCATTTGTAGCAGAGTTCGGTTAAAAATACCCGCCGTCATAATAATCCGAACACCCGCGACGCCCGAAGAGGAAAAGGATGACACGTCGGAGATTGCTGCTGCTGTTCGCCTGAGTGCTCTTCGCGCCGGCGTCCGTCCGCGAGGCGGCCGCGCAGACTACGGGGCTGCCGAGCGAGACGCCCGCGAAGTTCACGCCGACCAAAAAGGGGTTCGACTACACGCGCCGCGCGGTGGTGGTCCCGGTGCGGGACGGCGTGAGGCCGCACACGGTCATCCTCGTCCCCGGAGGCGCGAAGGGCGCGCCGATACTCTTGACGCGCACGCCCTACGACACCATCGAATGGTTAGTGAAGATCGGCGGCGAGCCGTCGGTCAACCTCAAAGCCTCGGCGGGCCGCCGCGCGCGCCGACGGCACGTTGATGACGAACGACCGCGGGCGCGCGGGGGTCAGGGCTTGGCCGAGGCCGCGATGGCCGCGAGCCTCTTCTGTATCTCGTCCTCGCCGAGCCAGCGGCCTCGGGCCATCACGCCCGCGCGACGGGCGACGTTGGAGAGGTCTTTCAGAGGGTCGCCGTTGACTAAGAGCAGGTCGGCGCGGCTGCCCGCCGCCACGGTGCCGAAGCGCGCCTTGGCCTTGTGGTACTCGCCCGCGTTCCTCGTCGCCGTCAGGAGGATCTGGTAGGGCGTCAGGCCCGCCTCCAGCATCGAGGCCATCTCGCGGTGGACGGAGAAGCCCGGGACGCTGAACTGCTGCGGCGCGTCGGTGCCGAAGATGACGGGGACGCCGCCGTCGTGCAGAGCCTTCAGGATGCGTTTGCGGTTGGCGGCCGTCTGCTCGACCTTCTTGCGGTCGAACTGCGGCGCGGCCTGCCGCGCGCGGTGCGCGTTCTCCCAGTTCTTCACCTGCTGTGCGGGCATGTAGGCGAGTTCGGGGTAGCCGAGAAGCTTCTCGATACTCGTCACGCCGAGCAGCGTCTCCCAGAGCGCCATCGTCGGCACGATCCACGCGCCCGACCTCTTCGTCAGGCGGACGACCTCCGCGAGCTTCGCCTCGTCTAAGGGCGCGCCCTCCGCGCCGAGGTACTCGACGTAGCCGTCCACGTGGTCGATGGTCTCCTGCCCCATCTCAAGCGCGTGCGCGAGGCCGACATCCGCGGGGACGTGGCCGGCGAACCTTATCCCGACCTCGCGGGCGGTGCGCGCCATCGCGTCGTACTCGTCGCGCGTCAGGCCCGGGTGGACTTTCAGCAGGTCCCACCCCTCGCGCTTCTGCTGCCTGACCATCTCGGCCGCCTGCGCGGGCGAGCTGACCGACTGGCCGTTGAAGCTCGGCCCCGCGAGATACAGCGTCGGCGAGACGATCTCGAAGCGGTTCGCGCGCTCGCGCAGCTCCAGCTGCCCCGGCGCGCCGAGCATCCCGCGCACCGTGGTGACGCCGTTGGCGACGTAGAGGAAGAGCACCGCCTCCGTGAACTCCCGTGGGGCCTGCGGCGGCGGGACGTGGCCGTGCATCTCCGCCAGCCCCGGCAGCAGGTACTTGCCGCGGCCGTCGATCTGCACGGCGCCCGCCGGGACTTTAACTTTTTTCGCCGGCCCGACCTCGACGATCTGCTCGCCGCGCACGACGACGGTCTGGTCGGCCAGCACCCGCTCCGAGTCCATCGGGACGACGTTCACGTTCAGGAAGGCGACCACCCTCCTGTCCGGCTGCGTCTGCGCGTCCGTCGTCCCCGCCGTGGGGCCGCCGCACCCGAGCAGCAGCAGCGCGACGACACATAGTTGCGTCAACTTCTTTCCCATCTCTTCACCCCGAAAGTTTTGTCGTCGATGTCGCCGACTAATTTAACTTCAGCCGCAGAAGAATCAAGTCGCCGAGCTTCGCGTCGGGCCGGAGCTTGCCGCCCTCACCCATCTGGTCGATGTGCGTGTTCGCCATGTAGAAGAGTTCGTCGCCCACGACGACGCCGGTCGTCGGCAGCGCGTAGTCCGGGCGGTTCGACTCCAGCACCTGCGCCCTCTCCGCCCTACGGCCGTCGGCGCTGAGGAAGAGCCTGACGACGCGGTCCGGGGCGGGCAGCGCGTTCTGCACGGCGACGAGGCTGCCGCGGTAGAGGTAGAGCCCGTCCACGCCGGTCGTGGCGACCCCCGCGGGGCGCGCCAGTTCGGCGACCGTCTTCGCGCCGATGTCCACGAGCGCGATGCCCTCCGCCGAGGCGACGTAGAGCCGCCTCTCGTCGGCCGACAGCGCGACGCCGTTCGGGTAGACGCCCCCCGCGAACTTGACGAGCGGCCGCAGCTCGTCGGTCGCCGCCGGTATCTCGTAGACGGCCGCGCCGAGGCTGTCGGTGACGTAGGCGTCGCCGCGGCGGCTCAGCGCGATGTCGTTGAACTGGCGCTTCGCCGGCCGCTCGTCGAGCGCGTACTTCTTGACCAGCCTCCCCGAGTCGAGCGCGTACTTGTGGACGTAGGCCGCGCCGTCGCGCGTGTTGCTGCACACCCAGAGCAGGCGGCGGCGCGCGTCCACCCTCATCCCGAGCACGCTCTCAAGGCCGTCCTCCCCGCTCGCCTTGAAGTCGCGCGTGCGGCCGCCCGCGTCGAGCGCGACGATCTTGGACTTGTAGAGGCTGCCGAGGTAGAAGGTGCGGCGGCGCGGGTCGTAGGCGATGCCTTCGGGCAGGAGTTCGGGGTCGGGGACGACGAAGGCCGTCCGGCCGCGGACGACGGGCGCCCGGGCCGCCGCGAGCCTTCCATTCAACTCGGGCCACACGGGCGCGGCGCGGAGCGGCTTGAAGTCTTCGCTGCCCGCCGGATCGACGCCGACGCCCATGTCGGCCAACTCGCCCAGCAGCTTCGCCGCCTCTGCGGTTCTGCCGTTCAGGACGTAGGCCCGCGCGAGGGCGTACATCAGCCAGGGGTGGCCGCGCGGCCCCGCCCGCACCGCCCGCTCGACGTGCTCCAGATACGTCGGGTAGTTCTTCGCCCTGTACGCTTCCTGCGCCCTCTGGCCGTGGCTCATCCACGACTCGCCCTTCTCGCCCTGCGCCGCGGCGAAGGCCAGCGGCGCGGCGAGCAGGAGGGGGAGCAGCACGAGCCTGTGGAGGACTCCCTTCGACGACGTGCGACCGTTCTTCCGCATGGCCCTCAAGCTTTCGGCCCCGGCGCTCACTTCTTCTCTTCGGCGACGCCCGCGGCCTTCGCCTTCCTGGTCAGCTCGGAGACGCGGTCGAAGTTCGTCTTGTAGACGTTCGTGTTCGGGTCGTTCGCCCGCGCGCCGAGCTGGTGCGCCTTCTCGTAGAGCGGGAGCGCGAGGTCGAGCTTGCCGCCGCGCTCGTAGGCTTCGGCGAGGCTGTCGTAGACGTTGGCCGAGCCGGGGTAGCGCTCGACGTTGAGCTTGAAGGCGGCGACGGCCTCCTCCATGTTCCCCTGCCCCAACAGTTGATACCCGACCTGATTCATCAAAGCCTCGGGCGGGAGCACCGCGTACCTCACCCGCTCGGAGAGCTTCTTGTAATGCTCCTCGACGCCCTTCAGGCCGCCCGAGACCGCGCCCGTGTTGGGGTCGCGCGGGAACTGCCAGCCGTCGTAAATCTTCCTCAGCCCCGCGTAGTGGCTGCGCAGGACGACCGACCCGTGATCCTCGTCGTCGTAGTTGACGGCCTCCCAGACGAAGCCCTTCACCTGCTGCCGCTTCAACTCGTCGCGGAACATCCCGAAGGCGTCGCCGATGTCGCCCGGCTCGTTGCCGAGCGAGGCGAAGAGCGTCCGGTCGTACTCCTTCCGCGTCTTGAAGAACTCCTTGGCGCGGTCGATGAGCACGTAGTTGTCCCACTGGAGAGAGGGGCTGACGGCGATGTAGGAGTTGAACAGCTCGGGCCTCGTCAGCATCGCGTGGACGGCGAAGAGGCCGCCGAAGGAGTGGCCGGCGAGCGCGCGGTAGGGCTGCGTGCGGTACTTCGACTCGACGAGCGGGATCAGCTCCGTCTCGATGAACTTGAGGAACTTGTCGGCCCCGCCGCTGGTGGGGAAGCGCACGTTCGGGTTGCCGGGGAGCTGTTCGACGCGCGTCGGCGTGAGGTCGCGCGTGCGGTCGGTGTTCGAGATGCCGACGACGATCATCTCGGGCATGCGGGCGTTGCGCGCGAGGAACGAGACGGTGCCGCTCGTGTGCTGGATGTGCGCGTCGCCGTCGGTCATGTAGAGGACGGGGAAGCGCTCGCCCGCCCGCGCCGCGTAGCCGGGGGGCAGACGCACAAGGACGCTGCGCTCCTCGCCGAGCACCTGCGACTTGATCTGGACGCGCTCGGGCAGCTCGTAGGGGGGCGGCGTCTGCGCGCGCGCGGCCGCGCTCGGTAATAAGGACAGCAACATCAACAGGGCGACGTTGAAAGATTTCGTTCTCATGGGGTCTCTCCTTAAAGCGTGTGTGGCGGCCGTAGCCCGGCCCTCCCACTCGAAGGCCGAAGGCTCTGGGGTGTTGAGGCATAATACGCGACCCGGGGCCGCGCGGGTTCGTCTCGGAGAGAAACTTTCATCAGCTTTCACGTTTTTTCACGCCCGCTTCCCGGTCGTCGGACGTTCTTCCAATCCGTCGGACGAAGGCGGGGGCGTGGAGAGCAGAAGGACGGCGAAGGTCGCCAGCCAGTGCTCGCCGGCGTAGTCGCCGCTTGAGACGTGCGGGAGCGTGGCCTCCGCGTGGCGCGCGGCCGCGTGCGCCAGGATGCGCCGCGGGGGAGAGTCCTCCGGCAGAGCCGAGGCGATGCCCCTCATGCACCACGCGCGGCTCAGGTTCAGGCCGTCGAGGTGGACGAGCTTGGGGTCAGAGCGGTCGGTCACCTCCGCGGGGTTGAGCAGGTTCGGGTAAGCCCCCGCCTCGACTCCCGGCAGGAACTCGTCGAACCAGCGCGCGAACTCTTCCGCGCCGAGCACACGCCTCATCAAGTCGGCCTCGATCAAACTCGGCGAGAGGAAGTCGTCGCCGCCGGGCTCCCAGGCGGCCGGGTAGTCCCTGTCCCCCGCGAAGTATGTGAGAGCCCGCTCGGCGACGAGCGACTTCAGACGCCCGAGGCTTTCGAGGGCCGCCGCGTCCAGACTCTTCCTCCCGCCGCCCGAGAGCGTCAACGCGTAGTCCAACGCGAAGGAGAGGCCGAAGGCGGTGTTGAAGTGCGTGCCGACCCGAATCGGGTAGGTCTGTTTCGGGAAGAACGAGAGGTACTTCGACGTGACGGTCTCGGCGAGCGGCCGCAGGGCGTCGAACCAGCGTCCGGCGTCGGGGTCGTCCCAGAGGTACAGCTCCTCGTGCAGCTTCAGCAGCCAGGCCCAACCGTAAGGCCGCTCGTAGGAGGCGCGCCCCGGCTCCCTGAAGTATTCGTCTTCGACCCTGACGTTCTCGGCCGTCAGGTTCGCCGACAGCGCCGCGCGGATGTCTGCCTCCGGGAGCCCGCCCGCGCCTTCGCTGAGCAGGCGGATGAGCAGCCAGTGGCCGTGCACCGCGGAGTGCCAGTCGTAGCAGCCGTAGAAGGCGGGGTGCAGCTCCCTCGGCGACCCGACCTGCGAGGCGTCGTTCATCAGGTGGTCTATCTTGTTCGGGTACTCCCGGCGGATGCCGTTGAGCGCAAGCCGCGCGAAGCTTGGGACGTGTGCACCGTTAACCGTCTGACTCAACCACTCACCCTCCTCTACATAGCGGTCAGTACCACCCGCGGTAGCGGGTGGGCGTGGCATAGGCCGGATGATTGATGACAGCGCGACTGTTATCAATCATCAAGCCGTCATCGTAAGGCCCACCCGCTACCGCGGGCGGTTCTGACCTGTATCTCAGAGCAGGCGGATCATCAGCCACAGCACCAGCACGTGCAAGACCCACATCGTCAGGGCGAAGGGTATCTGGAACTTGATGACGCCGTACTGGTCGCGCATGTTCAAGAGCGCCGCCGGCACGATGTTGAAGTTCGCGGCCATCGGCGTCATCAGCGTCCCCGTCGAGCCCGCGGTCAGCGTAACGATGGCGGCCATCGCCGGGTCAACGCCGAACGGCCTGACGATGAGCGGCACCAGCACGCCCGCCGTGATGACGGGGAAGGCCGCGAACGAGTTGCCCATGACGAGCGTGAAGAGCGTCATCCCCAGGCAGTTCGCCGCGACCAGCAGGAAGAGGCTCTCTTCGGGGATGACCCCTTTGATCCCCGCCGCGATGAGGTCGCCGACCCTGCTCGCCGTGAAGATGACGCCGAGCGAGGCGAGGAGCTGCGGCAGGATGATGACCGAGCCCATCGAGTCGTTGAGCCTCCGCCCCTCCTCGAACGCCTCGCGCGCGCCGCCCCTCGTCAGCCAAAGCCCCGCGAAGAGCGCGGCCGCCCCGCCGAAGCCGAGGCCGACGAGCGCGCCCCGGCTCGTGTCGCCGCCCGCCAGACGGAAGACGAGCGCGAAGCCGAAGGCGAGGGCGGGGATGAGCAGCACCGGGAGGAATATCTTATTACCGAGAGTCGTCTCTTTCTGCGCGGCCTGCCCCGACTTCGTCGTCCCCTCGGCGCGGGCCTTGTGCCCCACGCGCCCGGCCCCGTCCAGTCCGACCATCAGGAGCACCAGCAAGCCCGTCAGCCAGTGCGGCATCACGCTTCCAAGTATGAATATAGCGCCGAGGGTGAGCCAGAAGAGGGCGCTCCCCCTCCGGTTGGCGTTGTCGCGGTCGCGGAAGTTGAGCGCCGCGAAGACCCAGAGCACGAGCCCGGTCAGCACGTAGACCGCGTCGAGGCTGAAGACGACGGCCGAGATGTTAGTCAGCGACGGCACGGGCACTCGTCTCCTCTAGACCGGCCTTCGACAGGCGTCTGCGCAGGAGCCTGTCGAGCAGGAAGAACTGCGCGGCCGCAACCACGACCGAGAGCGCGGCGATGGGGATGGCGTAGAGCACGATGCTCCAGAGGCTCACGGCGTAGCCCAAAGCGGGCGCGTTCAGCGTCCCGTAGACGAGCAGGACGCCGGCCTGCACCGGCGAGAGGTTCTGCCCGTAGAAGTTGCCGTAGTTCTCGCTCGCGGCCGACGCGGCCTTGATCCGCTCGACCTCCCTCTCGGGCAGGGCCTCGACGCTCTGCGCGCCCGCCCCGGCCTCCGCCGCCCCCAGGGCCATCGGGAAGACGAGCGGGCGGACGAAGGCCGGGTGCCCGAGCAGGCGTATGCCGAGTATGCCCATCAGGACGCGGAAGAGTTGGTAGGTTATCAGGAGGCGGCCGACCGTCGCGGCGCTGACGCGGCGGATGAAGCGCGCCGACTGCTCCTGCAAGCCGTAGCGCTCGGCGAGCCCGATGGCCGGCAGCGTGACGATGAAGAGCGTCATCAGGCGGTTGTCGGCGAAGGCGCGGCCCAGGATGTTGACGATGCCCTCCTGGCCGGGCTTGGTCAGGACGGGGACGCCCTCGAAGAGGCCGACGCCGGAGAGGAGCGGCAGCCCCGCGAGGAGCCCCGTGACGAGCCCGGCCGTCACGACGACCAGCGTCGTGCGCAGCCGCAACGCGAGCCCGACGACCACGATCAAAACCCCTGCGAGCTTGAAGATTTCCGGCACGTTCAAGTTCTCCTTCCGGTGGGCCGGGGTCGGCCCGGCTTTAGCCCTCGACGGCAGAATCTCACATCCGGTGGAATCGCGACACCTTGAGACGCGTTTACGCGGCCGACGCGCCGTCGGAAAAATTTTTGTCCGCGACGTGATCCCGTTAGCCGCCTCCTTCCGCGTTGTCTAGCGGGATACCCGGGGTGCCCCTTACCGCTGTGGTGTCTTGCCCTGCCCCTTGTCATTGAAAACAGTCGCCCGCGGCTCGGCGCTTCGTGCGTCGCCGGGCGCGTGTGCTTTGGTACGTCTCACGAAGAGGGGGTTCACTTGTGAAGGACATTTCCAGACGCGCTTTGTTGAAGGGAATTTTTGCGACTTCGGTCGTCGTCGGCTTCGACCTGGCGGGACGCTCCTGGGTGACGAAGGCGAGCGCGGCCGGCCCGTTCGCCGAGTTGCCGCCGCTCGACGGCACGCTCAACACCGACCCGGCCTCTCTGGCCGCGGCGGCCGACGACTTCGGCCACATCGCCCACCGCACGCCCGTCGCAGTCCTGCGGCCGGGCTCGGTCGAGGACGTGGTTAAGGTTGTGCGCTTCGCGCGCGAGCACGGCATACGCGTCGCGGGGCGCGGCAAGGGGCACACCGCGTTCGGGCAGTCGCAGGCCGAGGCCGGAGTCGTCATCGACATGACGACTCTCAACCAGATTCACTCCGTCTCGGACGACCGCGCCGTCGTGGACGCGGGCGTCGTCTGGCGCGACCTGCTTTTGACGACCGTGCCCGTGGGGCTCACGCCGCCGGTGCTCACGGACTACACGCGGCTCACCGTCGCGGGGACGCTCTCGGTCGGCGGCGTGAGCGGCCGGAGCTACGTCCACGGCGCGCAGGTCGATAACGTCTTGGAGCTACAGGTCGTCACGGGCGAGGGCGAACTCGTCACCTGCTCCGAGTCGGAGAACCGCGGGCTCTTCGAGGCGGCGCTCGCCGGCCTCGGCCTGTGCGCCGTCATCGTCCGCGCGACCGTGCGCCTCATCCCGGCGCGCGAGCGCGCGCAGACGCAACGCTTCTTCTACCCGGACGCGCCGTCGATGCTCGCAGACCTCCGCTTCCTCATCGACGAGGAGCGCTTCGACCACATCCGCGGGATGAGCGTGCCGACGCCTGCCGGCTTCGCCTTCTTCCTCGAAGCAACGTCCTTCTACACGTCGGCGGCGGAGCTTCCCTCCAACCCGACCCAGGGGCTCAATTTCATTCCCGGCTCGCAGCAGACGGAGGACATGACCTACTTCGAGTACACGGACCTCGTCGTCAAGCTCATCGACCACCTGAACGAGGCGGGGCTCGGCGGCTTCCCGCACCCCTGGCTCGACCTCTTCGTGCCCGGCTCGCGGATCGACGACTTCGCGTCGCGCACCGTCGCGGCGCTCGACCCCGCGCTCTTCCTGCCGGGCTCGCTCATCCTCTTCTACCCGTTCCGCAAGTCGAGGCTCAAGCGCCCGATGCTCCCCACCCCCGACGAGGAGGTCTTCTTCCTCTTCGACATCCTGCGCACCATCCCGCACGAGGCAGTTGACTCGGTGCTCGCGGAGAACCGGCGGCTCTACGAAGAGAACCGCGAACTCGGCGGCAAGTTCTACACCATCAGCGCCGTCCCGATGGAGACGCACGACTGGCAGAAGCACTTCCAGCCCTTCTGGGGCCACCTCGTCAGCGAGAAGAGCAGGCGCGACCCCGACAACGTCCTCGGCCCCGGGCCGGGCGTGTTTGCGTAAAGGGAGTTAACCACAGAGGCACAGAGGCACAGCTTGAGGTTATAACTCAACAAGCTGTGCCTCCGTGTCTCTGTGGTTAAAAACCCACAGACTTTTGCAACCGCAACCTGCTGCTTGCGCGCTTACCCCCGGCGGCGGATCGAGTAGAGGCGGCCCTCCGTCCGTATCAGCAACCGCTCGCCGACCAGCGCCGGCGACGCCAGCGCCATCTCGTCCAGCTCGTTCACGTGCAGGAGCTGGAACTTCTCGCCGGCCGCGACGACGAACGTCTGCCCCTCCTCGCTCAGGCAGAAGAGCTTGCCGTTGTAGGCCCAGGGCGAGGTCGTGAAGGCCGACGCCCGCGGGTCAATCCGCGTCTTGTAAGTCTGCTCGCCCGTCCTGGCGTCGAAGCGCGTCAGGATGCCCGTCTCGGTCAGCGCGTAGAGGGCCCCCTCGTAGGCCACCGGCGTCGGCAGGTAGGTCCCGCCGCGCGGCTGCGACCAGACGACGAACCCGTTCGAGGTCTGCCCCTCCTTGAGCGAGATGTCGCCCGCGGCCCCGGGGCGGAGCGCGAACAGAGGCTTCCCGCGCCCGCCGTCCACGTACAGGAGCCCGCCGTAGGCGAAGGGCATCGCGACCGGAGACTTCGCCATCCCCGACAGCCGCCAGAGCTCCTTCCCCTTGAGGTCGTAGCTCACGGCCACGTCCGGCCCGACCGTCACGACCTCCGTGCGCAGTTGGTTGCGCCAGACGTAGGGCGTCACCCAGCTCGAACGCTGTATCGGCTCGGTCATCCCGCCGATGTCGCGGTTCGTGCGCCAGACCTGTTTGCCCGTCCGCTTGTCGAAGGCGGCGATGAACTGCTGCCGCTGGTTGTCGTTGTGGATGATGAGCAGGTCGCCGGCGAGCGCGGGCGAGCTGCCCGTCCCCAGGTCGAGGTAGATGGGGTGCGCTTCGAGCGGCGTCGCCCACGCCTGCTTCCCCTTGAGGTCGAACGCCCACAGCCCGAGGTTCGCGACGTAGACGTAGACGTGCTTCCCGTCGGTCACGGGGCTCTCCGAGGCGAAGCTGTTCTTGCGGTGTCGCCCGCCGGGCGGCTTCCCCGCGTGGAACTCCCTCCGCCACTCCACCGCGCCGGTCTTCAGGTCGAGGCAGTAGAGGAAGTAGTGGAGCACGACCTCGTCCGGCATCTCGATGTCGCGCGCCTTCAGCTTCTCTACGATCTGCTCCATCGGGAGCCCCTGCCTCGCCAGCTCCGCGGCGTACTCGTTGCTGTACTCGGTGCCGATCTGCGGCTGCTTGGACTTCCCCTCGGTCGTGGCGGTGGTCAGGTAGACCCTGCCGCCCGTCACGACCGGCGAAGACCACCCGCGCCCGGGTATCTCCCGCGACCACTCCACGTTCTCGGTCTTCGACCAGCGGTCGGCCAGCCGCGCGTCCGCGCCCACGGGGTTCGAGTCCGGCCCGCGGAACTGCGGCCAGACGTCGTCCGCGCCGCGGGCCGCCGGAGGCGCAGAGAGCAGCAGGCACGCCAGCGCGGCCCGGCGCAGGAGGGGGAAGGGTTTAAGCATCTTCGCGTGTTCCTTTCGGTTAGGGACGGCGTGTACTCGTCATCCCTCCTACGTTCGGGGCCGGCAACAGGTTTCGCCCCGCGCCCGTGACGCCGCCGCCCTTCGCCTCCCGGCAAGGCCGACGCGCGTGCCTCAATCACGCGAATAACGCTCTAAGAAATTAACCACAGAGACACGGAGGCACGGCTTGTTGCGGGATAGCCCGACAAGCCGTGCCTCCGTGTCTCTGTGGTGAAAGCCTTGCTTACCGCTTAGGGGTGAGCTTCCAAAGCTCGCCGTTCCTCTCGTCCGTGACAACGTAGAGCGCGCCGTCCGGCCCCTGGCGCACGTCGCGGACTCGCTGGTCGCGGTCGGCCAGGAGGTGCTCTTCGCCCACGACGCGGTCGCCTTTGATGACCAGCCGCACGAGCAGCTTCTGCACGAGGGAGCCGACGAAGAGGCTCCCGCGCCAGGCGGGGAAGGCCGACCCCGTGTAGAACTCCGCGCCCGAGGGGGCGATGACCGGGTCCCAGTAGTAGACCGGCTGCTCCAAACCCTCGCGCGCCGTGATGTCGCCGGGGATCGGCTCGCCCGAATACTCCTCGCCGTAGGAGATGATCGGCCAGCCGTAGTTCAAGCCCTTCCTGACCAGGTTCAGCTCGTCGCCGCCCTTCGCCCCGTGCTCGACCGTCCAGAGCCTCCCCTGGTCGTCGAAGACCGCCGACTGCACGTTGCGGTGGCCGATGTCCCATATCTCGGGCAGAGCCCCCGCCTGTTTGACGAACGGGTTATCGTCGGGCACCGAGCCGTCGGGGTTGATGCGGACGACCTTGCCCGAGTGGCTGTTCAGGTGTTGCGCCTGCGGGCGCGTCACCGCCTTGTCGAAGCGGTCGCCGAGCGTGACGTAGAGCTTGCCGTCGGGGCCGAAGGCGAGGCGCGAGCCGAAGTGGAGGCCGTTGGAGTAGGTCGGCAGGGCGCGGAAGATGATGCGCACCTGCTCGACGTTCCGCCGGTCTTCGGTCAAGACCCCGCGCACGACGCTCGTCCCGTTGCCGCCTTCGCGCGGCTCCGTGAAGCTCCAGTAGATGGTTCGGTCGCGTGCGAAGTCGGGGCTCAAGGCGACGTCGAGCAGCCCGCCCTGCCCGCGCGCGTCCACCGGCGGGAGGCCCCCCTGCCCGCTCGCGGCGGAGACGCCGCCCTGCCCGACCGGCAGCAGGCCGCCGATGGGCGGGCCCACCTCGCCTTTGGCCGAGACGACGCGCATCCGCCCCGGCTTCTCCGTGACCAGGAGGTCGCCGCCCGGCAGAGGCTCGACCGCCCAGGGGCGCTCCAGGCCCTTCGCCAGCACCGTCACGTCGAAGGCCGCGTCCGCCTTCACGCCGCAGGCGCGCGTCTGCCCGGGGAAGGCCGGCTTCTGCTTCGACGCGTTCGGCTCGCTCGTTTCGAGCGGCGCGCAGGGCGAGCCCGGGGCGTTCGAGGCGGAAGGCTTCGCCGGCTCGCGCGTGTTCTGCGCGCAGGCCGGCCCGGCGGTTGTCAGCAAGAGCGTCAGGGTTAGTGCGGTTAGATTTCTCTTCATCAAAGACGTCCTGAAAATTTTGGTTTGGAGTTTAAGTCTCGGCCGGTTTCGTGCCGCGGCTGAATCGGCCGTGTCAAGGTTTTATCATATTCCGGCCTCGGGCCGGTCGTGCGGCCCCGTTGACCTGCGCCCTCAATTCGCGTAGAAAACTTGTATAAGCCGCCAGCCTTCGGGGGAGAACGTTTATGTGGACGTGCGTCAGTTGTGGTGAGACGGAGAACGAGGAGACCTTCAAGTTCTGCTTCTCGTGCGGGGCCCCGGGCCCCGCCGCGGAGGGGCAGGCGCAGGAGGAGCGGCCCGGCCCGCCCCAGACGCGTGAGTTCCCTCCCGCCGAGCCCGAAGCGGAGCAGCCCCCCGAAGTGGAAGCGCATGAGCACGGGTTCAGGCTCCCGAAGGCGCTCACCTCGCTCGGGCAGAGGCTCCGGCAGGCGACCTCCGCGGGGGGCGAACAGGTCTTAAGCGTCAAGGTCTCGGAGGAGGCGCAGGAGGCGGTCGAGCTGCTCCTCCAGGCGGGCCGTTACGACAACGCGGCGGACGCGGCCGGCTTCCTGCTCGAAGAGGGCGTGAAGGCGCAGTCGGAACTGCTGTGGGTGATCCGCGAGAAGCTCTCTGAGATAGAGCGGCTGCGCGCCGAGCTGCGGAGCATCGGCGGCCGGCAACAGTAGGCGAGACGAACTCTGGAACGCGGGCTCAACGGCCCGGACTTCCCTGTGGGAAGTCCGGGCCGTTGATGCGGAAGAGGACGCTGTCGCGCCCCGTCGCGTCGGGCCGCGTCCCTTCGCGGACGCCGCCTATCTTCTCGACGGCCCTCTGCGAGCGGTAGTTCTCGGGGCCGACGAGGAAGACGACGCTGCGGACGAAGCGGAAGGCGTGTTCGAGCATGAGCCGCTTCATCTCGCCGTTGTAGCGCCCGCCCCAGTGCGAGCGTGCGAGGAACGTGTAGCCGATCTCGATCTCACTCTTCTCTTCGTCATAACCGAGGAACCGGGTCGAGCCGATGCAGCGGCCGTCCGCGCGGTCTAAGACGACGAACGCCCCGCCGGACTCCAACGCCCCGCGGAAGAACTCCCTGAAGACCTCCTCCCTGTAACGGTCGCTCGCCGGGTGCTGCTCCCAGACGAGCGGGTCGGAGGCCGCGGCGTAGAGTTCCGCGAAGTCCTCCGCGCGGAGCGGCCGGAGTTCCAAGAGTTCGCCACGGAGGGTCGGCTGAAGGTCGAAGGTCATCCGAAGGTGCTCCCTCACGTCCGCAGTGTGAACGGGTTGAAGTCCGTGCCCACGTCGTAGAAGTCCTCGCGCTCGGCGCGCTTGAGGAACCCGACGACCGCGTAGGTCAGAGGCGTCATCAAGGTCTCGACGCCGACCTTCACGAAGAAGTTCGAGGTCATCACCGCCGCCACGAGCTGCGGCGGCCAGTCGCCCCAGAAGGCGAGCGGGTAGAAGATGGCCGAGTCAACGGCCTGCCCGACGACGGTCGAGCCGATGGTTCGCATCCAGAGGAAGCGCCCCTCGGTCTTGAGCTTCAGCTTGGCGAGCACGAACGAGTTGAGGAAGTCGCCGGCCCAGAAGGCGGCGAGCGACGCGGCCACGATGCGCGGCGTCGAGCCGTAGACGAGCGCGTAGGCCGCCTGGTGCGGCCAGTCCGGCGCGGGCGGCAAAGCGATCACCGCCTGGCTCATCGCCGACGCGAAGAGGAGCGCCGCAAACCCGGCCCAGATGACGCGGCGCGTGCGCGCGTAGCCGTAGACCTCGGTCAGGATGTCGCCGAAGATGTAGCTGACGGGGAAGAAGAAGACGCCCGCGCCGACCGAGTAGCCCGCGATCTGGCAGACCTTGCCGACGCCGATCAGGTTGGAGCAGAGCAGCACGGTCACGAACGCCGCCATGACGAAGTCGAAATACTTGTAGACGCGCCTCGGCGCGGCGGCTGCGGCGGGCTCTGTCCCCAACAGTCTTCTCCTCCCTGACAGGAATTTGAAATCCCTAGAGCGTTATGGCGGTCAGTTTACCCTTCGTTTAGAGGCGGGCTATGCCCGCCGCGGCCAGTCCCATCGCGGCACGCGGCGGCGGGCCGCAGCCCTCCTCTAAACGGTAGAAGGTGAACTCAAACGCAACCCGCTCTAAAGGCTATGCGTCTGTGTCTCCGTGGTTGATCTCTGAGCCGAGGAATATCCTGACCAGCCCTTCCAGCCCCTTCGCGTCCTCCTCGTCGAAGCGCCCGGCGGAAGGGCTGTCGAGGTCGAGCACGCCGAGCAGCTCGCCGCCTTTAATCAGCGGGACGACGACCTCGGAGTTCGAGGCCGCGTCGCAGGCGATGTGGCCGGGGAACTCGTGCACGTCGGGGACGATGACCGTCCGCCGCGCCGCGGCCGCCGTGCCGCAGACGCCGCTGCCCAGGGGGATGCGGACGCAGGCGGGCCTGCCCTGGAAGGGGCCGAGCACCAGCTCGCCGCCCTTGAGCAGGTAGAAGCCCGCCCAGTTCAGGTCGGGCAGTGCGTGAAAGAGGAGCGACGAGAAGTTCGCCGCGTTGGCGATGAAGTCGTCCTCGCCCTCGACGAGCGCGCGGAGCTGCGCCGCCAGCTCCGCGTAGGTCTCGCCCTTGGTCTGCCCTTCCGCCGCCGTCACCGTGTGCATCGTCCGCCGCTCCTTCTAGGTGTCTACCAGCTCGATCCTCTTCTCCTCGAACCACCAGTCCTCATCCGACACGGGCGCGCCGCCGTCGGCGTTGTAGTTGATGGTCAGCTCCTCGTCCGGGGCGATCTCTCTGGCGGCTATGTAACGCAGGAGGAGGGAGCCGCTGTCAACCTCGTACCGCAGATTGGAGGGGTTGGCGTGGTTGTAGAGGCTCCCGTACCCCAGCGCGAGGGCCTGCGTCTCGGCCGAGCCCTCGGGCACGGGCCAGTGGAAGACGACCGTCTTCAGCTCCTTGTGCAGAACCTCGTAGGGCTTCTTGAACAGGATGACGGGGCACACCTCGACGACCTCGCCTTGGCCGAAGCGGCGGGCGGCGAAGACGCCCCTCCCCTTCGGCGTGCCCGTATCCCTGACGTAGACGCGCGGCGGCTCGATGTGCATGAAGACCTCTGTCAGGAGAGATTCAACCCGCACGCCTCTGCCCGTGTCAAATGTTCGGGCACACAGTTCGCAAAGGCGTTCGCCGGAGGTTTCAGCCCAGCCGTGAGCGCACCCGTCAGAATCAAGAGACTTCGCCCCGGCGACGACACGGAGACTTACTGCGGGCGGTGTAAAGCCGAACGCACGCACCAGGTCGTCGCCCTGAATGCGGACGGCACTCCCGCCACCGTCATCTGCCGCACGTGCGGCGGCCAGCACCGCTACCGCGAGAAGAAGGAGCCGTCGGCTCCCACGTCAGCGAAAGCTACCGGACGCAGGATCACGGCGAGCGCCGAGCCGCGGCGAGAGGTTCCGACGGGGGGCGTGCGCTCCTACTCGCCGAAAGAGGTTTACTCCGCGGGGGACTGGATCGATCACCCGAAGTTCGGACAGGGGAAAGTGGTGCAGGCGCGGGACGGCAAAATCGAGGTGCGTTTCGAGTCAGGAGTTCGACTGCTCGTGCACGCCGGGTAGCGTCACCCTACTGTGGCGGGTCGAAGGCGGCGCGCCGCACCCGCTCAAGGTAGTCGCCCGCGGGGTTGCGCTCGCCCCTGCTCAGGGTGGAGTCGTAGGAGAAGAGGATGACGCCGTCGGCCCCGACAGCGCGCGCCGCGTTGATCTTCTCGACCGCGGACTCCGCGGTGATGCGGTACGCGCCGATGCCGGCCCAGACGCGGCGGCCCGCGGCCGCGGCCGAAGCCTTCGCCACCTCGATCTGCCTCCTGAAGGTCTCGGTGTCGGGCGTGTAGGCCATCGGGCAGACCACGTCGAGGACGCCCATGGCGAGCCAGCGCCGCCAGTCCTGGAACCTGCGCGCGTGCGCGTTCTCGTCGTTGGCGAAGACCGAGGCGGAGACGACCGTCGCGGGGCGGCGCTTCTTCACGCCGTAGTAGATGCGCTCGACGAGCGAGGTGACCTGCTCGCGCTGGAAGTCGGCGAACTGGTCGCGGTAGGCGTCCGCCGCGGCGAGCGGGTCTGACTTGAGCGCCGTGTCGAGCAGGCGGCGCTCGGCCGCGGAGAGGCGCGGCTCGAGCCACGCGCGGAAGCGTTCGAGCGAGGCGCGGCTGTAGTCGAAGTCGGGGCTGGCGAAGCGCACGTAGTCGAAGTGCAGGCCGTCGAGGTCGTAGCGCTCCAGCAAGTCCATCCAGATCGAGTAGACGTGCTCGCGCACGGCCGGGTGCGCGGGCGCGGTGTAGACGCCTTCGAGCTCGCCGCGGTTGGCCTTCGACCACTCGACGATGCGCGCGCGGTAGCGCGGGTCTGTGGGCGAGACCGCGTAGAGTTCGGCGGCGACCGCGCGGGGCACGGCCAGCCACTCGGGGTGCGCGTTGTAGACGTGTTCGGGCTCGGCGGGCAGCTCGTCGAGGTTCGCGAGCAGGTTCGTGTTGACCCACGCGTGAACCTTGAGCCCCCGGCCGCGCGCCTCCTTGATGGTGAAGGCGAGCGGGTCGAAATCTTTCGACTGCTCCTTCAACGCGGCGGCGCGCGGCTCCCAGCGCGGGCGGTAGTAGGCGTCGCCGCGCCCGCGCACCTGCACGATGAGGTTGTTGAAGCCGTTCTCTTTCGCGGCCCCGACCATCGCGCGAATCTTCTCTTTAGAGGTGAGCGTCGTCCGCACGACCCACAGCGCGCGCACCTCGCCCGCGGGCGGCGCGGCGCGCACGGGCGGCGGGGTCGGCGTCGGAGTCGGCGTCGGGGCCGGCGTCTGCGACCGCGCGGCGACGGCGTAAGTCAACAACAACAGGGCAGCGGCCGTCTGTCTGGCAGTTCGAGTCAACTTATCTTTCCCCGTCATTCTTTCTTCAAACGTTTTCCGAATAGGGCCGGAGCACTTTTAAACCCCGCCGGTCGGTACCGCAAGTGGGCGGGCGCGCGACCTTCTTCGCCCCGTCGCCGAAGGAGGGGTTGCGCCCTCCCGGGTGACGCCGCGTGCGCGATAAAGCGGGAGCCGCCGCGGCGTCCTCGCCCCTGAGTAGCCGCGGCGGCTCCCGCGCCGGGCGGATGGCCGCCCGGCCCGTGCCGAACCCGAAGAAGGTCGTCTACCGGCGGAGGACGAGGAACACGTCCCACGCCCAGCGGTTAACCTTGGCTCCCTTGGCGTCGTCCACCTTGGCGCGATAGCGGAACTGATTGCCGTGTTCGTCAGTCGTCTTCGACTCCTTGTAGTCGAGGTGCATGCGGGCGATGCCGAGCGACCGCAGGGTGCGCAGCTCTTGCTGCTCCGAAACGCCGTCGCGGTTGACATCCTGCCAGAGGCGGAGGCTGGCGAAGACGGCGTCCCCGGCGTCAATCACTCCGTTGCGGTTGCCCCCGCTCTCCGCCTTATCGTACTCGGCAAGCGCCAGGAAGCCGTTCCTGTTACCGGATTCGGGTTGCGGCGTGAAGTTGCCGAACAGTTCTTTGCCGCTGTCGATTCTGCCGTCGGCGTTGCGGTCTAAAGCGAGCCACGCGTCGTCGACGTTGGCGGCCGTCCAGGATAGCCGCTCGGTCGTCCCGTCGCCGTTGATGTCAAACGCCACCCCGTCGGCGGCACTCGTGAGCCTGAACCCGTCCCCGAGTACATCGACCAGGACGGGGGACGATTGGCATACGATACATCCCCAGTCGTCAAGGTCCGTGTATCCGTTGCAGTCGTTGTCCCGGCCGTCGTAGCAGCTAAGACACATGCCGTACCCGTTGTCACTGCCTTCCTGCGACATGTCGGCGAGGCACGGGCACGACTCGTCAGGCTGGAGCCTCTCGTGCGTCGTCATCTCCGCGCAGTTGATATTCGGGTCATCCACCTGGGGGTAATTCTCTTCTTCGCAGAGGCCCACGACCGGCACCGCCGTCTTCGCGCCTGTGAAGTCGCCGGCGCCCAACTCCTTCTTCTTACGGCAAAGGGACGACTCGTTGCAGGCGGTAGTAGAGCGACCGGCCTCCTCCTCACAGCGGTCAGAAGACTGCCTGGGGGGCTCGGGGAGGGTAAAGTCCGTGAGGACAAACCGCGCCTGCGCGCCGCGCACGGTCGGCGTAAAGGCGGCCTTCAGGAACTGCGCCGGCCGCCGGAGTTCGCCCGCCTCGGGTGGGGCCTTGTCGTCGATCACTCGCCACATGTTAGGGTCGGCGGGGTCTGGGCGGAGAAACTTACCCCTGTGCCACTGGAGGTCGGGGCTGAATGTGACGTTCTCGACTGAGATGGTCACGTCCGAGAGGTCGGGGTCTTCGCCGTACTGGCTGAAGACGTCGGCCATCGGCTTCCACACCCGGTCGTCCACCAGGAGGTCGAGCTCCTCGCCCGGCTGTAGCGGGCCGCCCTTCCTCTGCCTGAAGCGCGAGAGGGGCAGGCTGAACATTTGTCCCGTGGCGGTAGACTTAAAGTACAGGTAGGCCCGCAGCCCGAGGATGGGCCGGCCGGAGACGTTGCGCACCGTGGCCCTGATGCGCCTGAACCAGCCGGCGTTCTCCTTAAATTTTACGGTGTCGAGCCCCTCGCCGTTGCGCCTGGACTTGGCGACGACCTTATCTTTGACCGGCTGCCCTCCGATCTTGAGGCCCACCAGTTCTAAAGGCTCGCCGGGATACCGTTCGATGTCCAACGATTTCTCGGCGTCTTGCGCGGCCGGCCTGCCGGCACGGGTGATCGAGCCCGACATGAGGCTCGCGACAGAGATGAGCAGCAGGACGATGAGCGGGAATGAGTATTTTGAGCGCGGCATGGTTCTCCTCGTATGCCTGGCGGCACTTAAAAGCGGTGAGAGGTTGGCGCTGTGGCCCGACGCAGCGCGCGGCCAGCCGGGGCTGCCGGTTCGTCTTCGGAAGACTCTGCTCAGGGAGGAGGTAGGGGCCGGGAAATACTACCTAAAGCTGACGAGGCACGCGCCAGCAGGGTTGCGAGGTCAACGCGCGGGATGATACGCCCGGCCGGAATCGCCGTCAAGAATTCCGCCTTCCGGCCCCGCTTACGACTTTCGGATGTGGGGGGGCCGTCTGGAGGCCCGCAGGCGCGGCGGCGCGGGGGACTGCCGGGTCGGCCGGCCTTTAGTTCGCGGCCACGATTGCCTGAGCCCCGAAAGCGGAAGGGCGGGAGCCCGGCAGCGCTCCCGCCCTCTCGCTCGTGCGCGGGCCGTCAGTACTGGTAGCGGAAGGAGAGCTGCACGACGCGCGGGCTGTAGGTGTTGGCCGTCTGGATGATGCGGCCGAAGGTGGCGGCCGCCAGGTCGCCCACGGGGAAGGAGTACTGCACGTGGTTGAAGGCGTTGAAGAGGTCGGCGCGGAAGTGCAGACGGTGCGACTCCCAGGGCATCCGGAAGGTGCGGTAGATGCCGAGGTCAACGTTCTGCACGCCGTCGCCGAAGAAGGTGTTGCGCCCGAGCATGCAGCAGCCGAAGTCCGAGACGCGCGGCGCGCGGAAGGCGGTGGGCTCGATGAGCCGCGTCGTCCCCGCGGCCGGCCGGTCGAGGTTCGCGCCCAGCAGCGAGAGGTCGAGCGGCACGGGGCGCGTCTCGGTGAAGCCGTCGAAGTTCAGGTCGCCGAAGCCGCCGCTGTTGATGACGGAGAAGGGCGTGCCCGAGGCCAGCTTGACCACGGTCGAGACCGTCCAGTCTTGGAGGAAGGCGCCGAGCTTCAGCCCCTTCTCGTCGAGTAGGCCGCGCGAGTCACGGAAGAAAGGGAGCCGGTAGGTGGCGAAGGCCGTCAGGCGGTGGCGCGTGTCGAAGTGCGACAGTCCGCGCGAGACGCGCGCGCTGTTGCCGAGGATGTTCGAGTCGTTGCCGGAGCTGGCGGCCACGCCCAGGTTGGTCGCCTCCGAGGTCGTGTCGATGGACTTCGACCAGGTGTAGGAGGCCTGGAAGCTCAGCCCGTGGCTGTACTTCTTCTCCCACTGCGCCTGCAACCCGTTGTAGTAAGTCCAGGCGTCGTTGCTGACGAAGGTGTTGGTCGTGAACCGCGGGTCGGGGCGGCGCTCGTTGACGCGCGGGAGCCGGACGCTGTATTCGAGCGGGCCGATGGGCACGGCCACGGGGCAGAGCGCGGTCGTCGGGATGCTCGGCAGCCCCGTGCCCGCGCACATCGGGTCGGCCGCGAGCCGCAAGACCTGCCCGCGCGGGTCCACGCGGCGCGGGTCGTTGGCCGCGAGCCCCGTGAAGCTGTAGAGCACGTTCGGCGCGTTGTTCGGGTGGTTGACGACCGCCACGTCGCCGGTGAGCGGCAGGTTCTCCAGCGAATACTTGATGAGCCCGATGCCGCGGTTGCCCGTGTAGCTCAGGCGCAGGGCGGAGCGCCAGGGGAGCTGCCGCTCGAAGCTCAGGCTCCACTGCTGCGTGTAGGGCATCTCCAGCCCCGGGTCTACGTGCGCCTCGGGGTGGCGGCTGGCCTGCGGGCCGGGGACGAAGACGAAGCCGTTGGTCGGGTCGGCGAGGTTGTTCGGGTTGAAGGTGCCCGTGGCCACGCCCGACTGGTTGTAGAAGAGCGCGTTCGGCGGGTTGAAGCGCACGGTCGCGCCCGACTGCGAGAAGATCGACTGGAAGAGGCGGCCGTGGTAGATGCCGTAGCCCGCGCGGACGGACGAGTCGCCCGCGTCGCCGAAGAGCGTGCCGAGGAAGCCGCCCTTGAACTCGGGGCTCCAGGCGAAGCCGACGCGCGGCTCGATGTTGTTGTCGTCGGCCTCGAAGCCGTAATCGATGCGCCCGGCCGCCTCCTCGGGCGCCGAGACGTACTCGTAGCGCACGCCGAGGTTGAGCGTCAGGTTCGGCCGCACCTTCCAGTTGTCCTCGGCGTAGAAGTTCGCCTCGCGGATGCGGTTCTCGAGGAAGAAGGGGCCGTAGCCTTTCTGGTAGTTGGCGACGCAGCCGTTCAGGAAGGCGTTGTAGGAGGTGCCGTAGTTGACGCCGTTGCACGTCGCCGCGGTGCTGTAGAAGCCGCGCGAGAAGTTGTCGGCCACGTCGTCGAGGCGCTGGCGGCGGACGTCGGTGCCGGCCCTGAGGAAGTGGTTGCCGGCGAAGAGCGACGAGATGTTGTAGACGAACTGGTGGTCGGTCTGCCAGCGGTTGATGGGGAAGGCCCCGGCGTTGCCGATGATGGAGCCGGAGACGGGGCTCGCGCCGAAGCGGATGATGGGCGTGTCGTTGCCCGCCTTGATGCCGACGAGCGTGGTGCGCAGGCCGAGCCCGTAGCGGAACTCGCCGACGGTCGCGTTGGTGAACATGTGCGTCCACGTCAGGCCGATGTTCTGCTGCTTGTTGTTCTGCTTGGTGGCCTCGCCGATGATGATGTCCTCGTTGTCGAAGACCTGGCGCGTGTACTGCCAGCGGACGAAGACGTTGTCCGCCTCGCGCGCGTTCCAGTCGAGCCGCCCCGAGTAGTCCTTGAGCGGCCGGTCGAAGCCGACCGCCCCCGTGAAGGTGCGCGCGTTGCGCGGGTCGTTCGGCGTGAGCGACGAGGGGAAGCGGTCGAGCACGGACTGGATGAAGGCGCGGTTGGCCGGCGTGTTGTTGGCCGGCGTCTGCTGGAACCAGTTCGCCGGGTTGCGCTCGGCGGCGAGGAAGAGGTCGCGCGTGTAGCCGCCCGCGCCGCTGTTCTGGACGTGGTCGAAGCTGACGAAGCCGAAGAGCCGGTTCTTAAACAGGGGGAAGCCCGAGGTGAAGCCGTACTGGTTGCGGCGGTTGACCGGCTTGCGCGCGCCGGGCGTGAAGGCGTTGTTCGCGGCGTTCAGGGCGCTGTCGTTGTGGTAGAGGTAGACGTCGCCGTGCAGCTCGTTTGTGCCCGACTTGGTCTGGACGAGCACGACCGCGCCGTAGCCGCGCCCGAACTCGGCCGTGAAGTTGTTGGTGATGACCTGGAACTCTTTGATGGTCGAGAGCGACGCGCCCTGCCGGTTCTGGTTCTCGGAGGCGTCGTCGTTGTTGACGCCGTTGATCTGGAAGGTCGCGCCGCGCGTGCCCGTCCCGTTGAAGTTGATCGAGGAGCCGGAGGAGGAGGTCGGGTTGTTCTGCCCCGAGGTCGGGTTCTCCTGGAAGCCCGTGAAGGTCTCGGCGAGCGTGAGGAAGTTCGACTGGTTGAAGGTCGGCTTGTCGAGAATCTCCTGCTCGGTCAGCCGCCCCTTGATCTCGGCGTTCGAGGTGTTGATGGGCTCCTCGTTGGTCGTGACGGTGACGGTCTCGCCGACCGTCGGGCTCAGGGAGAAGTCGGCGTTAACGGTCTGGTTGAGCGGCACCTCCACGCCCTCGCGCTTGACCGAGCCGAAGCCCTGCCCCGAGCCGACCACGTCGTAGCGGCCGACGGGCAGGAAGGTGGCGATGTAGAAGCCCTCGCCGTTCGTGACGAGCGTCCGCTCCTGCCCGGTCTCGACGTTGTGGATGACGACGGTCGCGCCGGGCACGACCGCGCCGTTCGGGTCTTTGACGGTGCCCTGCAACGTGCCCGTCACGGTCTGCGCAGAGACGGCCGCGCCCAGCCAGAGGACGCAGGCGGCGAGGGCGACTAATCGTTTGGACATGGTTCTCCTCCAAATGCGTCTACGGGATTGTGGAACGTCGCCGCTCCCCCGCCGTGCACCCCGAGAGAGCCCGACACAAACCGGCACCCACCCTGGCTCGGAACCTTACGCCGTGAGTTTGAAACCTTTGAAGGGAAGAAAGGACGCGCGAACTCTTTCGCCGCGCTTCGGCCGCCATTTTATAGAGCTACCGCGCAATAATAAAAACTAAAAGATTTTATGAAAGCCATAATGAATTTTGGCGGATGCTGGACGGCCCGGCGGCGACTGTCGCGGGCGTTGCTGGCGGGAGGAGGCGGGAGGGAGCGACCCCGGGGCGGGCTTATCTCGCCCGCCCCGTGCCTTCTTCAAAGACTGTCCCTAACGGGCTGACGGCGAAGCGCCGCGGTCACGGGCGCTGCCACATCTGCGGCGGCGCGCCGAGCGACTCGACGGCCACGCGGCTCGGGTCGGCCGGGTCGAAGCGGACCTGCACGCTCGCCCCCGGCATGACCATCCCCGTCTGGAAGCGGCCGACGAGCATCGTCGTCTCGGCCACGAAGGGCGGGCGCGTCGCCGGGCGGACTTCGAGCGTCAGACGCGCCTGCGGGCAGTCGTTGACGGTGACGCCCGTGTCCACGACCGAGACGATGACGGCCTGCGCCGCCTCGCCCGTGGCGAGGATGGCGCGGTTGCGCGCCGAGTTCTTAAACAGCCGCACCAGGAAGAAGCCGGAGATGATCAGGACCGGCGCCGCCACGAGCAGCGACGCGAGGACGACGACGAGCGTGATCCAGAGCCCGGAGTCGGGTGACATGAGTTTTAATCTTCCCCTTCTTTTGACTCACCGCGGCCGCCGACCGCACCGCGGTGGCGAGGCTTATACCACGGGCGCACGCATCCTTCAACGGCGGACTGAACCCCGCGGCGGGGCGCGGCGGCCCGGGGCTGAGAGTTCCGCCCCGGCGGGCGAAGAATTTTCTGAAGAGATGCGTTAAAGATTCGTGACCTTGTGCGGGTTTAATGACCCGCGTCCGACGAGTTTGGGGGAACTCGGTCGGGCTCCTTTACGGGTCTGGCGGGCCGCTTTGGGGGAGGCGGCCCGCCTTCCTTTTGCGGCGCGCGGGCGCGGGGGGCTTATGCGCGAGGAAGACGAAGGGGGCGGCCGGGCGGGGCCGCGCGCGGAGGCGGACGCGAGGGCGGAGTACCTGGCGGAGATAGCGAAAGCGCTCGGCGAGATCGCCTCCGAGCTGCGGGAGGTCAACACCTCCCTGAGGGCCATCGCCAGGAGCCAGGCGCAGCAGGCGACGCACAAGCGCACGCGCCCCGAGTCCTGAGGCGCCGCGCGCCGGGCCGTTGACGAGCGAGGGGTTTTAGCATGTCTTTAGACCCTTGGCGGTTGTCGCGGCGCTTGCGGCGGCTCGTGCGCCGCGCCGTCTGCGAACGCTTCGGCCACAGTTGGAAGTTCGCCGCCGACACCTTCCACTGCCGCGCCTGCCGCATCACGGGGCGGGACGCCTACTACCGCCGCCGCCGCTGAGAAAGCAATAACCACGGAGACACGGGGGCACAGCTAAATGCTCTTAGCTGTGCCCCCGTGTCTCCGTGGTTAATCGTATGCCTGTCAGCTCGTCTTCCGGCCCGTCCGGCGCAGGAGCGAGGAGTATTCGAGGAGCTTGCGGCTCATCTTGTCGCGCCCGCGGTCGGCGAGCGAGCCGGTCACGCGCAGGAGGTCTTCCGAATCGGCGCGGGTCTCCTCGTCGCCGGGCTGCGCGGCGCAGTAGGCGAGCGTCGCCGCGCGCGCGCCGGCCACGACGTTGACCGCCGCCGCGTAGTCGCCGCGATCCATGTGGGAGACCGCCTCGCGCCGCGCGCGCGCGTTCATCAGAAGCCGGACGGCCTTCGTCACCTCCGGGTTCGCGGGCAGCGCTTCGACCTCGCGGGCTTCGGCGAACTCGACCTCGAAAGCCTGCTTCAAGACTTCGGCCGAGCGCGCCTCACGCGGCGTGTAGCCGACGCGCAGGTCGAGGATGCGCATCCGCTCGCCCGCCGCGCGCGCGGGCAGGTGCAGGCGGAGGACAACGTCTAAGGGCGAGCCCCCCTGCAAGTCGGGCAGGCGGTAGCGGCCCGTCTCGGTCAGCTCGAAGTCGTTGAGCACGTCCGAGACGCGCACGCCGTCCGAGGGGACGAGCCCGAGCGTCGCGTCGTGCGCGAACTGCGCGAGCAGACCCTCCAGCTCGACGGCGAAGATGCGCCGCATGTCCGCGGCCTCTGCGACGTGCCAGGCGTTGCCGCCGCCCGCGCGCGCCATCGGGATGAGCAGGTCTTCGTTGAAGTCCTCGCCGATGCCGATGGTCGAGGTGCCGACGCCGCGCTCGAAGAGCCCCTTCGCCTGCGAGACGATCTCGTCCGTGTTCGTCAGGCCGACGTTGGCCAGCCCGTCCGTGATGAGCAGCACGCGGTTGACCGCGCCGCCGTCGAGGTGCTCGCTGACCTGCATCCCGCCGCGCACCCAGGCCTCGTGCAGCGCGGTCGAGCCGCGCGCTTCGACGCCCGCGATGAGCCGCTTCAGGCCCGCCTTGTCCTCGACGGGGCCGCTCGGGATGAGCACCTCGACCGCGTCGTCGAAGGTGACGACGCTCAGGCGGTCGGCCGCGAGCAGTTGCTCCACGCAGTACGCGGCGGCCTCCCGCGCGCGGCCCATCTTCGCGCCGTGCATCGAGCCCGAGCGGTCGAGCACGACCGCGAGGTTGAGCCGCCGCCGCGTCGCGCCGTCGCTGCCAAACTCGGGCGGGGTGACGCGAACCAGCACGTCCACGGTCTGCTCCCGCCCGGCGGCGAGCCGCGCGCGCTCCGTTAGCACTTCGACCTTCAACTGCTCTTGCGTCATACCTCTTACTTCCTTCCGCGCCGCGGCGAGCCCGCGCCGAGCGCCTTCAAGACGTTCGTAAAGATTTGCGACAGCCGCCTGAGGGCGCCCTCGCCCTGCGGCGCGCGGTACGCGTCGCTCACGTGGAGTTCGAGACCCGGCTCGAGCTCGACCCGCGACCAGGTCCCCGTCAGCGCCCCGGAAGGCGGAGACGGAGGAGCCGACTGGTAAGCCTGCGGCGGCGGCGCCTGGCTCGGGAGCGGGGCCGAAGGGCTCCTCTGCAAGAGAGACTCGAGGTAGCTGAGCGCCTCGCCCCTCGCCGAAGGCCCCTGGGCCTGCCCCTGCTCCGCGGTGCCGAGCAGCCGCTCCAACTGCCGCTCGGTCTTCCCCGTCACCAGCTCGCGGATGGCGCGGATGGGGAGGCCCCCGGCCTGTAACTTCTTAACGACCAGGAGCTGTAAAAGGTGCCGGAACTCGAAGACCGACGCCGTGCCCTGCTTCTCCTCGGCCGGCGGGACGAGCCCTTCGGTCAGGTAGTACCTCACCGTCCGCTCGTCCGGTAGCTCCGTGACGGTTCCGCGCCCCTGCCGCGCCGCGCCGCTCTCGGCCAGGATGCGCGCCGCCGCCTCGGCCAGGCCCGCCACGCCCACGTACTTCCCCTGCCGCTCGGCCTCCAGCCACTCCTTCATGGCGCGGAGTATAGGGCGGACAGAAATTGTTGTCAACAGTAAATACTGTCAAAAGAATCGTGAGTTCTCTGCCCGTGGTTTACGCGCTCTTGCGGCGTCCGGAGCGTTATTCACGTGAGCATGCCGACGAGCGTTTAGGGGCGGGCGGCGGCGCGAGGCGGTCGAAAAAAAGAGGGGCGGGACTCGTCCGTAGAGAGTCCCGCCCCGCGTCCTCCGTCCGTCAGGCCCGGAGCTTACTTCCCTGTGTTCACGAACTGGATGCAGTCGCCCTGGCTCTTAAACCTGGGCGTCCAGTTCTGCCAGCCGCCGTTCTTGCACTGCTCCTTGTTGCTCGGCGGCGCCGTCGGCGAGTCGCAGGCGTCGCCGACGCCGTCGCCGTCGAAGTCTGCCTGGTCAGCGTTGGCGATGAGCGGGCAGTTGTCGTCGTCGTCGTTGACTCCGTCGGCGTCGTCATCCGTGTCAACACAGTTGGGACTGTTGTCGCCGTCGGTGTCCGTCGCCTTGGAGCCGGCGTCGAACGGGTTGGAGCCGCAAGCGATTTCGTCAACGTCCGTCTGAGCGTCGTTGTCGTCGTCCGGGTCGGAAGCGTCCGGCAGGCCATCCCCGTCGTTGTCGGCCGTGACCGTGATGGTGACGGTTGAGACGTTCGAGTGGAGGGAGCCGTCGCTGGCCCTGAAGTCGAAGCTGTCGGGCCCGTCGTAGTCGGCGGCGGGGGTGTAGGTGACGGTCGCGGTGCAGTGGTCGCCGGAGCAAGAGGTTGCGCTGACGGCGCCGAGCGAGCCGTGCTGCGGGCCGCTCACGATGCTGAAGGTCGGCGTGTTGTTGTTCGGCCGCAGAGCCTCCAGAGTTATCTGGACGGGCGTGTCCTCCAGGGTCGAGGCCGACTGGTCTTCGGTACCCGGCGTGTTGACCCCGTTCGTCCCGCCCTCGATGCAGCCCTGCACGTCCTCCGGCAGGTTCGAGAAGAGGTCGTAACCGGTCAGCGCCTCGACGTCGTCAACGGTCGTGATGTAGTTCTCCCACGGGTTAGTCCTGATGCCCTGAACGTTCGGCATGAGCACGGCCAGCGTTCTGGATGAACAACTCACTCGCGCGAGGTCGTCGCTCCCCTTCGGAATTATCAACGCGACCTTCCAGGTTTGAGCCGGGACGGTCACGTTGCCGCCCGCAATCGTGGTCGCGGCCCCGTTGCTGCCGACCCCGCCCGTGCCCGCCCCGCCCGCGACGATGTAAATCTCGTTGGCGGGCGTGAGCGTCCGCAGATAACCTTCCAGAGCCGCCCAGGGGCCCTGGTTGTTGTCGGGGGACTGCGGAATGATGTTGGTCATCAGGAACGTCGCCTGATTGATCGGGGTCGAGGTCTCCTTGTCCCGGTCGGCGTTCGGGACCATGTGGCCGCGGTCGAAACCGGAACCGACGTAATCGAAGCCCGACACGCGGTACCAGTCCGCCGGGATGGCGGGGTCGGCGCGGAAGCTATCGACGCGGGCCAGGGTGCCGACCCATTCGTCCGACAGGTGCCAGCTCACCCAGTTCGCCGTCCCGCGAGACCGGTTGTACGAGAGGGTGAACTCCGGCTTCTCCATCAGGTAGTTATTCTCGTCAACGGTGTCGGCGCCGCTCGGGTTGCCCATCGCCGTGTGAACGCTGGCGGGGTAGGGCGGCGCGGTGCCGGTCGCGACCGTGAAGGTGAAGACCTTGTTGGCCGGGAGCGAGTCGGCGTTGGCGCCGGTGTCGTCCGCGTCCACGTCGTGGATCGCGTCCTTGAAGATGGTGACCGTGCACTGCTCCCCGGCGAGGAAGTTGACGTTGGGAGTGATCGTATAAGTCTCGCTCCCGAAGAACGACCGGACGGTCGCATCGTTGTGGTTACCGGTGGTAACGCAGTTGATGTCATACCAGCCGCTATCCACCGTCACGGGCTCGGTGAAGTCGATGGTGATGGTGGCGTCGCGCGGCGCGCTGGTCGCCCCGTTGCGGGGATCGGTTCTGAATACTGACGGGCCGATTTCGACAATCGGCGACGCCGGGGTGCGTCCGGGATTCGGAGTGCCCGTGACGAAGTCCGCCGAATTGTTGTCAGTGTCCCTCGCCCCGTTATTCTTCCGGAGCAAAGCGGTGCTGTTCGAGGGAGCCGGCGCGGCGGCTGTTTCAGAGCAGTTCGCCGAGCCATAGCCGACGAAATCAACAATCGTGGGATTTCCGAGCGGGCAAACACCGACCAGCTCGTCGAAGCTGCTGACCAGGGCGACCTTGCCATTAGTCGCACTCATATTGATGTCGCCCGGGACATTGGCCGGGGGCACCGGCGCTCCGACGCCACTGTTGTTGGTGCCCAAACTAATCAGGTAGTACTCGCCCGGAGCGATCGAGCCGCCGAGCGGCTGCACCTGCCAGACATCGCCGGCGGCCGAGGTGTATTGGAGCGACCACCCGGTCAGGTCGAACGTCGTTGTATGCGGGTTGTGAAGCTCCACGAAGTCCCGATTGAAAGCGGCACCACCATTCCCGCCGCCGCCGTAAAGCTGACTGATGGTGACGTGGTCGGGAACCAGCGGCAGCACACTCAACACGATATTCGTGCTGGCCGAGCGGGCCTGGGCGTCCGTGATCGTCACCGGCAGAGACTTCATCCCGGTCGGGTTGTTCGCCGGTATCGTCGCCACGAAGGTGAACGTGTTCGGCCCCCCGCTGAAGACCTGATTGGGTGACCCGCCGATTTGGGAGAGGTCGGCAGTCACTGTCACGCCGGTACTCGACGGGTTCTGGGCCGGGGCGACGTACACGGTGAGGGTGGTCGTCTCCCCCTGCAAGACCGAGCCGGGATTCGCAGAACCGAAACCGGTAAGCCCGGTGCAGTCGCTGAATGAAGATGAAGTGTTACGCGGGGCGGGATCGCCCACAAGGAAGTCCTTCGCGTTATCGTCGGTGTCGAAGCAGCCGTCGTCCTTCCTGTGGGCGGCGGTAGTGTTTGAAAGCGTCGGCACCGGCCCCGAGCCTTCAAAGCAGTCCGCCGTGCTGCCGGAAGTATTACCGTAGCCGACGAAATCGATAATGCCGGAGCCGCTCGGGCAAGACGCGACCAGCGGGGTGGTGTTACTGACGAGCGCCACCTTTCCGGAGGTCGAACTTACCGGAATGTTCCCGACCGCGTCGGGCGTCGGGAGGTTTTCGGTCCCGCCCGCCCCCTGCGACTCCTGAATCAGGTAGTACTGCCCCGGCTGCAAAACTACGTTGGTGAGCGGAGTTACGCTCCAGGACGAGCCCGTCGTGGCGCGGGCCTGTACCGACCAGCCGCTCAAATCGACCGGGGCGGAACTGTGGTTAAGAATCTCGATGAAGTCATTCTTAAGGGTGGAGCCCGTGTTCCCGCCCCCGCCGTACACCTGACTGATGACGACCGAGCCCGGGGCCACTTGAACCGTCACCACGACGGTGCAGGTCGCCGTCTGGGGGGTCGGAGAGTCGTTGTTCGTCCACTGAATATCGACGTTGTAAGTGCCAAGCGCAGTCGTGCCGGCGACATTCAACGTTGCCGACGCGGCGCCACCCGGCGCTCCGGCGGGGGCGAAATTGTCCAGGGTTATGCCGGCGACAGGCGCGCTGATGATACTCGCGCTCGTGACGACGCCGTCCGGGTCGGTTGCGCTGACGCCCGTTGACCCCGCGCTGCCGCTATTCACGGTCAGCGAACCGGGGCAACTCGGCGCGACAGCTTGATTGGGCGGAGCGACGGTGACAACGACGGTGCAGCTCGCAGTCTGCGGCGTCGGGTCGTTATTGGAGTATTGAATGACGACGTTATAGGTTCCCGGCGCGGTGGCGTTCGACACATTCAACGTCGCGCTGGCCGTCCCGCCAACCGAGGGCGCGGGCGTGAAACCGTCGAGGGTAATGCCGGCAACCGGCCCACTCGTGATGGTCGCGCTCGTGACGGTTCCGTCAGGATCGCTCGCGCTGACGCCCGCAGACGCAGGCGTGCCCTGCACGGTGTTAACACCGGCGGGGCAATTAGGCACGATGGCCTGATTGGGAGTCCCGCAAGGGCTGAGCGGCGAGGCGGCGTTGCGCGGGGCCGACGGGCTCTGGGCGGCGAAGTCCGCGTTGTTGTTGTCCGTGTCGGTGCAGCCGGAGTTGAGGCGCGCGCGGCTGTTGTTGGCGGTCGGAACCGCGGTCACCGTCCCTTCGACGAAAGCGTTGGTCGCCGAGCCGTAGCCGACCGAGTCGATGACTGTGCCCGTGTTGGCCGCGCCGTTGCGGATGGCGAAGCCGCCGCCCGCAGCCGCGAAGGCACCGGTGGCGCCGGTGTTGTAGGTGGCGTTGGCCGCGGCCGCCCCGTTATAACCGGTGGAGTGGGCGATCAGGTAATAGCCGCCCGCCGGAACGATGGTGCTCGCCGTCCAGTTTACGATTGACACGTCGGTCACGCCCGCGGCCGAGCGGTAGACGAGGCGATGGCCGTTCAGGTCTAAGGGAGTATTGCCGATGTTGTGTAACTCGACGAACTCGTCGGCGGCCGCGGAGGCGCCGTCGCCGGCCACCTGAAACTGACTGATTACAAACGTGGATGAAACGGCCTCGGCCGTAGGAATAACGGGTATGAATCTTGTCGGAATCGCTAAGGCAAGGAGTGAAAAGACGAGCAAGAGAGCGACAAGGCGGAAGCGCACAGGTGCATACTTCGGCCCACTGGCGGGTGGGTACATCGAGAGTCCTTTCGTGGAGTCAGGTTAAAGGTCGGCACCATCCAGAGGGCAGCTCAGAAGGTGCGTGGGCGCGAAGGTCGAGGCGATGCTTTTACTCGATTTTCGCTGTCAGGTCAAGCCCGCTTGCTAGTGAACCCGCTTGAGATGAACTGCCCCCGAGGGCGGTTGCCCGGGCGGCGTTAAATGCGGCTTAAGTTACAGTTAAATTGTTATTTACGCGGGCCTTCCAGGGCGGGCGCTAAAGCTCTCTGGTCATGAAGACGCTGTGGGGGTCTTCCACGTAGCCGTCGAAGGGGCCGCAGTACCGGAAGCCGAAGCGCGCGTAGAGTCGGCGGGCGGGCTCGAAGGCTTCTGCCGAGCCGGTCTCAAGGCTCAGGCGCGTGTAGCCGCGGCGCGCGGCCTCTTCGAGGATGTAGGTGAGGAGGCGCGCGGCGATGCCCTTCCTCAGGTGGGCCGCGGCCGTGCGCATGGACTTGATCTCGGCGTGGCCGGGGTCGAGCTCTTTGAGCGCCCCGCAGCCGAGCAGTTCAGCGCCCTCCCTGACCGTCCAGAAGGTTATCTCGGGGCGGCGCAGGCCGTCGAGGTCGAGGGCGTGCACGCTCTCGGCCGGCGAGTGCAGGTGCATGTCCCGCAGGTGCTCGCGCAGAAGCTCGTGCACTTCTGGGCCGCTCAGGTCGTCTACTTTAATCTCCACGGCAGGTCTCCGTCCGTCTCAGCGGCAGGGGGCCGCCGCCGGTTCGCGCCCGGCGTCGAAGTGTACGGGCTCGGCGGCGACCGGGTCTACCCACAGGAGGCCCGAGCCGCGCCAGCGCTCGCGCAGCTCCTCGGCGAGTTTGCGTGACTCGTACCAGGAGGAGGTGATGACCTGGAGCGTGTGCCCGCCCGGGGCTATCGTGTTGGCGAAGCGCGGTGAGCCTTCGGGGACGACGCCGACGCCGACCACGACCTCCGCCTCGTAAGTCGCGCCCGGCCGCAGCGCGACGAAGGCCCCGCCGGGCCTGCGCCCGCCCAGGGCCTCGGCCTCCGCGTCGTTGAAGCGCGAGTTGGTGACCAGAACTTCGTAAGGCTTCCCCGCCCCGCCGCGAATCCTTGTCTGGTAGAAGAGGTTCTTGCCGCGGTAGACGAGGAGCCGTCGGCTCCCCGCGTTCCGGTAGCGCAGGCGGACGCGCAACTGAAGGATGTTCAGCCCCTCCCCGCCGCAGTAGCGGCTGCCGACGACCTCGGCCGCGAGCCGGAGCGGCCGCCTGTCGTCGGGCTCCGCCGCGCGCGCGCAGGGCGCGAGTAGGGGCAGACACAGAAGCGCGCGGTAAAGTCTCTTCATCTTCCAACCACGTCAGCGGCGGGACAGCAAGGCGATCAGCCCCCGCGACAGGGAGCCGCGCCAGCAGACGGCGTCGTGGCGTCCGTTGAACTCCGAGTATGTCACCTTGTACCCCTTCGCCTCCAACACGTCGCGCAGGCGGCGGTTCTCGTGGAGCAGCGAAGGGGTCTCGTTCACCTCCATCAGCCCCGCCTCCAGGTAGAACCGAATCGGCAGCCGCGCCCGCTTGACGAAGCTGCGGACGAGAGACGCGGGGTCTTCGTGCCCGTACTGGAACGCGCCCGACTGCGAGAGGACGCCGCCGAAGACCTCGGGGTGGCGCATGGCCGTATACGCGGCCGCGACCCCGCCGAGGCTGAGGCCCCCGACGACCGCCTCGCGCGGCGAACGCGTGACGTGATAACGCGCGCGCACCCAGGGCATCAACTCCTTCGCGACGAAGTCGGAGAAAGGAGGGTTGAGGTATAACTCCCTCACCCTCTCCCTCTGGTCGATCATGACGGCCACGGTCGGCGGGATGGCCCCGTCGGCGATCATGTTGTCGAGGATGGTCGGCGTCGGGATGACGTGCGCGTACTGCCGGCCGTCGAAGAGGACGAGCAGGCGGTAGGGGCGGCCCGTCGGCCTGTAGCCCGGCGGGGTGTAGACCCACACGCGCCGCCCGCCGCCGTTCGCGCCGCCGCCGTAGCGGAGCAACTCGACGCGCCCTCTGCCTACGCCCTCGCGCTCCCGCACGAACGGCTGCGGCGGCGCGCCCGGCAGCTCGACGACGGAGCCGACGTGCGGGCTTCCGCCGGGCGACTCTTCGTCGGGGGGCTCGACGAAGAGTCGCGGGTTGAGCGGGTCGGGCCGCAGCCCCTCAAGCCAGCCGCCCGCGCCCGCGGGCTCCCGCGCGGCGAACGGCGCTAAGGAGTCCTGGGCGGAGAGGAGGTACTCGAAGCGCGCGTCGCGCCCGAGCCGGTAGCTCCTGTACCAGAGGTCTGTGCCCTCCAGCCGCGCGAAGAGGTGCGGCAAAGGGTTGACGCGCGCGAGCGGGAAGACCGCCACGAACTTCGCGGCCGCGCCGTCGCGCCAGAGGAAGGTGACCAGAAGGTTCCGTTCGTCACCCTGAATCGGCTCGACCAGCGGCGCGCCCCCGCGCGCCACCTCGCGCCAGAACTCTTCGAGCGCCGCGCCGCGCCCGGACGCCAGGGCGCTCTTCAGCTCAAGGAGCCTCGGGCTCTCGGGCGTCGCCCGCGCCGCCGCCCCGGGCGCGGCGGCGACCAGAAGCAGGGCGAGCAGCATCGCGCACACAGGCCGTCCCTTCATCCAGACGCTTTCACCTCCGCGGGTCGGGCCAGAGACGGCGGGCCGCAACCCGCCTCTAAACGGTCGTCGGTATGCTCTTGCGAAAGCGTGTGGGTCTTTGTCATATGGCGCCGCCGTGTCGCGTAGACCCACCCGCTACCGCGGGCGGTTCTGACTGGTCTGCGCCAGGCTGACCCTTCCTTCCAAACGCACGTCGCGCGAAGAGGAGCCGACCATGACGGTGAAGTCTCCCGCCTCAAGAACCCAGCCGCCCTTCGCCGGGTCGTAGAAGGAGAAGGCGCTCGCGGGCAGCGTCAGCGTCAGTCTCTTCTTTTCGCCGGCCTTCAGGAAGACCTTCGTAAAGCCTTTCAGCTCCTTGAGCGGGCGCGGCAGGCTCGACTCCTCGTCGCGGACGTAGACCTGCGCGACCTCCGCGCCGTCGCGCGGGCCCGCGTTCCTGACCTCGAACTCGGCCGTCACTTCGTCGCGCCCGCGGGTCAGCTTCAGCCCCGCGTACTCGAAGCGCGTGTAGGAGAGGCCGTGGCCGAAGGGGAAGAGCGGCTCGATCTTCTTCGCGTCGAACCAGCGGTAGCCGACGAGCAGACCTTCCGTATAACTGACGACGCCGTCGCGCCCCGGGTAGCGGCCGAAGGCGTGCGAGTCCTCCCAGCGGCGCGGCCAGCTCGCCGGGAGTTTCCCCGAAGGCGACGCGTCGCCGAAGAGGATTTCCGCGAGGGCGCTGCCGCCCTCCTGCCCGAGGTAGAAAGCCTGCACGAGCGCGGGCACGCCTTCGAGCCAGCCGCGCGGGACGACGGGCCCGCCCGAGTTGAGCACGACGACCGTGCGCGGGTTGGCGCGGACGACCGCCGCGATCAACTCATCCTGTCCTTCGGGCAGGTTCAAGTCCGGGCGGTCGAGCGCCTCGGTCTCGGTCGCCTCCGACAACCCCGCGAAGACGACCGCCGCGTCCGCGCGCTTCGCCGCCTCGACCGCCGCGCGCAGCGTGCCTTCTTCGATCCGCCGCCACCCCAAGCGCGCGTCCGCGTGGCCGCGGCTCTCGTAGTGCTCGACGCGCAGGCGGCGCGGCTCGCCCGCCTTGAGTTCGACGACCGCGGCGCCGGTGAGCGTCGCGTGGTCGGCCCAGAGGTCTACGACGAGCTTGTCGTCGAGGTAAAGCCTCCCGCCGTCGTTGCTGCTGAGGCTGAGCGAGTAGCGGCCGGAGACCGAGGCGACGAGGCTGCCCGTCCAGCGCGTCGAGAACTGGTCGTCGGGGAACCCGGGCGCGGGCGAGCCCGTGGCCCAGCGGAAATCGACCTGCGGGTCAACGCGCCGGATGGCGGGGGAGCCTGACAGTTTGACGTTCGTGAAGTATTCGCCTTGCAGCCCGTTCGACTTCCCGTCCGGCGTGCGCAGGTTCTCGGCGGGCACCGCGTCCGTGTCTTCGAGCGCGACCACGCCCGGCGCGTGCTCGACGCGCACCTTCTCCCCGACCCTCCTCTTAATCCCTTCGAGCGGGCTGACAGAGTAGGGCGGGACGACCTGCGCGCTCCCGCCGCCGCCGAGCCGCGCGACCGCGGCGTTCGGGCCGATGACGGCGACGGAGCGGAGTCTGTTCGTGTCTAAGGGCAGGACGGCGCGCTCGTTCTTGAGGAGCACGATTGAGTCGCGCGCCGCCTCGCGCGTGAGGCGGCGGTGCGCGGGAGTGTCCGACTCGCCCCCGCCGGGCACGGCGCGTTCGAGCAGCCCGAGCGATACAAGCGCGCGCAGGGTTCGTCGCACCTTGTCGTCTACCTGCGCCTGCGTTACCGCGCCGGAGGCGAGCGCCTTCTTCACCTCGGGCGGGTTGAGGAAGAGGCCCGTCGGCATCTCCAAATCAAGTCCGTGTTGTAAGGTCGGGACGGTTGACTTGACCGCGCCCCAGTCGGACATGACGAGGCCGCGGAAGCCCCAGCGCCTCTTCAGCACTTCGTTCAGAAGGTACTCGTTCTCGGTCGCGAACGCGCCGTTGACCTGGTTGTAGGCGGCCATGACCGACCACGCGCCGCCCTCCCCGACCGCCGCCCTGAAGGCCGGGAGGTAGAGTTCGTGGAGCGTGCGCTCGTCCACGCGCACGTCGATGGTGTGGCGCTCGCGCTCCTGGTTGTTGGCGGCGTAGTGCTTGACGGCGGCCAGCACGTTCTCCGACTGCACGCCCCGGACGTAGCCGACCGCGACGCGCGCGGCGAGGAAAGGGTCTTCGCCGAAGCTCTCGAAGTTGCGGCCGGCGTGCGGCGCGCGCTGGATGTTGACGCACGGCGCGAGCAGGACGTTCTTGCCCTGCGCCTTCGCCTCGCGCGCAATCGCCGCCCCGACCCGCCCGACCAGCGCGGGGTCGAAGCTGGCGGCGAGCGCGACGCCCGCCGGGAACGAAGTGGCCGGCCCCGTGCGGATGCCCGCCGGCCCGTCGGTCATGCGCAGCGCCGGGATGCCGAGGCGCGGGACGGCCGCCGTGTCGAAGCCCGTGCCCGACAGCAGCGAGAGCTTCTCGTCGAGCGTCATGCGCGACAGCAGGCCTTCGACGCGCGCCTCAACATCAGATGACGAACTCTTCTGCCCTCCCGCCGTCGCCGCGAAGACAACGACGAGTGCCGGAAGTAGTAGAAGCAGCGCACGTCTGGCGAGTCTCACAGTCCCCTCTTTCAGAGTTTGTTTGAAGAGTCCGGGCGGGACGGAATGTTTATAGCGCGGCCCGTAATTGACGCCCTCCCGCCCCGGTGTTATTACGTCTTCCCTGCTCGAAGGGTGTCAGACCTTGTTCAGTCCGAGGGGAAGCGCGCGACATTCTGTATGAAACTCTCTCCTAAATCTAGCCCTAAATTCAGCCGCGCCGTGCGGGGCGCGTTCGTCTACCTCCTGCTCGTCTCGTCCTGCGCGCACGCACTCGCGCGGCCCGTTAACGGCCGGCGCGGCCTGCCGCGCAGCACGCCGGAGCGGCAGGGCATCTCGTCGGCCGCCGTCCTCGCGTTCGTCGAGGCGGCGGATCGCGAGGTCGAACAGATGCACAGCCTCATGCTCGTGCGCGGCAAGGGCGTCAACTGATTCCCTCGTCGTGGGTCGAAGGGGCGACGGCGCGTTCGGGCAGTTCTGCATCGTCCTGCCCGAGCTGGACGCGGTCGTCGCCGTCACCGGCGGCACGCGCGACATGGCTCGCGTGATGAACCTCGTCTGGGACAAGCTCCTGCCCGAGATGAGGCCCGGCCGCCTGCCCGAAGACGCCGCCGCGCGTCGAAAGCTCGAAGAGAAATTAAAGGGACTGACCGTCAGGTACCAGACGGGCCGACCCGCCTCCGCCCTCGCCGCGAAGGTTTCGGGGCGCTGGTACGAGTTCCCAGAGAATGGGCGCGGCATCAAGGCGCTCGCCTTCGACTTCCGCGGCGACCCGCCCGCGCTCCTCGTGCGCACGGCCGCGGGCGAGACGCGCACGCCCGTCGGGTTCGAGTCCTGGGCGAAGAGCCGGGGCGGCTTCGCCAACGGGCTCGAACGCGCGTTGGGCGTGCCCGCGCGCCCCCTGTCGGCCGCGAGCGGCGCGTGGACGGGCGAAGACACTTACTCGTTGAAGCTCGTCCTGTACGAGACGCCCTACCACTCGACGCTCACGTTCAAGTTCGAGGGCGACCGGCTCCTGCTCGACTCAGAGCACAACGTCTGGTTCGGCCCGACGAAGCAGCCGCAGTTAATCGGCCGCGCCGCCCGCTACTGCGTCACGACCGTCCCCATCCTCACCACCTCGAAGTCCGAGCCCTTGATGCCCTTCAGGGTGTTCAGCTCCGAGTCGTTCCAGCGCGGGTCGGGCGCGCCGCTCACGTACCAGTTGCTCCCATTGTCGGCGAGGATCATCCCGTACTTCTTCAGCGCCCGCAGGATGACCTGCATCGCGGGCGAGTAGCCGGAGATGTTGACGGACGCCTTCAGGCGCACGCGCATCCCCATCGGCGGGAGGTTCGGGTCGGTGTTGCTGCTGGCGAAGTGGCGCGCGGGGGCGACGTACGCGCGGCGCGTGCGCGACGCGGTGAAGCGGAGCGCGTGCGTGATCTCCCCGCGCCCGAAGACCTCGTCGTAGCGGACGAGCCCCGGGAAGATGGGCAGCCCCGCGGCGTCGGCCGAAGTCCAGCCGGCGGGCCTCAAAGCGTTGGAGTTGAGGTCGAAGACCGCGCCGCTCTCGGCGTTCCACCCCGCGCCCGAGGGGAAGGCCCTGTAGAGTTCGTAGAGCTTCCAGTTGTCGCGGTCGATGACGATGACGTGGCGGTCGCCCGTGCCGTTGGGCCCGCCCTCGATTGGTGCGTCGGAAGGAACGGGGTATGGGCCGGGGTCGCTCTCGTCGCCGTAGGCGGTGAAGGTGATGGGCACTTTCGCTTGCGAGCCCGAGACGACGACGTAAGGGATGCCGTTCGGCGCGCCGTTCCAGACCGTGCCGAAGTCCGGGTGCAGCGAGGTCGTTAGCCCCATGCTCGCTATGAGGTTGGCGGAGTTGGGGTCAACGGGCTCGTTCGAGATGTCCTGGTTCCAGGCGTTGTCCGCCGGGAAGAGACGCTTGCCGTTGAGGCTCGCGCCCGCGCCGAGGTCGGGCTGCCGAGAGCCTACGCGGAAGCGCACGCGGTTGCTCGCGACTCCGCGCAGCGTGACGCCGACCAGCACCTCACCCGTCGCGTCCGACATCTGGTTGCTCAGTCTAAGGACGACGGAACTCATCCACTCGAAGCCGGGCACGGGGTCTACGCGCTCGACCGTCAGGGGGTAGACGCTGTGCGCCGCGTCCTCCGCCGTCGCCGTCAAAACGCTCACGCTCTCGCCGGGGAGGAGCTGGACGTTCCGCGCAAACAGCATCACGCGGGTGCGCGCGTCCGCGCCGAACGTGATGAGTTGCGTGAAGGGGAAGGGGTCGCGGGCGCGCGTCACCGGCTCGACGGCGACGGCCGCGTCCGTCCCCTCCTCCGCGATGAGCACGGGCGCGGCCGCCTGCGCGCGGGCCGAGCGCGCGGGAGACAGACACGCGCACAGAAAGAGACACAGCAGTACCGCCACGCTGCGACGGAACATCGAGAGACCTCCGGCTTGGTTTCAAATGTGGGGCGCTACTTTGGTCGGGGGCGTGAGAAAGGGGGCTTTCAATCTCGGCAAGGATTCTAACCCGCCGGGGCGCGAGGCGACAAGGGGTTTCCCCGGCCCGCGCCGGGGCGCAACTCTCCTATTGACGGCCGACAGGTCGGCGGCTATACTGCGGCTCCTATCGGCGGGCGAGAGGAGAATCATGGGACTCAACAAAAGAACCGACCTGTTGCAGCAGGGGGCGCTGGAGCTTCTGGTCTTGCGCCTGCTCCGTTCGGGGGAGCTGAACGGGTGGGACATCATGCAGCGCATCCGCGTCGTCTCGGGCGACGTGCTGAGCGTGACGCCGGGCGCGCTCTACCCGGCGCTCCACCGGCTAGAAGAGCGCGGGCTCGTCCGCGCCGAGTGGGCGGCGTCGGAGAACAACCGGCAGGCGAAGTTCTACCGGCTGACGCCCGCGGGGCGGAAGCAGTTGGAGGCGGAGCGCGAGACCTGGGAGCGCTTCACGGCGGCGGTGGACGCCATCCTCCGCGACGCCTGAGAGGGAGGGGCCGATGCTTGGAAGGCTTTGGAGGCGACTGCGCGCGCTCGTCAGGAGTGACGAGCTAGACCGCGAGCTGAACGAGGAGCTGCGCTACCACCTCGAACGCGAGGCCGAGCTGCGCGCGGCGGAGGGCATGACGCGCGAGGAGGCGCGCCTCGCGGCGCTGCGCGACTTCGGCGGGGTGACGAGGGCGAAGGAGGAGTGCCGTGAGGCGCGCGGCGTGCGCCTCGTCGAAGACCTCTGGCAGGACGTGCGCTACGGCCTGCGGACGTTCCGGAAGAAGCCCGGCTTCACGCTGGTCGCCGTCTTAACGCTCGCGCTCGGCATCGGGGCGAACGCGGCCATCTTCTCGGCCGTCAACGGCGTGCTGCTGAAGTCGCTCCCCTTCCCGGAGGCGGAGCGTCTGGTCGCGCTCTACGAGACGAACGAGTCGGGCCGCGAGATCGCCGTCGCCTACCCGGACTACCGGGACTGGCGCGCGGGCCAGAGCGTCTTCGAGGAGATGGGGGCGCGCATGCCCGCGGGCGGCGTGCTGACGGGCGAGGAAGGGCCCGAGCGCGTCACGGGGCGTTGGGTGACCGCGAGCTTCTTCCGCACGCTCGGCGTGCGCCCCGCGGCCGGGCGCTTCTTCACGGAGGAGGAGGACAGGCCCGGGGGCCCGCCCCTTCTGGTGCTCAGCCACGGCCTCTGGCTGCGGCGCTACGGGGGCGACCCCGGGGTGGTCGGGCGCGACGTGACGTTCAACGGCGCGAGTTGGACGGTCGCGGGCGTCATGCCGCCGCAGTTCGACTTCTACGGCGAGAACAACCTCAACAACCAGTTCTTCGTCCCGCTCGGCCAGTTCTCCGACCAGAAGTGGATGCACGAGCGCGCCTCGCACGTCGTCATGGTCACGGCGCGCCTCAAGCCCGGCGTCACGATGGGGCAGGCGCGCGCGCAGATGGAGGCGCTGGCGGCGCGCCTGGCCGGGCAGTTCCCCGAGACCAACGGCAGCACCGGCGTGCGCCTGCGTTCGTTCCTCGACGACTACGTAGGCGAGGCGCGCCCTGCGCTTCTGATGTTGATGACGGCGGTCGGGGCCGTGCTCCTGATAGCGTGCGCGAACGTCGCCAACCTGCTCCTGGTGCGCGCGGCCGCGCGGCGGAAGGAGATCGCCCTGCGGGTCGCGCTCGGCGCGGGGCGCGGGCGCGTCGTGCGGCAGCTCCTAACGGAGAGCCTGCTGCTCGCGGCGGGCGGCGGGGCGTTGGGGCTACTCTTCGCGTGGTGGGGCGTCGGCGCGCTCCTCCGGCTCGCGCCCGACGTGCTGCCGCGCATGGAGAGCATCGCGCTCGACGGGCGCGCGCTCGGCTTCACGTTCGCGCTGACGCTTCTGACCGGCGTCGCCTTCGGCCTCGTCCCGGCGCTGCAAACGTCGAAGGCCGACCTGAACGACGCGATGAAGAGCGGCGGGGCGGGCGGCGCGACGCGCGGGGGCGGGCGGTGGCTGCGCTCGGGGCTGGTCGTGACGGAGGTCGCGCTGAGCCTCGTGCTGCTGGCGGGCGCGGGGCTTCTGCTCCGCAGCTTCTCGCAACTGATGCGGGTCGAGCCGGGCTTCGAGGCGCGCGACGTGCTGACGCTGCGGCTGCGCCTGCCCGACGCCAGGTACACGGACGGCGGGCAGATCGCCGCCTTCCTCAAGGAGGTCAAGCGGCGCGTCGAGGCGCTGCCCGGCGTGCGGCGCGTGAGCGTGGCGACGGGCTTCCCCTTCGGCCGCGCGGCCGAGAAGGGCTACTGGCTCGAAGGCATGCCCGAGCCGCGGCAGTCCTCCGACTGGCCGGACGTCTACGCGCAGTGGGTGAGCCCGGAGTTCCACCAGACGCTCGGCATAGGGCTGCTCGCCGGCCGCTACATCGAGGAGCGCGACGTGGCCGACTCGCCCCAGGTCGCGCTCGTGGACGACGAGTTCGTCCGCAGGAACTTCCCCAATGGTTCGCCCCCCGACGCGCTCGGCAAGCGGCTGCGCTTCGGGGGCGACGACGAGCCCTGGTTCGAGATCGTCGGGGTCGTCAGCCACGTGCGGCAGAACGGGCTGGACGAGGAGGGGCGGCCGGGCGTCTACCGGCCCTGGGCGCAGATCGGGCCGCGGCAGTTGGCGGCGGGCTACACGCGCGCGATGGACTTCATCGTGAAGACTTCGGTCGAGCCGACGCAGCTCGTCGAGCCGATCCGCGGCGCGGTGCAGTCGCTCGACCGCGACCAGCCGCTCGGCAACGTGCGGACGCTGGAGTCGCTCGTCGAGCAGACGGTCGCGCCGCGCCGCTTCAGCATGACGCTCGCGACCGTCTTCGCGTGCGTGGCGCTCGTGCTCGGCGCGGTCGGGCTCTACGGCGTGCTCTCGTACACGGTCGCGCAGCGGGCGCGCGAGATAGGCATCCGCATGGCGCTCGGCGCGCGGCGCGCGGACGTGCACCGGCTCGTCATCTCGCAGGGGATGGCGCTGGCGCTCGCGGGCGTGGCGGCGGGCGTGGCGGCGTCGCTCGCGCTGACGCGCCTGATGTCGGGCCTGCTCTTCGGCGTGAGCGCGACCGACGCGCCGACCTTCGTCGTGATAACGCTGCTGCTCCTGCTCGTGGCGCTCGTCGCCTGCTACCTGCCGGCGCGCCGCGCGTCGAAGGTAGACCCTTTGATCGCGCTGCGCTACGAGTAGCAGCGGGCAGTACCGCCCGCGGTAGCGGGTGGGCCTTACGCCGACGGCTCGTCGATTGACGAGAGTCGCGGTGTCGTCAATCATCCCTGACCCGTCACGCCCACCCGCCACCGCGGGTGGTACTGACCCGGTTGCAATGAAAGGGCGAAGAGATGTTGGGAAGGTTGTGGAGACGTTTGCGCGCGCTGCTCCGTAGAGACTCTTTAGACAGTGAACTCGACACGGAGTTGCGCTACCACATCGAGCGGCAGGTCGCGGAGTACGTCTCCGAAGGGATGACGCAGGAGGAGGCGCGGCGCGCGGCGGTGCGCGACTTCGGCGGGGTCACGCAGTCGAAGGAGCGCTGCCGCGAGGCGCGCGGCGTCCGCCCCCTGGAAGACCTGCGGCAGGACATCCTCTTCGGCCTGCGCGTGCTGCGGCGCAACCCCGTCTTCAGCCTGGTCGCCGTCGTCACGCTCGCGCTCGGCATCGGCGCGAACACGGCGCTCTTCAGCATCACGAACGCGGTGATCTTCCGGCCGCTGCCCTTCCCCGAGCCCGAGAGACTCATGACGCTGTGGGAGTCCGCCCCGAAGTCGGAGGAGGCGCGCAACATCGTCTCGCCGGCCAACTACCTCGACTGGCGCGCGCAGACGCGCTCGTTCGAGGAGATGGGCGCTTACACGGAAGACTTCTACAACATCTCCGAGGACGACTCGCGCCCCGAGCGCGTCGCGGGGATCAACGCGACGCCGAGCCTCTTCCAGACGCTCGGCGTCCGTCCCCTGCTCGGGCGCGTCTTCCGGCCGGAGGAGGGCGAGTACGGCGCGCCGAACGTGGTGATGTTGAGCTACGGCCTCTGGCAGCGCCGCTTCGGCGGCGACCCGAACGTCGTCGGGAAGACCGTTAAGATGAACGGCCCCGAGTACACGGTGGTCGGGGTGCTGCCGCCCGACTTCATCCTCTCGCCGCGGCGTTACGAAGTTATCCGGTCGATAGTCTTCGACGACAGGCAGAGGGTCAACCGGCGCGGGCGATACCTGACGGTCGTCGCGCGACTGCGGCCGGGCGTCACGCCCGAGCAGGCGCGCGCGGAGATGAGGGCCGTCGGGGCGAGGCTCGCCGAAAGCTACCCGGACGAGAACGCGGGGCGCAGCGCCACCACCTACCCGCTCGACCGCTGGATCACGTGGGGCACGCGCGCGACGCTTTTGACGCTGCTCGGCGCGGTCGGCTTCACGCTGCTCATCGCGTGCGCCAACGTCGCCAACCTCCTGCTCGGTCAGGCCGCCGGGAGGCGGAAGGAGATGGCGGTGCGCGCGGCGCTGGGCGCGGGGCGGCTCCGGCTCGTCCGACAGATGTTGACCGAGAGCCTGACGCTCTCGCTGCTCGGGGGGCTCGCGGGCCTTTTGCTGGCGAAGTGGGGCGTGAGGCTGCTCGTCTCTTTGAGCCCCGCGAGCCTGCCGCGCGCGGAGGAGGCGGGGCTCGACCCGTGGGTGCTCTGCTTCACTCTGGCGGTCTCGGTCGTGACCGGGCTCGCGTTCGGGCTCGCGCCGGCGCTCCAGGCGTCGAAGGTGGAGTTGACCGACGCGCTCAAGTCCGTGAGGTCAACGGGCGACGGGCGGCGGAGTCTCGCGCGCGGCGCGCTGGTGGCGGCCGAGGTCGCGCTCTCGCTCGTGCTGCTCGTCGGCGCGGGGCTCCTCGTCAAGAGCTTCATACGTTTGACCGAGGTCGAGCTGGGCTTCGACCCGACCCACGTCGTCGCGGCAGACATCTCGCTCCCCTACCGCTACAACACGCAGGAGAAGCGCACGGAGGTCTACCGGCAAATCCTGACGAGGGTCGAACGGCTTCCGGGCGTCGCCTCGGCCGCCGTGGCGCAGAGCGTCCCGCTGAGCGGCGAGGAGCACGGCGCGCAGTTCATGGTCGTCGGTCGCCCGCCCGCGCCGGACGGGAGCGACCGGCACGGCTCCATCTACCACCGCGTGAGCGAGGGGTACTTCAAGACTCTGGGCGTGCGGCTGCTCAAGGGGCGCTACCTGAACGAGCGGGACACGGCCGGGGCCCCGCGCGTCGCCCTCGTCAACGAGTCGCTGGCGCGGCGCGTCTTCCCCGGCGAAGACCCTCTGGGCAAACAGATCATCCTCGCCGGCGACTCCACGCCGCGGCCCCGCGAGATCGTCGGCGTGGTCTCCGACACGAGGTACGTGGCGCCCAACATAGAGCCCTTTTCGCAGATATACGTCTCCTACCTCTCAGAGCCCTGGTTCCACATGTCACTCATCGTGCGCGCGACGGGCGACCCGGCGGCGCTCATGAACGGCCTGCGCGAGGAGGTGTCGGCGGTGGACAGGGAGGTGCCGCTGGCGAACGTCAAGGAGATGGAGCAGTACGTCTCGGACTCGCTCAGCCCGCAGCGCTTCAGCGCGCTGCTGCTCGCCCTCTTCGCGGCGGCGGCGCTGGGGCTCGCGGCGCTCGGGGTCTACGGGGTCATCTCGAACTCGGTGGCGCGGCGGACGCACGAGATCGGCATCCGCATCGCGCTCGGCGCGCGACGGCGGGACGTTTTGCGGCTCGTGGTCGGGCAGGGGATGCGGCCGGTGCTTCTGGGTTTGGCGGCGGGCCTGGCCGGGGCGCTGGCGCTCACGCGCCTGATGGAGAGTCTGCTCTACGGCGTCAGCGCCTTCGACCCGACGGTCTTCGCGGGCGTCTCCCTACTGCTCGCCGCGACGGCGCTCGTCGCCTGCTACCTCCCGGCGCGCCGCGCCACACAGGTTGACCCGATGACCGCGCTCCGGCACGAATGATATAAGCCGCGGATTCACGCGGGTTGGCGCGGGCGATAATTCAACGGGGGCGCGTTATCTTTGCACCGTGACCAACGCCACTTGTCCTAGCTCACGCCCCAGGAGGTCGAGGTCTAAGCGTCGCAATAGATCAACGGTAATCGGCCTTTTAGCGTCCCAGAATACGAAAGATTCGAAGAACGCCTTGGCCTCGGCGGAGTTCAATATTGAAGCAATATGCTCTGCCTCCGGCTTAGTCTCGCAAGGGATGAAGTAGGACGTGTCATCAAGCACGGTGGGCTTTCCCTCATGGCTCCCGATGACCTTGAAATTCAGCCTCTTATAAAAGCCTGATATGGCAACTTTCCACTCTGCAAAAGAATATTCGCCGACGCCGAAGACAGAGAATCGAGGGCGATCCTTGTAGATCGAGCTTCCGCGCTTGTCGAGCAGGTGCCCGTAAGTTTCCAAGTATTTCCACGTCTTCGGAGCCACATCCCTGATCCGCATAGTATCTTCCCGCACGGATCGCTGCGGAACGAGCATCCAGCGTTTTGGCGTCAGCTCTGCGTCGCTGGCGATCTCAGAGCTTTTCATCATCGGGAAAAGATAATCAGGCTCCAGGCTGATGAGCGCGCCGAGCCCGTTGCGGTACAGGTCGCCCTCTTTCGTAAGCTCCATCACTTTCGAGCAATCGTGTTTTATGCCCGACCGCCATTTATGATTTTCGAGACCGCGTAGGTGCTTCCAGAGGTTATAGCTTTCAACCGAAGCAATAACTTCGCCGTCTCGGTATCCAATGGTTCGCTCTGGCTTTACTGCCGTCAAGCTATTAAAAACGTGCGTATCGAAACTGCGAGCCGCCGGCGCGAACACGCAGAACAGGAGGCACGCGTCCACCGAAGCGCCGAAGTGCTCGCGTGCGTCGATGCGGTAAATAGCGGACTGAGCAATCGCGATCCCGTGTTTCCACGCGTAAGAGAGTGCCTTGCGCGCGACGGACGTTTTGCAAAGCATGGCCAAGGCCGCGTCTTTGCCATCGAGCCAACGCAAAATTTGAATGAGTATCCACTCCGAAATATCGAAATTACTTTTGCCGGTAATCGCATCGAGACCGTTGTGCTTCTGAAAGTTTGTTTTCTCCGGAATGTTTGCGCTTCCAAGCGCGCTCAATTCTGCGTTGGTAACCCAGGGCGGATTCCCTATCACGAGCAACGGGCCAGGCAGGGGTTCTACGAGCGAACCCCAATCGGTATCGAAGAAATTGCCCTGCACTATTCTAACGTCTGCGGTGCCGGTCGCTTCTTGCGCTGATCGGCGTTGTGCTGCCGCCACGTAATCGGGGGAAACGTCCAGTCCTATGGCGCGGCGCACGGTCGTAAGCTGCTTGAGCGCGGCAAAAAGAAGGTTGCCTTCCCCACAAGTCGGCTCAACGAGGGACGCGGGTTTGCAGCCGAGCCTTGCAAGCAGGGCGCATATTTGCGCGGCGAGCGGCTCGGGGGTCTGGAAGTCTCCGAACTCTGCTTTCTCTTTGGTCTTTGCCATTATCCCGGCCATCTTACCGAACGCGAACAATTCCGCTTACCTGTCCGGCCTGTGCAATAACCCTTGAGTATTGGAGTCGCCACTGTAGTGCGTTGGAAATGGTGAGATAGCCTTCGATGAGGGGTTTCCCGCCGAGCAGCTCCTTCGCTATGTTCGCCGCCTCAATGTCATCAAGCGGCAGATTTCGCTCAAACATGAACGCTATAAGGTCGTCTTCGTTGGCGTCGTTCGCCAACATCCGCAAAAGCCCGATGGTGGTCTGGTAGTCGCCGGTGCGCTCTTTCTCCACGAAGATCGTATGCAGAACGTTGAGCGTACCGGTCTGGGCTGCCGGGTCGTCGTGCTTTTCATACACGAATACTAGAAGCGAATAACCTAAGCCGAAGATTTTTTGACGAGCGGCTTTGAAAGGGCAGGAAGATTGCGGCTGTGTGATGCTCGTCACCTTTATATCTACGTTCAACTCCGGCAGGTCGATGCCTGCGGCCGAACTGCCCGATACAAACTCATATTTGCCTGCTAAGAAAGCCTTGAACTTATGCTCTACGTAAGTGCCGATTGCCTTACCGTCCGTCACGCCGTACAGGGACGGCTCGGGGAACGTTGACTCAGCGTCTGCATACGCACGAGCCTCCTGCTGCAAGAGTTCGATGGTGAGTTTCGGTTTCTGGATGGTGTTTTCCATAAAGGGTCAGGAGCGGTAGGGCTCGCGGCCGACGCCCTGGACGGGGATGCCCTGCGAGGCCAGCACGTCGTGCTGTAAGGCGTACATGCAGGCGGCGGCCTCGTCTATCTTGCGCGTGAAGGCGATGGAGCCTTGCAGGATGGGCCGCAGCTTCTCTTTGTCCTGGATGCGCGCCTTCGGGTACTCGTGCTCGACGACGAGGTGCGTGTTCGGGATGTCGAGTTCTAACAGCTCGCGCGCGGCCAGTTGGTGGTCGAGCCAGTCCACGCTCCGGTTCTGCAAGTAGGCGAGCGGGTCGTGGCGGGCGGTGCCGGGCAGCTCGTGCTCGGCGAGCACGGTCTGCTTCTTCCAGGCGTTCGCCTGGTTGACTGGGTTCTCGGCGGGCAGCCCCGCGATCCAGTCGCCGCGGTTTATGGTCTGCCCGCCGTAGCCCCACGCCGCCACGCCCTTCGCGTTTATCACCTGCCCCTTCACGTGGAAGCCTGCGACGAGAAAGTTGTAGCCCGCGTCCTTCAGGTACTGGAAGACGGAGCGCGTGTCCTGCCCCATCAGGACGGCGTGCGACGGGTCGTAGTGGATGCGGAACTGTTCGCCGACGCCGTGGCGCTCGCAGATGTGGTGGAGCGCGATCCAGGTGCCGGGCGTGTAGGCGAGGTTGTTGTGGAAGCTGTCGCCGACCGTCCAGCCCGGCATCGGGCACTGCTCGACGCGGTAGACGAGGCCGCGCGCCTTCGCCTCCTTCAGCAGGGGGACGAAGTGCTCCTCGAAGTCGATGAGGTTCTCGTCCATCCCGAGCCGGAAGTTGCGGCCGACGAAGCCGCAGACGGCCCCGACGCCCAGGAGCGCCGCCGCGTCGAAGACGCGCAGCATAAACTCATGCTTCTTCCTCCGCAGCGCCGCGTCGTGGTGGAGCAGGTTGTCGAAGTATGCGAGGTCTGAGAGCCCGACCTTCGTGGCGTCCATCGCCGCGAGCACGCGGCGCGCGCGCGCGTCGTCGAAGGGCTCGCGCAGGTCGAGCGTGTTGGCGACGGGGTCGAGCAGGGCCTCGGGCGGCACGTCCGCCTCCGAAGGGTGGAGCGCGGCCGAGAGCTGTATGTTATCGACGCCCAGCTCGCCCGCGAACTCCAGCCACTCTTCGACGGCGCGGTCGGGGTCGCGGTCGCGCACCTCGCGCGGGGTCAACTCCTGGAGCGCCGCCGTCAGCACCCCGACCTGCATGAACTGCGGCCGAAACTCTTTGACAGACATATTCTCTCTACCCGTGGAAGTGAAAGGGTCGCCCGCGCCCTGTATAGCACAGACCCGAGGAGGAGTTAACCGCAGAGACACGGAGGCACGGCCTGAAGACGGCAATGCTCCAAGCCGTGCCTCCGTGTCTCTGCGGTTAACTTCCCGTGAGTATATGGCAGAGCTTCGCGAGGTCTATGTTGCCGCCCGAGACGACGCACACGACCTTGCCCGCGCCGGCCGCGCCTTCGAGCGCGCAGGCGACGGGGCACGCGCCCGCGCCCTCCGCGATGACGCGGTTGCGCTCGGCCAGAAGACGCAAAGCGGAGGCGACCTGTTCGAGAGTTGCGACGAGAGAGCCGTCGAGAAGCTTTTGCGCGCGCTCGAACATCGCGGGGAAGACGCCGCGGCCGCCGATGCCGTCCACGAAGGAAGGCTCGTAATCGACCGCGCGCGGCGCGCCCGCTTCGAGCGAGGGGGCCAGGGGCGCGGCCGTCGCCACCTCGGCCGCGTAGAGCCTGCACCGCGGCCTGAGTTCGCGCATCGCCGCCGCAATCCCGCACGCCAGCCCGCCGCCCCCCCACGGGATGACGACCGCGTCCACTTCCGACAGGTCTTCGAGGATTTCGAGCGCGATGGTGCCGTTGCCGGCCATCACGTCGGGGTCGTCGAAGGCGTGGATGAAGTGCCCGCCCGCGCCCGCGTAGGCGCGGCGCTCGAAGCAGTCCCACCACTCACCGAACGGCACCTTGATGACGCGCCCGCCGAGCCGCTCGACGGCCCGCACCTTCGTCTCGGGCGCGGTCTCCGGCGCGACGACCGTGCACGGGACGCCCAGCTCGCGCGCGCGCCACGCGACGCCCTGCGCCATGTTGCCGGCCGAGGCGGTGAGCACCCCTCCGGCCAGCTCCTCGCGCGCGAGCCGCGCCATCGCGTTCGCCGCGCCGCGTATCTTGAACGAGCCGATGGGCTGTAGGTTCTCCAGCTTGAGATAAATCTCGGCCGGCGTGTCGAAGACGTTCAGCCGCACGAGCGGCGTCCTCACGGCCGCGCCGCAGATGCGTCGGCGCGCCTCTTCGATGTCCGCGAGCGTCGGCAGCACGTGCGTCATCTCTTTAACCTTCAGAAACTCACCCACGTCCCCGCGCCCGTCTCTCGACACCTGTCGTAGAGGTACGCGGCGGCCGCGAGGTCTTCGATTGCCAGGCCGAGGGATTTGAAGAGCGTGATCTCGCCGTCGGAAGTCCGGCCCGGCCTCTTCCCCGCCAGCACCTCGCCCAGCTCGGCGCGGACGTGTTCCGGCCCGACGGCCCCTTCGCGCGCCGCGAGCAGGTAGTCGCCGGACTCGTTGACGAGCGATTCGACGCTGTCCACGAAGAGGCTGGACGCGGCGACGGTCGCCGCGTCCAGCTCGCGCGCGTGAGGCTGACAAGCGCCGACGGCGTTGACGTGCGCGCCGTCCGAGACCCACTCGCGCCGCACGACCGGCTCGGCCGAGTTCGTCGCCGTCACGACTATGTCCGCGCCGCGCACGGCCTCCTCGACCGTCTCGGCGGCTTCGACGGGGAACGCGTAAGCGCCCTTCAGCTCTTCGGCGAGACGGCGCGCGTGCTCCGGACGGCGGCTCGCCACGCGGCAGCGCCGGATGGTTCGTGCGTGGGCCATCGCCTCGACGTGCGCGCGCGCCTGCACGCCCGCGCCGACGACGCACAGGTCTCCCGCGCCCTCGCGCGCGAGCGCGCGCGTCGCCGCGCCCGAGACGGCGGCCGTGCGCACGGCCGTCAACGCCGACGCGTTGACGAAGGCCAGAGGCTCGCCCGTCTCCCCGCTGAAGAGCAGCACCGCCCCCTGGTGCGAGTCGAGGCCGCGCGCGGGGTTTTCGGGGAAGACGCTGATGGCCTTCAGGCCGAAGGCGGGGCGGTCGGACGAAGCGTAGGCGGGCATGAGCCCCAACACCCCTTTAGCACCGTGCGGGCGCACGATGGTACGTAAAGGCTGATGCACACGCCCCTCTGCGAGCGAGACGAGCGCTTCACTCATCAAGCGGATGCACTCGCCCATCGGGAGCAGCGCGGAGACCTCTTCGTGGCCGAGGAGAAGGACTCTCATGTCGTTGACACTCAACGCTCGGGCAGAGCGTATGCGACCAGCGTATCAGAAAGCACGGGGCTGAGCGCGCGCAGGAAACCGCCGCCGCCCGCGGCGATGACGACGAACTGCCGGCCGCCCTTCGTCGCGTAGGTCATCGGCGTGGCGTGCCCGCCGGCTTCGAGTCTCGCCTGCCAGAGCACGCGCCCCGTCTTCGCGTCGAAGGCGCGGAAGAGCCGGTCGGTCGTCGCCGCGATGAAGACGAGCCCGCCGGCCGTCACCGTCGAGCCGCCGAGGTTCTGCGTCCCCGTGTCGCGCACGCCGCGCGCCTCCAACTCTTCGACCGTGCCGAGCGGCACCTTCCAGACTATTCGGCCGCGGTTCAAATCGACCGCGCTCAGAGTCCCCCAGGGCGGCCGCTGGCACGGCCATCCCTTCTCGTCGCGGAACCACGCGTACTCCTCGAAACGCCCCTGACGCATGTAGGGCACGGCCGCGCCCGGCGCTTGCGGCGTCATCTCGCCCACCGCGCCGTCCTCGTTCATGTTCACGTAGAGGAGCCCCGAAGAGGGGTCGAAGGAGCCGCCCGACCAGTTGCCCCCGCCGTGGAAGCCCGGGAAGTTGAGCGTCGGGCTGAGGCCGACCGGCGTGTACATCCCCTTGTTGACGAGGCGGTCAAAGAGCGACGTGCAGAAGCGCTCGGACTCAGGCGTGACCCGGCTGACCTCGTCGCGCGTCATGGACTGCCGCGCGAGCGCGGGCGGCTTCGAGGGGAACGGCTGCGTCGGCCACGTCGCCTCGCCGGGCACGTCCGATTGGGGCACGGGTCGTTCTTCGACGGGGAAGAGCGGCCTGCCCGTCCGCCGGTCGAGGACGAAGACGAAGCCCATCTTCGTGACGACCGCCACGGCCGGGACGTTGCGGCCCTCCCCCTTCCACGTGAAGAGGACGGGCTGCGCCGGGAGGTCGTAGTCCCAGAGGTCGTGGTGGACGGTCTGGTAGTACCAGACGAGTTTGCCCGTCGCGGCGTCGAGCGCGACCAGGGAGTTGCCGAAGAGGTTCTTTCCTTTGCGGTCGCCGCCGTAGAAGTCGTAGGTCGGCGAGCCGACGGGGAGGAAGACGAGGCCGCGCTCGTCGTCCACGCTCATCATCGACCAGACGTTCGTGCCCGCGCGCCCCTTCCACGAATCGCCCTCCCAGGTCTCGTGCCCCGCCTCGCCCGGGCGCGGCACGGTGTGGAACGTCCAGACGAGTCTGCCCGTGCGGACGTTGTATGCGCGCACGTCGCCAGTCGGCCCCTTCGGGGGCGACTCGGGCAGCCCCCAGCCGACGATGACGAGGTCTCTGTAGACGGCGGGCGGCGAGGTCACGCGCGCGCCCCACGTCGGATCATCGGCCCACGCGCCCGCCCCATCCGCGCGCAGGTCAACGAAGCCTCCGTTGCCGAAGTCCGGGTACGTCTTCCCCGTCTCCGCGTCGAGCGCGTAGAGCCTCCCGTCAACCGTGCCGTAGAGGATGCGCCTGTCCCTGCCCTTACCGTCTTCCCAATAGGCCACGCCGCGGTGCGAGTTGAAGCCGCGCACTTTACTCCCGGCCTGCGGGTCGAACTTCCACAACTCCCTCCCCGTCTCCGCGTCGAGCGCGACGACGCGGCTCGAAGGCGTCGTCAGGTACATCACGCCCCCGACGACGAGCGGCGTGGTCGAGAAGGAGGCTTGAAAGGACGCGGTCTTAAGTCCCAAGTCCAGCTCGCCCGTGTGGTAAACCCAGGCCCTCCGCAACCGCGCGACGTTGCTGCGGTCGATCTGCTTCAAAGGGGAGTAACGCGTGCCGCCCCGGTCGCCGCCGTAGAAGCGCCACTCGGTCGCGCGCGCCTGCGCGAGACAGGGGAGCGAGTTGCAGACCGCGACGAAGAGAGACAGCAGCAACGCGCGCGCGGGTCGAGCCCTGAGCATTCCTAGAACCTCCGACCTTAACGCGCCCTTGAACGCTCGCGCAGCGTGAGCGCGAGGTGGAGGAGTAGCATCAGCGCCGACGCGGCGACGACCGCCAGTAGCCCCGTGCGCACGTCGCCCGCGGCGCCGCCCGCCGCGCTCGAAATGTAGCCGACCGCGGGCGGTATCAGGAGCAGCCCCGCGAACCCGACGGCCATCACCAGGCTGATCGCCGTCCCGGCTATCCCTGGCACGAGCGCCGACGCAAGGCCCACAGAGGTCGGGAAGATCGGCCCCATCCCGAAGCCCGCGACGACCAGCCACCAGCGCACGCCCCCGGGCGTGTCGGAGGTGAACGCCAGCGCGAGCCCCAACGTCGTCAGCGCCGACCCGAGCGTGAGCAGAACTAAGCTGTTCACGCGCGCGACGCCCAGCAGAAGGCTCGAAGCCAGGCGGCCGGCGAGCAGCGCGAAGGCGAAGAACGACAGCGTCCTCAGCGCGTAGGTCGCCACGCCCACCCCCGCTGGGTCGCGCTCGAAGAAGGCGCTCAAACCGTCGGGCGACGTGCGCGCAAGCTCTTCGAGTCGCGCCGCGTCTAACCCCGCGCCCGCCAGCAGCCGCGCGTCCCTCTCAAGAAAGGTCACGACCCACTTCCCCACAGACACCTCCGCCCCCACGTACATGAAGAGCGCCGCGGCCAGCAGCCAGAACGAGGGCGCGCGGAACAACTCGCCCGCCTCCTTCAGGGGGAACGACTCGGGGTGCGCCGGCCGCGGGAACTTCGAGAAGAGGACGCCGAGCGCGAGCAGCCCCGTGACGACCACCATCAAGGTGAAGACTAGCCCGAGCCCGCCGCGCGCCTGTACCGACTGCACGGCCAGCGGCAGCGCGGCCAGCCCCAGCCCGAAGCAGATGTCCAACAGGTTGAGCGCCGCGTTGCGCCCCGCCGACGCGATGTCCGCCACGAGCGCGTGGCCGGAGCTGACGACGGCGTTGGCCCCGAGGCCGAGGAGCAGCGAACAGAGGAGGATGGAGACGAGCGCGGCCGACGGCGCGACCTTCGTGACGGCGAGGCCGAGCCCGGCGAGCGCGGCGGCGGCCACGAGCGCGCCGCCGCCGAGCGCCGCCTTCATTCCGACGCGGTCGATGACGGGGCCGCTCACGAGGTACGCGGCGAGCGCGCCGACGGCGTTGACGAGCAGAAAGGTTCCGACGGCGCTGTCGTCCGGGAGGTAACCGCCCCTCTCCAGCGTCGGGAGCACCGACCCGGGCAGCGCCGAGATGAGCCCGTAGACGAAGATGCCGAAGAAGGCGAGCGCGAGCAGCGTCAGGTCGCGCCCCGTCAAAGAGCCGGTTCTTCGTTCCGACAAACCTCTCCTCCTAAGACAATCAGGTCAGAACCACCCGCGGTAGCGGGTGGGCCTTGATTAACCGGATGCCCCGTATCTTAAAGGCCCACCCGCTACCGCGGGTGGTTCTGACCTGGTATTAAACCTTCTCCCAACAGCGCGAAGCCGCCGCCCTTTCGACGGCGTCGAGCACCTTCTGATTCTTCACCCCGTCCTCGAAGCTCGGCGAAGGCGTGCGCCCCTCGTCCAACGCGAGCAGGAAGTCGAGCACGGTGTGTGTGAAGGTGTGCTCGTAGCCGATGATGTGTCCGGGCGGCCACCAGGCCCGCACGTAAGGGTGCTCGGCGTCGGTCACCTGCACGGTGCGGAAGCCGCTCTCGGGCCCCTCCTCGAAGTAGAGTTCCAGCTCGTTCATCCGCTCGAGGTTGAAGACGAGGCTCCCCCGGCTCCCGTTGACCTCGAAGCTGTTGTAGTTCTTCCGCCCCAGGGCGAAGCGCGTGGCCTCGACCGTGCCGACGGCCCCGCCCTCGAACTTCAGGAGCGAGAGCGCGGCGTCGTCCACATCGACCGGCGCCGTCTCGTCCGACCCGGGCAGCGGGCGCTCGTTGATGAAGGTCTGGAGGTGGCCCGCGACCTCCTCGATCTCGCCGACGAGGTGACGCGCGAGGTCGATGGAGTGCGAGGCGATGTCGCCCAGAGCGCCCGAGCCGGCCTTCGACTTCTCCAGACGCCAGACGCGCGGGAACTGCGGGTCAACGATCCAGTCCTGCAAGTAGACGCCGCGGAAGTGGTAGACGCGCCCGAGCCTCCCCTCTTCAATCAGGCGCTTGGCGAGCGCGACGGCCGGGGCGCGCCGGTAGTTGTGGCAGACCATGTGCGCGACGCCGGCCGCCGTGACGGCCGCGAGCATCCGCTGCGCCTCGGCCGTCGTGTTGGCGAGCGGCTTCTCGCAGAGGACGTGCTTGCCCGCGAGCGCGGCCGCGACCGCGATGTCCGCGTGCGTGTCGCCCGGCGTGCAGATGTCCACCACGTCTACGTCTTCGCGCGCGACCGTCTCGCGCCACGAGACGGAAGACTCCTCCCAGCCGTTCTGCCGGGCGGCGCGTTCGACCTCCGCGGGGTCGCGGCCGCAGACGACTTTCAGGGCGGGCTCGAAGGGGGTCTCGAAGAAGCGCGCCACCTGACGCCAGGCGTTGCTGTGCGCCTTGCCCATGAAGCGGTGGCCGATCATGGCGACGTTCAGTCTTCTCATGCGCTCAACTTGGAGAGGCTGTCTCTGCCGGCGTTTGATTTCGTCGCGCGGAACCATTCGAGTACGAAGCCGGCGGCCGTGAAGCCGAGCGCGGCGTCGAGCGGGAAGAGAGAGCGCGAAAGCTCGCGGCGGGCGGCCCGCGAGAAGGCCCGCTCGATCTGCGCGTGCGCCGCGTCGAGCCCTTCGACGATGGTCGTGTCGAGGTCGCGCCCGCCGCGCGCGCGCCGCCAGGCGAACTCGTAGAGCCGCATACGCCCCTCGTCCTCGGCCGCGCCCGTGACGACCGTCAAGAGGTGCGTCGCCTCGGTCTCTTCCACTATCTCGGCGGCGCGGCGCGCGAAGGCCGGGGTCAGGTCGCCGTCGCGCGAGACGACGATGAAGGAGCTGCCGCAGACCTCCGCGGCGAGGTAGGACTCGCCGTGCGGCGTCGGGGGGCCGGTCGAGATGTCGCTCTCGGGGACGCCGAGCGAGCGCACGATGCGGTAGACGCGGTTGGCGAGCCAGCCGCCGTCGGCCAGCAGCGCGACGGCGAGGCGCGAAGGGCTGAAGGTCTCTTCGACCACCTCGTCGGCGACGGGCGCGGCGCAGAGGCTGCACTTGGCGCGGCTGATGGTGACGGCGGCGAGCGAGTCGGGCGAGGGCAGGTCGAAGAGCGCGTGCCCGTGCTTGCGACAACTGACCCTTATCTCGCGTTCGAGCAGTCCGGCCTCGGCCAGGCGCTCGATTGAGACGTGGCCGCGCGCGTTCGCCTCGGCCAGCATGCGGCGCGGCGTGTAGCCCTCGCGCCTCAGCTCCTCGATGCGCTTGAGGAAGTCGCGCACGGCGCGCTCCTCCAACATCTCCGACGCGCGCACAAGCTCCCGGCCGCCGCGCAGGGCCGCCGCGGCGCGGACGAACTCCTCCGGCTGGATGGCCGCGAAGCGCGCGAGCCCGTGCTGCGCCGAGCGCGCGCGCGGACGCCACAGGGGAAGCAGCGTCTGCGACTCCGACTCGGACGTTGAGGTCGCTTCGGGGCTGACTGAGCCCAGCGCCTCGTGCACGTCGCGGCAGAAGCGCTCCAGGCGCGGGAGCGGCTCCGCCGTGTTGAGGTCGTAGACGACGCTCGCCGTCGTCTCGCCGCCGCCCGGGCCGAAGACGAGCGCGAGCAGGCAGTCGCCGCCTCCGAAGAGTTCGCCCGGCGTGTACGCGCCCTTGCCCGCGACGCCCGCGCGCTCCGCGCACAAACGCTCCAGCTCGGCGGCCGACGCCCCCCCCGCGAGCGCGCCGAAGAGCCGCCGCCGCGTCGGGCGCAGAAGAGGCTTGAGCCCCCGGCCGGCCAGCGCGTCGAGCAGACGCAGCCGCCCGCCTTCGTCGGGCGCGAGCGCGAGACTGTTGCTCTGGATAAACAGCATCGAGGTTAGTCGAAGGCCATGTAGAAACACGCCGCTCCGCGGCGATTTATGGTCAGCTTTGAACTAAACGCGGGACGCCTGCTTCGGCTACGGCTTTACTCTTATCTTCACGCGCTCGCCGCCGGTGAAGTTCGCGGGGTAGCTGCGCTCGCGCGCCATCTTCAAGGCGACCGCCTCGTAGGGGGCGGCGCCGGGGCGCGGGTTGAAGACGCGCGCGTCGGTGACGCGGCCCTCCTTCACCTCGACGAGGACTTCGACGACGTACTCGCGCCGCGGCGCGGGCACGCCGTCGAACCTGCGCGAGCCGACGACCGCGGCGGCCGCGGGCACGGGCGGCGCGGGCTCTGGCGCTTCGGCGCTCGCGTCTGTGTTCGAGTTCGCGCTCTGCGTCGGCGCGGGCCGGGGGGCGGCGGCCGTCTGTTCCTGAACGGCGGGCCTGTCGGCCAGGGGCTCGGCGCGCGGCCCGAAGAAGGGGCCGTAGAGGACGTGGAGCGTCGTGACCATGCTCAAGCCCACGAGGAAGCCGATGAGGACGGCGTAGGCCAGGCGCTCGCGCGAGAAGCGGCGCGCGGTCTGTTCGATGGCCCCCTCGACGGCCAGCAGGCGATCCTGGAGCGGCGACAGCAGCTCCTCCGCGCCGGGGCCGAGCTGGAGCGGCGCGCGCTCCGGCAGGGTCGCGTGCTCGCGTGTGGCGGGCGTCGTCCCGCCCGCCACGCGTACCTCGGCCAGCCCCTCGCGCCGCGGCGCTTCGACGAGGTCGCGTATGAACTGCTGGCCCTGCCGGTCGATGTTGCGCTCGGGCGGCCGCACCAGCGGGTTGAAGTTGAACGAGCCGCCTTCGAGCGCGAGCGCCGCGTAGAGCGCCTCGACGCCGCGCAGCTCGCCCAGGCGCGCGTCCACCATCTGCCCGTCCTCGAAGAAGAAGGAGCCGGGGCCGTCCGCGTACTCGACCTGAAGGCGGCCCGACTTGCGCTGCACGCGCAGGCGGCGGATGAGGTCGGGCAGGGGCTGCTCCTGTGTGTGGCCGGTCAAGACCACGAACTGCGTGCGCTCTATGTTTTCCACTCGAAGGTTCCTGACTGAAAGGTCGGCCGCGGCCGCTCGACGGGAGAGCAATTTATACCAACGCTGCAAATAACGGAAGGGGTAGTAGACAGTAGTCAGTAGTCAGTAGTCAGTAGAAGAATTTTCCGAAGAATTTTCCGTAGTTTGTACCCTGTGCTTGTCATCAGCAACGACCGCGACGCGGAGCGCTACTGGCTACTGACTACTGTCTACTGTCTACTGCTTTTGCCTTCCCGCCGCCGCTGAAATATAATCCGGCTCGTACTGTGGTTTGACGGCACTCTCCCGCCGAAGTTAGTAACGTCCCCTACAACAGAAACCACCCGACGCCACACGCGCGAGCGAACGGATGCCAGACCCTCGCCCCGTCATCGCACACACGCGGAGGAGTGCCCGCGCGCCCTCCCGAACCACCGCGCCCGCGCGCGCCCTTCCCCCTACAAACTCGCTTCGACCGCGGGAGACTGTCTGCCTTATGAAGAAGATTGCTCTGCTCATCCTCATCGCGTGCGCGGCCGCCTCGAACGCGGGGGCGGTGCAGCGGGACGCCCAGGTCTACGCGCGCGACGGCGCGCGCTTCGCGCTCGAAGGCCGCCTGGCCGAGGCGGCGCGCTCCTTCGAGCAGGCCGTCGCGCTCGACCCCTCGAACGGCAACGCCTTCTACGCGCTCGGGAACGTCTACGCCGAGATGGGGCGCTGGGCCGACGCCATCAACGCCTACTACAGGGCCGTCAGCCTCAACAAGGAGGACGTCGAGGCGCTCAACAACCTCGGCGTCGCGCTCGGGATGCGCGGCCAGCACGTGCAGGCGGCCGGGGCCTTCCAGCGCGCCATCAAGGTCTACCCGAAGTGGGCCGAGCCCCACTACCACCTGGGCGTGGCGCGCCGCGCGCTCGGGCAGGAGGAGGAGGCGCGCGAAGCCTTCGAGCGCGCGTTGAAGCTGCGGCCCGACTACGCCGCGCGACCGCCGCGCCCGTTCGCGAAGGCGGCCCCCGCGCCGCGCCCCGCCGGCGGAGTCCTCGAAGCCATGCGGGCGGTCAACCTCGGCGACAGCCTCCCGGAGAGGGTCGCCGCGACGCCGCCGTCCGCGTCGCCCACCCCCGCCGCCGAGCCCGCGCCACGCGCGCCGAACCCGAGCGCGACGCCTCCACCTGCCGCGCCGTCCGCCCCCACGCGAACCGCTTCCACCGCCACGGCCGAGTCGCCCTACCAACTCGGCGTGCGCGAGGCGCGCGCGGGGCGGCACCGCGAGGCGGTCGCCGCCTTCCGCGAGGCCGTCGCGCTCGAACGCCGTAACGCGGCCGCGTACCGCGCGCTCGGCGACGCCTACGCCGCGCTCGAAAACTGGGGCGAGTCGGTGGACGCCTACGAGCAGGCCGCGCGCCTCGCCCCCGGCGACGCAGAGACCTACCAGAAGCTCGGCCGCGCCTACGCGAAGCTGCGCGAGACTGCGCCCGCGCCGTCCGAAACGTCCGCGGCAACGCCCGCGGCGCGGCCGAGGCCCGCCGCCACGGCCGGCGCCGAAAGACCTTCGACGAATGACCCCGACCCGACGGCCGTCTACCGCATCGGCCCCGGCGACGTGCTCGACGTGCGCCTGCCGGGCGCGGGCGCGCGCCGCGCGGCCACGTACGAGGTCACGCCGTCGGGGCTGCTCGACCACCCCGCGCTTAGGGAGCCGGTGGCGGTCGCCGGCCTGACTACGGAAGAGGTCGGCGCGCGGCTCGCGTCGGCGCTCGGCCTGCGCACGCCGAACGCGGAGGTCGCCGTCGGCGTCAGCGAGTACAGGAGCCACGCGATCATCGTCGGCGGGATGGTGAAAGACGGCGGGACGAAAATCCTCCAGCGCGAGGGCGTGCCGCTCTACGTCATCGTCGCCTACGCGCAGCCGCTCCCCGGCGCGGGGCAGGCCGTCATCGTCTCGCGCGCGACCGCCAGCGAGACGGCCGTAGACCTCACGGACTCGGAGGGGATGAAGACGCTCGTGCGGCAGGGCGACGTGGTCACGCTGCGCGCGCGGCCGCGGCAGTTCGTCTACGTGGCGGGCGCGGTGCGCGAGCCCGGGCAGAGGGAGTTCCACGCGGGGCTCACGCTCACGCAGGCGCTGCTCGCGGCCGGGGGCGCGACGAGTCCGAACGCGGCCGTCGTCAACGTCACGCGGCAGGCGGCGGACGGAAAGCTCTCGACCTCGCGCTACGTGCTCGCGGAGATCAAGTCGGGGAGGACGCCCGACCCGACCTTGCGCCCGGGCGACCGCGTGGAGGTGCTGCGTTGAGTAACGCTTCGACGCCCGAAGGCCGCGGGCCGGAGAGGCCGCACGACGCCGAGCCGTTCTTCCCCTCGGAAGGCACCTTCAACCCCGTCGTCCCCTTTTCGGAGATAGGCGAGACGCCCGCCCCCCTAACCCTCCCGGCGGTTGACCCGGCCGACGTGGGCAAGCCGGCCGAGGCCGCCTGGGCCCGCGAGGCACACCGCGCGGGGCGGAAGGAGGAGGAGGAGACGCTCGTCCCTTCGCGCGCCGCACGCGCTCCGAGGGGCCGCCCGTCGTGGCTCGTCCCGGCGGTCGTCATCGCCATCTCGGTCGTCGCGGGGCTGGCCTCGGGCTCCTACCTCATCTGGTCTGCGCAGCGCGCGCGCGAGGCGACACCGCCCGCACAGGTCGCGGCCGAAGCGCCGGCCCTTCCGCCCGCGCCGCCCGCGGAGCAGGCGGAGTCGCCCACGAAAGTTGAGGAGGTGAGAGAGCCGGTCGAGGACAAGAAGTCGGGCGAGGTCGCAAAGGCCGAGAAGTCCGCCGAGCCCTCACCCGCGCCGAAGCCTGCGCCTTCACCCCAACCCGCGCCGCGCGCCGAACAAGTCGCGCGCGCCGCCGAGGCCCGGGAGACTAAGCCCGCGCCTAGGCCCGCCCGCACCCCGAGCGCGGCCCCGGCGCGCCCACGCCTGACGACCGCCGCACGACAGCCGCCCGCCCCGCCGATCTCTTCGCCGCCGCCGACCTCCAAATCAAAGAAGGTCATCCAGTGGCCGTAGGTGAAAACAGTAGGCAGTAGGCAGTCGGACACAGGAGGAGGCCGAGAGCGCAGTCGTCAAGCTGCCGCCGGAGGCGGCGGCAGTAGAGCCCGGCGTTGCGCTACGCTCCACGCCGGGCTCTACTCTGTCCGCCCGCTCCGCGGGCTGGGTGCGGCCTCAACGCTTAACGTACGACTAACGCTGCCTGCTCTAGAGCGGTTTGCACATGTCATTTACCTATCGTTTAGAGGCGGGCTCCGCCCGCCGGCTCGACTTACATCGCAGGGCGGGCCGGCGGGCGGAGCCCGCCTCTAAACGATAAGAGGTAAACTCAACCGCAAAGTGCCTTAACTGCCTACTGCCTCTCCCCGTTTGTCAAAGTCGCGCCGTCTCTGGTAGCCTTAAGCCCCTTTCAAGGTTAGAAGGCGACGCCCGACCGTCACCAGCGTCTCTCGAAGGCCCCGCTCATAGTAGCTCCACGGCGCACCCTCATGCGCGCTTCGCCCTGACCCGGACTCGGGCGGGGGCTACTCTCATTCTATTTAGACCACACACCGCATCGGAGGGACACTTATGCGCAAGATGCTGCTCACGGCGCTGCTGGCCGCCGCCCTTTTGGCGACGCCCGCGGCCTTCACGCCCAGGTCGGACGCGGCGAACCCTCTTCGCCAGGACGCGCCGGCCGCGGGGAACCGCCCCACGCCTCTTCCGAACTACGACATACGCCTCATTAACCGCGACGAGTTCGACGACGCGGAACTCAACACCGACGCCGGCCGCCAGAGGGCCGCGGGCAGCGCCAACGCCGCTTTGCGCTCGCGCGCCTCGGCCGTCGAGAACTTCCGCGGGGGGCTCGCCGCCCGTTCGCGCCGCAGCCTGCGCGCGGAGGTCAACGAGACCGGCGCTCTGAAGAACTTCTTCGTAGACGGCGGGGCCCTCTCCGCGCCGCAGTCGAACGCGCCCGACAACGTCGCCCGCGGCTTCCTGAAGAAGCAGGCCGCGCTCTTCGGCCTCTCCAACGCCGACGTGAACGCGCTCAAGAAGGAGAATGAGGACAACGACCAGGGCACGACCTTCCTCGACTACGCGCAGACGGTCGGCGGCCTGAAGGTCTTCGAGGGCAACGTGAAGGTCGTCGTCGGCCGCTCGGGCGAAGTCCTCAACGTCCGCCAGGGCTTCGTCGTCAGAGGCCAGAAGGTCAACACCAACCCCACGCTCTCCGAGGCCGAGGGCATCGCCAAGGCGTTCGAGCACGCGGGCCGTCAGGTCGCGCCCTCGTTCGCGGAGATGCGCGGCCGCGCCAACCCGAGCGACAGCGCCGCCTTCGCCAACCCGCTCAACCCCGCCTACGAGGACGTGCTCTCGGAGCTGAACGTCGTGCGCGTCAAGGACGAGGCGCGGCTCGCGTGGCACGTCTACGCCGAGGTCGGCCCCGAGGAGTGGTACGAGATGCTGGTTGACGCGCACACGGGCGAGTTGCTCCTGCGCCACAACCTCGGCGCGCACCAGGCGCAGGGCACGGTCTACATCGAGGCGCCCGACAAGGGCGCGCGCCAACTCGTCTCCTTCGTCGGCGACACGACCATCAACACGGCCGCGGGCTGGATGGGGACCTCGACCCTGACGACGGGCAACAACGTCGAAGCCTACCTCGACCGCGACGCCAACAACGCGCCGGACACGACGAGCGGGAACGGGCTGTCGAGCGGCCACGCCTCCTCCTCCACTCAGAACTTTACCTTCCCCTTCGACACGACCGTCGCGCCGACCACCGCCACGAATCAGGCGGCCGTGGTGACGAACCTCTTCTATTACAACAACGTCATCCACGACTACTCCTACACGCTCGGCTTCACCGAGACGGCGCGCAACTTCCAGACGAACAACTACGGGCGCGGCGGCACCGGCAACGACTCTGTGCGCGCCGAGGCGCAGGACGGCTCGGGCACCAACAACGCCAACTTCTTCACGCCGCCCGACGGCCAGCGGCCGCGCATGCAGCAGTACATCTTCACCTCGCCCAACCCCGACCGCGACAGCTCGATGGACGGCGACGTGGTCTTCCACGAGTACGGCCACGGCATCTCGAACCGCCTCATCGGCAACGGCTCGACCGCGCTTTCGGGCACGCAGTCGGGCGCGATGGGCGAGGGCTGGTCTGACTACTGGGCCGCGACCCTGAACGGCGACGGCGCGGTCGGCGAATACTCCACGGGGAACCCGAACGGCATCCGCCGCGCGGCCTACACCGTCCCGGCCAACGCCGTCCACGACTCCTACGCCGACGTGTGCGCGGGCGGCTGCCAGGTGCACCGCGACGGCGAGGTCTGGGCGGCGACGCTCTGGGACTTGCGGACGCAGCTCGGCGCGGCCACGACCGACCGGCTCGTCCTGAACGGCATGAAGTTCACGCCGACGCGCCCCTCGTTCCTGAACGCGCGCGACGGCATCCTGCAAGCCGACCAGAACCTGAACGGCGGGGCCAACCGCTGCGCCATCTGGACGGTCTTCGCGCGCCACGGGATGGGCGTCTCAGCCGTGGGCAACGACGGCACGACGCACACCGCGGCGAGCGACCTTCCCTCCGACTGCGGCGGCACCTGCACCTACTCGATCAACCCGACGAGCGCGAGCGTCGCGGCCGCCGGCGGCTCGGGCACCGTGAGCGTGACGGCGGGCGCGGGCTGCGCGTGGACGGCCGCGAGCAACGCCTCGTTCATCACCGTCACCGGCGGCGCGAGCGGCTCCGGGTCGGGGACGGTCACCTACTCGGTCGCCGCCAACACCGGCACCACCTCGCGCACCGGCACGCTGACCATCGCGGGCCAGACCCACACCGTCACGCAGGCCGGCACGGGCGGCGGCGGCTGCACCAACGCCGTCGTCAACCCCGGCTTCGAGTCGGGCACGACCTCCTGGACGCTCTCGGGCCAGGCCACGCACAGCACGGGCGCCTACCCGCGCAGCGGCATCGGCTACATGATCGTGGGCGGGGTCAACAGCACCACGGGGACGGTCTACCAGACGGTGACAATCCCGAGCGGGTGCTCCAACCTCTCCTTCTACCTGAACATCACGACGAGTGAGGCGGCGGGCGCGGCCGTCTACGACCGGCTCTTCATCGAGGTGCGCAACACCTCGGGGACGCTGCTCGCCACGCTCGCCACCTTCAGCAACCAGAACAGCGGCACGGCCGGCGCGTACGTCCTGCGCGGGCCGTACAATCTGAGCAGTTGGGCCGGCCAGACCGTCAGGATTCAGTTCCGCGGCACCAACGACGTCACGCTGCCCACGTCCTTCCGCATAGACGACGTGTCAGTCCAATGACACCCTGACGGACGAAGGGCACGGCCCACTTGAGAGGCCGCGCCCTTCGCTCAAACTTAAACTCATCCGCGCGGCCCTGCCGGTCAGTCTTTCGTGACCAGCAGGGTCGCCGTGTATTGACCCTGTGAGATTTTGCGGTTGCTGCGCGGCTGCGGGCTCAGGGCTTCGAGCCTGACCGTGTAGCTCTCATAGCCCGCCTCCGCCTCGCCCGTGTTGGTGTTGAGCAGGAGCGTCCGCTTCCCCCTCCAGCCCCTCCCGCCGACTTCAATCAACACCGCCGCGCTCCCGGCCCACACGCAATCCACATCGACGGGGCAGCGCGAATCCTCCGCGACCCGCGCGAACCTCAGCCGCAACTTCCCGCCGTCGAGCATCACGACCCGCCCGACCTTAACCTTGAACTCGCGGCCGACGCGCGCCGTCTGCGCCGCGGCCTCGGGGCGGCCGGCGAACAGCGTGACGCCCGTCAGGGCGAGCCACGCCAGGCCGTAGAGAGGTAGACGTTTCATGTCGTTCACCGACGCCTCCGGTTGAGGATGGCAGAGGCGACGTAATCCTTCGAGCCCTCGTGCGAATAACGGTAGCCGAGCTGCCGCGCGTTCAGACGTTCGATGACGACGCGGCCGCGCGGCGAGCACTTCTCCGCGCCCTTCGTGATCGTCTCGCGGAAGACGGCGCGCGTGCGCGACACTTGCAGCAGCCTCCAGCGGCCCGCGCATTCGAGCGAAGGGTACTCGGCCGTGTACCGGCCGCGCCCGAACGTCAAGACCATCGGCCACGTGCTCTCGCTGTCCGTCTGGTAGCCCGTCCCCGCCCACTCCCCGCGCAGCCAACCGCCCCGCGTCTGCCCCGCGGCGCCGCCCGCCGCCAGCGCGACGAGCAGCAGAGCCGTCAAGCATCTCTTCATAAGCGTCTCCGACGTGAAAGAGTTTAAGAACGAACTTACCGACTCAGCCACAGCCACTCCGGGCTGCACCCCTCGGCCGAGCGGCGGCCGTAGAGCGCGACCTCCGACCGCGCCTTCACGGCCGCCTCAAGCAAGGCCCGCGCCGCCTCCTCGTTGCCGTAGACCGTCACGACCTCGCGCCCTTCCGCAGAGTCCGACACCACGCCGAAGGAGCCGAACCACGCGACGGGGCTGCACACGACTTCCGTCCCGCCCGCCCTCATCGTGAGCCTGATGTCCTCCGACCGGCTCACGTCCGCCCACTCGTACGAGGCGAGCGTGCCGCGCAAAACGGGCGCGGACGTAGAGAGGTCGGGCGTGAAGGGCTTGCGCCCCGGCTTCGGCGCGACGGGACGCCGGTTGGGGCGGTGCGTGAACCTCGTGTAGAGCGGGTAGGTGCGGCGGCCGCGCACGCCCTCGACGCGACGCCAGCGCCCGCCCCGGACTTCGTAGAGGGTCGTGACCCAGTAGCCGTCGTCGAAGTTCATGTAGAGCAGCTCGGCGCGGCCGTCGCGGTCGATGTCCAGGAGGTCGGCGACGCCGCGCTCGTCCTCCTCGAAGTAGCCGTCGGCCTCGAAGGGGACGGGCCGCCCCTTCTCGTCGAAGGTGAGCGCGAAGAGGTGGCGCGTCGGCGCGAGCCCGTTGCCGCCCGTGGGCGAGACGATGACGAGGTCTTGAACGTCGTCGCGGTCGAGGTCGGCCGTGTAGAGGTTAGCGCCGGCCAGGGTCGTCAGGTCGCCGAGCCGCACACGCCACGCGGCGCCGCCCCTGTCTTTACCCTTGACGACGGCCCGCCCCTCCTCGTCCATCTCGAAGCTCGCGCCGGAAGGGCCGACGCCCACCCTCGCGGGCGCGGGCGAGCCGTCGGCCCCAGTGCCGAAGTAGCCGGGACGGCCGCCGCCCGTCTCGCCGATAAATTTGACGGGGAAGCGCCGGCCGGTCTCCGCGCGCGACAGCGGGAGGTAATCCCGGTTCTGCGCAAGGCAGGGCCACGCGCAGAGGAGGAGCGGCAGGAGGCTTAAGGGGAATAGTCTTCGCATCTCTTAATCGTGCTGCGTATATTGCCCGCCGCCGGGCCGCGCGGGCAAGAGGATTTAAATTCAAATCTGAAATTTCAAATTTCAAATCCTCCGGGCTTCGTGTAAGTTACACGGCCATGCGTCGCACACTCCCCCTTTTAACGCTCGTCGCCCTGCTCTCTTGCGCCCACACGGCCGCGCGCGCGCAGAAGGTCGCGCGGGCGGGCGCGGCGCGCGAGCGGCAGGTCGCCGTACGCTTCGCCCCCGTCTTCCGACAGGCGCTCGGCGACCACCCGCGCGCCGACTACGTCACCAACTTCGACTTCGACGGCGACTGGCGCGGCGACAACAACTGGAAGAACGCCGACGACCCGCGCTTCCCGCTGCGCGCCTACGTCTACTTCGCCGTCGCCGAGACCGCGACGCACTTCTACGCGCACTACGCGGTCTTCCACCCGCGCGACTACAAGGGCGGGAGCACGGCCGGCCCGCTCCTCTCCGACGCCATCCGCGAGGGCGTCCGCCGCGGCGGGCGCTACGACCCGACGGGGCTCTCCGCGGAGGCGGTGCTCGCGCACGAGAACGACATGGAGGGCTGCCTCGTCGTCGCCGAGAAGGAGGGCGAAGACCCCGCGCGCGCCCGCGTCCTTCTCGTGGAGACGCTCGCGCACGACCGTTTCCACAAGTACGCGCCCGAAGGCGTCTCGACGCCCGCCTCTTTCAAACGAGTGCGGCTCGAAGGTCAGAGCCCGCTGCTCTTCATCGAGGCCAGGGGGCACGGCGTTCTCGCATACGAGGGCGGCGAGAAGCAGGAGCCGCGCCGCGGCACGCTCGTCTACACCTACGCCGGCCGCGCCGAAGACCCCGAGGCAGACGGCAAAGGGAAGGAGACGGTCGGCTACGAACTCGTGCCGCTCTACGACACGATCTGGCGGCGCGCCCTCGCGGGCTCGAAAGAGACCTTCGGCGAGGTGGCGGACTACGGCGCGCGCTCGTTCGAGGCGGCGGGGGCCAGGAGGCCGTCGAAGCGTTCTAAGAAGTTGGGGAGGCTCGGGGCCTCCTTCCTCGGCGACTTCGGCGCGCCGAACGCCGCGCGGCCGCCGTGGGGCTGGTTCGACCGCTCGGAGCGCGGGCGGCCCCGCGGCGAGTGGTTCTTCGACCCGGCCGCGACCGCCAGGCGCCACCTCGGCCGCGGCGCTGACTTCTCGATTGCGTACCTCCACGCGCCCTTCCTCGGCCTTTTCCGGCGCTAGGCAGAAATTTTGACATTCAACCTCTTACGGCGTTAAGCCAAATTTTTGGCATGGCACTGGAAAAAAGTGCGTTTTAGTGCTTTACTACAAGTCCCGACAAGCCCCATCCACTCTTGCCCTGAAGCCTCATCTCTTTGCGCACGCGCCTGTCCGCGCTTCCCCCGTCGCGGCCGCACGCATCTACCCTGGGGGAAGTCATGCAAAGCTTCAGAGTCCGGCCCGCGGCGGACATCCTCAAACGACCCGAGGTGCCGACGATCAAGTCTCTGATGTCGGCCCTGCGCTCGCACGACCCTTACACGTACCGGCACTCTCTGCGCACCGTGCGCCTGAGCCTCCTGCTCGGGCGCGCCTGCGGCGTCAACACGCACGCGCGCCTGCGCGTCCTCACCCTGGGCGCGCTGGCCCACGACCTCGGCAAGATATTCATCCCCGGCGGGGTGCTGCATAAGGAGGGGAGGCTGACCCCGGCCGAGTGGGCGGCCGTGCAGCGGCACCCGCTCGACGGCGCGCGCCTGCTGATCGGCGTCGCCGCCTCGGAGGGCGTCTGCCGCGTGGCGGCCGAGCACCACGAGCGTTGGGACGGCCGCGGCTACCCGGCGGGGCTGAGCGGCGAGCGTATCGACTTCAACGCGCGCGTCGTGGCGGTGGCCGACGCCTTCGACGCGATGACGAGCGAACGCGCGTACGGCCCGGCGGTCGGCTACAAGGAGGCGGCCGCCGAGCTCGAGCGCTGCGCCGGGACGCAGTTCGACCCGGAGGTAGTCCGCGTCTTCCTCCGCGCCCCGCGCTCTCTGCTCGAAGCGGTCATCCGGCCGGGCCGGGAGTGACCCCGAAACTTCACCCGCGCCCGCGCCGTAAGGGTTCCTGACCTCAAGCCTTTTATGAGCCTTTGAGAAGGAGCCCGCACGATGTTCCCTGCACGCCTCTGCCTGTTCGCTCTGATGGTCGCCGCGCCGCTCGCGGCGTTCGGACAGACCGGCAACTTCGAGACGGTCAAGCTTGCCGAGGGCGTCTACGTCGCGCGCCGCACGGAGCCGCCGGGGCTGACCGTCAACGGCAACAGCGTCTTCATCATCAACGAGGCGGACGTGGTGGTCGTGGACGCCACGCTCACGCCCGGCACGGCGCGCGAGGGGCTGACGGCGCTGCGCAAACTGACGGACAAGCCCGTTCGCTACGTCGTCAACACGCACTGGCACGACGACCACGTCATGGGGAACGTCGTCTACCGCGAAGCCTTCCCCGGCGCAGACTTCATCGCCCACGAGAACACGCGCGAGTACCTGCCGACTACGGGGCTGAAGAACCGTCAGATGGCGATGTCGCCGGGCGGCTACCCCGGCTTCATCGCCGCGCTCAAGCGGAGGCTTGAGAAGAACGAGAGCGTCTTCGGCGGGCCTCTGGACGAAGAGGAGCGCGCCGTCATAGCGAGCGACATCAAAATCGGCGAGCGCTACATGGCCGAGAACCCTTCGGCCGCGGTCGTCCTCCCGACCGTCACGCTCCGCGAACGCCTCACGCTCCACCGCGGCGCGCGTGTCATCGACATCCTCTACCTCGGCCGCGGCCACACGAGCGGCGACATCGTCGTCCACCTCCCCGCCGAGGGCATCCTCATCGCGGGCGACCTCGTCATCCACCCCGTCCCGTACGTCGGCAACCCGCAGTCGCACCCCGGCGACTGGGGCGAGACGTTGGAGAAGATGCTCGCGCTCAAACACATGATGATCGTCCCCGGCCACGGGCCGGTCCTGCGCGACGACTCTTACGTGAAGCTGATGTCGAACCTCTTCGCCTCGATGAAGCGGCAGGTCGCCGCGGCCGTCGCGCGCGGCGAGACGATCGAGCAGGTGAGGAAGTCGGTCAACCTCGACGAGTTCCGCAAACAGTTCGTCGGCGACTCGCGCGTGCGCCGCGACATCTTCGACAGCTACGTCCTCGGCGCGGGGATAGCAGCGGCCTACGCCGACGCGACGGCGAAGTAATACAGGTCAGAACCGCCCGCGGTAGCGGGTGGGCCTTACTTTGACCGCTTGTTGATTGATAAGAGGCACGCGGTCAGCAATCACGCCACATACGCCACGCCCACCCGCTACCGCGGGCGATTCTGACCTGTATATGCGGCGGCGCGGCCGAGCAGCACCTCGCGCTCGCGGGCGTTGCGCGTGAGCGCGGCGGCGCGCTCGAACTCGGCGCGGGCTTCTTCGCCGCGGCCGAGTCTGGCGAGGAGGTCGCCGCGCACTGCCGGGAGCAGGTGGTAGGACTTGAGCGTCGGCTCAGACCCGAGCGCGTCCACGATTTCGAGCCCCGCCGCGGGCCCTTCGGCCATCGACACGGCGACCGCGCGGTTCAGCTCGACGACCGGCGAAGGCGTGACCCGCGCAAGCTCGCCGTAGAGCGCCGCGATGCGCGCCCAGTCCGTCTCGGCGGCGGCGCGGGCGCGCGCGTGGCAGGCCGCGATTGACGCCTGGAGCACGTAAGGCCCCGGCTCCCCGCCCAGGCGTTCGGCGCGTTCGAGCGCGGCGAGCCCGCGGCCTATGAGGAGCCAGTCCCAGCGCCCCCGATCCTGTTCGAGCAGCAGCACGGGCTCGCCCCCCGGGCCGACGCGCGCGCGCAGGCGCGACGCCTGTATCTCCAAGAGGGCCACGAGGCCGTGGACTTCCGGCTCGTCGGGGGCGAGTTCCGCGAGGACACGGCCCAGGCGGAGCGCCTCCTCGCAGAGCGCGGGTCGCACCCAGTCCGACCCTTCGGTCGCGGCGTAGCCCTCGTTGAAGATGAGGTAGACGACTTCGAGCACGGAGGAGAGGCGCGCGTCCAGCTCCGCGCCGCGCGGCACCTCGAAGGGGACGCGGGCCTCCGAAAGCGTCCGCTTGGCGCGGACGATGCGCTGCGCGACGGTCGGCTCGGGCAGGAGGAAGGCGCGCGCGATCTCCGCGGTCGTCAGGCCCCCGAGCAGCCGGAGCGTGAGCGCCACGCGCGCCTCGGTCGAAAGAACGGGATGGCAGGCGGTGAAGATGAGGCGCAGGAGGTCGTCGCCTATACGGTCGTCGAGCGCCGCGTCGAAGTCGGGCGCGGCCCGCTCCAGAGCCTCAAGCTCGCGGCCCAGCTCCTCGTGCTTACGCTCGAGCATCGTCCTGCGGCGCAGCAGGTCTATCGCGCGGTGCTTGGCCGCGGCCATCAGCCACGCGCCGGGGTTGTCGGGCACGCCCGACTCCGGCCAGCGCTCGAGCGCCGCGACGAGCGCGTCCTGCGCCAGCTCCTCGGCGAGCCCCACGTCGCGCACGACCCGCGCGAGACCCGCGATGAGCTTCGCGGACTCCATCCTCCAGACCGCCTCGACGGCGCGGTGTGTGTCCGTTGGTGTCACGGACACACATCACACCATCAAGAAGTGACCGGCGCAAGCCGGGCTGCGGCCTTCGCCGGGAGCGCGGGCATCCTGCCCGCCGAAGCGTGCTCCGGCACGCTTAGCAGAGAGGCGGTATCACTCGACGCTTGAGTGATACCGCCTCTTCGCATACGCGCTCTCGCGCTCATGGCGGGCAGGATGCCCGCGCTCCCGGCGCACACAGCCGTTCTCGCGTGAGCCGCTTCAGGACTTCTTCTGCTGCTCCTCGATCTGCGCGCGGAGGCGCTCCTCCTGCTCCCTGAGTTCGGGCGTGAACTCCGCGCCGAAGTCGGCGGCCTCGAAGACGGGCCGAATCTCTATCTCCGAGACCTCGCCGTAGCCGGGGTCGCCCTCGTGGGGCGCGGGGATGCGCTTGACCCACTCGACGGCCTCCTCCAAAGAGCGCACCTGCCAGAGCCAGAAGCCCGCGATCAGCTCCTTCGTCTCGGCGAAGGGGCCGTCGATGACGGTCTTTTGCGTGCCCTCGAACCTGACCCGCTTGCCCCTAGAACTCGGGTGCAGCCCCTCGCCCGCGAGCATCACACCGGCCTTCACCAGCTCCTCGTTGAACTTGCCCATCTCGGTCAACATCTTCTCGCCCGGCAGGACGCCCGCCTCCGAAACCGCGTTCGCTTTGATAATCACCATCACTCTCATCGCGTCTCTCTCCTTAAAAGTTAATCTGTCTTTCAAACCCCGAGCCGGCCTCAAACCCGCGCTCTACATACACGACGAACGGCCGGGCGCAGAATCGACAACGGCGCGAAAATTTTTTCGACTTTTTTTGACACGCCGGCCCGCGCGTTGCTACCGTCGCCTGCGCCCCCGAGCCCCACGGTCTTCCAACACACGCCAGGCCAGAAAGGATGCGTATGCCCAAAACCTTTATGCGCCGCGCGGGCGCATGGCTGCCCGCGTTGTCGTGTCTTCTGCTGCTCGCTTGCGTAAACGCTTACGCCGCGCCCAACACCTTCACCGTCTCGGCGAACAGGCATTACTGGCTGAAGAACGGCGCGCCGTTCGTCACCATCGGCTTCAACCGCTACGACGTGTGGAACACGACCGACTCGGCCAACGACGGGCTGACGGTCACGCAGTACGTCCAGCGCATGGCGCAGAACGGCGCGAACGTCATCCGCGTCTGGGCCGAGCAGGGCGACCAGAACGCCTCGGGCGACTACTGGCTCGAATACCCGGCGGGCGTCTACCGACCCACCCAGGCCGCGCGGCTCGACGAGCTGTTCGACGCCTGCGACGCCAACGGCGTCTACGTCATGATCTGCCCCTGGGACACCTGGAACATGAAGAACAACTGGGCCGCGCACGCCTACAACGCGGCCAACGGCGGGCCGTGCAACACGGCGGCCGAGGTCATCACGAACGCGAACGCGCGGGCGCGCGTCAAGAGCAAGATTCAGTACATGTACAACCGCTGGGGCTCTCGGCCGAGCTTCTTCCTCTGGACGTTCAACGAGATCGACATCCTCAACACGAACTCGGCCGCGCAGCAGGACTTCGCGCGCGACATCGGCGCGTACATCAAATCAATCGACCCCTACCACCCGTTCACCGTCTCCTTCACGGGCTCGGGCGCGGGCAACCCGGCGGTCGTGTCACTGCCCGAAGTCTCGGCCGCCGACATACACTTCTACGGGGCCATCTCCGGGACGGGCGGCGCGGCGAAGGAGAACGAGACGGCGACGATCCGCGACGGCGGTTATTTGAACTTCGGCAAGCCTCTGGTCTTGAGCGAGTGGGGCGTGGCGAGGCAGGCGAACTCGGACGACCTTGTGAACGCGCTCGCGTGGGGCGGGATAGCCATTGGTTCGAGCGGGGCGGGGATGGTCTGGACGGACAAGTACACCTACGGCGGCATCAAGGCGAGCCACCTCGCCATCTACAAATCGCTCCGCGACTTCACCGCGACGGTCAACTGGCCGGCCTTCATGGACAATCACCACGCCGGCTCCACCGAAGTCACGGACACCGCCTCGGCAGTCAACACCTACGCCTGCCTCAACGCGACGCAGGCCGTCGTGCTGCTCGTCCACAACCGCGTCGGCTCTTCGACGGCGACGACCGTCACGGTCTCCGGCCTCAACCCCGGCACATACACCGTGGACATCTGGCGCACCTACGCGGGCGGCAAGTACGGCACCGTCACGGCGGCGACGAACGCGCAAGGCAAACTCGTCATCAGCGCGCCCGCCATCCCCACCATGCAGGCGCTCTACATCCATCAGTAAAGTTTACCGCGGTAAACTTTACCGAACGTTTAGAGGCGGGCTATGCCCGCCGGCCCAAGTGCCGAGTCTTGGGCCGGCGGGCATAGCCCGCCTCTAAACAGAGTAAGGGGAACTCCTAAGTGTCGAGAGCTTACTGGACGCGCGAGCGGCGGCGGCGGCCGACGCCGATGCGCTCCTGGACGAGCGCTTCGACTTCGAGGGGGACGCCCTCGGCGCGCGCGCGGCGGATGAACTCGGCGTCGATGTTGAAGATGCGCATCTTGACGAGGTCTTCGATGTGGAGGTTGTTCAGCCCCTCGCCGCGGACTTCGGCGACGAACTCGGGCGTGACCTTGAAGATGCGCATCTTGACGAGGTGCTCGAACGGCTCCTTGTCGAAGCCGAGGCGCGCGGCCTCGCGGAGGAAGTCGGCGTCGATTTTAAAGATGCGCGCCTTGACCAACTCCTCCATGCGCAGCGGGTAGCCGCTCGCCTTCATCTCGCGCATGAACTTGGAATCGACCTTGAAGATGGCCGCCTTGAAGAGGTCGTCCACGTCGAGTTGGCCGAAGTCGGCCGAGAGCAGGTCGTCGGCGAGCGCCGTCGTCACGTTCAGCATCGCCGCGGCGAAGAGCTTGTCCTCCGGCTCGCCGCGGTCTCCGTCCCGCATCGAGATGTTCTCGAAGTCGAACCCGCGGCTCTTCATCGCCCCGAGGAAGTTCCGGTCGGGCGTGAAGGTGAACGTGCCCGAGCCGCGCCCGTTCTGGAAGCTGCCTTCGAGGTCTACGCGCCCGGCCTCGCGCACGAGCGCGAAGCGGACGGGGCCGGTGCCCTGCGCCTGCTCGCGCGTTAGCCCCTGCAACTCCGAGAAGCCGAAGGTCTGCCCCATCTGGTGACGGCCGCCGCGGTCGCTGCGCCGTTCGAGTGACAGGTGGAGCCCGTCCCGCTTCTCGTCATCCTTCTGCCAGTCGTTCTCGTCCGACTTCTCGTACTTCCTGCCGTGCTTCTTGTCGGCGTGCCTGTCGCCGAACGAGGCCGTCCAGGTGCCGGTCAGCGTCTCCTGCGCGTGCGCGGACTGCGCGCCCGCGGCCAGGACGAAGAGGGCCAGCGCGAGCGCGGTGCGCGTCCAAATCCGTAGACTAATTTTCATCACGACATCTCCCGGGAAAGAATTTCTGCGGCGCTTGCGAACAGGAAACACCGCGGCCCGGGAGTTTGTGACACAAAAGTCTTCCGCGTTTCGGGGCGGGCGGAAATAATTGAAGCCTGCGCGTAAATCGCCGCGCCCGCGGCGATTTACGCGCAGGCTTCCGACAACCCGGACTACCTGGCCAGGTAGTTCCTGTGGAACCACGCCCCGCCGCTCTGCATGTCGCGCGTCTCGAAGAAGACGGCGCGCTCGCCCTCGCGCTTGACCATCCGCGTGCGCCGTGTCACCTCCCGCGCCTCCTCCCGCCCGCGCCCCGCGTCCACGAACAACTCCTCGAAGGCGTCGGCCGTCGGCGCGCCGAGTTTGTCGGCGGCCGTCCTCTCCGCCAACGCCTCGACCGCCGAAGCCTTCAGGAGTTTCGGCCAGAGCCTTCGGAAGAGCGCGGGCGACGCGTAGAGGTCGGCGCTGCTCACGCGGCCGTTGACGGCGAAGGCGAAGCCGAGCACGTCCCGCTTCCCCTCGACTACGCCGGAGAGCGCCTTGACGTACTCGTCGGCGCTCGCCCTCACCTTATCGTTCTCCAGACTCAACTGGTAGCTCGACGCCGACGCCGACGCGCGCACGTCGGCGTTCGTGCTCGCGCTCAGCTTCGCCTGCGCCTCGTCCACCCTGGCCCAGACCTCCGCCTGCGAGTGCTGCTGCTTGGCCGCCATCTTCAGCTCTTTGGTCGAGGCCATCTGCTCCGAGAGGGTGAAGGCCGACGCGGGCTCTCCGCCCCGCGCCGTCCAGCGCCCGTGCTCGACGCAGAAGGCGTCAACGGGGACGCGCCCCGAGCGAGCGGGGACAATGAGATCGACGGCCAGCATGCGATCCTGCTGCCCGCCCTTGACGATATCGCCCGCCTGTATGAAGACCTCCTCGGTGCGCGAGACGTTCTCCACGGCCAGCTCGTTCACCTCCTCGGTCTCGTGGACGATGACGACCTTGCGCGCCATCGCCTCTTCGAGCGTGAGGAAATGTTCGCCGGCCGGGCCGGGCGTGCCGTGAATCAGAAAGACCGTCAGGTTCTCGTGCGTGTAGGGGCCGGAGAGCGTGTAGTCGCCGGCGCGCCAGTCCTGCTTCTGTTTCTGTTCGGGCGCGGCCGCGGACGGCGACTCGTGCCAAAGGCGCAGGCCGGCTACCTTAGCGACGACGACCCCGGCGACGAGCGTGAACGCGCCGACCAACAAAGCGAGCGTCTGCCTCTTCATAACGGCCTCCTCGGTTGGAGAAAGAACTGTCGGGGAGCTTGCCCTCGGGATGCGAGGCACACACTTCCCTCGCGCGGCGCGGGCGCCCCGCGTCGCCGTCAGGGAAATGTCAGCGACGGCTGTATAGACGCCCGGCCCGCGTCGAAGTTCCGCGCGGGGGCAGACCCCGGCCTTAGAAAAGGAGGGTGTGAGGCTGTTGTGTGTGACGTGCCGAAGCTACTGTAGGGAGACGCCCAAAATCTTCGGGTCGCGCGCGAACCTGGCGAGCGCCTCCGGGTTCACCTTGGCGCGGATGACGGTCGCCTGAGCCCCGCCGAGCGTCACGACCATCAGCTTGATGTTGTCACCCGCGTCCCTCACGTAGACGTGAGTCTGCTCGGCCCCGCCGCCCGCGCGTATGCGCACGAGCGGGCGCCACTCCGGCCCGAGCGACTGCCCGATGGCCGCGCCCAGGCCCGACACGTCGCCCGAACGCGTCACGTCTTCAAAGACGGCGAGCTTGAAGCTCTTCACGCCGGCCGGGCGCACGATCTTAGTCGCGAAGCCGGCCAGCCCGAGGAAGGGGATGCGCACCTTCTTGCCGCCGCACGCGGCGCGCACGTTCTTGACGACGGAGTCGAACTCGTCGGCCCGGGCGGTCGCCGGCTGGGAGAGAAAGAAGGCGAGCAGAAGGCACGTTAAGGCTGCGTATCTCGTGGCGCGGTTCATGGCGTTCACTCCTGCCCTTCCCTGTAGAGTTCGAGCCTCGGCACGCTGAAGCGCCCCTCCAACGCCCTGAGCCTCTCGATGTCGATGTCGCCGGAGACGTGGACGTAGACCAGCTCGCGCGGCGCGGCGACGACCACGGCCAGCCCCTTGATCAGTTCGCCCGAAGAGGCGAGGAACACGTCCACGTTGCCGCCGTCGTACTTCCGGCTGCGCACGCCGACGACCCTCGACCACTCGGGCGAGCGGAAGCGCGACCGCAGCGCCTCGGCCTCGGCGGGCTGGTAGACGCCCTCGCGCTCGAACTTGAAGGCGCGGACGTAGACGCCCTTGAGCCCCGCGACCAGCTCCTTGACGGCGCGCTCGTCGGGCTTCCGGTCGGAGAGGGCCCTGGTCGCCAGCCGGAGCACCTTGTCGTCGATGGTTATCTCCACGGAGTCGGTGGCCTGGGCCTCGTACTTTTCGAGGCCCGGCGGACGCGGCGGGGCCGTCTCCTGCCCGTTGGCCGCGTGCGAAGGAAGCATTAAGAAGGTGAACGCGAAGAACGTCAGCACGCATCCCGGAAGTCTCATAACCTTTTTCTCTCCCCCGATTCGCCGGACGGTGGGGAGGTGACCGGCGGGTTTGGTCTTACGGGTCTTAAAGACGCGGCCGGCGGCGGATGCGTTAACACACTAGAGCGTTTATCGCATGAGCTTACCAACGACCGTTTAGAGGCGGGCTATACTGATCGGCTAACTGCTCTAGTCAGCGTGAGTCTTTGAAGAGGACGACGTCGCTCGTGGTGAGGCCGTTGGCGAGCAGGAGGCGGCCGTCCTGCGCGATGTCGAAGGAGTAGAAGATTTCGCGCTCGTAGTTCGTGATCTGCCGGGCCTCGCCGCCTTCGAGCGGCTGGAGGCGGAGGTTCGTGACGCCGTCTTTGTAGTCCGTGTAGACGAAGGCGCGCGCGTCGGTCGTCCAGTGGATGGACGACATGCCGTTGGCCTCGTTCTGCGGAACCTCGTAGACGCGCGGCTCGCCGCCCTCGGCGGGGATGACGGCGATTGACCACGGCGCGCCCGGCTTCTCCTCCTTGTGCCAGTAGGCCACGACCCGCCCGTCGGGCGAGACAGAAGGGCGCATCGAGAGGTCTTTGGTCAGACGCTCGGGCGTGCCGCCTTCAATCGGCACGCGCCAGAGGCTCGTCCGCGAGTTCGGCCCCGCGTGCTCGTAGACGACCCAGCGGCCGTCGCGCGACACCTGCGGCCAGTTGCTGTTCTCCTCTCCTACGGTCAGGCGCACGGGGTTGCTGCCGTCCCTGTCCATGCGCCAGATCTGCCACGTGCCCGAGCGGTTCGAGTGGAAGAGGACGTAGCGCCCGTCCGGCGAAGAGACCGGCGCGTAGTTGCGCCCCGCCCCGGCGGTCAACTGCACCTGCCCGCTCCCGTCCGCCGACATCTCCCAGATGTCCGAGTTCCCCGAGGCGTCGGACGCGAAGAGCACGCGCCCGTCCGGCGTCCACGAAAGGTCAACGTAGCGCCCCGCGCCCGAAGTGATCTGCGTCCGGCGCGCGTAGTCGTTTGCGGGCGCGAGGAAGACGGTGGTGAGCGTCTGGCTCTGCACGCCCGCGAGCGTGCGCGCGTCCGCCGAGAGGCTGAGGTCGCCGTAGTCGGTCAGGTCGTTCGTCACCCTCGCCGCCGTCCCCGCGGGGTAGGCGACGCGCCAGAACTGACGCATCGAGATGGTCTCGTCCATGCCGGACATCAGCAGTTCCGACCCGTCCGCGAGCCACGCCAACTGGCCCACGTCGCTCCAGCGCTTGCCCGGCGTGAGTTCCCGAAGCGCGCCGCCCTCGACTTCCGATTCCATGACCTTCAGAAAGAAGCCGTTCGCGTCCGAGGTCTCGACGACGAAGGCCACGCGCTCGCCGTCGGGCGAGAAGACGGGCGCGACCGCCGCCGAGAAGTGCTCGGGGTAGTCGCGCGTCGTGACGGCGCGCTCGCCCGTCCCGTCCTCGTTCGCCACGTACAGCGTCTCGCGCCCGGCCCGCGCGTCCGCGACGAAGAAGGCGAGGCGCTTCCCGTCGGGCGAGACGCCCACGCCCCCCCCTATACCCTGGCGTATGCGCCGCACCGAGCCGCCGAGCGCGGGCACCTGATAGAGGTCGAAGCCCGCGCCCTCCTTCGCCGCCACCGTGTAGTAGATGTAGGTGCCGTCGCGCGAGAAGGTGATGGCGCGGTAGTAGGCGTCCGCGGGCGGCACGAGTCGGACGCTGTTCGAGACGGCGACCTGCCGCACCCACAGGCCCTGCTTGCCCGCCTCGTCGATGACGTAGGCCACAATCTTGCCGTCGGGCGACAGCGCCGCGCGCCGCACGTTCCCCGCGGCCGTGACCTTCGACACCGCCGCGTTCTGGAAGGCCGGCCGCTCGCCCGCCTTCCGCCCCGAGTACCAGACGCTCACCCCCGCCGCCAACACCGCGACGAGCGCGAGCGACAGCACCGCGGGCGTCAGGATGCTGCGGCGGCGCTGAGGCTCGGCCGCGCGCGCCGTGCTCTCGCGACGCGCGACCGCGTCACTCTCGTCAACCATCGGAGACGCGGGCACGACCTTCGTCGGCCGCGAAGGCGAGGTCGTGTGCACCGCGTTCGCGCCCGCCTCCGTCGCCTGCGGGGCCTCCCACGAGCCGACGCGGCGGAGCAACTCCGCGAAGCGCGCGTCATTGCGCACGCCGTCGAGCCGCGGGTCTACGCGGACGAAGGCCAGCCCGACGGCGTGCTCCTCGGCCGCGCGCCCGAGCCATTCGAGCGCGCGGTCGGCGTCGCCGAGCAGCGAGTAGACGACCGCCACCTCGTAACTGAGCGCGCCGCGCGCCGCGCCCTCCGAAATCATCTTCTCAAGCTCGGCGCGCCCCTCCGCCTTGCGCCCGCACGACGCGAGCACGTGCGCGTACTTGGCGCAGGTCGTCGGCGAGTCGCCCGCGAAGGCGCGCTCCTGCTCGTAGACGGCGAGCGCCTCGTCGCACATCCCCTTCCGCTCGTAGCACCAGCGCAGGACGATGTGCGTTGACATCGAACCGGGGTCGAGCTCCAGCGCGCGCCGGCACTGCTCAATCGCCTCGTCGAAACGGCCCGCGAGGAAGAGGACGTTCGCCACGCCCGTCGCCACCACGGGCGAGCGCGGCGCGCACTCCCGCGCGCGCTCGATCTCCGCGACGGCCGCGTCGTGCCGCCCCATCGCCGACAGGTTGAAAGCGTGCCAGCGGCGCGCGACCGCGCTCTCCGGTTTGAGTTCGACGGCGCGCGAGAGCTCCCTCTCCGCGCCCTCCCAGTCGCGCTCGTAGTAGAGCTTGACGAAGCCGAGCGAGGCGTGGGCCTCCGCCAGAGAGTCGTCTGCTTCGACTGCCCTTAGAGCGGCGGCGACCGCCTTCTCCCACGCGCCCGCGGGCGGCGGCTCGACGTACCAGTTCATCAGCGCGTAGCAGTCGGCCAGCTCCGACCAGGCCAGCGCGAAGCGCGGGTCGCGCTCGACGGCGCGCTCAAGGCGTTCGACCGCCTGCCGCATCCCGTCGGCCGTGCGGCGCGTGGAGAAGTAGCGCCCGGCGACGTAGAGCTGGTGCGCCTCCTCGTCGTCCGTCAGGCGCGGCCCCGTGTTCGGCGTCGTGTGGATGCCCTGCGAAGGGATGTGCGTCGGCCCCGTCGTGCGCGGCTTCAGGGGGTCGCCGGTCGTCGCGCCGGGCTCGCGCGCGGGCAGGGCTTCGGACGCCGCGGCGCGTCCGCGCCCCAAACCGTCGCCCGTCAGGTGCGGCAGCAGAGCCTTCGCCACCTGCTCGGAGACCGAGTCTTCGACGGCGAAGAAGTCCGTGAACTGCTCGTCGAACTTCCCGGCCCAGAGCGGCGCGCCGTCGCGCGTGCGGACGAGCTGGACGGTGACGCGCACGCGCTCGCCGCCGCGCTGGATGCGCCCGTCGAGGACGTAGTTGACCTCAAGCTCGTGGCCGGCGAGCGCGGCGTTCTGCTCGCCGTCGAAATACTTGATGACCGAGCTGGTGGGCCTGACGATGATGCCGCCGACGTTCGAGAGCTTGGTGATGATGGCGTCGGCCATGCCCATGCCCAAAAACTCGTCGCGGTTCTCCTCGTGGCTCAGGGTCTTGAAGGGGAGGACGGCGATGGACTTCGCGCCGGTCTCGGACTCCGGCTCGCCGAGGCGCGTGTCGGCGGTGACGGGGAAGTAGGCGGGCGCGCTCACGGGCCGCCCTTCGAGGTAGTGCTCGATGTCGCGCGCGAACTCTTCGACCGACTGGTAGCGCCGCTGCGGCTCCTTGCGCAGGGCCTTCAGCACGATGTTGTCGATGCTCCCCGAGAGCTGCCTTCTTAACTTCTCAAGGCTCCCGTCGCGGACGCGGCTGACGGAGTCGGGCGTGATCTCGACGGGCTCGCGCCCCGCGGAGGGGATGACTTCGATGAGGTTGACGGCGACGCTCGGGCGCTCCGGCTCCTGCTCGCAGATGACGCGCGCCACCTCCTCGGGCGAGCGGCCGCGGAAGGTGTAGGGGCGGTGCCCCGTCAGCAGGTCGTAGAGCAGGACGCCCAGGGAGTAGACGTCCGAGACCATCGTCACCGCCTCGCCGCGCACCTGCTCGGGCGAGGCGTACTCGGGCGTCATCATGCGCATGGCGAGCGTCGTCGGGTCGAGCGCGCGCCCGCCCATCTCCGGGTTGAGGAGTTTGGCGATGCCGAAGTCCAGGAGCTTCGGCGTGCCGTCGGCCAGCACCATCACGTTCGACGGCTTGAGGTCGCGGTGGATGACGAGGTTGTGGTGCGCGTAGGCGACGGCCGCGCAGACCTTGAGGAAGAGCCGGAGGCGCTCGGGCGTCGAGAGCTTGTGCGCGTCGCTGAACTGGTTGATCGGCAGCCCCTCGATGTACTCCATGACGAAGTAGGGCAGGCCGTCGTCGGTCGTCCCGCCGTCGAGCAGGCGCGCGATGTTCTGGTGTTCGAGCGAGGCGAGGATCTGCCGCTCCTGCCGGAAGCGGCGGAGGATGAAGTCGGTGTCCATCCCGCGCTTGACGAGCTTGATGGCGACGCGCTTCTGGAACTCGTCGTCGGCGCGCACCGCCAGGTAGACCGCGCCCATGCCGCCCCGGCCCAGCTCGCGCACGATGCGGTAGGAGCCGACGCGGCGGCCGATGAAGGGGGCCTCCTCTAGCTTGCCGGGGTCGCCGATGACGCCCGCGACCGCGGGCCGCTCGATGAAGGAGCCGGCGTCGTCGTGCGAGCGGATGAGCAGCTCGACCTGCCGGCGCAGCTCGGCGTCCCCGCCGCAGGCAGAGGCTAAGTAGGCGTCGCGCTCGGCCGCGTCGAGCTCGATGGCGGCGTCGAAGACGCCCTCAATCTGCTTCCAGCGTTCGGGTGTCAAGGGGGAACCACTCTAACAAAGGGGCGGCCCGGCCGGACTGCCTTCGCCTCCGGCCCGCCGCCCACGAAAAAACATCGCGTGAATGTCAGATGATTTTCAGGATGTGGCGGATGCTTCCAAGGAGAGGCAAGACATTTTCAGACGCGCGCCGATTATAACAAACGAAGTGGGCAAGAGTTAACCGCAGAGACACAGAGACACGGCTTGTTGACTTTAACCCTCAACAAGCCGTGTCTCTCTCTGTGTCTCTGTGGTTAACTTTTCGACCTACAGCGTTATTCGCATGAGCATACCGACGGCCGTTTAGAGGCGGGCTGTGCCCGCCGCCGCTTGAGACATGGCAGCTCGCCCCGGCGGGCACAGCCCGCCTCTAAACGGAAGGTAAACTGATCGGCTAACTGCTCTAGGAGACGAAGGTCAGGTAGATGTGCGCCTTCTGGCGGAGGTAGGTGAGGGCTGCGGGGAGGTCGCCGTCGCGGAAGGCGAGGAGGATGTGCGGGGGCGCGGCGTACTTCTCCTTGAGACACTTGTAGGAGGCGACCCACTCCTTGGGGTTGCCGGCCGCGCCCGCCGCCATCGCCGCCCAGACGCGGTAGAGGTCGGCGTAGGTCTGCACGGCGAGGCGGAGCGCCGTCTTCTTCTGGCACTCCGGCAAATCCAAGAGCGTCCGGTTCACCTTCGAGAGCGCGAGCATCACCTTCCGCTTGTACTCCTGCCTGTCCACGCGCTCGGGCGGCAAGTCCTCGCCCTCCTCGTCAACGAAAGAGCGGCTGAGCCTCTTCAGCGCGGTGACGCCCGCGCGGATCGACTTCGTCTGCGTGAGCGAGAGCGCGAACTTGTCCTCGTCCTCGCCCTCGACCTCCGTGTAGCGGACGCCGAAGCCGACGCCGGGGAACTGGTTCGTCACCTCGCCCCAGACCTTGATCCACTCGCCGTCGTGCAGCTCGACCTCCAGACGGATCAGCTCGCGCAGCGTCGTGTTCTGCTCGCTGAGGACGAAGCAGCCGCCGGCGCTGATGTCCGAGAGCGTCCCCTCGTAGTGGCCGAAGAGCCCCTCCCAGCGCACGCGCAGGTAGATTTGAATGCGCTCGTGGCGGCGGCGCTCGATGGGCTCGATCTCGTCCACGTGGACGACCGCGGTGTCCGGGCCCAGGCCCTCGGCGTTGCGTGCGCGGACGGTCGCGTCTTCGGTCGTGTCGGCTGCGGTCGGCATGGCTCTCTCCGGCTCACTCCCCCGGTCTCTCCGCGGCGTGCGCCTGCACGCCCCTCAGCGCCTCGCGCATCCCGACGTGGTGGATGAGCGTGCGGAGGTACTGCGCGAACTCGTGCAGCACGTTCTCGAACTCCTCCATCTCCTCGAAGGCGCGCTTCACGTCGTCCACGTAGCGGCCGAACTCGCCCCAGTCCTTGTACATGAGGAAGTGCATCGTCTCCTCGCGGAAGTGTTCGAGGTGGCGGACGAGCGAGTGCTTGAGCAGGATGCCGCTTGAGCCCTCGGCGGCGGAGACGGTCTGGAGGAGCGCCTGCAGCTCGCGGTAGAGCGTGAAGGAGTTCTCGACCTTGCTGCGGTAGTCCTCGAACAGCTCGTCGCCGGTGACCTTCGGCTTGAACGCCTGCGCGAGCGTGATGGCCGTCTGCTGGATGCAGTTGTGCAGAAGCCCGTAGGCGCGGCTGAGGTCGGCGCGCGTGTAGGGGCGCGACTCGTCGGTGAGGCCGGGGAACTCGTGGCGGAAGACCTTCGTCAGCTCGTGCCCGAGGACGAAGCGCATCCCGTCGAGCACGTCGTGGACGCGGCTCGGGAGGCGCGCGCCGCCCGAGACGGCTTCGGTCACCTGCGCGAGCAGCGAGGCGCTCTGCGACCGCACCTCCTCGAAGAGCAGCCCAGTGCGCACGGCGCGCGGCTGCGACAGCGCGCGCTCGATGACGGCGAGCGTGTCGAGCGTCTTGAGCAGGCGCGCGAAGGTCGAGCCGACCAGCTCGCGCAGGTGGGCCGGCACCCTGCCCGAGAGGATTTCGGCGAAGGCGTGTGGGAGGTCGTGCGGGGGCCGCGCGGGGGCAGGCTGAGCCGGCGGGTGCGGCTCAGCGGCGGGCTGCGTGACTGCCTGCGGCGGGTGCGTCGCGGTTGCGGAGGGCGAAGGGTTCGTGTCGGGCTGCGGCGGGGGCGTCGCGTTGGCCTCGAACTCCGGCGCGGGCGCGGGCGCGGGGGGCGGGGAGTCTTCCCAGCGCGCGGGCGTCGTCCACTCCAGCTCTCCGAGGTCTATCTCGACGACGAGCTCGTTGTCGTTGGTTGTGTCGCTCACATCGGTTCGGGGGATCGGGTACACGTGTGTCCCCGGTGCGGCCCGCGCGTCGGGGGCGGGCCGCACCGGGGACGGAAGCGAGGTTGAAACTTGCGCCCCCTTGCTACTTCCCCCGGCTACTTCGTCTCGGAGAGCGCCGCGATGTAGCAGCCGCGGGCGGTCGCCGTCAGAGGGTCGGAGGCCATGCGCACCGCGGAGAGCGTGACGGGGAAGTCGCCCTCGGCGCGCAGGAGCTGTTCAAACTTCTGGAGGAAGCCGGCGGGCCTGGCCGTCCCGCCCGCGAGCACGACCGTCATCGGGCGGTCAACCTTCGGCAACTGGCCCGACTTGGCGAACTCCGACCGCAGGCGGTCGATGAGCGTGTGCATCAGGTCCTCGTAGAAGATGTGGAGCGCGCCGGTCATCTCGTCCCTCGGCGGGCGCGAGAGGTCGAGCTTCTCCTCCTTGAAGAGGCGCACCTTGGTCGTGTTGGCCTCGCCCATCACCTCGGCCACGTTGCGGTCGATGTAGTCGCCGCCCTTCGGCACGCTGAAGGTGATCATCGGCATCGACATGAACGAGACCGAGACGTTGCACATCCCGCCGCCGAAAGAGATGCCGATGCCGGTGAAGTTCTCGTCCTGAAGCTCCGAGAAGACGACGGCCTGCCCCTCGTTGACCGACTTGGCGTTGTAGCCGAGCGACTGGAGGAAGTTCTTCAGGATGGCCTCGTGGTAGACGAGGCTGCCGACGCCCTCGCCCTTGCCGGGGACGCTGAAGCAGAGCACCTCGTTGCGGCGGGCGCGCGGCACGAGCATCTTGATGATGCTCTGGATCATCTGCTGGCTGTTCTCCTCGCGCGGGTTGATGAGGCCCTCGCTCATCGGGCGGCGGGCGTCCGTGTCGAGGAAGCTGGCGAAGAAGTCGGAGTCGTTGCCGTAGACGAAGAGGTTCTTGCAGTTCTTCTCGTAGACCATCCCGCGCTGCTTGAGCATGTTCTCGGCCATCTCGGAGACGGGGACGGGGACGAAGGCGTTGAGCTGCGAGCGGCGGCGCTCGCCGTCGGGGCCGTCGGCGACGACGATGCGGCTCGTGCCGATGTCGAGCCCGACGGGGCCGGACTTCACTTCAGCTTCCGTCTTCGCGCCAGAGGTGGGGGCCTGATTCTTCTCTTCCATTTTCATCTCCTCGGAGGTTCTTATATTTTTCTTTTGGGGACGGTCTTCAGGAGCAGACTGTCGGCGGAGCCGGTGGCGGTTCCGCCCGGCGTCGCACACCGGGCTTGCAATGCGTGTGCCCTTACCGGAACCGGGGAGCGTGAGTTCCAGGAAACGGTCTGGGGTGACTTCCAGAAAAGTGTCGGGTGGCTTTCAGGACTCGGGGCCGGCCTCGGCCGTCGAAGATTCTTTGGACTCGAACCGCTCGGCGCGCAGCACCGCCCTCTGCGCCTCCATCCGCTCGCGGTAGACCTTCTGCATCCGCCCGCGCAGTTCCTCGGGCTTCGTGCCCTGCGTCTCGGCGCGGCGCGCGAACGCTTCTTCGCCGGCCGCGACGCCCGGCCACATACTCCCGCCGAGCAGGGAGGCCAGCTCCGGGTCGTAGCCGAAGCCGAGTTCCGAGACGCTAGCGGGCGCGATCTTATACTTGTCCGAGAGCCCCATCGCCTCGAACGGGAAGCCGCGCGCCCAGTCGTGGTGGAAGGCGATGCGGCCGTTCGAGGGGTTGACCGAGACGAGCCCGTGCGTCGTGACGTTGGCGTCGTCGATCTGGTGGCGGCTGCGTAAAACCTGGGTCAAGAGCCTCCCGGCTAAAACCTGCGCCTCGGTCAACTGCTCGCCGCCCTCGGCCACGTCCGCCTTCGTCTCGAAGCAGACGCCGAGGAAGCTCTCGTTGAGGCCCGTGTAGACGACGCGCCCGTCCGACCAGACGGAATTGCCCGCGTGGAAGGCCGCGTCCTCGTCGCGCACGACGCGGTAGACCTGCCCGAAGCGGTCGATCAAGTAGTTGTAAGACTTCCGGTCGCGGACGTAGGCGAGCAGGTTTTTCGAGCGGAACTCGATGGAGTCGCTGTTGCCCTCGACGAACGGGAGCAGGACGCTCTCCGAGGTGTGGTAGACGATGCCGACGGGCGCGGACTGTGGGCCGCCCTGGACTTCGGCCCCGCCCGGCTTGTAGACGAGGTAACGGCGCGGGCGGTTCGCGGTCGCGTAGGTGTTGTTGATGCGCGCGCCGTTGCTGTAGCGCTCGAAATCCGGCCCCTGCTCGACCAGCCAGACCTTCTCGGGCTGGTAGGAAGGCAGGTGACCGGCGAGCCCCGCGGCGGCGTCCCTTTCGCCGGAGTAGATGCGCTCGACGCTCTTGTAGCGGCCGGAGAGGTACTCGTTGGCGCGCGCCACGCCCCAGGCCGCGCCGCGGTAAGCGGCGAAGCAGAGCCCGACGAAGACCAGCGCCGACACGACGCAGAGCGGGCGGCGAAACTGGTAGCAGCGGAAGAAGATGCGCGACGCGAGCGGGGCCTGCTTGCACAGGCCCAGAAGTCCCCGCTTCCCGCCCGAGTCCGACGGCAGGAGGTGTGTGACCTCGCGGAAGATCAGCGCGTAGAGCGAGAAGTCGAGCAGCTTCTCGAAGAGCCCGTACCTCCTCAGAAAGGCCCAGCGGCCGAGCATCTCCTCCATGCGGGCGCTGCGCTCCGCCTGGAGCGCGAGCGTCTTGTTGAGGAAGCGCAGGCGCACCTCGGGGCGCGCGAAGAAGAGCGCGTAACTCTCCACGATTTTGAAGTGCGAGGCGGCCGTCTCGGAAAGCGCCCCGCCATTCAGCACCTGGTGCGGCAGAACCGTGGCCATCTTCAACCCTCTGGCTAAACCCCTGGAAAGTTCTCTACTTCTGCACGGGGACGACGAGGGCGGCCGAGGCCGCGCCCTTCGCGCGCAGGGCGGCGACCGTCTTGGCGGCCTCACCCCTGTCGGCGAAGCGGCCGACCTGCACCCTGTACCAAGTGCCGCGCCCGGGCAGTTCCGCCACGACGGAGCGCGCGTCGAACCCTGCGGCCCGAAGCGAAGAGACGCGCTCGTTGGCCTCAGACTGACTGTTGAAGGAGCCGACCTGCGCCGTGAAATTCCCTCCCCCTTCGGCCGCCGGCGCGGGCGTCTCGACGCGAGGTTTTTCATCCGCCTTCGGGGCGGCGGCCGTGCCGGGCCGGGGCTCGGGTTGGGGGGCCGCGGCCTGCGTTGGGGCGGGCGCGGGGGCGTCGTTCGCGGCCGTCGTCTTCGGCCCCGAAGCGCCCGCGAGAGAAGCGCTCGCGGGCGCGCCCGCCTCCGGCTTCGCGGACGCTTTCTCGGCCTTTGCGGCGCGCGCGTCGTTACGCTTCGAGGGGAGCGATTCGGCCTCGCCGGTAGACCTCACCCAGCCGAGCGTCATGACGAGCGCGGAGCAGCAGACGGCCGTGAAGAGCAGCCAGGCGGGCGCCATCTTGAGCACGCGGACGCCGACCGCGAACGGGTCGGCCGCGGCGGCGCGGGGCGGCGGGGCGGCCTTCGCGGGTTTCGGTTTCGGGCTGGTGACGGGGGGGGAAGCCGGCACGTACTCGATGACGGCGCTCTCTACCACTTCGAGGGCCTTCTCTTCGTCCACGACGGCCGGGGCGGGGCTTTCGTCTTGGGTCATGGCAAACTCCAAAGTTCTCTGAGCGAGAATCAAAATGGGTGACGAGCGCTGCGAGAGGCGCACTCGCGCGGCTACACTTCCAAACTGACGGTAACAAGTTTCATGCCCCCGCCCGCCCGAAAAAATTTCCGCCCGCCCTTGCATCTGACGCGCCGTCGGCGGTCTTTTGCCCTTTCGACCTCGCCCGAGGGGTGACGCGGCGCGTGCCTGTGACGCGGTTTGTCACCGGCCGGCTGCCGCTATTTGTCACCGCGTCACCCGCCCGACGGAAGTAGCCCCGCCCATACCGCTCAACCCCGCGCTTTGTCCGCCCGCCGACACACTTCTCGAAAACCCGTCTGCGGGAACGAGCCTTGCTTAAGAATCGGTGGTTTTCCCTCCCCGCGCCCCGACCGCGGAGCGTGGAGCTTTAACCTTCGACGTGAGTGAGCGGCACTCCGTCCACCTCGCCCCTTCTATGAGAACACCCGCCAGCCCTTCGCGGCAGAGACAGGGATAACCCTTCAGATGATTCTGACATACACGAAGCGCCCGGCCCGCGCCTACGCGCTCGCGGCCGCCGCACTCGGGGTGGCCGCGCTGGCCGTCTCGCTCCCCGCCTCGGCGCGCCTGCTCTGGGACGCGCGTTACCTCATGCTCGCCTTCTGCGCGCTGACGGTCGGCACGCGCCTCTACGTCAAGGTGCCGCACGCGGCCAACGCAGTCCCCGCCTCGGCCGCCTTCGTGCTGCTGGCGGCGCTCATCTACGGCTTCGGCGCGGCCGTGCCTCTCGCGGCCGCCGCGGCCGTCGTCTCTTCGCTCAGGCTCTCGCGCCGCGGCTCGGCGCTCCTGTACGACTCGGCCCCCGCGGCGGTCGCGACCCTCCTGACGGGCTTGTGCGCGCACTGGCTCGGGCTCCTCTCGCCGAAGGCCCCGGCGTTCGCGGCCGGGTTCGGGGCGCTCCTCTTCTCCTTCCTCCAGTCGGCGTTCGTCTCGGGGCAGCTCACGGCCTTCGGCCGCGGCGGCCAGGGGCGCTCGGCCGTGCGCGCCTTCCTCGACGCCCTCACGTGGACTTTCACGGCCTACCTCGTCATCTCCTCGCTCGCCGCGCTGGCCTCGCAGGTGCCGGCCGGCTTCGCGCTCGATGCGCTGCTCGCGTTGGCCTCGGCGGCGGCGGCGGCCGACGCGCTCTACCAGGCGAACCGCGGCAACTCCTCCGTCGAGCGCAAGTGGCCCGGGCACCGCGGGCGCGAACAGTTCTCTTCGACCCACGCCTTCGGCGCGGCCTTCGAGCACGCGGCCATCGGCATGGCGATCCTTTCGGGGAAGGGCAACCTGCTCTGGGTCAACCGCGCGCTCAGCGACTTCCTCGGCTACCAGGAGTCGGAGCTGATGCATTCGAGCCTGAAGGCGGTCACGCACAGGGACGACCTGGTGACGGCGACCGCCGGCCTGAAGAGCATGCTCAAGCGCCAGTCGGACTTCCTCCAGATGGAGGTGCGCCACCAGCGGCGCGGCGGCGAGCAGGTCTGGGCGCTCTGGAACGTGGCGCGCTTCACCGACGCGAGCGACGACCAGACCTACCTCATTCTCCAACTGCAAGACATCACCGAGCGCAAGCAGTCCGAGGAGCGGCTCCGCCACGACGCCTTCCACGACGCGCTGACGGGGCTGCCGAACCGCGCGCTCTTCGCCGACCACGTCAAGCTCGCCATCGCGCGCGCCAAGCGCCACGCCGAGCGCCGCTTCGCCGTCCTCTTCTGCGACCTCGACCGCTTCAAGGTCATCAACGACTCTCTGGGTCACGTCGCGGGCGACCAGCTCCTGGTCGAAGTCGCGCGGAGGCTTGAGAGCTGCCTGCGGCAGGGCGACACCGTGGCCCGCGTCGGCGGCGACGAGTTCACGATCCTGCTCGACGACCTGGCCAGCGACGGGGAGGCCACGGTCGTGGCCTCGCGCATCCAGCAGGAGATCTCCGCGGCCATCGTGCTCAGCGGCCGCGAGGTCTTCACGACGATGAGCATCGGCGTGGCCGTCGGCACCGGCGCTTACTCAGACCCGGAAGACATCCTGCGCGACGCCGACACGGCGATGTACCGCGCGAAGTCTCTCGGCAAGGCGCGCCACGTCGTCTTCGACCACAGCATGCACGCCTCGGCCGTCAACCTCCTTCAGATCGAGACCGACTTGAGGAAGGCGCTGGAGAAGGAGCAGTTCTACCTGCTCTACCAGCCCATCGTCTCGCTCGACAACTTCAAGCTCTGCGGCTTCGAGGCGCTGGTGCGCTGGCACCACCCGGAGCGCGGCCTCGTCTCGCCGCTCGACTTCATCCCCATCGCGGAGGAGACGGGGCAGATCATCCAGCTCGGCGAGTGGGCCCTGGAAGAGGCCTGCCGCCAGATGCGCGAGTGGCAGGAGAAGTACCCGGAGGCGTCCCCCTTCTTCATGAGCGTCAACCTCTCGGCCAAGCAGTTCAACCACACGATGCTGATGGCGCAGGTGGACAACGTGCTCCGTAAGACGGGACTGAACCCGCGCCAGTTGAAGCTCGAAATCACGGAGGGCGCGGTCATGGAGAACATCGACACGGCGACCGAGATGCTCCGCCACCTGCGCGACCTCGGCGTGCAGCTCGCCATCGACGACTTCGGGACGGGCTACTCCTCCCTGAGCTACCTGCACCGCTTCCCCATCGACACCCTGAAGATCGACCGCTCCTTCGTCACGCGCATGGCGCAGAACCTTGAGAACGTCGAGATCGTCCGCACCATCGTCATGCTCGCGCAGGTGCTGGGGATGGACGTGGTGGCCGAGGGCGTCGAGACCAAGGATCAGCTCAAGCTCCTGCGCGACCTCAAGTGCGAGTACGGGCAGGGCTACTACTTCTCGCGGCCTTCGAGCCCGGGGGACGCCGAGAAGATCATCATCGAGACCAACGAGAAGGTGCGGAAGGTGCACATGCCTGCGGAGGCTCCGCCCCCGCCCGCCCCCGACACGGCCGTCAAGTCGCTCGGCCTCGTCCCCGACGAGCCCGCCCCCGACGAGGTCAAGTCGATCCGCCTGGTCTCCGCCGACTGAAACGAACCCGAAGGGCCACACACCGCCATGAACGACGCGAGAAAAAAGACGCGCTTCCTCTCCGAACTCTCCTGCGCCTTCGGGCCGACGCCCGACGCCCCGCGCAGCGGAACCATCACGAGCATCGGCCTCAAGGAGTGTTTCGTTAAGACCAAGGCCATCGTCATCGAGGGGCAGAACCTCCACGTCCGCGTCTGGACGCCCGAGAACCGCTGGCTGCGCCTGCGCGGCCGGGTCAAGTACCACATGGAGGGCGTCGGCTTCGGCGTCGTCTTCCAGGACTTGACCGAAGACCAGCTCGCCGACCTCGCCCGCCTCGTCGAACAACTCCGCCGCGCCCACCTCGTCGAGCAACAGGAGGACACCGCCGCCGACGTCCCCGCCGACGTGACGACCGTCAACTGAGATAATCAGGTCAGAACCGCCCGCGGTAGTGGGTGGGCCTTTGTTACCCGGACGTGCCGAATAACAAAGGCCCACCCGCTACCGCGGGCGGTTCTGACCTTTTTGATACCGTGCGCCTCCCTTTTGCGCGTTAAAGACTGAGGCCGGAGTCCCGGCCTTTTGTCCATGACGTTGACGAATCAAGGAGGCTCGCCCGTTTTGACCCGCATTTCCAGACAGCTCTTATCCGCCGCCCTTCTCCTGTGCCTGACCGCGGCCGCCGCCCCGGCGCAGACCCGCAGAACGCCCGCCAGGACGCCGACGAAGCCGGCCGCCTGCTCGGCCGCCTGGACGGGCCTCGTCAGCTACACGCGGACGCAGACGCAGACGAACAACAAGACCGTCCCGCGCGTCTCGGGGCGCGGTGAGGACACGACCGACTGGCAGATGCGCTACAACTACAAGGCCCGGGTCGCCGTCCTCGAAAGCCCGGAGCGGAACGGTTCGAGCGTCGGCCGCGCCACGGTCGATCACAAGTTCACCTCGGACGAGACGGTCAGGGCGCGCGAGCGCAACTCCTGCGACCGCGGCAAGACCTGGCAGGTGATGACCGGCACCTCCACCTCGAAGACCGAGACTTCGGGCAGCGCCTCCGGCCTCGAAGCGAACGTCCACGCCGGCGTCAACGCCGACGGCACGTACACGGTCAGCGTCGGCGTCCCGCAGATCAAGGGGCGGACCTCCGGCAAGCAGACCAGCACTTACAGCGGCCAGTGCACGCCGAAGGAGGGCAAGAACCTGACGATGCCGCCGACCGAGACGACCATCGACGGCAACTCTCTGACCTCCGACGGCTCGCACCGCGTAGACCCCAACGACCCGAACCGCCTGAGCGGCAGCTACTCGCGGACGTGGCAGAACGTGACCGAGACGATCAGTTGGAACCTGCAAAAGTGCGGCGCGCCGCTGCGCCTCGTCGAGCTCGCGTTCGAGCACCCGCGTTACCCGAACTTCGACGACTGGCAGGAGATTAACGAGCAGACCGGAACCATCGACGGCAACCTCGTTAAGATCAAGGCGACGGTCTTGAACGCCTCGGGCGAGACGAAGTTCGCCGACGTGAAGTTCAAAGAGACCTACAAGGGCGACAAGTGGGACGGCGCGCGCCCCGACGCGCAGCTCAAGGACTCGGTCGTCTCCGTCCGCGTCGAGTCGGGCGAGGCGCGCGAGGTCGAGCTGGCCTGGGACTCTTCCGGCTACGCCTGGTACGACGACGGAAGGCCGCGCCTCGTGCAGCGCATCAAGGCCGAGCTGGAAGAGTCCGGGAAGAAGACCGACGAGCTGACAAAGAATTTGAAGGTCGCGCCCAAGCCCGTCGTCTTAGTCCACGGCCTGTGGAGCAACTGGCGCGCGTGGGAGTCCTGGCAGAACATCCTGACGACCGCGCACAGCTACGACTGGAAGGCGTTCCCCGTCGGCGAGCGCCCCGAGAAGGGTGTGATGAACACGGGCGGCGAGTTCCTCTCGTCGGGGCCAACGAACGGCATCTTCGAGAACTCGCAGGAGGTCGGCAAGTACGTCCGCTACGCGCAGGAGGATCGCAACGCGTGGCACGTCGATGTCGTCGCCCACTCGATGGGCGGGCTCATCACGCGCCACTACGTACACAACTTCATGCCGCCGAGCCCGGACGGGCGGCCGCAGGTCGCGCACCTCGTCATGCTCGGCACGCCGAACATGGGGAGCCCGTGCGCCGACGTGATGAACTCGACGTTTGAAGTGTTGGGAAAGAACGTCGAGGCCGTCCGCCAGCTCAAGCCGTCGGTCGTCGCCGAGTTCAACCGCGTGACGACGAACCGCAAGGGCGTCAAGTTCTCGGTGCTCGCCGGCAACCCCCTGCCCGTGATGTGCAAGACCGTCGTCTGGAACGACGGCGTCGTCCCCGTCGAGTCGGCCCTCTGGCAGATTCGCGACAACGCGCTCTCGCGGAACGTTCACACGGAGCTGACGGGCACGGCCGACTTCTCCGCCTTCGTCAAGCCGCGCCTCGCCGTCGGCCCCAGCGGCGACCACAACCCCGAGCGGCCCGACGCCTCGCAGCTCCCGGGTCAGATTAACCAGAACACACGGGACATTTCGACACCGGCCTTCATCAACGCGGCTTACGTCTCGCCCTCCGGCTTCACACTCACTGCCGACGGAGACTTCCGCCCGTCGTTTGCAAAGGAAGTAAAGCTCGCGCCGAAGCAGACCATCGAGGTCGAGATTCCCGTCGCGGCCGGCGCGAACTTCGGCGTGACCTTCATGGCCGGCGCGCTGGTCTCGGCCACGCTCTCGGACGAGCGCGGCACGGCGCGGGGCTCGAACCTCGCCGGCTCGCCCGAGTCGCGCGGCTTCTTCCGCACCATCTTCGTCGACAAGAACGTCACGGCCGGCACCTGGAAGCTCAGGCTTGAGAACACCGACACCCTCGAAGCCACGGCCGTCATCGCCGCCTGGAACGACGCCGCGACGAAGAAGTTCTGAACGATGCAAAGAGGCAACGGGGTGTCGGACTAACCATTTAGGTTAGTCCGACACCCCGTTGCCTCTTAATTCTTCCGGCCGCTATACTGTCGGCATGGAAGCAGTGAGCGTTAAAGACGAAGCGCGCCGCCTGATTGAACGTCTGCCCGAGGACGCCACCTGGGACGACCTCATGCACGAAATCTACGTCCGGCAGGCCATCGAAGCCGGGCTCGAAGACAGCCGCGCGGGGAACCTGACGAGTGTCGAAGACGTGCGGGCGCGGCGAGAGTTGAGCCCCGAAGGGGCGTAATGTGAAAGCCAGGGGCAACGCCCCTGGTCTACAGCGACACAAGGACGTTGAGCCCTGAAAGGGCGGAATATGTTCGACGGTTATTCCGCCCTTTCAGGGCTCAACGTATTATCACGTTGTCACCAGGGGCGGCGCTCCGGCTTTGCCTTCGCTCTGCCCCTGGCTATCTCATCCCGCCCCTTCGGGGCTTTCCAACCTTTCCTTACTGCCGCGTCAGCTCTTCGGCGAGGGGGGCGGCGTCGTAGAGCTTGCGGAGGGCTTCGAGGACGGCCGACGAGTGGACGGCGACGGCGCGGCCGCCGTCCGATTCGTCAACGTACCAGTAGCGGTTCGGCAGCTTCTGGATGTTGCTGTCGAAGTTGAGGCCGACGACTTCGGCGTCGCGGTTGACGACGGGGCTGCCGGACATGCCGCCGATGGTGTCGGCCGTGTAGACGAAGTCGAGCGGGGTCGAGAGGTCGAGGCGCTCGCGGCGCTCGCGGAAGCGCGGCACCAGATCATAAGGCGGCTTGCCCCCGAACCCCTCGGCGCGGTCGTAGAGGCCGTAGAAGGTCGTCTTGAAGGGGACGAGCGTGGTGTCCTCCTCGTAGCCCTTCACCGTCCCGTAGGTCACGCGCATCGTCGAGGTCGCGTCCGGGTAGGTCGTCTTCCCGTAGACCGCGAAGCGCGCGAGCGCGATCCTCTGCCCCGCCGAAGCCTCCACGCCCTTGACGTGCGACTCCTCCCACGCGCGCAGCTCGCGGTAGATCGGCTCCATCCTCCTGGCGAAGACGACGAGCGGGTCGTCCGACTTCTCGACCGCTTCGGCCCCGCCTTCGAGGAGCGCGCGGCGGACGCCGACGTCGGCGAGCTTCGTCCCCGCGACGAGCTTGCGCGCAGCCTCTTCGGGCGTCGAGCCCCCGAGCGCGGCGCGCACGAACGGGTCTTCGGGGCCGAGCGCGGCGCGCGCCTCGGCGAACCAGGCGGCGAGCACCGCCTCCTCCATGTCGGCGTAGACGGGCGCGGGCGAGAGGATGCTGATGGAGAGCGCGGGCAGGCGGCCTTCGCGGAACTCGGCGTAGCGCTGCGCGTCGGGCTTCTTCAACTCTTCGGCGCGGCGGACGAGGTTCGAGGCGATGGTGCCGAGGCGCGAAGGCGCGAGCGTCGTGAACGCGACGCGCTTCGCCGCCGCAGGGTAGTCGCGGTAGGCGGCCTCGATCTCGTCCCACGCCGACGCGTACTCGCGCCTCAGCTCCTGGCGCGCGGCGACCGCGTCACGCAGGGCCTTCTCCGCGGCCTCCTTGCGCTCGAAAGAGCGCGGGTTGCTCAGTCCCTCCTGCTGACCCACGAGCCGCTTGATGGAGTTCTCCAGCGAGCGCTTCGCCGACTGCGCGCGGCGCGCCTGCTCGGGGCCGCGCGCGGCGAAGCGTTCGAGCGCGTCGCGGCGGGAAGTCCACACGCGCATCTGCAAGGGGTTGCCGGTGTCGCGCTGATAGCGGAGCTGCGCGACCGTCATCAGGCGGTCGGTCGAGCCGGGGTTGCCGGGGGCGACGACGAACTCGCCCTCCTTCGGCCCCGCCTTCGACCACCTCAGAAAGTTCTCTGTGCGCGCGGGCTGCCCGCCTTCGTAGACGCGGAAGAACGACACGTCGAGCGCGTAGCGCGGGTAGGTGAAGTTGTCGTAGTCGCCGCCGAAGAAGGCCGCCTGCTCCTCGGGCGCGAAGACGAGGCGCACGTCCGTGTAGCGCTTGTAGCGGTAGAGCCAGTATTCGCCGCCGCTGTAGAGCTTGACGACGCGGCTGCCGAGGCCCGTCTTCTGCGCCGACTCTTTCTCGACGGCCGCGATCTCCGCTTCCCGCTGCGCGTTCGCCTCGGCCGGGCTCGCGCCGGGCTTCACAGCGCCCTGCACGCGCGCCGTCACGTCCTCGTAGGAGGCGAGCACGCTCACCTCGTAGTCGGGGCACTTCAACTCCTCGGCCCGCGTGCGCGCGTAGAAGCCGTTTTTGGTGAGGTCGCGCTCCGGCGTCGAGAGCTTCGCGATCTGACCCGCGCCGACGTGCTGGTTCGTCGCCACCAGGCCGTCCGGCGAAACGAACGCGCCGCTCCCGCCGCCCGTCGTCGTCCCGACCTCCGCCAGCCTCACCGACGCGAGCCGCAGGCGTTCGAGCCAGGCCGCCGTCGGCTCGAACCCGTAACGCTCCTTCCAGAGCTTGAGCGGCGGGTTGTCGAAAGTCCACATCCCCTCGTCCGCCCGCACGCGCGGCGCGGCCGAGACGGCCAGCACCGCGGCCGCTAACAGAAGCTTCGTCGCCTTCAAATAACTACTCTTCAAAACATCCCTCCTCAACAATCAGAACAACTAGAGCGGCGTGCAGACGGACGCGACCGCCCCGTGGCAAGGCAGGTCAGAACCGCCCGCGGTAGCGGGTGGGCCTTGGCAAGACGGAGCGTCCGAGTAATCGAGGCCCACCCGCTACCGCGGGCGGTTCTGACCGCTATGGCGTCGCATCCATCGAAGTGCCGGAGCCCCGAGTTTATAACGGATGCGCCCCCGGCCGCAGCGGCGAGGGCGCGCCCTCTCTGTCCGTTCGCGGACGATAACTGAACATGGTTTAAACATTCAGTACCGATTCCTGACGCGCGCGCCGCCGCCGCCGCGCGACTTTACGGGCGGAGGCCGCTGGCACGTCAGTAGCAATACCGGAGGGCGTGCGCTCTCCCTTAAGCCGCAACATCACCGAGGAGGTGCCGAGGGTTGGAGCTGAGGGAGAGGGGTATCTACAAACTCGCAGGGTGGCAGGAGGTGGTCGCGTCGAAGGGTCGCGACGGGCTCTTCTGCCTCTTCACGCCGGAGCACTGGCGGGCGCGCGGGCCGCTCGACTACAGGGTCATTCCGGACGGCCGCCTCGTCTACCACGGCGCGGCCACCCAGTGGCGCGTCGGCGCGCTCGCCGACACGGGCCGCACCGCGGAGAAGATACGTTAGAAAGCGCGGAGGGGGCGCAGAGTCTCAAGTCTCTGCGCCCCCTCCGCGTCCCCCGCGCCCGGTGGCCGGCCGCCCTCGCAACGGCCGCACCCGGCACCGGGGAATCCTTAAAGCCTCTGCGCCAACGCGGGCGGCGGCTCGGCGCCGACGCCGTCGCTGTTCGGAACCCAGAACTCGCCGTCGCGGGTCTCAACTCTCTTGAGCCCGTGCGCAGGCAGGCGGCTCTCGGGCAGCCCGAGGTATGTGAAGTGCGGGCAGTCGCTCCGCACGGTGCGGAACCAGCCGTGGCGCGCGAGTATCTGGCGCACGCGCGCGTCGCCGTACTCGGCCGCGTCGAAGGCCAGGAGCGAGAGGTGCTGCGAAGCGCCCGGCGCGGCGACCGAATAGAGAATCGACTTCGAGAAGTCCTTGCTGAAGTAGACGCCCGCGCGTTCGAGTTCGAGCACCGCCCCGACCTGCTCGCGCACGGTTAAACGTCTGACCCGCTCGACCTCCGCCTCTGACAGCCGGCCCTGCCCGCGCCAGTATTCGAGCGCGGGCAGCAGGCGCGAGTTCCAGAGCCTCACCGTGTCCGCGTAGCCGCGGCGCGCCGACTCCGAGCCGTCGCGCGGGGTGATGTCGAGCCCCTCAGCTTCCGCCTCGACGCGCGCGGCCAGCAGGGCGCGCATGGCGGCCGGCTGGAGTTCGATTGTGACGCCGCCGATCTGCTGCGCCGAGACCGTCGCTTCGCGCTGGAACGACTCGACCTCTTCGGCCCCCCCGAAGATGCAGACCGGCGGCGGCAGCGCCCCGCCCGAGGCGAAGAAGACCGCGCCGTACTCGTTCAGAATCCGGCGCGCGACGGGGTCTCGGCCGTCGCAGGGGACGCGCGACGCCGCCCCGCGCCGCGCGAGCGCCGCCGAGAGCGCCTCGTCAAAGTTTGCAACCTTCATGTTCGTAATCCCCCGCGAGGGTGCGGGATTAGGTCTCCTGCCTTCGTCGCCTTCGCCGGCCGCGAGAGCGCGCCCGCCCACAAGCACGACCAGCAGGGCCGCAAACGCGACTTTCGACAGGACGTGCATTGTGGCCCTTCTGCGGGACGCTGCTCTCATGGCCTCTCAAACCTCCGCCGCCGGGAGCGACTTCCCTTGGCGGCCTCACACGTAACGCGTGCCCCGCCCGCCAAACGGATCACATGAGAGCAGTAGTCAGTAATCAGCAGTCAGTAGTCAGTAGGAAAACAGGGGCGGCGCGTCCGGTTATAAAGCCGGCGCGCCGCCTGTCTTTCTACTGACTACTGACTACTGACTACTGTCTACTTGTTTTTACTGCTTCGTCTTGATGAAGTCGTAGACGGCTTCGAGCATCTGGCGCTGGCGCGCGGCCCCGCCCGCGATGTCCACTTCGAGGTTGAGGTAGGGGATGTTGTTGAAGGCGGCGTGGACGGAGAGCGAGCCGTCGTCCACCGCGCAGCCGGGCGCGCGGAGCTGCGCCGCGGGCTTCTGCACGATGACGTTGAAGCCGCGCGCGGCGAAGGGCGCGAGCAGGCGCGGCTCGGTGACGATGATGAAATTGTCCTCGTCCTCCTCCGTGTTCGAGAGGTAGACGCCCGCGGCCGACTCCTCGAACGCGCCGCGGAAGGTCGCGCGCGAGCGCAAAGGCTTCACGAAGGCGACCGCCGTCAAATCCGAGTCGCGCTCCGCGGCCGCGCTCTTCTCCACGTCGCCGTTGTTGTGGACGGCGACGAAGAGCGTCTCGCCCGCGCGCAGGGAGCCGCCGCCGGGCGCGAAGAGCAGCGCGAGCAGGCTGTCGGCGAAGGCCTTGACCGCGGCCTCCGCGTCGGGCGGGAGGTTGAGGCACTTGCGGCCGTTGGGGGTGTAGATGCGGTTGGGGTCAACGCTGAAGGCGCGGCCCCCGACGCGGAAGCGCAGGCGGCGCGCGGGCGCGCCCGCGTCGTCGAACGCCTCGACCTCGACGAAGCGGCCGCCGCGCGCGGCGACCATCTCCCTGCCCGCCCGCACCGCGCCCTGCTCGTTGTGGTGCGGCGAGAAGAGCGTCACCGAAGCGCCCGCGCGCTCGTAGACGTTGACGCGAACGTCCGTCTCGCCGAGCTTGAAGGTCTTGACCGTCTTCGCCGGCTCCTGCGCGTGGGCCGCCAGCGAAAGGCAGCAGAGGGCGGTCACCAAAAGAAGCGTGCGGCGCACGCCGTCGGGCGCCGCCGCACGCAGAGTGCGTTCAATTAATCTTCGTTCTCTCACGTTCATCGCCTCGGCTATTCGGCGCGGTAGCAGACCTCGTTGCCCTTCGAGGATGTCAGGCAGAGGCGGCGGCCGCCCTGCTCGTCGGAGAAGCGGAAGGTGTAGGTCTCGGGGTCGAGCTTGCCCGGCTGCGTCTTGTTCATGCTCGACGCGCAGTTGTTGGTCTGCTGCCACTTGCTCGTCTTCGGCATGATGGTCAGGCGGTTGCCCGCGACGCTGTAGGTTCCGGCGACCGGGTTGAAGAGCGTCGTCGTGCAGTTGTACATGGTCGTCTCAAGGTAGCCGTTATACTCGAACCGGCCGCCCGGGAGGAACTTGTACTGCATCGTCGTCCCGCGCCCCGGGCGCGACGAGCCGGTGATGGTGTTCTGGTAGCTGATCATCCCGATCTCGGACGACCGCCAGGCACCGAGCAACTCCGCGGCGTCGCCCCCCGACGCCGCCGCCTCGGCCTGCGCCTCGCCCCGCGCCGCCGCCTCGCCGCCCGCGCGCGATTCGTAGACGCCCAGTAGCAGGCGCGAGAAGTCGGTGGCCTCGGCCCGCGCGCCCTTCAGCACCTCGGGCAGCACGGCCGCGCGCAGCTCCGCGTGCTTCTCCTTCGAGACGGTCAGCAGCTTGACGTTCAGCGCGCCGAACTGCTGTGCGGCCTCGATCTCCTTCCGGTCGTTGGCGCGCCACGTGGCGACGAGGATGCGCTCCAACTCGCGCCGCTCGGCGGGCGTGAAGCGCGTCTCGAAGAGCCAGCCGAAGAATTCGGCCACGTCCTCCACGGTCGCCGCCGTCAGCGGCGGCTCGCCCCCGGCGAGCACCGGCGACTGCGCCGCGGCCGAGTTGAAAGGAGTCAAGAGCAATAGAAAGAGCAGTGCGAGCGTTAAGAACCTCATCCGTTTCTCCGTCCTTGAAAATGTTCGGGCAAGAATTTGCACCCGAACATTAACGCGCAATCCGCGGACGAAACGGCTCAACGTGGGCAATCAGGTCAGAACCGCCCGCGGTAGCGGGTGGGCCTAGCGAGTGCAGCCCGATGATTGAAGACAGCGCGTCTCTCATCAATCATCAAGCCGTCGTCGAAAGGCCCACCCGCTACCGCGGGCGGTTCTGACCGTTATTTCCTTGAAACAATCGCCTGCTGCGGCGAGGCCGGGAGCTGGTGGGGTTCGCTGCTTGAGAAGCCGGCGCTCGTGAACATGCGTTCCAGCTCGGGGTAGGTGTAGGCGTCGCCGGCGGGCGTGCCGGCGAGCATCGTCAGCGAGAAGGCGGCCGAGAGCGGCGGCGTGACGCGGTCTTTGTTCGGCACGAATTCGAGCGTGAGCGCCGCCCCGCCCTCCCCGAGCGCCGCGTGGACTTTGCGCAGGAGCCGTTCGCAGGTCGGAGGGTCGAAGTGGTGCAGGAAGTTCGTGAGCAGCACCACGTCGTAGCCTCCGCCGAACTCCGCGCCGAAGGCGTCGCCCTCGATCGTCGAGTAGCGCCCGTCGGCATTCATCCCCCGCGCGTTCTCCTTCGCCACTTCGAGCACGGACGGCCAGTCGAGCGCGACGACCTCGGCCTCCGGGTTGTGCCGCGCGAACGCCAGCCCGTAGAGGCCGTGGCCGGCGGCGATGTCGAGCACCTTGTACTTCCCTTCGGTGGGCGCGCCGACGAGCGGCGGGAGTTGCCCCGCCACCGGCGCGGCCATCGGAGCCATCGCGCGCGCGAACTTCACCCAGACGGGGTTCTCCGCCGAGACCGTCCCGCCTTCGGGGACGACCGTGCCGCCCTTGCGCACCGCGCCCGCCAGATCCTCGAAGCCCTTGAGGAGCGTGGGCGCGAGCAGGAACTCAAGCGCGCCGCCCATGTAGGCCGGCGAGCGCCGGTCGAGGAAGACGGCCGAGTCACGCGTCAGCCCGTAGCCGCCCTCGTCCTTCGTCAGGAAGCCGTCGATGACGAGGAAGTCGGAGAGGATGCGCACGCCGCGCTCCGAGGCCCCGCAGCGCTCGGCGATGGACTTCGCGTCGCGGTTGCCTTCGGCGACGGCGGTGAAGAGTTCCAGTTCGACGGCGGCCTTGAGCGCGGCCGCGTGCTGGTACGAAGTGGCAGCCTGGAAGAAGTGCTCGGGGGAAGGTTGACCGGTCTGCGCTGACATTATGGCCTCCTGCTGTTAAGAGTCTCGGGAACGGCGCGGCATCTTACCCGCCAACGAGAAAGGATTCAACCATGTGGCTTCAGCCCCGAAGGGGCAGAATGTGAAAGCCAGGGGCAACGCCCCTGGTCAGCAGTCGGAAAAAGACGCCGAGCCCTGAAGGGGCGGAATACGTTCGACCGTTCATTCCGCCCTTTCAGGGCTCAACATATTTACCCGACGTGACCAGGGGCGGTGCTCAGACGCTACGCGCCAACGCTTCGGCCCCCTGGCTATTTCATTCCGCCCCTTCGGGGCTCTGTACTTAATGCTGCCGCCGGTCGTGGGGGACGACGATGTCGGCGGCCGCGGTCGAGGTGTTGCCGGCCTGGTCGGTGAGCGTCGCCGTGACGCGGTAGAGGCGGCCGTCGCGGTCGTCGCCGCGGCGGCTGGCCTCGACCGTGAGCGACTCGGCCCACCCGGCGGAGTTGCCGGAAAGCGCCCGCGGGTCGATGGAGAGCGGCGCGCCGTACTCGTCCGTGACGACGTAGGTGACCGCGGCGAGCCCCGAAGTGGCGTCCGCGCCCGAGCCCCCGACGCTCACCTCGAACGGCTGATTGTTGGCCGGCCAGATGACGTCAGGCGTGGCGCTCAGGGAAAGGGTCGGCGCCGTCTTGTCGATCTTAACGACGAGGCTCTGCGCCGTCTCCGCGTTCCCGGCGGCGTCCGCCGAGCGGTAGAGGACGACGTGCGTGCCGTCGTCCGTCAGGCTGAAAGCCCCCGCGTACGGCTGCCACGTCTGGCCGCCGTCGGTCGAATACTCCGTCGAGGAGACGCCCGCGCAGTTGTCCGAGGCGTTAAGAGTCAAAGAGACGTTCGACACGTACCAGCCGTTCTGCCCGTCGGGCGTCGCGGGCTGGGGCGCGGCGACGGTCACGGGCGCGAGCGTGTCGCGGACGGCGTCGGCGACGACACCGGGCATAACGTTGAAGCAGAAGTAGGAAGAGCCGACGGTCGCGCGGTAAGAGCCCGGGTCGAGGTCAACGGAGCCGAAGAAGCCGTTCCCGTCGGTCTTCGTCGAGCGCGTCGCCTGCGTGCCGAGGTTCTCTATCTGGACGGTCGCGGTGTCGAGCGGTCTGTTATCTGCGTCGAAAGCCTCGCCCCGCGCGTGCCCCTTCGTCGGCGCGAGTTTCCACGAGAAGGTCGGGATGTTCGCGGCTTCGGCGAAGATGGGCGTCTGCCCGGCCGGCTCGTAGAGCGTCGCGCCGTTGACGGACTTGCCCGTCGTCAGCCCCGACGCGAACTCGGCGAACGAGCGCGCGAGCGTGGGCGTGGGCGTGGGGAGGGCGTAGGGGTTGATGGTCGGGTTCGTGGTGGCGACGTTGCTCGTCGCCATCGAGTAGAAGCTGATGCCGGAGAGGTTCGTGTCGGGCGTGAGCGTCCGCCGCGTCTGGCGGAGCGTCCCCTCGATGGCGTTCGAGAGCCCGCCCTGCCCCAGGATTCCGGCGCGGTTGTAGAGGTGCGTGCGCAGCCAGGCGTTCCACTGGTCGTACTGCGCGGCCTCGCCGGCGTTGTGCTCCCGCTTGTAGGCCATCGGCATGGCGATGTCGAGGATGCCCTCCTCCGTCCACGCGCGCCAGTCCTGGTAGACGCGCCAGTACGCCTCCGCGTTGTTCCAGGTCGCGTCGTTGGTGTTGGCGATGCCGCCGAAGGCGATGAGCGAGGCGGAGACCTTCACCTGCGGCTTCTCGGCCATGACGCCCAGGTAGAGGCGGCGCACGAAGTTGGTCACCTGGTCGCGCCGCCACTGCTTCCACTGCGCGTCGCTCGGGAGCGGGTTCCCCGTACTCCCGTAGTGCTCGTTGAAGCGCCGCACGCTCGTCTTGTTGTAGCCGACGTTCGTGCCGTTCGCGGCCGTCTGGCCGCTGGCCGCGAACTCCGGGTAGCGGATGCGGTCGAGGTGCAGGCCGTCGATCTCGTACTTCCTGACGAGGTGCATGAGCACGTCGTGCGTGTACTTGGCCGCTTCGGGGTGGCCGAGGTCGATCCAGAACTCGGCGCCGAAGCGCTGGCCGTTGAAGCTGATGTTGGGCGGCGTGGTCGTCTGGCAGGTGAGCTGGTGCGCGTTGGTGTCGGGCAGCAGCGTGCGCGTGAGCCAGTTGTCGTCGCGGTTCGGGTCGACGTTCATCACCGACGGGGTCGGGTCGAAGCCGCCGTGGGAGAGGAAGGCGTGGCCGGCCGGCGGCTGGAGGTTCGCGCAGCGCGGGTCGCGGTTCCAGAGGGCGCCGACGATGACGAAGGCGTGCACCTCCAGGTTGTTCTCCGGCTTGTGCGCCTCCGTGATGAGGTCGAGCAGCGGGTCGAAGTCCGGCGCCATGGCCGGCCGCCGGTCGGCGCGCGGCTCCAGCGAGTCGAGGTACCACGAGTCGCCGCGCCGGCGCACCTGCACGAAGACGGCGTTGGCCTTCGCCAGCTTGGCGCGCGAGATGACGTCGAGCACCTGCGCGTGGTTGTCGAGCGCGGTGTTGAAGGTGTCAACCCAGAAGGCGCGGTACTCGGTGCGCGTCTGCGCGCGCAGCGCGGCGGGCGCACACACCACCAGGAGCAGCAGCGAGAAGGCGGCGGACGCTAAGCGCGCGCGTCCCCCGCGTACGTATTCAATGTTCATGTTCTCCCTCGGCGGCGGACGCCGCTCACACCTGTAGCGAAGTGAGATTCGGGGCGTCCTTGTCGAAAAATTAAATTCCGGAACTGCTGGGGCAGCGGTTTTCTACTACCCGCCCGCCGAGGTTGTCAACATCAACCGTTTTTATAGCGGTCAGTGCTATCGGCTATCGCGTGTGGCACTGACCGGCCGCCTCCGCAAACAACTCTTTACGCGGGGCGCGCCCTTCTCTTATGCTGCGGCGCATGAGAAACAGAATCATGCTCGCCGCGATGCTGCTCGTCTCGCTCCTCTGTCTGGTCGGGTTCGCGCGCCAGGCGCAGGAGGCGCGGACGCGCTGGGAGTACCAGACGACCTGCGCCCACACCAGCCCCGCCAACCTCAACCGGCTCGGCGAAGAAGGCTGGGAGCTGACGGCCGCGGCGCAGGACGGCACCGTCACCTGCCTCTACTTCAAGCGCCGGAAGTAGCGCGCCCTTCAGTCGGCCGTCAGAGGGAAGGCGGGCCGGAGCGGCCCCGGCGCGGGGTCGCCTTCGTAGAGGACGCGTTCGAGGAAGAGCCCCGACGGCGGCGCCGTCCACGCGGCGGGCGCGTTGGAGTACCTCTGTAAGAGCGCGCCGAACCCATCCGCCGAGAGGTTCCCGCGCCCGACCTCGACGAGCGCGCCCACCAAGCGCCGCACCATCTTCCAGAGGAAGTGGCTCGCGCCGATGCGGAAGAGGACGAGCCCGCCCGCCTCCGCGAGTTCCGCGCGCCCGACCTCGACGAGCGTCGAGCGCTGCTCCCCGGGGCTCTCGCAGAACGAGCTGAAGTCGTGACGGCCTTCGACGAGCCGGCACGCTTCCCTCATCGACTTCACGTCCAGCCGGTCACGCACCCACCAGACGAAGGGCTTGCCGAAGGCCGTCCGCCGCGTCGCGATCTGGTAGACGTAGAAGCGCGCCCGCGCGTCGTGGCGCGCGTGGAAGCCGGGCGGCGCGTCCGCGACGCGCAGGACGTTCACGTCGTGCGGGAGGAGTTTGTTCAGGCCCGCCTTCAACTGCGAAGCTTCGGGCGCGCGGCCCCGCGGCTTCGACTTCAGGTGCGCGACCTGCCGGAGCGCGTGGACGCCCGCGTCCGTGCGCCCCGAACCGCCGACCTCGACGCGCGCGCCGAGGAACTGCTCGGCCGCCTTCGACAGCTCGCCCTGCACCGTCCGCGCGTGCGGCTGCGCCTGCCAGCCCGCGTAGCGCGTCCCTTCGTACTCCAGCTCAAGCCTCCACACACGCATCGTGCCTGTATACTAAACCGAACCGGCGTGAAACAGAGACTGTGGCACATGAACGCGGACTTCGAGGCCGAGCTGGCGCACGACGCCACAGCCCCGGCGCGCCCCTACCGCCGCACGCAAGCCTTCGACGCGCTCAACCGGCGGCTCGCCCCGCACCTCCTGCGGCTCGCGCTCCCCGGCGACGGGTTGCTGTTTGAAGTGCCTTGGACGGACGCCCTCGTAGAAGAGGCCCGTCGGCGTGAGGTCGAACTCGTCTCGCCGCGCGCCGCCCGCTCGGGCCGCACGCCTCAGACGAGCCGCCTCTTCACGCCGTGGGGCTGGACGCGCACGGCCGCGTCCGAAGGGTCGGACGCGGGGGCAGACGTGCGACCTTTAGACTTCGATGTGGTCGCGCGCGTGAACTCGAAGCTTTGGAGCCACGCGCTCGAAGTCGAGATGGGTTGGGCGCTGCCCGGCGCGCGCGTCGCGCACGACGCGGAAGAGTTGAAGGAGGCGGCGGCGCGCGCGTGCCCCGGCGCGGAGGACAAGTGGGTCGTCAAAAGCCCTTACGGCTTCGCGGCGCGCGAGCGCGTGCTGGGGCGCGGCCCGTGCGTCGAAGGGGCGCAGGCGGCGTGGGCCTTCAAACGGCTCGCGCGCGGCGAGCCGCTCGTCTTCCAGCCGTGGCTTGAGGTGGAGCGCGAGTACGGGGTCGTCGTCGAGGTCTCAAGCCGGGGCGCGCACCGGCTGCTCGGCGTGAGCGACCTGCGGACGAACGGCGCGGGCACAGGCGTGGGCTACGTGCTCGGCCGCCCGCCGACGAAGGAACGCGTGAAGGAGCTTGAAGCGGCGGCCGCGGTCGTCTGCGAACGGCTGCGCGCCGAAGGCTACAGCGGCCCGGCGGGCTTCGACGCCCTAGAGCACGCGGGGGGACTGCACCCCCTGCTCGAAGTCAACGCGCGCTACACGATGGGCTTCGTCGCGCTCGCCGCCGAGCGCGAGCTGCGCCCCGCCGGGCCGACCTTCTGGGACACGAAGACCGGCGTGCCCGGCGGTTGAGGCGCGCGCGCGTTTCGCTTATGCTGTCGGCCGCACGCTGCCGCACGGCTCCCGCGGCGGCGAACTCAACTGACCACACGACAGGAGACTTTCGAGTTGCCTCAGAGTCGTAAGCGGCACACCGCCGGGAGGTCGCACACGCGCCGCAGCAACGTCGCGTCGCAGCAGAGGTCGGAGGCGCGCCACGCCAAACAGAAGCGGACGCGCGTCATCGCGGCCGTCGTCATCGTCGCGCTCCTGGCCGCGGGGGCGGCCTTCCTCTTCGTGCCGGGGCTGCCCGGCGGCGGCGCGGGCGCGGAGGTGACGACCGCGTCCGGGCTCAGGTACACAGACCTCGCCGTCGGCAACGGCCCGAGCCCGCGCCCGGGCCAGACCGCGGTCGTCCACTACACCGGCACCCTCCTGAACGGGACGAAGTTCGACAGCTCGCGCGACAGGGGCCAGCCCTACTCGTTCGCGTTGGGCACGGGCAGTGTCATCAAGGGCTGGGACGAAGGCGTGGCGACGATGAAGGTCGGCGGGCGGCGTAAGCTCGTCGTCCCGCCCGCGCTCGGCTACGGCGCGACCGGGCAGGGCACGATACCGCCCAACGCGACGCTCGTCTTCGACGTAGAACTGCTCGACGTGAAGTGATGAGCAGCGGACTTCAGACACGGAAGGGGCCGGCCTACCCAGCCGCGCGCAAGGTGGCCGAGGGGGTCGTCGGCCACTTCACGCGCCGCGCCGAGGCCGCGCGCGCGGCGGGCAAAGGGGGGCTCGCGCCCACGCCCGACGCCGAGACGGTGGAGTGCGTCATCGACGCGGCCTTCTGGGCCAGCTTGCGCCGCGAGGAGGGACGCCCGCCGAAGATTTCGCTCGCCTACCTGCCGCCCGAACAGGCCGAGCGGCCGGTGAGGTTCGCGCGCTCGCTCCCGCTCGACCCCGCCGCACTCGCCAAGCTCGCGCCCGCGGTCGAGCGCCCCGGCATACACCTCGGCGTCTGGCGCTGCGACGAAGACGGGGAGTTGTGCGTCTGGGGGATGACGCGCGTCATCCCGCGCCTCTGCTTCGTGCTCGAAGTCGTCGAGCCGGGCCTGCTCGTCGTCAAGTACCGGCGCGGGAGCGACGCGGGCAAGTTCGCCAACGTCGTCGTGCTGCGCGGCGACGAGGTGAAGGTCGTTGACATGGGCGCGGCGCAGCCCGACTGCCCCGGCATGGTCGCGTCGCTGGCGGGCTTCGGCGCGGCGTCGGGCGGGAACGCAGACCAGACGGATGTGCTCGTGCAACTCGCCGTCTCGATGCGCGCGCACGGGCGCGGGGGCACGCTGCTGGTCGTGCCCGCCGGCTCCGACGCGTGGTGCGACTCCATCCTGTGCCCCGCGCCTTACACGGTCGAGCCGGCCTACCCGGAGCTGGCGGAACTGCTCTCGCGCCCGGAGGCCGAACGTGACGACGAGTGGCAGGACGACCTGCGCAGGGCCGTGGAGGCGGTCGCGGGATTGACGGCCGTGGACGGCGCGGCCGTCGTCAACGACCGCTCGGAGCTGCTCGCCTTCGGCGCGAAGATCGTCCAGGGCCGGAGCGGGACGGAGGTCGAGCGCGTCGTCGTCACCGAGCCGGTCGAGGGCTCCGACCCGCAGGTCGTAGACCCCGCGGAGCTGGGCGGGACGCGTCACCTCTCCGCCGCGCAGTTCGTCCAGGACCAGCGCGACGCCGTGGCGCTGGTGGCCTCGCAGGACGGCCGCTTCACCGTCTTCGCCTGGTCACCCTGCGAGGCGATGGTGCACGCCCACCGCGTCGAGACCCTGCTGCTTTAGGATTAGCCGATAAGTCTACCTCCCGTTTAGAGGCGGGCTGCGCCCGCCGGCGCTGGCTGCGATGTATCACGCGACGGCAGGCGCAGCCCGCCTCTAAACGGTCGTCGGTAAGCTCATGCGATAAACGCTCTAGTAGACGACCCGCGTCTTCAGAGTCTCCTTCGCCTCCCGAAGAATACTCACGGCCTCTTTCGAGATCGTTGTATCCACGTCGAGGATGACGTAGCCGACGCGGTCGTTCGTCTTGAGGTACTGGCCGAGGATGTTGACGCCGCGCGCCGAGAGGCGCGAGTTGATCTCGGCGAGCACGCCGGGGACGTTGCGGTGGATGTGCAGGACGCGGTGCGTGCCCTCCTGCGGCGGGAGGGAGACGGGGGGCACCGTGTGCGAGCCGGAAGACGTGCCGAACTCAAGATACTGAATCAGCTTCGACGACACGTCCACGCCGATTGACTCCTGCGCCTCCTCGGTCGAGCCGCCGACGTGCGGCGTCAGGATCACGTTCGGCAGGTTCTGCAAGACCGTGCGGAAGGGGTCGCCGCTCCTCTCCGGCTCCTCCGGGAACACGTCCACGGCCGCGCCCGCCAGCCTTCCGCTTTCGATGTGCCTCCTTAAGGCGTCGAGGTCAACCACGTCGCCGCGGCTGTAGTTGATGAGCAGCGCGCCCTCGCGCATCCGCGAGAGCGCCCCGTCGTCGATCAGGTTGCGCGTGCCCGCGCCGCCGGGGACGTGGAGCGTGACGACGTGCGACTCCGAGAGCAGCTCCGCGAGGTCGCGCGCCTGCCGCGCGTTCCCCAGAGGGAGCTTCGGCACTACGTCGTAGTAGACGACCTTCATCCCCAGCGCCTCGGCCAGCACGGAGACCTGCGAGCCGATGTTGCCGTAGCCGACGACGCCCAGAGTCTTCCCGCGCAGCTCGTAACTGCCCTTCGCCTCCTTGAGCCAGACGCCGCGGTGCGCCGCCGCGTTCTTGTCGGGGATGCGGCGGATGAGCATGACGCACAGGCCGACGACCAGCTCGGCCACCGAGCGCGTGTTCGAGTAGGGCGCGTTGAAGACGGCCACGCCCGCGTCGGTCGCCGCGTTCAGGCTCACCTGGTTGACGCCGATGCAGAAGGCCCCGACGGCGAGCAGGCGGTCGGCCGCCGCGAGCACCCTCTCGGTCACCTTCGTCTTCGAGCGGATGCCGAGGATGTGAACCCCGCGCACCGCTTCGACCAATTCATCCTCCGGAAGCGCGCGCGACAGGCGCTCGACGTTCGGGTAGCCGCTCCGCGTGAACGCCTCGGCGGCCGTCCCGCTCACGTTCTCCAGCAGCAGGACTCTGATCTTCCCCCTCGGGTAAGAGGTCTCTTCGTTCTTCATGTTTCGGGATGCTTGCGTCACGGGGGCGATTCTGCCACAGGGAAATCCACTTGTGGAAAAGCCCGCGCCCGCCCTGTGGATTTCGGTGGCGGCGCGGGCGGCCCCGTGATAACCTCTGTCGCGCGTTACCCGAATCTCCCCGCTCCAAAGTCGAGCCGACCTCTGACGCGAACTCTCTTCTAACCCGGAGCCCATAATGTTCCTCCCTCGCCGCTTCTCGCCCGCGGGGCGCACGACCGCCCGCGCCCCGAAGACGTTCCTGTTCACGCTCGCGGCCGCACTCGCCTGCGGCCTGCTCCTCTACACGTCTGCGAACCCCGCCGGGGCGGCCGTCGCCGCCGCGCCGACGCCGCTGACCGGCCTCGTCAACGTGACGACGACGGGCGCAAGCTCCTGGCAGGGCGCGGGCAGTGCGTCGATCACGCCGGACGGGCGCTACGTCGTCTTCGTGAGCAGCTCGCCCGACCTCGCGGTGAACGACTTCAACAGCCCCTTCCTCAACCTCGACGTCTTCGTCCGCGACCGGCGCGCCGGCCGCACCCTCCTCGTCAGCGCCAACGCGGCGGGGACGGCCCCCGCGCAGGGCGCATCCTTCGCGCCGGTCATCAGCGCCGACGGCCGCTACGTCGCCTTCGTCAGCAACGCCACCGACCTCGTCAGCCCCGACCCGGGCGGGGACGGCTTCCAGAACGTCTACCGGCGCGACCTGCTCACGAACCAGACCGTGCTCGTCAGCCAGACGCCCGCGGGGCGGAGGGGCAACGGCTCCTCCTCCTCCCTCGGCGGCTTCGGCATCATGACGCCGAACCTCTCGATCAGCGCCGACGGCCGCTACGTCTCCTTCGTGAGCACCGCCAGCGACCTCGTGTCCGGGGACACGAACAACCAGCAGGACGCCTTCGTCCGCGACGTGCAGCAGGGGGTCACGCGCCTCGTCAGCGTCAACGAGGCGGGCACGGCCTCGGGCAACCGTTCGACGGCCTACGCCCTGATGACGCCGAGCGGGCGCTTCGTCGCCTTCGTCAGCAGCGCGACCGACCTCACGCCGAAGGTGACGCCCCCGGGCAGCCAGGTCTACCTGCGCGACCTCCAGGCGGGCACGACGAAGCTGGTCTCGGCCAACCGCATCGACGGGTCGGCTAACAACAGCTCAAGCGACTCACAGCAGCAGGGCGACATCGACGTGAGCGACGACGGGCGCTTCGTCGCCTTCGTCAGCGAGGCCCCCGACCTCGTCGCCGGTGACAACAACGGCCGCGGCGACGAAGGGCAGGACGTGTTCGTCCGCGACACCGTGGCGGGGACGACTCACCTCGTCAGCGTCAACAGGGACGGGACGGGGAGCGGCCGCGGCCCTTCCGGCGGGCTCTCGATGACGCCGGACGGCCGGTTCGTCGTCTTCATCAGTTCGGCCGACGACATCGTCGCGGGGGACACGAACAAGGTGCAGGACGTGTTCGTCCGCGACCTACAGGCCGGCACGACCGCGGTCGTCACCGCCGACACGGGCGGCGCCCCCGCAGGGATTCAGAACCCCGTGTGCGACGGCAGCTTGGGCTCAGGGTCCACCACCCTCTTCAACGCGTCGCAGCGGCCTGCCATCAGCGCCGACGGGCGCTTCGTCACCTTCGTCAGTTCCGCCGCCGGCCTGTCCGCGACGCCCGACACGAACTGCCTCGCCTCGCCTCCGGGCAATCAGGACGGCTACGACATCTTCGTGCGCGACGTGCAGGCGGGCGCGACGCGCCTCGCCTCGGTCAACCGGACGGGCGAGGCCGCTGGCGCGCACCGCTCGTCCTCCACTTCGATCACTCCGGACGGGCGCTACGTCCTCTTCAGCAGTAACGCCGACGACCTCGTCGCCCACGACACGAACGGGCAGGGCGACCTGTTCGTCAACGTCAACCTCCCGGCGGCCGGGCAGGTGCGGTTCGCGCAGCAAGCCTTCACCGTCCCCGAGTCGGCGGGGCAGGCGGTCGTCACCGTCACGCGCACGCCCGGCGCGACCGGGCCCGCGACCGTCGCCTACACGACCCTCCCCGGCGGCACGGCCACGGCCGCGGCCGGGGGCGACACCGCGCTCGCGGCGGGCACGCTCAGCTTCGCCGCGGGCGAGGAGTCGAAGCAGTTCACCGTGCCCGTCCTCGACGACGCGACGGACGAGGCCGACGAGACCGTCTTCCTCAAACTCACGGACGAGGCCGGGGGCTCGGTCGGCGAGCCGGCGCACGCCGCCATCGTCATCGCCGACGACGACCCCTCGCCGCGCCTCACGGTCTCGGACGCGCGCGTGGGCGAGGGGGACAGCGGCGGGCCCGACGTGACCTTCCTCGTCACGCTCTCCGAGCCGAGCCCGCGCACCATCACCCTGAACGTCGCCACGCAGAACGGCACCGCCACGGGCGGCACCTTCGCGGCGCCGGGCGTTGACTACGAACCCCTCCAGGGCACCTACACCTTCCCGCCCGGAACCACGCGCGGCCTCCTCCGGGTCAGGGTGAGCCCCGACACCCTGGCCGAGCCGGACGAGACCTTCTCGGTCGTCTTCTCGAACCCGACGGCCGTCGAGATAGAGGACGGCGTCGGCGTCGGCACCATCGTGGACGACGACGGGGCGACCTTCACGAAGGTGCGTCTGACCGCGAGCGCCTACACCGTGGCGGAGGCGGCCGGGCGTCTCGACGTGGAGGTGACGCGCTCGGGCGACCTCTTGGCGCCTTCGAGCGTCGGCTACTTCTCGATCCCCTTCAGCATCAACCTGTCGCCGCGCACGGACTACACCGAGCCGGCCGGGGTCGTCAGGTTCGCCCCGGGCGAGTCGAAGAAGACGCTCACCGTCTTCATCACCGACGACGCGTTGCGCGAGGAGAACGAACAGTTCATGCTCATCCTCTTCGAGCCCGAAGGCTGCACCCTCGGCGCGCCGCACTTCGCGACCGTCACCATCCAGAGCGATGACGCGGCGGACGGGCCGAGCCCCGCGCGCCAGGAGGGCAGCACGGCCTTCTTCGTCCGCCAGCACTACCGCGACTTCCTCGGGCGCGACCCGGACGCCGAGGGCCTCGCCTTCTGGACGGGCGAGATCGAGTCGTGCGGCTCGGACCAACAGTGCCGCGAGGCCAAGCGCATCCACGTCTCGGCCGCCTTCTTCCTCTCCATCGAGTTCCAGGAGACGGGCTACCTCGCCTACAAGAGCTTCAAGGCGGCCTACGGCAACCTTCAGGGCAAGCCCGTCCCCATCCAGCTCTTCTGGTTCCTCCACGACGCGCAGTACCTCGGCCGGAACGTGGTCGTCAACCAGGGCGACTGGCGCGGGCAGCTCGAACAGAACAAGCGCGACTACTTCGACCACTTCGCCCGCAGCGAGGTCTTCAACCTCGCCTACCCGGCGTCGCTCGCGCCCGCCGAGTTCGTCGCGGCGCTCGACGCGAACGCCGGCTCGGTGCTGACGGCGGGCGAGCGCGCGGAGTTGGCCGCCGCGCTCTCGTCGGGCGCGAAGACGCGCGCCGAGGTGCTGCGGGCGGTGGCCGAGAACGCGGAGTTGTCGCGCCGCGAACTCAACCGCGCCTTCGTCCTGATGGAGTACTTCGGGTATCTGAGGAGGAACCCGGACGACTTCCCCGATTTAAACTTCGCGGGCTACAACTTCTGGCTGGGCAAGCTCGAAGAGTTCGGCGGCAACTACATCAACGCGGAGATGGTGAAGGCGTTCATCTCTTCGGACGAGTACCTGAAGAGGTTCGGGCAGTGAGTCTGCGGCCGCGCGACGTCAGGGCCACTCGACCCGTTCGGCCCCGACGAAACGCGCCAGCTGCTCGGCTGCCTCCTTCAAGCCCTTCAGACGCTCGCGGGTCGCGCGCACGCCCCGCTCCCAGTAGACGCGGCTGACCTTGAGCAGGCCCTCCGAGCGCTCGAACTTCGGGTCGATGCGGCCGACGAGGCGGTCGCCTTCGAGCACGGGCAGCACGTAGTAGCCGAAGCGTCGCTGCGGCCCGGGCACGAACGCCTCGAAGCGGTAGTCGAAGCCGAACAGGCGGAGCGCACGCGCGCGGTCGCGCAGCACGGGGTCGAAGGGGCTGAGCAATCTTGTCATCCGCGGCGGCTCCGGCAGACGCTTCAGGCGACGCCCCCAGTCCGGCAGCGCGTAGGCCGGACGCGGCTTCGACCCGTCGGGAGGCTCGACGAGCACCGGCACGACCCTTCCTTCAAGCGCCGCACGCTCGCACCACCCGCGCGCGCGCGCAGGGTCTATCGACGCCCAGAAGTCAGACAGCTCCTTCGGCGTCGCTATCACCAACCTTTCAATTGCGGTCGAGCAGGCCCACTCCGTGTGCTCCTCTTCGGTCGGCGCGGGCGCGCGGTGCAGTTCGGGGAAGACGCGCTCGGTCAGGTCGTAGACCTTCTGAAACTTCTCGCGCCGCACTACGACCAGCTCGCCCGTGTGCCAGAGGTATTCGAGCGCGGCCTTCTGCGGCTTCCAGCCCCACCACGCCGACACCTGCCCCCGCTCGTGCTCGAAGTCCTGCGAGCGCAGAGGCCCTTCGCGCTCGATGCGCTTGCGCACGGCGTCGATGTGGCGGTCGGCCTCGCCGCCCATGCGCTCCTGCCACCAGGCGCTCCCGCGTATGCGCGCGGCGGCGCGCGCGAAGCGCGGCTTCCAGTGCGCGAACCACTCGGTGGGGACGGCCGAGGCGTCGTGCGTCCAGTGCTCGAAGAGGCTGCGGTCGCGCTCAAGCAGGCGCGCGAGGTGCTCGCGGCGGTAGTCGAAGAGTCTGCTGAAGAGCGTCAGGTGGTGCGCGCGCTCGACGTAGTTGATCGAGTCGAGCTGCACGAAGCCCATCCGCCGGACGAGTTCGAGCACGGCGGCCTTCGGCGCCGCCCGTCCCGGGTCTGAGAGCAGGCCCTGCGCCCCCATCAGAAGCAGACGCGCCTGCGCCGCCGACACGCGCGGCACGGAGGAGGTTTTAACTGTGGTCTGCGGCGGCAAGCTTTGAACTTTAATGTCCGCGCCCTCTTTTCTCAACCGCCCTGGAGCGGTTCGCGTTTGAGTTTACCGCCGACCGTTTAGAGGCGGGCTCCGCCCGCCGGCTCGGCCTGCGATGTCAGTCGGGCCGGCGGGCTGAGCCCGCCTCTAAACGATAGGTAATGAGATAGGTAATGAGATATGCAATCTGCTCTAAAGCTTTCTCTCACTCTGGAAGTGAAGTTCCCGGCCGGAGAGCGGGTCGCGGAAGGAGACGGAGCGCGCGAGGAGTTTGAGCGGGGCGTTGAAGTCTTCCGGGGCGTCGCGCAGCACCTCCGGGTAGAGCCTGTCGTTCAAGATTGGCGCGCCGAGCGCCGCGAGGTGAAGGCGCACCTGATGCTTGCGTCCCGTCAAAGGACGGGCCTCGTAGAGCGTCACTTCGCCGCGCGACTCAAGCACGTCCACGCGCGTCTCGGAGTTCGGCTCGCCGTCCGCCTCTCTCATGCGGAAGAAGGGCTCGCCCGCGACGACGCGGCTGCGCCGCGTGAGGGGGAAGTCGAGCGCTGGACGGCCTACACACAGAGCCTCGTAGACCTTCGAGACCTCGCGCTGCTGGAAGAGCGAGGCGTAGCGGCCGCGCGTCGAGGGGTTGACCGAGAAGACGACCAGCCCCGCGGTCTCGCGGTCGATGCGGTGGACGGGGGCGAGCGTGTCGAGGCCCGTCCTCCTCTTCAGGCGCACCAGCAAAGTCTCTCGCAGGAAGCGGCCCGCGGGCGCGACCGCGAGGAAGTGCGGCTTGTCGGCAACGAGGATGTGTTCGTCGAGGTGGAGGACTCTCTCTTCAAAAGGGACGCGCGCCTCCTCCCCCGGCTCGCGGTAGTAGTAGACGCACGCGCCCGCGCGGTAGGGGCTCTCGGGCGTGAGCCCGCGCCCCGCCTCGTCAACCACGCGCCCCCCGCGCATCCGCGCGGCCCATACTGCCGCGCCGACAAACGCGTGCCGCTCCGACAGGAAGTCGAGCACGGTGGCCCAACTCCCGGCGGGCAGCGTCTGCCGGCTCGGGGCCACGCCGTCCACGGTCGGCAGCGGCCGTCTCGAAACGTCCCTCTTCATCGTTCAAACGTCCCGCCGCATCACGATGTCCCTCTGCGGGTCGGAGCCGAGCCGGAAGATGTGCTCACCGACCTCCTGGAAGTCCCACTTCCGGTAGAACGCCTGCGCGCGCGGGTTGCGCTCCCAGACCCCGAGCCAGATGGTTCGGAACCCCATCTTGCGCGCCTCGTCGATGCACCGCCGCATCAGCGCGTGGCCGACCCCGCGCCCGAGCCACTCCTGCGAGACGTACAGGCGCACGAGTTCAACCGGCCTCTCCCCCTCGACATAGCCCGGCGCTTCGCCAGCGTGAAGCTTCGCGTAGCCCGCCGGGCTGCCCTCAACTTCGGCGACGAAGAAGACGGAGAGGGGGTCGGTCAGCTCCTCCGTCAGGCGTCCGACGCTGAACGAGTCGGCCAGGTAGGCGGCCATGTCCTCGGGCGAGTTCTCTTCGGCGAACGTCTCGGCGAACGTCTGCGCCCCCAGCTCTGCCAGCAGCTTCGCGTCTTCGACTGAAGCGCGCCGGACGTTCGGGGCCGTGCTCTGTCCCGTCATTCTTCGGGCCAACCTTTCACGAGAAGTGTCAGCTTACTTTCCCCCGGCGTGTGCGTCGTAGGCGGCGCGCGCGACCTCCGCGATGAGGTCTTCCTGCTGTTTGGCCGGGAGCTTCGAGCCGTCGAGCAGCACGGCGACGGCCAGGTGCCCCTTGTCGCCGGGGAGCGTGATGAGCCCCACGTCGTTCGTCGTCGAAGGGCCGGAGCCGGTCTTGTCCGCGACGGGCGTGCCCGCGGGCACGCCCGCGCGCAGGCGGCGGTCGCCCGTGACCGTGCGCGCCATGACGGCGAGCAGCACTTCGCGCTGCGGCGGCGCGAGCAGCTCGCCCTTCTGTAGCATCACCAGCAGCCGCGCGAGGTCGCCGGCCGCGCCCGTGTTCGGGTGCGCGTCCCTGCTCTTCAAAAATTCCTTCACCGGAGAGCGGACTTCGATGTTAGCCAGGCCCGCCGCGCGCATGCGGCGCGTGACCACGTCGGGGCCGCCGACGAGTTCGAGCATCTTGTCGGTCGAGGTGTTGTCGCTCCGCGCGATGGAGTACCCCAGAAGCTCTTCGAGCGGCCGCTCGGACGACTTGCGCCAGAGCGCCGAGTTCTCCTCCGTGCCCGGCACGGTCTCCTCGGGCTCGACCTTGACCTTCCGGTCGAGGCTGAGCCTTCCCTCCTCGACCTCCTTCAGCACCTCGATTGCGAGCGGCAGCTTGAAGACGCTGTAGAGCGGCAGCGGCCTGTCCCCCTCGAAGGCCGCGCCCCTCCCCGTCTCGACGTGCACGACGGCCACGCCGCAGCGCCCGCCCGACTTTTCGCATATCTCCTTCAGGCGCGCACTCAGCCCTGCCTCCGCGCCCTGCCGCTGCGGCGCGGGCGTGCCCGCCACTTGCGGGCTCGCAGCGCTCGCGGCCGTGTTCTGCGCGGGCGTCTCGGCCTTGTTCAGACATGCCGAGAAGAGAACGGCGAGAGCGATGATGGAGGCGAGCGGGATTCGATTACACAAGGGCGACTCCTTAAAGGTTGTAGTTGCGTGAGTGGATGGAATTTTACCACAGAGACACAGAGGCACGGCTTGGAGCAGATGACGCAACAAGCCGTGCCTCTGTGTCTCTGTGGTTAACCCTCAGCCGCCGGTCTTGCGAGCCGCGCGTCGGGCGACGACGAACTCTTTGTAGCGGTCGTAGCGGCGCAGGATGTGGTCTACGTAGTTGACCGGTTCAAGGCCGCGGCAGAAGCCGAACTTGACGACCTCGTCGCTCGAATACTTCTGCGTGGACTTCTGCAGGAGCCAGTACGAAACGTCGTCCCAGCGGAGCGGGTCGCCGCCGTACTTCGCGGCGAGGCGCTGCGCGTCCTCGACGTGGCCGGCGCCGGTGTTGTAGGAGGCGAGGATGAACTTCAGGCGCTCGCCCTCGTCCTCGATGCGCCCGTCCCAGAACTCTTCGAGCCACTTCAGATACCTGACCGCGCCGGCGACGTTCTCCTCCGGGTCGAAGGCGTCGCGCACGCCGACCTGCCGCGCCGTCCCCGGCATGAGCTGGAGCAGCCCCTGCGCGCCCGCCCAGGACTTCGCGTCCGGCTTGAAGCGCGACTCCTGGTACATCTGCGAGGCGAGCAGCCGCCAGTCCCAGTTGATGGCGGGCGCGTGCTTCCTGAGCAGGTCGTCGTAGGGGCAGAGCTTCCCCGTAGAGGAGGTCAAAAAGTCGCTCGTCGCGCGCTCGACGTGCGCCTTCATGTCGACGAAATACTTCTTGTAGAGGCGCGAGAGGAGCCCCTCGTTCTGCTTGTCCTCGATCCAGCGGTTCAGCTCCGCGAGTAGCTCCGGCGAGTTCTTGCGCACGGCCCAGGCGACGCTGTGCTTGCGCCCGACGACGGGCCTCACCTTGAGGTTGCTGAACTCGGCCTCCTTGAGCGCCGCGAGGTTCGACTGCATCACGGTGAACTCGACCTCGCCGCGCGCGATCTTCTGCGCCAGCGTCTCGTCCTGCACCTGGCCCAGCTCGACGACGTGTATGTCGCCGGAGATTTCGTCGGCCAGCTCGATGAGCGTGCGCATGTAGGGGGACTTCTCCGGCAGATCGACGCGCTTGCCCGCGAGCTGCGCCGGGGCCGTGACGAGGCGCGCCGGGATGTCCACCTCGGGGACGGGGTCTGCCGGGCCGGGGGCCATCGCCTTCTCCGCGACCTTCGAGGCGGCCGCGGGCGGCTCGGCCTGCTGCACGAGCGCGGGCTCGGTCTGATAGAGGGCGCGCGTGAAGGCGGCCTGCGCCTCGGTCTCGGGCGTCGCCACGAGGCGGGAGGCGGCCACGTCGCCCTCGCCCGAGTTGAGGAGCGGCAGGAGGCTCTTCGGGTCCGTGACGACGACCATCTTCAGCCTGAGCCCCTGGCCCTCGGCGAAGGCGCGCAGCAGCTCGTACTCGTAGCCGAACGGCTCGCCGCGGTAGACGAAGTAGGTCGTCGAGTTGTAGGGCGCGAGCACCGTCAGTTCGCCGCGCTCGCGCACCTCCTTGAGGTCGCGCTTGACGGGCTCGGGCGGCGGCGGCACACCCTGCTTGCGCACGATGGGGTCGAAGGCGTCGAGCTTCGTCGTCGGCCCGCGGTTGCAGGACGCGGACGGGAAGCAGAGCAGGCAGGCGACAAGCAGCAGGCAGAGCAGTCTACACGTCGGGCTCATCAGGATTAGTCCAACGGGCGGGGACACCCTTCGCTCGCTCAGGGGGAGGGACTCGGGTTGCGGGGTACGATAGCGAACTTTGTACGCCAGAACCGCCCCCGAGTCAAACGGCCCGGCGCGTTCACTTCTTAAACGCCTCGGGCAGGCTGTAGGTGACCTTGCCCGACTCGTCGAGGAAGGCGATGCGGGGGTTGCCGTCGGCCGCCACCGAAATCCTGATGCGCGGGCGGCCCTTCGCGTCGGAGAGGGTCATGAGGGCCGACCTGTCGCGCCCGCGCCCGACCAACAGGCGGTTGACGAGGAAGTCGCCGCGCTCGCGCATCTCCCCGAGCGCGGCGTTGCGCGCCGCCTCGTCGGGCAGGCGCTTGGCGGCGTCCACCCTGGACATCAGCTCGACCGTCGGGAGGTTCACGTCGTTCAGGGCCAGCCCCGCGAAGTACTCGCCGTTCGCGCCCTCCTTGTGCTGGAGCGCGACCGTCTGGTCGCCGCGGAACTTGTCGAACGTGAGGGAGCCGTACTGCCCCTCGCCGGTGTTGCCGTTATAAATCAGGCCGCCGACCTCGTCCCCCTTGTCGTTAAAGAAGATGAGCCCGGGCGACCTCTCGCCCGCCTGGCCGAACGTCTTCCCGTCAACCACGACGGGCGTCTGCCGCCCCTTGTTCGAGATGACCAGCTTCACGCGGCCGTCCTTCTCGACGACGTTGATGCGCTCCACGTCTATCTCCTCGAACCTCTGCCTGCGGTTCTGCGCGGCGAAGGCGGAGAGCAGAAAGGCCGCGCAGAGGAGCGTGAGCACGGCCGCGTATATCTTCAAGAGACGGACTTCCCTTCCGAGCCTGTTTTCCATCGCCGAGACCTCCGTTCGAGCAAACTCTTTACGGGCGCGCACGCGCACGACCCGCGGCCCGCAATATAACTCAAGAGCCCCCGGGGTGATCCTTTTTGCCCGTGCGTTGCGCGTACGCAGGTGGGGTAGGCAAGGGTTCAGAGTCGAGAAGGGAGACCGGAGGGTATGACGAGAGAAGAGATCATCGCGGCCAACCTGGCCGCCGTCGAGGCGCACTTCCACACGGAGGCGACGGGTGAAATCGACGAGGCGCTTGAGCTTTACACGGACGACATCGTCTGGGAGTCGCCCGCGCGCGACCTCGTCTTCCGGGGCAAGGAGGCGACCGGCGCGATGTACCGGCGGATGTTCGAGTCGTTCAAGGTCGAGGAGTTCCGCCAGCTCCAGCGCTTCGCGACCGAAGACCGCGTCGTGGACGACAGCGTCGCGCGGGTCGTGCTCGTGGGCGACGGCGTCATCAACGCGCCCGCGCCCGTCGGGGCGACGGTCGAGATCAGGCTGCTGCACGTCTTCGAGATGCGCGGGGGGAAGATTTCGCGCGAGCTCGTCTTCGAGACTTGGCGTACAATCGAGGAGGCCGCGGGCCACATGCCCTACGCGGACGCCTCGCAATACGTCAGCCCCGTCCACCCCGCGTACTGAGGCGGGGCGGGACTCGGAGGAGAGAGAGATATGGAGATAACTCTACGGCCCGCGGGGCCCGGCGACGCCGGGGAGTGCGGGCGCATCATCTACGAGGCTTTCAAGGGCATCTCGGGGCGGCACGGCTTCCGCCCCGACTTCCCCTCGGTCGAGTCCGCGACGGGGTTCGTGAGCGCCTTCATCGCAGACCCTTCCGTCTACGGCGTGGTGGCCGAGAGCGGGGGGCGCGTGGTCGGCTCGAACTTCATCTCGGAGTGGGACGAGATTCGCGGGGTCGGCCCCATTACGGTCGATCCGGACGTGCAGGCGCGCGGCGCGGGCCGCCGCCTGATGGAGGCCGTCATCGAGCGCGGGCGCGGCGCGGCCGGAGTCCGCCTCGTGCAGGACAGTTACAACTCCGCCTCGCTCTCGCTCTACGCCGGCCTGGGCTTCGACGTGAAGGAGCCGCTGGCCCTGATGGAGGGGAGCGTCAAAGGGGAAGTGCCCGAGGGGTTTGAAGTCAGGCGGATGAGGGAGGAAGACCTCGGCGCTGTCAACGAGCTGTGCCGGAGGGTGCACGGGTTCGACCGCGCGGGCGAGCTGAAGAGTCTCGCGCCGGTGCTCAACCCCTTCGTGGCCGTGCGCGCGGGGAGAGTCACGGCCTACGCCTCCGCGCCGACCTTCTGGGCGCTCGGCCACGCGGTGGCGGAAGAGGACGGGGACATGCAGGCGCTGCTCGCGGGGGCGTCGGCGCAGGGCGGCGCGACGCTCTCCTTCCTCCTCCCGACGCGGCAGGCGGGGCTCTTCCGCTGGTGTTTGAGCAGCGGCTTGCGCGTCGTCAAGACGATGACGCTGATGGCGATGGGCGAGTACGTCGAGCCGCGCGGGAGTTTTATTACGTCGGTCGGGTATTAAGGGGTTATGTGAAGAAGCCCCGAAGGGGCGTCATGAGAAAGCCAGGGGCAGAGCGAAGGCAAAGCCTGAGCGCCGCCCCTGGAAAGTGCCGCCAAAAAAGTTGAGCCCCGAAAGGGCGGAATATCGGTCGAACGTATTCCGCCCTTTCAGGGCTCATTATTATCTTACGATTGTTACCCAGGGGCGTTGCCCCTGGCTTTCATATGCCGCCCCTTCGGGGCTTTTTAACTACTGTCACTGCCCGGCGGGCTCGCCGTCGGCGTTGAGGCGGATGACCTCGCCGAAGCCGAGTTCGCGGACGCCCTTCTCGACCTTGCGGAGGTCGCCGACGACGATCCAGATGACCTCGCCGGGGCGGACGAACTTCTTCGCCGCGTCGTTGAGCTGCGCCTCGGTCAGGCCGCGCACCTCCCCTGCGTAGCGCGCCCAGAAGTCGGCCGGGAGGTTGTAGTTGATCATCCGCACGGCCGCGCCCTCCAGCGCGTCGAGCGTCTCGAAGCGCGCGGGCAGCCGCAGCGTCATGTTGCGCATGATGCTCGCGAACTCCTCGCCCGCCAGGGGGCGCTCGCCCGCGAGCCCTTTGATCTCCTTCGCCACCTCGACCATCGACTCCTTCGTCTTGTCGGTCTGCACCGGCGCGATGACGATGAAGGGTCGCTGGCCGCGCGCGTCGAAGATGGCCCCCTGCGTGCCGTAGCTCCAGTGCTTGTCGAGGCGGAGGTTCCGGTTGAGCCTTGAGGTCGCCATCCCGCCGAAGTTGCGCATGACGGTCTCGATGGCCTGCTCGCCCTCCTTGCCGCCCGGCTCCGAGAGGTGCGCGGCGATGATGGTTGACTGCGGCGCGTCGGGCTTGTCGATGAGGTAGACGCGCCCGCCCGCCGTGCGCGAAGCAGTGCCGATGTTCTTCGCCGGGGCCTTGCCCGGGGCCCACGCGCCGAACGCCTCTTCGAGCGCGGGCAGAACCTTCTGCATCGTCGTGTCGCCGGTGACGATGACCGTGGCGCTGCCCGGCTTGAACCACTGCGCGTGCCAGCGCGCGAGGTCTTCGCGCGTGACGGGCTCGACCGACTTCTCGGTGCCCGAGCCGGACAGGGGCTTGCCGTAGGCGTGCGACGCGCCGTAGAGGATGCCGGGCAGGACGCGCATCGCGGCCGCCGTCGCCTGCGCCTTCTCCTGCCCGATCTGCGCGAGGCGGCGCTCCTTCTGAATCTTGAACTGGTCTTCGGGGAACGAGGGGTTGAGCACCACGTCGGCGAGGATGCCGAGCGTCGGGCGAAGGTTCTCGGAGGTCGCGCGCACCTTGACGAAGGAGAGGTCGAGGTTGCTGAAGGTCTGGAGGCGTGCGCCGAGAGAGTCGAGTTCGTTAACGATCTGGAAGGCGTCGCGCGTCTTCGTGCCCTCGTCCATCAGGTCAACCGCGAGCGAGGCCGCGCCCGCGCGCTCGGGCGTGTCGGAGGCGAAGCCCGCGTCCACCGCCAGCGTCACGTTGACGATGGGCGCGGAGTGGCGTTCGAGCAGCATCACGTTCAGGCCGTTCTTCAAGGTCGCGCGCTGCACCTCGGGGAACTTCACCTCGGGCGCGCCGCCGAGCGCGGGCAGCACCTTGCGGTCAACTGCGGTCTTCCCGGCCGCGAGCTTGGGGAACGGCTTGACGAGCATCGTGTAGTTGTTCGCGCGCAGCCACTTCTGGCCCGCCGCGCGCACGTCGGCGGGCGTCGCCTTCGCCATCGTTTCGAGCCCGTCGAGGTACGCGTCGGGCGAGCCGGCGTAGGTCATGCTCTCGGCCAAAACGTCCGAGCGCCCGCCGAAGCCGCCCAGGCGTTCGATGCCGCGCAGGAAGTCCGCGAGCGTGCGGCTGCGCGCGCGCTGCAACTCGTCGGCGGTCGGCCCCTTCTCGACCAGCTCGTTAATCACGGAGTCCATCTCGCGCTCGGCCTCGGCCGGGTCCGCGCCCTGCTTGACCGTGACGGTGACGAGGAGGAGGCTGCCCAGTTCGCCCCGGTTGTACCCCGCGCCGACCGCCGTCGCCAGCCCCTTCTCGTAGACGAGCCGGCGGTCGAGCCGCGCGCTCTTCGAGCCCGAGAGCACCTCGGCGAAGAGCGCGACGTGATCGCCCTCGGGGTCGGCCCAGGCGGGCGCGTGGTAGACGCGGTAGATGCGCGCCTGCGGGACGCGATCCTGCATCTCATCGCGGACGTTGCGCTCGAGGCGCGGTATCCACTCCCGCGCGCGCGCGAGCGGCGGCCCCGGCGGGATGCCGTCGAAGTATTTCTTGACGAGTTCCAGGGCGCGCTCGGGCGTGATGTCGCCCGCGAGCGAGATGACGGCGTTGTTCGGGCCGTAGTAAGTCCTGTACCACTCCTTCACGTCTTCGAGCGTGGCGGCGTTCAAGTCCTCCATCGAGCCGATGGGCGACCACGAGTAGGGGTGCGAGGCGGGGTAGAGCTTCGGCAAGATCTCGGTGAAGACGCGGCCGTAGGGCGCGTTCTCGCCCTGCCGCTTCTCGTTCTGCACGACGCCGCGCTCGCGCTCGAGCATCTCCTTGTTAATGCGCCCCGCGAGGAAGCCCATGCGGTCGGCCTCAAGGTAGAGCGTGCGCTCGAGCGCCGAGACCGGCACGTCCTCGAAGAAGTTGGTGCGGTCGGTGTCGGTCGTGCCGTTGCGGTTGTTGGCGCCGAGGTCGTCCATCGCCTCGCGGAAGCCGTGCGGGTAGTTCTCCGAGCCGTTGAAGAAGAAGTGCTCGAAGAGGTGCGCGAAGCCGGTCTTGCCCGGCTTCTCGTTGCGCGAGCCGACGTGGTACCAGAGGTTGACGGCGACTACGGGGACGCTGTGGTCTTCGTGCACGATGAGCGTCAGGCCGTTATCCAGCACGAACTTCTTGTGCGCGATCAGGTAGCGCGAGCGGTCGAACGCGGCGGCCGACGGCGCGGGGGCCGCGGCGGGCGCGGTCGCGCGGCGGCGCTGCGCGTGGGCGGCCTGCGGCGCAAACTGTAAAAGGATCGAAGCCGTCAACGCGGCGGACAGGAGTAGCCTCTGCTTCATAAGAGAACCTCTTGGGTGGATGGGTTTATGCGCGCTGAGATTCGGGACGCGACGCCTCTCGGGGGCGCTGCCTCTCGCTTGACGATTGCGAAGTTTACGACGCGACGCGCGCTTTCGGCAACGCCCAAACGCCGGATTCATTTTCGTGTATTTATTCGACAACTCTGTTGCGACCCTCCCCGCGCCGAAAGGGCCCCGCGGGCAGTCTTCATGAGCACGCAACGCGGTCGCAACCAACGGCCGCGCGTCCGCGGTTATCATCCTTCGCAGTTAGAGGCGACACTCCCTTGAGTGTCCGGGTCAACGGAAGCGCCGGGCTGTCGAAGTCCGGCGCTTCTTTACACAGCGGGCGAGTGGGTTAAGACGGATTTAAAGGAAAGGGGGTTCTTTAATGTCTGCGATTTACGAAGAGGTTAAGTTGGAAGACCTGAGCCCCGAGGAGAAGCTGCGGGGCGAGGCCGAGTGGGAGATCGAAGTCCCCGCGCAGAAGCCGGAGAGCGCAGAGGTCAGGAGGGAGCTGAACCCGAACACCGAGTGAAGCAGGGCCGGCGGGCCCCGCCGCAACACGAAGGCGGGGCCGCTGTAAGAGGCGAGAAGGGGGTGGAAGATGTCGAATCGACACGGGGCTCGGGTCGAGTGGCCCGAGCCCCTCTCTATTTCCGGCCGGCGCGGGATTGCTTTCCATAAAATTCGCCGGCGAATTCTCTTGACATGCGCCGAACCGTCCTTATAATGCGCGGTTGCTACGGCGAGAGCACTGGCGAGAAGGCAAGTCGCCGCCTCCCTTCCCTACGGCAACACGTGACTCCTATCACAGACAAGCTCAACACCCGCAATTAACCTGAGACGACCGCCGCGCGAAGAGCGCCGTCGAACGCCGTCTCGCCCCGCGGTCTCAGGCCGTACTTCATTACCCGGCGGCGCCGGAATCGCCCGACCCCACGCCCCCTAGGAGATACCAGAATGCCCCGCCCCCTTACGCGCAACGACTTCGGCCGGCGACGCCGGAATCTCTTCCTCCTGCTCGCCGGCCTCGCGCTGACGGCCCTGTGCCTCCCGGGCTCGCACCAGCGCCCCGCGCAGGCCGCGACGACCTTCACCGTCAACACCACGACCGACGGCCCCGACAGCAACCCGGGCGACAACGTCTGCAACGACGGCGGCGGCGGCTGCTCGCTCCGCGCGGCCATCACGCAGGCCAACGCCACGGCCGGGACGGACGCGATCAACATCAACGTCGTCGGCGTCATCAACCTGACCGGCCCGCTGCCCGCCATCAACACGAACATGACGATCAACGGGCCGGGCTCGGCCTTCCTCACAGTCAGGCGCGACACCGGCGGCGCCTACCGCATCTTCACCATCTCCGGCGCGGCGACCACCGTCGAGATTTCCGGGATGAAGGTCACGAACGGCCTGTCGCCGGACGGGACGCCTGGCTCCTTCCCCACCCAAGGCGGCCCCGGCGGCGGCATTCTTAACGGCGGCGTGTTGACGCTGACCGATGTCGTCGTCACGGGCAACAGCACGGGCAGGGGCGGCAGCGGCGGCAGCTTCGGCGCTTTCGGCGGGTTCGGCGGCGGTATCTCCAGCAGCGGCACGCTGACGATGAGGAACTGCACCGTCAGCGACAACACCACCGGCCAGGGCGGCACCGGCAGCTCCGGCAGCACCGGCGGTTTCGGCGGCGGCATCCAGGTCACCGGGACGTTGAATATGTCGAACTGCTCCGTCACCGGTAATCACACCGGGACGGGCGCCGTCGGCACCAGCAGCAACGGTAGCAACGGTAGCGGGGGTAGCGGGGGAGGCATCTACGCCGGCGACGCCACAAGTTTCAACAGCGCCACCTTCAACTTGACAGACACGGTCATCAGCGGCAACCGCACGGCGGACACTGGCGGCTTGAACATGGACGGCGGCCACGGCGGCGGCATTGCTTTCGAGAGAGGCACGGGCACGCTGACGAACTGCGTCATCAGCAACAACACCACCGGCAAAGGCACGGGTTCCTCCGGCCAGGGCGGGCGGGGCGGCGGCATCATGACCCACGGGAAGTTGACCGTCATCAACAGCCTTATCAGCGGGAACGTCACGGGCACGAACGGGTCTAGCGGCGGCGGCGTGGGCGGCGGCGTGTCGAACGACGACGTGCTGCACATGGTCAACTCCACCGTCAGCGGCAACTCCACCACCGGGGTCGGCGCCTCCGGGGCCGGGGTCTGGAACTCGGGCCAGGCGACGCTGATTAACTGCACCGTCGCTTTCAACTCCGGCGCGGGGGCCACCTACGGCGGCGCCGGCATTAACACCTTCAACATCTTCACCCTGCGCAACTCCATCGTCGCCCGCAACACCCTGTCCGGCGGCCAGAACGGCCCGGACGTGGTCGGCAGTATCACCGTCACCGGCTTCAACCTGATCGGCGTCGCCGACTCCACCAGCAGCGGCTTCGCCCACGGCGCCAACGGCGATCAGGTCGGCTCACCCGCCACCCCCCTCGACCCGAATCTCGGCCCGCTCGCCGACAACGGCGGCCCCACGCTCACGCACGCGCTGCTGGGGTCGAGTTCCGCCATCGACAGCGGGAGCAACACGCTCGCCAAGGACGCGAACGGGAACGCCCTCGGGACAGACCAGCGCGGGGCGGGGCGCTACGGCGGCGCGGGCCGCGTCGTGGACAAAGGCGCCTACGAGTTCCACCCGTCCCTCGAAGACGTGGCGGACAAGAGCACGAGAGAGGACGTGCCGCTCTCGCTCCCCTTCGCCGTCGGCGACGGCGGGGCCGCCGTCACGTCCGTCACGGCGACCTCCGACAACCAGGCGCTCGTGCCCGACGCGGGGCTCGGCGTCAGCGGCAGCGGCCCCGTGAGGACTCTGCAAATCACCCCGGCGGCGAACCAGTCGGGCACCGCTAACATCACGCTCACGGTGAACTATGCGGGCGGAGGGTCGGCGAGTGATTCTTTCCAGCTTACCGTGACGCCGGTCAACGACGCGCCCTCCTTCACGAAGGGGGCCGACCAGACGGTCGCCGAGGACGCAGGCCCGCAGACCGTCACGGGCTGGGCGACCGGCGTCAGCCCCGGGCCGAACGAGTCTTCGCAGGCCGTCTCCTTCCAGGTGACGGGCAACAGCAACGCGGCGCTCTTCTCCGCCGCGCCCGCCGTCAGCGCCTCGGGCACCCTGACCTACACGACGGCCCCCAACGCCAACGGCAGCGCCACCATCACCCTCGTCGCCAAGGACGACGGCGGGACGGCCAACGGCGGCCAGGACACTTCGCCCGCGCAGACCTTCGTCATCAACGTCACGGCAGTCAACGACCCGCCCGCGGCGCAGAATCAGTCCGTCACCACCTCGGAGGACTCTTCGAGAACCATCTTCTTCACGGCCACCGACCCGGAGGGGGGTGCGCTGACCTTCACCGTCGTCTCCGGCCCCTCTCACGGCACGCTGACCGGCACGGGGTCGAGCCGCACCTACACGCCCGCCGCCAACTACATCGGCGACGACAGCTTCACCTTCAAGGCCACGGACTCCTTGGGGGCCGAGTCGCAGACCGCGACCGTCTCGATCACGGTCACGGCCGTCAACGACCCTCCGGTCAACACCGTCCCCGGCCCGCAGGTGACCGACCAGAATGTGACCCTCGTCTTCTCCGCCGCGAACTCCAACGCCATCTCGGTGGCCGACGTTGACGCGGGCGCCGACCCCCTGCGCGTCACCCTCACGACCACGGGCGGCACGCTCACGCTCGGCGGGACGGCGGGGCTGACGTTCACCGTGGGCGACGGCACCGACGACGCCACGATGACGTTCGCCGGCACCATCTCCGACCTGAACGCGGCGCTCTCGGGCCTCGCCTTCAAGCCGACCGCGGGCTTCAGCGGACCGACCTCGCTCCAGCTCTCGACGAACGACCAGGGCTCGACCGGCTCGGGCGGCCCGCGGAACGACTTCGATATCGTCGGCATCTCGGTGAACACCGGCATCATCGAGTTAAAGCAGTCCTCCTACACCGCCGCCGAGGGCGCAGGCCCGCTGGCCGTGGTCGTGCGGCGCACGGGGGACACCTCGACGGCCGCGTCGGTGGCCTACGCGACCGACGACGGGAGCATCCCGGGCGTCTCCGTGCCCTGCTCGGCCACGGCGGGCGCGGCGCTCGACCGCTGCGACTTCACGAAGGCGCTCGGCCGGCTGGTCTTCGCCCCGGGCGAGACGGAGAAGACCATCAACGTCCTGGTCGGCGACGACTCCTACGTCGAGGGGCCGGAGACGGCCGTCATCCGCCTCAGCAACGTCACCGGCACGACCATCTCGCTCGGCCTGCGCGCCGTGGCGACGCTGGAGATCACCGACGACCCGCAGGAGTCCGCGGCCAACCCCATCGACGCGACCGCGAGGTTCGTCCGCCAGCACTACCAGGACTTCCTCAACCGCGAGCCGGACGCCGAGGGGCTCGCCTTCTGGACGGGTGAGATAGAGCAGTGCGGGGCGGACGCGCAGTGCCGCGAGGTCAAGCGCATCAACGTCTCGGCCGCGTTCTTCTTATCCATCGAGTTCCAGCAGACCGGCTACCTCGTCTACAGGCTCGACAAGGTCGCGTTCGGGAACATCTCGGCCGAGAGGCCCGTGCCGCTCACGCTCACGGAGTTCCTGTCCGACACGCAGAACATCGGCCAGGGCGTCGTGGTCGGGGCCGAGGGCTGGGAGGATAAGCTGGAGGCGAACAAGCGCGCGTTCATCGACGCCTTCGTCCTCCGCTCGCGCTTCCTGACCCGCTACCCGGCCTCGACCACGCCCGAGGTGTACGTGGACAGCCTGAACGCCAACGCCGGCGGCGCACTCTCCCAGGAGGAGCGCGACGCGCTGGTGGGCGACCTGAAGGGCGGCACGAGGACGCGCGCGCAGGTGCTGCGGGCGGTGGCCGAGCACGCGACCGTGACGCGGCGCGAGTCGAACCAGGCGTTCGTGCTGATGCAATACTTCGGCTACCTCCGGCGCAACCCCGACGACGCGCCGGAGCCGGGGCTCAACTTCAACGGCTACAACTTCTGGCTCGGCAAGCTCAACGAGTTCAACGGCAACTTCGTGCAGGCCGAGATGGTCAAGGCGTTCCTCGACTCCATCGAGTACCGAAGGAGGTTCGGGCAGTAGACCGCCCGGCGACTGCGTTACCAGGATGATTTGGCGCCGAATACTGCCCCGGAGGAACTAAACGTGAACCCCCTCGTCAGACTCTGCTGCGCACTGGCCGCGCTCACGCTCGTCGCGGCCATCTACACGAACACTGCGGTCTCGCCGGCGGCCCACGCGCAGGCGACGCCGACGCCCTCGCCCACGCCCTCGCCCACGCCGACGCCGACGGGAATCACCGTCAACTCCCTCTCGGACGTGGCGGCCAACGACGGCCTGTGTACGCTGCGCGAGGCGATCACGTCGGCCAACACCAACGCCGCCTCCGGCCCCGCGCCGGGCGAGTGCGCCGCGGGCGGCGCGCTCGACGCGGTCAACTTCTCCGTCACCGGCACCATCACCCTGACGGGCACCCTGCCGAACATGACGACGGCGATGGCGCTCAACGGGCCGGGCGCGCGCCTCCTGACAATCAGCGGCAACAACACGACCCGCGTCTTCTTCGTCACGGACACCGCGACGGTTCACCTCTCCGGCCTGACGGTCTCGGGCGGGAAGGCCAACGGCGCCGCCGGCATCGCCAACAGCGGGACGCTGACGATCAGCGAGTGCGCCATCACGGACAACCATTCCACGGCCTCGGCCGGCGGCATCAGCAGTTGCGGGACGCTGAGGATAAGTCACAGCACCATCTCGAACAACACCGCCGCCGAGCACGGGGGCGGCATCCTGAGCGGCGCGTGCGGGGGCGGCTCGGTCACCCTCACCAACACGACCGTCTCCTCGAACAGCGCGGCCATCGGCGGGGGCATCTCCAACGCCCACGTGTTCACGATGAGGTATTCGACGGTCACCGCCAACAGCGCGACGAACTTCGGCGGCGGCATCTACAACCCCGGCATCGGCGTTCTAACTTTCGGCAACACGATCATCGCCGGCAACTCTGCCGCCTCTTCGGGGCCGGACGGCTCCGGGGCCAACTTCAACTCCGAGGACTACAACCTGGTCGGGAACACGAGCGGCCTCAGCATCATCGGCACCACGGGCCATAACGTCACGGGGGTGAGCGCCGGCCTCGGGCCGCTGGCCGACAACGGCGGCCCGACGCAGACGCACCGCCCGCTCTACACCAGCCCGGCCGTGGACAAAGGCAGGAGCGTCAACGCGGGCTTCGGCGTCATCAACGACCAGCGCTGGCTGCCCCGCCCCGTCAACTTCACGGAGGTGGCGGACGCCGCGGGCGGCGACGGCTCGGACATCGGCGCCGTCGAGTTGCAGGGCGACGATCAGCCCGAGAGCGGGAACCCGCCTTTCGTCGTCAACTCGAAGGCCGACACCAGCGACGGCTCGTGCGACGCTCTCGGCACGGGCACGGGCAACCAGGACTGCACGCTGCGCGAAGCGTTCATCGCGGCCAACGCGCGCGCCGGCTCCGACACGATCAACTTCGACCCGAACGTCTTCGCTCCGCCCGGCCCCCACACCATCGAGCTGACGGCGACGCTCCCCACCGTCAGCACCAGCGTCACCGTCAACGGGCCGGGCGCGGGCGTGCTGACCGTGCGGCGGGGCACGGCCGGGTTCTACCGACTGCTCTTCATCACCGCGACCCCCGTCCGTCTGTCGGGCCTGACGCTCACGAACGGCAGGGCTCCCGACGGGTCGGACTCGGCCGGCGGCGCCATCGCCAACGGCGGTGGGACGACGCTGACCGGCGTGCGCGTCACGGGCAACAGGAGCGGCGACGGCACCGCGGGCTCGCCCTTCGGCGGGGTCGGCGGCGGGGTTTTCAACTACGGCACGTTGACGCTGGTCAACTGTCTGGTCGGCGGGAACACGACGGGTAACGGCATGACCGGCAGCGGCCAGAGCGGCAACGGCGGCGGGGGCGGAGGCATCTACAGCTCCGGCACGTTGACGCTGACGAACAGCCTCGTCAACGGTAACAGCACCGGCACCGGCCCGAACGCGGGGGGCAACGGCGGGGGCGTCTACGCCTCCGGCACTGCCACGCTGACGAACACCACCGTCAGCAACAACACGACGGGCGCGGGCGGCTTCTTCCCCAGCGGCGGCGGCGGCGTCTACGCCAACGGCCTGACGCTGAGGCTCACGAACTCCACGATCACCGGCAACGTTGCCCGGACCACGTTCGACCACGGCGTGGGCGTCGGCCCCAGCCAGGCGTCGATCAGCGTCGGCAACACCATCGTCGCCCGCAACGGCACGGGGACGCAGTCGGACTTGTCCCCGTTTTCAAGCTCGTACACCTCACGCGGGCACAACATCATCGGCGTCGCGGGCCACACCGGCGGCGGCAGCGCCTTCACCGACGGCGTGAACGGAGACCGGGTCGGCACCCCCGCCTCGCCCTTTAATCCGCTCCTCTCCGCGCTCGGCGACTACGGCGGCCCCACGCAGACCTTCGCGCTGCTCCCGGGCAGCCCCGCCATCGACGCCGGTTCGAGCGCCGGCGCGCCAGCCGCGGATCAGCGCGGGGTCGGCCGTGTGGGCGCGGTGGACGTCGGAGCCTTCGAGTCGCGCGGCTTCCAGCTCGCGGCCACGGCCGGCACGCCGCAGAGCGCGACTATCTTCACCGCCTTCGCGACGCCGATGTCAGCGACCGTCACGAGCGCCTTCGGCGAGCCGACCGCCGGCGGGCTCGTGACCTTCAGCGCGCCCGCCGGCGGCGCGTCCGGCACGTTCTCGGGCCCGCCGACCGTCAGCGTTAACGCCGGCGGGGTCGCGACCGCGCCCGCGTTCACGGCCAACGGGACGGCCGGCAGCTACGTCGTGACCGCGTCGGCCAACGCCTACTCGACCACGTTCGCTCTGACCAACCTGAAGAGAGACACGGCGACCGCAGTCTCTTCTTCCGCGAACCCCTCGGTCGTCGGCCAGAGCGTCACGTTCACGGCGACGGTCACTTCGCCCGCCGGGGGCACGCCGACCGGCACCGTCCAGTTCAAGGTTGACGACGTCAACCTCGGCTCGCCGGTCGCGCTCGGCGCGGGCGGCACGGCCAGCCTCTCGACCAACGCGCTCGCCGAGGGCCAGCACACGGTGACGGCCGTCTACGGCGGCGACGCGACCTTCAACGCCGGCAGCGGCTCGCTCCCGGACGGGCAGTGGGCGCTCACCTTCTCCGGCCTCCTCAGCTTCAAGAGCGAGGGTCACGAGCCCAACGACCTCGACTTCGCGGTCACGATGTCGCCCGCCGTCACCTTCCCCGTGACGATCAGCTACACTACCGTGGACGGCACCGCCGCGGCGCCCTCCGACTACGAGGCGAAGAGCGGCACGCTGACCTTCATGCCCGGCGACGGGAGCAAACACGTCAACGTCAGAATCAACGGCGACACGGCGTACGAGGAGACCGAGGAGTTCTACATCGACTTCTCGCTGGGCGGCGCTCAGGCCGCGCGCAGCCGGGGCATCATCTTCAACGACGACCCGACCGGCGGCGTCATCGAGTTCGAGTCGGCCGCCTACGACGTGGCCGAGGGCGGGAGCATCACGGTGAAGGTCAAGCGCGCCGTCCAGACCGGCCTGCCCGCCGAGGTCGATTACACGACCGACGACGGCAGCACGCCCTCGGTCGCCGTCCCCTGCTCCGCGACGGCGGGCCAGGCGCTCGACCGCTGCGACTACACGAAGGCGCTCGGCACGCTCCGCTTCGCCGCGGGCGAGACCGAGAAGACCTTCACGCTCCTCGTGGGGCAGGACTCCTACGCCGAGGGGCTTGAGACGTTCCAGCTCAAGCTCTCGAACCCGAAGGGGAACGCCGCCGTCGGCCCGAAGGGGGCGGCGACCGTCACCGTCACGGACGACTCGCCGGAGACCGCCGGCAACGCCAACGACGACACCGACAACTTCATCCGCCAGCACTACCTGGACTTCCTCAACCGCGAGCCGGACGACGAGGGCTTCCGGTTCTGGCGGGACGGCATCACCGTCTGCGGCGAGGACTCGCAGTGCCGCGAGGTGAAGCGCATCGACACGAGCGCCGCCTTCTTCCTCTCGATCGAGTTCCAGGAGACGGGCTTCCTCGTCTACCGGATGTTCAAGACGGCGTTCGGCGACGCGACCTCGCCGAACGTCCCCGGCACGGTGCCTGTCGTCCGCTTCAACGAGTTCATGCCCGACACGCAGCGCATCGGCGACGGCGTCATCGTCGGCGCGGACAACTGGCAGGCGCGGCTCGAAGCGAACAAGCAGGCGTACGCCCTTGAGTTCGTCCAGCGCCCCGAGTTCCTCGCGGCCTTCCCCGCGACGCTGACGGCCGACGAGTTCGTCTCGAAGCTCGACGGGAACGCGGGCGGCGTGCTCTCGGCCGACGAGCGCGCGCAGCTCGTCGCCTCGCTCGGGGCGACGCCCTCGGACGCCGCGAAGCGGGCCGCTGCCCTGCGGCAGGTGGCCGAGCACGCGACCCTGCGGCAGCGCGAGACGAACCGCGCCTTCGTGCTCATGCAGTACTTCGGCTACCTGCGGCGCAACCCGGACGACGCGCCGAACGCGGACTTCTCCGGCTGGAGGTTCTGGCTCTCGAAGCTCGAAGAGTTCGACGGCGACTACCGGCGCGCCGAGATGGTCAAGGCGTTCCTCTCCTCCATCGAGTACAGGCAGCGCTTCGGCCAGTAGACGGCCCGGCGACGAACCGCGCCGGAACAGACGAAGGCGCCGCGGGAGCAGTCTCGCGGCGCCTTCGCCCGTCGATAGCTCTTACCTGGAAGCCACGGCGGGCCGCTTGTCATGCCGGACGGCCTCGAACAGTCTCGCGGCCAGTGCGGGGTCGATGTCGCGGAGCGCGGCGTGCTGGCCGAGCGCCGCGTCCTTCCTGCCGAGCGAGAGGTACGCGAGCCCCAGATTCAGTCGCGCCTCCGCGGCGTCGGGCCTGAGGCGGACGGCCCGCTCGAACGCCTCGACGGCCTCGCCGCCCCGGCCCATCCCGGCGTAAGCCAAGCCCAGGCCGTTATGTGCGGCGGCGTAATCCCCCTTGAGGCGGAGCGCCGACTGAAAGGCGTCGGCCGACGCCGCGTAGCGCCCCAGGCTGTAGAGCGCGTAGCCGAGGTTATGCCGCGCCTCCGCGTCGTCCGGCTTGAGGCGCGCGGCCTGCGCGAAGGCGTCGGCCGCCTCACCAAACCGCCCCCGGTTGACGTACACTTTCCCCAGGCCGTTGTGGGTCGCGGAATGGCCCGGCCTCAGTTTGAGAGCCAGCTTGAAGGACTCGGCCGCCCGCGCGTAGTCGCCCGAGTCCGCGTACGCCACGCCCAGGTTGTGGTGCGCCGCGGCGAAGCCGGGGCTGATGCGGGTCGCCCGGAGGAGCGCGGCGACGGCCTCTCCGTGGCGTCCCATCTCCGCGTAGGCGTTGCCGAGGTTGTTGTAAGCCTCCGCGAACGAGGGGTCGCGCCGGACGGCCTGAAGGTAAGCCTCGACGGCCTCCGCGTAGCGGCCCGCGCCGTGACACTCCACGCCCTTCTCGTAGTAGGCGGCGGCCGACCCCTCCTCGCGCGGTTCGTCGGCGCGGGCCTTGGCGGAAGAAGCGTAGACGGTTATTAAGAGCAATGCCAGCCAAAGAATGTTAATGCGTCTCATCGGGAACTCCTTTCGGACATGGTGCGTTTCCGGCTCTGACGGCACCGACCGTACGCGACGGGGGTCGCGGCCGTCCTGTGCGCGTGGTTAGAAAGTTCTTAGGGATTTCTTAGAATGGTTAAGGTCATGGGTGGCAGGCGGTTGTACGAGTTCGGGCCGTTCACGTTAGACCCGGCCGAGCGCGTGTTGACGCGCGAGGGCCGGCCCGTGCCCCTGACGCCGAAGGCGTTCGACCTGCTGCTGGTGCTGGTGGAGCACGGCGGCCGCCTGCTGGGCAAGAAAGATTTGATGGAGGCGGTCTGGCCCGACAGTTTCGTGGAGGAGGGGAACCTGACCTTCACCGTCTCCTCCCTGAGGAAGGCGCTCGGCGAGGATCGGAAAGAGCCCCAGTACATCGAGACCGTGCCGAGGAGCGGGTATCGGTTCGTGGCGGACGTGCGCGTGCTGGAGGGTGAGCCCGGCGCGGAGGAGGCGACGGGGAACGAGGCCCGCGTCCACGACGAGAAGGCGGCCGAGACCCCCGTGGCCGTCGCCGCCCCGCCCCGCGCGGAGGTTGTCGGCGGGGGCCGGACTCGTAAGTTTCTAATACCTCTGGCCGTCCTCCTGGCGGCGGCCGTCGCCGCGGGACTTTACGCGTTCGCGGGCCGGGGCCGGCCGGGCGTCGAGTCCTCGGACTTACTGCGCGGGGCGACGGTCACGCGGCTCACCACGACGCGCAACGCCGTGGACGCCGTCATCTCGCCCGACGGGAAGTACGTGGTCTACGTGGTGGACGAGTCGCGGCAGCGGAGCCTCTGGCTGAGGCAGGTCGCGACGAACAGCCACGTGCAGATCATCGCCCCGTCGGCCGCCGCCTACCTGGACATGTTCTTCTCGGGCGACGGCCATTACGTCTACTTCGTGCAGACGGACGGGAGCACGCGGCCGGCGCTCTACCAGATACCCGTGACCGGCGGCACGCCGCGGAAACTTCTGGAGAACATGACGGGGCCGATAGGGCTTTCGCCCGACGGGAAGCGTTTCGCGGCCGTGCGCCACGAAGGGGACGGCTCGCTCGTGCTGACGGTCGCCGACGCCTTCGACGGGGGCAACGCGCGCGACCTGATCTCGCGCAAGCGGCCCGACGTTCTGTACCGGCCGGTCTGGTCGCCCGACGGCGAGGCGGTGGCCTGCATCGCCGTGACCGTGACGGCCGACGACAAGTACGCGCAGATCGTCGAGGCGCGCGTCGCCGACGGCTCGGAGAGACTCATCAGCCCCGAGAGGTGGAAATTCGCGGAGCGGCTCGAATGGCTCTCGGACGGGAGCGGGCTGCTGACGACCGTCTCGGAGAACGCCTACGGCCCGTTTCAAATCTGGCACGTCTCCTACCCCGGCGGGCGCGCGCAGAAGGTCACCAGCGACCTGAGCAACTACCGCAGCATGAGCCTGACGGCAGACTCGAAGACGCTCGTGGCCGTCCAGTCCGACATACACCCCTACGTCAGGGTCGTGCCCGAAGGGGACTCGGGCCGCGCACGGCGGGTCACCTCCGGGCACGGGGCCAGTAACGACTACTGGGGCTTCTCCTTCACGCCGGACGGCCGCGTCGTCTACGTCTCCACCCTGGGCGGGAACCAGGACATCTGGGTCATGAACGCGGACGGCAGCGGCCAGAAGCAACTGACCTTCGACCGCGCGGCCGACTTCGACCCGACGGTCTCTGCGGACGGCCGCCACGTCGTCTTCTCCTCCGAGCGCTCCGGCAGGAACAAGCTGTGGAGGATCGACATCGACGGCGGCAACCCGACGCAACTGACGAGGGGCTCGGCGGCCGACTTCCTCCCCAACCACTCGCCGGACGGGCGCTGGGTGGTCTACACGTCCGACGACACGCGTATGACGGGACTGTGGCGGATACCTGCGGGCGGCGGCGAGCCCGCGCGCCTGACGGAGAAGACTGCCGCGTGGCCGTCCGTCTCGCCCGACGGCAGGTTCGTCGCCTGCTGGCACATCGACGAGCAGAAGAGGTCGATGGCGCTGGGCGTCCTCCCCATCGAGGGCGGCGAGCCGGTCAAGCTGTTTGAGGTGTCGATGACCGCGAACACGTGGGCCGAAATCCGCTGGACGCCGGACGGGAGGGGTCTGACCTACATCGACGCGCCGGACGGCGTCGGCAACATCTGGCTCCAGCCCCTGGCGGGCGGCCCGCCGAAGCGTCTGACCGACTTCCAGAGCGACCGCATCTTCCGCTTCGACTGGTCGCGCGACGGCAGACAACTCGTCTGCTCGCGCGGCGCGGAGACCAACGACGTGGTGCTCATCGACGGCCTCAGGTAATACCCCTTCTACCTCCCGTGTAGAGGCGGGCTCCGCCCGCCGGCTCGTGCTGCGATGTATCACGCCCCGGCGGGCACAGCCCGCCTCTAAACGGTCGTTGAAACGGTTGGCGGGATGCTCATCCAAAGGCGGTAGGGCTACTTACTCAATAAGACGGTGATGTCGCCGGAGCCGTTATTGGCCGTAACGATGTCGGCCTTCCCGTCGCCGTTCACGTCGCCGACGGCGACCCTCGGGTTGCTCCCGGCCCTGTACGGGGAGCCGGCGGCGTGTGTGTAACCGCCGCGCCCGCCGCCCAGCAACACGGCCACGGAATCGCCGGCCTCAGCCCCGACGACCAGCTCCGCACGGGCGTCTCCGGCCAGGTCGGCGGCCATGAGCTTGTAGGCGCGGCGCCCGAGGTCGAACGGCGAGTCCGGCGCAGCGGCGAACGCCCCGCGGCCGTCACCCAATAGGGTGGTTATAAGGCTGACGTCGTCGTGGGTCGTGACCAAGTCGGGGTTGCCGTCCCCGCTCACGTCGCCGACGGCGACGTAATACGGGCGGCCCGCGACCGCGTAGGGTGAATTCGCCGCGCCCTTGAATCCGCCGCGGCCGTCCCCCAACAAGACCGTCACGTCATTGCTGCCGACGTTGGGCGTGACGATGTCCGGGCGGCCGTCCCTGTTCACGTCGCCTACGGCGTGGGGGTACGGGGCGCGCCCGACGGCGAAGGGAGACCCGGCGGCGGGTTTGAAGTCGGCCCGGCCGTCGCCTAACAAAACCGACACGCTGTTGTCGTCCTGGTTGGACGTGGTGATGTCGAGGTTCCCGTCGGCGTTCAGGTCGTTGAGGGCGAGCCCGTGGTTGTGTGCCTTGGCGCCTTGGTGGGCGGCGAAAGGCGAGCGCGGGGCCGGGGCGAACCTGCCCCCGCCCGCGCCCAATAAGACCTCGACGCCGAAGCTGTCGTGGTGAGTCAGGGCGAGGTCGGGGGTGCGGTCGTTATTCACGTCGCCGACCGCGACGAGGTGCGCCGCCGCCTTAATCGGCGAGCCCGGCGCGTGCGCAAAGCCGCCCCGGCCGTCCGCCAGCAACACCGCCACGGTGCCTTCGGCGTCACAGGTGACGACGTCCGGCCTCCCGTCTCCGTTCAGGTCGGCGACGGCCAGGTCGTTCGGGCGGCCCCCGATGTCGAACGGGCGACCTGCCGCGGGCGTGAAGAGAGGGTTTTGAGGCCGGGCGTCACGCCGGGTCTGGGCGTGACACCCCGAAGTCAGAATCACCAGCGCCCATAAAAGCCGGACGGGAATCAGCACATCCATAAACAGCCTCCCCGAGGATAGACGGTCGCCGCAAACCAGGGCTCAGGTATTAGACGGGAAGGCCGGGCTCCTTCTTCCATCCTCCTTGCCAGTCCTCCGGTGTGACGTGCGACGGGAGGCAACGGCCGCGTCATAGGGTTGCGCCGGCTCTACCCTATGACCTCGAAGTCAACCCACTGCGTGGCGACTCGTCCCTTCTCGTCCGCGAGCGTGTCAGTGATGACGACCTGTAGGTCGTACTCGCCCGGCCCTAAATCGGCGCCCAGCCGCATGCCGTAGGCGACGACGAGGCGCTTCATGTCGGCCTGCTGTCCGGGGTCGAGCGGCTGCGGGGGGGAGGTGAAGACCGGCTTGCCGTCGCGGAAGAGGCCGACCTGCACTTGCAGCCGCGGGCGTCCCGTCTCGCGCTCCACCTTGGCGTTATAAACGTGGAAGGTGTAGGCGATCTCAGAGCCTTTCCGGAACCGGCGGACTGCGGGGCCGCCCGCCACGGCGGAACCGACCGGGCTCTGTGCTCCGGTGGTCGGCGACGGCGAAGGGCTCGGGCCGGGGGGGGCGGCCGTCGCCTTCTCCTGCATGATGATGCCGGTCAGAGTCAGTCGGCGCTTCTTCAGGTCGGGAACCTCGACGAACTGAGTGGCCGAGCCCGCCTTCTCCGTCACGGCGTCGCGCACGGCGACACGCACCTGGTAGATGCCCGGGTTTCTTACCGGGAGCTGCATCATGTAAATCGTCCCGTTGCGCAGAAAGAAGTCGAGCGTTTCACCCCGCGCCCGGAACGTCTCCGTGCGGTTGACCTGATCGACGATGCTGCCGTCCGCGTTGAAGGTGGCGGCCATGATGTCGAAGACGGCCTGGCGCCAGCCGTCGGCCTCTTCCGTAAATTTCAGGTTCCCCAGGTCAACGTGCAGCAGCGAACTGACGAAGGGGGTGCGGTCGGCTTCGCCGCCGTAGACGGAGGTGAGGCGCACGCCGACATCCGCCGCGGCGAACGGGGAGGTCAACGCGGCCATCAGTTGGTTGTCCCGCGTGCGGGGCGGGGGGGCCGCGTCTTTTTCGTCGAACCCGTAGAAGCCGGTGCGCGTGCGGACTTTCAGGCCGGGCCGCTTGACCTTCAACTTAAACCGGTTGAAGCGCGGGCGCGCGTCGGTCAGGCTGAAGCTCTTCTCGTCCGGGCGGAAGCCGATCAGGTAGTAGCCGTTCTGGTCGTCGGAGGCGCGCCGGATGCCTTTCGCGATGTCGTTCGTGCCGCCGACGAAGAAGCCGCCCGTCTCCTCGGCCAGTTTCCTCATGCCGGTGGTCGAGTGGAAGTGACTGAGCCGCCGCGACCGCAACAGGTTCTCGTTATTTTTTGCCACCTCCGCGGCGGTGAAGCCCACGGGGCGGTCGGCCGCCGACAGGCCCAGGGTGGGCAGGCCGCTCAAGTCCATCGTATAGACGACGACCGAGGAGCGGTTCGCCAGATCGATCAGGCGGCGGTAGGCGTCTGCGGCCCTCAGGTCAACCTTCGCCTGCTCCCCGCCCTCTTCGACGGAGACGTACGGGAACCCGTCGGAGAGCACCACCACGGATTTACGGCCGGGCAGTTCCCTCATCCCCTTGACGATGTAGCCGAGCGCGCTGAGCGTCCCCGGCAACCTGACCGCGTCGTCGGAGTGTCGCGCCTCGGCCGCGGCCGTGCCGGCGGGGTGCTCCTTGCGGCCGCCCTGCAACGCCTCGCCCAACCGCGTTATGGGGGTTCCCTCGAACGGGTCCGAATCGTCCCGGGCGCAGAGGCGCATCCGCGACGAGGAGGCATTCCAGCGCACGCCCTTAATGGCGGCGAGAAGCAGCCGCCTGTCCGACGTGAACTGCTGAAGCATTCCCGTCCCGCCCTTGGTCTGGATGACGGCCACGAGGTCGTTCTCCTGCATCTGCTCGTTGACGAATTTCTCCAGGGCTCTCCGGGCGAAGTGTGCATTCTCGAATGAAGAGCAGAGGGTGTCCACGACGAGGGCGATTGTGCGGCGCACCTGCCCCGGGCGCAGGCGAACCGTCCGGTGAGGCGCCGCGTCTTTGCCCGCGCTCTTTTTCGGCGGCGGGGCGGCGGAGACGTTCGACTCTTCCGAAATGTAGGACAGGTGCGTGACCTGCTGCTGCCGGCCGTCAACTATGACCTCGAAGTCCTCGGGGGCGAGATTCGACACGCGCCTGCCTTCGTCGTCGGTGACCACGGCGTCAAGCTGCACGAGGTTCGAGGTGATGCGGACTACCTCGTCCTCGGGCTCGGCCGCCTCGCCCGGCGGCGTTGGCGTGGGCTGCGGCGCGGGGGTGGCGGTTTGAGTGGGGGCCGTCTGCGGCGCAGGGTTCTGCCGGGCCGTCGCCATCGACGTGAGCAGCAGCGAGGTGAGCAGAAGGGCCGAGAGCGGGCGCGTGTGACACTTTCTCATGACGGTCTCCTCCGGGAGTAGGAAGGGGCTTACGGGGTGGCGGGCCGGGAATATAAACAGCGCCGACCGCGGCCGACGGTTCGAGAAGGGGCGAAGTTCTTCCTTACGTTTCAGACTCGGCGGGGAACGTCAGGCAGGGCGGCAAGTCAAATGCCACGCCGACGCGCCCGCCCTGTGGCTCAAGCCCGCCCGCCGACAGACCAAAATGTTAACCGATTAGACCAGATGGTGCAGTACAGAGCGGTGGCGCTGACTGCCGCGCGCGGGTCGGCGGAGGAATTACACAACTATTACAAACGGCCCGCGCGTTAGCTGGTAGGCTGTGAGCATCCCCCGCGTCAAAGTTCGAGGCAGTCAAAAAATTTCAAGGGGGCTTACTTTGAGCACAGAGGTCGGAATGGAAGCAAAGGCGGAACTCATGCAGAGGCGTACGGGCATCAACTGGGCGACGTCGGTGGCGATGGTCGTCTTCCACCTGGGCGCGTTGGCGGCGCTCTTCACCTTCAGTTGGACGGCCGTGCTCGTCTCGGTCGTGCTGTGGTGGGTGTCGGGCAGCCTCGGCATCGGGATGGGCTTTCACCGGCTGCTGACGCACCGCGGGTACAAGACGCCGAAGTGGGTCGAATACTTCCTGACCGTGTGCGGGACGCTCACGCTCGAAGGCGGCGCCATCGACTGGGTCGTCACGCACCGCATCCACCACGCGCACACCGACGCGCCGGGCGACCCGCACACGCCGCGCGACGGGACGTGGTGGGCGCACATGGGCTGGATTCTGACCGGCACCGCGCAGCAGCACGGCGACGCCGTCATGTGGCGCTACGCGCCCGACCTGATGCGCGACCGCTTCCACGTCTTCCTCAACCGCTTCTTCTGGCTGCCGCAGATCGCGCTCGGGCTAACGCTCTTCGCGGTGGGCGGCTGGACGCTGATGCTGTGGGCGGTCTTCCTGCGCGTGACGGTGGGCCTGCACGCGACGTGGCTGGTCAACTCGGCGACGCACATGTGGGGCTCGCGCCGGTTCGAGACGACGGACGACTCGACGAACCTCTGGTGGGTGGCGCTGCTCACCTTCGGCGAGGGCTGGCACAACAACCACCACGCGCACCCGACGGCCGCGCGCCACGGCCTGACCTGGTACGAGGTGGACGTGAACTGGTGGGGCATCCGCACGCTGCAAGCGCTCGGGCTCGCCAAAGACATCAAGCTCATCAAACAGTCCGCATACGCTTCGAGCCAGGAGGCCGAGCCCCTGAAGCGCGCGGCGTAAAACAAGTAGCCAGTAGTCAGTAGTCAGTAGTCAGTAGAAGAACATCGGCGGGCGCTGCGGATTAACACCGACGCCCGCCGAACACGTTTTTCCTACTGACTACTGACTACTGACTACTGGCTACTTGTTTTAAAATGCCTCCATGCGCATCGGCGGCCGCCGCAAGTCTGTCGTCTTCTTCCTGACGTTCGGCATCTGCCTCGTCGTCCTCGCGCTCGCCCTGAACGTCGGGTGGATTCTGCTCAACTGGCGCGAGGTGGCGCTGCTCGTCCTCGGCATCGTCTTCTTCGGCCTCATCATCACGGGCCTCGTCCTCAACACGACCTTCCTCGTCCGCGAGATCCGCCGCAACGAGCAGCACGACGCCTTCATCAACGCCGTCACGCACGAGCTGAAGACGCCGCTCGCCTCGATGCGCCTCTACCTCGAAACCCTCAAGTCGCGCGACGTGTCCGACGAGCGCCGCCAGGAGTTCTACGACATCATGCTCGCCGACGGCGACCGCCTGCTGCACACCGTCGAGCAGGTCCTGCGCGCCGGCCGCACCGCGCAGAAGAGGCGCGCCCTCAACCTCTCGCACGTCGAACTCAGCCAACTCGTGCGCGAGTGTTTGGAGCTGGCGCGCCTGCGCCACGGCCTCGACGCCGACGCCATCCGCTACGTCGAATCCCCGGCGGCCGCCGACGCCGCCGTCAACGGCGACAGCGAGGAGCTGCGCGCGGCCGTCTCGAACCTCCTCGACAACGCCGTGAAGTATTCCGATAAGAACGTCGAGGTGGAGGTCGAAGTCGCGCCCGTTGACGAGCGGCTCGTGGCCGTGCGCGTCAAAGACAAGGGCATCGGCATCCACCGCAACCAGCTCAAGCGCATCTTCAAACGCTTCTACCGCGTGCCCGGCCACTTCATGGCGCGCTTCAAGGGGACGGGGCTCGGCCTCTTCATCGTGCGCTCCATCGTCGAGCGCCACGGCGGGCGCGTCTACGCCGAGAGCGAGGGGCTCGGCCGCGGCAGCACCTTCACCATCCAACTCCCGAGGGCTTAGAAACCTTTGAGCGTCGTCCTCATCGTCGAAGACGAGAAGCACCTGGCCGACGGCCTCCGCTTCAACCTCGAGGCCGAGGGCTACGAGGTCGAGACGGCCGCCGACGGCGAGACGGCGCTCGGGCTCCTCCTGGGCGAGGGCGGCGCGCGCTTCGACGTGGTCGTGCTCGACGTGATGATGCCCGGCGTGGACGGCTTCCACGTCGCCTCGGAGCTGCGGCGCGCGGGCTCGTTCGTCCCCGTCCTGATGCTCACCGCGCGCGGGCGGCCCGAGGACGTGCTGCGCGGCTTCGAGTCGGGGGCCGACGACTACCTCCCGAAACCCTTCGAGCTGGCCGTGCTCATCGCGCGCATCAAGGCGCTGCTCCGCCGCCGCGACTGGCTCCGGCGCGACCGCGAGGCGGCGAGGGCGGAGGAGAACGTCCCGGCCGCCAAGCCCTCGGACGACACCTTCGCCTTCGACGGGAAGACCATCGACTTCTCGGCGCTCGAGCTGCGCACCGGGGGGCGCACGCTGCGCCTGACGCTGATGGAGGCGGAGCTGCTGCGCCACCTCGTCCGCCGCGCGGGCCAGGCCGTCTCGCGCAAGTCCCTGCTCGAAGAGGTCTGGGGCCTGAGGGACGACACGGACACGCGCGCCATCGACAACTTCATCGTGCGCCTGCGCAAGTACATCGAGGACGAGCCCTCGCGCCCGCGCCACCTCCTCACCGTCCGCGGCGTCGGCTACCGCTTCGTCGCCGAAGGGGCGACCCGCGCCGACTGACATGGACGCGCACTCTCATCCGACGGCGCAGGGCCGGCCCGCCGTCGGCCTCGGCGAGCTGATCTGGGACTTATTTCCGGAGGGGCGGCGGCTCGGCGGCGCGCCGTCGAACTTCGCTTACATCTCGCGGCTGCTCGGCGACGACGCCGCGGTCGCCAGCCGCGTCGGCCGCGACGCGCTCGGGGACGAAGCCGTCGAAAGGTTAGGGCGCGCGGGACTCCCGACCGAGTACCTGCAAAGGGACGGCGAGCGCCCGACGGGCACCGTCGGCGTCCGCATAGGCGCGGACGGGGAGCCGCACTTCAACGTCAACGAGAACTCGGCGTGGGACTACCTGGAGTGGACGCCGGAGTGGGAGGGGCTGGCCGCGCGCGCCTCGGTCGTCTGCTTCGGCACGCTCGGCCAGCGCCGCCCCGAGGCGCGAGAAACTATCCGACGCTTCCTTGAGGCGACGAACCAGGCCGCGCTCCGCCTCTTCGACGTGAACCTGCGCCACTCCTTCTTCACGCCCGACATGCTCGCGCGCTCGCTCCGCCTCTCAACCGTCGTCAAGCTCAACGCCGAAGAACTCTCGGCCGCCGGCTCGATGCTCAGCTTGGGCGCGACGGGCGAGCTTGAGACCGCGCGCGAGCTTCTTAAACTCTTCGACCTGACCCTCGTCGCCGTCACCCGCGGCGCTTCCGGCAGCCTCCTCGTTTCGGGCGACGCATCGGACGAGCACCCGGGCTTCCGCGCCGCGCGCGTGGCCGACACCATCGGCTGCGGCGACGCCTTCGCCGCCGCGCTCGCACACTGCCTCCGCCGCGGCGCGCCCCTCTCAACTTGCAACGAGGTCGCCAACCGCGTCGGCTCCTGGCTCGCCACGCAGCAAGGGGCGACGCCCGAGGCCGACCCCCAAACAATCGCGCGCCTGCTGGATACAGGTCAGAACCACCCGCGGTAGCGGGTGGGCGTAACACATGCAGCGCGATTGATGACAGCGCGCCTCTCATCAATCATCAAGCCGTCAACGTGACGCCCACCCGCTACCGTGGGTGGTTCTGACCCGGTGGGGGATGTATCCTTAATCCAATGCTACCAAGAACCGTGAGGGCGACGCGTTACGTGACGCCGCTGCGCGAGGGCGGGAGCCTGCCGGCCATCGTGGAGGCCGACGACGACGGGCTCTACGTCTTGAAGTTCCGCGGCGCGGGACAGGGGGCGAAGGCCCTGATCGCAGAGCTGCTCGCGGGCGAGCTGGCGCGCGCGCTTGAGTTGCCCGTCCCCGAGATCGTCTTCGTCGAGCTGGGCGCGGAGCTGGCGCGCACCGAACCCGACCCGGAGATACAGGACTTGATCCGCGCGAGCGCGGGCCTCAACCTCGCGCTCGACTACCTGCCCGGCTCCGTCGCCTTCGACCCCGCGGCCGAGAGGGTCGAGCCCGGCCTCGCCTCCGCAATCGTCTGGTTCGACGCCTACACGACGAACGTGGATCGCACGGCGCGCAACACCAACCTGCTCATGTGGCACCGCCGCCTCTGGCTCATCGACCACGGGGCCGCGCTCTACTTCCACCACGCCTGGGACAACTACCTCGGACGCAGCCGCTCCCCCTTCAAACAGATCAAGGAGCACGTCCTGCTCCCCTACGCCTCCGGGCTCGAAGAGGCGGACGCGCGCCTCCGGCCCCTGGTGACGCGGTCGTTGGTAGAGGGGCTTTTGTCGCTCGTCCCCGACGAGTGGCTGACTTCGGAGGCGCGCTTCGCCGACGCGGCAGCGCACCGCGCGGCCTACGCCGAATACCTGCTCACGCGGCTGGAGGCGCCGCGCGACTTCGTCAAGGAGGCGGCCGATGCCCGAGCTGTGTCCGTTTGACTATTCGGTCGTCCGCGTCGTCCCGCGCGTCGAGCGCGGCGAGTTCGTCAACGCGGGCGTCATCGTCTCCTGCCCCGGCCGGAACTATCTGAAGGCGCGCGTCGAACTCGACGCCGAACGCCTCGCCGCCTTAGACCCGAACTTCGACCGCGAGACCGTCGAGCGACACCTCAACGCCATCCCGCTCATCTGCGAGGGCGGCCCGCAGGCCGGCCCCATCGGCCTGCTCCCGCAGCGCGCCCGCTTCCACTGGCTCGTCGCCCCGCGCAGCACCATCATCCAGACCTCGCCCGTCCACACGGGCTTCTGCGAGGACGGCGACGCGGTGCTCGAACGCCTCTTCGACAAGATGGTTCGGCCGCCTACTGCCGCATCCTGACCCTGGCGGGCTCCGGCCCCGTGGCGACCCAGAGGAGCGAGCCGTCGTCGCCGTACCCTTCGACCTTCGTGACGAAGGAGGAGCGGTACACGTCGAACTCGCCGAGGAACTCGACCAGCACGGCGGTGACGCGCAGCGCGGCCGTCTCCTTCACGGGGCTCGCGCGCAGGTTCTTGACCAGCTCGGCCGAAGTGATGAAGGAGGTCGAGGCGTCGCCGTCCGTTTCGTCGAACGACAGGTAGAACATCCCCCTGTGACCCGCGCCGGCCGGCTTGACGAGCTTCACCTTCTCGGCGGGCACCGACGTGATGACGAAGTGCGCGCCGGTCTTGTTTGACTCGTGGTTGTTCACGAAGTCGGACAGCACGTCGAACCTTATCTGGCGCGGCCCGCCGGTTCCCACGCCCACGCCCGCGGGCGGCGCGCCCTTCATGCGGTACGTGCCGTCGAGCCGGACGTTGAAGCCGCAGGCGCTGTCGGCCCTCACGCCCGCCTCGCCGTCGTCGAAGATGATGATGACGCGGCAGGGCGAGCCGCCGCCGTCGGGCGTGACGCTCGCCGTGGCGATGTTAGCGCGCAGGGTCGCTTCGCCCTCGCCCCCGCCCTCGTGCATCGTCTCCGCGCCGCTGGCCTTGTAGATGTATATGCCCGAGAGTCTGACGTGGAGGCGGCCGCGCCCCCTGTCTTCGACTTCGAGGGTGTTGTCGTAGCCCTCCCCGCCCGGCCGGTAGGTCTTGTGGTGATAAGTCCCCGCATAGGAGGCGCGGGCGGGGGCGAGCTGCGGCGCGGGCGCGGCCGGGGCGACGTACGCCGCGGCGGCCGTGAGCGCGCAGGCGAGGAGGAGCGCGTGGACTTTACTCTTCATGCTTCTCATCCGTCGGAACCGGCTTTCGGGGTCTTTAAGAGCTTGCGCGGCCGCGGGCGGGCCGCGCCCTTCACACGCTAACGCGTAGAAGTGTACATGGTCAGGATCAGCCGCCGTCGAGTCGAAATTTTCGAGACAAAAAAAACATCCCCTCCGCCTAAAACCGCCCGCCGTTTGCGCCCCGTATATCGGGCAAGTTTCGGGACGACTAAAGACTTACGGAGGGAATGAAGATGAGGAGAACACTGTTCGCATTGATGTTGGTCGCCGCGGCGTCGATGGGCGCTGCGGCGCAGATGATGGGCGGCGGCCCCGGCAACGGCAACCCGATGGTCGGCGGCGCGCCGATGTTCAGGACGAAGAACATCGTCGAGAACGCGATGAACTCGGCCGACCACACGACGCTCGTCGCGGCGGTGAAGGCCGCGGGGCTGGTCGAGACGCTCCAGGGCAAGGGGCCGTTCACGGTCTTCGCGCCGACGAACGCGGCCTTCGACAAGCTGCCCGCCGGCACGGTCGAGACGCTCGTCAAGCCCGAGAACAAGGGGACGCTGACGAAAATCCTGACCTACCACGTCGTCGCCGGCCGCTACGACTCGAAGAAGCTGGAAGCTCTCATCAAGAAGGGCGGCGGCCAGGCCACGCTCAAGACCGTGAGCGGCGGCACGCTCACCGCGCGCGCCAACGGCTCGGGCGGCGTCACGCTCACCGACGAGAAGGGCGGCACGTCGAACGTCCAGATCGCTGATGTCTACCAGTCGAACGGCGTCATCCACGTCATCGACACGGTCGTCATGCCTCGGTAACGAGGGCGGTAAAACAGAACCGCGAGCGGTAGCGAGCGGGTGCGTGTTGCGGAGCCCGGCCCGCATGTTGTATGACACACCCGCTCGCTACCGCTCGCGGTTCTGTTTGGGAGGTATACATGAACAGACGAAGCTTTCTCACCTCGGCCCTGGCGCTCGGGGCCTTCGCGGCGGTGGGCGCGGAAGCGTTCGCGCCTCCGGACAAGGGGCAGAAAGGCGTCGGCCGGGTCGTCAGGACGGACGAGGAGTGGCGGCGGCTTCTGACGCCGGAGCAGTACGAGGTGACGCGGCGCGGGGGCACGGAGGCCCCCGGGTCGAGCCCGCTCGTGGGGGAGCACCGGCGCGGCACGTTCCTCTGCGTCTGCTGCGCGCTGCCGCTCTTCAGCTCGAAGGCGAAGTACGACTCGCACACGGGCTGGCCGAGCTTCTGGCAGCCGATTAACAGGCGGCACGTGCGCGAGGAGGAAGACCGGAGTCTGCCCTCGGAGGTTCGCACCGAAGTCCTCTGCGCCCGCTGCGACGCGCATCTCGGCCACGTCTTCGACGACGGCCCGGAGCCGACGGGGCTGCGCTACTGCATGAACGGAGTGGCCTTGAAGTTCGTCGCGGGCAAGGCGTCCTAAAAGGCAAAGGGCAAAGGGCAAAAGGGAGGATGAAGAGCAGCGTAGCTCTCATCCTCCCTTTTGCCCTTTGCCTTCTTCTTAACGGCCGCGCGGGCCGTCGTTGTCGCCGCCCCTGCCGCCGCCGCGGCGGCCGCGCCCGCGCCCCTCCTCGCGTGACTTGCGGAACTGCTCCCACTGCTCGGGGGTGAGCACCTGCTTCAGGCGCTCGTCCGCTTCGCGGCGTATCTCGGCGAAGCGCGGCTCGGACTCCTTACGCAGCGCCTCCAGCCTGTTCCTCGTCTCGCCGAAGATCTGCCTGACCTGCCCCTGCTGCTCGGGGCTGAGCTTGAGGTCTTCGCTCATCCTCTCGAAGCGGTCGCGCCGCCCGTCGCGCTGCCAAGCGCGGTAGGCCGCGGGGGCGAGCGCGCCCGCCGCGAACCCGAGGAGGAAGATGACGAGCGCCGCCGCGCGCACGAGCCAACTGCTTCTTCTCGCCTTGTCCATAGTCACCTCGCCGCCTCATCCTCAGAACCGTAGAGGGAGGTCAACACCTGATCGTAGGTCATCTGCTCGTCGGCCCCTTCATCGAAGATGACGGACTCGGCCGTGTAAGTCCCGGCCACCTCCTGCGCCACGGCCGCCTCCGGCGGCGCGGCGAAGGTGAAGACGGCGAGCGCGGCGGTCGTCGCCGCCATCGAGGAGACGAGCAGGCCCGCCGACTTCCAGAGTCGCGCGAGCGTCCAGCGCTCCTCCTCCGCCCCGCGCCGCTCGCGCAACGCGGCCAGCACGCGCGTCTTGAAGAAGGGCGACGGCTCGAAAGTTTCCCGCGTGCGCGTCTTCAACATCAGCGAAGCGAGCTGCGCGGCGGCGACGGCGCGGCGGCAGTCCTCGCAGACTTCGGCGTGCGCGCGGACGGCCGCCAGCTCGGCCCTGCCGAGGCTTGAGAGCGGCGCTTCATCCAGAAGCCTCTTGACGTGTTCGTCCCTCATCGCTTCACCTGCCAATCTCAAATCCCTAAAAGTTTCTCCACCGCCTCGCGCATCCTGCGGCGCGCGCGCATCGCCTTGACCTTGACGTTCGACTCCGACCAGCCCGTCGCCTCCGCGACCTCTTTGACCGAAGCCTCCTCGCCGTCCATTAGCATGAGGACGACGCGGTCGTCCTCAGACATCGTGCTCAAGACCTTGTCGGCCAGGTCCGCCGCGACCACGCCGCGCTCGAACGACTGCTGCCGCTCGGCGGCCTCGCCGGCCAGGTTGTTTTCGAGCCACGCGCCCTCGTCCTCCGAGAGGTCTGCGGCCGAAAGCTCCGGCCTGCGGCGCGCGCTGCGCAGGAGGTTGAGGCAGGTGTTGGTCGTGATCCGCGTCAGCCAGCCCTCGAAGGAGCCGCGCCCCTCGAAGGTGTCGAGCTGCGTGAACACCTTCAGGAAGACTTCCTGCGCGGCCTCCTCGACCTGCTCGCGCCGCCGGAAGAAGCGCGAGGCCGTGCGGAAGACGCGCGGGCTGTGACGCCGCACGATCTCGCCGAAGGCGGACTCGTCGCCCGCGCGCGCGAGGCGCGCCAGCTCCCCGTCGGGCGCATGTTCAAGCTCCTCGGGCAGTGTCGCTGTCCGTCCCTGTCAAGTTAGCGGGCGGCGGACTCGGGTGGCTGTCGGGGCCGCCGAGTCCGCCGCGCCGGGTTGAAGGTTACTGCTGCGGCGTCGCGTTGCGCTGCGCGTTGCGCTGCGCGCGGCGCTGCTCGCGCTGCTGTCGGCGCTGTTCGAGCTGCGCCTTCTGCTCGGGCGTCAAGAGCGCGAGCGACTCCTGCTGGAGGCGGAAGCGCTCGGCCATCAGCTTCGCCTTGAGGCCGGCCGTCTCGGTCAGCTTCTGCGCGGCGAGGGCCTCGTTGAAAGTGCCGCCGGACTGCGCCTGCCGAAGCTCCTGCCGCTTGGCGCGGAGCTGCTCGCGCACGGGCTGCGTGCGCTCGCGGGACGCCTGGCGGAGCTGCTTGAGGCTCGCCTTCTGCGCGTCGGTCAGCTCGACGCCGCGCAAAGCCCCGAAGTGGCCGCGCCTGCCGAACTTGCCGCCGCGCTTACCGCCGCGGTGGCCGCGGTGCTCGCCGCGCTCGGCGCGCTGCGTCTGACCCTGCTCGCCGCCCGCCGTCTGCGCCAGCGCGACCGGGGCCGCAAGGGCCAGCGCCGACAGACCGGCCAAGCCCAACTTATGAATCCTTCCGAGTTTCTTCATGACTGCTTTTCTTCTCCTAGTCTACCTTGTTTTTGCCCTGAGGGAGAGGGTCACTTTAAGCCTAGACACCGCGCCCGTCGGGATGGTTACAACGCGCGCGGCGCGCGCGTCTATTCGTTAGCGCCGCCAGCGGTCGTCGTCGTCTTTGTCGCGCAGCTTGTAGGTGTAGAGCGCCGAGGCGCCCGCGCCCACGAGCGCGCCGATGATCGCGCCCTTCTTGCCGCCGGCCGCCGCGCCGACCGCCGCGCCCGCGGCCGTGCCGCCCGCCACCGTCAGCTTGTCGCGGTGCTTCTCCCAGACCGAGCGGTCGTCGTAGCGGTCTTCGTAATACTCACGGCGCTGCCGCTCGTAGGCCCTCTGCTGCGCCGCGCGCGAAGCGTACGTCCCGCGCCGCGAAGTCTGCGCCGCCGCCGGCAGGGCCGCGCCCGCCAGCAGCACGAAGGTCATAATCAGTCCGAAAATCTTCTTCATAACGCCCTCCCTTGTCCGTCCTTAAATCCTATCGGGTCAGGCCGCCTCAAACGGCCTCTGTCAGGCTAGACACCGCGCCCGCCCTTTCCGTTACACCCGCGGGAAGCGCAGTAGCGGTCAGAACCGCCCGCGGTAGCGGGTGGGCCTTTGTTACCCGCTCCGGCCAAATAATAAAGGCCCACCCGCCGCCGCGGGCGGTTCTGACCTGTATACCGCGCGGCCCCTGTAACCGTCTGCACGGGGCCGGTGTCTAGCTATATGGGCGAGGTTTTCGCGCCCTTATTTTTCTGAAGTTTTGAAGGCGCACGGCAGATGCGCCCGCAGGGGAAAAGAAGATGCAGCGAGTGAAATCATTTCTCAACACGAAGAGGCGTCTGGCGGTCGTCGCCGTCCTGGTCGCGCTCGTCACGGCGGGCGGGTTCTGGTACTGGGGCGGGAACGCCAATGCCGCCGAGTACATGACGGCCAAGGTCGAGCGCGGTTCCTTGCGCAACACCGTGACGGCGACGGGCACGCTCCAGGCCGTGACGACCGTGCAGGTCGGCAGCCAGGCTTCGGGCACCATCGCGGCGCTCTACGCCGACTTCAACTCGACGGTGAAGAAGGGGCAGTTGCTGGCGCAGCTCGACCCCTCGGTCGCGCAGGCGCAAGTCCAGCAGGCGCGCGCCAACCTCGCGCAGGCCGAGGCGCAGTTGCAGCAGGCGCGCACGGCGGTCTCGAACTCGCACGCCGGGGTCGCGCAGTCGCGCGCCGGAATCACCGACGCGCGCGCCCGGGCCGCCGCCGCGGGCTCTACGACGCAGAACCAGCAGGCGGCCGTCGTCGCCGCCGAGGCGAACCTGGGCGTGCTCAAGGCGCAGCTCGACGACGCCCGCAGCGTCCTCAATCAGGAGCAGTCTCTGCTTCAGAGCGGCGTCATCTCGCAGCGCGAGTACCTGACGGCGCAGACCAATTACAAGACGGCCGAGGCGCGCTACAACCAGGCGGTCGCCCAGCTCCGGATGGCGCAGGTCAGCGCGCAGTCGCAGGCCACCGCGGGGCAGACGCAGGCGGCCGCGGCCATCGAGCAGGCGCAGGCCCAGGCGCAGCAGTCGCAGGGTGGAGTCGCGACCGCGCAGGCGCAGGTGCAGAACGCCGCCGCGCAGGTCGAGCAGGCGCGCGCCGCGCTCCAATTGTCTGAAATCAACTTGCAGCACACGACTATCACGTCGCCGATTGACGGCGTCGTCGTCTCGCGCGACGTGAACGTCGGGCAGACCGTGGCTGCTTCGCTCTCGGCCCCGACGCTCTTCACCATCGCGCAGGACCTGACGCAGATGCAGGTCATCGCCAACATCGACCAGGCGGACATCGGCCTCGTCGAGCAGGCGAAGTCGGTGGCGTTTACGGTGGACGCCTTCCCGGGCGACGAGTTCAAGGGGACGATTCAGCAGATGCGTTTGAACCCGCAGAACGTGCAGAACGTCGTCACCTACAACGTCGTCATCGACGTGAGCAACCCGGAGCAGAAGCTCAAGCCGGGCATGACGGCCAACCTGACCGTCACCATCGACGAGCGCAACGACGTGCTCAAGGTGCCGAACTCGGCGCTCCGCTTCACGCCGCAGACGAGCGACGCGGCGCAGGCGCGCACGGGCAACAGCAACGGCCAGCGCCGCAACGCCCAGCGCCGGAACGCGGGCGGCGGTGACAACGCCGCGGCGCAGCAGGCCGAGGGCTCGAACGCGCAGCAGCCGCGCGGGCAGTTCGCGCGCGCGTCCGAGCCCGTGCTGCCCGGCCAGACGAGGCGCGTGTGGGTCATGGGCGCGGACGGCAAGCCCCAGCCGCGGCGCATCAAGGTCGGCCTCAGCGACGGCTCCGCGACCGAGGTGGCTGAGGGCAATTTGCGCGAGGGCGACGTGATCATCACGGGTCAGAACGTCGCGGCCTCCTCTTCGTCCGGCGCGCAGAGGGGCGGCCAGTCCTCCGCGCCCGGCTTCGGCGGCGCGCCCCGCGTGGGCGGCGGCGGCAGAGGGCGGTAAGGCTTACGACAAACAAGGGGTGAGGTGAACTCATGCAGACGGCTTTAGAAGTTGGGGTCTTCGACAACGGCGCGCACAGGGTTGTGCTCACGCACGCCGCGGAAGCGCCCGAGGTCATACGGCTCGAAGGCATCCACAAGACCTACTCGATGGGCGACGTGGAGGTGCACGCGCTGCGCGGCGTCACGCTCTCGATCCGCGAGGGCGAGTTCGTCGCCATCATGGGCGCGTCGGGCTCCGGCAAGTCCACGACGATGAACATCATCGGCTGCCTCGACAGCCCGACGCGCGGCTCCTACGCGCTCGACGGCCGAGAAGTGGCAAAGCTCTCGAAGGACGAGCGCGCCGACATCCGCCTGCGCAAGCTCGGCTTCGTCTTCCAGGGCTTCAACCTGCTCTCGCGCACCTCGGCGCTGGAGAACGTCGAGCTGCCGATGCTCTACGCGGGGGTCGAGCCGGCCGAGCGCCAACGGCGCGCGACCGAGGCGCTGCACGCGGTCGGACTCGCCGGGCGCGAGCAGAACCACCCGAACCAGCTCTCGGGCGGGCAGCAGCAGCGCGTGGCGATTGCGCGCGCGCTCGTCAACGACCCGAAGCTCATCCTGGCCGACGAGCCGACGGGCGCGCTCGACTCGCGCACCTCGGTCGAGGTGATGGACATCTTCCAGCGCCTTAACCGCGAGCGCCGGATCACGCTCGTCCTCGTCACGCACGAGCCCGACATCGCGGCCTACGCCGACCGCGTCGTCGTCTTCAAGGACGGGCGCATCCAGAAGGACTACCGCGTGACCGCCCCGCGCGACGCGGCCGAGGAGTTAAGAAACCTCCCGGCCGTCGATGACGAGGTCGAAGAGGAAGAAGAGAAAGCTGCTTGAGGTGTGAAGTTGAGGGCGGTTAACCACACAGACACAGGGGAGCCGGCGGCGGCGCGCGGAGCTTCATTTTTCATAGACCCTCTGTGCCGAGCCCCGAGGACTCTGTGTCTCTGTGGTTAACCGCCTTCGGCGAACGACGAGGTTAAGAAAGTCATGAACGTCCTGGCAATCATCCGCATCGCCTTCCGCGCGCTGGCGCGCAACAAGTCGCGCGCGGCCCTGACCATGCTCGGCATCATCATCGGCGTCTCGGCCGTGATCGTGATGGTCAGCATCGGGCAGGGCGCGTCGGCCACCGTCCAGTCGCAGATCGAGAGCATGGGCACCAACCTGCTCTTCGTCTCGGCGGGCGCGCAGAACGTCGGCGGCGTCCGCGGCGGCGCGGGCGACTCCTCGACGGGCAGCCCGCTCACCGTCGAAGACCTCGAAGCCATCAAGCGGGAAGTCCCGAGCGTGGCGATGGTCTCGCCGGTCGTCAACTCGCGCACGCAGCTCGTCGCCGGCAACCAGAACTGGAGCGCGCAGGTGCAGGGCGTCTCCGAGCAGTACCCCGAGATACGCAAGTGGGCGGTCGGCTCCGGGTCTTTCTTCACCGACACGGACGTGCGCTCGGCCGCGCGCGTCGTCGTCATCGGCCAGACCATCGCCGACAACCTCTTCCCCGGGCAGGACGCGGTCGGCCAGACCCTGCGCGTCTCGAACATGCCCTTCCGCGTCGTCGGCGTGATGGCGCGCAAGGGCCAAGACCCGCAGGGGCGCGACCAGGACGACGCGGCGTTCGCCCCCTACACGTCTGTGCAGAAGAAGCTGCTGGGGAACACGCGCGTGCAGGTCGCGTACGTCTCGGCCGTCTCGGCAGAAGCGACCTACACGGCGCAGTCGCAGATAGCGGAGCTTTTGCGCCAGCGCCATAAGCTCGGCGCGGGCGCGCCCGACGACTTCACCGTCCGCAACATGTCGGACGTGGCCGAGGCGGCGAACGAGACGAACAGCGTGATGACGATGCTGCTGGGGAGCATCGCGGGCGTCTCGCTGCTGGTCGGCGGCATCGGCATCATGAACATCATGCTGGTGAGCGTGACGGAGCGGACGCGCGAGATCGGCATCCGCATGGCCATCGGCGCGCGCTCCTCGGCCGTCCGCACCCAGTTCCTCATCGAGTCCATCGTGCTCAGCCTGACGGGCGGGGCTACGGGGATCGTGCTCGGCGTCGTCGCGTCGGTCACGGTGCCGCTCCTGCTCGGCTGGCCGACGCTCGTCTCGACGGCCTCCATCGTCGGCTCGGTGCTCTTCTCGGCGGCGGTCGGCATCTTCTTCGGCTACTACCCCGCGCGCAAGGCCGCCGGCCTCGACCCGATTGAGGCGCTGCGGTATGAGTAGTAGGCAGTAGGCAGTAGGCAGTTAACGCCGGTCGAGTTCAGGTCGCGTCCGAGCCCCGAAGGGGCGGCAGAGGGTAGCCAGGGGCGAGCCAAAGACGCGAGCCGCAGGCGAGCGGCCGAAGGCTCAGCCCCTGGGACGTGCCGGAATAAATAACCGCGCCCCGGAGGGGCGCGGTGACGCGTTTTGTGAGTCACGTCCCCGCGCCCCTTCAGGGCGCGATAAATTTTATCTACGTCTCCCAGGGGCTCTGCTCGGGCTTGCGCCCTCGCCCGCCCCTGGCTACCTTCTGCCGCCCCTCCGGGGCTCCGGGCTTCGTTGCGATGACGCTCTGACTGCCTACTGCCTACTATCCTTCAAATCCTTCCTCTCACCTTCGCCCAGGCGAGGCCGAGGTATTCGTAGGTGGCGGTTTCGGCGCGGCGGAGGTTGCCGGTCGAGGGGAAGAAGTCGCCGGGGGAGGGGCCCCGGTTCGCCTGCATGACGAAGTGCGTGGGCGCGGGGAGCGGGTTGGTGCCCGCCTTGCGGAAGAGCGCCAGCGCGCGCCGCATGTGCGAGGCCGAGGTGACGAGGTAGAACTCTTCGGTGCCGAGCCGCGAGCGGACGACCTCGGCCTGCGTCTCCGTGTCGGGCGAGACGGCGTCGAGGTCGAGCGCGTCGGGGCTGACGCCCAGCTCGACGGCGAGCGCGCGCATCGTCTCGCTGTCCGCGCCCGAGCCGAAGACCGCGCCGCCCGAGACCAGCAGCCGGCTGCCCGGCAACTGCCGCTGGAGCCGCACGCCCTCGACGAGCCGCGCCAGGCTCGCCTCCGACAGGCGCAACGCGGCGGGCAGCCCCTCGTCGGCCGAACTCCCGCCGCCGAGCACCACCACCCAGCGCACGCGCCCCGCCGCCGCCGACACGTCCGTCACCGGCGCGTGCCGCCGTTCGAGCCCCCACAGCAGTTGGTTCGCCCCGAACCCGTAGCCGAGCGCCAGCAGCAGGAGCGCCCCCAGCGTCGCCAGCCACCTCCCCGCCCTCTGCCTCCGCGTGAACCAGACGAGCAAGAGCCCCGCCAGCAGCAGCGCGAGGCAGAACGGCACGGGCATCAGAAACGGCGCGACCAGCTTCTTAAAGAGGAACATTCGCGTTCGCACTCTTCCTTCATTAAAGGTTAAGACACGGAGGGAGTATAATCCGTCCGACACAACCCAACCGAGAGGATTCATGATCGTGAAACTGACGAGACACCTGCGCGCGGCCTTGGCCGCGCTCCTGCTGGCGGCGACGCTCACACCGGCGGCGCTCGCCGAGGAGGGCATGTGGGCCTTCAACAACCTGCCGCGCGCCGAGATCAAGAAGCGCTACGGCTTCGAGGTCACGGACGACTGGGTGCGGCGCGTCCAGTCGGCGACGGTGCGCTTCCCGAACGGGACGGGCTCCTTCGTCTCGCCCGAGGGGCTCGTGCTCACCAACTACCACATCGTCGTTGATGTCGTCGGCGAACTCTCCACGGCCGAGCGCGACCTCGCCAAGACCGGCTTCGTCGCGCACGCGCGCGACCAGGAGATAAAGATTCCGGGGCTCACGCTCGATCAGCTCGTCCGCATCGAGGACGTGACGGCGCGCGTCAACGGCGCGGCCAAGGCGGGCATGAGCGACGCCGAGGCGGGGGCCGCGCGCCAGGCCGAGATCGGGCGCATCCAGGACGAGGCCGCGAAGGCAACGGGCATGCGCGCCGACGTGGTCACGCTCTACCAGGGCGGCGTCTACAACCTCTACTACTACAAGCAGTACAACGACGTGCGGCTCGTCTTCGCGCCCGAGTTCCAGTCCGCCTTCTTCGGCGGCGACCCGGACAACTTCAACTTCCCGCGCTACAACCTCGACATGGCGCTCGTGCGCGTCTACGAGGGCGGCGCGCCGCTGAAGCCCGAGAATTATTTCAAGTGGTCGCAGAAGGGGCCGCAGGAGGGCGAGCTGACCTTCGTCTCGGGCAGCCCCGGCACGACGCAGCGGCTGCTGACGGTCGCGCACCTCGAATACCTGCGCGACGTGCAAATCCCCTTCACCGTCCGCATGCTCGAGAGCCGCCGCGACTCTCTGAAGAAGTACATGGCGCAGGGCGAGGAGCAGACGCGGCGCGGCCAGAACGAGCTGAACTACGCCGAGAACTTCATCAAGGTCTTCCGCGGCGAGCTGGAGGGCCTGCGCGGCAAGGAGCTGCTCGCGCGCAAGGGCGGCGCGGAGGCGGCGCTGCGCGCCTACGCCGAGTCGTCGCGCAACCGCAAGGAGTACGTCGAAGCCTGGGACACCGTCGCGCGGGCGCGCAAGTCGCTCGCCTCTTACGACAACCGGCGGCGTCTGCTCGGCGGCTCGACGCTGACCGACTCGCCCAACACGGCCTTCAACACGGCGCTCTTCGGCCACGCGCGCGCGCTCGTCCGGCTGGCCGAGGAGTCGGCGAAGCCCGACGCCGAGCGGCTGCCCGAGTTCAGGGACGCGCGGCGCGCCGCGCTCGAAGCCTTCCTCAACTCGGAGGCCCCCGTCTACGAAGACCTGGAGCGGATGAAGCTCGCGGCCTCGCTCTCGCTCATGCGCGACACGCTGGGCGCGGACGACGCGCTCGTCAGGAAGGTGCTGGCGGGCAAGACGCCCGAGGCGCGCGCCGCCGAGCTGATCTCGGGCACGAAGCTGAAGGACGTGGCCTTCCGGAAGGAACTGGCGGCCGGCGGGAAGAAGGCGGTTGACGCCTCGACCGACCCGCTCGTCGTGCTCGCGCGCGACGTGGACGCGGAGGCGCGGCAGTTGCGCAGGCGCTACGAGGAGGAGGTCCTCGGCGTCGAGCGCACCGCGTACGGCCGCGTGGCGCGCGTCCTCTTCGAGAAGGAGGGGATGGGCATCTACCCGGACGCGACCTTCACGCCCCGCCTCTCCTACGGCGCGGTCAAGGGCTACAAGGAGAACGGGAAGACCGTGGGGCCTTTCACGTACTTCGCCGGCCTCTACGAGCGCTCGGCGCAGAACGGCGGCAAGTTCCCGTACAACCTCCCGCCGCGCTGGGTCGAGAAGAAGTCGGCGGTGGACATGAAGGTGCCTTTCAACTTCGTCACGACCAACGACATCATTGGCGGCAACTCGGGCTCGCCGGCCTTCAACCGCGAGATGGAGCTGCTCGGCCTCATCTTCGACGGCAACATCCAGTCGCTCGTCGGCAACTTCTACTACGACGAGTCGGTCAACCGCGCCATCTCGGTGGACTCGCGCGGCATGCTCGAAGCCCTCCGCAAGGTCTACGACGCGAAGGCCATCGCCGACGAGCTGGCGCGCCCGAGCGCGGCGTCGGCCACCTCGTCACGCTAACGTCCGACACAGAGAGGCCGGGGCGCGGAGATTAACTTTCAATCTCCGCGCCCCGGCCTCTTCGCGGGGGAAATTTATAAAACTTTAGACCGAGGCGGCCAGCGCGCGTTCGAGTTCGCGGGGGAGGGCGTCGAAGCCCGGCTTGAGGACGAAGCCCTGGGCGTCGCAGTCGAGCGCCTTCTTCAGGCGCGAGGGGTGGTCGCCGGAGTAGAAGACGATGGGGGTCGTCTTGTCGAAGGCGCGGATGCCCTCGCACAACTCCGTGCCCGAGCCGTCGGCGAAGCGGCTGTCGAGCAGGTAGAGGTCGAAGCCCCCCGCGCGCGCGAGCTGAAGCCCCTCCTCCACCGACTGCGCCACCTCCACCTCGTAGCCCTGCGCGCCGAGCAGGTGCGTGATGAGATAGCGCGTGTCCTCGTGGTCGTCTACGAAAAGGATGCGGGGCGCTTCGCTCAAAGGGCAACTCCTGTTATTGGAAACCTCCGGGTCGTTCGTCGGGAGGCGGGGGAACGCCCGACGTTCCGTTTCGAGAAAAATTAGCAAAACTTTTGTGAAAATTCAACCGCCTCGAAGACACTTTCGCCAGAGTGTTTAACGATGCTCAAGGATTCCTCAAGTCTGCTCCGGCATCCTGTCTCCGCGGTCAACAAGGAAAGGGGTTTTAAAGGGGAGATGAGGGACGAGGCGAACGACAACGTAAAAGGCAGGACGCCGCTGATGCTGGCGGCCTTCAGGGGCGACACGGCGGCCGTCATCAACCTCCTGGAGCGCGGCGCGGAGGTGAACGCGCGCGACAGGGACGGCGACACGGCGCTGATGTTCGCGGCCCACAGGGGGCACGGGCTCATCGTCGCGCTGCTCCTACAGTACGGCGCTAACGTCTACGCGCGCGCGCGCAACGGCTGGACGGCGAAGAAGGCCGCGCAGTCCGGCCTCCACGAGCACATCGTCGACATGCTCGGGCGCGCCGAGACAGAGGGCGCGCCGAAAATACTCTCCGTCAACTGAGGGGGCGCGGCTCAGAAGCTGAGACCGTAGTAGACGCCCAGATAGTTGTTGCCGCGCCCCTCGTTGCCGAAGTAGTAGGCCGAGGTGAGCGTGCCCCGCTTCGGGAGGCTGAGCGAGAGGCCCGCGGCGGAGTAGCCGAAGCGGTTGCGCCCCGTGTTCCAGTCGGCGATGAAGCTGAGCCTGCGGTGGAGCGGCTGCTCGTAGGCGAGGAGCGCGCCCGCGTTCTGGCCCGAGCCGCGCCTCTGCCCGACGAGCGCGTAGCCGCCGCCCGTCAGCCGCGCGCCGCCGAGCGCCGGCACGCTCTTGGTCACGGTCGAGTAGGCCATGCCCAACGTGTCGCCGCCCGCGCGGCCCGTCGGCGCGTAGAGGATCCCGCCCGCGCCGACCGAGACGCCCCTCTCCTCGCTCTCGTAGAGGCGGAACTTGACGTTGGACTGCAACTCGACGGGCTCCGACTCCTGCCAGTCCTTCGTGAAGTAGGCGTTGACGCCGACCTCCACCCCCCTGCGCGCGCCGTGGACGAAGAAGACGCCGTAGGTCTGGAAGCCGCCGTCGCGGCGGCCGAGCGGGCGCGTGTCGAGGCTGAACTCCAGATACGACTCGCCCTCGGGCATCACCTCGCCCGTGGGCACGTTGATGTGGCTCGTCTGCGCGCGCGCACCGCGCGGGGCGTGCGCGAGGGCGAACAGCAGGAGGGCCGCGAGACAGAGGGGCGTTCGTTTGCGGGGCATGGGCGTGCTCCTTACACGCGGGCGAAGTCTATGAAGCCGCGGTCGGGGTCGGTCGAGAGGAGGCGGACGCGGACGCGCTGGCCCACGTCGAGGCCGCGGGCCCCCTTGACGACCATGCCGTCGGCGGGCGGACTGAGGAGGCGCGCGAAGGTGCCCGCCCGCTTGACGCCGGTGACGACCGCCTCGAACGTCTCGCCGACGTGCGCCGAGAGCATCGCGGCGGCGGCGACCTTGCGCATGCGCCGCTCGACCTTGCGCGCGGCCGACTCCATCAGGTTGCAGCGCGCGGCGATCTGTTCAAGCTCCTCGCGCGCGTAGGGCGCGGGTAAGCCTTCGGCCGCCGACTTCAGGCAGCGCTGCGTGACGAGGTCGGGGAAGCGGCGGTTGGGCGCGGTCGAGTGCGTGTAGTCGTTGACGGCCAGCCCGAAGTGCCCCTCCTGTTCGAGCCCGGGCGCTTCGACCAGGTAGTCGCCCGGCCCCATCATCTTCAGCACGGCGAGCGAGAGTTCCGGGTAAGCGCCGGGGTCTGCGGCGCGGCGCTTCGACATGAAGTCTGAGAGGGCGCGCGGGTCGGGCTCGTCGGGGAGCCGCTCGCCGTAGGAGGCGGCCTTCTCGATTAGCAGCGGCCAGCGCTCGGGCGAGCGCACGACGCGGCGGAGCGAGGGCACGCCCTTCTCTTCGAGCAGCTCGGCCATCGAAGTGTTCGCGGCGACCATCAGGCTCTCGATGATGGTCTGCGCGCGGTTGTGCCCGCGCTCTTCCAGACGCACGACCCGCCCCTGCTCGTCGAGGACGGGCACCAACTCTCGCCTTTCAAGCTCCAACGCGCCGGAGCGTCTGCGCAGCTCGTGCAGCGCGCCCGCCACCTCGTCCTGAAGTCTGACCTGCTCTTCGAGCCCTTCGACTTTCTTGAGCGCCGCGGGCGCGGGGCCGCGGCCTTCGAGCCACGCGCCGACCGTGTCGTAGTCCATCTTCGCGCGGTTGCGGACGAGCGCGCGGTAGGCCGACTCGCAGCGCACCTCGCCGCCTTCCGACACGCATAACTCCATGACGATGGCGAGGCGGTCGCCGCCCTCGACGAGCGAGGTGAGGTCGTTCGAGAGTTGCGGCGGAAGCATCGGGAAGACTTTCGCGGGCGTGTAGACCGAGACGGTGTTGAGGGCGGCGTGGCGGTCTACGGCGGAGCCGCGGGGGACGTACGCGTCCACGTCCGCGATGCCGACGCGCACGCGGTAGCCGCCCTCGCGGTCGCGCTCGACGTACTCGACCTGGTCGAGGTCGCGCGACTCTTTGTTGTCGATGGAAGACCACGGCAGCCCGCGCAGGTCTTTCACGCGTGGGTCTTCGGCCGCGCGCGCCTCCGCGCCCCGCAAGCCTTCGAGCTCGCGCGCGACCCCGGCGGGGAACTCCGGCTCGAAGCCGGCCTCGCGGACGGCCTCGCGCGCGATGCGGTGCAGGTCTGGCGTGCGCCTCTTGCCCATCCGCTAGTCCTTCAGGATGCGGACGAGTTCGGTCTGGATGGGCTGCCCCGTGACTTCGATCTCTCCGTCGCCGACGTAGAGGTCGATCTCGGAGCGGACGCCGAAGTTGCCGGGCAGGTAGATGCCGGGCTCGATGGAGAAGCAGGTGCGCGGGATGATTTTGCGCGAGTCCCGGGTCTCAAGGTTGTCGATGTGCGCGCCGTTGCCGTGGACTTCTTCGCCGATGGAGTGGCCCGTCCGGTGCGTGAAGTACTGGCCGTAGCCCGCGCGCTCGATGACGCCGCGCGACACGTCGTCCACCTCCGCGCCCTTGATCTCGCGCCCCGCCGCGACCGCCTCGCGGACGAACTCGATGGCGGCGTCGCGCGCGTCGCGGACGATGGTGAAGACTTTCAGGTGCTCCTCCGACGGCTCACTGCCTACGAAGCCCGTCCAGGTCTGGTCGGCGTAGACGGCGCCGGGGGCTTTGAGCTTCGCCCACACGTCGAGGAGGAGGAAGTCGCCGCGCTTAATCGGAGAGAACTTCTCCGCGTTCGGCTGGTAGTGCGGGCTGGCGGCGTTGGCGTTGACCGAGACGATGGGGTGGTCGTCGTTGCAGGTCATGTTCAGCTCCTCGAAGCGGCGCACCATGAACTGCTGTATCTCGTACTCGGTGACGGGCTCGTCGGCCTTTATCTTGCGGCCCACCTCGGCGAACGCCTCCTGGATGATGTTGTGGATGTTGTCGGCGGCGGTGACGTGCGAGCGGTACTGCTCGTCAGTCCAGACGGCCTCGAAGAGCTGGACGAGGTCGGCGCTCGTCATGGGCTCGGCCCCGAGCGAGCGGACGAGTTCAATCGTGCCCGCGTCCACGCGCGAGATGTAGGGGATGGAGTTCTCGGGCGAGTACTGCATGGCGATGCGCGGCGTGAGGCTCGAAGGCTTGGCCGTCGAGAGCGCGTCGCGCAGGTGCTGGTGGAGCACCGTCCAGCCGCTGTAGACGAGGCGGCGGCCGGGCAGGAGGTCGAGCTTGCCCTGCTCGATGGCGTGGTTGATGCGCGTCGGCTCGCCCTCGGCGGGGACGAAGTAGAACCAGCGGCGGGTGGAGAACTGGTTCTGGTCGAGCTTCAGGATGCGGTAGGCGAGCGGGTCGCTCTGGCGGAAGTCGTAGAAGAGCCAGCCGTCGAGCCCCGCCTCGCGGAGCGCCGCCTGGATGTCGGCCACGCGCGCGGCGTTCTCAGCGCCGCCTTCGGTCGTCGTCATACGTTCGTCGGTTCCTTTTCGGAGTTTGTTGGGCGGGGGGATTATACAGTAGACAGTAGTCAGTAGTCAGTAGGCTCCGCTTCGCGGAGGTTGAGAATGACAACCGTAGGGTTCGCAATCAAGAAGGCTTTTCTACCGGCTACTGACTACTGTCTACTGACTACTTTTTCTTGCAACGTCCTTGCCTTCGCCGCACATCCATGTATCATATCGGGTAAAGCCTGACGCATTTCCCCTGTAAAGTTCTGCCAGAGTCTAGGAGGAGTAAGCACATGAGCGCACCCATAGACCATTCAGGCGTCAGTCAGACGGAGACCTCGGACACTTCGGGCTTCGGGGGCCACCCGCGCGGGCTCTCCACGCTCTTCTTCACGGAGATGTGGGAGCGCTTCTCCTACTACGGGCTGCGCCCGCTCCTCGTCCTCTTCATGGCGGCGGCGCTCGGGCAGGGCGGCTTCGGCTTCGAGCGCGGCGAGGCGTCGGCCATCGTCGGCATCTACGGCGCGAGCGTCTACCTGGCGTCGCTGCCCGGCGGCTGGGTCGCCGACCGCCTGCTCGGACTGCGCCGGGCGATTCTCTACGGGGCCATCTGCATCTCGGCCGGACACCTCTCCATCGGGCTCTCGGCCTTCGCGGGCGGCAAGCTGACCTTCTTCCTCGGGCTGATCCTGATCGTCTGCGGCACGGGTCTGCTCAAGCCGAACATCTCGGCCATCGTCGGCGACCTCTACCCCGAGGGCGGGGCGCGGCGCGACGCGGGCTTCTCGATCTTCTACATGGGCATCAACCTCGGGGCCTTCCTCGGGTTCCTCGTCACGGGCTTCCTAGGCGAGAAGATGGGCTGGCACTGGGGCTTCAGCGCGGCGGGCGTCGGGATGCTCATCGGCCTGATCGTCTTCGCCACGCGCGCGGGCAAGACGCTCGGCGACATCGGCCTGCACCCGACGCGCCACCCGGACGCGGACGTGCAGGCGCGCAAGGAGAAGCAGGTCAAGCTGGCGCTCGGCGTCGGCGTCGGCGTCCTCGCGCTCGTCATCGTGCTGGCGGCTTTGGGCGTCATCACCATCAACGCGCAGGCCGTCGGCGCGTACATGACCTACGTGCTGGTCGGGATCGCCGTCCTCTTCTTCGGGTACATCTTCGCCGCGGGCGGCCTCGACGGGGACGAGAAGAAGCGGGTGCTGGTGATCGCGGTGCTCTTCGTCTTCGCGTCGATCTTCTGGTCGGCGTTCGAGCAGGCCCCGACCTCGCTCAACCTCTTCGCGGCGGACTTCACAGAGCGCACCGTCTTCGGCTGGGAAGTCCCTGCGACGTGGTTCCAGACCTTCAACGCGCTCTTCATCATCCTGCTCTCGCCCCTCTTCGCGGCGCTCTGGACGGGCCTCGGGTCGAGGAAGCGCGACCTTTCGAGCCCGGTGAAGTTCGCGCTCGGGCTGGCGTTCGCGGGGCTCGGGTTCCTGCTGATGATCCCGGCCGCCAACCTCGTCGTGAGCGGCGGCGGCGCGAAGGTCGCCGCGTGGTGGCTGATCGGGAGCTACTTCTTCCAGACCATCGGCGAGCTGTTTTTGAGCCCCGTGGGGCTCTCCTCGATGACGAAGCTGAGCCCGCGCCGCTACGTCGGGCAGATGATGGGCATCTGGTTCCTGGCCTCGGCGGTCGGGAACCTCATCGGCGGCCTGGTCGGCGGCCACGTCGATCCGGAGAAGCTCGAACAGATGCCGTGGCTCTTCACCGTGACGACGGCGTCGCTCTTCGGCGCGGCGGTCGTCCTCGGCCTGCTGGCGATACCCATCCGCAAGATGCTGAAGCGGGTTGACCAACACCCCGCCCGCACCGAAGACGTTGACCCCGACCTGAGCCAGGCGCGGGCGTGAGGGAGAGACAGCAGTAGTCGGTAGTCGGTAGTCAGTAGAAAAACGGAAGCGGCGCGCCCGGGTTATAGGCCGGGCGCGCCGTCCACGCCTTAGAATCGCGCCAGTCAAACCCCCACGACCGCGCCGCGCCCCCGGCGGCCTAAACCCATTGCGAAGGCGGCGGCGTCCGCGCCGTGCCCGCCTCGCGGAGGACAAAGGAGCCGGAACTCTTATGGCTAATGCCGCGGAAACGCATCCGAAGGGGCTTTACGTCCTGTTCGCGACGGAGATGTGGGAGCGCTTCAGCTTCTACTCGATGCTCGCCATGTTCGCGCTCTACATGCGCGACACGACGGGGCAGGGGTTCGCCTGGTCGGTGGACGACACGCAGGCGCTCGTCTCGAACTACCTGATGTTCGTCTACGCCTCGCCGCTCATCGGCGGCTGGATCGCGGACAAGAAGCTCGGCTACCGGAAGAGCGTCATGATCGGCGGGCTCTTCTTCATGGCCGGACACCTCCTGCTCTCGATCCAGTCCATCGGCATCGTCTACGCGGCGCTCGCGTGCCTCGTCGTCGGCAACGGCTTCTTCAAGCCGAACGTCTCGGCGATGGTCGGCAACCTCTACCCCGAGGGCAGCCACCTCAAGGATCGGGCTTACAGCATCTTCTACATGGGCATCAACGTCGGGGCGTTCCTCGCCCCCGTGGTGATGGAGATCGTGCAGTCGCGCTTCGGCTACCACCCGGCCTTCGCCGTCGCCGCGGGCGGCATGCTCATCTCGGTCTTCATCCTGTGGCGGTACAAGCGGCACGTCGAGGCGGCCGACCGGCCCGGCCACCGCGGGGCGGCCGTGTCGGGGACGGCCGGGGCGAAGACGACGGCCAACACCGCGGCGGTCGCCGTGGACGCGCCGCCCGCCTCCGTCAGCGGGCAGAACGCCATCGACGCCGTGCCCGACTGGAAGCGGGTCGGCGCTCTGATCGTCATCTTCCTCATCGTCATCGTCTTCTGGATGGTCTTCCACCAGAACTCGACGACCATCACCTACTGGGGCAACGAGAACACCGACTGGGAGATGTCCGGCATCATCTCGAACTCGATCAACCCCGGCTGGGTCATCCTGCTCACCTTCCCGCTCGTCTGGTTCTGGGGCTGGCTCGACAAGAAGGGGTTGGAGCCTTCGACGCCGACCAAGATGGTCATCGGCATGGTGATGACCGCGGCCGCCTTCTTCATCTTCTTCATCGCGGCCAGGATCGGCGAGGGGTCGCTCCCGCCGGGCGCAGACCCTTACGCGCTCGGGGCCTACAAGATGTCGCCGCTCTGGATGCTGGGGGCCTACGGCGTGCTCACCCTGGGCGAACTGATGCTGTCGCCGATGGGGCTCTCTCTGGTCTCGAAGGTCGCGCCGGTGAGGATGCGTGGCCTGATGATGGGCGGGTGGTTCGTCGCCACGGCCATCGGCAACAAGCTGACGCAGATCGGGCAGCTCTGGGACGACTGGCTGCATTCGACCTTCTGGATCTTCCTGAGCGTCTGCGCCCTCGTCATGGCCGGCGTGCTGCTGCTGCTGCTCCGGCCTCTGAAGAAGGCCATGCCGGGGGTATGAGGGGAAATAGCCAGAGTCGGTTTGAAAGCCCCGAAGGGGCGTAATGAGAAAGCCAGGGGCAAGCGAAGGCTTTAGCCTGAGCGCCGCCCCTGGAATCAGGCGCAAAAACCAATGAGCCCTGAAAGGGCGAAATAGTCCGATAGCTATTTCGCCCTTTCAGGGCTCAAACTTATTTTCCGACTGTTGACCAGGGGCGTTGCCCCTGGCTATTGCATTCCGCCCCTTCGGGGCTTTTCAAACTGACTCTATTATCTACGTCCCTCACAGGTTGGCGACGATGAAGTCGGTCATCTTCTGGCGCATGTGCTTGAGGAGCAGCGGGTCGGTGACGCCGTGGCGCGACTTGGGGTAGAGCATCAGGTCGAACTGGTGTCCGGCCTTCTGGAACTCGTAGGCGAGCTGGATGGTGTTCGACATGTGGACGTTGTCGTCAATCGCCCCGTGCAGCAGCAGAATCCTGCCCGAGAGGTTCGCCGCCGCCGCCAGCGGCGAGCCCGCCTCGTAGCCCTTGGGGTTGTGCTGCGGCGTCAGCATGTAGCGCTCCGTGTAGATGGAATCGTAGTTGGCCCAGTCGGCGACCGTCCCGCCCGCGATCCCCATCTTCCACGCACGGCTGTGCGTCAGGGCGTACGTCGTCATGTACCCGCCGAAGCTCCAGCCCCAGAGCCCCACGCGCGAGCCGTCCACGTACGGCAGCGTCTTCAGGTACGCGAGCCCGTCCTCCAAATCCCTCAGTTCGAGCGGCCCGAAGTTCTTGTAAGAAGCCCAGGTCGATTCCGCCCCCTTGCCGCTCGACGAGCGGTTGTCGAGCAGCCAGACGATGTAGCCCTTCTGCGCGAGCATCTGGTGCCACATGTAGGTCGAGCCGCCCCACGAGTTCTTCACCACCGGCGCGTGCGGCCCGGCGTAGGTGTACTGCAAGACCGGGTACTTCTTCGACGGGTCGAAGTCCGGCGGCCGGATCATCAGGGCCTCCATCTCGAACCCGTCGCGCGTCTTCACGCGCATCAGCTCCGTCTTGCCCAGCCTGTACTCCGAGAGCGCGGCCACCCTGTTCTCGTCTATCACGCGCACCCGCGCGCCGTCCGCGGAGAAGAGGTAAACCCGCGGCGGCGTGTTGATGTCGCTCCACTTGTCTATGAAGAGCGTGGCCGTCGGGTTGAAGGAGGGGGCGTGGCTGCCCTCGGCCTCCGACAGGCGCTTCAGGCCCGCGCCGTCCAGGCCCACGCGGTAGACGTGCTCCGCGATGTGGCTGTGCTCCGTGCCGTGGAAGTAGACGACCCCGCGCCCTTCGTCCACGGCGTCGATGCCGCGCACCTCCCAGGGGCCGCTCGTGATCTGTCTGACGAGCTTGCCGTCCGCCGAATAGGCGTAGAGGTGCGACCAGCCCGTCCGCTCGCTGCGCCAGATGAAGGAGCCGTCCTTGAGCCAGCGCGGGTTGTCGTCGAACGCCTCGACCCAAGCCTTCGTCGTCTCGCGGAAGAGGCGCGAGGTCTTCCCCGTCGAGGGGTCGGTCGCGTTCAAATCGAGGTACGTCTGCTCGCGGTTCTGCCCCTGCCACACGACGCGGCGCGAGTCCGGCGACCAGGAGACGCGCACGACGAGAAAGTCCGTCGGCTCGTACCCGGCCGCCTCCGCCCAGCGCGGCTCGCCCGCCGCCACGTCCACGACGCCGAGGCGCACAATCGGGTTCGGGTCGCCCGCGAGCGGGTAGGGCGTGTCCTCCAAGACCTGCCGGCGCGGGATGTGATCGACGACGGGGAAGGTGTGGACGGGCCGCTCGTCCGTGTTGAGGAAGGCGATGCGCGCCGAGTCGGGCGACCACCAGTAGCCGCGCTTGTTCCCGCGCCCGTACAGCTCCTCTTCGTAGACCCAGTCGAGGATGCCGTTCAAGGTCTTCTCGTCGCCCGTCTTCGTCAGGCGGCGCTCGGCGCGCGTCTTCACGTCCACGACGTAGAGGTCGTTTTTGCGCACGAAGCTCACCCAACGCCCGTCGGGGCTGAAGTCCTCCTCGGCCTCCTCCCCGGCGTCGTCGGTCAGGCGCACGGCCGCGTCCGTGTTCAGCTCGTAGTAGACGAGGTCGTTCGCGGCCTTCAGCAGCACGGCCGTCTGCGCGCGGTTGAGCTTGTAAGACTCCTCCTGCGCTAGCGACTTCGCGTCCTCGGCCGAGACGCCCCGGATTTTCGAGAGCGCGGCCGTCATCCGCGCGGCGTCGAAGAAGGGCTTGGCCTCGCCCGTGCGCGCGTTGACGCGCATCAGGACGTTCGCGTCGCCCCGCTTCACGCTCTCAAGGTAGTGCTCGCCGTCGGCCAGCCACGTGCGCTCGACGGCCGGCGTGCCCGAGAAGCTGACCTTCTTCACGGGGTCGTAAATGTCTTCGACGGTCAGGAGCTTCTGCTGCGCCCGCGCGGCGGCCGGGCAGAGGAGCAGCAGTAGGCACAGAATCAGTCCGACGTTTTTAGGTCGCATAAGTTTTCACTCTGGAGGAAGGTGGCTCCGTCACGCGGGCGCGCGAACCCTCGCCCCGCGCGTCGCGTAAAGATGTCTGCGGTGCGAAGATGATACTCTATCCGCCGGGTTTAAGAAATCCAGGCAGTACCGTACCGCCCGCGGTAGCGGGTGGGTCGGCCTTAATCGTCAATCGGGTAGGCATTAATGAAGAAGAAAGTAATCGTCCTACAAATCTCGCTGCTGCTCTTCGCACTGTCTCCGGCCTGCCGCAGCTCGGAGGCGACGCGCCTGCGCGAGGTCGCCGCCGAGACGCGCAAGGGCGACGCGACGACCAAGGCCACGCCGCTGCCCCTCGACCCCGCCGAGGCCAAACAGATCGCCACGCTCGAAGACCGGAAGGTCAGGGAGAGCAGCGGCCTCGCCGCCTCGCGCCGCAGCCCCGACCTCTTCTGGACGCACAACGACTCGGGGGACGGCCCCTTCGTCTACGCCTTCGACCGGGGGGGGCGCGCGCGCGGGACGTTCCGCGTCGAGGGCGCGCAGGCCGTGGACTGGGAGGACATCTCCGCCGGCCCCGGCCCCGCACGGGGGCAGAGCTACCTCTACGCCGCCGACATCGGCGACAACGGCCGCAAGCGCGAGTTCGTCGTCGTCTACCGCTTCCCCGAACCCGAGGTCTCCGCGACCGAGGCCCCGCCCGAGGGCGCGCGCGTGACGCAGCCCGCCGAGGCCATCCGCCTCAAGTACCCCGACGGCGCACACAACGCCGAGGCGCTCGCCGTCCACCCGACCACGGGCGACATCTACATCGTCACGAAGGCGAACGCCGAGGCGGGCGTCTACAAACTGCCCGCGCCCTTCGACCCCAAGGCCCTCAACACCCTGACGAAGGTTGCGACCCTGCGCGGCCCCGACTTCTTCGGCACGCTCGTCACCGGCGCGGACATCTCCCCGGACGGCCGCCGCGTCGCCCTCTGCGACTACGCGCAAGGCTACGAGCTGACGCCGCCCGAAGGCGCGAAGGGGTTCGACGAGGTCTGGAAGCAGACGCCCGCCGCCCTCTCGCTCGGCGCGCGCCTCCAAGGCGAGTCGGTCGCCTACCGCCTCGACGGCGCCGCCCTCCTCGCCACCAGCGAGAAGACGCCCACGCCCCTGTTCGAGACCGTCCTGCCGAAAAGATAGATGTCGGACATGACGGCCGCCGCCGTTCGCGCCCGGATACGCGCCTATCCGGGCGCGAACGGCGAAAATCCGAGTTTGACTCCCAACAATTCGCACCCGATTAGCGAAAATAGCAGTTGCTATCGCAGTAATAGCAACTGCTATCGCCGCGGTTGCAGAGCGAGTAGAGGCTTTAGAGCGGTGTGCTTATCACTTTACCTTCCGTTTAGAGGCGGTCTCCGACCGCCGGCCCGAGTTTCGGTGTAGCCGGGCCGGCGGGCGGAGCCCGCCTCTAAACGGGAGACGGTAAACTCAAAAGCAAACCGCTCTAGAAGCACGATTTACAGCCGCTGAGGCTTGAATCGGCGGGGCCGCGCTCGGGTGAGCGCCTTCAGCCGAAGCGGCTGACGCATTTACGGACACCCGCCTACCTCTTCCCTTGAAGCTCTTCGCGGATGAAGCGGACGAGGTCGTTGATCTGCTTGTCGTCGAGGGTGTACTTGAAGGGGGGCATGCCGTTGCCGCCGTCGGAGATCTGTTTGAAGAACTTCTCGTCCGGGTCGGTCAGCGCCGCGCCCGAGGTGAGCGGCGGGGTCTTCATCGTGCCGAGCTGCGTGCCCTGCCCCCGCGGGCCGTGGCAGACGGCGCAGTTGCGCTCGTAGAGCACGCGCGGCGTGGCCCCCGCCGTCGAGGCCGCGGGCCGCGGCGTGCCAGAGATGCAGCCGCCGGCCGCGAGCGCGAGGCAGACGAACAACAGGGCGCGGAGGTCTCGTCCTAATCTCATTCCCGACTGATGCGGTCTTAATACCGGTTTGCATGTGAGCGCGACCGTTCACCCTCGGTTTAGAGGCGGGCTCCGCCCGCCGTCCCGAGTTGCGTGTCTTGAGCCGGCGGGCACAGCCCGCCTCTCAACAGTCACACTCATTTCCAAACACACGGAGACACGAAGACACGGCTTGAGGATTATAAGTCAACAGGCCGTGTCTCTGTGTCTCCGTGGTTAAAGCTCAACTTCTAGAAGCTGAAGCGCAGTTGCAGGTCTACGCGGCGCGCGCCCGCGTTCTGGCCGCCCCCGCCGCCGAAGCCGAAGCGCCCGCCGCCGTTGACCGCCTGGCCGAAGAAGGGCGAGTTGAGGTTGCCCACAGGCGTGCCGAGGCTCGGGCGGTTGAAGAGGTTCTGCACGTTGAGCGAGAGCGTCAGGTTGTAGCGGTACTCCCTGCCGTCGCCGCCGAAGCTCTCGCCGCCGCCGCCGCGCCCGCCGCCGCCGAAGCCGCCCCGGCCGCCGCGACCGCCGCCCCCACGGCCGCCGCCGCCCCGGCCGCCACGGCCTCCGCCGCCGCCCGCGCCGCCCGCGCTGTTCGAGGTCACTTCGCCGAAGCCCACGGTCTTACTCAAGCGCATGTTGACGGAGAAGAAGCCGGGGCCGCGCCCGTAGTTGCGCGGGATGATGACCTGGCCTGGCTGCGGGTCGAGGTCGAAGTCGCCGAAGGCCGTCCGCCGCACGCTCGCGCGCGAAAGGTCTGTGGCGAAGGCCGGGCGATCCGTAAACAACGTGTCGCCGTTCAGGTCGCGCCCGACCGTGATGTTGAAGGGCCGGCCCGAGTTGGCGACGAGCGTCGGGTTCAGCCTCAGCCCCCACGGCAGCGCGTTGATGGCCCCGCCGATGAAGACGCGGTGGCGCTGGTCTTGGGAAGAGTCCCCGTACTCGCCCGTCAGGTCGTACTGGTTGACGGGGAAGTTCGAGGCGTAGTCCGTGTCGCTCTTAGCGAAGTTCAGGACGTAGTTGCCGAAGAGCGTGAAGGCGCGGCTGAAGCGGTTGTTGACGTTGAAAACGAGCTGGTGCTGTTTGAAGACGCCGCTCGACTCGAACTGGAAGACGTTGCCGAGCGCGGGCCGCGGCCGGATGAAGTTGTTCGACGCGTCGAGCAGGGGCCGACCCGTCGAGGGGTTCAGGAGCGGCGCGTTGACGTTGCGCGAGCGCAGGACGTGGAGCGTGCGCGCGCCGATGTAGCTCACGGAGAGCGTGACGCGGTAGGGCAACTGCCGCTCGAAGCTCACGGCCGTCTGCATCGTGTAGGGCGCGCGGATGTCGGGCGCGAGCTGCCGGATGGTCTGCCGCACCTGGAAGGCCGTCAGTTCGGCGGTCGTCGGCACGTTCGTCACGCCGTCGAGCGTGAAGACGGGCTGGTCGAGGATGTCCGCGTTGGTGACGACGAACTGCTGCTGGTTCGTCCCGTTGAAGCGCGCGGCCTGCAACGAGAGGTTCTCGTTGACGCGCTGGTAGAAGACGCCCAAGCCACCGCGGATGACCGTGCGCTGGTTGCGCGGGTCGGCCGCGGGCGACCACGCGAAGGCCACGCGCGGCGCGAAGTCGAGGTCGCCGTTGATGCGGTTCTGCCGCTCGTAGCGCAGGCCCGCCGAGAGGGTCAGGTTGGGCCTGACGCGCCAGTCGTCCTGTACGAACGGGCTGAAGTCCCAGTAGGTGACGGAAGCCTCGGGGTTCCCGCCCGAGATGGTGAACTGCGTCGGGCGCGCGCCCTCGACGCCGAGAAGAGTCTGCCGGTACTGCTCAAGCGTCGTGAAGGTGAACGTGCCCGCGAAGTTCTGCTGCGACACGTCGGTCACGCGGTGGGCGCGCAGGCGCGCCCCCGCCTTGAGCGAGTGGTCGCCGGCCGTCCAAGAGGTGTAGTTCTGCAACTCGTAGCTGTCCACGTGGTTCGACGAGAGCGCGTTCTGCGCGCCGCCGCCGGTGAAGGCTTCGAGCACGCGGATGACGGGCGCGTTCGTGCCGCCCGTCTGCTCGCGCCGGTCGCGCTCGAACTGGAAGCGCGTCTCGTTGATGACCTTCTGGTTGATGATGGCCGTCTCGGTGAGCTGGAGCGTGTGCTCAGTCGTCTCCACGTCGAAGGCGCGGCTCGGGAGGTTGAAGTCGCCGACGCCCTCGTTAAAGCGCGTGCCCCGTTCGTAGGTGTAGCGCGCGACGAGCGTGTTCGTCGCGTTGATCTGGTAGTCGAGGCGGGGGCTGAAGGTCGTGCGGCGGTCGGGCGACAGGAGCGTCTGGTTGAAGCTCAAGGGGTTGAGCCCCGCGTCGAGGACGATGGCGCGCACGACATCGTTGTCGTCGGTCTCGCGCCGCTCGAAGTCGAGGAAGAAGGAGGCGCGCTTGGCCGACAAAGGCCCCGAGATGTTGCCGCCGTAGCGGCGCGACTGGTAGGGCGCGCGCGTCGCGGCGAAGGGCGAGCGCGCGTTCAGAGATTCGTCGTTGAAGTTGAAGAACGCCTGCCCGCGGAACTTGTCCGTGCCCGGCTTGGTGAAGATTTCGACGCGGCCGTAGCCGAGCCGGTCGTACTCGGCCGAGAAGGGGTTGCGGTTGACGCGTATCTCGCGGATGGACTCTTTCGGCGGAAGCCTCCCGCCCGTAAAGCCGTCAATGTAAATCTGCGCGCCGTCCTCGGACGCGCCGGAGCCGGGGCCCGCGAGCGCCTGCAAGGCTTCCGCAAGGTCATCGGGGTCGTCGGGCAGCGCGTCCAGGTCGTCGCCGCGCAGCACGACCGCGCCGGCCTGCGACTCGGCCTCCGTGCCGACGGGCGCTTCGGCCGTGACCGTCACCTCCTCCTGCTCGATGGCGACGGTGAGGACGATGTCGAGCGGGTGCGTCCGCCCGGCCTGCACCTCGACGCCGAGGTTCTCGTAGGGCGCGAACCCGCCCTGGTTGATGCGCACCGCGTAGAGGCCCGGCGGCAGCCCCGCGAAGGAGTAGTTGCCCTGCTCGTCGGTCTCCGCCGTCTTCTCGACGCCCGAAGCGTCCGCCACCGTCACGCTCGCCCCGATGATGACGCCGCCCAGCTCATCCCTCACGTTCCCGCGCAGAGTCCCCAGAGACTGCTGCGCCGCCGCGCTCAAGCCAAAGAACAGAACCGCCGCGCACACTACCGCGACCTTCGACACCGTCCCCTTCAACTGTCTCATCCTTCCACCCGTACCTTGATAGTTAAGTTCTATCAGAACCGCGAACGGTAGTGAGCGGGTGGGCGTCACGTCGAAGGATCGTATCGCGTAACACCGACCCGCTCACTACCGTTCGCGGTTCTGTTTAGCGAGGCGGTTCGCGCGTGGGGCCCTGGCCGCCGCCGAGCACGTCGCCGGGCAAGCCGGGGCTGTTCGGGCCGCGCGGGCCTTCGCCGCGCCCGAACTGCTGCATGGCGCGGATCGTCTCGGCCGGGCCGGTGACCAGAGAGACGACGGTCGCCTGCGAGGCATCCGCGCCCGGCGTGACGGTGACGACGACCGCGTCACCCTTCTTCAACTCGGCCAGCGCGACCGTCGGCAGGCTGTCGAACATCTGCTGGTTGCCGCCGCCGCCCCCGAAGCCGCCGCGACGACCGCCGCCCTCGCCGCGCCTCTGGCCGTCGCCGCGACGCCGCTGGCCGCCTTCACCCTGAGTCTGTCCTTCACCTTGCGCCGTCTGTCCGCCCTGCTGTTGCTGCTGCCGGCGCTCGGCGCGACGCTGCTCGCGCCGCTGCTCGAACTCGGCGCGCTGCTTCGCCAAAGCCTCCTCGAACTCGGGCGTCAGCCGGCGCAGGGATGAGCGCGAGCCGAACGAGAGCCTGACGCTCCCGCCGTCGTCGGTCTTGACGGTCAGCTCGTTACGCTGCGCGTCCACGTTCGCCACGGTGCCCGAGAAGCGCGCGAACGAGCCCGTCAAGACCTCCTCGGCCTTGAAGCTCGCGCCGTCGGCCGAGCGCTCGCCCGTCGCGCGTATGTTCTCGCCCGCGCGCACGTCGGCGAGCGAGCCCGCGACGGCGTCGGCCGGACGCATCGAGTCGGGCGCGTAGCGCAGCACGCGCGCCGCGTCCGAGAGGTTGACCGTCACGGACTCCTGCCCCTCGCGGCCGCGCGTCTGCACGACGATCTGCCGCTTCGCGGCGTCCACCGAGGCGACGCGACCCTGGAGCCTGCGCGCCGCGTTCTGCCCGCCCCCGCCCTGGCGCGCCATCAGGATGAGGCGCGCGGCCGTCCCGCCCGCCGCCGAGACGCCGGGCGCGAGCACGCGGTCGCCGACGCGCACCGCGTCGAACGCGACCTTCTCGCCGAGTTTGAGGTCGGTCACGCCCGGCGGCATGCGCGTGTAGGTCGTCTGCCCGGTCGTCGAGAGCGTCACGGTCTCGCCCGAGTCGGCGCGCACGGTGATCGTTTGCGCCGCCGCGTCCACGGCCGTCACCTCGCCGACAAGCCGCTGCTGCGCCGCGCCCGACTGTTGCGTCTGCGCGCCCGCGCTCACGAACGCGAGCAGCGTGACGGCTAAGAAGAGGAAAAGCTTTCTCATTTCGTTCCCTGCCACTTTCAAGTTAAAGCTCAAGCGTCCCTGTCGTCGTCGGTGCGGCTCGCGCCGCCCGACCCGGCCGAGGGCTCCATGTCGCCGAGCGCGGCCGTCGTCGCCTCTATCGACTGCGGCCCCGCGCCCGCCACGCCCGGCCCCGTCCCGCCCGAAGAGGTCGAGCCGCCCTGCGGCCCGCCGCCCTGCGAGGCGGCAGTGGCGCTCCCGCCGCTCGGCCCCGACGAGCCGCCCGGCCCCGCGGGCGCGCCCGTGAAGTCCATCTCGCCGACTGCGCCCTCCGTCCCTTCGGCGCGGTCTGCGCCCTGCGCCGAAGCCTGCGCCGTGCCGGGCACCGCCGTTTGCCCGCCGCCGGTCTCGCCCGGCCGGAAGCCGTCCTGCTCGGCCTCGTGTCTCTCTGTGCGCCCCGTGCCGTGCGCGAAGCGATCCGCCTCGCCCGCCCTGTCCTGCTCCGCCATCGCATTGCCCCCCTTTGCGACCTGAATTTGAAGACGGCCGTTTACTGAAGCCGGTTACAAGAAAAAGCCCGCCCGCGACAGCACACGTCGGCCGCCGCCTTCGTCCCTCGGGGAAAGTTGTACAAGGGGATGGCCCGAATATACCGCACACGCGCGCGGGACGTAAGTCGCCGCGTCAGCGGCGGCATGAATTTAGCCCGGCCTTTCAAGGCCGGGACATCCGAACGTTATATAGTTGCGCGTCGCGTCAGCGACGCCTGAGCCTATCCGGCACGTTCAGGCGTCGCTAACGCGACGCGGCGTCCGTTTGCTCAACCTAAACCCGGCCTTGAAAGGCCGGGCTAAATTCAGACGCCGCTGACGCGGCTCCGACTGCCTACTGCCTACTGATTGCAACCCCCCACGGCCCGTCGCCGGCCTTGATGTGGTTGACGACCGTGTTCGTCGCCGTGTCGATGACGGTGACTTCGTTCGCGCCGGGGGCGTTCTGGTCGCTGCCGCCGCAGGCGGCGTAGAGCTTGCGGCCGTCGGGCGTGACGGCGAGCCCCCACGCCCTTTGGCCGACGGGGATGCGCGCGAGGAGGTTGAAGGTCGCCGTGTCGAAAACGTCCACCGTGCGGCCGCGCCCCGTAGCGACGTAGACGCGCGCGCCGTCCGGCGAGACGACGACGCCCATCGGCTTGACGCCCGTCTCGTTGTTGGGGACGGGGACGGTGCGCAAGACCTTGTGCGACGAAGTATCGACGACGACCAGCGTCCTCCCGATCTCCGTCGTCACGTAGGCGCGCGCGCCGTCCGGCGAGAAGGCCGAGTCCCGCGGGCGCGAGTCCACGATGAAGGTCGAGGCGACCGCGTCCCGGTGCGTGTCGATGACCGAGACGGTGTTGCTCGTCTCGGCGGTGACGTAGACCCAGCGGCCGTCGTGGCTCGCCGTCACGCCCTCCGGCTCGATGCCGACGACGAGCGTCGCCAGCGCCTTCCCCGTTTTGGTGTCCACGACCGTCGCCGTGCCCGCGTCCTCGTTCGACGCGTAGAGGCGCGAGCCGTCGGGCAGCACCGCCAACTGCTCCGGGTCGGTCCCGACCTCGTAGGTCTTCGAGACCTCGCCCGTCCCCGCGTCAATCGCCTTGACGTGGTTCTCCGCCGGGTCGTACGCCTTGCCCGGGGGCGTGCTCGAAGCGACGTAGACCGTGCGCCCGTCCGCGCTCAGCCTCACCCCGCGCGGACGCCCGCCGACGCGCCACGTCCCGACGACGCGGTCGCCCGCCGTGTCGATGACCGTCACCGTCCCGTCCCGCTCGTTCGTCACGTAAGCCAGAGGCCCGCGCGGCTTCGCCGCACAACCCGACACGGCTGCCGAAGCCGCGAGCGCCAGTAGCAGGAGTTGAAATTTCAAATTTGAAATTTCAAATCTCATTTGAGCGTGTAGAGGTAGCTGGCGATGTCGCGCGCGTCCCGGTCGGTGACGCCGAGGGTGGGCATGGCGGTGAGGTTATCGACGGCGCGCGGGTCTTGTATCCAGCGGATCATGTTCTCGGGCGAGTTGGTGAGGACGCCGCCGACGTATGCGCGGCTGGCGACCTGCGAGAGCGGCGGGCCGACGAGCGAGTCCGCGCCGCGCACGCCCGGGATAGTGTGGCACGTCCCGCAGCCATAGCGCTCGATGGCCGCGCGGCCGCGCGCCGGGTCGCCGCCGCCGGTCATCTCGGCCGCCGCGCGCTCCGCCTCGCTCATCCCGCCCCCGCACGCCGCCAGCGCCGCCAGCGCCGCCAGGAGCAGCGACGCCGCGAGTAGTCTCAACCTGTAGGACTCTCCGCGCATCTCTCCGAGTGTCCGTCTCTAACGCCCCGCCGCACGCAGCGCGGCCTGTTCGCGCCTGACGACGAGGCGCTCCGACTCGCGCATCCAGCCGGCGAGCAGCGCCAGCCCCGCGACCAGGTAGACCAGCCCGGCCGGAACCCACATGATGAGCCCGCCCAACTGCTGGTCTTCGAGCGGCGTCAGGCCCCACTCCCCGGCCGTCCGCGAGTAGGCCGGGTAGAGCACGCGCCCCGTAAACGTCAGGAACGCGCCGAGCACGCCGCTGTGCACCGAGGTCGTGAACAGGTAGAGCACCGCCGCGCCGTACCCCATCAGGCCCCTCGGCCCGTGCACCAGAGCCCACCAGAAAAGGAGGGCCGACCCGAGAAACGAGACGTGCTGTAACGTGTGCACCAAGTCACTCTCAAGCGTCGCCTCGAACAGCGCCGGGACGTGCCACACCCACAAGGCGACGGCGTGCAGCGCCCACGCCGCCAGAGGGTTCGTCAGAGCCCCCCACGCGCGCCGCCACCAGGCGGCCTTCGCCGCCTCGCCGAAGCGCCGCGCCCACGCCGTCGGCACCGCCCACAGGAACGCGACGACGGGGCGACCCAGCACCAGGAGCGGCGCGGCCGCCACCATCAAAACCTCGTGCTGAGTCATGTGCGCCGAGAACAGCACCTCGCCCCAGGGGTGCAGCGGGCTCACCAGCGCGACGCACAGCGCCGCCCACCCGCCCGCGTAAGCCGCGGCCTCCCAACGCCGAACCCCGCGCCCCCTCCCCGACTCGCGCCAGAGCCTCCGCACCCCGCGCGCGTACAGCCACCCCGACGCCAACAGACACGCCCACACGACGGGGTCGCGCCCCCACGTGTACGGCAGGTCGGAGAAGCCGTGCGGCTCGCCGCCGTGCGCGAAGGCGGTAGTCAGTAGCCAGTAGTCAGTAGGCAGTAGAAAGCAGGTCGTTAGAAGTAAGAAAGATGCAGACGCACGGCGACGCTCACACCCCCACGTCCTACTGATGAAAGAAGCGCCGCCTATCATCAACGTCTCACCGGCCCGTCAGCCCTCGACCTCTTCCTACTGTCTACTGCCTACTGGCTACTGACTACTAAGTTCTCTGGCACGCGCTGTAGACGAAGACGGCGATCCACTGCGCGACGACGACGAGCGCGCTGTGGGCGCTCAACAGCATGCCGACGGCCGCCATGAAGCGGCTGCGCGGGAGCACGCCCGCGCCCCCGTCGTCCCAGTCGGCGCCCGCCCTCCGCCAGTTGCGCCGGGAGAGGAGGCCCGCGCCGACCGCCACCGCCAGCGCCGCCGCCGAGACCGCGTGCAGCGACCACGCCCGCCCCGTCCCGCAGACCCAGAGCACGAGCGCGTAGTTCGCCTGCAACTGCACGAGCGCCGCCAGAGGCCCGGCGAGTATGCCCGCCCACAGCGAGCCCGGCCCCGCGCCCTCCTTGAACTCCCTGGCCGCTGCCGCTTCGCCCTTCACATCCATCGCGGCACCCAGTAGATGACGACGTAGAGCGGCACCCAGAGCGCCACGACGAAGTACCAGTAGAGCGCGTTCTCGCTCACGTCCACGAACCGCTTCCCTTCGATCGGCCCGACGAGCATCAGGGCCAGCAGCACTACCGAGTCGAGCAAGTCCGTGAAGAGGTGCAGCAGGTGCGTCCCCATGCTGACCCAGACGACGGAGCCGTACGCGTTCTGATCCCAGCGGCAGTTCAGGTGGCCGAACTCGACGAAGCGGATGGCCGTCGCCACGGCCGCGAACCCTATCAGCACGGCTATCCAGATTCTCACGCCGCGCAGGTCTAAACTCTCGGCCGCCTTCTTCTGGAAGTAGTTCGGCACGCAACTGGCGAGGATGATGAAGAGGTTGACCGTGCCCCAGAAGGGCTCGGGGTAAGCGACGCCGGGCGGCCAGTCGGGGACGGGCGTGCGCAGGAAGAAGTAGATGGCGAAGAGGACGACGAACATCCCGCCCTCCATCAGGATGATGCTCCACGTGCACCACCACGTCAGCGGCCTGTGGCCGAAGGCGAAGGTCGGCAAGTTCGACACGTCTATGTTGGGCCGCGCGCTCAAGACTCCTGCTCCCGAAGTTCCATCCAGCGCTCGCCGTGCTTCTCCCTCACCTCTTCCGGCGGCTGCTCCTCGGCCATCCGCTTCTTCTTCGGCCAGAACCAGCCGGTCAGCGTCACGAAGACGGGCAGCATCCCGACCGGCACCGCCCACGGCGTGAAGATGCTGCCGACGAACATCGCCGTCGTCGCCAGCGCCGCCAGCAGCGGCCAGATGGAGGACTCGGGGAACTCGACGCGCAGGTCGGGCTCCGCGTCGAGCGCCCTGGTGACGAGCACCTCGCGCACGTCGCTGCGCAGCCCCGTGACGACCGGCTGGTCTGCCGGCTGCGTCCAGAGCGTGTCGCGGCTATCGACCGTGGGCGGGCGGAGGAAGTTGTACTCGGGCGGGGGCGACGTGGTCGCCCATTCGAGCGTCGCCGCGTTCCAGGGGTTCGCGCCCGCCACCTCGCCCGCGCGCACGCTCCTGAGCGCGTTCACGACGAAGAGGAGCACGCCGAGCGTGAGTATCACGCCGCCCGCCGTCGCAAGCCAATTCAAGTCCGCCCAGCCCAGGTTCGGCTGGTACGTGTAGACGCGCCGCGGCATCCCCCGCAGGCCGAGGATGTGCATCGGGAAGAAGGCGAGGTTGAAGCCGACGAACATCAGCCAGAAGGTCACGTGCCCGAGCTTCTCATTCAACAGCCGCCCCGTCACCTTCGGGAACCAGTAGTGGAACGCGCCGAAGAGCGGGAAGACCGCGCCGCCGATGAGCACGTAGTGGAAGTGCGCCACGACGAAGTATGTGTCGTGCACCTGCAAGTCAACGGGGACGCTCCCCTGCATCACGCCCGTCATCCCGCCGAGGACGAAGACGAAGAAGAAGCCGAGCACGAACATCATCGGCGACTTGAACCGGGGCCGCCCGCCCCACAGCGTCGCTATCCAGCAGAATATCTGGATGCCGGAGGGGATGGCGATCATGATGGTCGCGCCCGTGAAGAAGCTCTCGCCCATGCGCGGCAGCCCCGCGGCGAACATGTGGTGCACCCAGAGGCCGAAGCCGATGAAGCCCGTCGAGACGAGCGCGAGCACGAGCGCCGTGTAGCCGAAGATGGGACGGCGCGAGAAGGTCGCGATGATGGTCGAGACGAAGCCCGTGGCGGGGATGAAGATGATGTAGACCTCCGGGTGTCCGAAGAACCAGAAGAGGTGCTGCCACAGGATGGGGTCGCCGCCCTCGGCCGGGTTGAAGAAGTGCGTGCCGATGAGCCTGTCCATGATGAGGCAGGCGCTCGCCAGCGCCACGGTCGGCATCGCGAAGAAGATCATGAAGGCCATCACCAGCACCGACCACGCGTAGATCGGAACCCGGTTGAGGCTCATCCCCGGCGCGCGCAGCTTGAAGAAGGTCGTGATGATCTCGGTCGCGACGACGAGCGCCGACACCTCGGTGAACGTGATCATCTGCGCCCAGAAGTCCACGCGCTTGCCCGCCCCGTACTCCGGCCCCGAGAGCGGGACGTAGGCGAACCAGCCCGCGTCCGGCCCGACGTTGAGGAAGAAGGCGACCCAGAGCATGATGCCGCCGAACAGGTAGACCCAGTAGCCGTACGCGTTCAGGCGCGGGAAGGCGATGCTGCGCGCGCCCAGCATCAGGGGCAGGACGTAGACGGCCGCGGCCTCCATCATTGGGACGGCGAAGAGGAACATCATCGTCGTCCCGTGCATCGTGAAAATCTGATTGTAGAGGTCGGGGCCGATGAGGCCGCTCTCGGGCCGCGCGAGCTGCACGCGCATCAGGACGGCGAGGATGCCGCCGAGGATGAAGAAGCCGAACGCGGTGTAGATGAAGCGGCGGCCCGTCGTCTTGTGGTTCGTGCTCGCCAGCCACCCCCAGAAGCCCGGCTCGTCGCCCCACGTCTTGTCGAGCGCGCGGTGCTCGTGCTCGTCTGCCAGGTCTTCGGCGAGCGCCACGTCCGTACGCGCGGCGCTCGCCCTCGCCACCGCCTCACGCACGGCGTCGGCGTCCGCGCGCAGCCCGGTCTGAGGCTCCGCGGCATTCGCCTTCTCCTCTTTCTTCTTCCGTCGAGGCACTCACTCCTCCGCGCTCACTTCAGGCTTTGCAGATAGTCGAGCAGCGCCTGGAGGTCGGCGGGCTCAAGGTTGTTCGGGGGCATGCGGTTGCCGGGCTTCACCTTCTGCGAGTCCACGACCCAGCCCGCGAGGTGCCCGCGCGTGTTCTCCAAAGTCCCCGCCGCCAGAGTCCCGCGCGAGGCGACGTGCGTCAGGTCGGGCCCGACGCGGCTCCCCGCGTCCGTCCCGCGCACCGTGTGGCACATCACGCACGGCGAGGAGAGGAAGACCTGACGGCCCTGCGCCTGCGACTGCGTCGCGGGCTCGGCCGCGGGCTTGAGCTGCGCGTCGTACCACGCCTTGAACTTCTCGTAGGGCTCGACGACGACCGTAAACGCCATGTGCGCGTGCTGGTGGCCGCAGAACTCCGCGCACTGCCCGCGGTACGTGCCCTCCCGGTCGGCCTTCAGCCACGTCACGTTCTCGTGCCCGGGCACGAGGTCGGTCTTGCCGTGCAGGTTCGGCACCCAGAAGCTGTGGATGACGTCGGTCGAGGTCAGCTTGAACAGCACCGGGCGGCCCGCGGGCAGGTGTATCTCGTTGGCCGTCGTCAGCACGTAGGCGGCCGTCGAGTTCTCGTAGCGCACCTCCCACCACCACTGATGGCCCACGACCTTCACGGTCAAATGATCCTGCTCGTGCAGCGAGTCGAGCGCGCGCCCCGTCACATAGCTGCGCACGAGGAAGACGAACAGGATGACGACCGTGATTCCGACACCCGCCAGCACGACGTGCGACATCCTCCGCTCGCGCGACGCCTCGGGCCGCACGTCCGGCACGTCCGCCGCCTCGCCCGCGAAGGGCCTCCGCCTGCGCGCCAGCGCCGCGACGAGGAACCCCATCACGACGAGGAAGACCGCCCCCGTCACCCAGAACATCATCCACCACAAACTGATGATGCGCCCCGCCTGCGGCCCCGCCGGGTGTAAGGCCGACTGCGAAGGCATGCCTTGCAGTAAGTAGACAGTAGACAGTAGACAGTAGCCGGTAGAAGAAGAGCGGCGCGCGACGGCGCGCGCCTTCGTCAGGGCAAGAGAGACGTTGTTCATCAAACGCATCGCCCGCTTTGTCTTCCCTACTGGCTACTGTCTACTGACTACTGTCTACTCTCACTTCGGCATCTCCGCCGACTTCGGTATCCCGCCCGACTTGAGGGGCGGCTTGCGCTCCGTCGAGGTCTCGGGCGGGGGGCCGGACATGTCGTCGCTGCGCGAGGGGGCCGCGTCCTTCGGCACGTTGCCGCTCAGGCTGCGGACGTAGGCCGTGATCTTCCAGACCTGGTCGTCGTTGAGCTTGTTGCGAAACGAGGGCATGCCGTTCGGCCGGCCCTGCACGATGGTCGAGAAGATTTGCGAGGGGTCGGAGCCGTAAATCCAGCGCGCGTCCATCAAGGGCGGCCCGATGCCGCCGCCGCCGTGGAAGTGGCAGCCGACGCAGTTCATCTGCTCGTACAGGCGCTTGCCCTCCGAGAGGGCGTAGGCGTTCGCTTCATACTCGTTCTGCGTCACCTCCATCGGCTGCGCCGGGCCGGGCTGTAGCTCCGTCAGCCTTACGGTCTGCACGCGCCCCGACGGCGGCGGCGAGACGCGAAAGCCCCGCTCCTCCCTCATGCACGAAGCGGCCAGGGCCGCCGCGGCGGCGCAGAACAGGATCGGTAGCCCGCGCGCGAATCTCATCCCTCTCTCACCTCCCGGCCGCAGAGGCGTTGACCACCTGCGCCGCCCCGGCGCGCGGCACTCCGTACTCGTCGAGGATGCGCTCGATCTCCGGGCGTCGCCGCACGAGGAACTCGTCGAGACGCCGGAGCAGGTCTTCGTCGCCGCGGCGGACGCCCATCGAGATGTCGTAGACGAAGGGGAGGAAGGGCAGGTCGAACTGCGGCGAGACGGGGACGACTTCGAGCGGCACGCGCTGCCGCCGCGCGAAGTAGCCGGCGAGCGGCCCCCACGCGACGGCCACGTCCACCTCGCCCTTCGCCACCGCCTCGACGATGCGCGCCGGTGGGTTCGGCTGCTTGTAGTCGCCGTAGAGCGTGTAGCCGCGGACGTTGTCGATGACGCCGCGCGCCGTGAGCGCGTGCGCCGGCGGCGTGTTCGCCCCGTCGTCGCCGACGAGCTGCACGCCGACCTTGACGTTACGCAAGACCGCGTCGTCGAAGGAGTGAACCTGAATGCCTTTACCTTTGCGGTAGACGAAGACGTAGGTCGAGCGGTAGTACGGCGCGGTCGTCGCCGCCAGCTCGAAGCTGCTGGGCACGCCCAAAACCACGTCGCACGCGCCAGCCCTCAGAGTGTTCCGGAAGAACCCGCGCCGCTGCGCCCACCACGTGTATTCGAGCTTCTCGTCGAGGTCTGCGGCCAGCAGTTCGGCAATCTTATTCTCGAAACCCTCGCCCCGCTCGTTCGAGAACGGCAGGTTGTTCGGGTCGGCGCACACGCGCAGCACGCCCGCCGGGCGCTCGAACTTCTGCTGCGCCGTTGACTGTTGAAGTTGCTGCGGCCCGGCCGTCTTCGATTCCCCCCGCGGCGCGCGGGCGCACGCGCCGACGGAGATGCAGCACGCGAGCGCCACGAACAACCTCAAATTTGAGACTCGAAATTTGAGATTCTCAGGGGAGCGAGAAGACATAGAGCATGCCCCCCTTCGTCGTGTAGTCGGGCAGGTCGCCCATCGCGCCGACGTAGCCGAGCGCGGCCGTCGGGTCGCGCGGGTCGAGGCCGCCCGCGACAATCGCCCCCGCCCACCCGCCCACGCCCGACAGGATCGCCACGTACTGCCTGCCGTCCGGCCCTTTATAAACAACAGGCTGGCCGATGACGCCTGAGCCGACCTTGAACTGCCACAAGACCTCGCCCGTGCGCGCGTGCACGGCCTTGAAGTAGCCGTCCATCGTCCCGTAGAAGACCACGTCGCCCGCCGTCACGGCCGCGCCGCTCCAGACGGGGAAGCGCTCGTTGATCTTCCAGACGGCGCGCTGCGCGACCGGGTCCCAGGCGGTGAACTCGCCGCGGTGCCCGTCGCCGGGGCCCGCGTACATCTTGACGTTCGCGCCGACGTAAGGCGTGCCCGCGATGTAGTTGGCCTCGACGCCCTCGAAGTCCATGCAGAGGTGCTGGTGCGGGATGTAGACGAGCCCCGTCTTCGGCGAGAAGGCCGACGGCTCCCAGTCCTTCGCGCCGGGCGCGGCCGGGCAGATGTCGCGCACGACCTTGCCCGTCCCCGTCTTCTTCTCCTCGACGTGCGCGACCTCTCCCGTCTTCACGTCCACGCCCTTCGTCGCCGTCAGGTGCGCGAAGGGCTCGGCCGAGAGCACCTCGCCCGTCGCGCGGTCGATGACGTAGACGTAGCCGTCGCGCTCGGCGCGCACGAGTACCTTGCGCTGCTGCCCTCTGAAGGGGAGTTCGACGAGGATGCTCTCGTTAATCCCGTCCCAGTCGTAGAGGTCGTGCGGGGTGACCTGGTAGGCCCACTTCGCCGCGCCCGTGTCGGGGTCGCGCGCGAACAGCGCGCACGTCCACTTGTTGTCGCCCGGCCGCGCGTCGGGGTTCCAGGGGCCGGGGTTCGCCGTGCCGTGGTAGATGAGGTTCAGCTCAGGGTCATACGAAATCCAACCCCACACCGTCCCGCCGCCTATCTTCCAGGCGTCGGGCGGCCAGCTCGACACGCCGAGGTCTCTGCCCTGGTCTTTCGCGTAGAAGGGCTTGAAGTCCGCGCCGATGAGAACGTCGGAGTCGGGGCCCGTGCTGTAAGCCTTCCACACCGTCTTGCCGTCCGCCGCGTCGAGCGCCTGAATCCAGCCGCGCACGCCGAACTCGCCGCCGCTGTTTCCGACGAGCACCTTCCCTTTGACGACGATGGGCGCCATCGTCATCGTCTCGCCCTTGTTGATGTCGCCGAGTTTGACCTTCCAGACCTCTTTGCCCGTCGCGGCGTCCACGGCGACCGCGTGCGCGTCGAGCGTGTTGTAGAAGAGCTTGCCGTCGAAGAAGGCCGCGCCGCGGTTGACGAGGTCGCAGCAGGCGACGCCCTGCGCGGCCGCCGCCGGGTCGGGCTCGTACTTCCACTTCAACGTGCCGGGGTTCTTCAGGTCGAGCGCGTAGAGGATGTTCGGGTAGGGCGTGACGACGTACATCGTGTCGCCGACGACGAGCGGCGCGGCCTCGTGCCCGCGGTTGACGCCCGTCGAGAACGTCCACGCGACCTTCAAGTCTTTGACGTTCCCCGCGTTGATCTCTTCGAGGCCGCTGTAGCGCGTGCTCGCGTAGTTCTTCGCCGGCATCAGCCACTGCCCGTCTTCCGGTTCGTTGGCCGACTGCGCGCCGGTCGGGAGCTGCGTCGCCTGCGGGGCCTTCGGCTGAGGCGCAGAGGCCGGGCCGCCGTCCCGGTTCGCGTTCGAGCACGAGACCGTCACGAGTCCGACGCAGAAGCAAAGCAGAAGTCTCCGCAGCATCCGCATGGCGACACGTTCCCCGGGCAGGACAAGGGCTAAAACTACTTCGGGCGAAAGAGGGGGGGTTTAGTTGCGGACGGATTGTACGTAGATGCGCCGCCCCGCGCCGTACGTTGACGTACACGTTTACGCGGGCAACCCGCCAAAAGGAGAAGGGCGGAAGCAGGTCTGACCGGGACGGGGATGGCGGGCAAAAATAAAGCGGGCGCGACAAACTTGGGGTTCATCGCGCCCACTCATGGCAACGGTCACTGTCCTCACCCCAGCAACCGTCTAGGCATTTGGATTCACCGCATGCCCGAAGTAGGGAGCAATATAAATCTTTCTGCGCCCGGAATCAACACCTAAGTTGAAAAAATTTACTCCGCACGATTTGCACGGATTTTCGCCCGAAATTCGTACTTTTCGCCCCCTTCAAACGAGCGCCGACAGCAACTCGGGCGGCGGCCCCGAGGCGAACTCCACCCACTCGTTGGTCGCCGGGTGGCGGAACGCGAGCCGCGCCGCGTGCAGACAGAGACGCGCGTGCGGCTCGCCCGCGTAAGCGCCGTCGCCGACGATTGGGTGGTCCAGGTGCGCGCAGTGTATGCGCAACTGGTTCGTCCGCCCGGTCAGAGGCTCCAACTCCACGAGCGTGCGCCGCGAGCCGCGCTCCGACACGCGCAGGCGCGTCTCGGCCGGTTTGCCCGACTCAAGCACACGCCACGGCGGCCGCGCCCCTTCGACGCGACCGACGGGAGCCTCGACCGTCAACTCGTCCTCCCGCAGGAGCCCGCCGACGACCGCCACGTAACGCTTCTCGACGAGCCGCCGCTGGAAGTGCTGCGTCAGCCTGCTGAGCGCGCCTTGAGTCTTCGCCACGACCATCAACCCCGACGTGTCGCGGTCGAGCCTGTGAACGATGCCCGGACGGATGAAGGCGAGGCCGACGGGGGCGGAATTTTCGACCGCGCCGCTTTCATCAAGCAGCCCACGGTTGAGATGATAAGCGAGCGCGTTGGCGAGCGTGCCCCGCTTGACGCCGAGCGTCGGGTGGACGAGCACGCCCGGGGGCTTGACGACGACGATGATCTGCTCGTCCTCGTGGACGACTTCGAGTGGCGTCGGCTCCGGCGTCATCGAGTTCGGGACGGGGCCTTCCGTCTCGACTTCGACCGGGTCGCCCGCGCACAGCCTGCGCCCCGCGTGCGCCGTCTCGCCGCCCACCCTGCACGCGCCCCGCGCGAGCAGCCCCGCGATGTGCATGCGGCTCAAGGCCGGCATCCGCTCGGCCAGAAACTCGTCGAGCCGCCGGCCCGCCCAAACCTCTTCGACGCTGAACCGTTTCAGTTGCGGAACTCCTGCGAGACCATGATGCCGCGGTAGCCGCCGTCCACGATGCCTACGCCGAGGCGGCCGAAGGCGGGGCGCAGGATGTTGGCGCGGTGCCCGGGCGAGTTCATCAGCCCCGTGTGCGCGACCCGCACGGTCGGCGCGAGCGCCAGATTCTCGCCCGCCGTGCGGAAGACAACGCCCGCGCGCTGCATGCGGTCGAAGGGGTCGAGCCCGTCCGGCGAGACGTGCGCGAAGTAGCCGCGCGCGAACATGTCGGCCGAGTGCGCGCGCGCCACCTCCGTCAACTCGGGGTCGGGCGCGAGCGGCTTTAGTCCGGCCGCCTCGCGCTCCCTGTTGACGAGTTCGAGCATCTGCGCTTCGAGGTCGGGCCGCGGCCGAACCGACTCGACCTTAAAGCCTAAATCGACGCGCTCGTTCGACTCGGGCTTGATGGTGAGGCGGTTGAGCGTCCGCTGGATGGCCTCGTCAAAGACGGGCGCGAGCTGGTCTTCGAGCCGCTCGGTGTAGGAGGTGAGGCGATCCGCGAACGCGCTCTGCCGCGCCGACTCGCGTGCCGCCTCGGGCAGCGGCGCCGCCATCAGAAGCGAAGCGAGGATGGCCGCCGAGATGAGCCCGCCCGCCGCGCCCGGAATCATCCCGAGCGTCCGGTTCACAGTCCCGCGGTGCGTCTCCTCCGACACGCCCCGCAGGAGCGCCTCACCCACGAGTTGTATGACGAGCCCCGCCGCCAACGCCGTCAAAAGGAACGCCGCCGGCTCGTCCCAAGCCTGATCCCACTCCACACGCGGCCCGAGCCAACGCGCGACCGGCTGGTAGAACCTGACCGCGAACAGCAGGCCCCCAACCCAGCGCGCGAGGTCGAGCAGCCCGAACAGAAGCCCCCTGTGCCAGCCCTGCCACACCCCGAACAGCACGACCAGCACCAGCAGCACGTCGACGAAAGTTACGCTCATCGGAATCATCCCTCGGGGCGATTATAGGATAAAAGTTTAACCACAGAGGCACAGAGACACGGCTTGAGGCAGTATCTCTTCAAGCCGTGTCTCTGTGCCTCTGTGGTTAATCTCAGTCGTCTTCACCCTTCGGCCGGGAGGCCGGCGGCGTTCGGCCAGGCGCGCCCCTGTGTGTGCCGGCGCGCGCGGCCGTTGCCGACTCCGTTACTGTTGGCGCGGCGCGGGCGCTTGAGCAGGACGACTGCGGCGAGGCCGGCCCCCGCGACGAGCGCGCCGGTGAGCAGTGGGTGGAGCGAGGCTTTCGTGTAGAGGCTCGATTCGAGAACCACGCGGTCGTCGCCCGAGCGCTCCCGCAGGTCGCCCGAAGCCTCGTAGAGCCCGACCTTGCCGGGAGCGCCCTCCGGGTTGTCCTGCTGCTGCATGTCGAAAGCGACGGCCTCCATCAGCTTGTCCGAGAGGCGCGGCGCGTACTTCCCAAGGACGGAGAGCGCCTTGCCGCCGCCGCCGACGTACACGTCGCGCTCGGGCGTCTCGGCGCAGTGGAGGATGGCCTCGGCCACCGTCTCGGGCGCGTAGACCGGCGGCGGGAGCGAGGGCTCGCGCTCCATCAGGTTCTTCGCGTGCTTCGTGTAGGGCGTGTCGATGGTCGAGGGCTTGATGAGGGTGACGGAGACGGGCGCGCCCTCCTCCTCAAGCTCCATCCGGAGCGCGTCCGTGAAACCCTTGACCGCGTGCTTCGAGGAGCTGTAGACGCCCTGGACGGGGATGGCGCGGTCGGAGAGGACGCTGCCGACGTTGATGAGCGCGCCGCCGCGCTGCCTCAACACCTCGGCCGCGACGACCGAGCCGTAGACGACGCCCCAAAAGTTCGTCTCGTACAGCCGCCGCATGTCCTCGAACGGCGTGTCGAGAATCCGCCCGTAGATGGAGACGCCCGCGTTGTTGACCCAGGTGTCTACCCGCCCGAAGCGCGCGAGCGCCTGCTCGGCCACGCGCCGCACTTCCCCCTCGCGCCCCACGTCCGCGACGACGTAAATGGCCTCGCCGCCCGCCGAGTTGATCTCGTCGGCCAGCCGTCGCAGCGCGTCCTCGCCGCGCGCGACGAGCACCAGCTTCGCGCCGCGCCGCGCCGCCTCGCGCGCCGTCACCAGCCCGATTCCCGACGACGCGCCCGTGATGACCAAGACCTGCTCGCCCAGCCTCTTCAACTTCACGCCCATCGGCTCCCCCTTCGCACGGACTTGAAAGCGACATCCCTTCAACGTCTGCGTCCGAGCGCGCGGTGCTCGACCATGAGGCAGAGGTCTTGCACGACCTTGATCCCCGCGCGCGCGAACTGCTCGGCCGCGCGGTCGTTGCGGATGCCGGACTGGAACCAGACCGACTTCGGCTTCGCGGCGAGTATGTCATCGACGTGCGGCGGGATGTCTTCGGAGCGGCGGAAGACGTTGACCATGTCGATGGGGCCGGGCACGTCCGCCACCTTGCGGTAGACCTTCTGCCCGAGTATCTCCGTCACCTCCGGGTAGTAGACCGGGACGGGGACGACTTCGAGCCCCGCGCCCGCGAGGTACTGCGGGACGTAGAAGGCCGGCTGATACGCCTGCCGCTCGGTCTTGATGCCGAGCACGGCCACGCGCCGCGTCTCGGCGAGCAGTTCTCTTAAACCCTGGTCGGTCGTAATCAGGTTCTCGCGCCAGTCGGTTTCGTTCGTGTCGCCCGCGTCTCTTTCGGCCTGCAAGTTAGAAGCCCTCCCGCCCTTCGGATGTTCAGTTAGGGTACGTGCGCGCCGCCGAAACAGTACGCGAGGCGGGCGCACGCCCGTCCTTTTCCGCACATTTTATTGCCGCCGCTTTTCGCCCGCAAAGTTGTGCAAGCGAGGTGCCAGATGGGTCGTCAGGGCGGGGTTGATAGAAGGGTGAGGAGTCCGTTTAAGTCCCCACAAAAAGTAAACCGATTACCCCGGGAATTGTCGGCTAACGTACTGATATTGTTTAAGTTGTGAACTAAGTGGGGTGAAATTTTTTCCCCCGCACAACAAAGTCTGTGCTATTATCGCTTCACTTTTCACCGCAGACTCATTTGAATTTCGCGCCGCCCCCGACTCCCCACGCCGGAGGGCTGCGCACGTTCTTTTCCCAAGGGAGGTAGTGTAATGGTTCAGGCAGTAGCGGCTCAGAGAGTAGCCAGAAAACCGAAGCCGAGGCTGAGAGAGTTGGGTGTCTACGAACTGCCCGACGGGAGGGAGTTCGTCGTCAGCACGATCTACCACGACGGTTGCAGCCTCTACTCGCCGCACGCGTGGGAGACGTTCGGCGTCGCCGAATACTGGGTTGACCGCGAGGGGCGTCTGCTCCACCGCGGCGTGCCCAGCGTCTGGAAGATGCAGGACTTGAACGACACGGGTCGCACGGCCACCTACCCGCGCCCCGTACTCCGCTAGCCTCGCAAGCCCCCCTCAACAACTTCTCTTAACGGCTTGAGGGCTCACTTATCCAGAGCCCTCAACCCCGGCTCCGCCCGCGCCACGCTCCGCCCTCCTCCGGAACCCGGCGATGATTCGAGGAAGTCGCGGCCTATTTGCCCTTTACTCTCCGCATGCCCCGGAGAGCCTTCTCACTCACGCTCCTGAGCCTACTCGTCTTTGCGGGCGGGGTCTCCGCGCACGCCACCTCGGAAGTCAAAGAGTCGAAGAAGGATTTGGAGAGGGCGGAGGGAGTCCTCTCGAAGCTCCGCCGTCTGGAAGAGGCTTCCGCGACGGCCGACCCTGACGCTTTCATCGAGACCGCACGCAAGCTCTACCCCGAACTCTTCTCGAAGGTCGCCGCGCTGCGCGAAGGCGGTTTGAAGACGGAGCTGACGACGGCCGTCTTCCTCTACGAATCGTCTCTGCGCGCGTCGCGGCAGGACGGCGCGGCCGACTGCTCGCGCGAGCCGCGCGAATCGTACGCGCGCCTCTGTCTTGAGACGCGCGACGGCGGGCGCGCGTCCTTCCTGCGCGCGAAGGCGCTCTCGCACGCGCGGCGGGCGCAGGCCGAGTTGCTCTACGCGCGCGGCGACCGCGCCGACGCGACTATCGACGCCGTCGCGCGCACACGCGCCGAGCGCGACACAGACCGCGCGCTCGCGGCGGACGCGCTCCAGTCTCTTAAAGAACTCGCCGCCGCCTCTTCGTCGGGCGACGACGCGCGGCCCGCGTCCGACAGGCTCGAAGCGGTTGACCGCGTGCTCGCCTCCCTCCCCCGCGACCGCACGCACCGACTGCTGCGCGAGGCGCGCGACGCCTTCCGCGACGCCCTCTACTGGCGGCTCAAGGCCGCGCCCGCCCTCGCGCTCGTCATCGACGCCGGCTCCTTCACCCCGCGCGGCGAACTCCCACGCCTCGGCCTCCGCGCCGACGACGCCGACAGCGCCGCGCAGGCCAACCTCCGCGCGGCACTCAGGTTCATCGTTAAAGCTGAAGAAGAGTTGGAGCGGTAGGTCAACTACGCCTGCGAGACGTACGCGGCCAGCGCTTCGCGCCAGTGGCGCAGCGGCGGGAGGCCGAGTTCGGCGGCGGCCTCGCAGCGGAGCGGTGTGTAGCGTGGGCGGCGGGCGGGGCGTCGGATTTGGGATTCGGTGACGGTCTCGATCAGCCGCGCGGCCTCTTCGCCGTCGAGCCCGGCGAGGCGCGCGGCCTCGCGGGCGAACTCCTCGTAGGTGCAGACGCCTTCGTTGACGACGTGGTAGAGGCCGTGACGGCCCGCACTTAAAATCTCTTCAACTCTGGAAGCGAGGTCTTCGACGTAGGTCACGCTCGCCCACGTGTCGCTGATGGCGCGGACGCCGCGGCCGGCCGCAAGCTCGCGGTGCGCGGTCGAAAGGAAGCTCTCCTTCCCCGCGCCGAAGACCCACGAGGTGCGCACGACGTAGCCGTGCGGGTTGGCTTCGAGAGCGGCGCGCTCGCCCTCCTCCTTCGTCCGGCCGTAGACGTTGACGGGGCGCGTCGCGTCGCGCTCGGCGTAAGGCTCCCGGCCTTCGCCGTCGAAGACGTAGTTGGTGCTGAAGTGCAGGAACTCCGCGCCCACTTCGCCCGCGGCCGCGGCCAGGGCGCGCGGCGCTTCGGCGTTGACGGCGCGCGCAGCCTCCGGGTCGCGCTCGCACTCGTCCACGCCGAGCACGGCGCAGTTGACGACGAGCTGCGGCCGCCCTTCGCCGATGAAGCGGCCGACCGCGGCGGCGTCCGTCACGTCCAACTGCGCGCGCCGCGGCGCGAGCACTTCATGGAGGCTTGAGAGACGGCGCGCGAGACAACCGCCGACCAGACCGCCCGCGCCGGTGATGACGACCTTCATTCTTTTATGAGAGGTGCGCGAGGCGGTTGCGCGCCTTGGCTATCTTGCGCGTGAGGGTGGCGGCCTGCGCGGCGAGTGCGTCGCGGCCGTGGCGCGCCTCCTCGGCCGCCGAGAGCATGAGGTGGTAGAGCCTGTCCTGCTTGAGACGCTTGATGCCGAACTCGATGGTGATCAGCTCCTCCTTCAGGTAGACGAGGCGCGCGGCCGCGTCCTCGGGCAGCTCGTCGCGGCCGGCGGACGCGCAGTAGGACTGTAGCTGCTCGTCGTCGAGCAGGGTGGAGAGACTCTCCGCGTCACCGTCGCGGTAGGCGCGGCTGGCCTCGGCCATGATGCGGTGGCGGCGGCGCGCCTCCTCCTCGTCCGACGCGTGGTCGGGGTGGAACATGCGCGCGACCGACCAGAAGAGTTTTCGCAAGCCCCCCTTGCCCGGCGCGGCAGAGGGCGCCGTCCCCTCGAAGTCGGGGCGGCCTTCTTCCTCAGCTTCCGCATCTTCGAGCCCTGCGAGACGCGCCTCTGCGCGCCGTATCTCGGCCTCGACCTCGGCCAGCTCGGCCAGCCGTCCGCCGACCGTCCGCGCGTAACGCTCCTTGAACTCGCGGAACTCCTCCTGCAACGCCGACAGCTCCGCCCGCCGCTCTTCCAGCAGCGCCGCCAGGCGCTCCGCCTCGGCCGCCGCGTCCGGAGCCTTCTCGTTAACCGACGAAGGTTGAAGATGTACGCTCTGCATAAGTGATAAGTGACGAGTGACGAGTGATAAGAGAAGAACAAGGCCCGCCTGCCTTCTCTTATCACTCGTCACTCGTCACTGATGATAACAGCACACTCCGCCCCTCGTCGCGCGGGCGGGACAGAGTGCGTCCCGCCTGTAGCGATCGGGGCTTCCGTTTGTGCGTGACTGTCAGGCGGGAGAGGGCCGGCCGGTTCCCTTCAAACCGGCGGCCGTCGGTGCGCTTATGGCGTGACGAGACCCTTCTTGATGTTGCGTTGCCACGCCTCGAAATTCTTCACGCGCCGCTTGGCCTGCTTACGCGTCAGCCGCATCTTGTCGGCCACGAAGTTGATGCGCTCAGTACGGTCGAGCTTCTTGTTGTGCGGGACGCCGGGGGCCTGAAGGTATATCTCGTAAGCGCGCTTCCACTCATCCTTGACATCCTCGGTCGCCTGCTTGCCGCGTAACTCTGGCATTGTCTGTTTCGTTCTCCAAAGGGGAATTTGGAACTGTGCCCGGGATTATACTTCACTCACTGTTTAATCTACCACACCCGCTTTGTAAAGTTTCGTGAGCGCGTCTCGCGCAAGTTGCCACTAAGCTTGCAAAGGGTCTTCGGGCCACGCGTGTCGCGGGTAGCGCCGCCCCAGCTCGCGCCGCAGCGCGGGGTAGTGGCGCGACCAGAAGCCCGCCAGGTCGGTCGTCACCTGCACGGGGCGCTGGCTCGGCGCGAGCAGTTGCAGGACTAACCGGACGCGGCCCGCCGCGATGCGCGGCCCCTCGCGCATGCCGAAGAAGTCTTGCAGGCGCGAGGCGACCGAAGGCTGTTGCCCGCGCTCGTAGCGCACGCGCGCCTGACGCCCCTTGGCGAGTGCCACGCGCTCCGGCGCCATCTGCGCGAGCAGGCGCGACTGCTCCGGCGTGAGCCTGCGCCGCAGGACTTCGACGAGCCCCCCGCCGCGCGCCGCCTCCCTCAACTCCGCGAAGCTGCGCCGCCCTTCGCACAACTCCGCAAGTGCGACCCCGACATCTTCATCATTCAACGGGGGGAGCCCCGCCTCGGGGAACGTGTGCGCGACGAACTCGACGCGTGCGAGGAAGCGCTCGGTCTCTTCCGTGTCGGCGAAGGCTTGCGGGCCGACGTTCAGGGCGGCCTCGGCGAGCGCGCGCGTCACCTCCGGCCCTTCGGCGCGCGGCGCGCGCCACTCTTCGAGGACGAGCTGGTCGTAGGTCAGACGGCGCATCAGCTCGACGCGCTGGCCTTCGGCGTTCCAGCGCGCCTCCGCCTTCTCCGCGAGCGCGTCGGGGAAGAGGTCGAGCAGCCACTCGGGCTCGACCTTGCTCGCGAGCCGCACGACGGTCTTCGCCGCGCGCGCGCGCAGGCGCGCCGCGTCGCTTCTCTCCTCCGCATCGACGGCGACCAGGAACTCCGCCGCGCGCACGACGCTCTCCGGCGCAAGCTCGGCCGTGCCCCCGCCCGACAGGAGCAGTTCGACTGACGCCCCGTGCTCGCCCGCCTTCGCGCGGCGGCGCGCGACGCGGTCGGGGTATCCGGCGAGGACGGAGATGAGAAGCTCGGCCTCCTTCTCGTCAGGCAGCCCGACGCCTTCCTCTTTTGAGTTGGGGAGGCGGAGCATGCGTCGCAACTGCCTGCTTACGCGCTCGACGGCGCGCACGGCGTTGGGTTCGAGGTCGAGCGCGCGCAGACGCTCCGCGGCGAAGCCGTGTGCCCCCGCCCGCGTGAAGAGGTCGAACAGTTCGAGCAGGTCTGACGATCCGTGCGTCTCCGCGCCGCGGCGCGCGCGCGTGCCTTCACGCGCGGGCTCGCGTCCGCCGAGCGAGACGCGGCCGGCGCGTATGTCGCGTTCGCTGATGAGCGCGGCGACCGTGCAGGCTTCGCGCGCGACGCCGCGCGACTCGGCCTCGACGACGATGCGCGCGAGCCGCGGGTGCAAGGGCAAACGCAGCAGCGAACGCCCCAACTCGCTCACGCCCCCCTCCGCGTCAGTCGCGCCGAGCCTGCGCAGCAACGCCTCGGCCGCTTCGAGCGCCTCGGGCTGCGGCGACTCGAACCACTCGAACTCTCGCGGGTCGCCGACGCCCGCGGCGCGCAGCTCAAGCACGGACTCGGCGAGGTCGAGCCTGCGCACCTCCGGCGTCTCGTGCTTGGGGCGCGCGTTGAAGTCTTGCGCCGTGTAGAGGCGCAGGCAGCGCCCCTCGCGCGTGCGCCCCGCGCGGCCCGCGCGCTGGACGGCGCTCGCGCGGCTCACGCGCGAGACCTTCAGCAGCGGCAGCCCCGACCACGGCGAGTGCGTCGCCACGCGCGCCAGCCCGGAATCGACGACGGCCGCCACGCCCTCAATCGTCACAGAGGTCTCGGCGACGTTGGTCGAAAGGATTAACTTCCGCCTGTCCGAAGGCCGCACGGCCGCGTCCTGCTCGGCCGCGGGCAGCTCTCCGTGCAGGGGCAGGACGAGCAGGTCGCTTTCGGCGGCGACCCGCTCGCACTCGGCCTGCGCGCGCCTGATCGAAGCCGCGCCCGGCAGGAAGACGAGCACGTGCCCGTCCAGCCCTTCCGCGACGAGCCTGCGCACGGCCGCCTCGACCTGAACTTCCAGGGGACGCTCGTCGTGCCGCGCGAGGTGTTCGACCGCCACGTCGAAGCGGCGGCCTTCCGAACGCAACACCGGGCAGTCGTCCAGATAGCGTGCGACGGGCGCGGCGTCGAGCGTCGCGGACATGGCGACGAGCTTGAGGTCGGGCCTCGTCGTCTTCTGAAGCCTCCGGAGCAGCGCGAGCGCGAGGTCGGCCTGCAAGTGCCTTTCGTGAAACTCGTCGAGGACGACGCACCCGACGCCCTTCAAACGGGGGTCTGCCAGCAGCCTCCGCGTCAGCACGCCCTCGGTCAAAAAGCGCAGGCGCGTGGCGGGGCCGGCGACCTCCTCGAACCTAACCTGGTAGCCGACCGTTTCGCCCAGGTTCTCGCCGCGCTCCTCGGCCACGCGGCGCGCGGCCATGCGCGCGGCCAGGCGGCGCGGCTCAAGCACCAGCACACAGCCTTCGCCCGCGACACCCGCGTCGAGGAGCGCGGGCGGCAGTCTCGTCGTCTTCCCCGCGCCCGGCGGGGCCTCCACGACGAGGCCCGGCGCGCGCCGCAGGGTCTCGACGGCCGCGGGCAGAATCTCGTCTACGGGAAGCGGCTGCATGCGAGTTTCGTAACCGAAGCCGGAGGCTTTGGCAAGCGGGGCGCGCGGACGGGGCGAAGAGTTTCGGGAGGGGCGGAAGGTGAAGGCGGGGTTGTGACGCCCGTGAGGTAGTCTGCGCCCGACACGCGCGGGAGCGCGCGGTACTTCGGCGCGGGCGGCGTCGCGCGGCGACGCCCCTTACCGCGGGAACTCGTCCAGTCTCTCGCGCAGGATCGTGCGGGTCGAATGCAACGTGCGGATGATGTCCTCGCACGTTCGGCAACCTGAGACGGTGTGTTGCCAGACTTCCCTGAGCCTCTGGAGGTCGAGCGCCTCGGCCTCCTCGCGGCCCAGCTCGTCGAGCCTGCTCACGTCGAGCCGCCCGCCCGCGAGCACACCGTTGCAGGCGTTATACAGGTCGTAGACATCCCCCAACTCGCTGTCGTGGAACTGTTCGTAGTTCTGCTCTCGATCCACGGGTCTTCTCCTGAAGGTGTTGCGACGACCGGCGCTGCCGGGCCGCCCGACCTGGGGGTGGGTAAATCGTCGGGAGTATATACACGACGAACGCGGCCGTGTCGAGCGTACGCGGGGAGCGGCGACACGAGGGCCCGGTCGGACTCAGCCCCGGCCGCGCCTTTTGCGTGCGATGTCGGCAACTATAAGAGCCGCCGCGGGCCGGGTCTGTGCGGGACTGCACCGAGGTATAAACGAAGCGACGCGGCTGTGTCGGCCGTCACACCGCGACGTGAGCCGCGTCGCCGCGCCGCCGACCACCGGCACGCCGGGGCGCGGACAGGCGGAAGGGGCGCACGACCGCCGAGTCGTGCGCCCCTTGACCGACGCCCCCTCTTTTTACCGCCTCCGAAGATTCCGCGACGCGCCCTAAGCGTCTTTAGGGTGCGACCCCCAGGGCGTCCCCGAGCATCGACTGCAACGCGACGACGGCCTTCTCGTCGAGGTCGCCCACGACCCCGACCCCAGCGACGAGCTTCTTCTGGAACCTACCCAGTTTGCGGTAGGTGGTTGAGACCGGCCACCCCGTCGCTTCGATGATCTCTTTGGTCTCCAGGCCCTCCGCCCAGAGGCGCGCGAGCACCAGTTCCTCGTCCGAGCACTCCGCGATCAGCTCGTCGAGCCGGCGCAGCACCTCCTCCATCTGCTCCTTCAGCTCCAACTGCTGCTCGGGCGTCCTGACGGGCGAGAAGAGCATGACGGCGGCGCCCCCGCCCTTCTTGACCGTCCGCGCCCTCCGGTAGTGGACGTTCTCGGCGACGCACCGGCTGTCGTATCTGGCGACGACGCCGTCGTGCAGCCCCTGACTGACGCAGTAATTTTTCGCCACGGTGTGGAGCCAGGATTTGAGGTGCTTGACCTGGCCGATCTTGCGCAGGTTGAAGAGGAGGTGCTCCCGCACGTCGCTCCGGTCCCGCCTGTAGTGTCGCTCGGCCCAGACCGACACTTCGTCGATGAGGCGCATCGTCGAGGGGCTGCCGATCAGCTCTTCGTCGGAGAACCCGTCGCCCCCCGTCTCCGGGCGCGCCTCTGCTGCTAAGGTTTCGAGCCTAATGTCGCTGTCACCATTTTCTTCCATGACCTCTCTCTCCCATCTTCGTCTGCATGAGCGTTAAAGTCTGCCGCTAGACTCAGACCAGGAATACCCCGCGAGGGTGTTAGGAAGGACAGGGCGGAGAGCCGCCGCCCCTGCGTCGAGGAGGGGCGGCGGCTCTCATGTACTTTCGAGAATCGTCGATGTTCGTCAGGCCACATCGTCGTCCTCACTCCTGTTCGTGTGCGACGGCCGCGGAATCGAGGGGGTTTTAGACGGCCAGGTTGGTCGAGTCGAGTGTGACACCCAGACTGTCCGGTCGCACACCGCTTTCCAACACGTTGTGCAGGTCGAGTCGCGGCGCGAGCGTGTCGAGCGAGACCGCCAGTTGGTTCGCGTCGGCGTCGTGGTTGTGCAGCAGCGCGAACAGCAGGGTCGCGTGGCTGGCGTCGCCGAGCTTCAGGCCGACCGCGCGGCGCTCGTTCAGGCGGAGCGCGTTCTCGCGGCCGTCGGGGCCGATGTTGCCGAGGCCGATGTGGCCGAGGCCGATGTAGATGGCGCCCAGAAGGATGAGCAACAGAATGCTGATTGCGGCGATGTTCTTCTTCGTCATGGTCCCGTTCCTCCAAAAAAGATTTACCGTCACCATTAAGACGTGCGAGGCGGATAAAATTCTCACGCCGCCTTCGGCGTCCCGTTTTCTCGCGGGCGGTGCTTCTATCTGAATCGAGCGGGCGTCCGCCGCGGCCTGCCGCGCGGACTTCGAGCCCTCCTGTCCCACTATCCCATCAACTCTTAAGAGGCCGGCGGGCGGCGGAATTAGCGCGGGGGCGTCGGAGATGGCCCCGAGGGGAGCGCTGGCGCCGCGGCCAGTAGACGATTGAGAATACCCTTGGCTGTTCATACGTTCCTCCCTCTGTTCAAGACGGGCCCGCGTCCTTCTTCTTCTTTCACGGCGGACGCGCGCGATGCGAGCCCCGCGCCGGCGCGCGGACGTGCCGAACAGCTTCCGGCTCACGGCTTCACCTCGGCCTCGGGGAGCGTCCGGCATTCGTCCCGCAGCAGTCGGCGGGTCAGGTTCAGGGTGCGAATGATCTCTTCGCAGGTGGCGCAGCCGGCGGTGTGCTCCCAGACCTCCCTGAGCCTCGGCAGGTCGAGCGCCTCGGCCTCTTCGCGGCTCAGCTCGTCGAGCTTGCTCACGTCGAGCCGCCCGCCCGCGAGGACGACGCCGTTGCAGGCGTTGTATAGGTCGTACACGTCCCCTAGCTCGCTGTCGTGAAAGGGGTCGTTCTCTTTCTTTCGCTTCATTTCGTGTCTCCTTAGGGTGTGGACGTGATTAGGCGAAGGCCCCCGATCTGAGCGCGCGCCCGCGTGCGTGGTCGTACGGACACCGCCGCCGGGTTCGGCGGAAGCCGCGCCCAGGCGGGAGCCGTGCGGCTCGCCGGGCGACCACGCCCATTCCTGTTCTGACGATGATGGTGTTTCGTGTCTCATGGCCTTATTACCCTCGCTTTCTTGACGAGCAATCGCTCTATCCTCTTGAGTCGCCGGTAGACCTCCTTCAGCGGGATGCCCGTCTTCCGGGATATGTCAATCGGCCTGTCGCCGAGCGCCCACAAGCGGCGTATCTCCTTACTAATGGGACCCTCCGAAGGAATGTCGCTCGTAATCATTGTTTTCAAGCCTCCATATTTCTACGGTTCACTCGCATCTGGTCTCGGCTTAAAACTGGCAAGAGCCTCTGCACCGCCGTGGACGTTTAGGTCGGGCCAGACAGACTCAGCGGTCTCCGCTTTCATACCAGGATGAACTGCGGACACCCGCTCGTAGGAACGACCGTCGGGATTCACGAACGCCTCTCCCATGATTCTCCACTCCCACCTTGTATCAGCGCCTTCGGCCTCTTTAGCTAAGGAGCCGGGCGTCGAGAGGGGCGAGGGCGTCGTGGTGCTCCTCGACGCCGAACGTCAACACGGCCGCGCGCCCGACCGAGCCGTCGCGCCCGAGGCCGAACCCGGCCAGGAGGCCGGACGCCTTGCCGATGCCGACCACGGCCGCGATGCCGATGGCGATCAGGAGCAGTAGCGGCAGAATGTGGTTGATTATGATCTGGATGCTCTTCTTCATCTCTCTTCTCCTCCGCGAATGTTTTTACCGTCACCCGTAGGACGCGCGGGCCGGCCCAAATTCTCAAGCCGCGCCGGGGCGGTGAGAAAGGCGGGGGCGCGGCGCGTCTTAAAGGTGTCGATGGACGGACTTCTGGATAGGAGGAAAAGACGATGTCGGCAACACTCAAAAAGATCACCCGGCTCATTTCGTCGAGGGGCGAAATGCTCGCCCGGCTCGTTTTGAGCCTCGTCTGCTTCACGGCGTACATCTCCCTCTTCGTCGCCGTGGTCACGAGCGCGTTCGACACGAGTCTCTCCCGCCCCCTCCTCGGTTAGGAAAGGGCACCCGCCGAGGGGCGGACTTCGGGGGCGGCTCGAACGGCTCACTAACCTTCGCACCTACGCACCCGCCGAATGCACCACCACAAGCAGGCGCGGGGCGCGGCCACAGACCTCCAAAGGGCCGCGCCCCGCGCCCCCGCCTTATACGCCCATTAATTCAAACGTGCGCGGGCTCGCGTTTTGCCGCGCGGGGCGTTTAGAATTGCCCTCAAGAACAGACAAACCGGGAAACGTTTAGCGGATGGAGAGGACGAAGCTGGCGAGGAGACTGCCCGTCGGGGCCGAGGCGCTGCCGGGCGGCGGCGTACACTTCCGCGTGTGGGCCCCGCGCAGGCGGCGCGTGGAAGTCATCTTCGAGGGCGACGGCGCGCCCGGGCCCTGCGCGCTCGGAGGGGAGGAGGGCGGCTACTTCTCCGGCCTCGCCGAAGGGGCGAAGGAGGGCGCGCTCTACCGCTTCCGCCTCGACGGCGGAGACCACCTCTACCCCGACCCCGCGTCGCGCTTCCAGCCCGAAGGGCCGCACGGGGCTTCGCGGGTCGTAGACCCTTCGCGCTTCCGCTGGACCGACTCACTGTGGAAAGGCGCTTCGCTCAAGGGGCAGGTCGTCTACGAGCTGCACGTCGGCACCTTCACGCGCGAGGGCACGCTCGCCGCGGCGACCCCTCACCTGAAGGAACTGTCCGAACTCGGCGTGACGTGCGTCGAGCTGATGCCCGTGGCGGAGTTCCCCGGGCGCTTCGGCTGGGGCTACGACGGCGTCTGCCTGTACGCGCCGACGCGGCTCTACGGCGAGCCCGACGACCTTCGTCGGTTCGTCAACGAGGCACACAACCACAACGTCGCAGTCATCCTCGACGTGGTCTACAACCACCTCGGCCCGGACGGCAACTACCTCGCGCAGTTCTCGGAGCACTACTTGACCGACCGGCACAAGACCGAGTGGGGCGACGCGCTCAACTACGACGGGAAGAACTCGGCCCCCGTCCGCGAGTTCTTCCTCAAGAACGCGCGCTACTGGGTCGAGGAGTTTCACTTCGACGGCCTGCGCCTCGACGCGACGCAGAGCATCAAGGACGACTCGCGCGAGCACTTCCTCGCGGCGCTGACGCGCGAGGTGCGCGAGGCCGCGCGGGGGCGCGAGACCGTCGTCGTCGGCGAGAACGAGCCGCAGGAGGCGCGGATGATTCTCGACTTCGGGCTCGACGGCCTCTGGAACGACGACTTTCATCACGCGGCGATGGTGGCTTTGACGGGCCGGAGCGAGGCTTACTACTCCGACTACAGGGGCACGCCGCAGGAGTTCGTCTCGGCGGCCAAGTACGGCTTCCTCTACCAGGGCCAGCGCTACAAGTGGCAGCGCCACCGGCGCGGCACGCCGGCCCTCCGCATGGCCCCGCACGCCTTCGTCAACTTCATACAGAACCACGACCAGGTGGCCAACTCCGCGCGCGGCCTGCGCGCGCACGCCCTGACGAGCCCCGGCCGCCTGCGCGCGATGACGGCGCTCATGCTGCTCCTGCCCTCGACGCCGATGCTCTTCATGGGTCAGGAGTTCGCGGCCTCCTCGCCGTTCCACTACTTCGCCGACCACGAGGACGAGGGGCTGGCCGAGAAGGTCAGGCGCGGCCGGGCCGAGTTCCTCGCGCAGTTCCGCAGCATCGCCACGCGCGGGACGCGCGGGCACCTTCCAGACCCGGGCGCGCCCGAGACCTTCGAGCGCTGCAAGCTCGACCACGCGGAGCGCGAGAGACACGGGGAGGTCTACGACCTGCACCGCGACCTGCTCCGCCTGCGGCGCGGGGACGCGGTCTTCAGCGCGCAGGAGCCGCGCGCGCTCGACGGCGCGGTGCTCGGCCCCGCGGCCTTCGTGCTGCGCTACTTCGGCGTCGATGCGGACGACCGCCTGCTCGTCGTCAACTTCGGCCCGGACTTGAACCTCAACCCCGCGCCCGAGCCCCTGCTCGCGCCGCCCGCGGGGAAGGTCTGGCAAACCGTCTGGTCGAGCGAAGACTACGCCTACGGCGGGACGGGGACGCCCGCGCTTGAGACGAAGAACAACTGGTGCCTCCCCGGCGAGGCGGCGGTCGCGCTCGCGCCGGCCGACCCCGCGAAAGTGGGCGACCCGGCCGACGGCGGAGGCGGCCCGAGCGAAGAGGAAGAGGTGCGCAAAGAGTCTCTGCACGCGTGGGAAGAGGAAGGCTGAGAGTCTGACCCGGCTTGAAAGGCCGGGCTAAATTCAGACGCCGCCGACGCGGCGGAGGTATGACGAGCTGAAGGGTGTTGGAGGAATGAAGGAACCGGTTCGCAAGTTAACTTTCGGCGAAGAAGACACGCACGACGCGGAGCTGATGCTCGGGCGCGAGTGGCTGGTGACGAACGGGCTGGGCGGCTTCGCCTCGGGGACGCTGGCGGGGGTGCCGACGCGCCGGTATCACGGGCTGCTCGTCGCGGCCCTCCCCACCCCGCTCGGGCGGACGGTGATGTTCAACCACCTCTCGGAGTGGCTTCGGCTGCCCACGGGCGAGCGGCATCAGATCGGCGGGCAGGAGCGCGCGGGCGGGCAGCTCGAATGGCCCGGCGCGAAGCACCTGCGCGAGTTCCGGCTCGAAGCGGGGCAGCCCGTCTGGCGCTACGAGTTGAACGGCCACGTCGTCGAGAAGCGCGTGCTGATGGTGCACAGCCAGAACACCGTGCACGTCAACTACAGGCTCGTCGAAGGCGAGGGGCCTCTGCGCCTCAAGCTCCGGCCGGCGCTCCAGTTCCGGCCGCTCGAAGAGGCCGTCCACGGTCGCGCCGACGAGCCCTACACCGTCACCTCGACCGAAGACCGTTTGGAACTCTCGACCGGGCACAAGTACCCGCCGCTGCGCCTGAAGATTTTCGGCCTGCGCGCGACCTTCGCGCTCGACGGCGGCAAGATGCAGGACGTGCACTACAGGACGGAGGAGCGGCGCGGCTACGACCACACGGGCGAGCTTTGGAGCCCCGGCTACTTCAGCGTGGACGTGACGCGCGACGTGACGGCGACGCTCATCGGCTCGACCGAGAGCTGGGAGCTGATCCGCGCGCTCTCGCCCGAGGACGCGCAGGCGGCCGAGAACGAGCGGCGCGAGCGCCTGCTCGCTTCGGCCGCGCCCGCCGCGCGCGAAGGGGTCGCGGCCGAACTCGTCCTCGCCGCCGACCAGTTCGTCATCACGCCCTCGGGGCGGCAGGAGGACGCCGCGCGCGCGCACGCCGCGGGCGAGGAGGTGCGCTCGGTCATTGCGGGCTACCACTGGTTCACGGACTGGGGCCGCGACACGATGATCAGCCTGGAGGGTCTGACCTGCACGACGGGCAGGCACAGGGAGGCGGGCTGGATTCTGCGCACCTTCGGGCAGTACGTGCGCGACGGCCTCATCCCGAACATGTTCCCCGACGGCGCGAACGATGGGCTCTACCACACGGCCGACGCCACGCTCTGGTTCTTCCACGCGCTCGACCGTTATTTGAAGACGACCGACGACCGCGTGACGCTCGAAGTCCTCCTGCCGAAGATGCAGGAGGTCGTCCGCCGCCACCTCGAAGGCACGCGCTTCGGCATCAAGGTTGACCCGAAGGACGGCCTGCTCGTGCAGGGCGAGGAGGGCTACCAGTTGACCTGGATGGACGCGAAGTGCGACGGCTGGGTCGTCACGCCGCGGCGCGGCAAGGCCGTCGAGATCAACGCGCTCTGGTACAACGCGCTGCGGCTCCTGGAAGGCTGGACGGGCGCGGCCGGCGACGCGGCTCGGGCCGAGGAGCTAAGCGGGCACGCCGAGCGCTGCCGCCGCTCCTTCAACGAGCGCTTCTGGTACGAGGAGGGCGGACACCTCTTCGACGTGGTCGAGAGCTGGGATTTGAAGGGCGAGAACGACCCGGCCTGCCGCCCCAACCAACTGCTCGCCTTCTCGCTCGAACACCCGGTGCTTGAGGGCGCGCGCTGGGAGCCGGTCCTGAACGTCGTGAGGGAGAAGCTCCTGACGCCGGTCGGCCTGCGCTCGCTCGCGCCCGACCACCCGGACTTCAAGCCGACCTACCACGGCGACCTGAAGACGAGGGATGCGGCCTACCACCAGGGCACGGTCTGGGGCTGGCTCATCGGCCCCTTCATCGACGCCTGGCTCAAAGTCCACCCCGGCGACCGCGCGGGCGCGCGCAAGATGCTGGAAGGCTTTCTGGTGCACTTCGACGAGGCGTGCGTCGGCTCCATCAGCGAGGTCTTCGACGCCGTCCCGCCCTTCCACGCGCGCGGCTGCATCGCGCAGGCGTGGAGCGTGGCCGAGGTCTTGAGATGTTGGGTTCTGACTTCGGACGGGAATGAGAGTTGACGACGTTCAGCGAGGTTCAGAAGGTCGGGGAACTACTCCGCGCTTTACGCTGCGAGTGGTACGTCTGCGGCGGCTGGGCGCTCGACCTCTTCCTCGGCCGCGTGACGCGCACGCACAAGGACGTTGACATCGCCGTCGCGCGGCGCGACCAGTCGGAGGTGCAGGGCTACCTTCTGCGCCGCGGCTGGAAGCTCGAGAAGGCCGCCGACGGGAGGTTGAGCCCGTGGGCCGAGGGCGAAGAGTTGCGCCTGCCGCTCCACGCCGTCTGGTGCCGCAAAGAGGCGCACGACCCTGACTTCTTCGAGCTGCTGCTCAACGAGATCGACGGCGGGCTGTTCAGGTTCCGTCGCGACCCGGCGGTCACGCTGCCGCGCGCGCGCATGTCGTTCGAGTCGCCGCGGGGGCTGCCGGTGCTCGCCCCGGAGGTCGTGCTGCTCTACAAGTCGAACAGCCCCGAAGAGTACGGCGGAGATTTTCTTAACGCGGCCCCGGCGCTCTCGGCGGAGGCGCGCGCGTGGCTCAAGGGCGCGCTCGACAGGGTCTCGCCGGGTCACGTTTGGGCGAGCGAGTTATGACCGAGTACAACAGACGAACGAGGTAGTTAATGAGACTGAAAAGATCAAGCGGGATTCTGCTCCACCCGACTTCTTTGCCGGGGCGGTTCGGCGTGGGGGATTTGGGCGGGGAGGCTTACAGGTTCGTGGACTGGCTGGCGGCGGCCGGGCAGGCGTACTGGCAGATCATGCCGCTCGGGCCGACCGGCTACGGCGACTCGCCGTACTCCGCGTTCTCGGCCTTCGCGGGCAACACCACCCTCGTCAGCCCGGAGAAGCTGGTCGAGTCGGGGCTGCTCGACGCCTCCGACATTCAAGACGCGCCCGACCTCCCCGCAGAGCGCGTCGATTACGGCAAGGTCATCGAGTACAAGCGCGGGCTGCTTGAGAAGGCTTTCCGGAACTTCACGCGCAGGCTCGAAGAGGACGAACCCTTGCGGCGCGACTACGGGGGCTTTGAAGGCTTCGCCGCGACGTGGCTCGACGACTGGGCGCTGTTCGCGGCGCTGAAGGAGGAGTACGAGGGCGAGCCCTGGAACACCTGGGCGCCGGGGCTCGCGCGGCGCGAGCCGGCGGCGGTCGGGGCCGCGCGCCAGTCCTTCGCGGAGCGCGTCGAGGCGCACAAGTTCGCGCAGTACGTCTTCTTCCACCAGTGGCTCAGGCTGAAGAAGTACGCCAACGAGCGCGGCGTGCGCGTCGTCGGCGACATGCCCATCTTCGTCGCGCACAACTCTGCGGACGTGTGGTCGAAGCCCGAGCTGTTCAAGCTCAAAGAGGACGGGAAGCCTTCGGTCGTCGCGGGCGTCCCGCCCGACGCCTTCAGCGCGACGGGTCAGTTGTGGGGGAACCCCATCTACGACTGGGAGCGGATGCGCGCGGACGGCTTCAAGTGGTGGGTCGCGCGCGTGCGCGAGACTTTGAAGATCGTGGACGTGGTGCGGCTCGACCACTTCCGCGGCTTCGCCGCCTACTGGGAGGTGCCGGCCGAGCACGAGACGGCCGAGCACGGCCGCTGGGTCAACGCGCCGGGGCGCGAGGTCTTTGGCGCGATGAAGGACGCGCTCGGCGGAGACCTGCCCATCGTCGCCGAAGACCTCGGCACCATCACGCCCGACGTGCATCAACTCCGCGACGAGTTCGACTTCCCCGGCATGCGCGTCCTACAGTTCGCCTTCGGCGGTGACCCGCACGACACGCACCTCCCGCACGAGTACGTCCGCAACACCGTCGCCTACACGGGCACGCACGACAACGACACCGTCGTCGGCTGGTTCCGGCAGCGCTCACGCGAGGACGCCTCGGAAGGGGAGAAGCGCGAGCGCGAGTTGTGCCTGAAGTACCTCGGCACGGACGGCGCGCAGATCAACTGGGACTTCATCCGCGCCGCGCAGATGTCGGTCGCCGTCCTCTCGGTCGCGCAACTCCAGGACGTGCTCGGATTAGGGTCGGAGGCGCGCATGAACACGCCCGCCAGCACCGAAGGCAACTGGAACTGGCGCTACCGCGAGGGCGCGCTCACCGACGAACTCGCCGCGCGCCTGCGCGAGATGGCGTGGATGTACGGGAGGCTGTCATGACGCTAAGTCTGGTCACGAAAAAGGCCCGGCCATTTCTAACCGGGCGAAGGGGCGTAGTTTCTCAGTGCCTATAACTTACGGAAGAAGGCGAGAGGCGTGGCCTTCAACGAACCTTCGGGAAAGACCATGTTACTGAGGAATTGTGCGGAGAATTGCGAGGCACCGATGAACTGTGTCTGGGGGAGTTGAAAGGACTCAGACGACATCTCCTTGATGCCGATCATGTAGACGCCAGGGAGTCCCGCCGTCCCGTGCCTGAAATAGTATGTCGAAATTGGCTCCTCCATCCCCTCATCCTTAATCGTACCAGCTATCATCTCGCCGACCTGCGTGTGCAGGAGGTACGCGGACGGAAAGGTGACGCGAGAGAGGAACTGCTTCAGCATTTTTATGCCGGCGGCATTCTGGCGCTCCTCCGAGGTCTTGGGCTTGGCCGCGGCAGCCTCGAATGCCAGCACGGCGGTCTCCAGCATGAATTTATCGCAGAAGACGAGCGACCCTTGGGCGATGAATAGCGACCCTTGTTCGGCCGCCTCAACGTCCTCGCTTATCATGTGGTGCTCGACGAGATAGCTGAGCACATCGGTCGTTATAACGTCGTGCGGGTCTATCACCCGCTTTTGGCTGAAGGAGTCGTCCGCACTCTTTTTAGTCCCGCCCTTTAAGAGCTGAACGTTAGCCTCCCCGTGCTTCTCGGAGGCATCTCTTGATGATTCCAGTTCTTCGAGGGATGTGAGGCGGCCGCTGAACAGTTGTGCGTAGTAAGAAGCTATCCGGCTGCTGTCCCGGTAGAGGAAGTCATACAATGCGGCCCGAGGTTCTTCTTGCTCCATTCTGCATCCTCCGTCGCGTCTCCTGGTGCCGCCTAGTGAAGTCGGCGACCTCATCCGTGACAGACTTCATATACTCCTCCAAATTGCGGAAGGCGTCCTCTACCATCTTCTTTGCGCGCTCCTGCGTCTCCTCGGGGATACTGAAGGGAATTTCTTTTTGAGACTTTTTTGTCATAACATCCCACCCATCCACAGTATAGATACGCGGCAGAGTTGGCACAAGGTCGGCGGAACTCTATACCTGAATCATTTAGAAAGGCAAGGATTCGGGCGCGCCGACAACTGTTCACTGTTTCCTTGGGCCGCGCGCCTGCGCGAGATGACGCGGATGTACGGGAGGCTGGACGGCTAGCCCGGGGGAGTCCGGCGGGGGAGTCGGCCGCGGGTTCAGTCGATGATGTTCATCCTCCGGAGGAGGGCGCGGAAGCGCGGGTCGTCTTTGATGGCGTCGAAGCGGGGCTCGTCCTTCGTCCAGGCCATGCGGTCTTCGCGGAGTTCGAGGCACCTGTCGAGGGCCGCGAGGGCCTCGTCGGCGCGCCCCGTCTCGGCGTAGTGCATGGCGAGGAAGTAGAGCGACTTCGGGTCGCGCTCGGCCAGGGTCTTCAGGCGGCGCTGCATGAGCGCGGCCTTCTCCGGCTGCCCCGCCCGCCGGTAGGCGGTGGCGAGCATCGAGGCCCAGGCGAAGTCGGGCTCCTCCGGGTCGGGGAACAGCTCGCCGGCCATGCGGATGACCTCCGCGTAGTCACCTTTGATGAGGTGCAGCTTGCCGAGCCCCCTGCGTACGAAGCGGGCGTCGCCGTCCATCTCAAGCGACGCGCGCAAGACCTTTATCGCCTCGTCGAACTCGCCGCGCTTTTCGAGGATGGCGTAGTGCGGCACGCCGAGGTCGGCCGAGCGCGGGTCTAACTCGCGCGCGCGGTCGATCTCGGCCAGCCCCTCTGTGTAGCGCCCGAGCGTCGCGAGCAGGCGCGCGTAATACTGGTGCGCGTCCACGTTGTCGGGGTCGAGTTCGAGCGCCCGCCGGAAAGACCTCTCGGCCGCCGCCCAGTCCCAGTCATAGGAATATTGCACCCAGCCGAGCGAGGCGTGGGCGTCGGCGAGGTTCGCGTCCAGCTCCAGGGCCTTGTGCGCCAGTTCGCGCGCCTTCTCGTAGAACTCGTCGTCGGCCTCGCTGGTGAAGGCCGCGCGCCAGGAGTAGGCGTTCGCCAGCCCCGTGTAGGCCAGCGCGTAGCCGGGGTCGAGGCCGACGGCCTGCCGGAACTCGGCGATGGCCTTCTCGGGGTTCCGCTTCTCCATGAAGAGGCGGCCGCGCCAGTAGGCGTAGTACGCCTCGCGGCTCTCGGTCTCGCGCCGCGTCACGACCTCGTGCTCCCTCTCCAGCGCCTGCGAGACGAGCGACCGGGTCAGGCGCAGCGAGAGCGCGTCCTGTAGCCTGAAGAAGTCGGTCTCGGTCTCGTCGAAGGAGCCCTGCCAGAGCTGCGCGCCGTCGCGCACGTCCCACAGGCGGGCGTTGACGCGCAGGCGGCCCTCCGACATCTGGAGCGTGCCCTCCAGCACGGCGTCCACCTTCAACTCTTCGCCGAGCCTGAGCGGGTTCGCGTCCCGTTCGGCGTAGCCGCGGACGGAGGCGAGGGGGCGCACGTTGAAACGGTTCAGGCCGCCGAGGCGGCTGATGAGCGAGTCGGTCAGGCCGAGCGAGAGCGCGCGGCTCTCGCCGCCGTCCGTCAGGGTCTTGAGCGGCAGGATGGCGAGGGCGCGAATCTCCCTCTCGTGCGCCGGGGCGTTCGAGACGCCCTTGCGCCCCCACCAGACGGCGGCGCACGTCAGCAGCAGCAACGCCGCGAGCGAGAGCATGAACGCCGGCCGCCGGAAGTACCGCGCCGCCGTCGCGGGCGCGGTAAAGGGCTGCGGCTCTGTAACCGCGTCGGGCCTCGGCGTGGCGTGTGCGGGGGCGGCGGCGGGCGGCGGGTCGGGCTGTGTCGGGGCGGGCCGGGGCGCTTCGGGTTCGTCGGCGGCCGCGAGGGGCAGCTCGCACACGTCCGCGACGAAGCGGTAGCCGCGCCTGGGGACGGTCTGGATGAACTGCGCCTGAGCCGGGTCGTGCTCGCCGAGGGTCTTGCGGAGCAGCGAGACCGTGTAGTTGATGTTCCCTTCCTCGACGAAGGTGTCGCGCCAGACCTCGTCCAGCAACTCCTCGCGGCTGACGACCGAGGGGTGGCGGCTGACCAGGAGGGTGAGCACCTCCAGCGCCTTCGGCGCGAGCGGCACGAGCCGGTCGCCGAGCCACAACGACGGGTTCCCCGTGTCGAGACGGAACCCCCTGAACCTGTAAGAACGGCCGTTTCTGCCCGCCATTTCCGCCCTTTTTCGCCCCTCACAAATTCCTAATCTTTCCCAAAGTTCTTCCGAACGGCCGCCAAGATAAACCGTCGGCCGAAGTCGGCGCAAGAGTTTTCGCCCGGCCCACCCGACACCCCGAAAGGAGCATTCACATGAAGAGACAGACGCTCGGCCGCCTCGGCCTCGCGCTCCTCCTATCGCCCCTCCTGCACGCGGGGGCGGCGTCCGCGCAGCGCCGCCGCGCGGTCGTCGTGCGCCCGCGCCCGGTCGCACACCGCCACACCAGAGTGGTCGTCCACACGGGACACCCCATCAGGCGCGCCCTGCCCGACCGCGTCGTCGTGCGCCCCGCGCGCAGGACGGTCGCGGTCGGCGCGCCGCTCACGTTCCTGCCGGCCGTCACCTGGACGGCGGCCGCCGCCGCCCTGCCCGCGCGCGAGGTCGTCGTCTGGCAGGACGGCGAGGTCATCACGCGCGACGAGGGCTGGGTTGACACCAACTTCGGCGTGGACGGGCGGGGCGACGCGCTCTTCCTACAGGTCGGCGGGTCGGCGCGGCTCAGCTTCGCCGAGGTCGCCTTCTCGAACGGCAACGTGCAGGTCGTCGATTTCAACGACCGCACGCACGGCGAAGGCGTCTACCGCCTGCTCGACTTCGCCGACGGCCGCCACGTCAAGACCGTGCGCCTGCTGGCGAAGTCGAACCGGGACGAGACGCGGCTCTCCGTCTACCTGAGCAAATAGCGGTCAGAACCGCCCGCGGTAGCGGGTGGGTGTCACGTTGACGGCTTGCTGATTGATGAGAGTCGCGCTGTCGTCAATCACCGGGCTGCACTCGTAAGGCCCACCCGCTACCGCGGGTGGTTCTGACCCGGTTGCCCCAAACCCACTATAGGACGAACAGAGAGGAACACACATGAACTCACCGAACAGAACCCGACACCTCCTCCTTATTCTGCTGCTCGTGCTCACGGCCGGCGGCGGCGCTTCGGCGCAGCAGGGCCTGCGCGAGACCTTCGGCCCCGGCGTGGATGACGGCCTCGGCGGCATCGCCCTCGGGAGCGAGATGCAGCGGCTGACGCTCGACCAGTCGGCCTTCCCGCTCGCGCGCTGCAACGACAACTCGCCCGCGATCCTCTACTTCCGCCCGGCCTCGCGCGCGGCCGACCGCGACAAGTGGGTCATCAACCTGCAAGGCGGCGGTGCCTGCTCCAACGGGCTCGACTGCTCGCAGCGCTGGTTCAGCGTCGGCCAGGCGTTCGGCAGAAACAACATGACCAGCGTCGGCTTCCCCGTCGCCGCCGACCAGAACGGCATCTTCGAGCGCGACGAGGAGCCCTACGCCTCCGCGAACCCCTTCGCGGGCTACAACCAGGTCTTCGTCCACTACTGTAGCTCGGACAGTTGGGCCGGGACTGTGGCCGACGCGGTCGTCTTCGGGCTCGACTACCGGCCCGTGCTCGACGACACGCCGGGCGGCGTCCCCGTCCCGCGCACCTACACCATCAGCTTCCTCGGCCGCCGCATCTTCGACGCCGTCATCCAGACGCTGCGGCGCGACGGCGTCCCCTCGCCCGCGTACCGCAGGGCCGACGGGAGCGCCCAGCCCCTGCCCGACCTCGACGACGCACGCTTCGTCATCCTCTCGGGTGGGAGCGGCGGCGGCGCGGGCGTCATCCACAACCTCGACCACCTGCGCGGGATGCTGGGCGAGCGGACACGTCTGGTCGGCCTGACCGACTCCATCTTCCGCCCCGGCAAGGACGTGATGGACTTGAGCCAGTCGGCGCTCTGCGTCAGACGGGGGGCCTGCACCGTGGACGAGCAGAACCAGTACCTCTTCAACGAGGGCTCGTACGCGAACTGGGGCGCGGCGCAGGGGAGCGACCAGAGCTGCCTGCTCTACCACTTCGCAGACCCGCACCAGTGCGCGGACAACCGGCACCTCGTGACCGACCACCTCACCACGCCCTTCTTCGTCCGCATGGACTTGTACGACCACGGCGGGGTCGAGGACTACCGCGCCGACAACCTCTTCATGCTCGGCGCGCCCGACCCCAAGCCGGCGACGCCCGAGCACGAGCCCCTGAGCCCGGAGGAGTTCGCCGCGGCGCTCAGGGCGGACATCCTCGAACTCGCGGACGTGCCGCGCACGGCGCACGAGCGGGCGCTGATAGACTTCACGCCCGGCGCGTACGCCCCGGCCTGCGGCGACCACGACATGCTGCGCAGCAACAAGGGCGTCTACCTGACCGCAATCGGGCGGCGCAAAAAGGAGGCGCGCGTGCTCGACCTGTTTGAAGCCTGGCTCCGCCACGACCACCGGCCCGCCATCGTCGCCGCCGCGGCCGACCGCAGCGACTCGACCTGCCCGCAGTAGGAAGACTCTGGCGCTGGAGGCGCGGGCTGTGGTATTTCAGACCAACCACGGCCCGCGCGCGTCTGAATTAAGCGCCGGTCGCCTCGCCGCTTTGAGACCGGCAGCCCGAAGTCTGTTCAAGGAGAGCCATGAGGAGAAAGACTTTGACTCTGCTCGCCCTCGCCCTGCTGTTGTCGGCCTCCGTCGTCTCGTTGGGCTCCACGTCGGCCGCCAACGTCAACCGCAAGCCGAAGCCGAAGCGCCCGCCGGGCGCCATCGGCGCGGGCGGCGCGGGCACGTACGCGAGGGGTGCCCGGCGGAAGGCCCCGACCGCGGCCCCGACGCCGAACGCGCCCAACGCCAACCAGTCATACATCGGCGGCAGCGGTATGGATGGCACCGGCATCCGCAGGAGGGGGAACGAGAACGGCGCGGCCGTCGAACCCACCAACCCTGTGAACGCCAACGCCAACGCTAACGCCAACAACTCTTTCTGGGGCGGCCAGACGGAGGGCACGGGCATCCGGCGGAAGGGGCCGCGGAAGCGACGCCGCCCGTAACCCACGAAAGCCTTTGCCGCCCGCGGGCGAACCACACACTTTCAAGAGCGGAGGACGCGCATGAGAAGAACTGTCATTGTCGTCTTCGTCGTCTTCACCTTCGCCGCGGCGTGCGTCGCCGCCGCCGGCCAGAGAAGGGTGCCGAGGATTTTCGGCCCCGACCGCAGACCGCCCGCGGCGACTCAACCGGCGGCGGCCCAGCCCGAAACGCCCGCGACTCCGACAGCGCCCGCCGCCGAGAGCGCGTCGCCGTCGACACAGCAGGCGTACAAGCCCGCCATCGAATACCAGTCGCTCATGCAGTTGCGCTTCTACGAGAACCAGGGCAACTTCCTCGTCGAAGGTCTGGAGGTCGTCTTCCCGCCCGCGGGCTCGAAGAAGGCGACCTTCATCATCACGCGCGCGAGCGGCGCGGCGGTGGCGAGCGTCCCGCTTCGACTTGAGTCGCCGCTCGCCACCTTCACGATGTTCGGGATGTACGTGCCCGACGGCGTGCCCGGCAGCGCCAACGTCGGCGAGCCGGGCGACTACGTCCTCTCCGTGCAGGTGGACGGCCAGCCGATCACGACGCTGCCCTTCTCGATGAAGAAGGAGTCAAACAACGACCCCTTCAACCCGCGCACGGCCTTCGTCCGCGAAGGCCCCTGGCGCGACCTCGCGTACTTCTCCGAACGCGTGGACGCGACCGCCAACAAAAACCTCCGCTTCAACTGGTGGACGAGCCTGCGGGAGTTGCCCGCCGGCAGCCCGCCGCGGTCGCTGGTCACGGTGCACATCCTCCACGGCGGCCAGGAGATCGGCGCGACCCGAAGCCCCGTCGTCGTCACGCAGACCGACTGGCAGTTCTTCAATCTGGAGTTTGAGACCGCCGGGGTGAAGCCGATTCGCTGGATGACTCTGGCCGACTTGACGAAGAAGGACGGCGAGTACACGGTCGTCGCGAAGGTGGGCGGCAAGCCCTTCAAGACCTACCGCGCCGAGGTGCGCGGCGGCCAGCTCCAGCGGCACGCGCGCAACAGCCTCGACACGCAGCCGCACACGGACTTCATCTCGCCCCGGATGGTAGACACCTCCTCGCGCTCGACCTCGCAATACGAGATGTACGACATGTACTGGGTGAAGAAGATGTAAGGCGTTCGATAAGAATTTAACCGCAGACGCAGAGAGGCACAGCCTGAAGAGGTTTACTCGACAGGCTGTGCCTCTGCGTCTCTGCGGTTACTGCTCTTCCTCACCCTCGACGCCCTCGCTCGTCGTCTCGACCTCGCCCTGCGCCTCGGTCTCGGGGACTTCGGTCGTGGCGTAGTCGAGCGGCTTGAGCAGCTCGGGGGTGACGGGGCGGTGGACGCCGTCGCCCTCGGAGACCTGTCGGCTGCACGCGCGGCAGAAGCCTCGGTCGAGCGGGACGATGGTGTCGGCGTTGGCGCAGTAGACCGACTCGACCGGCGACTCCTCGTCGTAGACGCCCGGCGACTCCGGGACAGGGGGCGCCTCCTCCTCGACCCGCCTCGGCTCCCCTTCCGCCAGGCCGCCCGGCTCAAGCCGGAAGAGCGCGAGCGAGCGCGCCTCGACGCGGTAGCTCGCGCCGCCGCGCGTCGTCCGGGTGCGCGTGCGGCGGCGGCCGAAGCTCTCGCGCGTGTCGAGCAGTTGCTCCCAACTGTCGCCCGCGCGGTGCGCGGGGAGCGTGAAGGAGACGCCGCGGTGGTGCGCGTTCAGGAGCAGGAGCAGCGTGTCGCCCTCCACGCGGCGGCCGCGCTCGTCCACCTCGTCGATGGCGTCGCCCGCGAGCCGCACGGCCAAGCTCCGCGCCTGCTCGTTGCGCCAGTCGTGGTCGGTCATCTCCTGGCCGTCGGGGCGGAACCAGGAGATGTCCTTGATCTCTGCGCCGCGGACGGGGCGGCCCTGGAAGAACTTCCGGCGGCGCAGGACGGGCTGCTGGTGAAATATCCTGATGAGCTGGCGCGTGAACTCAAGCAGGTCGCGCCCCTGCTCGTCCGGCTCCCAGTCCACCCACGAGATTTCGTTGTCCTGGCACCAGGCGTTGTTGTTGCCCCCTTGAGTCCGCCCCATCTCGTCGCCCGCGACGAGCATCGGCACGCCCTGTGACAGCAGGAGCGTCGCCAGGAAGTTCCGCTGCTGCCGCGCGCGCAGGGCGTTGACCTCGGGGTCGTCCGTCTCGCCTTCGACGCTACAGTTCCAACTGATGTTGTGGTCGTGGCCGTCGCGGTTGCCCTCCTGGTTGGCCTCGTTGTGCTTCTCGTTGTAGCTGACGAGGTCGCGCAGGGTGAAACCGTCGTGCGCGGTGACGAAGTTGATGCTGGCGTAAGGCCGCCGGCCGCTCCGCTCGTACAGATCGCTGCTGCCCGTCAGACGAAACGCGAGGTCGTCGAGCTGCCCCGGGTCGCCGCGCCAGAACGAGCGCACGTTGTCGCGGTAGACGCCGTTCCACTCCGCCCAGAGCACGGGGAAGTTGCCGACCTGATACCCGCCTTCCCCTAAGTCCCACGGCTCGGCGATGAGCTTCACCTGCGAGAGGACGGGGTCTTGGTGGATGATGTCGAAGAAGGAGCCGAGGCGGTCAACGTCGTGCAGCTCGCGCGCTAAGGCGGAGGCGAGGTCGAAGCGGAAGCCGTCCACGTGCATCTCAAGCACCCAGTAACGCAAGCTGTCCATGAGGAGTTGGAGCGCGCGCGGGTGCACCATGTTCAGCGTGTTGCCGCAGCCCGTGAAGTCCATGTAGTAGCGCGGCTGGCCGTGGACGAGCCGGTAGTAGGCGGCGTTGTCGATGCCGCGGAACGAGAGCGTCGGGCCGAAGTGGTTCCCCTCGCCCGTGTGGTTGTAGACGACGTCGAGGATGACCTCTATCCCTTCGCGGTGGAGGGTCTTGACCATCGTCTTGAACTCGGTGACCTGCTGCCCGCGCGTCCCCGTCGAGGAGTAGCGCACGTCGGGCGCGAAGAAGCCGACGGAGTTGTAGCCCCAGTAGTTCGTCAGCCCCCGGTCTTGGATGAACTTGTCGGAGACGAACTGGTGGACGGGCATCAGCTCGACGGCGGTGACGCCGAGCGAGTGCAGGTACTCGACGACCGAGGGGTGCGCCAGCCCCGCGTACGTGCCGCGCAGCTCCTCGGGCACCTCCGGGTGGAGCTTCGTGAAGCCCTTGACGTGCAGCTCGTAGATGAGCGTCTTGTGCCAGGGCGTGTGCGGGCGCGTGTCGTCGCCCCAGCTAAACGCGGGGTCTACGACGACGCACTTGGGCACGTAGGGCGCGCTGTCGCGCTCGTCGAAGGAGAGGTCGGCGTCGGGGCTTCCGATGGTGTAGCCGAAGACGGCGTCGTCCCACGCGACCGTCGAGGCGACGGCCTTCCCGTAGGGGTCTATGAGGAGCTTGTGCGGGTTGAAGCGGTGGCCGGCCTGCGGCTCGTAGGGGCCGTGGACGCGGTAGCCGTAGAGCTGGCCGGGCCGCGCCTCGGGCAGGTAGGCGTGCCAGACGAGGTCTGTGCGCTCGGACAGTTGGATGCGCGCCGTCTCGCGCCGCGGGTCTTCCGCGTCGAACAGGCAGAGCTCGACCGCCGTGGCGTGCTCGGAGAAGAGCGCGAAGTTGACGCCCGCGCCGTCCCACGTCGCGCCCAGCGGGTAGGGCTGCCCGGGCCAGACTTGCATTCAATGCTCCTGAATAGACGTGACAAGCAGGACGCCGCGTCAGAGGCGTCTGAGTTTAGCCCGGCCTTTCGAGGCCGGGTCAGCGATAACATACGTAGCCGCGTCGCGTCCGTCGTCGCCTGAGCCGGTACGGCATGTTCAGGCGTCGCTGACACGACGCGGCCGTGTTCGGTTCAACTTTACCCGGCCTTGAAAGGCCGGGCTAAACTCATGCGCCGCTGACGCGGCGTCCTACTTCGGCGCTTCATCTACGTAAACCGCCGCACCCCAACCGTCAAGCTCGACATCCTTCGCGCCCTCGACGCGCTCGGGCGGCGGCGCGTGCGACGTGTCGCCGCCGTAGCGCGGGTCGCCGCTCCAGAGCGCGAGTCGCCACGCGCCTTCCGCGGAGGGCACGGGCCGGGCTTCGTGTGAGAGGTTGCAGAGGAGGATGGCACGCGCGGCCGACTCGTCGCCGCGTTCGATGGTCAGCCAGCGGCGCTCTTCGTCGAAGCGGACGCGTGTGCGCGCCTTGTCGCAGTTCGAGAGCTGCGGGTGCGCGCGGCGCAGGGCGAGCAGGTCTCGGTAGAAGTCGAGGAGCCCCGCGTGCGGCTGCCTGCCCAGACAGTCCCAGTCGAGCTTCGAGCGGACGAAGGTTATCTCCGACTGCGGGTCTGCGAAGCCGCCGAGGGTCGATTCGGTCTCGCCCTCCGCGCGGACGAAGGAGTCGTACTCCTCCATCCTCCCCTTGCGCACGGCGCGGCCCAGCTCCGGGTCTGTGTGGCTCGTGAAGTAGAGGAAGGGCGCGCGCTCGCCCCACTCCTCGCCCATGAAGAGCATCGGCACGTTCGGCGCGCCGCACAGCAGTATCGCCGCCGCGAGCCGCTGCCGCGCGGGCTCCGCCACGCGCGACAGGCGGTCGCCCCAGTAGCCGTTCGCGATCTGGTCGTGGTTCTGTATGCAGACGACGAACTGCTCGCCCGGCCTGGCCGTCGAGTCGGTGCCGTGGCACCTGCCGCGGAAGGCGGAGTGTTGCCCGCAGTAGACGAAGCCCGCCCCGACCGCCTTCGCCAAATCTTCGACCTTCCCGAAGTCGCCGAAGTATCCGCGGTCGGCCCCCGTCAGGAGCGCGTGCAGCGAGTGGTGGAAGTCGTCGCTCCACTGCGCGTCGATGCCGTACCCCCCGTCCTCCGGATTCTTGAGGACGCGCACGTCGTTGAGGTCGCTCTCCGCGATGAGGTAGGCCGGGCGTCCGAGAGCGCGCGCCTGCGCGTGGAACTCTTCGGAGAGCTGTTCGAGCAGGTGCTTCTCGCTCGTGTCGGCGATGGCGTGGACGGCGTCGAGGCGGAGTGCGTCCACGTGGTACTCGGTCAGCCAGTAGAGCGCGTTCTCGACGAAGTAGCGGCGGACGCCGTCCGCGTCCTCGCCGTCGAAGTTGAGCCCCGCGCCCCAGGGCGACTTGTGCGCCTCGCTGTAGAGCGGCATGAACTCGCCCGCGTAGTTGCCCTCGGGGCCGAGGTGGTTGTAGACGACGTCCAGGACGAAGGCGAGCCCCTCCCGGTGGCACGCGTCGATGAGCCTCTTCAGACCTTCAGGCCCGCCGTAGGTGGACTGCGGCGCGTAGAGGTGCGCGCCGTCGTAGCCCCAGTTGCGCGCGCCGGGGAACTGCGCGACGGGCATCAGCTCGACCGCCGTCACGCCGAGAGACTTCAAGTGCGAGAGCTTCGGGATGATCGCCTCGAACGTGCCCTCGGGCGTGAACGTGCCCGTGTGCAGCTCGTAGACGACGTACTCCTTGAGCGCGAGCCCCTTCCAACCCTCGTCCGTCCACTTAAACTCATCCGGCTCGACGACGCGCGAGGGGCCGTGCACGCCCGCGGGCTGGGAGCGCGACACGGGGTCGGGGCGCTCGCTGCCGTTCACGACGTAGAAGTAGTCCGCGCCCGCCGCCACGCCCTCCACGCGCGCCTCGAAGACGCCCCCGCCCGCCGCCGCCAGAGGGAACGTGCGAGTCCCGTCGTCGAGTATCTTCACTTCGAGGCTCTTCGCCAGCGGAGCCCACACGCGGAACAGGGTGCTCCCGTCCCGCTGCGGCCGCGCGCCGAAGCGCAACGCCCACGCCGCCGTTTCGACTTCCATCGACACCGTTGTCATCCTTCCCCCTTGGCTACTCTTCCACGCGCGCCAGCAGCGCGACCGGCAGCGGCGACAGGATGCTCCCCACGCCGAGCGCGCCGTCTCGTATCTCGAACTCGCGGCCCGTCAGAACGTCGCGGTAGCGCCCGCCCTCGACGCCTTCGAGCCGGAGCGTCGTGTCGCCCCACGCCTCCCGCTTAAGACTCAAAGCCCCCTCGCGCCCGACGCCGAGGCGCGTGTGGAAGCGCGAGGCGACGACGACCGCCGTCTCGCCTTCGTGCGCGCGCGCGAACGAGACGACGCACGCGGCGCGCCGGCCCTCGGCGCGCAGGGGCACGTACTCGCCGCGTGCGAAGAGCGCCGCGCGCTCGCGCCGGAAGTTGAGCGCGCGCGCCGTGACGTACATCTTGACGCGACCGTCCCCGTGCTGTTCGAGCAAGTCTTCGACGAACCCGGACACGTCGCCCTCTCCGACTTCACGCAAAGAGTTGAGCAGAGTGCGGCGCAGCTCGTAGTCCACCGGCCGCCGGTTGTCCGGGTCAACCAGCGTGAAGGCCCACAGCTCCGTCCCCTGGTAGAAGTCGGGCACGCCGGGCGCGGCCGCCTTGAGCAGCGTCTGCGAGAGCGAGTTGAGGAGCCCCGCGCGCGTCGGAAGTTTCTGGAACTCCTCGAAGTCGCGGATGAAGTCGCCGCTCGACGCGGGGTCGAGGAGCGAGGCGACGAACTCCGAGACGGCGCGCTCGTACTCCTCGTTCGGGTTGATCCAGCTCGTGTGCTGCTTCGCCTCCTTCAGCGCCTTGTGCATGTACTCCTGCAAGCGCCGCGCGTACTCCCCGCGCCCCTCGTCCGTCACCCCCCCGAGCGGCCACGTGCCGACGAGCGTCTGGTAGATCAAATACTCCTCGTTCGCGTCGGGAGCCTCCGCGCCGTCAACGGAAGCCTTGCGCCCGCGGTTCATCTCGCGCCAGCGGTGGAGCGCGCGGTTCCACTCCTCGGGAACCTCCGAGAGGACGTTGATGCGCGCGCGCGTGTCCTCGCCGCGCTTGGTGTCGTGCGTGGAGGTGGCCGAGAGCGCGTGCGGCCAAGTCTCCTGCCGGTCGCGGTTGCGCTCGTGGAAGCGTTCGAGCGAGACGCCGAGGAGCGCGGGCTCGCCGCCGACCTCGTTCAGGGAGGCGAGCGGGTAGAAGCGGTAGAAGGCCGTGTCTTCGAGCCCCTTCGCCGTGACCGGGCTCGTCAACTGCTGGAAGCGGAGCGCGAAGTCGCGCCGCTCGGCGCGCTCGTGCGCGCCCGTGCCCTTCGGGTCTTTGAGCAGGAGCAGCGAGGCGATGAAGTCGAAGACCGAAGTGTCCTCGGCCGGGTTGCGCCGCTTGGCCTCGCGCACGGCGGCGTTGATGTTGAGCCGGTCGTCGGGGCTCACGGTCGCCTGCGTCCGCCGGATGTATGTGCGGTAGACGGGGAAGCAGGCGATCACTTCCGTCAGCGCGTGGTGCAGGCTGTTCTGCGTGAAGTCGCGCGTGTAGCGGCTCCGCTCGGCGATGCGCGTGAGCCGCCGCGAGAGGACGTACAGCTCCGAAGACATCGCCGCCTTGAGTATCAGGCGCTTGCACTCGTAGAGCAGGTCTGTGAAGCGCACGCGCGCGCCCGTGAACTCGGCGTACAGCTCGCGCAGAGCCTGCCCGTTGGCGGCGTCCACGAAGACGCCGTTGAGCAGGTTCATGAACTCGTACCCCGTAGTCCCGTGCACCGGCCACTCGCGCCTGAGCAGCTCGTCGTGCCCGAGAATCTTCTCGACGACGACGTAGAACGGCTGCCCCTCGTCCTTCCGCCCTCTCGCCTCGCGCTGGAGGTTGGCGAGGTACTTGAGCGGGTCGAGCAGCCCGTCCACGTGGTCTACGCGCAGCCCCGTGACGAGCCCCTGGCGGACGAGTCGCAGCACGACCTCGTGGGCGGCCGCGAAGACGGGACGCTCCTCGACGCGCAGCGCGGCCAGCTCGTTCACGTCGAAGAAGCGCCGGTAGTTGATCTCGTCGGCGGCCACGCGCCAGAAGCTCAGTCGGTAAGCCTGTTGGCCGACGAGTTCTTCGAGCTGGTCGAACGTCTCGGGCTCGCCCTCCGTGCCGTTCAGCCGCGCCAGGGCGTCGTGGACGGCCGCGCGCATCTCGTTGCTCTCCTTGACGAGCGTCGAGAGGCGGCGGCGGACGACCTCCTTCTCGCGCCGCCGCTCGCGCAGGCGCGCCGGGTCGGTCTCGGTGCGCGGCGGCAGGTGTTCGAGCGCGGTGATGATGCTTTCGAGTTCGAGCGCGTTCGGGTCGGACTCCGCGAGCCGCGTGCGCGCCGAATCGAGCGCGAGCCTTAAGATCAGCGTCGAGGTGCGCGCGGCCACCGGGAGCTGCGTCTCCCAGTAGTTGAGGAAGAAGCCACCGTCGCGGTAGGTGACGCGCAGCTCCTGCCGTTCGAGCACGCGGCCGAACTGGTCGCCGAGGATGGGGAGCAGCACGCGGTTCTTGAGCGTCGGGTTCGGCGGGTTCCAGTCGATGTCGAAGTGGCGCGCGTAAGAGGAGCTGGGGCCGTTCTCGAGCACGTCCTGCCACCAGGCGTTCTGAGCCTCGGCGATGGACATGTGGTTCGGCACCACGTCCACGAGGAAGCCCATCCCCGCCTCGCGCAGGGTGCGGAGGAGTTCCCCGAGCTGCTCCTCGCCGCCCGCCTCGGGGTTGACCTGCGCGTGGTCTACGATGTCGTAGCCGTGCATGCTCCCGGGCCGCGCCTTCAGGACGGGTGACGAGTAGTAGTCCGTGACGCCAAGCTCGCGGAAGTAGTCGGCGAGCGCGCGCGCCTCTGCGAACGTGAACTCGCGGTTGAACTGGAGCCTGTAGGTCGAGACGGGGATGCGCGCCTGCACGATTCTCTCTGTTTCCTGACCCGCGTGAAGTCGTCCTTAAAGAGGCGACCCCGCCCGCACGAGACGGGCGGGAGTCCCTTAAAGAGATGCTAAACAAACACCTTGTCGAATGTGTCCCGCAATCATAACGCGTCGCTTCGCCGCGCCGTCAAGCAGACCCGTGGCGCGGGCTCTCCGGCCGCGCCCGGCTGAAAATATAACCGACAGGGGAAGCAACGATGTTAGCGTGCGGTCACGAGGCCGGGCAGTTCGGAAGCGTACTGTCACCGCCGGGTGTAGAATGTCCGCGGCGGGACAGACCATGCCCCGCTGGAACCATACACTGGCGCGAAACTTAACGCTCTACATCGAACAAGCGAACAGGAGATGAAGCTCATGGCTGAAGGCGATCAGACCAACAACGACGCGGCCGACTCGACCGCGGGCGGCGGCGGAGCGATAGAAGAGGGCGGCGCGTGGCAGCCGTCCACCTCCGGCTCCGAGGCCGCCGGCGCAGACCCCGCGGGCTCCGAGCCCTCCGGCGTCGGCGACCCCGCGACCCGAGGCGGCGAAGGCTCCGGCCCCCGCCCCGGCGACTGGAACCCCGGCGAGCAGAGCGGCGGCGGTGGAGAGCTTTACTGACAGTAGGCAGTAGGCAGTAGGCAGTTAAGACAACAAGGCGAGTGAAAGAATCGGGGGAGGCGAGATTAGGAACATCGCCTCCCCCGATTCTTTCTTTTACTTTGTCTAGCCGCTAACTGCCTACTGCCATCTGCCTACTGCCTACTGCTCTGCCGCGGCGCGGATGGCCTCGTAGACGGCGCGCACGGTGGCGCGGTCGAGTTCCTTGGCGGGCTCGGAGAGCCGTTCGTAAGGAACCATCAGTTCCTCGCCCGTCTCGCTCTGGCGCGAGGTGACGCCCTGCGCGCGCTTCGACTCCATCCAGGCTTCGTGCACCTTCGCGGAGACGACCTCGATGTCCGGCAACTCGGGCGCGCCCATCAGGCACCCCCCGCGGCCTGGCCGGCCGCCGCGCCGTCGCGCTTTTCCATCGGCACGTAGTCGCGCGTCCGGTGCCCGAGGTAAATCTGGCGCGGCCGGGCGATCTTCTGCTCGGGGTCGTTCAGCAGCTCGACCCACTGCGCGAGCCAGCCCGAGGTGCGCGGGATGGCGAAGAGGACGGGGAACATGTCCACGGGGAACTTCATCGCGCGGTAGATGATGCCGGAGTAGAAGTCCACGTTCGGGTAGAGACGGCGCTTGACGAAGTACTCGTCTTCGAGCGCGATGCGTTCGAGTTCGAGCGCGAGGTCGAGGAGCGGGTCGCGCCCCGTCACCTCGAAGACCTCGTAGGCGATCTGCTTGATGATGCGCGCGCGCGGGTCGTAGTTCTTGTAGACGCGGTGGCCGAAGCCCATCAGGCGGAACTCGCCGGCCTTCACCCTCTTCACGTACTCGGGCACCTGATCGACGGAGCCGATCTCGTTGAGCATCCGCAGGACGGCCTCGTTCGCGCCGCCGTGGAGCGGGCCGTAGAGGGCGGCGGCCGCGCCGGCGAGCGCCGAGTACGGGTCGGTCTCGGCCGAGCCGATGGAGCGCATCGTGTTGGTCGAGCAGTTCTGCTCGTGGTCGGCGTGGAGGATGAAGAGGACGCTCAGGGCCTTCTCCAGGACGGGGTTCGGCCGGTACTTCTGCTCCGTCGTCTTGAACATCATGTTGAGGAAGTTGCCCTCGTAACTGAGGTCGTTGTCCGGGTACGAGATGGGCAGGCCGATGCGGTGGCGGTAGGCGAAGGCAGCGATGGTCGGCACCTTCGCGATGAGGCGGTGGATCTGCTTGCGGCGGCACGTCTCGTCGCGGATGTTCTTCGACTCGGGGTAGAAGGTCGAGAGCGCGGCCACCATCGCCTCGAACATCCCCATCGGGTGCGCGTTGTAGTGGAAGCCGTCCAAGACCTTGCGGATGTTCTCGTTGATGAAGGTGTGGTGGGTGATGTCCCACGTCCAGCGCTTCAACTCCTCCTCCGTCGGCAGCTCACCGTGGAGCAGGAGGTAGGCGACTTCGAGGTACGTGCTCTGCTCGGCCAACTGCTCGATGGGGTAGCCGCGGTATTCGAGGACGCCGCGGTCGCCGTCGATGTAGGTGATGGTGCTCTTGCAGGACGCGGTGTTCATGAACGCCGGGTCGTAGGTCATCAGCCCGAAGTCCTCCGCGTCGTCGGTCTTGATCTGGCGCAAGTCCATCGCGCGGATGGTGCCGTCCTTGATCGGCACCTCGTACTGTTTCCCTGTGCGGTTGTCGGTGATGGTCAGGGTCTCTTTGCTGCTGCTGTCGCTCGTCGCGCTCATGGCAAATCCTTCCCCTCCAAAGTGGGTTGTCGTCCGGGTTATCTCTTAGGGTTTCAGGACACCATAGTAGTTCCTTTTTCGGATTTGCTCAAAGGCCGTGCGCGGGTCTGAAGGGGCCGCAGGCGTCCTTGCCGAACGCTGAGCTTGATTAAGGCCGCACACGAATCCGCCGCGTCCGTCGTCGCCTGAGCCGACCCGCCACGTTCAGGCGACGACGGACGCGACGCGCGCTTGTTAACAATCGGCGGCCCCGGCCTTGAAAGGCCGGGCTAAACTCAGACGCCGCCGACGCGGCGAGTTGGCAGGCGGCAAAGTTTGGGTGCGGAAGGCGGTCGTGGTGCTGCAAAAATTGCAGCAAAACGTAAATCCAACAAATACGCTTGAGCCTTTTTTTAGACGGCGGATATTTCTGTTGCGGCGGGGCTTTGGCGGGCTTACTCTCTAGCGCCTGGGCGCCTCCTCGTCGGCTTTCACCATCTCCGGCTAACCGGCGTCCGACCGAAGCTCGACTTAAACACACGTATACCGCGCCGCCGCCGACGGCTTTCGGCCGGCGGAGACAGCGGCAGCAGTAACCCGGCAGGTTTTGAATGTAGGGGCGGGACCACCCGCGGCCCCCGTGACTAGAGCATCACGCCGGCCCACAGGGCGGTAAGAGTCTCCCCCGCCCCTACCCCCTCCGCGCGGAGGGCGTCAGAGGCGTTACAGCAATGACAACACACCCTGCAACAAACTCAGCGCGGCCTCCGCCACCGCATCACTCGCGGTCGCCTCGTCGCTGTTCCCGGTGTGCATGTTCCCTTGCACCGTCACCGGCTCTGAGGGAGGAGGCGGCGTAGGAGCAGTCGTATGCATGTCGCCCGCAGACGACGAGACGGCAACCAACAAAGTCAACACGATTGCCGCGAAGAGCTGACGTAAAGTCTTCATGATGTTCTCCTGTAATGTGAAGTTGAAGGTCGTGACGTACGGCGTGGTAGAGTCCTTGCCGCATCGTCATAGACGTGTCGCGATGACGCATCTTAACACCCTACGACATCACGTTGCGCATCCGCAGAATCGCCGATACTTCTCCTATCGGCCCTAGGTGGAAAGGTGAGCCTCACATGGCGTCTATAAATGAACTGCTTCACCAGATAGCCGATGCAACCCTCACTCACGACGAGAGGGCACAGCGGCGTTGCCAACTGGCAAAGGAATTCGAGGATATCGGCAATTACGAGGCAGCACGCGAAGCTATGGGCCAGTTATGGTCAAGAGTCGGTGACCCTCCGGTGCTGGATGGACTTCAGCCACCAACGGTGGCCGAAGTGCTTTTGCGCGCTGGTGTCCTGACTGGGTGGATTGGCAGCGTAAAGCAGATCGAAGGTGCGCAGGAATCGGCGAAGAACTTACTTAGTGTGAGTATTACAAGGTTTGAGGCGCTACAAAACAAGAAGAAAAAAGCAGAAGCGCAGATGGAACTCGGTCACTGCTACTGGCGCCAGGGTGCGTTTGGTGAAGCACGTGTACTGTTACAAGAAGCACTGAGCCAATTTGAAGATTCATATAATGACCTTAAAGCCGTAACGTTGCTGCGCCTTGCAACTGTCGAGGAAGTTACATTCAGATTGTGCGATGCGTTGCGCTTACTCACTGAGGCCGCACCGCTGTTTGCGTCGAGCAGCAATCACACAATCATAGGAAGATTCCATAACGAGTTCGGGACGGTACTGAAAAATCTCGGCGCCGTAGAAGAACGCAGCGACTACATAGACCGGGCGCTCATTGAATATGCGGCTGCCAGTTATCACTTTGAGCAGGCGGGGAACCGGCGGTATCAAGGTTGTGTTGAAAACAATCTAGGTTTTCTCTTTAGCACCATCGGCAAATTCAACAACGCGCATGAGCACCTCGACCGGGCGCAGGCTCTGTTTACGAGTTTGAAGGATGTGTCGAGGCTCGCTGGGGTCGATGAGACGCGGGCGAGGGTGTCTTTGGCGGAGGGGCGGGTGGCGGATGCGGAGAAGTTGGCGCGGGCGGCGGTGGGGGTCTTGGAGCGGGGCGGGGAGCAGTCCCTGTTGGCGGAGGCTTTGACGACGCACGGGACGGCGCTGGCACGCGGGGGGCAGTTCGAGCAGGCGGGGGAGGTTCTGCTGCGCGCGGCCGGCGTGGCCGAGGCGGCCGGCGACGTGGAGGGCGCGGGGCAGGCGACGCTGACTCTGATCGAAGAACTGGGCGCGCGGCTCGCGCTGCAAGACCTGGGCGAGTCTTTCGAGCGCGCAGACGCGCTGCTCGCCAACTCGCGCCACCCGGGGAACCGCAACCGCCTGTACGCGTGCGCGCGGCTGGTGCTGTCGGTCATCGGCGTCCTGCCGGAGCCGGACACGTGGCACGGCTTCTCCTTCCGCGAGGCGGTCAGGCGCTTCGAGGGGCGTCTGATCGAGGGCGCACTCAGGGACTCGGGCGGGGTCGTCTCGCGCGCGGCGCAACTGCTCGGACTGACGCGGCAGAGCCTCGACTCGATGCTCCACCGCCGCCACCGGCGGCTCCTCCCCCTGCGCACGCCCTTGGAGCCGCGCCGCAGCAGCCTCATGTTCCGGGAGCCCCACGAAGAGGCCCCGACCCGCGGCGTACACATCCTCCACGCCGAAGACGACGCGCTCGTCGCCTCGGCCGTGCGCGAGGCGCTGCGCGGGGAGGGCTGGCGCGTCTCGACCTACGCGGACGGCCCCTCGGCGCTCGTCGAGATAGAGGGGCCGGAACATTACGACCTCCTCATCATCGACAAACAACTGCCGGGGGCGGACGGGCTGGAGCTGGTCGAACGCGCGCGCGAACTGCCGCACAGGCAGCACGTCCCCGTCATCGTGCTCTCGGCCAGCGACCTGGAGCGCGAGGCGCGGCGCGCGGGCGCGAGCGCCTTCCTGCGCAAGCCGGAGGACATGCCCGCGCTGGCTGAGACCATCGCGCGCCTCCTCGCGCGCAAGCCGAAGCAGGGCGCGGGCCTGTCGTCCGAAGAGACTTAAGGAGGGTTTTGTGGGATTGACATCCGGGGCGGCGCAGGGAAGCGACCGCCCCGGCGCGCCGGCCCGTCTGTCGGGACGGGAGGCGGCGCGGGGCCGCGGGCACTGGCGGGTGCCCAGCGGCCCGTCGCTTGCCGCCCGGCGGAGGAGGCTTCAATCTCCTTTGGCCTCCGCCGGGTGGCGGCGGTTATTGGAAGTCGAGCGCGGGCAGTCGCCAAGCGGTGTGTAGCCGCGCGTACTCGCCCTCGGGCAGTTGCACGAGCAGCGGAACCTTCTTCGGGTCGAGCCAGCGCAGAAGCTCCGTGAGCTTCTCCTCCTCCAACGCGGTGCAGCCGGCCGTGCCCTGCCCCGGCCCGGCCCAGACGTGCAGGAAGATGCAGGAGCCGCGTCCCGCGACCGTCGGGGCGGCGTTGTGTCTGACGACCAGGCCCCAGCGGTAGCCTTCGACCGAGCGCATGCGCTCCGAGCTGTTCCAGTCAAAGTCGCCGACCGCGAATCTGTCCACAATCAGGTTGTAGTGGCGCGAGGCCGTGTCGTCCACGCACTCGACCGAGGGCGTCAAGGGGACGTAAGAGAAGCGAAGCCACGCGGCGCGCTGTGGGGCGAAGCCGAACGCGGGGCCTAGCCGGAAGACGCCGGCCGGGGCCTTGCCGTCGCCCTCCTTCTTTTGCGGCCCCGCGGCGGCGCTCGTGTCTACGAGCCCCGCGCCCCAGCCCAATCCGTTCCGGCCGACGGCGACGGGCACGTCTGCGCCGACCTGCGCCCAGGCGCCCCTCGCATTCTTCCGCTCGAAGCGACGCAGCGTGCCGGGAACTTTGTCCCACCCGTGCGTCGTCACCACCACGACCTGGCGCGAGCGCGCGAGCGGCGGCGTCTGGCCTGCGGCGGCCTGCGCGCTGGCGAGCATGAGACATGCGAGTGTGAGTCGAATCGCTGTACGCATAGTCATACCGACTTGCGAAATAGAATAAGGCCCTCTCTCGCCGGGAGCGCGGGCATCCCTGCCCGCCAAAGCGTGCCGGCGGCACGCTTAGCCGTCATCCGTTATCTCTCGACCTTGAGTCTCTAAGTCTCACTGCCTTCGCGCTGGCGCGCTCATGGCGGGCAGAGATGCCCGCGCTCCCAGGTTGAGCCGCCGTATTTCGACCTGCTGCAAGTCGGTATCAGTCCGGGCGCGCCTCAGCTCCCCTTCTGCTTCAGGTGCGAGTCGAGCCAGTCGAGCACGGTCGTGTGCCAGAAGAGCGAGTTGCCGGGCTTCAGAATCCAGTGCCCCTCGTCGGGGAAGACGACGAGCTTCGACTCGACGCCCTGCCTCTGCAAGTATGTGAAGAGCTGGAGGCCCTGATCCACTGGGACGCGGAAGTCCAGCTCGCCGTGCGTGACGAGCGTCGGCGTCTTGAAGTTCTTGGCGAAGCGGTGCGGCGACCACTTCGCGTAAAGCTCGGGCGCGTCCCAGGGCGTGCCCTTGAACTCCCACTCGGGGAACCACAGCTCCTCGGTCGAGCCGTACATGCTCTCGAGGTTGAAGACCCCCGCGTGGCAGACGAACGTCTTGAACTTCACGCGCGGGTGGTCGTTGTGCCCGAGCAGCCAGGCGACCATGTAGCCGCCGTAGGAGGCCCCGGCCGCCCCCACGTTGTTCCTGTCCACGAAGGGCATGTCGGCGACCATCGCCACGCCGTTCATCAAATCCTCGTAGACCTTGCCGCCCCAGTCGCCGGAGATTTCGTTCATGAACTGCTGGCCGAAGCCTGCCGAGCCGCGCGGGTTCGGCAGGAAGGCGACGTAGCCGGCCGCCGCGTAAGTCTGCGGGTTCCAGCGGTAGCTCCAACTGTTGTTCCAGGCGCTCTGCGGCCCGCCGTGGATGAGCACGACGAGCGGGTACTTCTTCTGCGGGTCGAAGTCGGGCGGCCTGACCAGCCAGCCCGCGACCTTCGTCCCGCCCGCGCCCGCCCACGTCAGCTCCTCCGCCGGGCGGAGCGAGAACTGCTTCATAAGAGCGTCGTTGTGGCGCGTGAGCGCGGCCGCCTGGTTGGCCGAGCCGTCCAAAGGGGCGACGCCGTCCAGCCGCGCCGTGTAAATCTCGGCCGGGCCCGCGGCCGACGAGCGCGAGAAGACGAGGGAGCGGCCGTCGCGCGCGACCTGCAACTCACCGTTGTAGCCGCCGACCAGCTTGCGCGCCGGGCCGCCGGCCACCGGCACGTTAAAGACGGGGTGCTCGCCGCGCTCGCCGGAGAGGAAATAGATCGAGCCCGAGTCGGGCGCGAAGACGATGTCCTCGACGTGCGCGTCGAACTTCGGCAGCAGCTCGCGCGTCTGTCTGGTCTGCCGGTCGTAGAGCATCAGACGCCAGCGGTCGCTCTCGAAGCCGGCGGTGGCCTGCGAGCGGTAGGCGATGAAGCGGCCGTCCGAAGAGTAGCGCGGCGTCTTGTCCGCGCCCTTGTTGTCGCCCGTGAGCCTGCGCGCCTCGCCGCCCGCCAGGGGGACTACAAAGACGTCCACGTTGGTCGAGACGGCCTCCATCTTGTCGGTGTTGCGCGCGAAGGCCAGCTCCTTCGAGTCGGGCGAGAAGGCGTAGTCCGTGGGGTCGCCCACCGAGAAGGGCGGCGCGTCCCAGTCGCCGGGCGTCATGTCTTTCGCCGCGCCGCCCTCCGACGCGACGACGAAGACGTGCGAGCGCTTCGGCCCCTTCCAGTTGAGCCAGTGGCGCACGAAGAGGCGCGTGGCGACGTGCGGCTTGACGGGGTTCTTCTCCGCCTCCTCGTCGCGCCGTTTGTTGCAGGCGTCGTCGGGGCAGTCGGGGTAGACCTCCGAGGCGAAGGCGATCCACTTGCCGTCGGGCGACCAGACGGGGTCGGCCGCGCCGGTCGAGATGTTCGTCAACTGCTTCGGGTCTGTGCCGTCCGGGTTCATCGTCCAGACCTGACCGCCCGTGGTGTAGGCGATGCGGCGGCCGTCCGGCGACCAGCGCGGCCCTGTGGAAGAAGCGGCGCCGTTGGTTATCTGCTTCGGCTCGCCGCCCGCGGCCGCGACCACGAAGATCTGCGTGCGGTTGCGGTTGGCGGGCACGTCCGGCACGGTGACCTGGTACGCGACCCAGCGCCCGTCGGGCGAGAGCTGCGGGTCTGCGACGCGCTGAATCTTGAGCATCTCCCGGACGCTGAAGCGCGCCGCGGGGCCTTGGGCCTGGGCCGCGACGAAGGCCGAGAGCGTGAGAGCCGCCGCGCACGCGCGTGTGAAGAGGCTGTTCATGAGTTCCCTCCTACAGAACATCTCCGGCATGAAAGTTTGGCAGGTTCGCGGACGAAATTTAGCACAGCCCGCCGCCGACCACTACCCGGCGCGGCGGCAGGCCGATTCAGTTTTACCGTTCATTACGGCACGGCAAAGCTCGCGCCGGTCGGCGACCCCGGCGTAGGCAAGGCGGGGTTGGGGCGGCGGTTGGCGCATGGTAAGTTTAAGGAGCGTATCGAGAGGCGCGCGAAAGCGAAGGTGGGGCCATGAGTCAAAAACCAGCCTGTTCAATCTGCCGGAGGCTCTCGCTGTGGCGGGAGGGGCGCAGCGCGCATTTCGTTCACGAGTTCGAGCACTCCGTCCTCGTCGTGGGCGACCATCAGTTCCACAGGGGTTATTGCCTGCTGCTGCTGAAGGAGCACGTGCGCGAGCTGCACGAGCTTGAGCCGGAAGTCTACCTCGCGCTGTCGAGGGAGCTGATGGCGGCCGGGCGGGCGGTCGTCGAGACGTTCAATCCGTGGAAGATGAACTACTCATGCTACGGGAACCTTGACCCGCACGTCCACTGGCACCTCTTCCCGCGTTACGACTCCGAGCCCGACCACTTGAACCACCCCTGGCTCCACGCCCCGGAGTTCAAAGACCACCTGATCGACGAAGAGGCGGCCCGCGACCTGGCCGCGCGGATCAGGGGCAACCTGAACGGCTAGACCTGCATGTTGACGGCCGCGGCCGAACTACGGAAGAGACTGGCGGCGCTCGGAGACCCGCGCGTGGCCGAAGGCTCGCGGCGGTTCTTTAAGACGGGGCCGGGCGAGTACGGCGAGGGCGACCTCTTCCGCGGCATACGTGTCCCCGCGCTGAGGGCGCTGGCGAAAGAGTTCCAGTCCATCCCGCCGCGCGAGGCCGAGCGGCTGCTCGGCTCGGCCTTTCACGAGGACAGGCTGCTCGCGCTGCTCATCCTCGTCCGCCTCTACTCGCGCGGCGACGAGACGTCGAAGGAGAGGATTTACCGCCTCTACCTGAGGAACACGCGGCGCATCAACAACTGGGATCTGGTCGATTCGTCCGCCGAGCACGTCGTCGGCGCGCACCTCCGGGAGAGGTCGCGCGCGCCGCTGCGGCGGCTGGCGAAATCCGAAGACCTTTGGGAGCGCCGGATCGCCGTCCTCGCCACCTTCCACTTCATCAAGCGGGGCGAGTTCCGGGAGACGCTCCGGCTCGCGCGGGCGCTTTTGTCCGACCGCGAGGACCTGATTCACAAGGCGGTCGGCTGGATGCTGCGCGAGGTCGGGAAGCGCGACGCGGCGGCGTTGGAAGAGTTCCTCAAGGGGCACTACAGGCGCATGCCGCGCACGGTGCTCCGCTACGCCGTCGAGCGGCTCCCCGAAGAGAGGCGGCGGCGGTATTTGGAGGGCGGGGTCTGAGCCGAGGCCCCGCTGGCCGCGCGGGCGGGCGCGTGTTATGGTGAGCGCGCTCTTTCGTTAATCATCCCGGTTTGTGAGGCTCTCAATGAGAAAGTTGTTTCGTGCGGCGCTGTTCGCGCTGGCGCTCGGCGTCCTCTTCGGTTCGGCGGCGGCGGTCGGCGCGCGGCGGCAGGCCCCAAGGGTGGGCGGCTACAAGCAGGTCGCGACGAACGCGGCCGAGGTCGTCTCGGCCGCGAAGTTCGCCGTCGCCGCGCGGGCGCGGAAGCAGGAGACGGAGATCAGGCTCGTCTCCGTCGAGACGGCCGAGCGGCAGACGGTCGCCGGCGCCAACTACAGGCTCTGCCTCAAGGTCGAAGAGTCCGACGCCGAGAACAACGTGGACGTGACCGAGACCGTCCGCGCCGTCGTCTACAGGAGCCTCCAGAACGCCTACACCCTCAAGAACTGGGAGCCCGAGGACTGCGCCGAGGAGGAGTAGGTGACCCTCGTCGAGTTCCTTGAGCAGGACGGTTACACGCGCGTCCCCCTGACGCGGAGCGGCATCGGCCACTTCCACACGGACGGGACGCTCAACGGGCGCGCCATTTCGGTGCTGGTGGACACGGGCGCGGGCAGCACCGTCTTCAGCCTCGACATCGCGCGCGAGCTGGGGCTCAGGCTGACCAAGCTTGAGATGCGCGGCGGCGGGGCGGGCTCGGCGGAGTTGGACGTGTACGGGATACGGGAGGCGCGCTTCCGCCTCGGCCGGATCGTTCCGCGAATCGTCATGCTGCTCGCGATGGACTTGACGCACGTCAACCAGGCGGCGTCGCTCCGCCGCTCCGGCCCCATCGACGCCGTCCTCGGGGCCGACGTGCTCGAAGCGCACTCGGCCGTCATCGACTACGGCAGCAGTTCTCTCTACCTCAAGGTGTGAAGAGAGAGTAGGCAGTAGGCAGTTAGGAAGAAGACAAAGCGGTCAGAAGAATCGGAGGAGGCGGGATTCACAACCCGCCTCCTCCGATTCTTTAATGCCCTTCCTGGCTTCAACTGCCTACTGCCATCTGCCTACTGCCTACTTCTCCCTTATGCTCTCCACCGTGCGGCGGAGGATGTCGGCGGAGGCGCGCAGGCCCGCCGTCTCCTCTTCGTCGAGCGGGATTTCGATGACGCGCTCGACGCCGCCGCGGCCGACGACGCAGGGCAGGCTCAGGTAGACGCCTTCGATGCCGTACTGACCCGTGAGCATCGTCGAGACAGGCAGCACCGAGCGCTCGTCGCGCAGGACGGCCTCGCAGATGCGCGCCACGCAGGAGGCGATGGCGTAGGAGGTGTAGCCCTTGCGCTCGATGATGTCGGGCGCGGCGCGCCGCACGCGCCGGAGCAGCTCGTCGAAGTCGGGGCACTGTAACCCCGCGCCCTCGCAGAACTCGCGGACGGGCACGCCCGCCACGCGCGCCGAAGACCACGCGGCGACCTCCGAGTCGCCGTGCTCGCCGACGACGTGCGCGTGGATCGAGCGCGGCTCGACGCCCAGGTGGCGGCCGAGCATCGCGCGCAGCCGCGCCGAGTCCAGCACCGTGCCCGACCCGACGACGCGCCCCACGGGCAGCCCCGAGAACTCCTGCGCGAACTGCGAGAGCACGTCCACGGGGTTCGTCGTCATCAGGACGACGCCGCCGAACCCGCGGCTCATCAGGTTCCGCATCACGTCGCGGACGACGACGACGTTGCGCCCCAGAAGGTCTAAGCGCGACTCGCCGGGGCGGCCGCCGACGCCCGCCGCGACGACGACTATCGCCGAGCGCGCCGCGTCGTCCCAGTCGCCCGCGCGCACCTCGACGGGGCGGGCCAGCGCGGCGGCCTGCTCCAAGTCCATCGCCTCGCCCTCCGCGCGCCGCGCGTCCAGGTCGAGCAGCACGACCTCGCGCGCCAGCCCCCCCATCAACAGCGCGTACGCGCTCGTCGTCCCGACGTGCCCGCACCCGACCACGCACACGCGCCCACGGTTCACCTCTCCCGAATCAACAGACACGAACGTCCCCCTCCTGAAGATTTCTTCATCGGTAAGAGGGTCAGAACCGCCCGCGGTAGCGGGTGGGCCTTCATTACCCGGTGCTGCCGAATTATGAAGGCCCACCCGCTACCGCGGGCGGTTCTGACCTGATTTATAGAATCGTGGTTCGTTGAGGAAAAGACAAGCCGGGTCAGTGCGGGCGGACGGCGATGTGGTTGGAGACGCGCGCGAGGCCGGCGACGTAGCGCGCGACCTGGAGCGCGCGCCCTGTGGGGGTTTGCGCAGGCCGTGGGAAAAATCCACAGTAGACAGTAGTCAGTAGTCAGTAGAAAAGAGAAGCGGCGCGTCTCAGCCTTTAGACCGAGTGCGCCGCTTCGTGTTTCCTACTGACTACTGACTACTGTCTACTGTCTACCGCGGGAGGCTCGCCAGCTCTTCGATGCGGGCGCGGACGGCGCGCGCGAGCAGGCGGGTCTCCTGGGGCGTGTAGTTGGCGGCGCGGAAGATGGCGGCGAGCTGTCCGTCGGTGAGGCCGGCGAGGCGCGCGCCGATCCAGCGCGCGTGGTCGGCCCTCACCTTCTCGAAGAGCCGCTCGTTCTTCCCCGTGAAGTCGAAGTCCACGTAGCCGTCCTTGACCCCGTCGATGAACTTCGCGTTGGCGAAGTCCTCCGGCTCGTTGCGGCTGCGCCTGATGCGCCAGAAGAAGCCGGGGCCGCCGGCCCGGCCGAAGGTCGCGCCGAGGTCGCTGATGGCGTAGCGCAGCTCGCCCGACCCCGAAGTGTGGAGGATGACGTTGTTCGAGTCCTTCAGGTCCCAGTTGTTGATGAGCACCATCAGGACTTTTAAACCGTCCAGCTCGCGCGTGCCCGTGAACGGGTTCCGCTCCCAGCTCCACTCGTCGAGCCGCCTGACGCCCCCGGGCCGCGCCTCGAACCGCACGTTGTCGAACCACCCCTTGGTGGGGATGTAGACGCGCGGGACGAGGTAGGTGACCTCCGTCTCGTAGCCCGCGGCCCAGAGGAGGCGCGAGGCGGCCGTCTCCGACTGCGCCTCCTTGCTCACCTTCGCCACCCAGACGCGCCCCCTCGCGTCGCGCACGCGGTACTTCGTCGAGTAGCCGCCCTTCTCCTCCTCAATGAAGCGCAGACGCCGCGTCGCCGGGCGCATCGCCGCCCCGCCCGGCCCCGCCGCGAGGTTGAGCCTGGACACGTCGCGGTCGCGCCACAGCACCGGCGTCCCGCGCGGCAGGGCCTTCTTCTTCGACCTGTTCTGCGCCAGCGCCGCGGGCGCCAACAGCACCAACAGCGCGACGCACGCCACCACCTTCCGAATCATCCCTTTTGCAAACATCACCGTCTGACGCGCACGGCGGCCCGGGCCCTGCGCCTATCCTCCTTAATGTTAATGCGGGGAAAGTTAAAGAGATAGTACCAAAGGCCAAGGAAAGGGGAAAGATAGTAAGCGGTTCTATTCCCCGGAGGGGATAAGAACTGCCTACTGCTTTAACCCCGGCTTGACGGCGCGCTCCTTTCGCGCGGACTGCTCGTCGGGCGGGAGGAGCGACCAGAGCCAGCTCACGGCGCGTTCGAGCTGCTTGCGGTCGCCGGACTGCAAAGCCTCCTGCCCCTGCGCGACCCAGCGCGCGGCCTCCTCCTGGTTGAGGAACTGGCGGCCGGGGCGCGCGAGGTAGTGATACCAGTCCTCCCAGAACCAGTCCTGCGCGTGCAGCACCTGCGTGCGCAGCGCGCGCAGCGCCGCGGCCGCCTTCTTCACTCCGCGCGCGTCGCCGCGCGCCGCCGCCTCCGACAGCTCGCGCCTCAAAGCCGCCAGCCGCTCGCGCTGCGCGTCCGTGCCGTGCGCGGTGACGGTCTCGGCGACCGAGTCGGCGAGCGTGTTCGCGTCCGCCACGCCCGAGCCGGCGGGCGTTATCCCTGCCCGCCGCTCAAGCTCCGCGACGCGCGCCCGCGTCTCGCGCAGGCGCTCAACGACGCGCGCCGCGCGATCCTGGTCTTCCGCGTCGCCGGCCGACTGGTACGCGCCCAGCTCGATGTCGAAGTCCTCAAGCTCGCGCCGCAAACGCTCCAACTCCCCGCGCCGCGGGTCTGCGGCCGGCTCTGGGTCGCCCCACTTGTAGACGTCTTCGGCGTCCGGCTTGAAGCCGTCGTCGTAGACGACTTCGGGGAAGTCGAAGTCCTCGCCGCCCGCGCCCGACAGAATCAACTTCTCCTCGACGCGTTCGAGCCGCGCCAGGCAGTTCTCGATTTCGAGGTGCGCCCCCTTCAACAGCTCGATGTAGTCCGGCTCCTCGTCCTTCGGGATGAAGACGCGGTCGGTGAAGTGCTCGTTCAGATACGGGATGAACACGTCCACCGTGATGAGGCGCGAGGCGTCTACACGGATGTGGAGCTGCACCTCCGCGCCTTCGGGGACGGGGCGGCGGATGGCTTCACTCCTGACGTGAAAGTTGCCGACCCAGTTGTTGGCCTGCGGGTCTGTGAGCGCCTCGCCCTCCCAGAGCTTGACGGCGAGCGAAGTGTCCGGCTCGCTCGGCCGCAGCGTGTAGGCGGCGCGGTAGGTGACGGTGCGCTCGGCGGGCAGGAGCGTGCGGCGCGGGAAGACGGGGCTCAGCTCCTCGCGGCCGTCGGCGTGCGCGACCTCCACCGAGATGGTGTGCGGCAGCGGCGGCGCGTCGAGCGCGAGGCCGTGCCGTATCTGGAACTCGTCCGGCGAGACTTCGAGCGCGCGCCCCTTCGCGTTTCTCACGCTCAGGAGGAAGCGGTTGAGCCTCCCCTCCTGCAACACCAGCGCCGCCTCGAAGAAGCCCTCGCGCGCGGGCAGCCAGCCGCTTGTCCAGAGCCCGCCCTCCGCGTCTATCTTCACTTCGAGCGCGCCGTCACTCCCCTTCCCCGAGAGCTTGCCCGCGACGCGGCCCCGCGGCTCGGCCGTCAGAGGGTCGTAGGCGAGTCGAACCGTCAGGGCGTCGGCCTTCGGCTCCTCTTTAACTCCGGCCGACCGCGCCGCGCTGCGCTCGACGGTCGAGGCGTAGACGGCCGCGCCGCGCGCGACGACGGTCATCGGGTCGAGCGACGAATCGACGGGCGCGCCGAGGTGCGCGGCCAGCGCCTCGCGCACGCGCGGCATCTGCGTCGGCCCGCCGACGAGGAGCACGCGGTCTAAGTCCAGGCCCCGCACGCGCGCGCCCGTCAGCGCCTCGTCCGCCAGACGCAGGCAGCGCGCGAGGAGCGGCTCCATCTCGCCCTCAAGCCGCGCGCGCGTCAGGGGCATCTCGGCTTCGATGAGTCGGCCCTCGCGGTCTTCGCCGAGGTCGAGGAGGCTGACGATTGTCTCGTCGGCCGTCGTCAACTCGATCTTCGCGTACTCGGCTAAGAGCGTCAGCTTACGCAGCAGGCGCGCGAGTTCCGCCGGCTCGGCGTCGGCGCGCGGCAGCGCGAACTGCTGCGCGAGGAAGGGCACGAGCACGTTCTCGACGAGCGCGCGGTCGATGTCCTTGCCGCCGAGGTGGTTGTCGCCGCGGTGTTCGAGGACGTTGAGACGGCCGTCGCGCGTCGAGACCACCGCCACGTCGAGCGTGCCCCCGCCGAGGTCGAAGACGAGCCACCGCTGGTCGCGCACGCCGGGCGCGGCCCCGTACGCGACGGCCGCCGCGATGGGCTCTTGAAGCAGCGGGTACTCTTCCAAACCCGCGAGCCGCGCGGCGCGCGCCGTCGCCTCGCACTGCAAGGCCGTGAAGGCCGCGGGCACGGTGACCACGGCCGCGCGCGCCTCCTCGCCCGTCCTTCGGCGCGCGTCGGCGAGCAGCGACTTCAAGACCTCGGCCGAAATCTCCTCCGGCGACATCGAACGGCCCGACGCGGGGAAGGTCTTCGCGTACCGCTGCCCCATCAGGCGCTTGACCTCCTGCGCGACGTTCTCCGGGTCTTCGGCCAGAGCGCCCAACGCGCGCCGCCCCACCAGAAGGCTCCCCGACTTCAGCACGCGCACCACCGAAGGCGTCACGTTCATCTGGTCGTTGTTCTGTATGACCGAGAGCTCGCCTTCGTGCGCCCGCGCGATGCACGAGTTCGTCGTCCCGAGGTCGATCCCGAAATCGATGTAGTTGCTCATGAATTCCTTCTGACGATGACCTGCCCGTGGCGGACGACCGAGCCGTGGTAGAGGACGACGGGCGCGACCGTCTCGTCAACGACCTGGGAGCCCGCGGGGAGGCGCGCGTCCTCGAAGGCGTCGAGGACTTCGACGGCGAGGCCGGGCTCGTAGGGGCGGCCGGTCACGTCGAGGACTTCAAAGCCCTGCTCGGAGAGGAAGCGCCCGAGGCGGCGCGCGGCGTGGCGCGCCTGCGGCGAGGACTCTTCCGAGCCGCCCGCCCAGCGTTCGAGCCGCCACCACTCGACGGCCAGCTCGGCCAGCGCGGAGAGCGACACGCTCAGCGCCTGCGGTAGTTCGTCCGTCATCAAACTCAACATACAAGAATCCGCCCGCGGCGTGAAGAGCCTCACTCGCGCGCGGGCGTCGCGGGCTCGTTCGCGTTCGACCGAGGCGCGGGCGTCGCGTTGTCGTTGCGCGCCGGGCGTCGTCGTTTCCCGCGCGGCGGCGTGGGGGCGGAGAGCGGCGGCAGGTTGAGCGGCCGGACGTTGTAGTTCAGGTTGACGTCGTAATTCAGGTTCGGCCTGACGTTCAACGCCGGCAGGGAGTTGATCGACGTGCGCGTCGAGCGCATGTTGATGACGCCGCACCGTTGCAGCCCGAAGCAGGCCACGACCATCGCCAGCCAGAAGCCCACGCTCGTCAGGCAGCCGGCGCGGTCGCTCTTGCGCGTGTAGGCGTCGAGCGTCTTGCCGCCCTTCGGGTCGTCCTCGAAAAGTTTCGGCGGCAGGCGCTCGCGCGTGAGCGCCGTCATGACCATCTGGCCGTAGTCGGCCGGACTCCGGCCGGTCGCCCCTTCGACGACGCCGAGCGTCCGCAGCTTAGCGAGGACTGCCGTCAACTCCTCCGACTCGGGCGGCGCGAACAGGCGCGCCGTGTGGCAGACGAAGAGCGCCTCGTCCACGCGCGGCAGCCCGTCGAACGCTTCGGCCAGCTTGAGGAGCTTCGCCGCCGCGTGCTCGAAGACGCGGCGCGCGTAGAATGAGTCAACGCCCGCCAGCCGCGCGAAGTCCAGGAGGCGCGGCCGCACCCGCTCGAACCTGCGGAAGGCGTCGTTACAGTGGTTGCGACGCTCGGCCGCCGGCCTCTGTTCAAAGCCCGGCAGGTCGATCCACGTGAAGGCCGCGTCCAGCTCCTCCTTCAGTTTGTCTTCGGCCGGCCCGACCGTCTCCTCCTCGTACTCGCGCAGCAGCGCCGCGGGCGGCCCGGCCCCGCGCAGGAGCCCGAAGGCGCGCGCGGCCTCGCGCAGGTCGCCGCGGACGACCGCGTCGCGCGCGCGCCCGGCGGCGTGCGCGTAGACGGCGCGCGGCGCGGCCCGGCGCAGCCCCGCCACCTCGCCGAACGTGACCGGCTGCTCGTAGTCGCCCTTCAAGTCCAGGGCCACGAGCAGCGACCAGAACTCCTCGCACGCGAACAGACGCCGCCACAGACGGAACGCGCGCGCCCACGCCTCCGCCTCGACGAGCGTCGGGTCGAGCCGCACGACGCCGGCCAGCGCGAGCAGCGCCGCGTCGTGCAAAGCCGCCGCCGCTTCGTCGGCCATCCGCCCGCCGCCCTCGTCTTCGGAGTCGGAAGGTTCCACGGGGACGCGCTTGAGCAGCTCCTCGACCCCGGCCGTGAGTTCCGCGACGTTCGAGACGGTCGGGCGCGGCGCGGGCGAGTGGAACCAGAAGAGGCGCTCGCGCGCGCGCTGCCCGGGCTCGGAGAGGCGGCCGACCGCGTCGCGCACGTCCGACTCCCTGCGCGCGACCTCGCCCAGCCACGCCGCGTCGCCCTCGAACGTCTTCCGTACGCCGACCTTCAGCGCGAGGCGCAGAGAGGCCGCCGCGTCCGCCACCTCGCCCTGCGCCGCCCCGGCCCCCAGGCCCAGCACGCGGAACGCGTCCCGCGCCGCCGGCTCGAACAGCCCCAACGGCGGCCTCCACTCGACGCGCTTTTTGAAGAGACGAAGCATTTTAAGAACAGTAGGCAGATGGCAGTAGGCAGTAGGCAGTCGCTCCGCGTTCCGAGCGTTGAAAGATTAAATCAGACGTTTCGACCACAGCGTTTTCAACTGCCCACTGCCATCTGCCTACTGCCTACTTCCTTTCACAGTCCCGCCATGTCCCACTTGCGCACGACATCGTTGATGAGGTTGGCGACCTTGTCGTTGACCTTGTTGAAGTATTCGTCGGCCTTCTTCTGGTCGAAACGGGGGTAGCCCTGCCCCGGCTGGTAGAGGCCGATGGAAGAGGGGAAGGGCGCGGCCGACCAGGTGCCCGCCGCCGGGTAGGCCGTGGTCATCTCCGCGCCGCGGTAGCGTTCGGGGTGGACGAGCGTGGGGTCTGCCGCCTGCACGTAGGCCGTCTCGTTCCAGCCGGCGTGGCCGCCGTCCTCGCCGAACACCTCTTTCGTCACGTCGGAGGCGAACGACCACCAGTTGATGACGAGCGTGCGCACCTTGCGCTCGGCGGCGACCTCGGCCGCGACCGAGTTGAGCACGGCCGTCTGCGGCCCGCCGTGGCCGTTGAGGACGACGATGTTCCTGAAGCCGTTCTTCGCCAGGCCCTCCAAGACCTGTTTGACGTAGGGGCGGTAAGCCGCCTCCGTGATCTGGAACGCGCCGGGGTACGCCTCAAGGCTGCCCGTGATGCCGTAGGGCACGGCGGGCGCGATCATGGCGTTGACGCGCGGCGCCACCTTGCGCGCCATCGCGACCGGCGCGGTGATGTCCGCGCCGTTGTTGGCGACGCCGTGCGGCTCCAGAGTCCCCGTCGGCAGGAGCACGGTCTGCACCTTCGACGGCACGGTCTCTTTGAACTCCATCCAGTTGATGCGCTCCAGCTCGCGCTCGCGCACCTGCGCGCGGGACGCCTGTGCGCAAGAGCCGACGAGCGCGAGCAGGACAAAGGCTCGGACGAACGTTCTCATCTCTCTTCCCTCCATACAACAGTACCGCGAGCGGTAGCGAGCGGGTCGCAGTTTCGACGTGCGGACGATCCGCCGGAGCACGCACCCGCTCGCTACCGCTCGCGGTTCTGTCCGACCGGCCGTCGGCCGACGCGATTGACTTTGGCTTACCTTAAAGTGTAGAAGCGTTTGGCGGCCGGGCCGCAAAAGCATACTTCAACCGAACGCCAAACAAGAACCGCCGGGGGGACTCGATGCAACCTGAAGCGCCGCAGCGCGCGAAGTGGGGCAAGGTACTCGACCAGACGCGCTGCATCGGCTGCCACGCCTGCACGACCGCGTGCAAGTCCGAGAACCTCGTGCCCATCGGCGTGACGCGCACCTACGTCAAGCACGTGGACGTAGGGCAGTGGCCGCAGGCGCGGCGCGCGCACCAGGTGACGCGCTGCAACCAGTGCGCGCACGCGCCGTGCGTCGCGGCCTGCCCGACCTCCGCCATGTTCCAGCGGCCGGACGGCATCGTCGATTTCGACAAGCGCATCTGCATCGGCTGCAAGGCGTGCATGGCCGCCTGCCCCTACGACGCCATCTTCATTAACCCGGAAGACCACTCGGCCGAGAAGTGCAACTTCTGCGCGCACCGCATCGACTCCGGCCTTGAACCCGCCTGTGTCGTCGTCTGCCCGGTCGAGGCCATCATCGTCGGCGACATGAACGACCCCGGCTCGCGCATCGCCGATTACGTCGGGCGCGAGGCGACGCAGGTGCGCCGGCCCGAGAAGGAGACGCTCCCCAAAGTCTTCTACAAGGGCGCGCACCAGGCGACGCTCGACCCGCTCGCGGCGCGCAGGCCCGGCGGCGACCTGCTGATGTGGAGCGAGCAGAAGACGGGGGCCGACGTGGTCAACTCCGGCAACCCTTCCTTCCGCAACTCTTCGGCCGCGGCCCTGCTCGCCTACGACGTGCCGCACTCGCTCCCCTGGGACTGGCGCGTCAGCCTCTACACCTGGACGAAGGGCATCGCCGCGGGCGTCTACCTCGTCGCGGTGCTCCTCGGACTCTTCGGCAGACTGGAGATCGAGAGCAACCTCTGGCGCTGGGCCACGCCCGTCCTGTCGGGCGTCTTTCTGGCGATAACCGGCGCGCTCCTCATCTGGGACCTGGAGCACCCCGCGCGCTTCTACATGATCTTCACGCGTCCGCAGTGGCGGAGCTGGCTCGTCCGCGGCGGGTTCATCATCGCGGGCTACTCGGTCGTCCTCGCGCTCCATTTTCTGGCGAGCTTCGGCTGGGGGCCGGTGTTGGCGCAGAGTTGGCTGCTCATACCGGGCGTGCCGCTCGCCACCCTGACCGCCGTCTACACGGCCTACCTCTTCGCGCAGGCCAAGGCGCGCGACCTCTGGCAGAGTCCGCTGCTGCCGCCGCACCTGTTCGTGCAGGCGCTCCTGCTCGGCTCGGCGGTGCTGCTGGCCTTCACTTCCTGGGAAGGCTCCTGGCACGTCAATTTCCTCTCCTGGGTGCTCGGCGCGTCGAGCCTCGTCCACCTGCTGATGGTCTGGGGCGAGGTGACGTTGACGCACCCGACGGCGCACGCGCGCCTCGCCGTATGGGAGATGACCCGCGGGCGCTTCGCGGCCTTCTTCTGGGCGGGCGTCGTGTTGACCCTGCTCTCGGTCTTCGCGCCGTGGCTCGGGCTGGCGGCCGTCCCGCCCGCGCTCGTCGGACTCGCCCTGCACGAGCACGCCTACGTCCAGTCGGGCCAGGCGGTGCCGCTCGCGTAACCGTCGAGAGGTTAATGACGAACTCCTCCTGAAAGGAGATTCTTATGGCGACGAAGACTGCGGCGAAGAAAGCTGCGGGCAAGGCGTCCGCGAAGCCCTCGGTCAAGCGCTTCCGCGCGCTGGTCGAGCGCGGCGAGGGCAGCGTCTGCGCCATCCAGATAGACTTCGACGTGGAGAAGGCGTTCGGCAAGCGCGGGCGCGTCCCCGTCCGCGGCACGCTCAACGGCGCGCCCTTCCGCGGCTCCCTCTTCCCGATGGGCGGCTGCCACTTCATGGTCGTCAACCGCCACCTGCGCGCGGCGGCCGGCGTCAGCGGCGGCGAGACCGTCCCCGTCCGTATGGAGCGCGACGACGAGCCGCGCACCGTCGAGCCGCCCGCAGACTTCGCGCGCGCCCTCAAATCCAACAAAGACGCCCAGGCCGTCTGGGACAAGCTCAGCTACACGCACCGGCGCGAGCACGTCGAGCACATCGAAGAGGCCAGGAAGCCCGAGACGCGCCAGCGCCGCATCGAGAAGTCGGTCACACTACTCGCCGCAGGCAAGAAGGAGCCGCGTTGACACCCCGCACACGAACAACACGCAGAGCCCGCGCGACGCTCGTCCCGCTGCTCGTCGTCTTCGCCTTAGCCTGCGCGGCGCTCGCCGCCCCCCCGCCCGCGAAGAGGACGGCCGCGCACGGCGGCGTGCGCGTCACCTTCGACGTGACGCTCGCGCGCGAGGCCACGGGCCAGACCGTCCCCGCCTCGCCGCTTGAGAGCGCGGACGAGAAGCCCGACGGCGTCTACCCCGAGCACGTCGCCTTCACCCTCGTCGGCATGCCGAACGCGCCCGCCGACTCCTTCAACACGCCGGTCATACGCGTCTGCCCGGTGGACGAATACCTGCGGGCCTTCTCCGCCTCGCCCCGCTACGCCCGCGACGCGCGGCGCACCCTGGACGAGTTGCGCCGCCTCATCCGCCGCCGGACGCCCGCGCTCAGAGGCAACGTCCCCGCCCTCCCCTTCGCCGACGCGACGGAAATCTTTCACGCGCGCGTCAAACACCTCCGCTTCCGCGGCGGCTCCGGCGTCGCCTTCCTCACGCAGTCGCAGCAGGACTACGAACTCATCAACAGCCAGCACGTCACTTACTCGTTCCGCGGGCTCACCGACGACGGCCGCTTCTACGTCACCGCCGACCTGCCCGTCGGCGCGCAGGCCCTCGCCGCGACCCGCGACGCGCCGACCCACGAAGGCTACACGCTCCCGCGCGAGATCGGCACCCGGCGCGCGCGGCAGCGCTACGCCGCCTACGTCGAGCGCGTCCGCCGCAACCTCGAACGCCTGCGCTCCGCACAGTTCAACCCGAGCCTCGATCTCTACGACGAGTTGCTCACCTCGCTCAGAATCGAAAGGTAGCGGCCGTCGTGGGTTAATCGATAGCCTAACGAGGTGGAAACAGACTTATCATGGAAGAAGCTACTGAAAAGATAGATTGGCAGTCGTTCCTTCCCGCCGTCATGCCTCGGCTCCGTGAGGAGGCGGCGCAGACTCTAGGCGACGAATATGGGCAGGAAGCAGAGGATGTTGTCATGGAAACAGTGTCCCGCTTTCTAAGTTACAAGGGTAAGAAGTATCTTCCGACCTTCCAGAGTGAGGACAGCGCGCTCAGTTACCTCACCAAGATGACCCGCAATGCAGCGATTGAATACCTGAGCGGTCTTAAGAAAAAAGACGAGAGCCTCGACGCGCTTGAGTCCCTTGAAGATAAGCAGGCACAGAGGTCTGCCGAAGATATCCTTGCTGACCGTGAAGCACTAGAGGCGCTCAAAGAGGTGCTCAAGCCTGCACTTAAAGCTAGCCGCCTTACAAACAGGGAGCGCTCAATATTGAGCCTACACTTATCTGGCTACGCCGCTGCGGAGATAGCAGAAAGCTTGGGGGAGGACGTTCGACTCATCCGTCACGAGTTAAATGCTATTCGCTCTAAGCTCAGATATATTCTGTCAAAGCGAACCAAGGCTACGGAATAGCTTATGCTGAACGAGATGTCAGAAAGCAAAGCTCTCCGCGGGCTGCCTAGAAAGCTGAGGGACTACCTCCAGCAGTTGGAGGACGATGAGCGTGCCTTGCTTGAGTTGATGATTCAGCGGGCACTGCATGAGCCTCGCGAATTAGAGGTCATCGATCTGTGGGAGAATCAGGACATCGCGGTTACGTTTTGGATACTGCTTATTACAGGAGTAAACCAAGAGGAAGAGATGGAATTAGCAAAAACACTTCTCTCTTGGCGGGCCTTCTTTCCCAAACGTGCCGCCCGCGCTCTCTGCGTACAGAGTTCAGAGAGGAGTGAGTTTCGCTGCTGCTCTTCGACCTTCGGGGTAGTGAACTGTCCGGTACTCATCTTCAGCGACTCTCCAGATATGCAGTCTTTTGTCAAGGTGGAGCCCGAGTTACTGTTCAAGCTCGCCGGTCAGAAAGGTGATTTGCAGCGGTTCTTGACGAAGATTCACGCGCTCATCGAGAACGGGGACAGCCTTTCAGGCGTGCAGAGCATGCTGCTGACTGAAAAATTCTGGGCAGCTCTCAAAATTGTTTATGGCGAGGTAAAAGGGTTCATCTCATTCTCGGCCAAAAAGGAATTATGAACAGGGCGTGACACAAGCGATGGACTTAAAAGGGTTGAATGAGCGCGTGAGCGCGGCACGTAAGGAGACGGAGGCGCGGGGCGAGACTTTCTACCCGGGGCCGAGCCGCGTGCACCTGGCGGCGTTCCCGCCGAAGGAGCGTTGGGACGATTGGGTGGAGTTGGAGTCGAAGGCTTGGCCGGAGCGCGTAGAGCGGCGCTACATGCTCGTGCCGACGACCTGCTTCAACTGCGAGTCGGCGTGCGGGCTGCTGGCGTACGTCGATAAGGAGACGTTCGGCGTGCGGAAGTTCGAGGGCAACCCCGAGCACCCGGGGAGCCGCGGGCGCAACTGCGCGAAGGGGCCGGCGACCCTGAATCAGGTCACAGACCCCGACCGGATTCTCTACCCGCTCAAGCGCGCGGGTAAGCGCGGCGAGGGGCGTTGGGTGCAGGTCAGTTGGGACGAGGCGCTCGAAGACCTCGCGGGGCGGATACGCAAGGCGATACAGGAGGAGAGGCACAACGAGGTGATGTACCACGTCGGCCGCCCCGGCGAGGACGGGTTCACCGAGCGCATACTCGCCGCGTGGGGCGTGGACGGGCACAACTCGCACACGAACATCTGCTCTAGTTCGGCGCGCGCGGGCTACCAGTTCTGGATGGGGCTCGACCGCCCGAGCCCTGACCACGCGAACGCCGACGTGATTCTGCTCATCAGCTCGCACCTCGAATCCGGCCACTACTTCAACCCGCACGCGCAGCGCGTGATGGAGGCGAAGCAGCGCGGGGCGAAGCTCATCGTCTTCGACACGCGCCTGTCGCACACGGCGACGCACGCCGACGTGTGGGTCTCGCCCTACCCCGGCTCCGAGGCCGCCATCATGCTCGCGGTGGCGAACTATCTTATTCAGAACGACCTCTACGACCGCGAGTTCGTCCGCCGCTGGTGGAACTGGGAGGAGTACATGGCGGTCGAGCACCCGGAGCTTAAGACGAGCTTCGACGGCTTCGAGGAGGTTCTGAAAAACCTCTACGCCGAATTCACCTTCGAGTACGCGGCGCGCGAGTCGGGCGTGGACGCGCGGCAGCTCGAAGAGGTCGCTAAAATCGTCTCGACCGCCGGCTCGCGCTTCTCAAGCCACAACTGGCGCTCGGCCGCCGCGGGCAACAGCGGCGGCTGGCAGGTGGCGCGCACGCTCTTCTTCGTCAACGCCCTGCTCGGCGCGGTCGCCACGGAGGGCGGCGTCTTCCCGAACGCGTGGAACAAGTTTGTCCCCAAGCCCATCCACACGCCGCCGCACCCGCCGCGCTGGAACGAGCTGACGTGGCCGCGCGAGTACCCGCTCGCGATGAACGAGCTGTCGTTCCTGCTCCCGCACCTCCTGAAGGACGGGCGCGGCCGAGTAGACACGTACTTCACGCGCGTCTACAACCCCGTCTGGACGAACCCCGACGGCTTCTCCTGGATCGAGGTCTTGCAGGACGAAAACTTAATCGGCTGCTACGTCGCGCTGACGCCGACGTGGAACGAGACGGCCTACTTCGCGGACTACGTCCTGCCGATGGGGCACGGCTCCGAGCGCCACGACATACACTCCTACGAGACGCATGACGCGCAGTGGCTCGGCTTCCGCCAGCCCGTCCTGCGCGCCGCGCGCGAGCGGCTCGGCGAAGAGATCAGAGACACGCGCGAGGTCAACCCCGGCGAGGTCTGGGAGGAGAACGAGTTCTGGCTCGAACTGACGTGGCGCATCGACCCGGACGGGAGCCTGGGGATTCGCAAGTTCGCCGAGTCGCAGGAGCGGCCCGGCGAGCGGCTCGGCGTTGACGAGTATTACTCTTACATCTTCCAGAACTCCGTGCCGGGCCTGCCCGAGCGCGCGGCCGAAGAGGGGTTGACGCCGCTTCAGTTCATGCGCCGCTACGGCGCGTTCGAGATCGGGCGCAAGACGGGCGCGCTCTACGAGCAGGAGGTGGCTGGGGAGGAGTTGGAGGACGCGCGCACAGACCGCTTCGGCCGCGTCTACACGCGGACGCCGAAGCCCGCCTCGCCCAACGTCGTTCCCGTCAACACGCCCGACGGGGACGCCGAAGGGCGGCGCTTCGTCGGCGTCGAAGTTGACGGCCGGATACTGCGCGGCTTCCCGACGCCTTCGGGGCGGCTTGAGTTCTACTCGAAGACCCTCGCCGACTGGGGCTGGCACGAGTACGCCGTCCCCTTCTACATCAAGAGCCACGTCCACCCGGACAACCTCAACCCCGACCAGTCGGTGCTCATCTCGACCTTCCGCCTGCCGGTGCAGATTCACACGCGTTCGGCGAACGCCAAGTGGCTCGACGAGATCGCGCACACCAACCCGCTCTGGATACACCCGCGCCACGCGGCGCAGGTGGGCGTCGAGACCGGCGACCTCGTCCGCGTCGAGACCGAGACCGGGTACTTCGTCGTCCGCGCCTGGGTCACCGAAGGCATCCGCCCCGACGTGGTCGCGTGCAGCCACCACATGGGGCGCTGGAAGCTCGCGGCGCACGAAGGCGAGGGCCAGCGCCAACTGATGCAGACCGTCTCGCTCGACCACAAGGGGACGGAGTGGGCGCTCAAGCGCGAGCGCGGCGCGCACGCTTATACATCCGACGACCCCGACACGACGCGCATCTGGTGGGCCGACGTGGGCGTCCACCAGAACCTGACCTTCCCAGTCCACCCCGACCCCGTCTCCGGCATGCACTGCTGGCACCAGGCCGTCCGCGTCCGCAAGGCCGAGCCGTCAGACCGCCCCGGCGACATCCACGTGGACACGGAGAAGTCGCGCGCCGTCTACCGCGCCTGGCTCCAGTTCACCCGCCCCGCCGACACACACTCCCCCGACGGCACACGCCGCCCCTACTGGCTGCTCAGACCCTTAAAGCCCGCCCGCGAGTTTTACCGACTGCCGACGGAGGAGGGCGAACTCAGCCCCGAAGAGGCTTGATTTCAGCCCCGAAGGGGCGGAATGGGAAAGCCAGGGGCAACGCCCCTGGATAAGACGTTGAAGATTTAGAGAGCCCTGAAAGGGCGAAATAATTAAGAGGTCGCACCATGCCTCAATCCCTCTCCTCCATCCTCATCCACCTCGTCTTCAGCACTAAGAATCGCGAGCCGTATATAACGACTGAGATTGAGCCGGAACTGCACGCTTACAGCGCCGCAGTCTTTCGTGAATGCCACTCGCCCGCGCTAATCATTAACGGGACGGCAAACCACCTTCATACACTCTTCACGCTCTCACGCACCATCACTGTTGCCGAGCTAGTTGAAGAGGTGAAGAAGCGTTCGTCGAAGTGGGCGAAGACCAAAGACGGCGTGAACAGGAACTTCCAGTGGTAGGCCGGATATGGCGCGTTTTCCGTCAGCCAGTCAAACGTGGCGGCAGTGAGGAAGTATATTGCCGGGCAGAAGGAGCATCACCGCCGCAAGACGTTCGAGGAAGAGTATCGGAGCTTCCTCGAAAAGTACGGCGTAGCTTACGACGAGCGTTACGTCTGGGACTAAAGATTATTTCGCCCCTTCGGGGCTCGGAACAATTTTCCGTCATGATTCTAGGGGCGTTGCCCCTGGCTTTCACATTCCGCCCCTTCGGGGCTGAAATCAAGCCTCTTCGGGGCTGAGCGCCTTTCATAATCTTCCTTCGTGGAACTATTTCGAGCACTCGCAGTATTGGTTGAGCCGCCCGACCGTCCCGGGGTTGCGCGCGTGGCGGAGGCTCTGGGTTTTGGGCCGGTGCCGGAGGCGAGCGCGTACACGGAGTTGTTCGTGTTTCAGCTCTACCCTTACGCGTCCGTCTACGTGGGGGCGGAGGGGATGCTGGGGGGCGAGGCGCGCGACCGCGTGGCCGGGTTCCTGGCGGCGCTGGGGCATGACGTGCCGGCGGAGCCCGACCACCTGGCGCTTCTGCTCGGCGCGTACGCGGGGCTCTGCGAAATTGAGAAGCAGAGGGGCGGCGGGCGCGTGCGGGGCGCGAGGCGCGCGCTGCTGTGGGAGCACCTGTTGAGCTGGCTGCCCGTCTACCTAGACAAGGTCGAGCGGGTCGCGCCGCCGTTCTACCGGCGTTGGGCCGAGACGTTGCGGGCGGCGCTCGACGCCGAAGGCCGGGAGCTGGGGGCACAGGCCGAACTGCCGCTGCACCTGCGCGAGGCCCCCGCGCTCTCAGACCCGCGCGAGACGACGCCGGAAGAGTTTTTGAAGTCGCTGCTCGCGCCCGCGCGCTCCGGCCTCATCCTCGTGCGCGCAGACCTCGCACGCGCCGCGCGCGAACTCGGCGCGGGCGTCCGCGCCGGCGAGCGCCTCTTCGCCCTGCGCTCGCTCATGGGACAGGAGGCCGCGGGCACCCTCTCCTGGCTCGCGCGCGAGGCCGAAAGCTGGCACGCACTCCACCGACAACGCCGCGCCGCACACGGCCACGTCGCCGAATGGTGGGCCGCCCGCGCGGACGAGACCACAAAACTTTTGCGCGAACTGAGTAAGGACGCCGCGGAAAGTCTCAGAACAGTTTGAGCCCGCGTGCTTGCGTGCGCGCGAGGAGTCGGAGGAACTCTTCGCGCGGGATGAGGCGGGCCCCGAGGGCCTGCATGTGCGGGGTCATGACCTGTATGTCGAGCCAGTCGAGGCCGCGCGCGCGGAGGTGTTCGATCAGGAAGAGCAGCGCGAGCTTCGAGGCGTTGGGGCGGAGGTAGAACATGCTCTCGCCGGCGAACGCGCCGCCCGCGTCCACGCCGTAGAGCCCGCCGACCAGCTCGCCCCCCTCCCACGCCTCGACGCTGTGCGCGCCCCCCCTGCGGTGAAGCTCGCAGTAGCCGCGGATCATCCAGGGCTTAATCCAGGTGCCCCTTTCGTGCGCGCGCTCGACCTCCGCGCAGGAGCGCATGACGTGCCCGAAGGCTCGGTCGATGGTGAACTGAAGCCGCGTCCGCCGCCGCTCGCGCGCGAGGCTGCGCGGGACGTGCAGCTCTTTAAAGAATAGAACCCCGCGCTCGGGCGGGCTGAACCAGAGCAGCGGGTAGCCGTCCACCGGCCACGGGAAGATGCCGCGCGCGTAAGCGTCTTCGAGCAGCGCGGGCTCGGGCCGGCCGCCGACCGCGACGACGCCGTCGGGCGTCGCCTCGCGCGGGTCTGGGAACTGACTCTCGGCCATGCGCCTCATGATAAAGACGTGAACGGTAACCCGTAAACCGTGACAAGAGAAAGACTGTTCTTACTCGTCACGGTTTACGGTTCACGGCTCTTACTTGTCACGGTTTACGGTTTACCGCTTACGCCTTACAATCTCCCCATGCCGGAGCGCGAGTACGGGTTCGAGGAGGAGGTCGCCACACAGAGCAAGGAGCGGCTGAAGAAGCCGCCGCTCTACCGCGTCCTGCTGCACAACGACGACTTCACGACGATGGAGTTCGTCGTCGAAGTCCTCGTGCAGGTCTTCGGGAAGTCCGAGGCCGACGCCTTCCGCGTCATGTGGGCCGTCCACACGCAGGGCGTCGGCGTCGCGGGCGTCTACACCTACGAGATCGCCGAGATGAAGATCGAGCGCGTCACGCAGATGGCCCGCGCCCGCGAGTTCCCGCTCCTCTGCACCGCCGAGGAAGAACCCCAGGACGACTGACCGCATCTAAACGGGTTTCGGAAGTGAAGACCCCCGAATGATAACGAAAGAGCTACAAGAGACCCTGAACTTCGCCGCGATGGAGGCGATCAAGCGGCGGCACGAGTACGTGACGCTCGAACACCTCCTCTACGCGCTGCTGCACGAGCGCACGGCCGCGCGCGTCGTCCAACAGTGCGGCGGCGACGCGAACGCGCTCACCAGAGAGCTGGAGCAGTTCTTCGACGAGAAGCTTGAGAGCGTCCCCGCCTCCTCCGACACGCTCCCCGAGTACACGGCCGCCTTCCAGCGCGTCGTCGAGTACGCGCTCCTCCAGGCCGAGGGCTCCGGGCAGAAGGAGGTGGACGGCGGCAACGTCCTGGCCGCGCTCTACCAGTCGCCCAACTCGCACGCCGTCTACCTGCTCAAGAAGCAGGGCATCACGCGCCTCGACATCCTCAACTACCTCGCGCACGGAATCTCCAAGGTCGAGGGCGGCGCGGGCGGCCGTCTCGCGCACGAGGAGGCGGAGGGCGAGGACTATGAGTCGGAGCAGGCGGCGCGCGACCCCTTGAAAGCCTTCGCCACAGACCTGGTCGCGCGCGCCTCCGAGGGGAAGATCGACCCGCTCATCGGCCGCGAGGCCGAGGTCGCGCGCACGATTCAGGTCCTCTGCCGGAGGCGGAAGAACAACCCCATCTACGTCGGCGACCCCGGCGTCGGCAAGACCGCCATCGCCGAGGGGCTGGCTTTGAAGATTAATAACGGCGAGGTGCCGGAGCCGCTCAAAGGGGCCGAGGTCTACTCGCTCGACATGGGCGCGCTGCTCGCCGGGACGAAGTACCGCGGCGAGTTCGAGCAGCGCCTGAAGGCCGTCATCGGCGCGCTCAAGAAGAAGGAGAACGTCATCCTCTTCATCGACGAGATACACACCATCGTCGGCGCGGGGGCGGTCTCGGGCGGCACGATGGACGCCTCGAACATCATCAAGCCGGTGCTGGCCTCCGGCGAGATGCGCTGCATCGGCTCGACGACCTACCCGGAGTACAAGGCTGCCTTCGAGCGCGACCGCGCGCTCGCCCGGCGCTTCCAGAAGATAGAGGTCTCGGAGCCCTCACTCGAAGACACCGTCAAGATTCTCGAAGGCTTGAAGAAGCTCTACGAGGAGGCGCACGGGGTCAAGTATTCGACCGAGGCGATTCGCGCGGCGGCCGAACTCGCGGCCAAGCACATCCACGACCGCTTCCTCCCCGACAAGGCCATCGACGTGGTGGACGAGGTCGGCGCGATGGTCAAGCTGATGCCCGCCGGGGAGCGCCCCGCCGAGATAGGCGTCCACGAGATAGAGGCGGTCGTCGCGCGCATGGCGAAGATTCCGCCGCGCACCATCAAGGGCTCCGAGAAAGACCGGCTGCACAACCTCGACGCGGCGCTCAAAGGCGTCATCTACGGGCAAGACCACGCCATCGCGCAGATTGTGAACGCGATCAAGCTCTCGCGCTCCGGCCTCGGCCACCCCGACAAGCCCATCGGCTCCTTCCTCTTCTCCGGCCCGACGGGGGTCGGCAAGACCGAGCTGGCCAAGCAGCTCGCCCTCGCCCTGGGCGTCGAGTTCATCCGCTTCGACATGTCGGAGTACGCCGAGCCGCACACGGTCTCGCGCCTCATCGGCGCGCCGCCCGGCTACGTCGGCTTCGACCAGGGCGGCCTTTTGACCGACGCCGTCAACAAGACGCCGTACGCCGTCGTCGTCCTCGACGAGATCGAGAAGGCGCACCCGAACCTCTTCAACATCCTGTTGCAGGTGATGGATCACGCGACGCTCACCGACAACAACGGCAAGCGCGCCGACTTCCACAACGTCATCCTCATCATGACGACCAACGCGGGCGCGCGCGAGATGTCGGACGCGAAGATCGGCTTCCAGAAGAGTCAGGAGGGCCTCTCGCAGGGGCAGGGGCGCGGGGCCATCGAGCGCACCTTCAGCCCCGAGTTCCGCAACCGGCTCGACGCCTGGGTCGCCTTCGCGCCGCTCACCTTCGAGACCATCGAGCGCGTCGTGGACAAGTTCATCGCCGAGGTGCGCGCGCAGCTCGCCGAGAAGAACGTCGAGCTGAGGCTCACCACCTACGCCCGGCACTGGCTGGCCGAGCACGGCTACGACAAGCAGATGGGGGCCCGCCCCATGTCGCGCCTCATCCAGGAGAAGATCAAAGCGCCGCTCGCCGAAGAGATTCTCTTCGGCCGCCTGCAACACGGCGGCAAGGCCGTCGTCAGCGTCCCCGACACCGACCTCCGCATCGAGGTCATCGAGCGCCAGGGCGGCAGCCCGCCCGTGAGGGAGACCCCCGTCCACACGTGGAAGGAGGGGTGATGAGAGGCACGCCGCCCCTCATCACCCCTCCCTCGTTCGCGTGACGGGAGGCCCCCCGCGCGGCCGGGCTGCCGCCTTAACTTCCGGCCCCGGCCTTGTACAACTCGTCAACGAACTTCGGCACCTCGGGCTCCCACTTTAAGGGGAGCCCTCTGTGCGTGCGCCAGCGGTGGAGCCAGGAGACGCCGTTCTTGTAGAGCGCGTCGGGCTCCGCGTAGGCCGGGTCTTTCAGGGCCTCTTCGAGCGTGACGAAGGCGTAGCCGCGCCGCCTGAGCATCGCGGCCAGCTCGTCGAAGCGGTCGGCGTTGATCTCGTTGGCGTGGAGCAGCAGGGTCTGCCTGACCTCGCGCCCGAAGGTCTCGGCCGACAGCCGCTCGAAGTGCTCGAAGACCGACTCCATGTAGGGGACGTAGGCGTCGGCCACGCGCTTCGCGGTCGCCGCGTCGCCGCGCTTCTTCGCGTCGTGGTAGACCTTGGCGAAGACGTAGTCGGCGTTGTCTACCGTCACGGGCGCGACCGTGTAGCCGCGCCCGGCGAGGAACTCCGCCAGCCCGCGCTTGTACTCGGGCGTCGTCCCCGTGAAGAGGAAGGGGTGGCGGAAGTAACGGATGTTGCGCCCGCGCTCGGCGAGCAGCATGCGCGTGACCAGCTCGCCCCGGAGCACGTCCTCCTTGTACTCCGCGAGCGGGGCCTTCTGGAGGTTGATGTGCGAGAAGGTGTGGTTGCCCAGCTCCAGCCCCGCGTCGAGCCACGCGCGCAGCAGCCCGATGCGCGCCTCCAGCTCCCCCTTCACGTGGAGCTTCCCCTCGTTGACGAAGCCGACGGCGGGGACGCGGTTGCGCCTGACGCTCTCCAACAGCCGCGACGTGACGCGGCGCATGTCTTCGAGGTCGCCGTAGGGCGCGGGCAGGTCGTCGAACGTGACGGCGACCTGCCTGCCCGTCTGCGCGGCGGCCTGCGCGGCCAGCGCCGCCGCGAGCAGCGCCGCCGCCACAAGAGTCCGACAGGGCCTGAACATAATTCCTCCCGCGAGCTTCACCCGAGGCGCTTGAAGAACGGTATCACCTCGCCCGAGTAGTACGGCTCCTGCGTGCACCAGAAGACGTAGTCCACCCTGAGGTAGTTCGTCGCAAAGTCGAGCAGCTCGGGGACGGTGACGCGTCTCCCGGTCTGGGGGTTCACGTCCTCGTAGTTCCCGTCCTGCACCGCGATGCCGGTGGGGACGACGCCCGACGCCTCCCGTATCAGAGGGTAGGAGTGCTTCCTTTGCCCGGGGCGGTGGGGCAGGAGGTCGGGGCCGCCGACGCCGACCTTCAGCTCCTTCGCGGCCTTGTAGACCGCGCGCAGGTAGCCCCCGTCCTCCTCGGGCAGCCACTCGCCGGGCATGAAGTTGGCGTACTGGATGACGGCCGAGCGGGGGAACGCGCGCCTGAGCGCCTTCATGTTCGTGATGACGGCGTCGCGGTAGGTCTCGAAGCTGAAGCCCTTCGGGAAGAGGCGGCCGCTCCGGCCGACGCCGATTGAAGTCTCCGCGAAGTTGACGCCTTCGACGCGGGCGTCGAACTCCCTGCCCAGCGCGAAGAGTAGTTTGTGAAACCGCTCCTGCACCGCGGGGTCCCAGCGGCGCGCCATCCAGCCGACGACGACGGCGTGCTCTTCGTCGCCGCCCCTGACCCGGTACTGCTTGTCAGCGCCGCCGTTGTACCGCGGGTCGCTCAGGAGGTAGCGCGGCACGTTTATCCGCGACTCGCTGAAGGTCACGTCCTGAATCTGGATGAAGAGACGCTTCCCCTTCGAGGTCAGGAGGGCGAGGTCTTCGCGGACGATCTGGAAGTCGTACTCGCCCTCCCCCGGCTCGAGCTGCCGCCAGGAGTACGTGACCTGCGCGCCTTCGAGCGCCTTCGTCTCGAAGAAGGACGAGGCCGCTTTGAGCCTCTCCCTGTCCTGCCCGAAGAAGACGTAATGGCGTACCGGCTTTGCGCCGGCGGCGGCGCAGCAGAGCCAGACGAGCAGGGCGCAACAGGCCACGTTCCTGGCGTTAATCATCTCTTATTCCCCCTCCCGACACGTCGGTCGGGCGTCCTCACTTCTTCGCCTTCGCGCGCCACTCGTGCCGGCGCTCGGCCAGGTAGCGCTTCATCGAGTCGGGCAGGTAGTCCTCCTCCGGGTCGCGGTACTCCATCCCTTTGGTCGCGGCCCAGCGCGCGATCCAGGAGTTGCCGCTCTCGCCCGTGTAGTTGTCGGGGAGCTGGTAGGCTTCGTCGCGCGTCGCCTGGTCGAGCGTGACGAAGGTGTAGCCGCGCCGCTTCATCATCGCCGCCAGCTCGCCGAAGCAGTGCGCGTTCAGGACGCCGCCCGTCAGCATTAAGACCTGCGGTATCTCGCGGCCGACGACCTCGCGCGAATAATTCTCGTAGAACTCGAACATCCGCTCCATGTACGTGACGTACTCCGCGCGCAGCGCGGCGGCCCCGGCCTCGTCGTCGCGCGTGAGAGTGTCGGCGTAGGCGCGGTTGAAGAGCCAGTCCATGTTGTCAATGGTGACGGGGTGGATGCGGTAGCCGCGCTCGCCCAGGAACTTCTCGACCGCTGCCTTCGCCTCGGGCGTCGCGCCCGTGTTCAGGTACGGGTAGCTGAAGTAGCGCACGCGGCCGCCGCGCTCCGCGGCCAGCTTCGAGAGCAGCCGGTCGCCGCGCACCACGTCGTCCTGGAACTCCTCGACCGAGGCGTTATACAGGTTAGTGTGGCGCGCGGTCTCGTTGCCCAGCTCGTGCCCGGCGGCGAGCCATTCGCGCAGGGCCGCGACGCGCACCTCGTGCTCCGCGCCGCCCTCGCGGTAGAGCATCCCCTCGTTGACGAAGGCGACCGCGCGCGCGTCCGATTCCTTGAGCGAGCGCAGCAGCCTGCGCATCATGTTCGAGAGGGTGCGCGGGTCGTCGGCGTGCCCGGGGAAGTTGACGAAGGTCACCGCGACCTCGCGCCGCGGGGCGGCGGCCGGGGCCGCGGGGCCGCCGGAGTCGGCCTCCGCGCGCGTCGGCGAACGCTCGGCGGCGAGCGACCCGAGCAGGAGTGCGAAGACTATCCCTAAGGCCGCGAAGGGGCGGCGCGCGTAAGTGTGCGTGTCGTGGTTGACGAGTCTCTGTATGCGCTGCATGAGTGAACCTCCGTTGGCTGCTAAGGCCAGCGCCGCCGGGGGCGTCTCCACTCCGCGCAGTTGTTCGAGCGCGGCGAGCGCGCGCGCGTAAGAGAGCGCGTCGCCGCCCGTCGCCTCCACCGCCGCGTCGTCGCAGGCGTGCTCCCTTTCGGCGCGGACGCGCGAAGAGAGCCACCACGCCGCCGGGTGGTAGAAGAGGAGCGTCTCCACGAACGTCTGGAGCAGATTCACCGCGTAGTCGTAGCGGCGGACGTGCGCCAGCTCGTGCGCGAGCACGGCCTCCAACTGCTGCGGCGTGAGCCCCAGGAGGGCGCTCGCCGGGAACAGTATGACCGGCCTCAGGTGTCCGACGACCGTCGGCACTTCGACGAGCGCCGAACGGCACAGGCGCACCGCGCGCCTGACGCGCAGACGCCCCGACACGCGCGCGAGAAGTTCCTCGAAACAACCGGGCACAGGACTGGCGCTCCGCTTAAGCCGAAGCACCAGCAGCCACGCGCCGACCACGCGGGACGCGAGCAGGAGCACGCCCGACAGCCACGCGCAGACGAGCCACGGCAGCAGAGCCGTCAGACGCCCCTCCGCCCAGACCCGCCACGTCGCCGCCGCCGGAACGTCGGACGACCGCGGGCCGTTCGTCACGAGCGCCGCGGGCTCCTTGCCGGCCCCCGGCGCTCGCGCGAGCGCGCCGCCCGAGTCCGCCCAGGCCCCCTCCGGCCCGGAGGGCTCGCCGGCGAAGAGGTCGCGCCGCGCGTGCGGCGAGAGGCCCGCCGTCAGCACGGGCAGCAGGATGAGCAGCGCGAGCGCCAGGACTCCGCCCGCGTAGCGGAGGTCGGCCGCGCGCCGCGGCACGAGCGCCGCGAAGCACGCGTACAGGGCGGCCACCAGCGCCCCCTGCCACACGGAGTGGACGAGCGCCCAACCGGCGGCGTCGAGCAGAGGCTTAAGTGTAAAGTTCAATTCCGTCACTGCCGCCCCTTCCCTTCCAGCTCGTCGAGCATCCGCCTGATCTCCGACAGCTCCTCGGCCGAGGCGCGCTCGGTCGAGAGCGCCTGCATGACGAGCTTCGCGGCCTCCCCGTCGAACGCCTTCCGCAGAAGGTCGCCGACGAGCCGCCGCTGCGTCTCGTCCTCGGGCGCGGCCGCCTCGTAGCGGTGCGCGCGCTCGCTCTCGTCCCTCACGACCAGCCCCTTCTCCGCCATGATCTGCATCGTCTTGAGGACGGTCGTGTAGCCCGTCGTCTTGCTCTCGCCTAACGTTTCGAAGACTTCCCGCACGGTGCTGGGGCCGCGCCGCCAGAGCACCTTGAGGATTTCCAGTTCCGCGTCCGTCGGGCGCGGAAGTTCCGTTTCAGGCATTGCGCAATACCTCACCGCAGACTCAAGTCGCCGACACCCTACTACGAAGAGGTTCGTACTGTCAACGAAAATCTTCGTACTTAACTGACGGGGCACGTCTTGAGGCGGCTTAAGTGAGAAAATAGTTGATGTTAGAAGGGTCTACCTTTGGTTTACCGCTTCACGTTTAGAGGCGGTCTTCGACCGCCGGCCCGACCTGTGATGTAACTCGGGCCGGCGGTCGAAGACCGCCTCTAAACGAACGGTAAAGTGATGGGCAAACCGCTCCAAGCTTCACCAGCGATGGTAGGCCGGATGTCCGGGGCGGACGGCGACGAAGGTGCCGCGGCAGGTGGCGCAGGTCTTCCCGTCGGCCTTGAGTTCGGCCTCGACGACGGCGCGTTCGTCGGTCGAGTCCACCACGCGGGCCGTCAGACGAATCACGCCGTCAGTCGGCGTCGGCCTCAAAAGCTTGATGGCGTAGTCGGCCGTGACGGTGCAGGGCGGGCGCTCGGCCCCCGCGCGGCGCATGAGGTGGTAGGAGGCGGCCCAGTTCGAGTGGCAGTCGAGCAGCGCCCCGATGATGCCGCCGTTGAGCATGCCCGGGAACGCCTCGTACTGCGGCTCCGGCTGCCACTCCGCGACGACCTCCTCGCCCTCGACGAAGCTGCGCACGTGCAAGCCCTTCTCGTTCGCCGGCCCGCACCCGAAGCACGCGTTCCCGGGCGCGTACTGCTCTTGCAAGCTAAGTTCGTTCATAAGAGTAAGGTGGCTTTCAACTGCCTACTGCCATCTGCCTACCGCCTACTGTTCGACCGCGGGGTCGTCCGTGTTGGCGGGCTCGCCTTTGTGGTCGGCGGCGCGGACGGTGCCGCTCTGGTCGATGAGGAAGGAGCGGCGGCCGGTCTTGCCGTAGGACTTGGGCGTGGCCGAGACCTCGAACCTGTCGGCGGAGACGTCCCAGTCGAACTTGTACTCCGAGTTCTCAAGGAAGGTCTTCTCCAGAAGCCCCTCCGCGACCAGCTCTTCGAGCGAGCCGTAGCGCCCCTTCTTCTTCTCGTCCTTGTAGGCCGACTGCGCCCCCGCGATGCGGTTGAGGGCGTAGACGGCCAGCGACTCGTTCATGAGGACGGCCGAGTCCTTGGCCGCGACCGCGGCCGTGAGCGCGTAGGAGCGCACGAGCGAGACGGGGAAGCGCGCCTCGTGCATGATGACGTCGCCCTCGTTGGTCGCCTCGTAGGAGGCGGGCGCCGACTCGGCCGTCGCGAGCTGCGCGAGCAGCGTGCGCACTACGGGGTCGGTGCTGCCGCCCGAGCGCTTCTTCGTCTCCTCGTACGCGCCCTTGAAGAGCGAGTCGGAGAGGTAGAGGTGGACGAGCTTCTGCCTGGCCTGCCACGCGACGGCGTCGCGGTAGGCGTTGACGGAGGCGAGCGTCTGCCGCGCGTCGAACGAGTCCACGCAGTGGCGCACGGCCTTCAGCTCCCCCGCGACGAGGAAGTTGTTGACGAAGGCGTAGGAGAGCCCGCCCCCCGCGCCGAGCGTGTGGATGTCGAAGCCCTTGCGCCTCTCGGCGCGCTGCGGGGTGCCGGGCGAGGCGAAGCCGAAGACGACGAGCACGCGCGGCAGAATCTCGCGCACGCGCTCGGGGTTGTTGAGCGCGGCGATGTAGAGGAAGCCGGGCTCGGCCTCGCGCTCCTCCTTCTTCTCTTCGCGGCGGCGCGGGCGGCCGAAGCCTATCTCGCCCGCGTCGAGCGGGAGGCTGATGGCCGCCTCGTTGCCGAGCGCGGGCAGCAGGTCTTCCCTGAACTTGAAGCCGAAGAGCTTCTCGACCGCCGCGAGGGTCTCGTCCACGGTCGGCTGCGGCTCGGCCCTCCCACTCTCCTCGCTGCCCTCGCCGCGGAAGGTGGCGGCCAGCGACTCGGGGCTCACGGAGGCCGCGCCGACGGCAGAGTTGTAGATCTGCGTCCAGTCGAGCGAGCCCGCGATGAAGAGGTCGGCGTCGGCCGGCGCGACCGAGGCCGTCTCGCCCGTGACGGGCGGGCCCGAGATGAGGTTCGGCAGGAAGGGGATGACCGAGACCGTCCCGTCGGGCGTGCTCTCGACGGCGAGGCGGACTGCGAGCGCGCCGCCGTCGAGCCTCGCGCCGAGCGCGAACGCGCCGGGGATGCGTGGCACGCCGCCCCACAGCCCGCGCATGATGCGCTCCATGCCGCGGACGGCTATCTCCTCCTCGGAAGGCGGCGGGGGCGGCTCGTCATTGACGACTTCGGGACTCCCCGCCGCTTCGTTGTTCGCTCCCTGCTCCGCGCTCAACTCGGCGGCGGGCGCGGCCTCTTCCGGCTGTCCCGTGGGCTCGGGCTGCGCCTCGGGGTTGGCGGGCGCGGCCTCTTCCGGAACCGCCCCGACGACGACGCCGGTCTCGCCCGTGGTGGGCGCGACGACTGCGACCTCGTACTGCTCTTGCGGCGGCTGCGCCTCCGAAACCCTCTGCATCTGGAGCGCCCAGCCCTGCTGCGCGACGTTCGTGTCCACGTAGACGAAGAGCGTGTCGGAGGCGAAGCGCGCGCGGACGGACTGGAAGCGCGGCGTGTCCGCGAGGGCCGGCCGCTCCTGCTCGCCGCGCAGGCGCTTGAGCGTGAAGGCCGAGTCGGCCGCGAGCAGCCAGCGCCCCGCGCGCTTGAGCACGAAGTCGGCCGCCGCGGGCTTCGACGCGCCGCGCGCGCGCTCCGCCGTGTCGGGTTTGGTGGGGACGACGACGGGCCCGGGCGCGGCGCTCGTGATGGCCTTCTTGACCTGCGGCACCTTCTCGCCGAGCATCCGGCGCAGCTTCGGCTCGAAGGCGGCGGCGGCCTCCGGAGACTCCAGCTCGACGCCCATGAGCGCCTGCGGCACCTCCGTGCGCGCGGGCATGAAGCAGACGACGACGCGCGACTCGCCGAGCGCCTCCGCGTTCTCCGAGACGAACGTGTAGAGGTCTGTCACGGGCTTCACCTCCGCGCCGCCGAAGAGCGTGAGCGAGGCGACGGCCGACTTCACCTCCTCGGCGCGCGCGAGCGCTCCGACCCTGCGCACCTCAAGGTAGACCGTGTAGCTGTCGGCGGCCAGCATCTCCTCGACCGAAAGCTCCGGCTCGGCGCGCCGCGCCTGCTGCGGCGGCTGCGCGCGCGTGGGCGCGGCTTCGGGCGTTACGCCGGGACGTGCGGGGGCCTGCGTCCGCGTGCGCGGCGGCGTCTGGCGTCGCCGCTGCGCGAGACCCTGGGGCGCGAAGCTCGACAGGAGTAGTACAACGCAGGCGTGCGTCGTGAGGCGGCGGAGCAGCGTAGGGGACTTCATTTCCTTCCTTACCAGGGCGGCCGTCGGCAGAGCCGGGGAGATAACGGCCGAGATTGTAACCCAGCCGCGGCCGGATGCGAACGCGGGCGGCGGGCGCGAACATCCCGTTGGGGTCTGGCCGCGCCGCGTTTATAATGACCGCCGAGGTGCGACATGAGTACTAAGTCCCAGGCCGCCATCGAAGATTTGTACCACGTGCCCGAGAACGGCAAGGCGGAGATCATCGACGGAGAGGTCGTACTCATGTCACCAACCGGGGCAGCCCCCAGTTTCGCCTCCGGCGAAATATTCGCCAGCCTGCGCGAGTTCGCGCGCAGGACGAAGCTCGGCCGCGCGGTGGCCGACAACGCGGGCTTCGTCGTCAACCTGCCGCGCCGCAAGTCCTTCAGCCCCGACGCGGCCTTCTACACGGGCCGGCCCACGGGCATGAAGTTCTTTGAGGGCGCGCCGGTCTTCGCGGCCGAAGTGCGCAGCGAGAACGATTACGGCCCGAAGGCCGAACGCGAGATCGCGCGAAAGAGGGCCGACTACTTCGCCGCCGGGACGCGGGTGGTCTGGGACTTAGACCTCATCGGTCAGGACACCGTTAAGGTCTACCGCGCGTCCGACCCCGACAACCCCACCGTCTACCGGCGCGGCGAAGTGGCCGAGGCCGAGCCCGCCGTCCCCGGCTGGACGATGCCCGTGGACGACCTCTTCGAGTAGCCCGCACACGACTCACGTCTCTGATTACTACCGCCGTCGCTTCCGACGAAATCCGCCGAGCCGGACGAAGTCCAAGGCGCACGGCCCGTTCTCTTCCCGCGCGCGTTTGACTTCAAAGCGGGGCGCGGCGTAACGTTCGGAAGCACACACTTCTCTTCCTAAAGCGAGGCCACACGGACGATGAACAGACGCCTTTTCGCCGCCTCCGCGCTCGCCGCCCTGACAGCGCTCGCGGGCGCGTGCACGACCACCGCGCCGAACAGCAACACGGCCGCGACCACGCCGACGCCCGCTTCGGCCGCGACCGCGGCGCTCCCCGCGGAGCTGAAGCCCGCGCTCGACTCGGTCAACCCCGACGACCTCCTGCGCCACATCAAGGAGCTTTCCTCCGACGCCTACGAGGGGCGCGGCCCCGGCACGAAGGGCGAGGAGCTGACGGTCAAGTACATCACCGAGCAGTTCCAACGCTTGGGCCTGAAGCCCGGCAACCCCGACGGCACGTTCGTGCAGAAGGTGCCGCTCGCGGGCTTCAAGGCCGAGCCCGAGGCGACGCTCAAGGCCGGCGACAAGGAGATGAAGCTTGAGAACCTGAAGGACTACGTCGCCGTCTCGCGCCGCTACGAGCCGCAGGTGAGCGTCGATAACTCCGACATCGTCTTCGTCGGCTACGGCGTGACCGCGCCCGAGTACGGCTGGGACGACTACAAGGGGCTCGACGTGAAGGGCAAGACCATCGTCATGCTCATCAACGATCCGGCCGTGCCCTCGGCCTCGAACCCCGCGGAGTTAGACCCGAACGTGTTCAAGGGCAAGGCCATGACCTACTACGGCCGCTGGACGTACAAGTACGAGGAGGCGACGCGGCGCGGCGCGGCCGCCGCCATCATCGTCCACGAGACCGGGCCCGCGGGCTACCCCTTCGAGGTGGTGAGCGGGAGCTGGGGGCGCGAGAACTTCGACATCGTCTCGCCCGACAGGAACGCCGGCCGCGTCGGCGTCGAGTCCTGGATAACCTTAGACCGCGCGAAGGAGCTGTTCGCCGCCGCGGGGCAGGACTTCGACGCGCTGAAGAAGCAGGCGACGACGAAGGAGTTCAAGCCCGTCCCCCTGAACGCGAAGGCGACCTTCCGCGTCAGGAACACGCTGCGCACCATCGACTCGCAGAACGTCTTGGCGAAAATCGAAGGCTCCGACCCGGCCTTAAAGAACGAGTACGTCGTCTACACCGCCCACTGGGATCACCTGGGCAAGGACGACACGGCGCAGGGCGACGGCATCTACAACGGCGCGATTGACAACGCCTCGGGCATCGCGCAGGTCTTGGAGATCGCCGAAGGGTTCACGAAGCTGCCCACGCCGCCGAAGCGCACGCTCGTCTTCCTGATGGTGACGGCCGAGGAGAAGGGTTTATTGGGCGCGAAGTATTACGCGTCGAACCCGCTCTACCCGCCCGCGAAGACGCTCGCCAACGTCAACATCGACGGCGCGAACCAGTGGGGGCGGACGAAGGACGTGGTCTTCATCGGCGAGGGCAACACCACGGTCGAAGACCTCGCGCGCGAAGTCCTGACGGCGCAGGGGCGCACCGTCACGCCCGACCCCGAGACCGAGAAGGGCTTCTACTACCGCTCCGACCACTTCGAGTTCGCCAAGATCGGCATCCCCGCCTTCTACGCCGACACGGGCAGCGAATTCATCGGCAAGGACCCGGACTTCGCCAAGAAGAAGGATGAGGAGTACACCGCCAACGACTACCACAAGCCCTCGGACGAGGTGAAGCCCGACTGGGATCTGTCGGGCGCGGCCGAGGACGCGCAGTTCCTCCTCGCCGTCGGCTACCGCGTCACGCAGGGCGACAAGTGGCCCGAGTGGAAGCCCGGCACCGAGTTCAAGGCCAAGCGCGAGGAGTCGCTCAAGGCCGCGGCCGGGCCGTCGTAGGGAATTTTTGATTTGCGATTTTTGATTTGCGATTTGAAGACTTCGGCTCTTCAAATCGCAAATCAAAAATCTAAAATCCTGTTGGTTGTCTTTAGAGCGATGAAACTGAGAGCGTTAATTTCAAGCGGCCTCTTGTGCCTTTTTTCTTGCGCGGCGGTGGCGCAGCAGACACAGCAGACGCCCGAGCAAAAGTCGGAGCCTCCGGCGGCGAAGAAGAACGCGCGGCCCGCGGGCGAGGCGGAAGCGGCCGAGCCGTTCGACAAGATGACGCCGGAGCAGATGGCGGGGCGCTGCGTGACGCTTGAGACGGAGGCGGGCGATATCCTCATCGAGGTCTTGTCCGAGGCCGCGCCCGAGTCGGCGCGCAACTTCCTCAACCTCGCCTCGCTCGGCTTCTTCGACACGACGACCTTCAGCCGCGTCGTCAAGGGTTTCGTCGTGCAGGGCGGGAACGTGGCGACGCGCGAGAACTTGACGCCCGAACTCATCCGCCGCGCCTCGCGCAAAGTGCCCGACGAGCCGAACCCGGTCAAGCACCTGCGCGGCGTCGTCTCGCTCGCCAGGCCCGCGGAGGCGAACGCCGCCACCACGCACTTCTTCATCCTGCTGAACGACTCGCCGCACCTCGACGGCACCTTCGCCGCCTTCGGCCGCGTGCGCACGGGGATGGAGGCCGTCGATAAGATAGCCGCGGGCGAGCTCGACGGCGAGAAGCCCAGGAACCCCGTCCGCGTCCGCCGCGCCACGGTCGCGCCCTGCCAGCCGCCTCCCGACCCGACTAAAAAATAGTGGGGCGCCCGCACTGACCCGCGGCCGCAAGCGCCCCCGGCAGGGCGGGGAGAGACAGAGGCGTGCCCCGCCGTTGCCCAATCCTCTTACACAACCGGGTCAGAACCACCCGCGGTAGCGGGTGGCCCTTGATTACCCGGATGCTCCGTATCCCAACGAGCCACCTGCTACCGCGGGTGGTTCTGACCGCCGCTCACGCGCAGGTCGCCCGCCATCGTCCCGCAGCTCAGCTCCTTCATTTCAGACGCTCCACCGTCGCGCCGCCGAGCAGCGGGTTGTAGGTGACGCGCAGGACGGACGTGACGAGCGCCGACGTTGAAGTCGGGTTCGTTCCCGTCGAGCCGGAGTTGCCGCCCGAAGTGGACGTGCCCGAGGTTGTCGTCGTCCCTCCGACACTCGCGCCCCGCGGCAGTTGGCCGACGATCCGGAACTCGACGGTGAAGGGCTCGTTCGAGGGGTTGTCGAAGCGCAGCCTCCGCGCGGCCGTAGTCTCGCTCGGCGAGAGCGCGCCGTCGCCGCCCACGGCGCCGCCGTAGTCGAACGAAGCGCCCGCGCCCGTCTGCCCGTTGTCCGCGTTGGCGACCGTCACCCCGCCCGACGCGGACGTGAGTCGCGCCACGCGCGCCGCGAGCGGCGTGTAGATCGCCTGCGCCGAAGCGTTCCTAACCAACAGGTCGTACGAGACCGAAGCCCCGAGCGCCGAGGTGTTGCGCGCGTCGAGCGTGACGAGCGAGGTCACGTCGCGCTCCACCTTGTCGGAGATGGTGAAGGCCACCGACACCGCCGCCGAAGCCGCGCGCCCCGCTATGCGCTGTCTCACGTAAGCGGTGTGCGCGCCGGGGGCGAGGTCGTCGGCCGAAAGCTGTAGCTGCCAGCGGCTCGAAGTCGGGTCTGAAGAGAGGGCGGCGGCGCGCGGGCTGCCGAACCCCGGGTCGTCGAATGAGACTTCGACGACGCCGTTCGACAGCGGCCCCCCGTCGCCCGCCGTGTAGGTGGCCGCGCCCGTCGCGTCGAGCAGCGCGGGCAGAGAGGTCGGGTTGCCCAGCACGCTCGTCGTCTTCGGCGCGGGCGCGGGCGCGTTCGGCAAGTCCGCGCCGATCGGGAGCAGCGGCGCGCGCTCAGACAGCGCGTAGCCGGTCACCGTGTGGAACGGCGCGCCCGCGGCCGGGCTGCCGACCAGAACCTTCGGAACCGCGATGCTGATCGTGTTCCCCTGCACCTGCCCCTTCAACGACTGCGACTTCGAGAGGTCGGGGTTGTAGGTGACGAACTTCTTCGAGGTGGCCGAGCGGATCATGCCGAGCGTCCCCGTGTAGAAGTTCGTCGTCGCCCCGTTCATCTCGGCCGCGAGCCAGTAGATGGTGTCGGCGTAGTCCCACTGCGTCAGGTAGAGCAGTCCCGTCCCTTCCGACGCGGTCACGGCCGCGCCCCTCGCCGCGGAAGACAAGTCCGCGACCTGCATCTCCAGGACGAGCGAGTCGCCCTGCTCGCGCAGCACGACCGAGCGGAGGTCTGCGGCGGGCAAGGAAGCGCCCGCCCCCCTGTAGAGGGCGTCGCCCGCCTCGTCGCGGTCGAAGTTCTTGGGAGGCAGCGTGTGCGTGCCTTCGAGAGTCAACGTGTCGCCGTTGATTAAAGCGCCCGACGAAGGGGCGGAGAGCGTGACCGCGCCCGGCTCGCGCCCGAGGGAGCCGACCGAAGCCAAGAGGCTCGGGCCGGTCGCCTGCTTGGCGAGCATGACGTACGGCCCCTCGGACTGGTTCGTGTTGTCGTTGTAGACGACGACGGCCGCGCCCTTCGAGTCCATGTCGATCGAAGGGTATTCGAGGAAGCTGCGGTCGCGCCCCGTCGCGTCGCAGAGCGTCCCGGCTAGGCATATCTCGCCGCGGTGGATGACGTTCTGGCTCACCTGCACGGTCTGGAACGCGGGCGCGGCGTCGAGCGCGTTCAAGGTCTGCGCCATGTGGATCGTCCACTCGTTGGCGAGCGAGTTCGGGTTGCCCGGGAGCGACCCCCGATACCACGCGACGGCGGCGCGGCCGGGGTCGCCCGCGACGACCCACGGCATGATGATCGAGCCGGCCATCGCCGGCGGGCTCACGCGCTTCGGCTGCGACCACGTGTCGCCGCGGTCGGTCGAGGTGACCATGTAGATTGCGCCCGCGCCCAGAGACCAGACGGCGTAGAGGTTGCCCGCGCGGTCAACCGCGATGACGGGGAAGACGTTGTTGACCGAGCCGCCGGTCGAAGTGTGTATGAGCCTGTCATCGACGAGCGGCTCCGACCCGTCGTCGAGGTCTGTGACGCGGAACATGCGGACGCTGTTCCCCGTGTAGTAAATCTGGTAGAGGAGAATCGCGTCGCGCTCGACGCCGCCGACCTTCACGCGCCGCTTCGTCTTGTCGGCCCTGAGCGGGCCCGACTGCGAGACGCTGCCGAGCTGCCGCCCCTTGTCCCACGTCAGGCCGCCGTCGCGCGTGCGGAACATGTAGAAGCCGGAGCCCGTGAAGTTGCGCCACGTGACGAACCCGCGCCCGTCGCCGAAGGCGGCGACCCACTGGCGGTCGTCCACGGCCGCCTCGGGCGTCTCGTCGCTGACGCAGGTGACGTAGTTGGTGCGCTCCGGGGGGAAGGTCTGCCCGCCGTCCTCCGAGACGGCCGCGGTGACGCAGGCCGCCGAGAGGTCAACGTAGTAGACGCGCCCCTTCGCGTCGAAGTCCACGTCGGTGTCGCCGCCGCCCGGCCCCGGGACGGCGTCGCGCGGGACGGGCCCGCCCAACATCCGGTAGGTGCGCCCGCCGTCGTCCGAGCGCCAGAGCAGGCTCAGGGTCGTGCTCACGCCGAAGGGCGAGGTGGCGAAGATGCGATCCCGCGGGTCAACCTTGACGATGGGCTCGCCGCTCGTCGCGGAGAAGTCGGCCATCGTGTTGTTGTGGAACGTGATGACATTCGAGTCCGGCGTCGGCGTCGGCGTCGGCTCGGGGGCCGCGCCTGCCGCCCCGCCCGCAAAGCCCGCGAGCGAGGCGGCGAACGCCAGCGTCAACGTCCAAACCAAGATGAGTCTTCTCGACATGAACCTGCCTCCATAAACAGAACCGCGAGCGGTAGCGAGCGGGTGCGGGTAACGCGAGCGAACCACGTAACTCCGACCCGCTCGCTACCGCTCGCGGTTCTGTTCTATCTGACGAGCCTGACGCTCACCGTCTTCGTCAGCGGGTTCGCCGCCACCCTGAGCAGCGAGGTCGGCAAGAGGCCCGTCTGCGAAGTGCCGCCGCCCGCGCCGACTGAAGCGCCGCCCGAACTACTCGCGGCCGCGCCGCCGCCCGCGCCCGAGTCGCGCCGGTAGGCCGTCACCTGTATGTCGTAGGTGAACAGCTCGGCGCGCGGGTCGCTGAAGCGGAGCGTGCGCGCCGCGGTCGTCTCCGCGCCCGCGAACGTCTGGTCCGGGCCGAGGGCGTTCGAGTAGTCGAAGACGGCGGGCGAGGCGGCCGTGCCCGCGCCGCCGTTGTCCGCGTTCGACACGCGCACGGTGCCCGAGGCCGAGTTGACGCCGACCACCCGCAGCTCGACGCGCGGCAGGTACGCGTTCGCCGTCGCGTTCGTCATGCTCAGGTCGAGCTGGAAGACGCCGCCCGCGAACGTCACGTTCGACATCGCCGTCTGCACCGCGTTCGTGATGTCAACGAGCGTGCGCCGGTCAACGAGCACACCTTGCGCCGCCGAGGCGGGCGTGACGTAGAGCCCGACCTGCCCGTCGTGCAGGCCACGCACGCGGTAGAGCAGCTCGCCGTCCGGCTGGTCGGCGAGCGCGAGGCTCGACGCGCCCGCGGCGGGCTGCGCGATCACGTCCCACGTCTGGCCGCCGTCGGCCGAGCGCTCGACCTCGAAGCGGCGCTCGCCGCCCGCCGCCTGCCACGCCAGCGTGAACGAGCCGTCGAAGTCCACCTGCCGGTTCTGCGCGTCCGTGAACTCTCCGGTGATCGTCTGAAGCGAAGGCGACACGGGGCCCTTCGTCAGGGTCGTCGTGATGGAGAAGTCGGTCGGCGCGTTCGTGAAGCCGATGACGCGGTGCGTGTACGTGCCGGGCTTCGAGACCCTTATGTTCACGTACTCGGGGACGGTGACAGAGCCCGAACTGGCGACGACGTTGCCGTCTGGGTCGAGCAGTTCGTAGTCGAGGTCGGGCTGGTCGCCCGCCGGGAGCAGCATCCACTCGGTCGTGGCCTCGACCTGGTAGGTCGAGGCGTCCACCTCGAAGGGCACGTCAACGTAAGAGACGCCGCCGAGCAACTGTGTGCCGTAGTCGCCGACGAGCACCGTGCCCGTGTAGACGGCCGTCTCGACCGACGGGCTCTTCGGGAGCGAGGCGGCCGGGCGGAAGTAGAAGGGCATCCTCAGCGACTCGCCGCCGTCCGCACGGCGGGCGGTGACGAACCACTGGAGCTGCAAGCGCTCGAAGAGCACCTGCGAGCCGTAGGTCTTGGCCGCCATCACGTCGCGCAGGGCGTCGCCGTCGAGCGTGGCGTTGACGTTGAAGGTCGCCTCGCCGTTCGGCGGAACCGCGACGCTCGTTTGCGAGAGCGCGACGCCGATGCCAGCGAGTTGCAGGTCGCGGTTGTTGGCGACGCCGAGGTTGTAGGTTCCGCCCTGACCCGAGAGGTCGCGGACGGTGACGGGGACGGTCGCCGTGTGCGTCACGCGGCTGTTGACGACGGGCACCTCGCCGTACGAATGGCTGCCGAGGATGCCGGGGCGTTCGATTCCGTCGCCCTTCACGCCCATCAGGGCCTTGGCGTTGACGGCCTCGTAGACGTTAATCAACCCGCCGCCCTGGGCGATGATGGAGTCGGCGCTAACGGGGCCGTCCTGCTGCGGCGCGCCCGCCGCCGAGCGCGGGTTGGTCGCGGTGTTGATGAGGGCCGTGCGCACCATGTCGGCCGTCCAGTCGAGGTGCGCCTGGCGGACGAGCACGGCCGCGCCCGCCGCGTGCGGCGAGGCCATCGAGGTGCCGTCAACGTGCGCGTAGTTCGGCGTCCCTTCAAGCGCCCCTATCGCGCCCAGAAGGCTCGCCGGCGGCACGGCCGCGAGCACGGCCACGCCCGGCGCGGACACGTCCGGCTTCACCTGCCCGAAGCCGCGCACGGGCCCGCGCGAGCTGAAGCCCGCCATCGAAGGCTCGAACGAGCCGCCCGTCGCGCTCACCCTCAACTGCTTCGCGGAGACCGCGCCGACCTCGCTTGAGCCGATGGCGGACTTGAGGTACTCGCCGTTCGCCTTCGAGATGCCGAGCGTGGGGATGGTCGTGGCGTAGGCCGTGACGCCCTCGATCTCGCCGTCCACGTTGTTGTAGATGATTACTCCGACCGCGCCCGCGAGCGCGGCCTGCGCCGCCTTGTTGGCGAAGAGGCCCGTGCCCGCGGCGTCCGCGTCAACGGTGCTCCCGCGCGCGATGAGCGCGATGCGCCCTCTCACCGAAGACGGGAACTGGTCGGGCGTGTCGCCCACGCCGCAGTAGACGTAGTTGTGCTGGAAGTTCGCGGGGACGGCGGCGCTGCCCTCGACGAGGTTGGCGTGGATGCCTTGCAGGCCGCCGACCACGTCCACCTTGAAGGCGGACGCGCTGTTGCCCGGGTGCGCCGTCGCGCCGACCGAGATGACGTGACGGCCCGCGGCGGGGCTCCCCGTAGTGCCGTCGCCGGGGCCGGAGTTGCCCGAAGCGGCGACCACGGTCGCGCCCGCGAGCGCCGCGTTGCTGCACGCGACCGCGGTCGGCTCGTCGGGGCCGCCCGAGCCGCCTAAGCTGAGGTTGATGACGTGCGGGACGGGCTTCGGCTGCCCCGTCAGCGTGAAGGGCGACATGGCGTCTTCGAGCGCCATGATGGTGTCGGAGTTCGCGCAGCCGCCGATGGGCTGAACCTGGCTGACCGTGGACTTGATGTCGCTGCACACCTTGTAGGACATGAGCTTCGCCTGCGGCGCGACGCCGTGCAGCCGTATGTCGTCGCCCGTGTTCGGCAGGCCGTCCGCGCCGGGGTGCTGAGCGAGATACCCGGCCGCCGTCGAGGCGACGTGCGTCCCGTGGCCGAAGCCGTCCTCGGCGGCGATGTCGGTGAGCGGCAGGTAGTAGACGACCTTCCGGTTCGTCGGCACGGCAGCCGAGACGGGCGCGACCGCGAGGCGCGGCGGGGTCGGGTCGCCGCCGAACATCGGGTGCGTCCAGTCGATGCCGGTGTCGATGACCGCGAGGTACATGCCCTGCCCCTCGTAGCCTTCGCGCAGGTCGTCGAACTGCGAAAGCTCCGCGGCCGCGCCGTAGACGCGAGGCGCTTCGACGTACTTCACGCTCTGGTCGAGCTGCGTGTAGAGCATGGCGTCTGGCCTCACGCCCTTCACCTCGGGCATCGTCTTGAGGGCGGGCACGGAGGCGGCCGGGACTTTCAGCGCGAGGCCGTTGTAGACGAGCGTGTAGCGCAGCGGGACGGTGGCCGCGAGGCTCCCGTCGTAGTTCTTCACGCCGCGCGCGGCGAGCGCGCCGTTGACCCCGCGCGACACGAGCGCGGCCAGAAAGCGATCCTGCTGCGCCGCGAGCTGCGCGCGGTAGGTCTGAAGCTCCTCGGCCGAGACCGTGCGGCCCTGCTGCCGCGCGCGCGCCAAGTAGACGGCCGCGGGCTCGCCCTTCAGCTCGACGATGACCGTGACCGCGTCGCCCGCGCCGGCCGAGGCCGTGCGGTAGGAAGTTCCGGCGAAGGCGGCCAGCGCGAAGACGAACGCGAGCAGCAGGGCCGCGACTCTGCCGCGCGTGATAAAGGAAGTGGCTCTCTTGATAGCGGACATGGCTCTCGTTCTCCTCAAGACTCTGTGGGAAGTAGTTGCGGCAGAGAACGGGCGGGGGAAGTCGGGTGCGGGGCTACCGGGTCAGAACCGCCTGCGGTAGCGGGCGGCCCTTTGTCATTCGATAGCGCCGGGTCACCAAGGGCCGCCCGCTACCGCGAGTGGTTCTGACCGCTCTATTCGCCGAACATCGTGACGATGAGCTTGACCATCGGGGGGACGAACTCGCCGCGCTTGACGGCGCGCGAGGGCTCGAAGCGCGGGCCGGGGACGGCGACGAACTGACCCGGCGCGACCTGCTTGACCTCGGCCGGGTAGGCTTCGAGCAGCCCCCTGTCCAGGGCGAGCTGCACGTAGCCGCGCAGCGCCGCGGGGATGTCCGCGTTGTCGATGAGCGCCGTGCCGCCCGTCGTCACGGTCGTCCCGGCGAGCGCGCGCGCCTCCTTGTCGAGCCGGAGCGCGCGCACGAGGGCGACCGCCTCCTCAAGCCGGTTGACCTGCGCCGACCCGCCGAAGGTCGTCCCCGACACGCCCATCACACCTTCTTTCCTGAGCGACTCGGCGAAGAGCGCCTCCGGCGTCCCCGCCGCCACGTCGGTGAAGCTCGGCCTGTTCGGGATGTACTGCGGGACGCGCGCGCCCAGCATCAGAGCACGCCCCAGCTCCGCCCGCGTCAGCACGTCGTCGGGGCGGAAGAGCCCGCCGTCGGCCGACATCACGCGGTCGTAGACGAGCCGCAGCGCGGCGAGACGCGTCGCGTTGTCGAGCGCCGACACGTCCGACACGTCCGACGGGCGGTAGAGGTAGTGGCGCGTCAAAACGTAGTAGGGCTGCTCGGCGACGACGCCGAAGCCCGCCACGCCCGCCGAGACCTCGACGGTGTACTCGCCCGGCTCCGGGAATTCGAGCTTCACGCCCTCGCGCGCGCCGAAGAGGCCGCCGAGGTTGATGGCGTCCGACGAGGCGACCGTCCGCCCGGCGCCGTCGCGCACCGTCAGGCTCAGGTCGTTGATGACCACGCGCGTGTTATCGATCACGACTTCGCCCTCGCCTGCGGCCGCGCCCCAGTTCAGCTCGACGAAGGTGAAGCGCGCGTCGGCGGGCACGGTGATGGTGTGCGTGCTCGAAGAGTTCGCGGCGACGCTCCCCTGATTTATGGGCGCGTCCTGACGGCCGACCGCCAGCCCCTTGCCCGTGAAGCCGAAGTTGCCGTAAGGCTTCGAGGGGTTCTGCGCGAGGTCAACCGCGGCGTGGACGTTCGCCAGCCCAGCGCCCGCCTCGAACTCGTCGTAGGTGGCGAGCGGCGTGGCCGTGCGCACGAGCACGTCGCGCACCTCGTCGGGCATCAGGTTCCGGTTAGCTTCGAGGACGTTGGCGACTATCCCAGACAGGTGCGGCGCGGCCATCGACGTGCCGGAAATCTGCGTGTAGTTCGGCAGGTGGTTGGTCGGGATTTCGAGGTCCTCGTGGAGGCCGTTCGCGGCGACGTTGACGCGCGAGCGCGCGGCGATGATGGCGCTCGTGTTGCCCGCGCCGCCGCCCGTGCCCGGCGTCAGGATGGTCGGGCGGACGGTCTCGCTCATGAAGACGCCGCGCGAAGAGAAGTCCGCGAGCCTCCCGTCCTTCGTCGCCGCGCCCGCCGTGATGACCCACGGCCAGGGCGTCCAGCGGTTCTGCGTGTTCGGCGCGGGGCCGTCGTTGCCGTTGGCGAAGACGACGACGATGTTGTTGTCGTGCAGCGCCTTCGAGGCGACGTTGATGGGGTGGTCGGGGTCGTGGTCGGTCGCCGAGTTGCCCCACGAGTTGTTGACGACGCGGATGTTGTAGACGAGCTGGTTCGTCAGGATGTAGTCGAAGGCCGCGACCTGGCCCAGCACGAAGAGGCCGCCGCCCGAGCCGATGCCGACGATGGAAGCGCCCGGCGCGACGCCCGCGTACAAGCCCCCCGAGGCCACGCCCGTGCCCGCCGCGATGGAGGCGACGTGCGTCCCGTGGCCGCCGTTCGTGTCGGAGTTCGGCTGGTACTCAAGGTAGGACGGCGGGAGCAGCCCCGCGAAGACGTTGCCGAGCGTGGCGGAGCGCACGACGAGACCGTCCTTGTCATTCATGTTCATGATGACGTTCTGGACGGTCTTGCCCGCGTTCGGGTTCGTCACGTTGTAGGTCAAATCCTGGTGCGTCCCGTCCACGCCCGAGTCGTTGATGGCGATGGTGATGCCGCGGCCCGAGACGGGCAGCCCGCCGTTGGCGCGCGTGATGTCGATGTCGTTGCGCAGGCGCTCGGTGCCGACGAGCGGGTTGCTCTGGTGGTCGTAGAGCTGCACGGGCGCGTTGAGGTAGATGGAGCGCAGGCTGTCCCAGCCGGCCATCTGCGCGATCTGCGCGGGCGTCGCGTTGACGGCGACGACGGGCAGGCGGTTCATGCGGTAGCCGCCCTTGATGCCGAGCCCGAGCACCCGCGCGACCTGCGAATCCGTGACGCGCTCGCCCTTGAAAGTCAGGATGACGCCGAACAGGTCGGTCGGCCCGGCGGCCGTCAGCTTCAACTTCAACTGCGGGTCAACCTTCGGCGCCGCCTGCGCGCTGACGGTGAACAGAACGCCGAGCGCGACCGCGATGATGACGTTGAAAATTTCCTGCCGCTTCATACTCGCCTCCCCCTCCATCCCGAAAGTGAACCGCGAGGCTTTCATCAATCCTTCAGTCAACTTTCCGTTGGCGGTTCGGGCGAAACCCCGTTCCCCCGAGGGGGTTTCGCCCGAACCGCGCCCCGCACCGCGCGGCTTACACGGCGCGGCTTGCCCCCGCGCCGCCGCCCCGCGGCAAGCCGTGTCTACTGCACGACGAAGTCGGAGCCCGACGCCGAGTCGGAGTTTAAGAGCAGCCCGCCCGTGGCCGACGTGCCGAGCAGTATCTGCGCGTTCGCGCCCGTCCCCGTCGAGGTGGTGCCGACCACGTTCGTGCCGGCGATGGCGTTGATGCTGGCGACCGCGACGCGGATCACGATCCGGTTGCCGACGACCTCGCCCGAGTCGGGCGCGCCGTCGCCGACCTGGTTGTTCGTCCCGTTCGGAAGCTGTTCGTAGTGGCCGTACTCGTAGACGACCTCCCCCGTCTCCGAGACGTTGGCCGAGACGAAGACCGTCACGCCGTTGAAGACCGAGCTGACCGTCCACGCGTTGTTCTGCAAGCGCTCGGCGGCGTTCGCCAGCGTGAGCGTGTAGACGATCTGCTGGCGCTCGGCGTCGTAGGCGAAGTCCACCGACTGTATGTCCTGCGCGCCCGTGCCGAAGGCGTCGCCGGAGACATCGACGATCTCGGGGCCGCCGGGCTGCGGGAAGAGGTCGAACGCGTGGCCGACCGTGAAGAGGCCCATCGCCGCGCGCACCGCGTTGTGCGCGTCGACGTAGCCCGCGCCGACGACCCTCTGCTCGTAAGGCATCGGGTTGGCCGTGTCGCGCAGGATCGCCACCACGTCGTCGGGCGTGAGCAGCGGGTTCGCCTCAAGCATCAGCGCGACGACGCCCGAGACGTGCGGGCACGCGAAGCTCGTCCCCTGTGAGGTCGTGTAGTACGGCAGGTAGGCCGGCGGGATGGTCGTCAGGTCGTTGGAGCCGACGAAGATAGGCACCGTGCCCGCCGTGTTCGTCAGGCCGACGCCTTTCATCCGCGCGCTCTTGATGTCCACGCCCGGCGCGGTGATGTCGGGCCGCAGGTTCGGCTGGAGCGTCGGGTCGGCGGGCATGCCGGCCACGTCCGTCCCCGTGCCGTTGTCCACGCCGCGCGAGCTGAAGTCGGCCGGCGTGCCCAGCCCCTGCTTCTCGCCCGCCGCGACCGAGATCACCCACGGCATCGTCGAGTAGGGGTTGATGGAGGTCGGCGTGTCGCCCGCGTTGCCCGCGGCGAAGACGACCGTGATGTTGCGGTCGTGGCACGCGCGCGTGGCGACGTTGACCGGGTTGTTCGGGTCCATGTCCTCGGCGTTGAGCGAGGAGCCCCAGGAGTTGTTGATGACCCGGATGTTGTAGGCGTACTGGTTCGCGAGCAGGTAGTCGTAGGCCCCGATGATGGCGACGAGCGGCAGGCCCAGCTCGTTGCCGGAGTTGACGCCGATGAGGTGCGCGCCGCGCGCCACCCCGCCGTAGAAGCCGCCCGACTGCTCGCCCGTGCCCGCGGCGACGGCCGCGCCGTGCGTGCCGTGGCCGGACTCGACGTCGCTCTGCGGCTGGTTCTCCAGGTAGATCGGCGGGACGAAGCCCGTGCTGTTGAGGATGTCGCCGACGGAGATGCCGACGCCGACGACGAGGCCGCCGTCGCCGACCACCGTCTCGGAGAGCGGCTGGATGACGTTCTGGACGGTCTTCTTACCGTAGGTCAAATCCTTGTGCGTCGCGTCGATGCCGGTGTCGATGTAGCCGATGCCGACGCCCTTGCCCGTGACGGGGAAGCCGGGGTTCGACGGGTTGTTCCGCGTTATCTTCGGGTCGGCCGTCAACTGCGGGACGCCGATGAAGGCGCGGCTCGCGTTGGTGAAGGTCTTCATCAGGCGGTTCGAGTAGATGGAGACGACGCCGGGCTGGCGGCTGACGGCCGCGAGCTGCAGCGCGCTCATGTCGGCGATGACCATCGGCAGCTCGCGCGTGGCGAAGCCCTTGGTGATGCCCGCCAGTTGGAGGCGCGAGAACTCGGCCGCGCCGGGCTTATTGCTGTAGGTGATAATAACGGGGACGGTCGCGCGCTGCGCGAGCAGGCGCGTGAGCTGCGGGTCGATCTTCACGGCCGTCGCCGCCCGGGCCGCGCCGCCCTTGCCTGTGGGCAGAGTCGCGAGGCCAATTAAGAGAGCCAGCGCCAACAGGAATGCGATTCTCAACGTCGTCTTCATCTTCGTTTCCTCTCTGTCTCGTCTAAGGGTTTCCGGGTTGCGGCCCGGGGGGTCGCCCGTCTCTGCCAAGCGGGTCACCCCCCGAGCCGCTCCACTCGCCGCGCCTCCCGTCCCGACTTCGGTCGGCGCGGGCGAGATGCGTCACGTCAGTTGCCCGCCGCGAAGCGCTGGCGGAAGCCGTCGAGCGCGTGGGCCATGAAGGCGCGCGTCATCGCGTCGCCCGGCTTCACCCGCGCCTTCAGGGTCGGCTGGAAGTCGAACGGCCCCTGCTCAAGGGTGTAGAAGGCTTGCAGCAGCCCCTTGTCGAGCGCGAGCTGCACGTAGCCGCGCATCGCCGCGGGAATCTCCGAGTTGTCCGCGAGGACGATGGCTTGGCCGTTGTAGCTGGCCGTCACGATGGAGCCGGCCCTCTGCTTCGCCTCGGCGTCGAGCCCGAGCGCGCGGACGAGTGCGACAGCCGTCTCGAGCCGCGTGACGTTGGCCGAAGGGTTGAAGGTCGAGCCCGGGGCCGAGACCATGCCGGCCGGCGCGAACGAGTGGTCGCGCAGGGTCGAGCCGTTGGCCGTCACCGCCTCGGCGATGGCGCGCAGCCCGTCGGGCACGTCCGCGTACTTCGGCGTCGCCGAGGGGGACTGCCTGAGCGCCGTGTTCATGTAGAGCGTCTGCGCGAAGTCGGCGCGCGTGACGGTCGCCTCTGGGTGGAAGCCGCCGTCGGCGAAGGTGTCCATCTGGCGGTTCTTCAGCACGGTCTCGATCTGCGCCTGCGCGGGGTGGCCCTGGATGTCGGCGATCGTGTCGAGCGTGTAGAGCTTCTGGATGACGGTGAAGTCCACCGGGCCGGGCAGCGCCGCGCCCGAGGTCGGCAGGGAGACGTTCGGCACGGCCGCCAGCCCGCGCACGCCGCGCACTTCGATGAGCCACCGGCCGGCCTGCGGGTTCTTCACCAGCACCTCGCGCCGCGGCGAGTCGAGGACGGGGAGCGCGATGCCGGACGAGTAGGTCTGGCCCGAAGGGCTCGTCAGGAGGATGCCGATGGTGTTGCCGTCGCCCGACTCCGCGGCGTTGTCGAACTTGGCGAGGACGAGCAGCTCGCTCATGCCTTCGGACACCTCAACCTCGCGCGAGTTGGCCGAGCCGGGCCCGGGCAGCGCCGCGGGCGTGTAGTCGATGCGGAAGCGCTCGGCCTCGGGGCCGCTCACCGTGTACTTCGCGTTGAAGGTGTAGTCAAAGTTGTTGCTGTAAGCCTTCGAGCGGTTGAAGACCTTATCGACCGCGGCGTAGGCGTTGACGTAGCCGGCGCCGACCTGCCACTCCTCGTAGCCGGGCATGCGCGACGCGGTGTCAACCAGAATCTGCTTGACCTCGCCGGGCGTGAGCGTCGGGTCGGCGTCGAGCATCAGGGCGACGACGCCGGCGACGTGCGGCGTCGCCATCGAGGTGCCCGAAATCTGCGTGTAGTACGGGATGAGGTTGGGCGCAATCTCCAGGTCGGAGTCCAGGCCGTTCGAGAAGACGTTCGTCTTCGAGCGGGCCGAGACGTAGGCCGCCGAGAACTTCGTCGCGTTTGACTCGAACTCGCGCCCCGTGCCCGGCGCGACCAGCGTCGGCGCGTCGTGGTCGTTGTTCGGGTCGGAGTCACCGAGCCGCTCCTCCTTCGGGATGCCGCGCGAGGAGAACGAGGCCAGGCCGCCCTCCTTCGTGCCCGCGCCGACCGAGATGACCCAAGGGGCCTTGCCGTAGCGGTTGTGCGTGTCGCGCCCCGGCCCCGAGTTGCTCGAAGAGAAGAGGACGACGATGTTGCTGTCGTGCGCGAGCTTCGAGGCGATCTGGATCGGGTCGTCGGGGTTGAACGCGCCGTCGCTGCCCCACGAGTTCGTGATGACGCGGATGCCGTAGGTCGCCTGGTTCGTCAGAGACCACTCGAAGCCGCCGAGCCCGTTCAGGATGAAGAGCACCGCGCCCGAGCCCGTGCCGATGAGCTTCGCGCCCGGCGCGACGCCCGCGTAGCGGCCGCCCGACTGCTGCCCCGTCCCGCCGACTATCCCGGCGCAGTGCGTGCCGTGGCCGACGTTCAAGTCCGTGTCCGGCAGGTTCTCAATAGATTGAAGGGTCGTGAAGCCGGCGAGCGTGTCGGTGTCGGTCAGAATCTGGACGTTCTGGATGACGTTCTTGCCGAGTTGCAGGTCGGGGTGCGTGGCGTCGATGCCGGAGTCGTTGATGACGACCGAGAAGTCGCCCTTGCCCGAGACGGGCAGCCCCGCGTTGCGCGTCGTGAACCCGCGGTCGGTGCGCAGGCGGTCAACGCCCGTCAGCGTGCGCGCCTCGGCGTCGTGGTAGCTCAGGCGGTCGTTGAACCAGACGGAGCGCACCGCCGGGTTGTTGCCGAGCGCGCGCACCTGCCCGGCCGTGGCGACGGCCGCCACCATGCCGAGCCGGTTGAGCGTGAGCCCCTTGTTGATGCCGAGAGCGCGCAGCGCGTCGAGGTGCGCGGGCTGAAGCCCCTTCGAGGTGTGGAAGGCGATGATGACGGTGCCGACCTTCGCGTCGGAGGCGAGGCCGGCGAGCTTAGCCTGGAGCGAAGGCCCGAGCGTGGCCGCCGAGACGTTCGCGACGGTAAGCAGGCCGAGCAGCATGAGGACTGAGAACGCGGCAGAGATTTTTCTGAGCATGTCTTTCTAAATTTCTCCTTGGAGCAAGGTCTCGAAATTCGGGTTTCGGTTCGCGCCCCGAGTCGGCGGGACGTCCCGGTCGTCGTCAGCGTGTAGAAGATAGTCAAGACCGATTGAGCGAAACTTGAGCCCGGAGAAAATTTTTCGGCGGCCGGGGAAAAATTTAAGAGCCCTTAAGTTTCAACAACTTAAGGGCTCTTGAGGAAAACTTGAGGTGCTTGAGGGCTTTACGCGGTGCGGCGGCTGTAAGCGGAGGCGGGGCGGAGGCGGTAGAGGGCGATGCGGCTGAGGCGCGTCCAGGGGCCGATCCTGGTGCGCGAGAGCACGGGCGTGAGCGAGGGGCTGCGCTCGGAGACGAGGAACAATGCCCGTACCAGCCGCGCCCCAACAGCCTCGCGATCTCCTCCTGCGACATCTCCCTGACTTCTAACATCGCTCGCTCGCTCCGTTCGCCGTGAACCATGAACCGTAAACCGTGACAAGTAAAAACTGTCTTTCATCTTGTCACGGTCTACGGTTCACGGTTCACGGCTTTCCGGCAGCGAACTATCTCGACCGAGCAGAGGGCGTGGGCGGCGACCGACTGGGAGACGGAGCCGAGGAGCACGGCACACCCGCATCCACTGTTGACACACCACCCTCTTGCGTTTAGTCTCTGACCGCGCTCACCGCGTCTGTCGTTACTATCTTTACACCGTGTGCTCTTACGCGGAGCAGTCCGTTGACCGTCATAAGCTCACTTCCTGTATGAGTCGTTACGGCCTCGTCGCCTGTAATCGCACGTACCGAGTCGTCGCCGTGTGCGCGCGCGCGCTCGCCGCCCTGCTGCTGTGCGCGTTCGCGAGCACCGCCGACGCCCAACAGCCACAGCAGGCGACCATCAACATCGAACTGGGCGTTAATGACCTGAGGGAGTTGACGGCGGCGAGCCCCGAGGGCGCTTCGGTCTTTATCAAAGTAAAAAATGTAAACCGCCCGAGTGAAAGCGCCAAGACCATCAAGCTTCTGTTGGAATCCGACTTTTTCGGGAGCCGGGGGACTGAGGCCGAGCGGCTCCTGAAGCGGGTCAACGTCGATTTAGAGTCGGGGGAAGAAAAATATTCTTTGGCGGAGCACCCGGACACGTGGTTCGTGATCCCAAGGTATAGGCTCTCGCTGAAAGTCGCAGAGGTCGAATGGCCGAATGACGCGGGCGCCCTCGTTTTTAAGGCGGGTGAAAAGGGCCCGTCCGTCGCCCGACTAAGCTTCTCTCTGGAGCCCGCGACTTACCGGGTCACGGCGGAGTCGGTCAACGGCATCACCTCGACTTCGCTCGTGGACGAAACGCGGCACTGCGTCGAGAACCAGCCGGAGACGGTTCGCTTGAAGGCTCCCACGCTTCTGGGAGCCGTCTGGGATAAGTTAATAAGCCGGGAGGGTCTGCTGGGGAGCGTCATCGTCGCGCTGGCGACCATCCTCGTCGGGGTGCTGAAGGACCAGATCAAAGGGGGGTTCAACTGGACGCTGGACTTCCTGGGCAAGTACCTCGGCGGCAAGCTGGCCGACAGGAGGTTCCTCCGAAGGTACATAGACAACCTGACCTTCAACCACAAGTACCTGAAGCTCATCGGATTCAACACCGCCGGCATCAGCCGCCCGCTCCTCGAAGAGGTCTTCGTCTCGCTGCGCATCGCGAGCAACAGCGCCCCGCTCGGCCCGGGCACCAGGGACGCGGGCCAGGAGGCTTCGACGATCTCGTTCAACTCGGCCTTCAGGCAGTATCAGTACATGGTCATCCTCGGCGGGCCCGGGGCCGGTAAGACTACGACGCTCAGCTACGCCCTGCTGACGTTCGCGCAGAAGAGGGCGGGCGAGGTGTTCGGCATCGAGGAAGACCTGATTCCGCTCTTCATCCCGCTCCGGCGTCTCTCCAACGGCACGCGCTCCATCGTCGAAGACCTGACGGACAAGGACACGCAAATCCTCTCGCCCGAGATACTGAGGGAGTGCCCGCCGAGCTACTTCGAGCGCAGGCTGAAGAAGGGGCGCTGCCTCGTCCTCCTCGACGGCCTCGACGAGGTGACGGACGAGAAGACGCACCGGCAGGTCTCCGAGAGGATTAACAGCCTCGTCGCCGCGTACCCCGACAACCGCTTCATCGTCACGTGCCGCGTCGCGGGCTGGAAAGACCTCCTGTCGGGCGAGTTCAAAGTCCTGCTGGCGCAGGACTTCAACCGGGACGAGATTCAGCGCTTCGTCCTCGGCTGGCACAAGGCCGTCATCACCCAGTCGGAGTCGAGCCGGCTCCAGCTCGACATCCCCGACAAGAAGAAGTTCGAGGAGGTCTGGGCGGCGCGCAAGGAGCAGTTCGTCAAGCCAGCCATCGACATCCAGTCGAAGAGGCTCATCTACGCCATCGACACCAACAACCGCATCCTCTCCATCGCGGTCAACCCGATGCTCCTCTCGCTCATCAGCCTCGTCCACTTCAACCGGCAGTTCCTCCCGCGCGGCAGAACCGTCCTCTACAACCAGTGCATAGAGCTGCTCATCGACTCGTGGGACAGGACGCGCGACATCCTCTCGACGGGCGGGCGCGTCACGGCCGTGCAGAAGGAGGCGGTGCTGCGCGAGATCGCCTTCAACTTTCAGGTGAAGGGGAAGGGCGAGGACTCGCGCGAGAACCTCGAACAGCTCGTGAGCGAGATCGCGCGCAAGCTCGGCATCTCCATGCCCGCCGAGGCGCTCCTCGAAGACATAGAGATGAGGAGCGGCCTCCTCGTCGAGAGGTCGATAGACGTCTTCGGCTTCTCGCACCTGACGTTGCAGGAGTACCTCGTCGCCAAGCACATCCAGCTAAACCAGCACAACTACGGGCTGCTGACCGGGAACTTCGACGCCCAGGAGTGGCGCGAGGTCATCCTCCTCTACACCGGCCTCGTGGACGACGCCACGGAGCTGATCGAGGGCATCGCCTCCTCGGACTCGCTTGAGAGGCAGGTACTCGCCGGTTTCTGCGTCGGGGACGCGCAACACTGCGACGACGGCGTCTCGCAAGAGATCGTCAACAAACTTCTGGACGAGCTGGGCCGGGGCGGCGAAAGGAGCGACGAGCTGATCGGCGTCCTGTCGGCCATCGCCGCGGACTTCCAGGTCGAGCCCTTGACGGTTGAGGAGAGGCTGTCGGCGAGGCTCATCGACCTGGTCACGGATCGGGAGGGGGACAAGGCCGACCGCCTTCAGGCCGTGGCGATCCTGGGGCGGGCCAGGGTGACGCGCGCCCTCCCGGCCCTGCTCGGGCTGGTGAACGACCCCGACGGGAATATCCGCGCGGAGAGCGTCAAGGCCGTCATCCAGTTCGGCAACCTCGCCCTCCCCGCGCTCGACGGACACCCGGTGTTCAGGGCGCTCGCCGGCGGTGTACAGCGCGGGGCCGCCATACGCGTCATCGTAGAAGCATCCCCCGCCTTCTACGAGCAAGGCGATTTTAGCCTCACGCTGCTGAATTACGCATGGCCGGTGATAGAAGTGCTCTCGGGCATCAACACGGGGCAGGCGGCGAGGCAGATGCTCAAGCTTTACGACTGGGACGAGCAGAAGCTCGACCAGTTGGTGTCGCTCAAGCTGTCACAGATGATGACGAACACGTTCGTGGAGGCCGACTTGTTAGAGGCGGAGGCGGCCCAGTTGCCGCATAGGCTGAAGGGCGCGCCGATAGACAGGAACGGGTGGAGCTACAGCTCTGCGAAGTCCGGCTTCTGGCACATAGACACGCAATTAAGAGCCGACATCCTGAACGCAATAAACACCGGGGCCGCCGCGGGAGGTGAGGCGTCGTCGAGCGCCCTGTCCGAGATGCGCGGCTCGTCGTTCAAGATTCTGTTCCCCGCCTTCCTGTCTCACCTGAGGAGCTTCCCGGCCGGTTACGTGTCCGCGGACGAGGGCAAAGTCAAAGAGAAGTGCCTCCGCGTCTTCAACGCTCTTGGTTTCGACGAGACGCCGCCGAACAAGATTCGTCACCTCGTCAACCAACTGAGCAAGAGCTTCTCGCTGCCACTCGACCTCGCGCTGCAGAACATAAACAGCAGTAAATCGTCGGAGTACTCTTACAAGACTTCTCTCGGCGTGAAGGTGATCGTGTGGGCCTCCAACATCTACTTCACTCTGTTCTACGCATGGACGCTCCTCTTCGCATACTTGGCGCTGGACGCGGCCGTGCGTAAATACTTCTACGAAGACCGCATGTATCAAGGAAGCGCCCTGGCGATTTATATCGTCGCGCTGCTGCCCCTGCCGTTCTACGTCGGCTTGATATCGGTGGCCAGGTGGAAGCTCAAGCAGGGGTATCTGACGAAAAAGTTTGTCAGCCTCATCCTCTTCCCGATAGCCAATTTTTTAAAGCTACTTCCATACCTCACCAGACAGAAGACGTGGGTGAAGCTGGTCGCCTTCCAACTGCTTACCCTATGCTGCTCGGTTACGGGGGTTGGGACGTTTGCAGTTATCTATGGAATAGTAATGCGCTCCAGCATCGGGAGATTAGATTTGGTGACTGCACTAATCTTTTACGCCCCCGGAATTCTGTTCCTGCTCACGAGCACCCTCTACTGGAAATACTACGTCCTGTCGCAGAACCCGGTCTTCCAGTTGATGCTGCTGCACCCCGAGGGCAGAAGAGTGGCTAAAGGGGGCTAGTCGGCATTTAGCAGGCACCTCCCGCCTTTTCACCCCGCGCCGCGAAGAGCAGCGGGAAGAAGCGGCCGGACATCGGTTGCCCTTTGGGGATGGGGGGGACGCCTGCGAGCGGGGGCGCGTCGGAGGCGGAGCGGACGCCGTCGCGGAAGACGTTGACGACCGTGGCGCGGCGCGGGCGCTCGGTCGAGTTGGCGTAGGAGCCGTGGATCATGCGCGGGTGGTGGAAGGAGGCTTCGCCCGCCTTCAGCTCTATCGCGACGGGCTTGAACATCTCCCTCTGTTCGTCGGTCAACACGGACCGTATCGCGTCCATGTCGCCGGCGAGTCCGGTGACGGGGAGGTCGGGCCAGCGGTGGCTGCCCGGGACGTAGTGGACGCAGCCGTTCTCGCGCGTCGAGTCGTCGAGCCCCGCCCAGCAGGTCAGGTGCGCGAGCGGCGTGGTGCGCGTCCAGTAGGAGTAGTCCTGGTGCCACGCGACGACCCCGCCGTGGCGCGCGGGCTTGCAGAAGAGCTGGTCGTGCCAGAAGCGCACCGCGCCGCCGAGAAGTTGCGACGCCGGGACGGTGAAGCGCGGGTTCCACAGGAGGTCGTGGAAGCCCGGCGCTATCCGCCACGCCCCCAGCGCGTGGAAGAGCACGCGGTCGGGGTCTTCCGACTCGTTCGAGTGGAACTCGTACCAGAGCCCGCGCGCGGGGTGCCCGGGGTTCATCAGCTCCGACAGCTCCGCGCGCAGCCGCTCGACCTGCGCCCCGTCGAACATCCTCACGCCCGCGAGGTAGCCGTGCTCCTCGTAGAAGGCGACCTGCCCTTCCGTCAGACGGTACTGCGCCAACTCCTCCGCGGTCGCGGGCGCGCGGAAGAGGGCGGTGATCGGCGCGTGGTAGCGGGACAGGTCTTCGTGCATCGGGGGCGGCTGGCGCGTCGGCGCGGCTTCTGTTAAGTTCCGCTCGGCGGGCAACAATTCTACACGACGGACACGGGGGCAACACGTGGCAGAACGGGACACGGGGCCGGACATCTCTCAAGGGATGCACTCGCTGCTCGACAGCAGCAAGTCTACGTCCGAGGCGTTCACCATCATCGCGACCGAGCTGATCGAGGTCAAGGCGATGCTCATGGCCTTAATCGACCTACAGAAGTCCGCGCTCTACGCCTCGGGCGTCTCCGAGCGCGAGCTCGAGGCGAACGTGCGGAACCTCATCGAAGGCTACCGGCGGCGCTACCTACAGGGGCTCGAAGGCCAGGTGCGCGAGGCGGCCGAGGAGCAGTAAGGGACGAGCTTGACGGCGAAAGAGGGCCGCCCTGTTTTCCAGACGCTCGCGCGCGGCGCGCGGCTCCGCTGCCCCGCGTGCGGCCGGCGCTCGGTCTTCCGCTCGCCCTTCCACGTGCGCCCCTCCTGCCCCGCGTGCGGCACGGTCTTCCAGCGCGAGGCGGGCTTCTTCGTCGGCGCCATCATGCTCAACGTGGTCACGACCGAGGCGGCCGTGATGCTCGCGGCCGGCCTCTGCCTGCTGCTCTTCCCCGGCCGCGACCGGCTGCTGCTCGGCCTTCTCTTCGCCGTCGCGCTCCTCTTCCCCGTCGCCTTCTACCACCACTCCTGGAGCCTCTGGCTCGCCGGCGACCACCTCGTCGAGGGGCTGCCGCAACGGGGGAGTAGACAGTAGTCAGTAGTCAGTAGAAAAGCAGAGGCGGCGCTCTCAAGCTTTCGGGCCGGGCGCGGCGCTTTGTTCTTCTACTGACTACTGACTACTGACTACCGTCTACTCTAAAAATATACGGACATCCCTCCGCGCCGAAGTCACATCTCTGAAGCCGAACGGCAAGACAAGTCAGTCCCCTCGCAGGTGAAAGCCGTCAAGCGTTGTGTCTCCCTGTATCAACGACCTCGCCAGCCTTTCGGAGGACGTATGCCCGCACCGACCCGCAAACACGCTCGCCCGAGCTTCAGTCTCTTCCTTTCCTTCTTCCTTCTCGCTTCGGCCGCCCTGCCCGCGCGCGCGCAGGAGGGCGCTTCGACCGCGGCCGCGGCGCGCACGCGCTACCTGTCCGAGCGGGGGCTCATCCCCGCCTCGCGCTCGGTCGCCGTCGAGGAGTTCGTCAACTACCACCGCCACCAGATCGGCCGCCCCAAGGCGGGCGAGGCCGTACTGCTGGACGTGCGCTGGGGCAACGACCGCGTCTCGGCGGCGGAGCCCGAGGCCGTCCTGCAGATCGGTTTCAGCACGGCGCTCGCGTCCGACCGCCAACAACTGCCGCCCGTCAACCTCGCGCTCGTCATCGACAAGAGCGGCTCGATGGCCGACGCCGACAAGCTCACCAGGGTGAAGGAGGCGCTGCTCACGCTCGTCAACCAGCTCCGCGAGACCGACACGCTCGCAATCGTCGTCTTCGACTCGGAGGCCGAGGTGCTCCGCCCGGGGCGCGCCATCGGCAACCGCGAGGAGGTGCGCCGCCTCATCCGCCAGATAGAGCCCGGCAGCTCGACGAACATCCACGCCGGACTCATGCTCGGCTACAGGGAGGCGCTCCGGAACTTCAACCGCGAGGGGACGAACCGCGTCGTGCTGCTGACCGACGGCATCGCCAACCAGGGCGTGACCGACCCTTCGCAGATCGCGCGCGAGTCGCTCTCCTTCAACGACCGCGGCGTAGACCTCTCGACCATCGGCGTCGGGCTCGACCTCAACAAAGACCTCCTGCGCCAGCTCGCCAAGAGCGGCCGCGGCCTCTTCCACTTCGTCGCCGACGCGCAGGACATCGACAAGGTCTTCCTCAAAGAGGTGCAGAGCCTCGTCGCGCCCGTCGCCTCCGAGCCTAACCTTGAGGTCGAGTTCGGCCCCGGCCTCGAACTCGCGCAGGTCTACGGCTACGAGCCCGAGCGCACCGCGAACGGTTTGAAGATCGGGCTCGACAACATGAACCAGGGCCTGACGCAGGTCGTCCTGCTGCGCTTCAAGGCCGGGCCCCGGGCGCTGGACGGCGCGCGCCCGTCCGTCCGCGTCCGTCTCAGCTACTACGACATCCGTCAGAAGCGCCGGGTCACGAAGAGCGGAGAGGCTTCCCTCTCCGCCGGCGGCGGCGACATGCTGCGCGACCCGGAGGTCGGCAAGAACTACACCATCGCGCAGCTCGCGCAGGCCATCCGCGACATGGCCGAGGCGGTCGAGTCGCAGCGCTACAAGGACGCCGAACACCTCCTCAACGCGGCCGTCGCCAAGACCTACCTGCGCTACCCGCACCTCGAAGACGAGGACATCTCCCGCACCCTCTCCGTCGCGCAGAAGTACCAGGAGATGCTCAGGAAGTACAACCAGGAGGAGCAGAGCCGGAAGTGACAAGCACGCACACCCACGTCCCCGCAGGGGACGAAGATAATAGCCGGGGGCAGAGCGAAAGCGCATAGCGCTTGAGCGCCGCCCCCGGTGAAGGCGGCAAAATGAATCCGACCCTGAAAGGGTCGCATCACGTGTGACGGTGTGCGACCCTTTCAGGGTCGGATTCATCTTCCGTGGCCGACCGGGGGTGGCGCTCGCCTACAGCCCGCTAACCCCCGGCTATTATCTGTATCCCCTTCGGGGATTCTGCACACGCCCTCCCTTACGGTCGGGCTTCCGCCTTCCGGCTTGCGCGGCGATCTTCGAGGACTTCCCAGGCTTCGCGCGCGCGCGTGTAGATGCCGTCGGCGTCGAGGCCGTACTTGGCGAGGAGCAGCTTGGGGTCGCCGTGCGTGACGACGCGGTCGGGGATGCCCATGCGGACGAGGCGGACGGCGTCGAGCAGCCCGTTCTCCTCCAGAAGCTCCGCGACGGCCGAGCCGAAGCCGCCCGCCAGGTACGCCTCCTCGACGGTGACGATGAGCCGCTTCGTGCGCGCGAGCGCGAGCAGCAGCCCCGCGTCCAGAGGCTTGACGAAGCGCGCGTTGACGACCGTCGTCTCGATGCCGTCCTTCGCCAGTTGCTCGGCGGCGGCCGCCGCCGGGTGCACCATCGAGCCGTAGGCCACGAGGGCCACCTCGCCGCCGTCGCGCAGAATCTCCGCCCGGCCGACTTCGAGCAGCCGCGGCTCGCGCCGGATGTCGGCCCCGACGCCGTTGCCGCGCGGGTAGCGCATGGCCGCCGGCCCGTCGGTCTCCAGCATCGTGTGGAGCATGTCGCGCATCTCGCCCTCGTCCTTCGGGGCCATCACCGTCATGTTCGGCACGCCGCGCAGGTAGGCGATGTCGAGCAGGCCGTGGTGCGTCGGGCCGTCGCCGCCGACGATGCCGGCGCGATCCATGCAGAACTTGACGTTGAGGTTCTGGAGGCACACGTCGTGGACGATCTGGTCGAAGGCGCGTTGCAGGAAGGTCGAGTAGATGGCGCAGACCGGCTTCAACCCCTCGGTGGACATCCCCGCGGCGAAGGTGACGCAGTGCTGCTCGGCTATCCCTACGTCGTAGGCGCGCTCGGGGAACTTCTCCAACACCTTGTCAACGCCCGTCCCGTCGGGCATGGCGGCCGTGAGCACGACGACCTTCTTGTCCCGCCCCATCAGCTCGCACAGAGCCTGCCCGAAGACGGCCGTGTAGGCCGGGGCCGGGGGGCCGGAGGACTTGAGGGCCGCGCCGGTCTTCAAGTCGAACGGCCCCGTAGCGTGCCAAGCGTAGTAGTTCTTCTCGCGCGCCGGGTAGCCCTTCCCCTTCTGCGTGAGCGCGTGGACGATGACGGGCGAGTCCTTGACATGCTTCGCCTCTTCGAGCGCGCGCACCAGCGCACGCGGGTTGTGGCCGTCCACGTAGCCGATGTACTTGAAGCCCAGCTCGTTGACGAGCGCGCCCGGCAGCACGGCCGCGGCGATGGCGTCCTTGACGGTCTTCGCCGCGTTGTAGAGCCGCTCGCCGAACGAGGGGATGTCGTGCAGGAGGTCGCCCACCTCGTCCTTGAAGCGGTGGTAGCCCTGCGCCCCGCGGATGCGGTTCAGATACCCGGTGAGCGCGCCGACCGCGGGCGCGATCGACATCTCGTTGTCGTTGAGCAGGACGATGAGGCGCGTCTTCAAATGTCCGGCCTGGTTGACCGCCTCCATCGCCATGCCGCCCGCCAGGGATGAGTCGCCGATGACGGCGACGACGTGGTGGTCTTCGCCGCGCTGGTCGCGCGCTATCGCCATCCCCAGAGCGGCCGAGAGCGAGGTCGAGGCGTGCCCCGCGCCGAACGTGTCGTACTCCGACTCGTCGCGGCGCAGGAACCCGCTGATGCCGCCGTACTGCTTGACGGTCGGCAAAAGCTCGCGCCGCCCCGTCAGAATCTTGTGCGCGTAAGCCTGGTGCCCCACGTCCCAGACCAGGCGGTCGCGCGGCGTGTCGAAGGCGTAGTGGAGGGCGACGGCCAGCTCGACCGCACCTAAAGAAGCGCCCGTGTGGCCGCCCACGCGCGACATCGTCTCAAGGATGTACTGGCGCACCTCGTCGGCGACCGGCTGCAACTGCTCGGGACGCAGACGGCGCAAGTCCGCGGGCGAGTCGATCTGATGTAGGAGTTTCATCGGCGCGTATTCTACTTTTTTATCGGCCGGGGGGGAAGCGCGCGCGTCTTACGGTGCGGCAGACATCTTTCACTTAAGGAGTCTTTGAGACGATGAAGAGAGCACTCACGGCCGCGCTGCTGACGCTGGCGGCCTCTTTCACGGCGGGGGCGCAGGAGACGCCGTCGCAGCAGCAGCAGCAAACGCTGACGCAGGGCGAGCGGGCGGGGACGAGACACAAGGGCTTGCGGCGGATGCGGATGCGGATGCGCGAGCGACGACACGGCCTGCGCGCCCTGCGGCAACTGAACCTGACCGAGCAGCAGCGCGAGCAGATGCGCACGCTCAGGCAGAACGCGTCCGAGTCCGCGCGTGCGCAGCGCGAGGAGTTGCGGCAGTTGCTACGCGCGCGCCGCGAGTCCGGCGGCCAGCTCACCGAGGCGCAGCAGGGGCGCGCCGCACAGCTCCGCGAGGAGCTGCGCGCCGCCCGCCGGCAAGCCCGCGAAGGCTTCCTCTCGACGCTCACCGCCGACCAGCGCACGCAGCTCGAACAGCTCAAGTCCGAGCGCAAGGCCCGCCGCGAAGAGTTCCGCCAGCGGCGCGAAGAGTTCCGCCAGCAGCGCCGACAGTAAAAGTACGTAAACGGTAAACCGTGAACCGTGACAAGAGGACTGCTCGCCTCTTGTCACGGTTCACGGTTCACGGTTCTTCACACTTCTAAAACCAATTTCCCGAACTGCGCGCGGTCTTGCATCAGCTCGTGGGCGCGGCGGGCCTCGGCGAGCGGGAGGGTGCGGTCGATGACGGGGCGGAGCAGGCCGCGCTCGACGAACCTCAAGGCGTCCAGCAGCTCGGCCTTCGAGCCCATGAACGACCCGAGCAGGTTGAGGTGTCGGTAGAAGACCTGCCGCAGGTCTGTGCGCGCGTCGTAGCCGCTCGTCGCGCCGCACGTCACGAGCCGCCCGTCGCGCTTCAAAGACGTGATCGAGCCCGGCCACGTCTCCGCGCCCGTGTGCTCGAAGACCACGTCCACGCCCTGCCTGCCCGTCAGACGCCTGACCTCCTTCGGCCAGTCCGCGCGCGTGTAATCGACGACCTCGTCCGCGCCGAGTTCGAGCGCCTTCGCGCGCTTCTCCTCCGAGCCCGCGGTGGCGATGACGCGCGCGCCGTGTAGCTTCGCAACCTGGATGCCGATGGAGCCGACGCCGCTCCCGGCCGCGTGGACGAGCACGTCCTCGCCCGGCCCGACGCGCGCGCGCGTGACCAGCATGTGCCAGGCGGTGACGAGCACGAGCGGCAGCGCCGCCGCCTCGGCCCAGCTCAAGCCCTTCGGTTTGGGGACGACGTTCACGCCCGGCGCGGCGACCAGCTCGGCGTAGCCGCCGTCGCGGCGGTAGCCGATCATGTCGTAAGCCGGGCACATGTTGTCCGCGCCGCCCAGGCATTCGCGGCAGTGGCCGCACGAGACGCCGGGCTGCAAGATAACTTCGTCGCCCGGCTTCACCCAACCGACCAGCTCGCCCGCCTCGCGCACGACGCCCGCCACGTCGTTGCCGAGGATGTGCGGCAGGGGAATCTCGATGCCGGGCAGTCCGCCGCGCGCCCACACGTCCAGGTGGTTGAGCGCGCAGGCGCGCACCTCGACCAACACCTCGTCGGCGCGAATCCGCGGCTCCGGGCGCTCTTCGTAGCGGAGGACTTCCGGCCCCCCGTGCTCGTGGAAGACGACGGCTTTCATTTTTTGAAAGTAGGCAGAAGGCAGTCGGCAGTCGCCGCGGGGCGGCGGACGGTCTTCCGAGGCCCGACTTTTCGCCTCCGGGGCTCGACCTTCAGCTTCCGAAGCCCGGCCTTCAGCCTCCGAGGCTCAAAATCCACCCTCCGGGGCTCAACTTTCGGCCCCGGGAGGCTCAACTTTCATCCTCCGAGGCTCGACGCTCAGCCTGAAGAGGCTCAACTTTCACCCTCCGGGGCTCAATTTCCAGCCTCGGAGGCTCAAATTTAACCCTCCGAGGCTCAACCCTCACCCTCGGCAGGCTCAGGTTTGGGCCTCGGAGGCTCGACGTTCAGCCTCCGAGGCTCAATTTTCACCCTCGGAGGCTCAACGTCGGGCCTCCGAGGCTCAGCTTTCGGCCGCGAACTGCCTACTGCCATCTGCCTACTGCTCCGCGCCGTCGGTCTGCTGGCGGGCGTGGTAGGAGGAGCGCGTGAGCGGGCTCGACTCGACGTGCTTGAAGCCGAGTTCGAGGCCGACCTCCCGCCAGCGCGCGAACTCTTCGGGCGTGACGTAGCGCTCGACGGGGAGGCGGCGCGCGTGCGGCTGGAGGTACTGGCCGATGGTCATGATGTCGCACGAGACCGAGCGCAAATCCCTCATCAGCTCGACCACCTCGTCGAACGTCTCGCCCAGGCCGACCATGATGCCGCTCTTGGTGAGCATCCCGCGCCGCTCGCGGTCGCGGCGTGCGGCCGCGCGCCCCAGCAGCGTCAGCGTCTGCCGGTAGTTCGCGTCCGGGCGCACGCGGCGGTAGAGTCGCGCGATGGTCTCCGTGTTGTGGTTGAGCACGTCGGGCTCTGCGTCGAGCACGGCGTCGAGCGCCGCCTCGTCGCCGTTAAAGTCGGGGATGAGCACCTCGACGCGGCAGCCGGGGTTAAGCTGACGCACCTGCCGGATGGTCTCGGCCCAGTGGGCGGCCCCGCCGTCCGCGAGGTCGTCGCGGTTCACGGAGGTGATGACGGCGTGCGCGAGGTCGAGCGTCTTGACCGCCTCGGCGACGTGGCGCGGCTCCTCGGGGTCGAGCGGCGTGGCCTGCCCCTTCGAGACGGCGCAGAAGCCGCAGTGGCGCGTGCAGATGTCGCCGCCGATCATGAAGGTCGCCGTCCTGTCCGTCCAGCACTCGAAGATGTTCGGGCAGCGCGCCTCCTGGCAGACCGTGTGCAGGTTCAGGTTCTCGATCAGTTTGAGGACGTAGTTCTGGTTGGAAGGGTCGCCCAACCGTATCTTCAGCCACTCGGGCTTGGGGCCTCTGGGCGGACGTGTCGTCGGGGGGTTGTTAAGGACGCGCAGCTCGCGGCTCAAACTCTTTCTCCTTGTTCGGCTGTTCGGCTGGCCCGATTTTAACACCCGCCCCGGCCTTTGTCCTGCGGCGCGCCCGCCCCGAGGGGCCGAAAAATTCTGTTGCGCGCCGCGCGCGCCGGTTGGTAGATTTAAGGTGAGGGGCGCGAGCGCCGCGCCCCGCCCACGAGCACGGTCGGCCGGCGACGACCCCCGCCCGCTCCCCAACGCCCACGCGGCCCGAACTCACACCACCGAAGGAGCCTTACCCGTATGATCAGCGTGAAGTGTCCGGCCTGCGGGCTGGTCGATTGGAACGTCGGCGACTGCAAGCGCTGCGGGACTCCGCTCGCGGGGCTCGGCGCGGACGAAGGCGGCCCGCGCTACGTCCCTGGAGTGTCGGAGTGGGCCGCGGACGCGCGCGCCGTCCAAAAGGCGCGCCGCGTGATGACCGTCTGCGGCGCGGTCGTGCTCGTGCTGGTGGCGCTCGGGGCCCTCTACGTCGCCAACAAGCCCGCGAAGAAGCAGTGGTTCTGGAGCTTCTACCGCAAAGACCCGACGGTCGCCGAAATCTTCGCGCACAACCTCGAAGTGAGCGGCGGGGCCGAGCGCCTCCGGAAGCTGCGCAGCTTCCGGGCCGAGGGCCGGCTCAAGTTCGTCGGCGGCGAGGCGGAGCGCACGGCCGCCGCGGCCGGCGCGCAGGTGACCTTCGTCATGCACGCGAAGGAGCCGGACAAGGTCGTGACGGAGGTCGAGATCGGCCCGCCGGCCAAGACCGACGCCGCACGCGCGCAGGAGTTGGCAATCAGAGACCTCCCTTGCCTCGGCGGCCCCTGCCAGCCCGGCCCGCCGGAAATCAGGCTGAACCTCCGGCGCGGCTTCGACGGCAGCAGGGGCTGGGAGTACGTCGAGCGCACGATCCTCACGTCCGGCTCGACCGTCCCCGTCAAGCAGTACTCCTCGCGCGAGCTGGACGACGACGAGCTGGGGAGCATGAAGCGCTACTCGCAGACGACCAGCCTCGTGCGGATGGCCGAAGAGTACACGTCGCTCAAGCTCGACGGGCGCGAGCCCGTCACCTGGAACGCGGGCGGCGAGGTGAACTGGACGGGGCGGAAGCTGATCGACACCACCCTCAAAGGGCACGAGGCTTACGTCGTGAGCGGGGTGAACAAGGAGGGGAAGAGCGAGACCTTCTACTTCGACACGCTGACCGGGCTGCTGCTGCGCGTGGACTTCGAGGCCGAGGACGCCGAGGGCGAGCCCGTCAGGGTGGAGTGCGTCTTCGGCGACTACAAGGAGGTCGGCGGCCTCAAGCTCCCGCACCGCCTCCACCTCAAGCGCGGCGCGGAGACGATGACGATGACCTTCGAGAAGTACGTCCCGAACGACCCCATCCCCGACTCGACGTTCGCGCCGCCCGAGCCGACCGAGTAGCCGCTCGCTACCCTGTGTCTCTGTGGTTAATTGGCTTCACATTCACTCACGCGAAGCCTGCTCTAGAGCGGCTTGCGTTTGAGTTTACCCTCCACCGTTTAGAGGCGGGCTCCGCCCGCCGCCTGCTGCGATGTGACTCGGGCCGGCGGGCGGAGCCCGCCTCTAAACGACTGCTCAACTGTTTCGCAATACGCTCTAAGCCGTCGTCGGGTGGACGAAGCGCGCGAGCGCGTCGGCGTCCACGTTGCCGCCGGAGATGACGACGCCGACGCTCCCCACGCCCGCGGGGAGCTTGCGGAAGAGCGCGGCGGCCGCCGCGACCGCCCCCGTCGGCTCGACCAGAATCTTCAGGCGGAAGAGCAGGAAGCGCATCGCCTCGACTATCTCGTCCTCCGAGACCGTGAGCACGTCCTCGGCGTTGCGTCGCAGCACGGGGAACGTGAGCGCGCCCGGCGTCTGCGTGCGCATGCCGTCGGCGACGGTCGGCGGCGGGGGGATTTTGACACGCTCGCCTTTGAGGAAGGACTGGCGCGTGTCGTCGGAGAGTTCCGACTCGACGGGGAAGCAGCGCACGCGCGGGTTCAGACCCTTGGCCGCGGTGGACGTGCCGGCGAAGAGGCCGCCGCCGCCGCAGGGCGTGAGCAGGGCGTCGAGGTCGGGCACGTCCTCGAACAGCTCGAGCGCGCAAGTCCCCTGCCCCGCCGCGACGTGGTAGTCGTCGTACGGCGGGACGACGACCAGCCCCTCCCGCTCGGAGATTCGCCGCGCGACCTCCTCGCGGTCTTCGCGCTGGCGGTCGAAGGTGACGACCTCCGCGCCGTACCCTTTGGTCGCGTCGAGCTTGGCGCGCGGCGCGTCCGTCGGCATCACGATCACGGCGCGGAGCCCCGCGTCGCGCGAGGCGAGCGCCACGGCCTGCGCGTGGTTCCCCGAGGAGAAGGCGACGACGCCGCGCGCGCGCTCCTCCTCCGTCAGGGACAGAATCTTGTTGGTCGCGCCGCGCATCTTGAAGGAGCCCGCGCGCTGGAAGTTCTCGCTCTTGAAGAAGACGCGGCGGCCCGCGGCCTCGTCGAAAGTGCGCGAGGTCGTGACGGGCGTGCGGTGCACGAATGGCCGCACGCGCTCGGCGGCCTGGCGGATGAAGTCGAGTGTCAACATCGGAAGGTTATTTGTCCAAGCCGAAGAGGCGGCGCAGGAAAAGCTTGACGATGCGAATCTGTAAGACGAACCTCCAAACCCCGAGGAGGACGAGGAGGACGAAAGCCGCGCCTATGACGATCACCTCCCAGTCCATGCGCCCGCGCCCTCCTTCATCTGTTCCGCCTCCTCCGGCGTCGAGTCGAACACTTCGGCGAAGCGTTTGATGACGCGGTCTTCGACTTCGTGAAGAGGAACCTCGCGGCCGAGCAGCTCCTTCATCGAAGTCACCGGCTCACCCTCGCAGGCGACGATGAGGTTGAAGTAGGAGAGGTCCGTGTTGACGTTCAGGGCGAAGCCGTGCGTCGTGACCCAGCGCGCGATGTGGACGCCGATGGCGGCGACCTTGCCGCGCGCGGTGTGGACGCCGGTCAGCCCCTCGACGCGGAACGCCTCGACGCCGTAATCCGCCATCGCGCGGATCAAGACCTCTTCCAGGTCGCGGACGTACCTGTGCACGTCCTCGCGGTCGGGGCTTAAGTTAACAATGGGATATCCGACCAACTGACCGATGCCGTGGTAGGTCATCTTGCCGCCGCGGTTGGTCTCGAAGACCTCGACGCCGCGCGCGGCGAGCGCCTCGGGGCTGGCGAGTATCAGTTGCGGCGTGGCGCGGCGGCCGACCGTCAGGACGTGCGGGTGCTCGACGAGGAGCAGCGTGTCGGGCTCGCGCCGCTCGCGCACCCGCGCCTCGGTCTCCTTCTGGACGCGGTACGCCTCGCCGTACTCCGTGCGCCCCAGGCGGCGAACTTTCAGTCGTCTCGCGTGCATCGCAGTGTGCGTTACTGTTACTCTTCCCCTTACGAACACATTGTAGCAGACGGGGCGCGCCGCCTTGACGCGCGCGCGTCCGCCGGGCGAAGCTTGAATCAAACCCAACAACTTCCGGAGGAAGCAAACGTGAAACCGCTCATCGCCAAAGCGGCCGTGTGCCTGCTTTTAATCGTCTGCGCGGCGGCCGACGCCCCGGCGCAGACGCGGACGCGCCGCTCCACGCCGCAGAGGAGGCGCACGCCCGCGCAGGCGTCGTCGCGGCTCGACCAGACGCGCTTCAACGCGCAGCGGCTCGAACTCGCGGCGCTCTCGAAAGACCTGACGCGCTTCCTCTACCTCTACGGGAGGCTGTCGAAGGACTTGGAGCTGACGGCGGCGCAACAGGGCTCGGCCGACGCGGCGGGCCAGGCGAAGGCCGGGCTCATCCGCAGCATCGGCGACATGCGCGACCGCCTCGACCAACTGGAGGGGCGCTTCCGCTTCGAGGAGGGCCTGCGGACGCAATACCAGACGCTGCAAGGCGTCTCGGCCAGCGCCGACCGGGCCGCGCAGCAGGCCGCCGCCAACCTCTACGACCAGGCCGGCCGGACTCTGCTCGAGGTCGCGAACAAGCTGACGGACGTGCTGCTCGAAATGCAGTAGTCAGGAGTCAGGAGTCAGGAGTCAGAAGTAAAGACCTTACCGGCCGCGCGTTATGTTCATTCGAGCGCGGCGGTAAGGTCTTCGCTTTTTATTCTGACTCCTGACTCCTGACTTTTATCCCTTCTTGAAATACCCCTGCCGCGCCCGGATGCGCGTGTCGGGGCGGGCGGGGGTCGAGACCTTGATGCGGAGGAACTTCCCCGTGGCGGCCTGGTTGTTCGAGAGGTACTGGAGCAGGTACTGCGCGCGCAGCTCGGCGGCGACCTGGCGGAAGATGGCGTCGAGTTCCTCGTTGCGCGCGGGGACGTAGGCCGTGCCGCCGGTGGCGTCCGCGACCTGCTGCATGCCGGTCTGCGCGCGCATGCTGATCTCGTTGAGGCGGACGGAAGGGCCGCCCGGGTTGATCGAGTAGAAGACGGCGTCGGCCCCCTGCACGGCGCGCTGCACGCCCGCGACGGCGCGCGCGTGGCGCGACTGCAAGTCGCGGCGGGCGGCGGCGCGCTCGCCGACGGGCCGCGCCCCCTCCTGCGCCTCCTCCTTCTTCAGCGCCTCGTACTCGGCGACGGACTGCTCGCGGACGACCGTGCTGAAGTTGTCGTCGCCGTCGGTGACGGCGAGGATGACGCGGCGGTGGTTGCCCGGCGCGTTGTCGGCGAGGTACTTCGCCGCGAAGCCCACGGTGTCGTAGAAGGCGGTCGGCACCGCCTTCGACGCGGGCGGTATCTTGAGGATCGCCGCGGCGGTGGCCTCGGCCGGGGCGAGCGGCGCGGCGAGCGCGGGCTTGTCGGCGATGGTGACGACGGCCGCGCGGTCTACGGGCTTCATTACCAAACGCAGGAAGCGCGCGGCCGCCTCCTGCTGGCGCGCGAAGAAGTCCCTGGCCGTCACGCTCGAAGAGATGTCGAAGAGGATGACGATGTCGAGCGGCACCTCCTCGGCCGTCCCCACGGTCTGAAGCTCCTGCGAGCGCCCCTCCTCTTCGAGCCGGAAGTCCTCCTTCTTCAAACCCTGCACGGCGTTGCCCGCGGCGTCGGTGACGGCGACGGGCACGACCACGAGGTTCGAGGTGACCTTCACCACGTCCGAGTCGTCGAGCGTCTCCTCGACCGGCTTCGGCGTGGGCGTCGGCTTAGGCGTCGGCGTGGGCGGGGGCGGCGGGGGCGGCACGTCGTCCGGCGTGACGTTGATGATGGCGGGCGTCGGCGTCGGCGTCGCGCGTTGCGGCAGGCGCGGGACGCGGACGGGCGTCGGCGTGGGCCGCGCGTTCGTCTGGGGCCGCCGCGTCTGCGCCCCGCCCGCCGCCGCGACGACCGGGAGCGCCACGCCCGCCAGCGTCAACACCAGCAGAGACCTTCTCGCCGCGTCGTGTAACCGGAACACTTTCGACTCCTCCTTGAAAAGAAGTAGGCAGTAGGCAGATGGCAGTAGGCAGTTAAGACTACCACTCTTCTACTGCCTACTGCCTACTGCCTACTGCCTACTTCATCAGTCGGGCTAGTTGCCGCCGCCCGGGTTCTCGCTCGGGCGGGCCATGTTCGGGCCGCCCTGGATGAGCCCGCGGTTGACGAGCACCTTGACCTCGACTCTGCGGTTCTGCTCCCTGCCCTCGCGCGTCGTGTTGTCGGCGACCGGCTGCATCTCGCCGAAGCCGTAGGGCGTGATGATGCGCCGCAGAGGGATGTTGTGGTTCTCGACGAGGTAGCGGATGACCGCGTCGGCGCGGCGCTGCGACAGGCGGCGGTTGGCTTCGAGCGAGCCGTCGGCGCTGGCGAAGCCCGAGACCTCAAGCACGTAGCCCTTGGCCTGCAAAGCCTGCTGCGCGATCTGGTCGAGCTTCGACTTGCTGTCGGCCGAGAGCACGGCGCTCCCGACGCGGAACAGGATGCTCGTGTTGTTCTGCACCTGGTAGTCGTCCAAAGCCGAGATGCGCTCGTTGGTCGCGTTCACGCCTGCGACGGCCATGTCGGCCGTCTCCTGCGCGGCCTTGGCGCCGCCGCGCGCGGCGTTCGAGACGGCGGCCAGCTCGTCCAACTGCCCCGACAGTCGCTGCGCGTTCTGCTCGACCTGCCCGATGCGTCCCTCGGCCTCGCCGACACGGGCCTCGACCGGCGTCACGTTGGCCTCCACGGTGCGCGCCGTGCGGAGGTCGCCCTCCTTGAAGCGGATCTTCTCGGCGACGAGGTTGGTGCCGTCGCCGCGCCCCTCGACCTCGAGGTTGAGGCCGCGCAGGATGGCGGTCACGCCGTAGTTGGTGCCGCCGCGCAGGAAGCCGCCCGAGGTCTTGATGCTGGTCGCGTTCGTCAGCGAGACGGTCGTCAAGACGCCGTTGGCGTCCTGGACGACGAAGGAGTCGGCGTCGCGGCGCGTGACGACGCCCTTGATCTTCATCTTCTGGCCCGAGGCCACGGTGCGCGTGTTGCCGCCCGAGGTGCCCTGCGCGAGCGCGGCGGGCGAGGCCGCCAGCGCCAGCGCGAAAGTAAGCGCGATCAATCTGACCCTCTTTGAAACGTTGCTCATCTTTATCCTTCTCCGTTCGTGCGAAAGTCCGTCGGGAAACTTCGCGCGCCCCGCGGCCGCCGCCCTCCCCTCTTACCGGCGAACGCCCGCGCCCACTCTGACCTGTCGGGTCAGCGCCCAAACTCTTGGGCGGCCGGAGCGCATGGGTGTGTCCCTCCGAGTCTGTCTGCCTTGCGAGGTTGTTCTCCGAATCTCCCGAATGGCCCGGATTCTGAGCGAACCGCTGAAAGCAAGTCAAGCGATTTGAATAAGCAAGGGGCGAAATTGGTTGTGCCCGAGCGATTTATTATCCAATCGCTACGACTCCGCAACAATTTCGGAGCTTAGGCGCGTTGTAGGACGCAACGCGCACGCAACATACAACCCCGCGCGGGCCGACGGTCTCGTGGCGTTCGGACACGATATCGTGCCGCCGGGACGCTTTCGTTACATGATTTAAGGAGGGACGAAACGGCCGCCGCGGTTTAACTCACCTGCTCAGAACCTTAAGCCGAATGTGCCTTGAGTAAGGCTCGGCGGCACGGGCATTGCGAAGGTATATAAGGAACAATTTTAGACGCAACGGAGATGTAATAAACGTGAACATTCGTCCCAACGGCATCAAGGTCTGGCCTCACCTGACGTTAGTCTTTCTCGCCTGCGCGGCGCTCGGCGGGGTCGCCGCCGCGCTCTGGATGAGGCACGAGCCGAAGGCGGAGGCGCTGGCGCTGCCCCGCGCCGCGCGCGTCGAGCGCGTGGACGGCGAGGTGGGCCTGAGCCGCGACCTCGACGCCGCGGTGGGCGACGAGTCCGACTGGGTCGAGCTGACGCCGAACACGCCGCTCACGACGGGCGACCGCGTCTACGTGCGCGACGACTCGAACGCCTCGCTCGCCTTCACGGGGCGCAACTTCGCCACCGTCTACCCGGACTCCGCGCTCGACGTGGTCTCGCTCGACGACCGGCGCACGCAGTTGGCGCTGCGCCGCGGCTCGGCCATCTTCGACGTGGGCGCGCTCGGCCCTAATGAAATGTTCGAGGTCGCCACGCCCTACGGCGCGGTGGACTTCCAGGAGCCGGGCCTCTACCAGGTCGGCTACAACGACGACGGCTCGGCCTTCGTCTCGGTGCTGAGCGGGCTGGCGCAGGTGGTGGGCCTAGCGGGCAGCGGGCAGATCGGCAAGGGCGAGATGTTGACGCTGCTCGGGCAGACGGCCGCGCAGGTCGCGCTCTCGCGCCTGAGCCCGGACTACGCGGGCGGCTTGGTGGACGACTACTACGGCTACCGCTACCCGGACTCTTACGACGGGCGCTACGCGGACTACAACGCGTACCTGAACGACCCTTTCTACTACGACCCTTATAACCGTTACCAGAGCTACCGCTATGTGCCCTCGTCGGTGCCGGGCGCGTACGACCTCGACCACTACGGCGACTGGCAGAACCTGGACGGTCACGGCTACGCGTGGAGCCCGCGCGTGGAGCAGGGGTGGGCCCCGTACCGCGACGGCTACTGGATGACGGACGACCCGTACGGCCTGACGTGGGTCTCGAACGAGCCTTGGGGCTACGCGCCCTACCACTACGGCCGCTGGGTGAACGCGGGCGACCGCTGGTACTGGGTTCCCGACTCGGTCAACACGCAGCCCGCTTACGCGCCCGCGCTCGTGGCTTTCCTGCCGGCGGCGGGGGCCAACCAGATCGGGTGGGTGCCGCTCGCGCCGGGCGACCCGTACGCGCCCGCCTACTACGACGCGAACTGGCGGCCGCACTACTACGGCGACGGCTACGACGCGCCCGAGCGCGTCGCGAACATGAACGTCCCGGGCGGGCTGACGGTCGTGCCGGTTGACCAGTTCGGCAACGTCATCGACCCAAACTCTGTCGCGCACTACGACCCTCGCATCTTCGAGGGCACGCGGCCGGTGCTCGAACCTTTCTCGAACGCGCTGCTGCGGCAGGCTTCGCTGAAGCACGCGCACGCCAACGAGCGGCGCGGTTTCGTCCTGCCGCCGGGCCTGGCTAAGAAGCTCGACGCGACGCAGGTCTACGCGAGCGCGCCGCCGCCGAAAGTCAAAGACAAAGACCTCGCGCGCCGCCTCCGCGTCGATACCGTGCCCGAGGAGCAGAAGCGCGAGAAGATGAGGTACGAAGACAAGCGGCGGCAGCTCGTCCAGGAGGCCCCGCCCGTCCGCGGCTTCGAGGTGCGGCGCGGGCGCGACGACGGCCGCAAGGAGTTGACCGGGCGGCGCGAGGCACGCGGTCGCGACTCGTGGACGCGTCCCGTGAGCCCCCAGGCCGAGCGAGTGGCGGCGCGTGACGAAGGGCGCGCACGCGGCGAGCGCGCCGCGCAGCGCGCACAGCAGGCGACATCCGAGCGGCAGCAGCGATTCGAGGCGCGCCGTCAGGCCGAAGCCAACGCGCAGGCGCAGCGCCACGCCGAGCGGCAGCAACGCGCGCAGCAACACGAGATGATGCGCGCCCGTCAGGCGCAGCAGCAGCAGCGGCGTATGGAGCGCCCGCAGCAACAGCAGCGCCCCGCCATGCAGGCACCCCCGGGGCAGGCGCGTAAGCAACAGGCCCCCGCGGGCGGCCCGCCCTCCGGCGGCGGTGGCGGCGGCAAGGGCCAAGGCCAGGGTCGCGGCGGAGGCAAGGGCAAAGGGAAGCCCTAAACGACCATCGCTAACCACAGGGACACAGAGACACGGCTTGAAGCAAATAAATCTTCAAGCCGTGTCTCTGTGCCTCTGTGGTTAATCCCTACCCTCGAACCTCTACGCCTTGAACATCGTCAGCACGGAGCCGGAAGCGCCTTCGTTTCGTTCTCTCCTTCACCTCATCTGAAGGTGCAGACGCGGTTGGCGATCTATCATGCCGGATTAAGTTTTTCTGTTCGTACGTGCCTGAAGCGGACACTTCGACGGCGGCCGGGCTGACGCCCCGCCGCGAATCCACTTCACCCCTCCGCCCGACCCGTTCATCACAAATTTTCGCTCGCATCCAAAACTCGCATCAAAGTACAAAGATTATTCATGTTAAGGGGCGGCCGTCTTCAGATTCTCACCAATCGGCGGCGGGCCGCGAAGGGGAAACATGCCGAGCCTGTCAGTACCGACGACTCAGAGGGAAGACTCCCGCCCCGCCGTGCGGCGCGGGCCGGCCGAACACCAGCCGACGGCGCTCAGACTGCTGACGCCGCAGCACGACGAGACGGAACGCGCCGCGCTGCCCGTGCTGGCGACGCCCGGCGACCTGCGCGAGGCCATCCAGTACCTGAGGCGAAAGCCGACCGGCGTCTCGGTGGTCGAGGCGCTGGGCGACGCCAAGCGGCGCGTCTTCGAGCCGCGCAAGGTCGCGGCCTACGAAGCCTGGGGCGTCGTCGCCCGCCGCGGCGAGCGCCTGCTCCTGACCGAGCGCGGCCGCGCCTTCGCGCGCACGCTCGAACCCGAGACGCGCGCCTACAGGTCGCTGCTCGACTCCAACCCGCTCTACCGCGCGGCGCTCGCCTGGATGCACAGGCAGGGCCTCGACCTCGTCACCTACGGGGACGTGGCCTCGTACCTGAAAGAAGACTTCGGCCCGCTCCTCCAGGCGTACGGCCCGAAGGCCGCGGAGGAGGGCGTCATCTGCTTCTTCCACCTCTGCCAGGCCGCGGGGCTGGGCACGCTGACCATCGGCAAGCGCGGCCAGCCCGCGCGCATGAGGGTGGAGCGCGAAGGGCTCGACGAGTACGTCGGGGGTCTGAGCGCGGCGAACCGCGTCCCGCCGCGCCCACGCGAGGAGGACGGCGAGACGACGTTCGACGACGAAGACCCCGGAGACCCGCCCGCGGAGACGTGCCTCTTCATCTCGTACGGCGGCCAGCCCGCCGGCGTCGTCGCGCAGATACAGACGGTCTTCGAGCTGGCCGGCATCAAGAGCCGCGCCTCCGAGCGCGCGCCGCACGGCGAGTCGGCGGTGCTCGTCGCGGACGAGGCGGCCGAGGTGATGCGGCGCTGCGACGCGGCGCTCGTGCTGCTCTCGAAGGAGGACTGCCGCCCGGCGGGGTCGGGCGCGCCCGCCGTCTCGCAGCGCGCGCTCGTCGAGATCGGCGCGGCCTCCGTGCTCTACGAGCGGCGCGTCCTGCTGCTGCTCGACGCGCCGGCCGAGCTGCCCGCGGGCCTGGGCTCCCTTCAGCACGTCACGCTCGGCGAGGGCGGGTTGACGTGGGAGGTCGGCATCGAGCTGCTGAAGGCGGTCAGGGGATTTGTCAACCGCGCGGGGCGTGATTGAAGCTGTGTTTGTGCAGGGGACGAACCCTCTGAACTTCGTCAAGCGGTGCGCGGCGCTCTTCGCGTGCTGCGCCGCGCTGAGCCAGCCCGCGCGAGGACTCCCACGGGCGCTGGCCGCCGCCCCCAATCCCCCGCCGCAGGCCGGCCGTCCATCCCCGCCGGCGGAGGAACTCCCACGCGGCCGCGTCGTCGAACGGGTCGTGACCTTAAAAGACCCCGCGCAGACCTACGCGCTCTACCTGCCCTCGAACTACACGGGCGCGCGCCGCTGGCCCGTCCTCTACTGCTTCGACCCGCTGGCGCGCGGGGCCGTCCCCGTCAAGTTGTTCAGCGAGGCGGCCGAGCGCTTCGGCTGGGTCGTCGTCGGGTCGAACAACTCGCGCAACGGCCCGCTCAAGCCTTCGCTCGACGCGACCCGGTTGATGTTCGAGGACGCGCAGGCGCGCCTCTCCATCGACGGCGCGCGGGTCTACGCGACCGGCTTCTCGGGCGGGGCGCGGCACGCCGTCCTGATCGACTTCCTCTGCAAGCACTGCCTCGCGGGCGTCATCGCCGCGGGCGCGGGCTACCCGCCCAACTTCAAGCCGGAAGCGCCCCTCACCTTCGCCTTCTTCGGCGTCGCGGGCGCGGACGACTTCAACTTCGCGGAGATGAAGCTGCTCGAAGCGGAGCTGTCGCGGCTCAAAGCGACCCAACGCTTCGAGAGTTTTGAAGGCGGGCACGCCTGGCCGACCCCCGAGCTGGCCGCCGCGGCGGTCGAGTGGATGGAGCTTCAGGCCGTCAGGGAGGGGCTGCGGCAGAAGGACGAAGCCTTCACGAACGCCGTGTGGGAGCGGCGGCTCGCGGAGGCGCGGCGGCTCGAAGAGTCGTCGAAGTTGTACGCGGCCCGTAGGGCTTACGAGTCTCTGGCCGCGGACTTCCGGGGCTTGCGCGACACGGCGGAGGCGGGGGCCCGCGCCGCCGCGCTCGGCGCGTCGAAGGAGGTAAGGGCCGCGCTCAGGGACGAGGCCGAGCAGTTGGGCCGCCAGCAGAGGCTCGTCGCGGAACTCTTCGAGCTGGCCGAGAAGCGGCGCGGCGAGTTCGAGGTGAGGACGCAGGCCGCCGCCGACTTCCGAAGGATAGTCGAGGGCCTGCGCGTGAAGGCGCAGGCGGACGTGGATTCCGGCGAGCGGCGCGTGGCGCGGCGCACGCTCAGCCAGATCACGGCGCGCTACTACGAGACGGCCGCGAACCTGCGCCGGGAGCGGGCGCGCCCCTCGGAGGTCGTCGCGGCGCTTGAGGTCGCCTCCGAGGTCTCGCCCCGCAGCCCGCAGCTCTTCTACGAGCTGGCCGTCGCCTACGCCGCGAACTCCGACAAGAAGAAGTCCCTCGCCGCACTCCGCAAGGCGTTCGACCTCGGCTTCAAAGACACGGCCACGCTCGAGCGCGAGCCCGCCCTCGAACCCTTACGCGGCGAGGCCGAGTACAAGCGCCTCGTCGAAGGGGCGCACGTAAAGTAAGCTTTCAACACGGGGGCGCGGAGACACGGGGGCGGTGAGCCGGCCCGCCTCGGCAAGGCGGTACCAATTTAGTAATCGTCCGCGAGTTCGTCTGAGGAGCGCGCGACGCCTCACCCGGCTCAACGAACCACGCGGAGGTCGCGTTCGCCGGTGATCCTCCACTCCTGCTTGTCCGGCTCGGTCCTGGCCCAGCGAAGCTCCTGGACGACCTCCCCGCTGCGCCGCTTCCCGCCCGACTCGATGACGTACTTCTTCCGGAAGGTCATCACCGCCGTAAGCCCGTCGCGGCCTAATTCGACGGTGGGGTCGCCCGCGGTGACGGAGACGCGCTCCGCCTTCCCGATGGTGCTTCTCTTCTCGCCGAGGACTGCGTCCCGCGCGACGTTGCGCGAGAGGTAGAAGACCTCCAGGCGAGGGGCGTAGTAAGAGAGCTGACGTTTGAGGTCGCGTGAATTCGTGGCGGCTATCCAACCGCTGAGTGCGGTCTGTAAAGCCTTCTTGTCCGCCCCCGGCTCGCGGGCCGCGTCCCTTTTCTCCGGCGTCGGGGTGGCGGCGGGCGTGACTTCGGTCGCGGGTTGCGCGTCGGCGGCCGCCGGCGCCGACGCGGTCGGGGCGGGGCCCGGCGCCGAGGGCGGCGGGGCGGCCGTGTTGTGTGCGGCGGGCGTGGGAAGACCTCGCCACGTCAGGAAGAGGACGGCGCCGGCGGCCGATGCGAAGAAGACTAACGTAGCCGCGAGGGCGAGCAGGAGCCTCCCCCTCCGCCCCGAACCGGGGGCGCTGTCCGGTAAGACTTCCTCGAAATGAGGCGCGTCGTCCCGCGCGTGCGAGGGCGCGGCCGTTTGCGAAGGCGTCTCCCCGGCGTGAGCGGCAGACGCCGCTTTGATACTCGGCCGCGCCTCGGCGGGGGCGGGCGCGCCGGCCGTAACCGCCCCCTCGGGGCCGCGCTCTTGCAACTCCTCAAGCGTCGGCGGGAGGGCCTGCGGAGGGCTCGAAGGTGCGGGGCCCAGTTGCTCTTCGGCCGCAAGTAAAGCGCGGGAGAACTCGGCGGCGGTCTGCGGCCTGTCCGCGGGGTCTTTCGCCAGAGCCCACGTCACGAGCCGCGCGAGCACGTCGGGCGCGTCCGGCCGCGACTCCGCGAGCGGCGGCGGCGGCTCCTTTATGTGCTTCAGCGCGAGCGCCGGCGCGGAGGGGTCGTCGAACGGCACACGCCCCGTGAGCATTTCGTAGAGGATGACGCCGAGGCTGTACACGTCCGAGCGGGCGTCCGTCTCGTGGTCGGCGCACTGCTCGGGCGACATGTAACGCGGCGTGCCGACGACCGCGCCGGCGCGGGTGATGTCGAGCCGCCCCGTCGCCTGCCCCTTCAGTTTCGCGACGCCGAAGTCTAAGACCTTGACGAACGGCGCGCCGTGGTGGTCGCGCGAGATGATGATGTTCGAGGGCTTGAGGTCGCGGTGGACTATCCCCTCGCGGTGCGCGCTCTCGACGCCGTCGGCGACCTGGCGGGCGATGAGCACCGCCTCCCGGAGCGGGAGCGCGCCCGCGCCCGCGAGGCGCTCGCTCAGGGTCTCGCCTTCGACCAGCTCCATGACGATGTAAGACTCGCCGCCCGGGAGCGTCCCGAAGTCGTATGTGCCCGCGACGTTGGGATGATTCAGGCGCGCGGCCGCCCGCGCCTCGCGCTTGAAGCGCCCCAGCGCCTGCGGGTCGCTGAAGAGGTCGGGGAGGAGCATCTTGAGCGCCGCCGGGCGTTCGAGTTCGACGTGCACGCCGGCGTAGACGGCCCCCATCCCACCGCGGCCGAGCAGCCTATCGAGCCTGTACCTGCCGTCTACGAGCCGCGACCCCGGGCGGGAGGGCACCAGCGGGCCATGCCCCGCCCGCGAGCAAGCGGCGTCGGAGTCCTCGTAGCAGGTCAGACAGGTGGGACAGATCTTCATCGGGCTGCGGGCCCTAAAGGGGCCTGGTTAAAGTACCGCCACTGCTTCAGCGTGATTAAATATTTGCCCTCATTCTACCCGATTAAGTCTCACGCGCCTCCACATAATTTCCCCTAACCCCGACCGGGAAGCGCTACGTCTTATAGCCGAAATGCTGTACCGGTTCCTTACAACGCCTGTAGACAATGATGGTCAGGTGGTGAGACGAATGTGGCATTAAATGTAGTAAAAGTGCCCGACACCCGGGCGCGGCCGGGTCAGGTATGGATGTTGCTAAAGGCAGAGGTTTGAATCTCTCCCTCGGGTGAAAGTGTGCAGGCGGGTTCGCGCCCGCGGCTACGAACAGGGTTGTCTGGAAACGTACGGCGGAAGCACAGACCGCGGGGTGATTGTGACGCGCGAGGTGATGCGCCGCGGCCCCGCGTTGAGAAAGGAGTGCGATGAGCGAGAAGACGGCGAGGAGGTTAGTCCTGACTGACAAAGACGGCCTGCGCGGCTTTATCGACGAACAGGACGCCGGGTGGGATGAGAAACGCGGTCAGGTGCTCGTCCGCCTCGAAGACGGGAGGCAGGCGCTGGTGCCCGCCGACGAGCTGCGCCACGACAGGGACGGCAGCCTCTACCTGCCGTACGGCCTCTCCGAACTGACGCAGGTGTCGCCGAAGGCGCACGGGGGGCAGAAGGCCGACGGCGCGAGGGGCGACGGGGCCGTGGTCGTGCCCGTGGTCGCCGAGCAGCTCGAAGTGCAGAAGCGTAAGGTCGAGGCGGGCGGCGTGCGCATCCGCAAGACCGTCAGCGAGCGCGAGGAGGTGGTGGACGAGCCGCTCATGCGCGAGGAGGTGCACGTCAGGCGCGTGCCCGTGAACAAGGTGGTTGACGGCCCCGTCCCCGTGCGCCACGTCGGCGACACGATGATCGTCTCGCTGCTCGAAGAGGTGCTGGTCGTCGAGAAGCGGCTGATGGTCAAGGAGGAGCTGCACATCACGAAGGAGCAGGTCGAGTCCTACAGGCCGCAGCGCGTCCGCCTGCGCACGGAGGAGGCCGTCGTCGAGCGCGTCGAGGACGGGCGCGGCGGCAGCTCCGAGGCGGAGGGCGAAGCTCAGCGCCCGTCATGAACTTGTGAAGGGAGAAAGGTGAGAGATGGCTAAGACAGTTGTCGGTCTATTCGATGGCAGGATGGCGGCGCAGAACGCTGTGCGGGAGCTGATGGTCGAGGGGTTCAGGGGCGACGAGGTCAGCCTCGTCTCGAAGAAGCCGGACGGCAAGGGCGTCGAGGTCGAGTACGTCGAGGAGGACGGCCGCGAGCAGATCGAGGACATGGCGAAGGGGGCCGGGACGGGCGCGGCCATCGGCGCGGGCGCCGCGCTCGTGCTGAGCCTGACGGCGCTCTCCATCCCCGGCATCGGGCCCGTGCTCGCCGCCGGGCCGCTCGCCGCGCTCATCGCGGGCGCGGGCGTCGGGGCGGCCGCCGGCGGCCTCGTCAGCGGGCTCAAGCGCCTCGGGGTCGAGGACGACGAGGCGGGCACTTACGCCGAAGGGCTCAAGCGCGGCGGCACGCTCGTCACGGTCAACACCGACAACGAGCGCGCGGACCTCGCCGTCAACCTGCTAAGGCGTCTGGGGGCGGTCGAGATCGACAAGCGCGCGGCCGAGTGGCGCGAGGGCGGCTGGCGGGGCTTCGCGGAGACCGAGACCCTCCGGCCGCACGTCACGCACGACGTGGACGAGGCGGTCGAGCGGCGCGCTGACCGCGGCGCGGAAATAACCGCCGAGCACGAGCCCGTGCGCGCGCAGGCGCTGGCGGGCGCGCCCCGCGGCGGGACGGCGGCCGACGACGAGTTCGCGGTGCCGCCGCCGGAGGTCGCCATCCCCGTCGTCGCGGAGGAGCTGGAGGTGGGCAAGCGCGAGGTCGAGGGCGGCGGCGTCCGCGTGCAGAAGCGCGTCAGCGAGATTCCCGTCGAGGAGGACGTGACGCTGCGCGAGGAGCACGTCAACGTCAATCGCCGCCCCGCCGACTACACCTTCCACGGGTCGGATTCGGAAGCCTTCCAGGAGTCCATCGTCGAAATCAGGGAGGCGTACGAGGAGCTGATACTGAAGAAGAAGGCGCGCGTCGTCGAGGAGGTCGTCATCCACAAGGACGTGGACGAGCACACCGAGACCGTGCGCGAGACGCTGCGCAAGACCGAGGTCGAGGTCGAGCCACTGGAGCCGGGGCGCGCGCGCGGCGCAGCCTCGGCGGGCGGAGACGCCGGCCGCGCTCAGGACGCCGCGCGGGACAGGGGCGAGGAGTAAGGCGCGGGGAGAGATTTGCCGCCGGCGCACGAACGCCCGGCGGGCGCACGACACTTTCAAGGGAGGGACAGGAGAATCTTGATGAGTAAAGAACAGAGACTGTCGGCAGCGGTTCGGGCCCTGGCGCTCGGCTTCACCCTGCTCGCGTTCGCGTCCGCGCCGGCCTCAGCGCAGTCGAACGATAACGCGGGCGCGGCCGGAGCCAACAACAACGCGACGGCAAACCGTGAGGAGCGGAGGGACGACCGCCGCGACGACCGCAGGGAGTACCGCGGCGACCGCGACGACGACCGTGACTGGGGCTGGCTCGGCCTGTTGGGCCTCGGCGGGCTGCTGGGCCTGATGCCGCGCAAGCGCGTGCCCGTCGTCCACGAAACCAGGGAAGTGCCCGACCGCGACCGGCGCGACGTTCACGACCGCGACCCCAGAGACCGCAGGTAACACACGCCCGCGGGCGGGGCGCACCTTCCCGACCGAGGTCGCGTGCGCCTCGCCCGGATTCAAACGTCTCGCGGCAGTTTAATCACGCGAGCCGAGACCGGCCACCCTCCCCGCCCCACCACGTCAGACCGTGAACGTCCCGGCCTCGACAAGACAATTCCAACCTAGAGAGTTTCCCTTCATAAAAAAGCCCGCGGCGCCCGAGTGACTTCGGGCGCCGCGGGGTCTGGGGCGCTCGCGCCGAGCGCCGGTTAGTTACCGCCCTGGCTCTTGGGCACTCTGACCGTCGCCGTGCGGGCGACGGTGTTGCCGGCGGCGTCCGTGCAGGTGACGGTGATGGTGTAGGTGCGGCCCGTGCCCTTGCCGCTGCGCTCGGCGCGCAGGCGGACGTGGTGCGCGTCCAAGACCTCCCAGTCCGGCGCGGTGTCGCCGTCGCCGAGGCCGTTCACCGGCTCGTTGCTCGTGACGGTCAGCGTGCAGTTGACGCCGCAGTTGTCCTCGGCGGTGTAGTTGACGGTCACGTCAACCATCTGGTGGTTCGCGGGCCACAGGGAAGGCTTATCGACCGTGGCCGCGCTTACGGTCGGCGGCTCGGCGTCCTTGACCGTGATATCGAAGGTGCACGTGTCGGTCGTGCCGTCGAGCTTCGTCCCAGTGACCGTGACCGTGGTCGTGCCGACGGGGAAGAACGAGCCGGACGGGTGGCTGGTCGTGACCACGCCGCAGTTGCCCGTGTAGGTCGGCATCGGGTAGTTGACGACGGCGCCGCACTCTCCCGCGTCGTTGTCCGCCTCGATGTCGGACGGGCACACCAGCGCGCACGCGCCCTCGCAGCAGACGTAGGGCACCGCGTAGAGCGAGAGCGAGTCGATGCGCAGGCCGCCGCCGTTCGGGTGCGTGCCGGTGTCGTAGGCCGTCCGCCAGCGGAACTGCGCGTTCTGGCCGAAGGCCGCGGGCGGGAGGCTCACCGTCGTCGTAATAAACCCGGCGGAGTTGCCCGTCCAGGCCGCGCGCCCGGCGAGCACGCTGTCGGTCGTGGCGTTGATGACGCCGTTGTAGCCGCCTTCGATGAACGTGCCGCCCGCGGCGACCACGTCCTGGAAGGCCCCGCCGTTGATGCTGATCTCAAGGACGCCGCCGTCGAAGCCGGACTCGGTGTTATAGCTGTTGCTGAACGTGAGCCGGACGCCGGGGTTGATGCCGACCGGAGGCGTCGGGATGGCGACGGTCGGCGACGTGAGACTGTTGTTGCTCGGAGTCGCCGCGCCGCCGCCGAAGGCCGAGTTCGGGGCCGAAGAGCTGGTCGCGTTGCTCGTCACCCAGGCGGCCGCGGCCCCCGTGTTGGCCGTCGTCCAGCCCGCGGGGAGCGCGGGCGCCACCACGGCGTCGAACTTCTCCGTGAAGGTCGGCGCCTGGCCGAGCGTCAGGGTGACGTTGAAGTTGCCGTAGTCCGTGTCGCCGTCCTGGAGGTGGAAGGTCAGCGTGATCTGGCCGCCGCAACTGCCGGCGGCCGTGAAGCTGAACTCGCGCGCGGCGCCGCCCGGCTCGACCGCGCCGTAGTTGACCGGGCTGGTCGGGTTCGTGACGCCGCCGGTCGGCAGCAGCGTGACCGTCAGGTTCGAGGTCGGGCCGGCGCCGATGTTGGTGACGCCGAAGCTGACCGTCACGTCCTCGCCCCCATCGACGGCGCCGTTGCCCGGCGCGCAGCCCTCGGCCACGAGCGTCACGCCGCCGTTGCGCAGGACGGGCAGCTTCGCCCCCTGGATGTCGGCGTCGTACATGCCACGGCCGTGCGTGGCGATGCGCAGGATGCGGTGGACGTTGTTAATCTCGGCGTCGAAGACGGCCACGCGCGGCAGCCCCGTCCCGAAGGGCTCCCAGTTCGCGCCGCCGTCCGAGGAGTGGTAGACGCCGATGTCCGTGCCGGCGTAGAGCGAGTTCGAGTCCTGCGGGTCGATGACGAGCGCGCTGACGGGAACGTCCGGGATGCCGTTGCCCGCGGGCGTCCACGTGGGCGTGGGGTCGTTCAGGTTCGTCGTCTTGAAGACGTGCTGGCCGTCGGGGACGCCGAAGCTGGTGAAGGTGACGTAGGCCGTGAACTTGTTGTTGGGGTCGATGACGGCGCGGCCGATGGACTTGCGCGCCGGGTCGGCCGGGTTGGGCGCGGGGAAGTTCGCGCCCGTCACGTCCGTCAGCGTCGCCGAGCCCGTGGTGGTGGCGAAGACCTGCCCGTTGCGCAGGCCGACGATGCGGACGTTGTCGTCCTGCGGCGAGATGCCGATGGCCGTGATGACCACGCCCTGCGTCGCGTTGACGGGGACGAGCGGCCCCTGGCTGGCGAGCACCATCGTGTCGCCGCGGTTGGTCGAGCGGTACAGGCGGTCGGTGCCGAAGTAGACGGTCTGCGGGTCGCCCGGCCCCAGCTCCATCGGCGCGTAGAAGAGGACGGCGTTGCCACAGCCGATCCCGTTGTTCGAGAACGTGCCCGAGCAGCCGCGCAGCGACGACCAGGCGAAGGCCGAGGTGGTGGCCCGCTCGAAGCCGATCTGCGAGTTGGTCTGGTTGAAGAAGGTGTGGTACGAGGTGACGTTGGTGGTGTCGGGGGCGTTCTTGTCAATCTGCGCGTAGCCGCCGTCACCGCCGCGGCAGTTGACCCAGGTCACGCCGTCGGCGGCGAGGCAGTTGGTGCCGTTGTCCTGCGTCCCGCCGATGGTGAAGAACTTGTCGAACGGGTGGAGCGCGATGCTCTGGAACTGCGTCGCGCTGAACTCCGAGTTGTTGAGGCTCGTCCAGGTCGTGCCGTTGTTGGTCGAGCGCCAGATGCCGCCGTCGTTGCCCGTGTAGACGACGTTCGGGTTCGAGGGGGCGACGGCGAGCGCGTGCGAGTCGGCGTGCAGCGTGTTGTCGTTGCGGACGAAGCTGGCGCCGCCGTTGGTTGAGCGCTTCATCACGTCGATGTTGCAGAGGCCGGCCGTGCCGCTGCGCGCGGCGCCGCCGAGGTGGATGGTCTGGTTGTCGGGCGTGACCGCGATGGCGATGTCGTAGAAGCACTGCCCGCCGCAGAAGCCGGCCGATCCGTTGAGCGTGGCCGACCAGGTGACGCCGCCGTCGGTCGAGCGGCGCACCGAGCCACCGCGGGTGGCGTTGCCGCCCGTGCAGACGCCCGGGTTCAGCTCGCCGGTGGCGGCGTAGAAGGTTGTGCCGGCGGTCGGGTTGTGCGTCGCCGTCAGCTCGGCGCGGAAGCCGGTGCCGTCCGGGATGACGTGCGTGCGCGTGAAGGTCGGGGTGGCGGCGAGCGCGTTGGCCGTGCGGTAGATGCCGCCGTCGCCCGTCACGCCGATGACCGTCACGAGCAGCACGTTCGGGTTCACGGGGTCGAGCTGGATGTCGATCATCGTGCGGTCGTTAGGCGTCGGCACGCCCGTCACCTGCACCTGCTCGAAGGTCGGGTTGGCCGACTGCGCGTTGGTCGAGCGGTAGAGGCCGCGGCGCGGCGCCCCGAAGGGCGTGGTGTTCGGGTTGCCGCCCGAGCCCGACGTGGTCGAGACGTAGACGACGTTGTTGTCGAGCGGGTTGACCATGATGCGGCCGAAGGAGCGCCCCGTAAACACGTCCTGCCCCGCGCCGTTGAGGCGGAAGGGGCCGGTCAGTACGGGGCTGGCCGAGTTGGCGTTGCGGATGATGTAGAGGCCGCGGCCGGCGAAGCTGTCGGCCGACTGGTTCGGCTCGCCCGTGCCGACGTAGACGATGTTGCTGTCCACGGGGTCGATGGCGAGGGCGCCGATGGCGAGCGTCTCCAGCTCGAAGTCGAAGAGCGGCGTCCAGTTGGTGCCGCCGTTGGTGGACTTGTAGAGTCCGCCCTGCGCCGTCCCGACGTAGACGGTGTTGGGGTCGGTCGGGTGGATGGCGATGGAGATGGTGCGTCCGCTGACGGGGACGGAGGCGGCGCTGGTCTGCCCGTTGGGGATGGGCTTCGGCCCGAGCTCGCGCCACTCCGGGTCGGCGCTGAGCGCCGAGGCCGCCGCCGCGCCGAAGCGGGCGCCGTCGAGCAGGCGGCGCGCCTTCTTCTCGTTCTCCTGCTTCTTCATCTTCTCTATCGCGCGCTCGCGCGGGTTGAAGGGCAGGCTGTGCGGGCGGCCGCGCCGCAGGTCAACGTAGTCGGCGCGCAGGCGCAGGTAGGCGGCCTTGTCGATCTTGCCGGCCATCCCCGGCGGGAGGTCTGGGTCTTCGCTCTCCTCGTCGTCGGGGGCGTCAGGTTCGAGGATGGAGTCCTCCGCCTTGCCGCCCTTCATGCCCTCTTCGAGCAGCTTCTTGGCGCCCTTCTCGATCCGCGAGCGCGGGTCGTCCGTCTCAGACTTCTTGCCGTCGGCGCCGTCCTGGCCTGACACGGCGCGGGGGCCGTTCCAGGCCAGCGCGCAGAGCGACGCTACGATAGAGAGCACGAAGGCCCATTTCCTGAAACTCTTCATCGGACAAATCTCCTGGGGAAGGAAGATACTGAAGCGGACGCGCGGCCGCACGGAGTGTGGCGGCGCGCCCGGCTGAGCATGGCGAGGCGTTCTCGCCCGCGCGAATTATCGCCGGCAGTAGATGAAAGCGAACGGGTCGGCCCTGAGAGACGCTGACCCCGTCGGCAGGAATCCCCGCTGGTTAAAACTAGACTGGGTAATGCGAACGGAAAGCTAAACCGGCAGGTATCTCCTACCGGGTGTGAGACGGGTGCAAGAGCAGGCGCACAGTACTTCGTACGCCACGCCGTGTCAAGGGAGCGGCCGCGCGTGACGTTGCGCGACGACCGCCGCGCGGCCTATGCTCTAGGACAGAGGGGGCGATAAATATGAGATTCCCGGTCTGTGTGCTCCTGATCGCCTGCGCGGCCGCGACCGCCGTGCCCGGGCCCGTGCCGCACGCGGGCGACACGCCGTCCGCCTCGGCCGCCTCCGGTCAGTCTCGGAAGCGTGTGCGCCGCCGCCCCGTGAGGAGGAAGAGTATGCCGAAGACGAACCAGACGCCCGCGCCGGCCGGCGGCCCCGTCCTTGATGGGCCGAACCGGATGGAGATCGACCCCGCGGACATCCCGCCCTCCGAGCGCCCGCGCGACCCCAACGTGGACGACCGCACCGTAATCCCCTCAGAGGTCTCGCCCGACGACATGGCCCCCTCGGCGCGCAAGCCGAAGAAGCGCCGAAAGACGGGTAGACAGTAGTCAGCAGTCAGTAGCCAGTAGGAGAAAGGCAAAAGCGGGGCAGGTCTCATCGTTTGATTGATGAGACCTGCCCCGCCTGCTTTTCTACTGTCTACTGTTCTCCCTCAGACGGTGAACCGGCCCGCCTCCAGAATCTCCTTGACGTAAGAGAGGAAGCGCTCGGCGTCCGCGCCGTCGATGATGCGGTGGTCGAAGGAGAGCGCGAAGTAGGCCATGTGGCGGACGGCGATGAAGTCCTCGCCGTCATCGGTCGTGATGACGCGCGGCCGCTTCTCGATGGTGCCGACGCCGAGGATGGCGACCTGCGGCTGGTTGATGATGGGCGTGCCGAAGAGGCCGCCGAAAACGCCCGGGTTGGTGATGGTAAAGGTGCCGCCCGCCACCTCGTCGGGCTTGAGCTGCTTGGCGCGCGCGCGGTCGGCGAGGTCGTTGGCGGCCTTCGCCAGGCCGGCGATTGAGAGTTCGTCGGCGCGCTTGATGACCGGGACGATGAGGCCCCAGTCGAGCGCGACGGCCATGCCGAGGTTGATGTCGCGCTTGTAGATGATCTGGTCGCCGGAGACCTGTGTGTTGAAGACGGGGAACTGTCGGATGGCCTGCGTGACGGCTTGGAAGACGAACGGCATGAAGGTGAGCTTCGTGCCGTAGCGCTCCTGAAACGCGGCCTTGTGCCGGTCGCGGAAGCGCGCGACGCGGGTCATGTCGATCTCGTAGACGGTCGTGACGTGCGCCGACGTGCGCCGCGACATCGTCATGTGCTCGGCAATCTTGCGGCGCATGACGCTCATCGGCTCGACGCGGTCGCCCTCGCCGAGCGGCGGGAGCGGCGCGGGAGCGCCCGGCGCTTCGCGCGCGGGCGGCGGCGCTTGCGGCGCG
>DATMVD010000090.1:0-66606 GCA_035563535.1 Pyrinomonadaceae bacterium | reverse complement strand
GGTGCTGGCAGACACGACGACCCTACAATGAGGTCGAGTACCTGGAGAGCCTGCGACAGAAGGGATCGCCGCTGCTGAAGTACGCTTCCGAGAACCCGGCGTGAGAGGCAGAAAACTCTTGACTGAACGCCTCAGATGTATAGTATCGCCCACTGAATCGACAGCTCTGTAAAGATACTTCCACTCTTTACCGACCTTCACGTACGTCTCGTCCAGGCGGTAAGATGTACCACTCATCTTCAGATGTGGACGCATTCTCTTGTCGATTTCCGGGGCATACCGCTGTACCCAACGGCACACCTCGTCAGCCTACGTCTTGTGGTTAGACCTCACACCGGCCGACGTTACACGTTATCAAGTCGGATATGGGCCAGTATGGTTTTCAAAGGGTGGCGAAGCGAAAGGCCGCGGGGCGGGTACTCTAGCGGCCTTGTTAAGAGAGCTAGGGGCTTGATACATCAGGCCCCTAGCTCTCGTTTGTGACCACCTGTGAGCGACGGCTTCAGCCGCTCGAGAGGCGGAGGAGAGATGTTACCAGAGTGAAGACACCCTCATAGTAAAACCATGAGCTGATGAACGATTCACTGTTGCCGTCCGGGATGGCTGCGACCATACCGCACTTGTTGAAGTCGAAAGAGATGTCGCCCTTGCTGACGAACCCGGCGGCCGAGTAGCCGTTCGAGAGTTGGAGCAGGAACGTGTCCGACCCGCCGCCGCGCGGGCCATTGTTCTCGACCTCAACCTGGAAAGTGACCGCCGTCGTCTGGTTGCCGATCTTGACTTCACCCGTGCCCAGTATCGTCGCCCGGTCCCCGAGGAAGATCACACACGTGACGCTCGTGGAATTGAAGTGAAGGTTCGCGGCCTTGTTCTGGTGGTAGACCTTGCCCGGATTAGCCGCCCCGCTCTGGGCCTTCACGTTGAGGTCGAAGGTCAAGTCCTTATTGTTGCTCAGCTCACCGTTGCCCTTGACCTCGCCGCAGGTCGCACACATAGGCGGGGTCGGAGAGGGACTCGGCGTGGGCGTCGGCTCGGGTGTCGGTGTGGGAGTAGGCGTCGGCGTAGGAGTTGGCTCGGGAGTCGGCGTCGGCTCAGGGGTTGGCGTGGGTGTAGGAGTAGGTGTCGGTGTTGGCGTCGGAGTCGGAGTTGGTGTTGGCGTCGGCGTTGGAGTAGGAGTTGGCGTTGGCGTTGGCGTTGCGACGCAGTCGCTCAACAGGATCGACACGCTGTCTGAGCTCTGATTAGAAACGGCGAGGTCTTGCTTGGCGTCGCCGTTGAAATCGCCCACCGCAACAGAGGTAGGATTACTACCCACGCTGAAGTTGGTAGGGGAGTTGAAACCGCCCGCGCCGTCGCCCAACAAGATCGACACGTTGGCTGAGAAATCATTGGCAACAGCCAGGTCTTGCCGGCCGTCACCGTTGAAATCGCCCACCGCCACGGAGATAGGGTGGCTGCCCACGCCGAAGTTGGTGGCGCCGCTGAAATCGCCCACGCCGTTGCCTAACAAGATCGACACGCTGTTTGCGTTACCGTTAGCAACGGCAAGGTCCTGGATGCCATCGCCGTTGAAATCGCCTACCGTTACGAAGGTAGGCCGAGCGCCAGTGCTGAAGTTGGTGGTGGGGCCGAAACTGCCCGCGCCGTTGCCCAACAAAATCGCAACGTCCGAGCCGGGGTTGACTACGGCGAGGTCTTGGTTGGCGTCGTCGTTGAAATCGCCCACCGCTACTGAAAAAGGATTAGTGCCGGCGTCGAAGTTTGCCGCAGTTGCGAAGCTAACCGTCGTGCATGTCGGCGGAGTCGTCACGGTCAACTGGAACGTCTTTGTCGTAGTCGCGCCCCCGCCGCCGAAGGCCCTCACCGTCACGTTGTATGTCCCCGCCGGGTGTGCGTCCGTCACGCGCACAACCCCCGCAGCCAGGTCGCCTTCGAGCTTGCCTTTGAAATCGGTCGAGGCGGAGACGCTGATGCCCGTCGTATTGGTTGGCGTAGCGTCAGGCGTCACGGTCGTGTTGGTGCTGAGCGGAATCGAGGTGTCTGGATAATTCCCCAACGTCGGCGTCGGGGTCGGCGCAACGGTCGGGCCGTTGGCGAGCCAGTCGGCGACGTTAATCGCGAATTGTGAATTGTTGGCGGTGAACCAGAAGCCGTCATTCACGGCGTTATTACTCAGGATCGTTAGAGCGTTCTGGTTCGCCCCCCACAGGGTAGCCACGTTGTTTTGGAAGAGCGCGGTTCCGCCCGCCGCCGTGCCCTCTGAATTCCAGACGATGCTGTTAACCCCGGAAGTCAGAGGATGATTCAGGGTTGGAGAGTCGAACACCAGTCCAATGTCAGTCCCGCTATAAGTCCCGCCGACGGCGGACAGGATACCGTTGTTCCACGCGCCCCAATTCCCGTTCTCTCCAAAAAGCACCAGGCGGCGGCCTGTGGCTACAAACGCCTGAAGGTTGCTGATTTCCGCCGGAGTTAACGAGCCGCCGGGCGTGTTAAAGATTGGGATCGTACGTGGAACAACCAGCAGCGCGTCATAGCTCAACAAGGCGTTTAGGTCCGACAGGTCAGACGTACTCACTGTAATGTTGTCAGCACCGAACGCCGCATTGAGCCTGTCCGAAAATAGCCCCCATTGGCCGCCGAACGTGTTAGGAGGGCGATAGCCGCTGATGCCACAACAAAGATCCTTCTGATTGACCAAGAGAGTGTTCCCCATCAAAGGAGCGGCAGCGGCGGGGCTTGCCGCCGCCGTCCCGATTCCGCGACGGCTGGCAGAAGCTGTGAAGGAGTTGGGGAAGACACGGGTGATGCCGGACGTGACGAAGGCCGCGGACAGGAGGGCGAGGAGAATTCAGGCGGCCGACGTGAGGCTATGCCTACGGGAAGGGGTGCGCATTGTGGTTGCTCCTTTTGTGTAAGGCTGACGGTGTAAGTGAGTAGTCTATGCGGGTGGACTACTGCCGGCGCGCGCCAAGTGAGCGATTGATGTAACCGCCCGCCGTTGTAGAACCCGAAGCTGCCGCTCAAGCCCCCGGCGAGGTGAAGGACTCTGGGTCGGAAGGCTTCGGCGATGTGAAAAGCGGGCCGGAGACTATGGCAGGAGGCAGGTGGTTGTCAACAAAATTCTTGGTTAAGAATGCGCACGAGGAGGTTACGTGCGGAGGCAGGTCGTGGGTGACATCAATGCTCCACACTCACCTTGCCATACAGGGTGAGTGTGGCCGTAGGTGAGGCGGAGTCCGATGACCATCATTACGTATTCACAAGTGTAGGGAGGTGGACGGGGCGACCGGTTAACTTACCGGTCGCCCCGTCCACCTCCCGGCGGTCTTAATTATTGACCGAATCTTTTGCGGTACTCGTCGGCCGAGAGGAATGCCTTCACCATCTCGGCTTCGATGAAGTTGCCGCCGAACTCGTTGAGTTTCGAGAGCCAGAAGTTCCAGCCCCCGAAGTCCGAGTCCGGCGCGGCGTCCGGGTCTCGCCGCAAGTAGCCGAAGTACTGCATCAGGACGAACGCCCTGTTCTTCTCCGCCGCGTTGAGGTCGGCGTCCTCGGCCACGGCCCGCAGCGCCTGCGCCCTCGTCTTAGTGTTACTTTTTAACTCGGCGACGAGCGCGTCCCTTTCCTCGGCCGATAAGGCCCCGCCGGCGTTCTGGTTGAGCGCATCGACGTACGCCTCCACAGTCATCGACTGCGGGTAGAGGGCGGTGAACCCGGCAGAGGCGGTGAGCTGGCCGAAGTACGCCTGCTTGTTCTGCTCCAGCTTCTGCTGCCAACCTTCGGCGCCGACCACCAAGCCGTTAGCGACGATCTGCATGTCCGCGAGCATCTGCGCGCGGGTGACAGGCACGGGCTTGCCCTGGAGGTTGCCGAAGGCCGTCTTGTGCGCCCGGTAGGCGAGGAAGCCGGTCTCCTGGAATTCAATCGAGAGGAAGAAGGCCGCCGAGACGTTGATCCGCTTGACCTCGCGGCACTGCGCGTCCGAGCCGCACGACTCGATCTCGTTCGTCCAGAAGGCGAGACCCGAGGGGTCCGCCTCGCGGCCGAGGAAGTCCAGGTAGTGCTGGCGCACGAAGGTGCGCGCGTCGTCTATCGGGTTGAGCGGGGGGGCGCCGATCTGGATGGACGCCCCGATTTCGTGCCCGGACACCTTGCCGTCCGAGGGCGTCACTGAGCAGGAGACGATGTCGTCCAGGCGCGCACTCCCGCTGGGCAGGGCGTCGGAGAGGGCGGCGCTCGTCACGTCCCGGACGACCGCCCCGTTGACCCTCCACTGGTAGCGGTAGCGGACGATGTCGTAATCCGGGTCCTCGTTAACCAGGCTGGTGTTGACGCGGCAGAAGAGGACATCGGCCGGCGTCGGCGGGTTGGCCGAAGACGCATCGATCGCGGCCGTGATCGGGTTGGGCGGGCGGTTGACGATCTGGTCTGCGGAGGCGACGACGGTAAGGGGGGCTTCGGCCACGGGTTGACCGTTGAGGTCAAAGAGGATGCCCCACGTCCCGGTTACGTTAAAGGACATGTTATACCCGAACCAGAGCCACCCGCCGCGGAAGGGTGAGCCGTTGCCTAAATTCCCCGGCGAGTCGAGGGCGATCGTCCCGTCAGGCCGCCTGAACCGCACCCGATGACTGAGGTTGGCCGGCATGTCACCGCCCAGGTGTACTCTAAAATAGACGGTGCGCAGTCCCGTCACGAAGGAGCCCGTCCTGACGGCTTCGTCGTAGGGGAGTCCCGCGCTCCCGTTGAACGAGGCGTTGCTGACCACGAAGTCTCTCGCGTAACTGCCCCGCCTGATAGGAATCTGGGAGACCCAGTTGCTCGCGCCGGGACGGCACGGCCCCGCGTACGGCTCATAAGCTGAGCCGGCGTATCTGGATTCGAAATGCAGGTGAGGCGCCGTGCTGCTCCCGCTGCTGCCGGTCAGGCCGATCTGGGTTCCGGCCGGCACGAACTGGTTGAGGCTAACCGCCACGCTCCCCTTCTTCATGTGCCAGTAGAGTGAATAGTGGCCGTCGCCGTGCCCGAGGACGACGTAGTTGGCGGGGACATTCGAGGCGGCCGTGTTCATGTCGAACTCGCCGTCGTGTGCGTCGACGACCGTGCCGTCCAGGGCGGAGAAGATGGGGACGCCGATCTCCTGCCGCTTGAAGCTGTCGATGTCGGAGTCGTGGCCCTTGTGTCCGTTGTACGTGTAGCCGCTACAGTCGAAATCTTTAATGCCGCTACCGGGGTCGAGGTCTACGAAATTGTTCATGAACAGGTCCTGCCAGAGGGTGCCGGCCTGCGGGTAAAACGTGTAAGACTGCGGCCCCGCCGCCACGCCTTCGGCCAGGGCGTCGGCCCGGCGCTTGACCTCGGACCCGCCGTGCCGGGCCTCGAACTCGGCGATCATGCGCTCGATACGCTCGGCCTGTTCCGCCGTCGGGCCGTCATCGGTCTGCCCCTCGGCCCCGTCGATCTTCAGACCCTGTGCCGCACTATTCACCATCGCGCCGGTGCGGGTTGCCCGCGGGCCTGAATTCGAAGAGGCGTGTCCGCCAGGCAGCCCTAGGGCACAGCCCAGCAGGGCTGCAACGAATAGTGCGGTGAACGTGTATCTGGATTTAACGCGATGCTGAATGGCTAATCTGAGGGTTTGACGCATGACGAGGGGTCTCCCCGGGGCGAAGGAGTAGGGATGTGCTCTGATAGTTAGGGTCTGTCCTTTGCTCGTTACTACTCGGCGAGCGAGCAGAGTGCGGGCAATATAACCCAATAACTCTGCCCACGCTAACTAATTTGCGGCAGCGCCCGCTTAGTCCTTTACCTACGATGCAGGCGTTCACGACCCGCGCGAATAATTCCGAAGTCTTCATCCCGAATGTGGAGGGGGCTGGCGACGACCAGAACTGTTCGTCGCACGCGCAGGTCTACTCTTACGACTGGCTGAACCGGCTCACCTCGGCCGCCGAGTCGGGCGCGGGGGAGGTGTGGCAGGTCTAGCTTTGGTTGTGCAACATCTATGAAGCACAACCGATGCGGAGGTCGGCTTATCCACACCCCTCCACGGAGCTTTCCGTCAGGCGGCATCGGGGAGTCGACAAAAGACCGCACCTTCCGCTCAAACCTGTCCTTCCCTGTAGACACCGGGTAACTCGACCGGAAACTAAAGCCTCTTTTTCGGCTAAAGAAAACCGGATAATGGACGTGTCGTTACTGGTATGAGTATTGCTGTTCGCATAGGTGCGACTCTGCTCCTTGTGCTAGCGAGAGTTTCTCTCCTTATCTCCCTTTAACCTTTGCCCATGAACGGGCACTCACGACCAAGCGTTCCATTTCACTCAGAACTTACCGTCATCTGTTCACCAGCGGGAACGAGCCGTAACCGAAGAGTCAGAGAGGAGGGCCGTATGCGCCGCGCGTTGATTCTCTTTGTAGCGCTCGCACTGCTCCCGGCAGTCACGAGGGCCTATTGCCAAAAACCGTCAACCGGTGCCGGGCTCAAGCTGCTCACTTACAACGTGGCGATGGTTGACACCGGCTTCCAGACTAATCAGGACCTCTTCGGCATGGATGACGACACGCGGGCGATGAAGATCGTCAACGGCATCTTCCGGGATGACGCCGACGTGGTGGTTCTTAACGAGGCGTTCAACGAAAAGGGCATGGACAGGTTCGTCGAGCTGCTCAAGGGCAAGTACCCGTCGTACGTCCGCATGGTCGACGAGCCCGACTCGTCGGACTCGGACAGCGGCCTGATGCTCTTCTCCAAGTTCAAGTTCGACGTTCTGCACTGCGGGCAAGGCGTCTGCGCGACAACAGCGGTGTCTGTCGAGGCGTACAACGAGGGCCTCCCATGGAATCATAATAATTCCAGATTGCTGGAGACGAACGGATCCGACGCGTGGGCCAATAAGGCCGTCACCCTCATCCGCATCATCAACGAGTGCGACAACAACAAGCCGTTCGCCGTCGTCTTCACCCACACCCAGGCCAGCTACAAGGACACCGACAACGAGGACGCTCACGAGGACTTTGTCGACCGCCAGAAGAATTTCGACAGCATCAAGGACGTGATAACCGGCGCCCTCACCCCGGAAGAGCTTTCGCGTGAGCGGGTGTTCGTACTCGGCGACCTCAACGTTAACGGCAACCTCCTCAGCGCGGGGAAAGTCCCCAACGGCAAAGGCGGCACCGAGAGCTTCATCGAGTGGGACTACACCTTCGGGCAATACGCGCGCGACAAGGACATCCACGACGAGTTCTTCGCGTGCAAGGGGCCGACCGAAACCTGCACCTTCGACACCACCGAGCTGAAGGGGCCCTACCTCGTCGATTCGTGGGGCTACGAGTCGTCCCCCGCCGACCCCGGTCAGACCAACAGCGGCAGCGACCTGAGCATCAGCCTGGACTTCCCCCAGGATGCTTACGGCGAGCGCCTGGACTACATCCTCCACAACAAACCGGCCGGGGACGGTCTGTGCATGCAGTGGATCGCCCGGGCGTACGAGCTGGGCGACCCGCCGCCGGGCTCCGAGCCGGGCGACCCGCCGTACTTCTCAACGCAACTGTCGGATCACCTGGGCGTCAAGGCCGACTTCAACCTGCCGTTCTTCCGGTGCACCCCGCGGGAGAAGAACGTTCCGGGGGGCGGAGGGGAGAACGGCTCCGAGCCGGTGAAGTGGTTGCCGGTTCAAGACCCGAACTTCTCTCAGGACGTCACGTTCGACGGCTTCAAGACGGGCATCGTCTTCCCCGGCTCGATGCAGTGGTACAAAGTTAACGAGAAGGGCACCTTCTCCATCGCCACCTCCAAGTCCAACGTCGCCTTCGAGGTCTACCAGGAGAGGGATCTGTCACGCCCCGTGAACTTCTTCCACGGGGAAATGCACGCCTGGGGGGAAGACCCGATTTTCATCGGCAAGACCTATAAGTTCTCCGAGCCGCCGTACTACGTCCGGGTCTTCCCCGTTAAGGATGACGGGACTCATGACCGCGCGTGGGTCGGCCTGTACATGATCTCGTTCCACAAACACCTGTGTAAGTCGCTGGCCGACAGGTGCATGCTCCGGGCCGGCGAACTCGAAGAATACGAGTGGCCCGACACGCTCCTCAAGCCCGAAGACAAGCTGTACTACCGCTTCTACGCCGACACGCTCTCCAACGGGAAGGCGCCGAAGATACGGTTCTTCATCGAGACCTCGGCCACGGTAGACTCCGTCCCCGTCGGCCACGTGGAGCTGCTCACGGCCGACGCCGCGACGGCCATCCCGTGGTTCCACACGGACTCCTCGTGGAGCGACAGCGGCCCGGCCCCCAACGGCAAGAAGGACATGCGCTACACGGCCCCCGACACCGTCAAGGGCGACCCCTGCGCGCCGGCGAAGCACGGTTGCAGCCTCAAAAAGCCGTTCACCCTGCGGGTGGGCCGGTCATACTCTTTCGAGAAGACGGCGTTTACCGTCGGCATGCGCTACGAGACGAGCCTCAACTACTTCCGGGCCAGGAACCTCGTCTGCATCAAGCAGAACACGGACGTGGGGGACGACGACATCTGGGAGAATTTCAAGTTCGACTCGCCCAACGCGATGCTGTCGCCCTGTCTCGGCGAGGTCGGCTGCACACTCATCGGCTGGTTCGATACCGGGCAGCCGCTCGGCATCTCGCACCTGAGGGGGAAGTATGAGGACAACGTCGTCCCCAACCTCTGGGAGGACGAGGACAACCCAGGCGAGGGCGGCCACGAGTACCTCTCGCCCATGCACAAAAAATTCATCGGCCCACTGCCCGTAGACTTCTTCAAGAAGGGCGGGAGCACATTCCACTGGGGGACTTGGCCCGACGACGCGGACGAGACAGCTTACTGGTACGCGATGACCTACGAGGTCTCGCACGAGCAGGAGGAGGTGCCGTGATGAAGACTCGCGCCGCCTGGCCGTTCCTCCTTTTGTGCGCCCCGTTTCTGTGCGCTTCGGCGTCGGCGCAGCCGCTGCACCCGACCCGGATGGATCGCCGCGCCGAGCGCCCCGCCGCGCAGGCGGGCCTCCACGGTTCGAGTTCGACGCTGCGGCGCGCGGTCGTCTTTCCCGCCGGCTCGACACAGAACGCTTTCGAATTCACCTTCGGGGTGAGCTCGGAGCAGGGGCACGACTTCCTGAAGGTCTATCTCGACGGGGTGGAGAAGCTCTCCTTCTCCGGGACTTTGAGCGGCCGGCGGCGCGTCGCGGTGCCCGCGCCCGGGATGCACGTCCTGAAGGTCGAATACGTGAAGGACGCCGCGGGCAGCGCCGGGCTGGACACCGCCTGGATAGACGACGTGATCGCCTACTCAAGCAAGGGCGGCATCATAGATGTCCACCGCTTCGACACGTTCGCGGCGGGGCCGCCTGCGGGATGGACTCCCGGCGGAGCCGCGGGCGGATTTGTGCTCTCGGCCCCGCCTGCGTCGATGAGTGCCGCCAGCCCGGTCGGGCAGGGCCACGGGCAAAGTTCCTCGATGCAGAGGTCAACGATCTTCCCCTCCGTCACCGGGAATCGGCTCTCCTTCAACTACTTCGTCGACTCCGAAAAAGCCGACCGGCTCGACGTGTATGTCGACAACGCGCTTCAGGCGTCGGTCTCAGGTTCGATGCAGGCCGGCTCCAGGTCGATCCCGCTCGCCACCGGGGGGCCCCACGTCATCAAGTTCGAATACGTCAAGAACGGGTCGGTCAGTGCGGGGCTGGACCGCGCACGCGTTGACAACGTGGTGCTGCGCTCGGGCGACCAGGAGTTCGAGATTCACTCCTTCGACGGGTATACGGGCGGCGCGCCGCCGGGCTGGACGGCGGCGGGCGGGTGGGGATTATCGGCTACCACGCCACACGTGAGCTACGTGCCCCCGCAGACCGTCGGCCAGAAATGGGCCCCCAACTTCGCGTCGTTCACCGAGCCGACGGCGGACGGCCAGGTCAAACAGAACGAGTGGAAAAACCCGACCCGTGTGCACATCGTTAATTACGCGTCCGTCACCGGCCTGCCGGGCGGCGAGCTGTCGCTCGTCGCTTCAAAAACAAGCGGCAAGCTCTACCTCGCATTGCGCGCGCAAGGCACGACGCAGAAAGGCGGCGAAGCGGGTAATTTCGAAGTGTGGCTGGACGCGCGGCGCGGCGAGACGCTCCGCGGCCTCGGCTGTAGCGCCGGCCCGTCGCTCCCGCGAGTTGAAGACCGCAAGCTGGTGGTGCGTTATTCCATCGCCCCCGGCGCGACCACCGGTACCGCCACCGTGGCTCAGCTCAGGGGCAACTGCCAGTCGGGGGCAGGCGCGTGGACGAGGCTCGGCTCATACCCACAGTGGCCCAGCCTCGTGAAGGTCGGCGAGCCCGCATTCGACCCCGGGTTCGTGCACATCGAATTGGAAGTAAGCCTCCCCCGTGATGTGCTGGCCGAGAACCTTCTGGGTCTGGGCGCGCGGCGCGTCAACACCGCGGGCGGGGTTCGGGCAGTGGAGCGATTCTCGTATCACGACGACCGCGTCGGCCCGCTCGGTGACAACGTCCTCTCGTGGGAGACGGTGCGGCTCGCGTACACCGAGGCCACGCCTGTGCCGTCGGAGCGTCCGTGGGATGCTTGCTGCTTCCCGAGCAAGAGTCGGCCCGGTCGGCATTGGTGAAACCGGTTTCGTCGCAGAGATTATTTGAGGCAAGGGGTTGTGTTGCGAAAACTGATTCAAGGCACACGAGGTCACGGGCAGCCCCATCCAAGGATGTCCAAGCGCATGCTGAGGTATCACCGCCGGGTGCGCCTCGTCAGAACTGTGTCGCGCCTCGTCAGGTCGCCGCCGCCGGCGACCTAGCAGGCTAACAGAGACGAGGGGCCGTGGAGCCAGTCCGAGGTGGTCGAAGACACATACCCCGTCACCACCCCCCGGGCGTCAGGGTGCTCGTGCTGGGGCAGGCCAAGAGGATAGACGGGAGGGGCTCGGCGGGGCAGGCGAAGTTCGTCGAGAGCCTCCTCGGCGTCGCCGCACGGGCTTCAACGGTCGCACGCCCTACCTTGCCTCAAAGCAGTCTTTGCAACGCATCCGCGTCTCAAGTAATTTTCGCAACGTAACCCACTGCTGAGCTATAATCCGCTCCCAGTCCGGAGGGGTTAGTGGCCGGACGGCGGGACACAGCCCGCCCCTTATAACCCCGCTGTCATCGATAGGCAACGGCTTAGACGCGTGTCTTGAATGACGGTTAGGGTGACGGCCGCGAGGTTACGCGTGAGGCTCGGCGTCTCGGTCAGTAAAGCCCCCGAAGACGCGTCCTCACAGCCGAGGCGAAGTTGAGTCGAGTCATCTCACCAGAACCGGCAGTTAAAGAGGCGGCGTCGAAGGTCTCCGCCCGCTCCGCTACCGCGCCTGCCGCGCGCTCGCACAGGCCCGCCAGCGCGGCCGCCTCCATCCTCCGACTTCAGCGCACGCACGGCAACAGGTATGTGGGCGGCTTCCTGCTCGCGAGGGGCGTCCAGGCGAAACTTACCGTTAACGAGCCGGGCGACCAGTACGAGCGAGAGGCCGACCGCGTGGCCGAGCAGGTCATGGGGATGAATGCGCCGTGCGGGGCCGCCGCGGCGGACGCCCCGCCGCACCCAGAAGGGTTGCGCGTGTCCCGTGCGCGTACCTGCTGCGGGGAGGAGGAAGGGGTGCAGCGGCTGCCGAAAGACGGCGAGCCGGGGCGCGAGATACGAACCGGCGTGCAGGTTGGCCCGGCGGCGCACAGCACGTCCGCCCCCCCCGTCGCCGTCTCGCCGGCCCCCACGCTCCAGCGCCAGGGCGTGACCGCCGAGGAGGAGCCGGACGACCCGGAGAACCGCCCCGTCATGGCGGTGCGGCGCAAGAGTCTGGATGGGGGGCGGGCCGACGCCGGCGGGGGCCAGTCGGGCACAGAGGAGTTGCCCGAGGGGCGGTTGCAGACGGGGGGGGAGCCCCTGCCGCCGCACGTGCAGACGTTTTTTGAAGGGCGCTTCGGGCGCGATTTCAGCGACGTGCGCGTCCACACCGGGGCGGAGTCCGAGAAACTCAACCGGGACGTACACGCCTACGCTTTCACCTACGGCCACCACATCTGGCTCGGCGAGGGCCGGCGCGCGGAGCCCTCCTTCCTCCTCGCGCACGAGCTGACGCACGTTGTCCAGCAGAAGCAGCCGCCTTTGCTGCACGCGAAGTCCGGGTGCGACGGGTCGTGCCGCGAAGAGTCGGCGCGCGCGCCCGAGGCGCCGGGTGCGGCGGGGCTGTCCGTGCAGCGCTTCCTGCCCTTCTGGGAGCCTTACGACGTGCGGAGCGGCGGCCAGAACCACAGCCTCGTACTGCCCGACATGGGGAGAGCGAACTCGATCTTCACAGAGGCCCCGGTGGCGAACTCGAACAAGACTTCGCCCGGCTACGGCCAGCGCGGCGAGGCCGATTTCTACCGCGCGAGCACCATCGTCGGGCTCTATTTCACCGGCCACCACACGGCCCGGCCCCTCAACCCCCCGTCGGACTTCCGGATGAACGGCGAGCGCCCGCCCCCGACGCTCGTCCCCGCCCCGGCACTCTCGCCGGGCGGCCTCGTCGTCACCAACGTCGCCCTCGCGCCGACTAACATCCGGCTCGGCGACCTGAAACCAAGTCACGGAACCATCGAGGCGGCGGAAGGCCCCGCGCAGCTCGCCAACTACGCCGAAGGGTTTCAGATGGCGCAGCGCGAGGTGAACTCGATGAGCACCGGCGCGACGTGGAGCCTAAGCGTAGGCAGCCTCGGCAGCGGCGACCTGATCGTGCCCGCGAGATTCGTCTTCCCGACCGCGTCGGGGCAGCCGTCGCGGCGGCTCGTGCTGAAGCAGGGCAGCAGCACCCGCGTCGTCTGGAACCCGCCGACCCCCGTGTTGGGCAAACAGTTCGTTGCCCCCGACCCGGCGAACGCCGGCATCTGGAACTACTTCTGGGTGCCGGACAGCGCGGTCAGCACGGCAGGGCTGCCGAGAAGTGTGCGGCAGTTGGGCCCGCAGGTCGTCGACCAGATCGTTGACCCGCTCCTCAGCGCGCCCGTGCAGCCCGCGCCGAAAGCGAAGCCCGGCCCCCGCGCCCGTCCCGCGGCGGCGCGGGCGCCCGCGCCGCCTGCCGGCCCCCAAGTCTCGCACAACCCCGCGCCGGTCATCAGGCGCAGGGCACCCAGGGCTGTCCCGCCCGACAACTTCAATTTTCAGCAGTGGAGGGAGCACCACCAGCAGCTAACGCAGGGCTTCACGACCGAGAGCCGGACGCGCGAATTCCGCGAAGCGGAGGGGTCGCTGCTGGCCGTGCGGGCGCAGGAGGCGCTGCGCGACAGGGCCGGCGTCAACCTGCCCGCCCCGCCCGAGGCCGCGCGCACGGACGCGCGGACGCTCCAGACCGTCGAGTTCTGGACGGGGCGCAGCGCGTTGGTCTTCGGGCACATGCGCCGGCTCTTCGGGCGCGCCTTCGTCACGGTCGCCCGCCTCTACGTGCGCATCAAGGAGAGGTTCACCGAGCTTCTGCGGGGCGCGCGGCGCGCCGGGGCGCGCGGGGGGCTGCTCGGCGCCGCCCTCAACGCCGCCTTCAAGGTCATCAAGCTGGCCGGCGCCTTCGTCATCGGGCGGACGTTAGATCGCCTCTACGACTCGCTAGCCACCGGAGTCACGGACAAGCTCCGGGCGCTCGTCGGCGACGTGCTCGGCGAGGAGCTTGAGCAGAAGGTCGCGCAGGTCACACAGCTCAGGGAGGAGTTGGAGCGGAGGGCCGTGGATTCCGCCGAGGCACTGCTCCAGGAGGTCGTCGGGCCTTACCTCGCAACGCTGAGGGAAGTGGAGCAGGTGCAGCGCGCCGTGTCTGACATCGTCCAGATCGTCAACCTGGTGCGCTGGGGGGCGCGCGTCATCGCCTGCCTGTCGCCGCCGGCGTGGGGCTGCCTCTGGATACTGGGCGAGGCGGCGCTCGACCGCCTCGCGGCCGAAGTCGTCGAGACGTGCTGGTTCCAGCGCCGGATCACGCCGCTGATCGGCGGCATCGACTTCGTCGCCAACCTGCCGAGCACCCTCGCCGACATGATCATCCGCCAGGTGAGGCGCTTCCTCCCCCACTCGCTCCACGACATCTTCGCCAACGTGGACCGGTCGCGGATCAACGTCGGCGAGTCGGACGTGGCGTGCGAGCAGGAGGACGGCGAGAGGTACAGGCTCACGGACGAGCGCCGCGAACTGCTGGAGCTTCAGCAGAGTCTCGGCGAAGAGAGGTATCGAGCCTTCGTCGAACTCTCGCGCAGGGCCGGTATCCCCGACGAGAGGCCGCTCACCGCGGAGCAGATCAGGCGCATCGGCGCTCTCGTCCGCGACAGCGGCCTCACCGCCCAGCAGGTGCGGGCCTACGCCGAACGCTACCCGGAGGCGCCCGAGGGCATGCCCACCGATGTGGGCGCATTCCTGGAGGCCGTCAGGAGCGGCGCCGCCCTGCCGCCGCCCTCGGCCCGGCAGCCGGCAGCCGGCACGACTCGTACGCCCCCCGCCCAAGGCCCGTCAGCGGGGACGGCCGAGGCGGTCGAGGGCGGCGGCGGCATCCCCGTCGCGGAGGCGCGTGAAAGGGCCTTCGAGGCGGGCACGCGCGAGAGAGTCCCGCACGCCGCGGCGCGCGTCGTCAACCCCTTATGGAGTCACGTGAGAGGGAGCGAACCGCTGATTGACATTATGGGGTTCCTGCGCGGCGAGGCCGTGATCCTGGTGCGCTCCGTCAGAACCAGGGTCGTCCGGCGCACATACATCCCCAGCGGCAGCACCGAGGCGACTGCCACCCACCTGAGCGTACATTACGAGTTGCTCGACGGCGTCCACCTCTCCCCGATCCCCGGAGGCTTCCCCAGAGGCAGAGTCATCCAGGTGAGGCTGCCGATGAGGCGATAGCGACGCAAAAAAGTAGCCCGCCCTTCTCAAAGTAATTCCCGCCGCCGGCCCGCTATTGACACCCCCGCCGAGTGGGCATATCTTGCACGCGTTGGCAGCTCACCGGCTAGGGCGGGTGCTCCACCGTCCCCTCGTGGGTGAGGGGGCGAGGGCATCCAATTCCTCGAACGAAGGCAGTCGGGCGTAGGGATGTGTTTGAGCCGGGGCTGGACGCCGATCAAGGTTGATGCCGCCGTCGCACGGAAGCCTGACGGCCTTCAGCCTACGCCGGCACGAGGGTCAAAGGCCAATGTACGCACACCTCATTCAACGCACCCCGGCGCGGCCCTCAGACGCGGCCTGCTCCCGGGAGCGCGACCTCGCATCTTCTAAGGCAGCGCCTGCGGTACACCCGGTCCTCCGCCTACAGAGGGCGGCAGGCAACCGCGTGGTGTCCAGAACGCTTCACCGGCGGACGCGTGATTTTGCCGCCGAGCCCGGCGCGGCGATGCCGTCGGGCCAGGGGAACGCTACGGCTCACTTATCCGCCCCCACGCCTGCGGCGGAGACTGTTCAGACCATGCTGACGGTCGGCGAGCCGGGGGATCGCTACGAGCAGGAGGCCGACCGCGTCGCCGAGCAGGTGATGCGAATGCCCGAGCCGGATGCTCAGCCTCTGCAAACCGCGGCCGCAGCCGTGCAGCGCCAAGCCGACCCCGAGACGGTTCAACGCCTCGCCGCCCATCGGAATCCTTCGCTAGATGACGCCGTCGTCGTCGAAGAGGAAGCGGGGAAGGGGGCCGTACAGACGTTGCGTCCCGGAGGTCAGGACGGCGGCACCGAGATAGTGTCCGAAAAGCTTTTAAGTGAAACACAGGGGGAGCGGATGGAGGGCGGCGTGCGCCGGTTCATGGAGACGAGATTCGGCGCGGATTTCAACCACGTCCTCGTTCACACGGACGCCCGCGCCGCCGCGCTCTCGCGCTCCATCAACGCACGCGCCTTCGCCTACGGGCGGCATATCTACTTCAACGAAGGCGAGTACCAGCCCGGCACGTATGAAGGACGGCGCGTACTGGCCCACGAACTGACACACGTAATACAGCAGGGAGCCGCGCGGGCCGCCGCGCCCGCCCGCCGCGCAGAGGATGCGGCTCAGCAGGTGGTCGAAGACCGGGCCCCGAACGGCCCCCCGGCCATCCAAAGGCTCGGCCCCCTCGGCCAGTCTTTACAGCACAACGTCGCGCCGTGGGGCGGCATAGCGCCCACCGGGTCAAATTACGAAGTAAGAACTGACAGCGGCTCCACGGTCACGGCCTGGAAAGGCTATTTGGTTTTTCCGCTCCCGCACCTCTACTGGTGTCACGGGCATTCACTCGACTCCTTTAACAACTTCGGCTACTCTGTGTACTCGGGCGCCCCGCTGCGGACGGTCATCACCGACGAGTGGAACAACGTCCCCCCTGACCAGACCCGGGCCGGGGACATCGCGGTTTGGACGGCCGGGTTCGACCACTCGGCTAAATTCACCGCCCCCGTCATAGAGAACGGCCAACTCGTACCCGACAGGAGCATGCTTTCGACGAAGAACGGCCAGAACGCATTGGCGACCATGTCCCTCACCGACATCGCCGCGATTTACGGCGGGAACGGTATAGCCGTCTATCGGCACAGGTAAGAGCGCAGGGACGGCCGGGAGGGAGGCGACATGGAAGACCCGCCGGAGCAGCCACAGGATGCGCACCGCGAGACGGCCTCGCCACCGCCGGACGCGATACACTGCGTCAGCGGGTTGATCTACAAGGTCTTGCGCCCGGGCGGGGGCGAAGAGAGACCGGGGCCCGACGATGTGGTTCAGGTGCTATACAGACCCCGGACGGAGGCCGCCCGCCTGTCGGCCGCCACGGGTGACGACGAGAGCCCGCAGACTCTCGTCGTCAGCCACCTCATCCCCGGGCTGGCGGAGGCCGTACAGTTGATGACGGTCGGCGTGAAGATGCGCGTCTGGATTCCGCCGAGCCTCTCGTCCGGCGAAGCGGGCGGGGCGGAAGGGACTTTGACATACGACATAGAGCTGCTCGCTTTCACACGTGTAAAGGAGCCCCGCGCCATCCCCATCGAACTAACCTCGCCACGCTTGCCGGAATAAGCGCCGCGCCTAAAACCTCTCCTTTAAATCTTACCGAGCGCCTCGCCGGCGCGCGTCGGCTCCTACTACCGGCGGAAGATGTCAAAGCAGTTCAGACTGACGGGCGGCTTCGCGCGCGCACTCACCGCCGCCGCGCCTCAGAATGTTCAAGTGGCTGATGGCCCCGCAAAAGTGATAAGCGGTCGGGCGGAAAATTCATTGACTTTTTTTTGACTCCGACGTAATGTGTGCAGCCTCATGTCATGCCTAGGTTCGTAGGAGCGTTTTACCTTACCAACTGCCACGTTGCGAAGTAACGTTCTTTTTTCGCAGAGTAGCTCCTCCTGTTTAATCCAGGTCGAGAACATAGCCCCAAATCTTCTCTCTTAATCTTCCACCCGGCGCTCGTGCCCCGACCAGCCGGTTCTCGTCGGAGGCTCAAAGGGGAAGTTTTCAGGGATAAGGACAATGGCCGATCCTCTAAGAGCCACGTCCGAAGCGGGCAGGCTGCACATCGCTATGGCGGGGCGGGCCCTCGACAGCCTGCTGCTCGCCGTCAGGCGGCTCGACCAGCGCCTCGCGCGCGCATGCGCCGCGGTGCAGGCGCGGCCGGCCGAGGGCGAGGCCGCGGGCCTCGATCCCTACCGCGGCCTGTACATCAGCGACGAGGAGGTCGCCCGCCTGCTCGACCACGGCCCATGCGAGGTGCCGTTCGCCGCCGGGCGCGAGGGCGAGGAGCACCTCTTCGACTCAGTCAAGAAGTACCCGGAGCGCTTGGCCGAATTGGCGCGGGCCTACGAACTCTCCTGCTTCGACCTGGACGTCGTTCTCATCGCGCTGGCCCCCGAACTCGACCTGCGGTACGAGCGCCTCTACGCCTTCATCCAGGACGACGTGACGCGCCGGCGGCCGAGCGTCGAGCTGGCGCTGAACCTCCTGTCGGCGTCCGCCACGGCGAAGCTCTCACGCCTCGAACACTTCTCCCCCGATGCCCCGCTCATCAGGGAGGGACTCCTGCACCTCCTGCCCGACCCGAATCAAGTGCACCCGCCCTTCCTGGCGCACTGCCTTAAGCTCGACGACCAGGTGGTGCGCCTGCTCCTGGGGCAGCCGGGACTCGACGCCCGGCTCGCGCCTTTCTGCGAATGGGTCGGGGCGACCATCGCGCTCGGCGACCTGCCGGTCGGGGAGGCGCAGAAGCGCGCCCTGCTGACGCTGGTCTCCCGCGCGCGCGAGGCCGAAAGGCCGCTCCTGATGCACTTCCACGGCGGGCGGGGCGTGGGTAAGCGCCGCGCGGCCGAGGCGCTGGCGGCCGAGGGCCGCGCGTGCCTGCTGTCCTGCGACCTGACGAGGGTGCCGGACTCTACAGACCTCCGGCAGGCGCTGAAAATCGTCCTTCGCGAGGCGCGGATGCAGGACGCGCTCCTGTACCTCGGCGGCGTGGACTCACTCCACGCCGAGGGGCGCGCGCCGCACGCGAAGCTCCTGGCAGAGGCGCTCGCCGCGTTCGCCGGCATCGCCGTCCTGGCCGGCGAGCGCGAGACGCTGGCGGGCGCTTTGCGCGGCTCGTTGAGAGTCTACGACGTGGCTTTCCCGATACAGGATTTCGCTCAGCGCCGTGCCTGCTGGCGTGACGCCTCGCGGCGGGAGGGCGTCTCGCTCGACGACGCAGACCTCGACGCCATAGCCGGGCGCTTCCGCATGTCGTACCGCGAGATAGAGGAGGCGGCGGCCGCCGCCGCCGACCGCGCGCTCTGGCGAGAGGCGTCGCGCCCGGGCGACGCCTCGCCCGCGGCGCCCCCGACGCTCGAAGACCTCTTCGCCTCCGCCCGAGCGGGGTCGCGCCGCGGCCTGGACGCGCTGGCGCGCAAGGTGGAGGCCAGGTGCGGCTGGGGCGACATCGTGCTGCCGCCCGACCAGCTCTCGCAGTTGAAGGAGATCTGCCAGCAGGTCAAGCACAGGCACCTCGTCTACGGCGAGTGGGGCTTCGAGCGCAAGCTCTCGCTCGGCAAGGGGCTCAACGCGCTCTTCGCCGGCCCGCCGGGCACGGGCAAGACGATGGCCGCCGAGGTCATCGCCCGCGAACTCCGCCTCGACCTCTTCAAGATTGACCTCTCGCAGGTCGTCAGCAAGTACATCGGCGAGACCGAGAAGAACCTCGACCGCATCTTCCGCGAGGCGCGCGCCAGCAACTCGATCCTCTTCTTCGACGAGGCCGACGCCCTCTTCGGCAAGCGCTCGGAGGTCAAAGACGCGCACGACCGCTACGCCAACATCGAGGTGGGCTATCTCCTACAGAAGATGGAGGAGTACGACGGCGTCGCCGTCCTCGCCACCAACCTGCGCCAGCACATGGACGAGGCGTTCGTCCGGCGCATGCACGTCATCGTCGAGTTCCCGTTCCCGGACGAGGAGCACCGCCGCCGCATCTGGGAGGTCGTCTTCCCGCAGGAGACCCCGCTCGCGGCGGACGTGGACTTCGGCCTGCTCGCCGCCGAGGTCAAGCTGGCCGGCGGCAACATCAAAAACATCGCGCTCGCCGCCGCCTTCTACGCGGCCGAAGAGGGCGGGGCGGTCGGCCGGCACCACCTGGAGAGCGCGGCGCGGCGCGAGTACCAGAAGCTGGGCAGAACCTGGAGGGAGGCCCCTTAAACCGCGGCGGGTTATCACACGCGGGCGGCTCCGTTCCGGAGCCTACCCGCTCGGGCTCTATGGCGCAGCAGGCCAAACAGATTCGTTTGTCCCCGGAGGGGGGAGGGAAGGTCGCCGCCGTGACGCGTAACTCGGCGGGGGCGGGCGGACGCCCCCGCGCCATGACCGCGGCGGCGACACTGCTCGGCCTTCAGCGCAGTCACGGGAATCGCTTCCTGCGGCGGCGGCTGGCCGGCCTCGGGGTGCAGCCCAAGTGCGCCTGCGGCGAGGGCGGCGCCACGACGTGCGCCGGCTGCGCCGCCAGGCAGGAAGAGACTATCCGGCGGCGGGCCGCGCGCGAGGTGGGCGACGCGCAGATGATGAGTGAGGCGGCCCCCGTGGTGGAGGAAGTCCTGGGCTCGCCCGGTCAGCCGCTCGACGGGCAGGCGCGCGAGTTCATGGAGTCGCGCTTCGGCCACGACTTCAGCGGCGTACGCGTCCACACCGACTCGCGTGCCGCCGAGTCGGCGCGGGCCGTGGGCGCGCTGGCCTATACCGTAGGGCAGGACGTGGTCTTCGACGAAGGGCAGTACCAGCCGCGTACGCGCGAGGGCCGCCGGCTCCTCGCGCACGAGCTGACGCACGTCGTCCAGCAGAGCGGCGCGGCCGTCTCGAAGAGTTCTCCGTCCGAGGTCAGTTCGCCGGCGGACGCCTCGGAGCAGGAGGCCGAGCGCGTGGCCGAGCAGGTGTCGGCCGACGCCGCGCCACGCCCGGCCCCGCCCGTCAGCGTCGCGCGCTACGGCGGCCTCCCGCGACTCTCACGCGCCTCCTTCAACGTGGGGTCTGTCACGGTTAACGTGGATTACGGGAACGTCGTCCATATCCCCGCGAGCGATTACGTCAACGAGATCGAGGCCCGCTTCGCGGCCTGGACGGGGAGCCCCGCCGCAACCATCCACGCGGCACTGACAGCGCTCACCACGGCCCAGCAGCGCTGGGTTCTGCTCGCGCTCGACCTGCTGGTTGACAACACGACGGCGGCGCACGGCGCGCTCAACCGCGTCCAAGCCATGCAGCGCGTGATCGCGCGCGCGCCGGCTTCGACGACCCCGCCGCTCGGCGTGGCGAACTTCGACTTCGAGAACGAGGTCTTGCGCGTCAGCGGCTGGTTCGAGGTCGCCCTGACGGCAGGACTGACCGCCCCGACCGGGGCGACGCTCACCAACCTCACGTCGCTCTACAACCCGCCGCCCGGCCCGTCGGCCCCGGCGGCCGGCGTGCTCGACGTGGCGGGCCTGCACGCAGACCTCCCGCCCGCCCTGACGACGTTACTGACGGCGCGCGACCCGGCCAACTGGGCCGCCACGGGGACGCAGGCCATCGGCACCATCCAGGCCATCGGCGACGAGATTCAGGCCGAGGCCCGCGGGTTCTTCGCGCCCTACGCCGACACGGCCATCAGCAACGTCTATTCGAGTAACTGGGCCTACTCGACCAACATCTACAGCGTCACCGCGACCGTCCCGACCCGAGATCAGAGGCTAGGTTATCTGCTCAACCGGGCGGAGATCGTCGGGCGCCGGAGCCAGCCCGGCGGCTCCATCTTCTCGAACGTCAACTTCGACTCGGGGCGGGCGGCCGACCGGGCCGAGCTGCTCAACATCGCGACCACGTTGGAGGCCAACGCCACCATCGCCGCCATCGTGGATCGCCTCCTCCAGCACACGGGGCGCACTGACCGCGCCACCAACACCGTCGGCATCTCGACCGAGTTCAACCTCGGTGTGATGAACGAGTGCGAGGCGCGCTGGGGCACCATTGACACGCTGACGCACGAGCTGGTGCACGTGCTCGTGCACCCGAGCTTCCCACCCAGGGCCGGCTCCATCGGCTTCGGCCAGATCGTGCGCGAAGGGTTCACGGAGGTGCTCGGCGTCCAGCTCTACGAGCACGTCCGCTCGAAGGCCGGCACGGATGCGGCCTTCAAGGCGCGCATGGAGGCCGGCATCAGCGCCGCGCCGTGCCCCACGCCCGCCGCGGCGACCATCGGCTACGGGCAGGCCGGGACGGACGCCGAGTCTATCCGCACGCAGGTGGGCGACAACAACTTCCGCGCCGCGTACTTCCTCGGCGCGCTGAACCTTGTGGGACTCTGAGCCGACGCGTGACACCGATGAGCAGGGACGACAAAGAGGCGGAGGAGGCCGGGGCGCGGCTGCGACCTTTCCTGGACGGCGACCTGCGCGCGTGGGCCGGCCTGCCGGGCCTCTCGCTGGCGACGCTGAGCGCCGTGCTCGGTCAGCCGTCGCGGCGGGAGGAGACGAAGCTCGGCTGGTACGACGCCACGCGCTACACCTTCGAGGCCGAGGCGCCGAGCGGGGGGCTGGCCGCCTACATACGCGGCGGCGCGGTCGTGATGATCGAGGCCCTCAAGCCCCCGCCGGCCTCCGCGGCCGAGGGGCTCGGCGAGCCGTGCGCGGTCAAGCCGCACGAAATCCTGGTCGAGGGCGCGTACGTTCACGAGTACCTCTACTGCGAGAGGGGGCTCGTCCTGAGCGTCGCCGAGCCTTTCGACAAGGCGGAGCCCTCGCGGCTGGTACGCTGCCGCGGCCTTCGCCCGCTAGCCGGCCCGGAAGAGTTCGGGCCGGAGTTCTACATGGCGTTTGAAGAACGGGTGGTCTGGTGAGCGACGGCGCAGGAGCCGGCGGCCCGGGGGGTTGGTTTCATGGAAGGCCAGACGGAAGAGATGCACGACCGGTTGCGGCGCGAGGTGGAGGGCGGGCTGCTCTACTGCCACCACCGCGAGAACGCCAACACGACGCAGGCGCTGGAGGTCACGGCCTTCGCCTACGCCGTCATCGACCTGCTCATCGAGAAGGGGCTGCTGAGCGAGGAGGAGCTGAACGAGCGGAAGCTGGAGATGGGGCGGCGGCTGGTCGAGAAGTTCAACGCGCGAGGGATGAACGTTGCGATCCAGGAGTCGCAGGTCAGCAAGTACGAGTTCGAGGGCGGCGCGCAAATAGACTGCGCGGCCCGCCTCCACCTGTGCAAGGCGGCGTGCTGCCGCCTGAAGTTCCCCCTGTCGAAGCAGGACCTCGAAGAAGGGATCGTCAGGTGGGACTTGCCGCGGCCCTACCTCATCGCGCGCCGCGAGGACGGCTACTGCGCGCACGTGGAGGGGGGCTGCGGCGGCCGCTGCACCATCTACGAGCACCGCCCGCTCCCCTGCCGCGCCTACGACTGCCGGCAGGACGCGCGCATCTGGGCCGACTTCGAGAACGGGGTCGTCAGCCCCGAACTGGAGAAGCTGTTCCAGCAATGATTAACGACCTGAGCGAAAGCCTGCGGGCGATGTTCGACGACCCGAAACTGGCCGCCTCCTTCCCCGAACTGGCGGCGGCGCAGGTGGTCTTCGACCGCCCGGCCGAGCAGTTCAACCCGTCGCAGCCGAGCGTTAACCTCTACCTCTACGACGTGCGCGAGGACATGGAACTGCGGAGCAACGAGCCGGTCGTGCGGCGGGTCGACGGGCAGGCCCTCATCAAGCGCCCGCCGCTGCGCGTCGCCTGCTCCTACCTGCTGACGGCGTGGGCCGTCGGCGGCGGCGAACTGCCCTTGCAGGAGCAGAGGCTTCTAAGTCAGGCGCTGATGGTGCTGGCGCGCTACCCGACCATACCGCCGCCGTTCCTCAAGGGGAGCCTCATCGGCCAGGAGCCGCCCCTGCCGATGGTGGCGGCGCGCGCCGACGGGCTGAAGAACCCGGCGGAGTTCTGGACGGCGGTCGGCAACAAGCTGCGGCCGTCCGTCACGGTGGTCGTCACCATCTCGCTCGACCCCTTCGAGCCGGAGACGGCACCGCTCGTCATCACCTCCCAGGTGCGCGTCGGCGAGCGCACCCCGGCGGAGGAGCAGAAGCTCCAGCCGAAGACCGCCCAGGACTTCTTTTATGTCGGGGGGCAGGTCAGGGGCCCGGACGGCGCGCCCCTCGCCGGGGCCGCCCTGGCGCTCAAGGGCACGGCCCACAAGGCGGTCGCCGATGTCGAGGGGCGCTTCAGCTTCGGCCCCCTCGCCAAAGGCTCTTACACCATCCGCGCGCAGGCGGGTCAGGCGGTGAAGGAACTTAAAATCGTGGTCCCAGCCGCTTCTGGGAGCAACTACAACGTGCAGTTCTAGCGGGGTAGAGACCTCTCCCCCCCGCAGGAGGAAGACTATGCCACAATACATGTCCCCGGGCGTCTACGTCGAGGAGGTGCCCTCGGCGATTAAAGCCATCGCGGGAGTGAGCACCAGCACGGCGGGCTTCATCGGCACCTTCGGCGGCGCCGTCAGCGTGCCCGGCGACCCCGTCACGGACGCGAACGTCGGCAACGGCGACGGGGCCAAGAAGGTCTTCGACCTGCCCACCTACCCCGTCTCGGAGAACCCCGGCACGTACCGGGTGCGCGTCAACGGCGTGCCCGTCCCCGCGGACGAAGTCACGCTGGAGAACGACGACGTGAACAAGGTCTCGCAGGTGACGTTCGACACGGCCCCGACGCCGGTGGCCCCCGCCACCACCGTCCCCGTCACGGTGGACTACCTGCCGCTCGTCGGCTTCAAGGTCGCGCCGGTCAGCCAGCCCAAGCTCTGCACCAACTTCACCGAGTTCAAGCGGCACTTCGGAGACTTCTCGACCGACCGCGCCCAGCGCAACCTCGCGCACGCCGTCTACGGCTTCTTCAACAACGGCGGCTCGCGGTGCTACGTCATGCGCCTGGCGAGCCCCTCCGCCATCACCGTCAACGCGCTCGGGCCCTTCGAGGCCATCGACGAGATCGCCATCGTCGCCGCCCCCGGCGTCACGTCCGACGCCGCGCGCGACGCCCTCGTCACGCACTGCCGCGTGCGCACGCAGGACCGCTTCCTCATCCTCGACAGCGGGCCCGACATGGACGACGCCGACGGCTTCCTCGACACCGGCCTGTTCAAGGCCGGCACGCCGAACACGGGCGTCCCGCCGAACACCGACTTCGCGGCCTTCTACTTCCCCTGGATTCGGGTCTTCGACCCGGCGATCAAGGCGCTCGACCCGGCCGGCGACGGGCTCGTCTACGCGCCGCCGAGCGGGCACGTCGCCGGCATCTACGCGCGGGTGGACACCGAGCGCGGCGTGCACAAGGCACCGGCCAACGAGGTCGTGCTCGGGGCGCTCGGCCTGAGGTACTCCGTCAGCAAGGCCGTGCAGGACGGGCTCAACCCGCAGGGCGTCAACGTCATCCGGGAGATGAACGGCAACATCCGCGTGTGGGGCGCGCGCACCGTCGGCGGCGACGCCAACGCCGACCTGAAGTACATCAACGTCCGCCGCACGCTGCTCTTCCTGCGCGAGTCGATCGACGAGGGTACGCAGTGGGTCGTCTTCGAGCCCAACACCGCGGCGCTCTGGCAGAAGATCACGCGCAACGTGACCGCGTTCCTGCTCAACGTCTGGCGCACGGGCGCGCTCTTCGGCAACACCCCGGCCGAAGCCTTCTACGTCAAGTGCGACGCCGAGACCAACCCGCCGGAGTTGAGGGAGTTGGGGCAGGTCGTGACCGAGATCGGCGTCGCCATCGTGCGCCCCGCCGAGTTCGTCATCTTCCGCATCAGCCAGTGGACGGCCCCGGGCAAGTGAGGCCGCAGGCGAACGATGGCCTCTAACTTACAGACACCGGGCGTCTACCGGCAGGACGTCTTCCTGCGCGCCCCGGTCGAACTGCCGACCGGCATCCCGGCGTTCGTCGGCTTCGCCGCCGCCGCCGCGCGGCTCGACTACCTGCCGCCGCTCGTATTCCCCGAGCGACTGCGCAGTCGCCTGAGCTACGACGCCGGCCGCAGGCGGCTGACGTTCGAGGGGAACTTGTCGGAGGCCGACGCCGCCGAACTCGCCTCACTTTCGGCCGACCGGCCGTTCCGCGAGGCGGTCAGGGCGCTCGCGCGCAACGCACAGGCGGTCGTGGCGCTGCACCGCAGGGAGGAGCTCTTTGACAACTTCTCGCCCCCGGCCGGCGGCCTCCTCGCCGAGGCCGTCGCCGGCTTCTTCCAGAACGGCGGCGTGCGCTGCTACGTCGCGCGGGCCGTCCCTTCCGAGACGCTGGCCGGGCGGGTGCGGGCGCTCAAGAACGCTCTGGACGCCCTCGCCCCGCTCAACGACCTCGACCTCGTCGCCGTCCCCGACGCGATGCTCTTAAACATCTCGACCGGCGACGCGAGCAAGGACGCGGCCAACCTCGCGCCGGACGTGCCCGCGATTCTGGACGTGCAGGCGTACGCGCTCAGGCACTGTGCCGAGCACGTGGGGCGGTTCGCCATCCTCGCCTCGTTACGCGGCGGCTCGGCCGACGACGTGGCGCGGCAGCGCGAGGGCCTCGCGCTGCGGGCGGACGAGACGGTCAGCGGGGCGCTCTACTTCCCCTGGCTCCGGACGAGGGCGGGCGGCCTGGTCCCGCCCTGCGGCCACGTCGCCGGCATCTACGCGCGCACGGACAGGAAGGTCGGCGTCTTTAAGGCCCCGGCCAACGAGGAGGTGTTCGGCGTCGTGGACCTGGAGCCCCGCGTCACGGCCGAGACGCAGGGCGCGCTGAACCCGCTGGGCGTCAACTGCCTGCGCGCCTTCGCCGGGCGCGGCATCCGCGTCTGGGGCGCGCGCACGCTGAGCCGCGACGAGAACTGGCGCTACGTCAACGTCCGCCGCCTCTTCCTGACCGTCTGCCGCTGGGTCGACCTCAACATGCCCTGGGCCACCTACGAGCCTAACGAGCCGCGCCTCTGGGTACGCATCCAGCGCGAGTTGGGCGCTTACCTGCGCGGCCTCTGGGTGAAGGGGGCGCTCGTGGGCCAAACGCCCGACCAGGCTTTCTACGTCAAGTGCGACGCCGAGACCAACCCGCCCGAGTCCCGCGAGGCGGGCAGGGCGGTGACGGAGGTCGGCATCGCACCCAGCGCGCCGGCGGAGTTCGTCGTCGTGCGCATACTGCACCGCGCCGGCACGACCGAGGCGCAGTAGTGATGCACAGTCATTAACATATGAAGGAGGAGTCTCATGCCTAATCGCGTAGACCCGTATCGCGGGTTTAACTTCCTCGTCGAGATGGACGGGATGACACAGGCCGGCTTCCAAGAGTGCAGCGGGCTGGACGCTTCGACCGACGCGGTGGACTACCGCGAGGGCTCGGACCCGAACCACGTGCGCAAGCTCACGGGACTGAACAAATTCTCGGCCATCACGCTCAAGCGCGGCGTCACCGACTCAGACGAGTTGTGGCGGTGGCGGCAGACGGCCATCGACGGCAGGACGGTGCGGAAGAACGGCTCCATCGTCCTGCTCAACGAGGCCGGCGAGGAGAAGCTGCGCTGGAACTTTCACGACGCCTGGTGCTCGAAGTGGACGGGGCCCTCGTTCAACTCGACGAGCACCGCCGTCGCCGTCGAGTCGATCGAAATCACCCACGAAGAACTCCGCAAGGCGTAAGCGCCGCCCGGCGGCGGGGCGTGGCCGGGGGCGGGGGACTTTCCTCCCGCGGCCCCGCGGACGGAGGAGTTGAAGACTCTTATGCTGCAAACGGAGTTCCCCTTTACTCTCCCGATGGGTTACGTCGACGGCGAGGGCAACCTGCACCGCGAGGGGACTATGCGCCTGGCGACGGCCTTCGACGAGATCGCCCCGCTCAAAGACCCGCGCGTGCAGAGCAACCCGGCATACCTGCTCATCATCCTGCTCACGCGCGTCATCACGCGGCTCGGCACGCTCGACCAACTCAACCCCAAAATTATCGAGGGACTTTTCGCGGCGGACCTGGCCTACCTGCAAGACCTCTACCGGCGCATCAACGAGGCCGGCCACGACCGCGTGCAGACGAGGTGCCCGCACTGCGAGCGAGACTTCGAGGTGGAGGTCAGCCGCCCGGGGGGGTCTGGCGCTACCCCTTAGAGCGGCTCTACGAGGAGGTAGCGTACATCGCCTTTCACTTTAACTGGCCGCACGAACAGATTCTCGCGCTGGAACACGGCGAGCGACAGCGGTGGGTGTCGGAAATCGCCAAGATCAACCAGCGCCTCAACGAGCAGGCCGCGCGCGGCTGACGCGCGGGCGGCGACGGCGGGCCCACCGCGCGCCGGCCGCGCCCGGCGGCGCGTTCAGACGCCTCAGACAGGAGACTCACGACATGCCATCACTCGGCGTCGGTTCGGCGATCCCCTCGGTGGGGATGAACGCCGCCTTCACGGCGGCCATGAACCTCCTCGGCATCCGCTCCGACCCTTACCAGGTCTTCAACTTCTTCATCGAGATCGAGGGGATGATGGTCGGGGGATTTTCGGAGTGCAGCGGGTTGGTCGCGGAGACGCAGTTCGAGGAGTACCGCGAGGGCGGCGTCAACGATTACGTACACCGCCTCCCCGGGCCGAGCAGGAACCCGCCGCTCGTCCTCAAGCACGGCCTGACGCTCGGCGCAGACCTGTGGGACTGGTACACGGAGGTCGTGCAGGCGGTCAACTTCGGCACGCCGGTCGAACCGAAGAACGGGACGGTCTACCTCCTCAACAAGGAGCACATCCCCGTCATGTGGTGGAACTTCAGCGACGCCCTGCCGATGAAGTGGACGGGGCCGGAGCTGCGCGCCGACTCCAACAGCGTCGCCTTCGAGAGCGTGGAGTTAACCCACCACGGCCTGATCCGGCCGACGCTCAAGAGCGTCCTCACCGGGCTCGGCCTGGATCTCTCCTTCTCCGGCTCCGTCGGCTTCTAGCGGTGGCGGCGGCGCGCTCCACCCGAAGGGGGTTTAACCTGTGACGCACGACCCTTCCCAACGCGACGACCCGGGCCCGGCCGGCGAGTTCGCCGCGCGGCTGATGGCGCGCCGCGATGGCAGCGGCGGCGTGATAGACGTTCGGAGCGTCGAGCGGCGGTACGACTCGCTCGTCGATTGGGTGGCCGGGCGCGTCCCCTTGCTCGGCTTGCTGACCGCGCGCTACGGGACGGTTAACACGCGCGCGCCGGGCTCCCGTGAGCCGCTCCCTATCGTCCCCGGCCGGTTCGCGCGGAGTGGGGGTGAGCCGACCTCCGAGTCAGATTCTCCCGTCGCGACTGAAGCTCACCGCGGCGTGCATAACGCCCCCCCGCGGGATTCGTCCGCCGGGACACCCGCCGCCGAAATAGCCGCGAGTCGAGCGAACGTCCCCGCGCCGGCCGCGGATGTCGGCGGCACGCGCGGCACTCCGCTCCTCCAGCGCAAGGCCGCGACGCCCGCTCAGGCCACGCCCGCGAGCGCCGCCCCCCCGGGCGACGAGCCCGCGGGCCGGGAGTCACAGCGCGGCGCTGAACCTGAGACCGTCCCCCCGGCCGTGAAGGAGCGGCCCGCGCCGCACGAGCCGTCGGGCCTTGCGGCGGTCATGCCGCTCACCAAAGAGTCGCCCGGGCCGAACGCGGAGGTGGCCGGGGCGGCAGAGGATAACGTACGCCAGCCGTCGGCCCCAGGCGGCCGGCCGGGTTCTTCCCCCGGCGCTGTACTACGCGTGCCTGAAGGCGTGAAGCTCGTCCAGCCCAAAGGCGAGGCCGGCGTGCGCGCCCCGCTCCTGCTTCGGCGACGCCGAAGCGTCGAGGCGGAGAGAGCCGAGGCGGAGAGAGCCGAGGCGGCGCGAGACGGGGCGGCGCGAGACGGGGCACCGGGTGAAGTCCCGCCGCAGCCTCTGGCCGCGCCGGAACCGACCACGCGCCCCGGCGCGAAGGTTGACCCGGCACCACCTTTCCCCGCGGCGAGTGTGGAGACTCGGCCCGCCGTTGAAACGCCTGATCTAAGCCTGGCTTCTGCGCCGAGCACGGTCGCGGGGGTTGAAGCGAGCGGGCCGGAGAGTCTCACCGGCACCCGCCTCCCGCCGGGCTTGGAGCAGCCGGCCGCGGGCCGCCTCGACCGGCAGCAGATTCAGCGCATGCCCTTGCCGCTCGGGGCAACGACCACCGCGGACGTGAGCGCGGAGACGCGAACGGGTAGTGCGGGGGCTGCGCCGCGCGCGGGCGGGGCCGGCGTGAGCGCTGGCGCGAGCCGGACGGCGTCGGAACAGGCGCGGGCGCGCGTGAGCGCGCCGGAAGTCATGCGGAGCCCGCTGCACCTCTCGGGCGCGCGGATGGTCTGGCGCAAGAGCCTCGGCGGCGCTCCTCCGGCGGGCCCCGGCGAGCCGCGCCCGGCGCAGCCCGTCCAGAGCGCGCCGCCCATCCAGACGACGGGCGGCCCGGCGGCGCTATACCGCGCGGAGGCCGCCGCCTCGTCCCCCCCGCCAGCCGCTAGCGACGGCGCCGCCGCGCCCCCCGCTCCGGCGCAAACGGGAACGGGCGCGGGCGGAGTTGACCTTGAGCGGATCACAGAACACGTCAGCCGCGTCATCCTTCGCCGGGTCGCGGTCGAGCGCGAACGGAGGGGCTTTGGAAAATGGCTCTAGCGAAACTGACCATCAAGAAAGTCAACCCGCGGGACACCGACCCCCAAGGATTTAAGGTGCTCTTCAACCCGAACTCCTACTCGATTAACAAGACGGTGACGTGGGGCCAGCAGGAGCCGCTCAGCGCCACCAACGCGCCCATGCTCACCTTCGGCGGCGGCGGCAGCCGCACCCTCACGCTCGAACTCTTCTTCGACGTTACGCTGACGGCCGGCGGGGAGAGGCCCGTCACGGACGTGCGCACGCTGACCAACAGGATCGTGGCGCTGACCCGCATTGACCAGAACGCCCAGCCGCGGCCCCGCCCGCCGACGTGCGAGGTGTCGTGGGGCCAGCAGCCGAAGGACTCGGATTTCCCTTTCGTCGGGGTGGTCAGCAACCTCGTCCAGCGCTTCACCCTCTTCCGCAACACGGGCGAGCCCATCCGCGCGACGTTGACCGTCACCTTCACCGAGTTCCTCGACCCGGTGGCGGACAGGCGCGACACAGACCCCGAGCTGACGACCCGCGTCGTCAAGAGCGGCGACACGCTCAGCAGCATCGCCGGCGACGTTTACCGCGACCCGACGCGCTGGCGCGCCATCGCCGAGGCGAACGAACTCGACGACCCGCGCAACCTCGCCGTCGGCGCGACGCTCAGGATCCCCAAGCTGATGTGAGGCAAGAGTCGCATGCCGGCAGCGCAGTATGGTAACCCGCTCGTCGCGGGCTTCGACGTCTCGGTCAACGGATCGCCCATCCCGGTCGAGGCGCAGGCGCACGTCACCGCCGTCACGGTCGAGGACGACACGGAGTGGCCCAGCATGTTCACGGTAGAGCTGGCGACGAGCGTGGAGCAGGACGACCCGCTGGTCTGGGTTGACAACAGCCTCTTCGCCGTCGGCGGGTCGGTCGAAATCAAGCTGGGCTACGGCGACGCGCCCGAGCTGGTCTTGGCCGGCGAGATCACCGGGCTGGAGCCCCAGTTCTCCCTCAGCCAACTGCCCCTGCTCGTCGTGCGGGGCTACGACCGCCGCCACCGCCTCACGCGGGGGCGCAAGACCCGGAGCTTCTTGCAGCAGAAGGACAGCGACATCGCCGCGCAGATAGCGGGCGAGGCGGGGCTCAGTGCCGAGGCCACCGACAGCCAGGTGACACACGACTACGTGCTGCAGGCCAACCAGAGCGACATGGAGTTTTTGCGGGAGCGCGCCGGCCGCATCCACTTCGAGGTGGCGCTCAGCGGCAAGACCCTCTACTTCCGCCCCGTCCCCTTCGACCAGGGCGAGGCCCTGACGCTGACGAACGAGGGCGACCTGCTCGAATTCCACCCGCGCCTCACGTCGGCCTTCACCCTGAGCGAGGTGGCGGTGCGCGGCTGGAGCCCGAAGGAGAAGAAGGAGATCGTCGGGCAGGCGCGGATGGGCGACGAGACCGCGACGATGGGCGGCGAGAGCGGCCCGGCCGTCGCCGAGGGCGCGTTCGGCGCGGCCCCGGGCCTGATAGGCGACCGCCCCGTCATGTCGCAGGCCGAGGCCGACCAGGTGGCGAAGGCGCGCTACAACGACGCGGCCCTCGGCTTCATCTCCGGCGAGGGCATTTGCCACGGCCGCGCCGACCTGCGGAGCGGCCGGGTGGTTAAGATCGAGGGCGTGGGCCGGCGCTTCAGCGGCAACTATTTCGTCACCTCGGCGCGCCACCACTACACGCCGCGGCGCGGCTACTACACCTACTTCAACGTTCGGAGGAACGCGTCTTGAACTTCCTCGGGCTACTCACGGACGGCGAGGGGGACGGCCCGCGGGAGGCGCGCGTCCGGGGCGTCGTGGTCGGCGTCGTCACCAACAACCAGGACCCGGAGAAGATGGGGCGCGTCAAGGTCAGGTTCCCCTGGCTGAACGACTCCGACGAGAGCAACTGGGCGCGCGTGGCCGCTCCGATGGCGGGCGGCGGGCGCGGCGTCTTCTTCCTGCCGGAGGTGGACGACGAGGTGCTGGTCGCCTTCGAGCACGGCGACCTGCGCTTCCCCTACGTCGTCGGGGCGCTGTGGAACGGGGCGGACGCGCCGCCGGCCGACAACGGCGACGGCAAGAACAGCGTCCGGGTCATCAAGTCGCGCAGCGGCCACGTCGTCCGCCTGACGGACGAGGACGGCAAAGAGAAGATCGAGATCATAGACAAGAGCGAGAAGAACAGCATCGTCATCGACACCTCTAAGAACACCCTGACCATCACCGTGGACAAGGACATCGTCCTCAGCGCGGCGCAAGGGAAGATCACGCTCGACGCCCAGAAGGTCGAGATCAAATCCTCGGCCGACACCAAGGTCGAGGCGGGCGCGGGGATGGACTTGAAGGCCAGCGGCCAGATGAATGTCAAGGGGGCGACGGTCAACATCAACTAGCGCGGGCGCGCGGCGCGAGGGCCGCCGCCCGGGAGGGCACCATGGGGCAGCCAGCGGCAAAACAGGGCGACCAGGTCGTCGCCACGGACACCCACATCGTCATGGTCCCGGCCGGGACGTCAATGGCCCCGACGCCGCTGCCGCACCCGTTCACCGGGGTCATCGGCGGCGGCCTGAGCAGCGACGTTAAGATTATGGGCATGCCCGCCGCCACCGTAGACAGCACGGCCGACAACACCCCGCCGCACGTCCAGACGCCGCCCGGCACCTCCTTCCAGAAGCCGCCGTCGAACAAGGCGACGATTAAGACGGGCAGCGCGACGGTGAAGATCAACGGGAAGATGGCGGCGCGCAGCGGCGACACGGCGACGACCTGCAACGACCCGTCCGACCTGCCGGTCGGCACGGTCATCGCCGCGGGCACGGTCTTTATCGGCTGAGGGGCGGGAGGGAGGGAGAGAGATGCCGAAAGACTTTCTGGGCAAGGGCTGGGGGTTCCCCGTGCGCGTGGGGCCCGGCGGCGCGCTCCCGCTGGCGGAGTACGAGGAGCGAGTCCGCCAGTCGATCTGGATTATCCTCGGCACGGCCAAGGGCGAGCGCGTGATGCTCCCGGATTTCGGCTGCGGGATTTACGACCTGGTCTTCAGCCCGAACACCCCGGAGACGGCGGGCAGCGTGGCGACGGCCGTGCGACAGGCGCTGCTCCTCTACGAGCCCCGCGTCAGCGTGCTCGACGTGAGGGTGCGGCCGGAGAACGGCGGCCAGGTGCTGCTCGTGGTCGTCGATTACGAGGTGCGCGCCACCAACAACGTCTTCAACCTCGTCTACCCGTTCTACCTGGAGAGGAGTAGGACTTAGTGACGGGCGAGCCCCCGAAAATAGACCCCCGCTCGGCGACCGCCGTGGCGCAGGAGCTACGGCAGGAGTTGTCCAAACTCGCCGGGCTCGACCCGGCGTGGGCGGATTTCAACCCCGACGTGGGACTGAGCCGCGCGATGATCGGCATCTTCAGCCGCCTGGCCGAGATCGTCATCCGCCGCCTCAACGACGTGCCGGGCAAGAACCAGCTCGCCTTCCTCAACCTGCTGGGGGCCTCGATGCTGCCGCCGCAGCCGGCCCGCGTGCCGCTCACCTTCACCCTCACCGCGGGCAGCACGACGGACTCGGTCGTGCCCGCCGGGACGCAGGTCGCCGCGCCGCCCGCGGAGGGCGAGAAGGAGCCGGTCATTTACGAGACGGAGCGGGAGCTGGTCGTCACCGCGGCGCGGCTCGACTCGGCCTTCGTCCGAGAGCCCGAGCAGGACAGGTTCGCCGACCGGGGCGGCCTGCTCGCCGCGACGAGCGCGGGCGCGCCCGCCTTCGCGGGCGACCGGCAGATCGAGCACTACCTCTACGTCGGGCACGACGGCTACTTCGGCCTCCCGGCCCTGAAGGCGGTGCGACTGAAGTTCGCGCTGGCCGGGAACGTCGAGCCCGACCCGCCGGGGGAGGGCCGGAAGCCCGACCCGCGCCAACTGCGGTGGGAGATTTGGAACGGCACGAGCTACGTGCCCATCGCCTTCTCCGACAAGACTGACAACCTCACGCGCAGCGGCGAGATGACCTGCAACGCCCCCGCCCTGCGGGACAACTCCCCCATCCCACCGGCCGAGGTCGGGGGGTGGCAGAGCCGCTGGCTGCGCTGCCGCCTGGTGACGCCGATTACGACTGCGCCCAAGCAGCTCGACACGATGGTGCGCGAGTCCCAGTTGCCGACGGTCTCGGCCGTGACGGTGTCGGTCAGGCTGGACAGTAAGGTGGGCGACAAGGATCAAAGGCTGCCGCCGGAGGCGGCCTTCTTTAACGACCTGCCGCTCGACACCACGAAGGACTTCCTGCCCTTCGGCCCCAATCCCGGCTACGGCGACACCTTCTACTTCGCCCGGAGCGAGGCGTTCTCCAGGCCCGGCGCGAAGATCACGCTCGCCGTGAGTTCGACCGACCCGGCCGCGGCCGGCATCAGAACCCCGGCGGCTTCCGAGAAGCTCAGGCTCAGGTGGGAATTCTGGAACGGCGCGAAGTGGGCCGAGTTAGCCACCGTAGACAGGGAGGGCGCGGCGAAGCGGGAGGAGAAGCCGCTCCCCGCCACCGAGTTCGCCGACACGACCAAGGCTTTCACCGCGCGGGAAGGGGCCGTGACGTTCACCCTCCCCGCCAGCGCCGCTGCGACCCCGGTCAATGGGGTGGAGAACGTCTGGGTGCGCGTGCGCATCGTCGCTGGCAACTACGGAGAGCCCCCGCGCTATGACCCGGTGAAGGAGGGCGACGTGGTGAAGGGTTACACGGCCGTCGGCGGGACGCTCGCGCCGCCTTCGCTCGGCTCGCTCGGCGTTGACTACGTCCTTGAGACCCCGGAAGCGAGGGCCACCCTCGTCGCCTGCAACGACTTCGTTTGCGAGAATCCCGGCGTCCGGCCCTTCAAGCCGTTCCGGCCGAGCGGGGACGCGGAGCCGGCGCTCTACCTCGGCTTCAGCCTCCCGCCGTCGAGGGCCGAGTTCCCGAACCGCAAGCTCAGCCTCTACGTCGAACCCGTCGTCTTCAGGCACGGGGAGAGGTACGGCCCGCTCTGGCCGCTCCGCAGCCGGAAGGCGGGCGCGCCCGGCTCCGCCGTCAGCCACAGGTTCTCGGCGACTTACGAAAGCCGGGGGCGCGCGCGCGGCATGCTCAACGTCAGCGTCTACGGGTCGGCGTGGGCCAAGGACAAGACGTCGAGCGTAGAGGTGGGCGCGGGGGAGACGACGGAGTTGGAAATCTCCGTCCCCGTCCACGCGGAGGCCGCGCCGGACGCCAAGGATCGAGGCTTCGTCAGGCTCACTTGGGAGGGCGCGCCCGATGTCGAGCATGTCGCCACCTTCGAGACTTTCGCCTCGGAGGAGGATGCCCGCCGGCGGCCGCAGCTCTCCTGGGAGTACTGGGACGGCGGGGGGTGGTCGTCGCTCGTGGCGCACGACGACACGCGGAACCTCACGCTGCCCGGGCTGGTCGAGTTCATCGCGCCGGGCGATTTCGCCGCGCACGACGAGTTCGGCCTCAGGCGTTTCTGGCTGCGCGTCAGGTGGAAGAGCGGCGGGTACGAGTTCCCGCCCCACCTGCGGCGGCTGCTCCTGAACACGATGACGGCCGAGCAGGCCGTCACCGTCCGCGACGAGCTGCTCGGCTCCAGCGACGCGAGCGCCGACCAGGTCTTCCGCACCACGCGCTCCCCCGTGCTGCCCGGCGAGCAGCTCGAAGTGCGCGAGCCGGAGATGCCCTCCCACGCCGAGGCGGCCAGTATCAGGCGCGAGGAGGGCGACGACGCCGTCAGGGTCGTGGAGAACGGGGCGGGGATGGTGAGGGAGGTCTGGGTGCGCTGGCACGCGACCTCCGACTTCTATTCTTCGGGGCCGCGCGACCGCCACTACGTGCTCGACCGCCTGACGGGCGAGGTGCGCTTCGGCGACGGCCGCCACGGCATGATCCCGCCGGCGCTCGCCGGCAACCTGCGCCTGCGCCGCTACCGGACGGGGGGCGGCACCGCCGGCAACAGGCCCGCGGGCGTCGTCACCCAGTTGAGGACCACCGTCCCCTACATTGATAAGGTCACCAATATCGCCCCGGCGGCGGGCGGCGCGGCCGCCGAAGACTTCGCATCGCTCATCGAGCGCGCGCCGAGGACGCTGCGCCACGGCGGACGCGCGGTGACGATCGAGGACTATGAAGACCTCGGGAGGGAGGCCACGCCCGAGGTCGCGCGCGTCAAGTGCGTGCCGCTCTACGACCTCGCCTCCGACCCCGACGCCACGCACCGGCGGCTGGGGGCCGTCAGTCTCATCGTCGTCCCGCGCTCGGCGGAGCCGAGGCCCGTGCCGAGCCTCGAACTGATAGGCCGCGTGCGCCACTACCTAGACCGCCACCGCGCCCCCAACGCAGACCTCTTCGTCGTCGGCCCTGACTACGTGCGCGTCGACATAGAAGTCACCCTGGGCGTGAGTTCGCTGGAGGGGGCGCGCGAGGTCGAGGCGGCGGTGTCGCGGTCGCTCGCGCGCTTCCTCCACCCGCTGACGGGCGGCCTCGACGGCAGGGGCTGGGACTTCGGCCGGAGGCCGTACAAGTCCGACCTCTACGCGCTGCTCGAAGGCACGGAGGGCGTCGATCACGTGATCGCGCTCCGGGTGACGGAGACCAAGGAGCGCGCCGACGCCGCGACGACCGAACGGGCCCTGGTCTACTCGGGCACCCACAAGATCAGCTTGACCCTGGCAGAAGCCTGAAGGCCGCCCGCGGGCGTAACGAAGCATGCCGATAACTCTACCGAACCTGGACGACCGCCGGTACGCGGACCTCGTCGAAGAGGCGCGCTCCCTGATCCCGACCTACGCCCCGGAGTGGACCGACCACAACGAGTCCGACCCCGGCATCACGCTCATCGAGCTGTTCGCCTACCTCGCGGAGATGCTGCTCTACCGCCTCAACCGCGTCACGGACGCCAACCGGGCCGCCTTCCTGAAGCTGCTCGACCCGGGGCTCAATCTAGCGGGCGGGGTGAACCTCGAAGAGCAGGTGCGCGCGACGGTGCTGGCCCTGCGCGAGCCATACCGCGCCGTCACCTGCGCCGACTTCGAGAAGCTGGCGCTCGCAGCGTCCGAACTGCCGAGACCGCCGGCCGCCGAGGCGGCCGAGCCGCCGGCCCCCGACTTCGTCGGGCGCGCCCACTGCGTGCCGCGACGCAACCTCGAAATCCAGGGCGAAGCCGAGCGCGGCGAGGAGCTGCCGAACCACGTCAGCGTCATCATCATCCCGCGCGGCGGGGGGGACAGGCCGCAGCCGAGCCAGGCCCTCGTCAATCTCGTCGCCGCGTACCTGGACGCGCGCCGCCTCGTCACAACCATCGTGCACGTCGTCGGGCCGCGCTACGTCGCCGTCCGCGTCCGGCTGACGGTCGTCCTGACCCCCGACGCCCTGGCCTCGCGCAGGCCCGAGGTGCGCGCGCAGTTGGAGGGCACGGTGCGCGCCTTCTTCGACCCGCTCACGGGCGGGCCGGGCGGGAAGGGCTGGCCCCTGGGGCGCAACGTCTACGTCTCGGAGCTGTACGAGATCCTCGACCGGCAGCGCACGGTAGATTACGTGAGGAGGACGGAGGTCAGCGCGGGCGGCGGCGGCAAGAGGCGGCTCGAAGAGTTGGCGACCGCGCCGCCCGACGAGGGCCGGTTGAGGCGTAACGCCGACGGCGACCTGGTCGCCGTAGAGGTTCGGGCGGACGAGCTGGTGGACGTGCGGCCCGAGATCAGATTCCCGGAGGACGAGTGACGGCCTGTCAGGACGGCGGGAGGCGGAGATGGCACACGAGGTGACAGACCAGGCGGGCGAACTGCTCGATTACCTGCCCGAGATTTACCGCGAGGACCCCTTCCTCGGCCAGTACCTCTCCGCCTTCGAGAAGGTCCTGCTGCGCTACCCGCCCAAGGCGGCCGGGCTCGGGCTGGAGCAGAAGATCGCGCGCGTCGCCGAATACTTCGACCCCATGCTGACGCCGCCCGAGTTCCTGGAGTGGCTCTCGGGCTGGGTCGCGCTGAGCCTGCGCGCCGACCTCGACGAAGTCCACCAGCGCGAGTTCATCAGGGACGCCGTCCGGCTCTACCACCTGCGGGGGACGAAGAAGGGGCTTGAGGAACTCGTCAGCATCTACACGCGGCTCGGCGCCAGCATCACCGACGCGGCGATGCCCCTGCGGGTCGAGTCGGAATCGGGCTCGCGCGTCGGCGTCAACACGCTGGTCGAGGGCGGCACGCCTTTCGTCTTCCGCGTGCTCATCAACCTCAGCACTACCGTCCCCTCGGAGATCAAGAAGCACCGCGAGGTGGTGACGGCGATCCTCAACATGGAGAAGCCGTCGCACACTCTATTCCTGCTGGAGGTGGAGACGCCCGTCCTGCGTATCGAAGACTATTCGCGGGTCGAAGTAAACACCTTGCTGGGAGAGCCGCCCGCGGACTAGGCCGCAACGACAAGGAGCGACAGCCATGGCAGAGCCGATCAAACGCCTCAACTACTTTAAGCACCAGTTCCTCCGCGCGAAGGACTTCCTCGACGAGCAGAAGTACCACGTCGAAATGCGCCGACGCCACAACAGCCACCTCCACACCTGGGGCATCGCCGGCGACGGGCTGCGCGTCACCGCCGCGCAGGGGGCGACCGCCGTCAGAGTCAGCCCGGGCATGGCCGTAGACAAGAACGGGCGCGAGATCGTCCTCGTCGACGGCGCGACGCTGGAGCTGGCCGGCCTCACGCCCGGCGCGGCGGCCTACATCACCATCTCGTACGGCGAGGCGCGGAGCGACCCGAGCAACGAGACGGGGGCCGAAGGCGACACGCGCTGGACGGAGACGCCGTCGCTCCAGGCCGCGCTGGCGATGCCGAGCGACGTGGGGACGGACCTCGTGCTCGCCAGGGTCATCCGCACCGGCACGACCGTCACCGGCGTGGACGAGGCCAACCGGCGCGCCGCCGGGGTCGAGGCCGGCGAGTTGACGGTGCGAACGCTGAACCTCGGCCGGGACAACGTGGACGACAGCAAGTGGCCGCGGCTGACTTGCAGCGCGCCCGAGCAGGGCGCGCTCGAAAACGGCTCGCTCAAGCTCGACGCCGGCCGGGAGATCTTCTTCACCGACGGCGGGCAGCTCCGCTCGAACGACAACGCGCACCGCATCGTCTTCAACCGGCGGGCCGACCGTCTGGAGTTCTACGAGTACGGCGACATCGTCTTCTCGACCGGCGGGGCTTCGCCTCCCGAGAGGCTCAGGGTCGGGGCGGGCGGCAACGTCGGCATCGGGCGGATCGCCGCGGCCGACAAGCTCGAAGTCCAGGGCAACATCAGGGCCACGGCGCTCGTGTTCATAGACGCGGCCGGGGCGCTCTACCAGGACAACTGGATCGGGATGGCGAACAACGTCGAGGGCGCCACCAGGTGGCTGCACGTCGGCGGCATCACGGACGGGGGCGTGCGACGCATCGCCCTCTTCGCGGACAGAATCTATGCCGGCGGCAGGCTCGGCGTCGGCGTCACCACGCCCGACGCGCAGCTCCACCTCTCGGGCGGGCAGTGGGACGTGACGACCACCGAGGGCGACCTCAAGATCGGCAGCGCCGCGCACCGGCTTAAGGTCGGGGTGGCGACGGGCGGCGTCGGGGCTGGCGACGTGCGACTGCGCGCCGTCGGCGGGACGAACCGCCTGATGCTCGGCAGCGGGCCGGCCGACACGATGACCGTCGTGGGCGTCAGGGTCGGCATCGGCACGCTGGCGCCCGGCGCGAAGCTGGAGATCAACGACGGCGACCTGCTCCTGAAGGCCGCCGCGGAAGACTCCGGCGACATCATCTTCCAGAGCGCCAGCGGCGCCCAGAAGGCGCGCATCTACGCCAACCCGGCGGCCGGCGCCGGGCTCAACTTCGCCGCCGGGAGCAACACCGCCATACTGAGCATCAACGCCGCGGGCAACGTCGGCATCGGGACGGACGCGGCGACCACGCAACTGCAAGTCCGCAAAGACGCGCCCGGCGCGCTCGGCCCCGTGCTCACGCTACTTAACGCGAGCGGAGTCACCGGCGCGGGCGCGGCCGTTGACTTTAACGGCTACGACCCCGGGGCGAACAACCCGCCCACGGCCCGCCTCCAGAGCCTGGACGACGGCAACTACTCCAGCCACTTCTCGTTCCTGACGAAGGCGAGCGGCGCGGCGGCCAACGCCCTGGTGGAGCGGCTGAGGATCACCAGCGGCGGCAACGTCGGCATCGGGACGGGCGCCCCCAACCGCCCGCTGACGATCCAGGGTGCCGGCGGGACGTACATGAACGTGAGGGGGAATAACGGGGGGGTCGAGGTGCTCTTGGGGGCCGACAACGCGGGCGGCATCGTCTCGACGATGACCGGCCACGACCTCCAACTGCGGGCGGGCGGCAACGACACCAAAGTCACCGTCAAGGCGAACGGCAACGTCGGCATCGGCACGACTTCGCCCAGCGCCAAGCTGGAGGTAGCCACCCCCCACAGCGACTGGATATTTTTAACCCAGCAGCGGAAGACAGAGGGGGGCGGCGGCTATCATATCCATAACCCGTGGGGGGATGACCACGGCCCCGACAGGAATCGCCTGGAGATCGGCTACCGGACGGCGGCGGGCGCTGACAATTGGGGGCTCCTCGTCATTCAAGGCCTGACCGGCAACGTCGGCATCGGGACGGGGAACCCGGTGACCAGGCTGGAGGTGGCCGGTACGACCAAGACCCGAAAGCTTCAGCTCGGAGATAAGTGGCTCCTGTCCGGCGACGGCGACGCGGAGGCGAACGACGAGTGGCTCAGACTGAAGAACTCGAATGCGCCCAGAGACTACTACGGCGGTTTTGCGGCCGCGAAACTATGGAGTAGCGGTGGGGTCGTGCAGGGGTCGGACGTCCGACTTAAAAAAGAGGTCGCTCCGCTGGGCGATGCGGCGCACAACCTGCTCGCCCTGCGCGGTGTGCGTTTCAAGTGGCGCGACGCGGGGGAGGAGGCGTCGGCTCAGATCGGCCTGATAGCGCACGAGGTGGAGCAGTTCTTCCCGGAACTCGTCGAGGTCGGCCCCGGCGGGATGAAGGGAGTTAACTATACCGGGTTGATCCCGCTGCTCATCGAAACGGTCAAGCAGCAGCACAGCGAGATTGCCGAGCTGCGCGCCGGGCTACGAAGCCTGGAGGAGTCGTCTCGCGCGCGGAAGGGCTCAACGCGAGGTGGGGCCGATGAGGGAACAGTTGGAGAAGAGACTGTCCGAGCTTAAAGCAGAATTCGAGGCGGGGCAGAGGCAGTTGCAAGCCCTTGAGAATCAGGCCGACGCGCTGCGCCAGACGCTGCTGCGCATCGGCGGTGCGATTCAGGTGCTGGAAGAGACTCTGTCCGGGGCGGGAGGCGGGGGAGCCGAAGAGGATCGCTCATAAGGTCTGAGCGGTGAGCGCGGCGGCGACCAAGCCGTCGATAATGGTTGTTAGAAACCGTCTGAGAATGCGATGGCTGTGATGTTATGAAGCAGTCACCTCCGGCGGCTATGTTGCCAATCCTTAATAGATACTCGAAATCGGCGTGATCCGGGTGGCGCCTCCCAAATTGCTATGGCCGGCGCTCATCAGTCTCTGCGCGCGCGGTGGCAGTTTGGTAAGACAGAGAATCTGCCCGACTCTTATTTAATGAAGGGTCGTGAGGGACGGAAGCCTCGGCGTTATCGGCGCGTACGGGCGCGGGGCGGCGCACTCGAAACGGTATCTCGATGTGGACAAGGAATCCGCCGCCCGGGGAATGTCCGGCCTCGAAGCGGTGAGCGGGGCCGTAGAAGTGCTGCAACCGGGCGCGAGTGTTTGCCAGCCCTTCCCCCTTCTGTGGCGACGGTTCTCCAGCGGTCTCGCCGTCGCAGTCGTTAGACACCAGTATGCTGAGCCTATCTCCCTCGCGCCGGGCGGCGACCTCAATCCGGCTCCCGGAGGCCGAGCGCGCGGTGCCGTGCTTGATGGCATTCTCGGCCAAGGGTAGCAGGAGTGTATTCGGGACGAGAGCCCACTCCGCGGCCGGATCGATATCCACCCTTACCCTCACATCACCCTCGAAGCGGGACGCGTCCATGTGCAGATAGCCTTGAAAGGTGTCTAGCTCAAGCCTGAGCGGCACCTCCTGCGTCTCGCTCAGCGCGCCCCTGAGAAATGCGCTCGTGTTGATTAGCATGGCCTCGGCGGCCTCCACGTCCTCGTGCATCAAGGTGGCGACTGTGTTCAGAGTGTTAAAGAGGAGGTGGGGGCGCAACCGCGCCCTCACGGTGCTCGGCACCACGTGGGTCTGACCGGCCTTGAGACGGGACGCCTTAAAGGTGTCCCGCCCGCCGCGGACGTAATAGGCGTACGCGTAAAGGGCGAGGACGGTAAGCCAGTAGACGTAAATCCCGCCGTTAAACTTATCGAAGAAGGCCGCAACGGTCTCAGGCCGTATCAAGTCCCCGAGCCCGGCCGGGTGTCCGAGCCAGAGTTGAAAGCCTATCTGTAGGGTTAAGACAACGGCGGAAAAGGCTACACTCGCGGAAGCGTGGAGCATGACGCGGGCGGGCCGATTACCCCGCCACGGCTCGAAGCGCCCGGCAAGGGACAGGACGGGTATGGAGGCCAGGAGATAAAGGTGCGCGTTGACCTGGCCGAGCAGGAGCGCGAAGGGGAGCGAGACGGGACGGCCCGCGGCGGAGCCGCTGATGTAAAGCTGGCAGGCGAAGAACAGTCCTAAGAGCGCCCACACGACCCACACCCACCTGAGTCGGATGATTTGCTTCGTGTCGCCCATCGGATGCGATTAACCTTTCACAAACGCTCGCCGCGCGGGCTCGCGCCTGGCGGCCGTTCTTCGGGGTTCGACTGTTATGATAACATCCCGCGTACCGCCTCCGGGTGTAACGCCGCGGCCCCGCTCCCCTGCCTAAGCCGTCAAGCGCCCGAGCCCGGCCACTGGAAGGTCTCCGGATGAGTAGTAAAGCCGACCGCAGGTGTGTGTCGTACACGGCCTGCCTTCTCTTAATCATTTTGTGCGGCGGCACCGCGCTCGGCCTCGACCCGGGCAAGGCCATAGCCCAATACGGCCACGACGTGTGGCAGATCGAAGACGGCCTGCCTCAGAACGGCGTCCGCGACATAGCGCAGACGCCGGACGGCTACCTCTGGATCGCCACGCTCGAAGGGCTCGTCCGGTTCGACGGCGCGCGCTTCACCGTGTTCGACAAAAGCAACACGCCGGCGCTGAAGGATAACAGCATCAACGCGCTTGAGGTGGCGGCCGACGGCTCGCTCTGGCTGACGACTTCGGGCGGGCTGACGCACCTCCGCGACGGGCGGTTCACCACCTACACGACCGCCGACGGCCTCTCCAGCAACAAGCTCTACTCCATGCAGTTCGGCCCGGACGGCAGTCTGTGGATCTCGCTGTTGGACGGCGGCCTCGACCGCATGAAGGACGGGCGGTTCACGCACTACTTCGGGAAGACCATTGTCAACTGGCTCCACGTGGGACAGGGCGGCGGCATCTGGGTGCTGCTGCGCAATCAGGGCGACCACCTCTTCCGGTTCGGAGGCGAAGAGTTCTCGCTCCAAAGACTCGGGCAGCCCGGCGACGAGGTCAGAAGAATCTACGATGGCCGCGACGGCAGCCTCTGGTTCACCACCAACAGCAGTCTGAACCGCGTCAAGGACGGGCGGGTCAGCACGTACACGAAGATGGACGGGGCACCGGCGGCCGGCGTGCTGCTCTTCCTGGAGGATCGTGACGGCAACCTCTGGTTCGGCTCCGAGCACGGCCTGTTCCGCTTCAGGGATGAGGAGTTCACCTCCTTCACACGCCAGGACGGCCTCTCGGGCAAGGTCGTGTCGGCCCTCTTCGAGGACAGGGAGGGCAGCCTCTGGGTGGGCACGGTCGGCGGCGGCCTCAACCGCTTCAAGGACGAGAAGTTTACGCCTTACACGCTCGGCATGGGGCTGGCCGGGGAGTTCGTCTACACGGTCTATGAGGATCGGGAGCGGGCGCTCTGGTTCGGCACGAAGGACGGCCTGAGCCGGCTCAAGGACGGGAGGATTACCAACTACACGACCAGTGACGGCCTTTCGAGCAACGTCGTCGGGCCCGTCCACCAGGGCGCGGACGGCAGCCTCTGGGTCGGCACGAAGGGGGGCGGATTCCACCGCTTCATCGGGGGGAGATTCGTCAAGGATTTTGACTCCCGGAACGCCAGCCTGAATAGCGTGCGGGCGATATACGAGGATCGGTCGGGGGCGGTCTGGGTCGCCACCCTCGCCGGGGTGCTCCGATTTAGAGGGAGGGAATTCGTTACCTACACGACCGCGGACGGGCTGCCCAGCAACCAGGCACACGCCTTCTACGAAGACGCGGGCGGGGACATCTGGATCGCCACGGACGGGGGGCTGTGCCGGTACAGCGGGGGGAAGTTCACGACCTACGGTCTGAACGAGGGGCTTTCTAATACGACCGTCCTGTCAATCCACGGCGACGCGGACGGGACTCTGTGGGTGGGGACGTGGGGCGGCGGGCTCAACCGCTTCCGCGAAGGGAGGTTCACCCCCTACACGACCAAAGAGGGGCTCTTCGACGACATCGTCTTCACGGTGCTCGAAGACGACCGCGGCGACTTCTGGATGAGCTGCAACCGGGGCATCTTCCGTGTCGCCCGCAGACAGTTCGACGACCTCGACCGCGGGCGCATCGACCGCCTGACTTACACGGCCTACGACGCCGACGACGGCATGCCGAGCCGCGAGTGTAACGGCGCCACGCAGTACGCCGGGTGGAAGGACAGCGGCGGGAGGCTCTGGTTCCCCACGATCAAGGGGGTCGTGGCGGTGGACCCGAACAACATCCGCACCAACGCGCTGCCGCCCCCCGTCCTCGTCGAGGAGGTGACGGCCGACGACAAGGCTCTGGACCTCGGGCAGCACGCGCAGGCCCCCCCGGGAACCGGCAAGATAGAGATTCGCTACACCGCGCTGAGCCTCCTCCACCCGGCGAGGGTGAAGTTTAAATACAAGCTCGAAGGCTACGACCACGAGTGGATCGACGCGGGGACGCAGCGCGTCGCACACTACACCAACCTCCCGCCGGGCGAATACACCTTCAGGGTCATAGCCTCCAACGACGACGGCGTGTGGAACGAGACCGGGGCGGCCGCCCGCTTCTACCTGCGCCCCCACTTCTACCAGACCCGCTGGTTCTACGCGCTGTGCGCGCTCGCCGCGCTGCTCCTGGCGTTCTCCGCCTACAGGCTGCGCGTCAGACAGTTGACGCGCCGTAACCAGACCCTCTCGGAGCGGGTGGCCGAGCGCACGGCGGACCTGGCCCTGGTCAACTCGAACCTGGCGCGCGTCAACGCGGCGCTCGAACAGGCAAAAGAGGCCGCCGAGAGGGCGAACCGCGCGAAGGGCGACTTCCTGGCTAACATGAGCCACGAGATCCGCACGCCGATGAACTCCATCGTCGGCATGATCGACTTGGCGCTCGAAACCGAACCCGCGCCCGAACAGCGGGAGTATCTTGATACCGTCAAGACTTCGGCCGATTTTCTGATGTCGCTGATCAGCGACATCCTCGACTTCACCAAGATTGAGGCCGGCGCGCTCGACCTGGAGAATGCGCCTTTCAGGCCGCGGAGCCTCGTCGCGGACACTCTGAAGATACTGGCGGTAGGCGCGGAGCAGAAGGGACTGTCCCTGCGTCACAGCGTCAACTCCGAAGTCCCGGAGGAACTGGTGGGCGACCCCGCGCGGCTGCGGCAGGTGATCGTCAACCTCGTCGGCAACGCCATCAAATTCACCGAGCGCGGGGAGGTGAGGTTGGACGTTGGGGTCGAGTCGCGGGACGGGGACGCCGTCGTGCTGCGGTTCGCGGTGTCGGACACGGGCGTCGGCGTCCCGCCCGAAAAGCAGCGACTGATCTTCGAGGCGTTCTCGCAGGCTGACAACTCCGTGACCCGCCAGCACGGGGGCACGGGGTTGGGGTTGAGCATATCGTCCCGGTTGGTGGGCCTCATGGGCGGGCAGTTCAGCGTCGAGAGCGAGCAGGGACGTGGGAGCACCTTCACGTTCACCGCCCGGCTGAGTATGCCGAGCGGCGAGGAACAGCTTCAGGCGGCCGAAAGTTATGCGGCCCGCCCCGCCCCGGCGCCGTCCGAACGCCCCGGCACCGCCGGCGGTCTGCGCATACTGCTCGCCGAGGATCACGCCCTCAATAAACGACTAACCACGCGGATGCTGGAGAAGCACGGGCATGAGGTCGTAGCCGTCGGCAACGGGCGCGAGACACTTGAGGCGCTGAACCGGGGGGCGTTCGACCTGATCCTGATGGACGTGCAGATGCCCGTCATGAGCGGTTTCGAAGCGACCGCTGCCATCCGCGCCCGCGAGAGGGAGGCGGGCGGTCATATCCCAATCATCGCGATGACAGCCCACGCCATGACCGGCGACCGGGAGCGCTGCCTCAGCGCCGGCATGGACGCCTACGTCTCAAAGCCGATTCCGTCCGGGCGGCTGTTCAGCATCATCGAGGACGTGGTCGGGCGCCGGCGCACGCCGCCCGAATCACGACAAGACACACCACACGGATTACGCGGCTGAACTCAGAGTCACATCTCGGAGAGTCCAGGCCCGCTCCCCATTTCGCCGCGGGGGCCTTTACTTCTCCTTCGGAAGCGCGACCGCGTGCACCGAGCCCGGCACCTCTCGCCTGATAAGAGAACCGTCTGGGCTCACAATTCCGACGACTGGTCAAAATAATGTTGCCGCCTCGACCGGGACGGCTACACTCGCCTCGGGCACCTGACGGCCGTCTTCACAGAGTTCTTGATCGGCCTCTTCGGGTGAGGGGCAGAGCATGGCGGAGTAAACCTCAACCAAAGTGAGAGGGCGGCAGTCCGGTTGCTGCCGCCCTCTAAAAGGATACGGTCATGAAACTCTGCGTCGTAATCGTCCTCGCCCTCCTCGTGCCGGCCGCCGTAGGACGACCCGGTTCCGGCGTGCAGGTTCGGCGCAGCGCTCAGGGCCGCGCCGCCGCGGCCGTTGAAGGCCGAGCCCTGCGCCTTCAGCGTGGTACCGTCGTGGTAAATGGCGCCGCCCGCCTGCGCCGTGTTGCCGCTGAAGGTCGAGTTGATGACCGTGAGTGCCCCGGTCGGGACGTAGACGCCGCCGACGACGGTCGAGCCGGCCGGGTTGTTGACGACCCGCACGGTGTCGAGCGTGAGCAGCGAGCCGCCCGTGCGCCGGCCGTGAGCAGTAGCAGGAGCGAGAATGTGAACAGGCGGACGAACCTGCCGGGCCATACGTTACACCGGGGGAGCGTTACCACATGTGACCTGTAAAAAACGATGCCAATCGCCTCGCCGGATGGGCGGCAGGGCGCTCCGGCCGTTCCCCATCGTCGAGGCGGCGGCCGCGAACGCGCGGCAGAGCTTTCCGATGACGGCGGGCCGTGTTGCCCCCAAGGAAGAATCGGCGGAGCCACGGCCCAGGCCCGGATTAATCCTACTCGTCACAAACTCCTTCAACCGGCGGCCTGACCCACTTAATCTGGCGGCCGGGTCGTCAGCCTTACATGGGAGTTGGGCCGACCTTTCCTCGGGAGGGCGGCGGGCGCTTGGCATGCCCGCCGCCCTTACCTTCTGCCTCCGGAGCCCGCCGCCGCACAGATGGTTCGGCGGATCAAGTTGCTTAATCAGCGAGCGCATCGGCCTGCACGACGGTACGTCTACCGACTTCACCGCGGCGATTCCCCCCGATATTGTCTGTCAACCCCGCGCCAAATTCCTGCCGGAGGTGCACGCGGACGAATTACTCACTCTTAATCGTTGCGGGTCGGCGAAGAACCGTTTTAGTATCTACGCCAGGTTCGGGCGACAAGGCATACGAGACGCGAAGGGCGTCACCGTCGCCGACCCGGCTCGCGCGGAGATGTACCACCCGCCGCGGATCGCCCGATTCACACCATAGCTGATCAAAATCTCGCCGCAGAAGATGTTCGCGTGGGCGCGGCCACGACGGCTTCGGCGCGAGCCGTCCGACCCCTCGTGTCGAGCTCTCATGGAAAGCATCCGCACGCTGATAGTCGATGACGAGAAGCCCTCAAGGTTGAGGCTCAGGAAGATGTTGGGCGAAATCCCGGGGGTGCAGGTGGTGGGCGAATGCGTGGACGGCGCGGAGGCCGTGAGGGCCATCAGGGAGGAGGCGCCCGACCTGCTCTTCCTCGACATAGAGATGCCGCGCGTCGGCGGCTTCGACGTGATGAGAGAGGTGGGGCCGGAGGCGGTGCCGGCCGTCGTCTTCGTCACGGCCTATGACGAGTTCGCGCTGCAAGCCTTCGAGGCGTACGCGCTCGACTACCTGCTCAAGCCCTTCAGCCGCGAGCGGCTCGTGTGGGCGGTCGGGCGCGCGCGGGCGCAGATCAACTACGCGCGCGGCGAGCAGTACAGCCGGAGGCTGGAGAGCCTCCTCGCGTCGGTGGGCCGCAGGCCCAACTACCTCACGCGGTTCGAGGTGAAGTCGAGGGGGCGGATCGTCCTCCTGCCGGCGGACGAGATCGACTGGATAGCCGCCGCGAGCAACTACGTCGAGCTGCACGCCGGCAAGGAGACGCACCTCGTCCGCGACTCGCTCGGCCGCCTGGGCGAGCGGCTCGACCCGGCCCGGTTCGCCCGCATCCACCGCTCGACCATCGTCAACGTCGACCGGGTCGCCGAGATGGAGCCGCTCTTCAACGGCGACTACGCCCTCTTCCTGCGCGACGGCACGCGCCTGATCCTGAGCCGCACCTACAGCGAGCAGTTCCTCTCCAACTTCAGGACGCGCTGAAAAAGATTGCCGCGACTCGAAGACCGTGTGCGTCAGCGAGCACGACGTGGGCAGTCAACTCTACCCTGCAACCTCGCTGACCGAGACGCCGAGCGCTATGACATCGAACTTCCCGTACTCGTCGAAGGCCAGGCGGTAGTGTTTGACCTCCGACTCCTTGATTACCTCGCCGAAGCGCTGACCCGCGTGCTTCCTTCTCGCGCCCTTGGATGCCATGTTCTCCACGTACGCGGAGTTGACGATTTCAATCAGGCCGAATCGGAAATCACTCTCGTGACCCGCGTGGTCTTCGTAACCGAAGAAGGTGGCTACGAAGCGGTATTCTATAACGTCCGTGAACGTGATGAGGCCGAACGCGGGCGCCTCACCCGGGACGATCCACTTAGAGCGGTACTTGACGACGAGTGTGACGGGCTCGTCCTCGGCCCCCTCCACCCGCACGGAGGGGGCCGCGTCGAACATCGTACTGCCGCCGGGGATGTCGATTACCTGATGCGCCATCGGCTTCAGTCTGGCAGGGGCACCTCCCACAAAACTCTGATATCCGCCTGGCTGGGCGTTACCGCGATCCGCGTGCTGGGCAGCTTATCCCCCAGCACGCTTGTCTGATCCAGCCGAGCCCGCACCTCGGCGTCAGGCTCAATGATCCTGACGTTCGTGGGTTTCTTGCCGGCCATACTCAGAGTCGTCAAGCCGCGGGAGTTCTCTGAGACGAGCTGGCCCTCATACCAGAAGGCGTGGATCACTATAGCATCCGTACTCATCTTACCGCGCCGGATTCTCTTGGCGATCCGTTTAATAGGTTGGTCCCTGAGGTAATGCGGGACCTCCTGTTTACCTGAGAACTCCGGGCTGACGCGGCGCTGACCGAACAGAACCCGCACCCCCTCCGGCGGGACTCCTTCAAGCCTGACGCCGACCTCGCTGCCGGCCTCGCGCGTGCCGTCGGCGCTCTGCTCGGCCTCGCGCGCGCGCTCGGCGTTGCGTTTCGCGGCGGCCTCGCGCGCGGCGCGGACCTGCCGGCTCTGCTCGACGTTGGCACGGATGTTCTCGTCCCTGAGCGACCGAGAGAACTCGGCGTCGGCCGAGGGCGGCGCGAGCTGGCTCTCGGGGAGCGCCTGCGGGTTGGCGGCCCCCTCGGCGAGGCGCACGCTGGCCGAGGCCGTCCCGGCGCGGCCCTCGATGGCGACCTCCGCGTGGGCGCGGCCCGAGCGGTCGGCGTGGCCGCCCCGCGCCGTGCCGGGGCCGGAGGAGTGGCCGCCCACGTCGGCGTTGACTCTGTGGTGATTCCTGCCCGGCAGGAGCGAGGTGGCGACCTTAGCCGTGCCCTCCCACATGTCGCCGCGCGCGAAAGCCTGCCCGGCGTCCACAAAGTCGGCGGCCGTCGAGTATTCCGCGTAGCCGGGGATGAAGACCGCCTTCAGCGTGTCGATGGGCGCGTGCATCGCGGCCTGGATGTTGCGCTTCAGGTCGAAGGAGTTGCGGTTGCCGTCGAGCGCCTCGGCCACCTGGATCACCGAGTCAACGGCCGAAGCGACGAGGGCCACCTTCAGCAGCAGGACCGCCGCGGCCACGAGCGGGATGAACTTGCCCGACGGGTCCGTGTGCAGGACGGGGTTGTTGTGGGCGTAGGAGAAGCGGTTCAGGCTCGCGGGCATTTCGGTCAGGCCCGGGAAACTGTCCTGCTGCACGAAGCGGCCGAGGCCGGGCGAGTAGTAGCGCTCGCCGTTGCCGAGCGGCATCAGCCCCGTCTCCGCGTCGAGGCGCTGCCCCGTGTAGCCGAACGCGTTGGCGCTCGCGCCGGCGCCGGCGAGCAGCTCGCCCCACGCGCCGTACTCGTTACGGCCCGCCACGGCCGCCGTGCCGTCGCCGCCGACGGCCGCGACCGACGTGACGGAGCCGAGGGCGTCGCTGAAGAGCCAGCGCTCGCCCTCGCCCGCGAACTCGCCGCGCAGCGCGTCGGTGCCGTAGTCGTAGCGGCCGAGCAGCCGCCCGTCGGCCGCGAACTCGTTGACCACGCCGCCGCCGCCGTAGACGAACTGCTGTTCGAGCCCGCCCGCCGTCTTGGCCGTCCGCCGGCGCCCGAAGTCGTAGTCGTAGCGCGCGACCTCGGCCCCGCCGGCCCCGAGTACGCGGCGCAACTGGTTGCGCGCGTCGTACTCGTAAGCGCCGTTGACGGCCCCGCCCTGCTCGACCTCGCGCAGGTTGCCGTTGCGGTCGTAACGGTAGACGAGGTCGCCGCCCTCGTAGCCGGTCGCGTGCGTCAGGCGGTTCAGCTCGTCGTAGTCGTAAGTGCGGTCGATGGGCTGCCCGGCGTAGCCCGTGCCCTTCTCGGTCTTGCGGTTGCCGACCTCGTCGTAGGTGTAGGCGAGGGAGGCGATCTGCGGGCCGGCCTCGGAGCCGCGCGTCGTGACGCTCCGCAGGCGATCGACCTCGTCGTAGCCGTAGGCGAGCACGCGCTCGACCTGCCCGTTGAGCTTACGCGTCTCCCGCTCGCGGTTGCCGTTCGGGTCGTACGCGTAGTCGAACTCCTCGCCCGCGCCGGCCGCGAACTGGTTCGCGACCTTCGTCAGGCGGTCGGCCTCGTCGTAAGCGTAGGCGCGCGACATGCCGGAGCCGTAGGCGACGCTGGCGAGCAGCCCGTCGGCGTACCACCCGTAGTTGACCTCTGTGCCCCCCGGCAGCGTGGCCTTCTTGAGGCGGTTCAGCGGGTCGTACTCGTAGCCGGTCTTCTTGCCGGCCGCGTCCGTGAAGCTGAGGACGTTGTCGGCCGCGTCGTAGAGGTAGGAGACGGCGCGGCCCCGCGGGTCGGTGGACGACAGCAGGCGGTTGCGCGCGTCGTAGGTGCGCGAGTAGCTGCGGGTCGCGGCCGTGCCGCCCGCCGCGGCCGGCGCGGTCTCGGTCACGGAGACGAGGTTCCCCTCGGGGTCGTGGCCGAACTGGTAGTCGAGCGAGAGGTTGCCGCCCGTGCCCTCGTGCGAGGCCGTCAGCGGCCGGTCGAGCGCGTCGTAGGTGGTGACGAGCTTCTGCCCGCTCGGGTCGGTCAGGAGTTCGAGGTTGCCGTTCGGGTCGTGGCGGTAGGTGGTCGCCAGCCCGCCCGGCTGCGTGACGGAGCGGGGGCGGTCGAGCTCGTCGTAGTCGTAGTTGACCGTGTGCGTGCGCGGGTCCCTCAGGCTCTTCAGGTTCTGGTTGTTGTCGTAGGTGAAGCGCCACTCGCTGCCGGCGGCGTCCGCCACGCTTTCGAGCGAGCGCAGGGCGTTGTAACTGAAGCTCGTGCGGTACGCCTGACCCTTCGGGTCGGTGCGTTCGAGGAGCAGCCCCTCGCCGTCGAACTTGTAGGTGGTGACGTTGCCCGCGCCGTCGTCACGCGTCTTCGGGTGGTCGAGCCCGTCGTAGGTCATGACGACCTTGCCGCCGCGCCCGTCGTGGTAGGTGAGCACGTTGCCCACGCCGTCGTAGGTGTAGGACTCGACCTGGAGGCCCGAGTGGCTGGCCGACTTCAGGCGGTTGAGCGCGTCGTACTCGTAGACGGTGCGGTTGCCGCGCCCGTCCGTCATCGCCTTGCGGTTGCCGTTCTCGTCGTACTCGAAGGCGGCGACGGCCTCCGCGCCGGCCTTGACGCTCAGGAGACGGCCGAGCGCGTCGTGCGTCTCCGTGCGGGAGTTGCCGCGCCGGTCGGTGACCTTGCGCGTGTAGCCGCCCACGTCCGAGTGGCTGACGAGCGTCGCCTGCCCGGCGCGGTCGATGACCTGCGTGACGCGGCTCACGGGGTCGTAGGCGTAGTTGACGAACTGCTGCTTGAAGTCGCTCTCCTGCAACAGGTCGATGCCGTCGTAGACGAAGTTCTTCGTCTTCTGCTCGGCGTTGGTGAGGGAGACGAGGCGGCGCAGGCCGTCGAAGCGGTAGACGCTCGCGTGGCCGTTGCCGTCGGTGCGCGTCTCGGTGCCGGCCGAGTCGGCGTACTCGATGGAAAGGACAGGCACGTCCCCGACCGTGCGCGTGCGCAGGCGCGAGACGTTGTCGTAGGTCATCGCCGAGAAGACGCCGCGGCGGTCGGTGTGGCCCGTGACGTTGCCCACGCCGTCGTAGGCCCAGCTCTCGCCGAAGCCGTCGGCGTAGGCGGCCGACTTGATGCGGTTGAGCGAGTCGATGGCGAAGTGCGTCTCGCGGCCGTTGGCGTCGCGGCGGTACTTGACCACGCCGAAGGCCGCGTAGAGGTGCTTCTCGGAGTAGTCCGAGTCCTCGACCCTGACCTCGCCCACGTCGCCGAAGGCCGAGTGCGTCTTCTTGGTGACGACGCCGCGCGGGTCTTTGATGGCGCAGTCGCGCCCGTCGTAGGTGTAGGTCGTCTGGTAGGTGACGCCGCCCTGCTTCACGTCGCGCCCGAGCGGGCGGCCGAGGGCGTCGGTGCGGGTGACGACGACGAGGCCCTGCGGCGTCTTCGTCAGCGTGACGGTGTTAGAAGAGTCGTCCGCGTACGTCCAGTTCTCGACGCGGCCCGCCGGGTCGCGCCGCATCGTCAAGCGGTTGGACGGGTCGTAGGCGAAGGTCGTCGTGCGCCCCTTGCGGTCGGTGAAGGTGAGCAGGTTGCCGTTGGGGTCGAGCGACTTGTACTCGGTGTAGCCGCCGGGGTACCGGCGCAGCCGCTCGCGGTGCACGCCGTCGTACTCGAACGTCGTCTGCTGGGCGTACATGTCGGTGAAGGTGACGACGCTGCCGACGAGGTTGGGCACCTCGGAGGTGACGACCGGCGGGCCGAAGGGGCCGCTGACGGTCGTCTTGGTCTTGAAGTTGAGCGCGTCGTACTCGTACGACGTGGTGACGCCGCGCCGGTCGGTCTCGCTGAGGAGGTTCGAGTTGCCGTCGTAGGCGCGGACGATGGTGTAGGACCCGGCGAGCCCGAAGGACTCGCGGATGGTGGTGGTGCGGCCGAGCGCGTCCACCGTGTAGTCGGCCGAGTAGGACTGCGAGCCGCCCGCGACGTTGGCGCGCGTCACCTCGCCGCCGGCGCGGTAGACGTAGGTCGTGGTCGTCCCCTCGCGGATGCCGGTCGGGTCTTTGACCACCTCCTCGACGACGCGGTCGAGCGCGTCGTAGGTCTTCGACGTGTGCGCGCGCACCGAGTCGGCCGTCGAGCGCAGGCGGCTGCGCACGTCGTACTCGCTCGTCGTCGTCGCGGTCACGCCCGGCCCGAGCGCCTTCGTCGCCGACCGGGCGTTGCCGTACTCGTCGTAGGCGTTCTGCGTCGTGAGCCCGCGCTCGTCGGTCGTGCTGAGGAGGTCGCCGTTGCCCGCGTAGGTCATCGAGATGGACTTGCCCGTGGGCAGGGCGATGCTCGTGACGTTGCCCGCGCCGTCAAGCGTGTAGCGCGTGGTGCGGCCGTTGGCGTCGGTCTCGGAGAGGGGCTTGCCGAACGTCTGGTCGTAGACGGCGCTGGTGGCGACGACGGCCGACCCGCCCGACATCCTGCGCGAGACGAGGTTGCCGCGCCCGTCGTAGCCGTAGTCGGTGACCATCCCCTCGGGGTCGGTCTCGCGGATCTTCAGCCCCTCCTCGTTGAACTGCACGGAGGTGGTCGCGCCGCGCGGCGCGACGATCTGCGTGACGTAGCCGTCGCGCAGTTTGTAGGCGGTGGGATTGCTCCGCCCGTCGGTGACCGCGACCTCGGAGACCTGGCCGTTCTCGAACGAGTAGGCGAACTCGTGGGCGACGCCCTCGGGCCGCCGGACGGCCTTCGCGGGCGCGCCGACCTGGCCGAGGTCGTAGTCGTAGAGGGTCGAGTTGTTGTTGGGGTCTACGGCCTCCTTCATCAGGTGGCGCGTGTCGAGCGCGGCGGTGTCCTGCTCGTCCGGGTCGTACAGGTACTGCCAGACGTAGTCGGCCGCCGGGCGGCTGATGCCGTCGGTGCCCTTGCGCGTGACTTTGACGAGGTTGCCGCGCGCGTCGTACTCGTACTGCACGAGCAGGTCGCCCGGGGCCTTGACCTCCTTGACGCGCCACGCCCTGCCCACCGCGGCCTTGACCAGGCCCTTGCGCAGGATGCTGAAGTCGTCGCCCCTGGCGCAGGCCCGCACGGAGTTGATGTTCGAGGTCGGGGCGAGCAGGCCCGTGAAGGGCGTCTCGGCCTCCTCGTACTTGAGCAGCATCTCGCGCCCCGACGAGTCCACGGCCTTGTACATCCGGCCGTCGTCGTCGTAGTAGAAGGTCAGGCGGTTCTCGTTCGGGTCTTCGATGTACTCGACCGTGCCCAGGTAGGCTTGCGAGTAGAAGCTGAAGCGGTCGCGCCAGAGCGCGCCGGGGAAGTGGTACTTGATGCGCTGCGTCGTGTAGAAGTCGAGGCTCCCGTCCTGGTTCTTGACGAGCGTGCCGTGGTACGGCTTCTCGGCCAGCATCTCGCCCTGCGAGTTCTTGTTGTCCTCCTTGAAGCGCTGCCCCGAGCCGTCGCCGCCGAGGATGGTGTACTCCCTGGCGGCCGGGTTGTAGGAGATGGTGATCTGGAAGTTGAAGTGCCAGCCGTAGCCGAACGGGCTGAAGATGTTCGCCGCGCCCGAGTTGTAGGAGCGCGTGACGCTGAGACCCATCCCGCGCCCCGGGATGGAGAAGTCCGTGTAGGTGAGCCCGAGGCTGCCCGTCCCGAGATCGACGTCGCTGACGACGGTGTTGCCGGGCCGCCTGACCTGCTTCTCCTCGCGCGCGATCTCGACGACGCCCGCCACCTCGTCGGCGACCGTGGGGTCGTCGATGAGCTTCGCGCTCAGGACGAAGGGGTAGCGGCCGGGCGGGAGGTTCGGCTTCTGCATCGCCTCGGAGTTGAGGCCGAAGCCGCGCTGCCCGCCGGCGACGCTGCCGCCCTTGATCTTGATGTCCACCTCCGAGTTCGCGCCGAGCAGGTAGGTGTAGGTGGTCGGCGGGCCGCCCTCCACGAAGCCCATCGAGTCCTGGTACTCGGGTATCAGGAAGGCGAAGGGGATGGCCGACTTTAAGGAGAAGTACTCGTTCACCTGGCCGGCGTTGATGCTCAGCTCGGCCGTGTAGGTCTGCGTCAGGTCGATGGGGTCGTCGCTCGACCACTTGGCCCGGCCCACCATGACCGTCCCGGTGGACTCCATCGAGGCCGGGACGGTGGCGATGACCTGGCCGCCCCGGCTGATGTGGACGGCGCCGCTCGCCCCCTCGCCCGCGCCGTAGACGAGGAACGAGATGTTGGCATCCTGCCGCATGAGGCGCGTCTGGCGGTCGATGATGACCGGGTTCGAGCAGGTCACTTCGTCGGGGCCGCCCGACGCGGTGCGGCTGCGGCCGCTGACGAAGAGCACGGAGTTCGGGCGCGCGATCGAGACGCGCAGCCCCCCCGAGTCGGGCGAGATGGTGTAGATGAAGCCGTCCTTGACGGCGACCGAGCTGTAGCCGAGCGGCACGTCCTTGACCTTCGCGATGACGCGCGGGTGGTAGGGGTCGGAGAAGTCCACCACCGCGATCTGGTTGTCGAAGGCCACGTAGGCGAGCGAGCCCTCCACGTCGAAGTTGCGCGCCATGCCCGTCAGTTCCTTGTCGAGCTCCGCCCAGCTCTTCGTCGAGAGGGGCTTCGGCTGGACGAGGCCGTCGGTCTGCTGCGGCATCGTCACGTCGAAGACGCTGAAGTAGCGGAAGCTGGCGACCAGCGCGAGGTCGGCCAGGGCCGTCCCCACGGGGTTGCCCGCGTCGTCGCGGATGCTGAGGATCTGCCCCGGCGAGAGCCGGATGCGCGACGAGGGCTCGCCCGGCACGGGCGTGATGGAGAGCACGCGGTCGTCGTACTTGTCGCCGCTCGTGTCCACCCGGTCGTTGAGGTTGTCGAGGTTCTGGCCGAAGCCGACCGAGACGAGCGTCCCCTTGACGGAATCGACGGCGTAGGCGACCGGCATCGTCCCCGTCGGGCTCACGCCCTGGAACGTCTTCGCGAGCACGGTCTGCGACATCACGTCCACGCCGCTGCCGGCCGAGACGGCCCACGGGTCGTCGCTGTTGTAGAAGTTGACCGACTGGCGCTTGCCCGCGTGGCCGTAGCCGCCCGCAGGGTAGACGGCCAGCCCCTCGGGCGGCGCGGTCTGAGAGAGCTGGCGGGGCCGCCCCAGGTCGGTCTGCGTGAGCCAGATCGAGCGCGCGAGGTCTACCGCCATCACGCCGCCCGAGGTCATGTTCCCGACGTAGGCGCGCCCCTCGAAGATGCGGACGACGTGCGGCAGCGCGGGCGTCGCCAGCGGCAGGTAGAGCGAGGTGACGCCGACCAGCTTCGGCTGCGCCGGGTCGTCGAGGCTGACGACCCAGACGTTGGCGTACTGCTTGAGGTCGGACGGGGCGGAGGTGGCGACGACGGCCACGCGGTTGTAGACGACGCCGTTCGCCACGATGCCCTGGCCCTCGGCGACGGCGACGCTCCAGGCCCACTGCGGCAGGCGCAGCTCGCCCGTCTTCAGCGGCTTGTGCGGCTGCGACACGTCGTAGACGGAGAGCAGGTGTCGGCCCTGCAACTCCTGGTGCGTGGTGACGGCGTAGTCGCCCGCCACCGCGATGCGGTCGCCGGGGTCGGCGACGGGGTCGCGCGTCAGCAGCATCCCGTTGAAGGTCGAGAAGCAGCTGATGAACTCCTGCGGGCTGGTGTCGCCCTCGCCGGTGTACTCGCCGTCGAGCGGGATGTTGGTCGTGTCGTGGACGCCCTTCGTCTCGCGCGGGCCGGGTTGGATGCGCAGGCAGTAGCTGCGCCCGCCGACGAGCGCCGGCGTCGGCCGGTAGACGATGCTTGAGACCGGCCCCGAGAGCGGCAGCCCGCCCGAGGTGATGATGCCGCCGATTCGCTCCTTCGTCGCCTGGTCTTCGACGAAGATGTTCTCGCCCGCGGCGAGCCCCTCGACCGGCTCGGTGAACTCGACGCGGATGTCGCCGACCATGTCCACGTCCCGGCTCCCCGACGCGGGCGCGACGGAGAGGACGCGCGGCGGCCCGGCCAGCGGCGGCCGCGTGTTCGGGTTGCGCAGCGAGTTGAAGTTGTAGGAGAGGCGCGTCGTCGAGCGCGGGTCGTTCGCCGTCGTCGAGCCCTGGACGTTGATCGTGTAGGTGCCCTCGGACGTGAGCGGCGGCAGGTCGGCGTGGTAGGTGTTCGGCAGGTCGGAGGGCTGCCACTGTAACGCCTTCGGTTCGAGGCCGCTCAGGACGAGCTGCCCCGTCAACTGCGCGAGCGCGGCGGTGGCCCTGACGTAGACGCGCACGGGGTTGCCGAGCGTCGCCACGTTGAGCTTGAAGAGCGGGTCCTGCTCTTCGCTTGAGATGTTCATCTGGCGCGCGTAGGCGCTCAGCTGCGGCGGGGGCTTCGCGCCATCGGCGATCAGGACGGGCGGGAGCGTGATGTCGCCCTTGGCGTAGACGAAGCTCGCCAGCCCCTGGAGGAACCGCCCCTCGACGTAGCCGCCGCCCGAGGCGGTCTGCGGCACGGCGAAGGTCGCGCCGAAGCGGTGGTTCACGTCGTCGATGGCGATGACGTACTTGCCGTCCTGGAAGTTCGGGGTGAAGTCGAAGTGCGCGTAGCCGCCGTAGGGGCTCGTGCGCGCGACGGTGGCGCCGCCCGTCACCGACCACGGGTTGGTGATGTTCTCGTGGCTGATGAGGATGACGCAGTTGCCGCGACCCTCGCCCGTGGTGGCGTCCGTGACCTTCCCGTAGACGACGTGCCGCGTGACCGGCGCGAAGACGTAGACGAAGGTGATGATGCCGAGCAGTCCGCCGCCGAGCCCGTAGAAGGGCGGCGTGTTGGTCTTGAACCTCCCGCCCTCGACGCGCCCCGACGTGACCGACTCCCAGACCTCTATCTCGCGGCCGTCGATGGTCATCTTCTGCGGCGACATGAAGGCCACGCGGCGGCCCTCCTCGAACTGCGCGTGCGCGGGCAGCTCAAGGTGCAGCTCCTTCTCGACCGTGTAGTTGCCCTCGGCCTTGATCTCGACGCCGGCGCCGAAGGGGACGGAGGCGAAGTCGCCGGGGCGCGGCGTGGTGATGGTCTCCTCGCCCTTGGGCGTGAGCGTGATCTCGGCCTGGCCCTTGATGCCGCCCTTCGGCACGTCGAGCACCGTCTTGCCGTCGGCGCTGATGACCGTCCCGCCGTTCTCGGTGACGGAGGTGACGCCGTCGTCGCGCCGGTAGGCGGCCTGCGTGACCTGATACTCGGCCCCGTCGGGCTGGCGGATGAAGAGCACGATCTCGTCGCCGACGCGCGCGTGCAGGCGCAGCACCGTCTCGGTCGTGCTCGCGACGGTCGTCACGGTGCCGCCGCTCGTGTTGTTGAGCGCGATGAGCACGCTGCCCACCGGCACGGCGAGGGCCGGGATGGTGACGGTGGCGAGCCCTTGGGCGTCCGGGTAGCCGATGCGAATCTGCTCGCGCTTGAGGCGGTCGTCCACGGGGATGACGGCCGCGGTCGTGAACGTGGACGCGAAGGCTTGCGCGAGCGGCTTGCCGTAGAGGTCGAGGACGTTCTGGCTGACCGTGACCTTGTAGCGGGTCGAGCCGGAGAGCGCCGCCGCGGGCGTGAAGGAGGCCGCGCGGTTGCCCGCGAGCAGCGTGATCTTGCCGAGGACGGGGTTGCCCGCCTCGGTCGTCACGCGGAAGTTCGAGGTCGTCACGGTCGCGGGCGCGACCGGCTTGGAGAAGGTGACGGTGACGGGCGAGGTGGCAATCACGTCGGCCGCCGAGTCGGCCGGCGACACGGACGCGACGCGCAACGGGGCCGAGGCCAGGAAGATGTCGGCCGCCGCCACCGCGTCCTGCGCCGCGAGCGCGGCCGAAGCCACGCCCGTCGCGTCGGTCACGGTCGAGGCCGCGACCAGCTCGTTCAGGCCGCCGACCTCGCCGACGACTACGAAGCGGCCGTCGGCGCCCGTCACGTCCACGAAGGGCGTGCGGTCAACCGAGACGCGGGCCGCGACCGAGGGCGCGCCGTTCGGCCCGTCCGTCACCGCGCCCGCCACGTAGCCGAACGCCACAGGCACGCGCACGAAGAGGTACCTGCCGCCCTCCCTGACTCCGCGCAGAGCGACCGGCTGCGGCACGGCCGGCGAGTCGGTCGTCGAATGGAGCTTGCCGTCCACAACGACGGCGCGCGCCACCACCTTGAGCCCGCGCACCCCGCCCGCCGAGACCGAGCGCGCGACGACCACGCGCGAGTTGTCGCCCGAAGTCGTCGGGATGACGAGCGTGCCCGAGGCGGCGAGGGTGCTGCCCGAGAGGTCAACCTCGACCGCGCCGACGACCTCGTAGCCTTCGGGCAGGGCGGGGCCGGCCTGCTCCGCAGGCAGCCCCGTCAGGAAGACGGGCGTGTCGCCCGAGAGGGCTCCGCTCCCGAGGCGCAGCTCCGCCCCATCCGGCGTCGTCACGCTCCCGCCGGCCGCGCCGACGAGCACGCCCGTGGTCGCCGCGCGCCCCGAGCGGATGACGACGTGCACGTTGGCCGAGCGCAACTGCGTGCTCTTGATGTCGGTGCGCGTCGGCTTGGCGATGAAGAAGGCGCCGAGGCGGTTCGGCTCGGCGGCGGTCGCGGCCGGGTAGGCGTAGAGGACGAAGTCCTGCGTCGGCCTGTCTACGAGCAGAGGGTTGCCGTCGGAGAGGAGGTTGTAGGTCTCCTCGAACGTGACCTCGACGGAGACGCCCGAGGGCAACTTCGAGGGGGCGGTGGCCGTGACCGAGATGGTCGAGCGCGCCTGCTCCGACATGAGCGCCGAGCGCGGCGAGGCCGCGGCCGTCGCCGTCGCGGCGTCGAGCGCGGAGGGCTGTGCCGAGGGGCCCGTCGGGAGCGGCTGGCCGTCGGCCGGGGCGGGCGGGGCCGACGCGCCAGCGTCCGCGACGAGGAACGCGTACTGACCCGCCGCCGGGATGTCGGCCGCGAGAGAGCCGCCCTCGCCGGCCGTGAGCGCGGCCGCGACGACCCGCCACGCGTGCGCCGCCTCGTCGTAGCGCGCGAGCACGAGCGGCGTCCCCGCGCTCAGGCCCTGCGTGGCCGAGACGGTCAGGCGGGCGGGTGAAGTGAAGAGTCCGGCCGGCGCGCCCGCCTGGTCGGCCGGGCGCACGTCCACGACCGCGCCGGGCACGGGCGACCAGCCGAAGGGCAGAAGGTTCGCGAGACCCTGCGGCGAGACCGAGGTCACACGCACGTCGGTGCCCGCGGGGAAGGCCCCCGCGCCGAGCGCGACCTGCAAGCGTCCGCCGTCGCCCGCGGCCGTGCCGCCCGCGGCCGTCAGCACGTTCGCGTTCGCGTCCAGCCGCGTCAGCCGCGCGTCGAAGAGGGAAGTGCCGCCGCCGGACGCGCCCTCGTAGGAGCGCTCGGCGGGCGTGTAGCCTTCGCGCGAGAGTCGGACGACGCCGCTCGGCGCGGCCGACACGAAGCTGTAGACGCCGAGGGCCGCGGTCATCATCGACGGGCCGCCCGCGACCGCGGCCGTCGCGCCCTCAATCGCGTAGCCGGTCGCGTCGTCGAAGACGTAGCCGGAGACGCCGCTCGGGCCGACGACGCGCGTATTGGCCGTGTCCGAGGCGGTCGCGCCCGTCAGGTCGCGGGCCACGACGGCGACCGAGAGGAGACGGTCGGGGGCCGCCGTCTCGGGGACGTTGAAGCTGAACTCGTAGGGGGCCTGCGCGACGGCCGCGACCTGCTGGCCGTCCACTAGAAAATCGACGACGGCGATGCCGAGGTTGTCGGACGCGTCGGCGCGGATGACGTAGGTGCCGCCGGGCTGCACCGCCGCGGGCAGGTCGCGCAGCGTGACGGTCGGCGGGCGCAAGTCCGCGACGACCGTCACGGAAGCCTGCGAGGTCTGGCCGAGCGCGTCGGTGGCCGAGACGTTGATGGTGTTCGTCCCGTCGGAGAGCTTGACGGTCTTCGTGAACATGCCGCCCGCGACCGCGGCCGGCTCGCCGCCGACCTTGACCGTGACGGGTACGTCGGGGTCGCCGGACGCGGCTTCGCCCGCGAGCGTCACCGTGTCTCCCGAAAGCACCTCGCCCTCGCGCGGGTTCGTGATGGTGAGCTTCGGCGCGGCCACCGTGCGGCGTCGCACGTTGATCTCGGCGCGCCCCTTGTTCGGCGGCGTCGCGCCGTCCTCGGCCTCGACCACGACGAGGTTGTCGCCCTCGTCGAGCGCGATGCCTTCGACCGACCACGCGTGGCTGCCGGCGTTGTAGACCGCCTCCTCGCCGTTGACGAAGACGCGGCGGACGCCCGTGGCGTTCTCGCCCTCGTCCACGGCGGTGCCCGAGACGGACGTGGACGCGCCGTAGACGACGGCGTTGTTGGCGGGCGAGGTGATGACGACCTTCGGGGCGGCGGCGTCGGGCGGCGGCGTCGGGTCGCGCTTGACGTTGATGGTCTTGACCGAGACGTTGCCGGCCTTGTCCGTGGCGTGCGCCGTCACGGCGTTGTCGCCTATCGAGAGCGGGACGGAGGCCGACCAGGTGCCCGCGTTCACGTCGCGGGCGGCCTCTGCCCCGTTGACCGTGACCCCCGCGACGCCCGAGGCGTCCGGCTCCGAGTCGGAGACGGTGCCGGAGACGGCGACCGTCTCGGCCTGCGTGACGTAGTTGTCGGCGGGCGAGGTGATGGCGAGGGCGGGCGGCGTGGTGTCGGCCACGGCCAGCTCAAGCGTGACGGTGACGCTGGCGCGGGCCTCGTTGCCGGCCCCGTCCACGGCGCGCGCGACGAGCGTGTTGGCCCCGAGCTTGAGGCTCACGTTGGCAATAGACCAGGTGCCCGTCGATTGGTTGTAGACGGCCGGCCGGTCGTTGACGTAGACGGAGGCGATGCCGCTCGCGTACTGGCCGGGGTCGGAGGCTGCGCCCGCGACGACAATCTCGGGCTGGATCGTGACGAGCCCCGCCTTCGGCTCGGCGATCGAGACGCTGGGCGGCGTGCGGTCAACGTAGTTGCCCTTGACGTTGATGACGAGGAAGGAGCCGGGCTGGCTCGCCAGCTTGACTTCGAGCGTGTTGTTGGCGGCGAGCGTCACCTCGCGCGAGAGCGTAGGGACGTTCTGGCTGAAGTCACTCTGGCCGAAGATTTCGACGCCGTTGAGCTTGATGGTGGCGCTCGACACGCGGTTCGCGCCGCCGGGCTCGCCGTTCTGCACTTCGAGCGTGAAGGGCCCCGCCACGTCGGCCGGTAGCGTGAAGCGCTCGACCTCCGTGAAGGGCGCGCCCTTGCCGCGGACGAACTTGCGCGGCCCGAAGAGGCTCGTCACGACGCCGGCCTGCTGCGCGGTCGTCGCGGGGGTCGCGGCCGTCGCGGGCGGCCCACCGCCGCCGGGCGCGAGGGCGTCGAGGATCGAGAGGAGCATGTAGGCGCTCGACAGCGAGAAGCCGTCCGACCACTTGCGCCCGCCCCGGGGAGAAGGGGCGGGCGTGGCGGCGGGAGCCGCCACCGCGGTCACCTTCACCGCGGCGAGCGGGCCGCCGTCAACCGAGTTGTTCGAGCGGTCGTCCCTCCGATGCCCCGCGCCGCCCACGGCTTTGGCCGCGGGCTTCGAGAAGCGGGCGCGCTCGGCCTCCACCTTCGCGCGGGTCGAGGCCAGCACCGGCGCGTACGGGAGCGCGATGAGGAGGTAGGCCATGAGGGCCGCGAAGACGACTCGCAGGCGCGGCGCGCCGAACACGCGGAGCGCCGTCCTCGACGCCGCGCGGAGGTGCCGCCCTGAGTTGTTTGAGGCCGTCCGGTTCTTCTCTGCCAGGCGAGTGTTCTTCATTGCTCTTCGGGGTGTGTGGTTCAGGTTTCGCGCCGCGGGGGCGGCGCACGTCTCTTCGTGTCGGCGCGCGCTCATCGTTCGGTTCTCCTCGCGCCGCGGAGGGCGAGCGCCTCCGCGGGTCGCTCGGCCGGCCTCCGCGTCCGGGCCGCGGACTGCGGAGTGGGTGGCCGGAAGTTGACGACCTGCGCGAGGTCTACGTGGGCGTCGGCCGTCTGCCCGAGCGCGTCCTCCAGAGTGAGGCGCACGGGGCCGTACACCTCGCGGGGTTCCGACACGGTCAACAGCAGCTCGACGCGCGTGCGCGAGGCGGACTTGACGCTCACCTTCACGTCCGGCTGTGACGCCGTCACGGCGACGCCGCCCAGCCCGTAGCCGTGCAGCGTCACGTGGACGCCGCCGGCCTGCTGCGCCGCCGCCGTGCGGACGAGCGTGACCTCGGGCGCGTCGTGTCCGAGGTAGTCCGCCGCAATCTTCTCCGCCCTGTGCGCGGTGGAGGAGACGCGGACTTCGTCGATAAGGCCGGGGAACTCTTGCGGCCCGCCGTCGGCGGCGGAGTCCGCGTCGTAGCAGCCGAACACGAGCGGCTGCCCGAGGTTGCGAACCTCCTTGAAGTCGGGCGGCGCGGGGGCCACCGCCCGCCCGCGCCCATCCACGTAGAGGAGCATGAGGTTCGCCTCACGATCCACGACCAGCGCGACCGAGTGCCACGCGTCGTCGGTCAGCTTCGGCGAGTCCGCGGAGGTCTCGGCCTGCCACAGCGCGCCGTCGGTGTCGTAGACCTCCGCGCGCAACGCGCCCGAGGCCGTCAGTTTCAGCGTGTACTCGGTGTTCTGGCCGTTGTCGCCCTCCTTGCCGAAGAGGACGTAGTCGCGCCCGAGCGCGCCGGTCTTGACCCAGCCTTCGAGGGTGAAGCTGGACGGGCCGAACGACAACGCCTCGCCGCCCGCGGCGGACGCGGCCCGCGTGAGCGCCCGGCCGCCGCCGAACCTCCCGGCGGCGGCGCGCGACGCAGGGGCGGAGTTCAGGTTGAGGCCGCGCTCGCCCGCGTCGAGCAGACGTGCCGCGCCCTCCTCACGCTCGTCCAGGTGCCACAGCCCGACCGTGTCGGCCTCGGCCGCGAACTCGGTCGGCTCGATGACGCGAACATCGACCTCGGTGTCCTCGTGGCCGGGCTTCGACAGCAAGAGCTGTGCGGGGCCGAGCGGCACCTTCGGGGAGACGGCCAGGGAGAGCGTCGCCTCCGCGTCGGAACTGTTCAGCACGCCCGCGACGACGCCCCCGAGCGGCTGACCGTCGCGCATGACGCGCGCCGTGACGCCGTCGAGTTTGGAGCCCTTCAGCGTGACGACGGTCGTGCGAGCCTCCTTCGCCCCCTTGTCGCGCACGACTTCGCCCGGGGCGACGGCCTCGACGCCTATCGCGGGCTGCGGCGCGGCGGCGGGCTGCTCGGCCGCCCTCGCTTCGAGCGCGAGCGTTGCCTTGCTCGCGACGGAGTCGTCGGCGGTGTTGGTTCCGAGCCAGGTGTCTCTGACCTGCGCCGCCGTGCGCGCGAAGTTGAGCACGCGCACCTCGTCGAGCGCGCCGGGGAACTCTTCGGGGCCGCTGCCGCCGTCGTCGAGCGAATACTTGCCGACGCGCAGCGGCTGCCCGCCGTTGTAGAGCGCGCCGAAGCCAGTGGGCGGGGCCGACGACGCGCGCTCGACGCCGTCCACGTAGAGCGTCATCTTGTTGTTCTCGCGGTCAACGACCATCGAGAGGTAATGCCACTGGCCGTCGTTCATGGTGATCTGCCAGCTGCCCGTCGTCGCGTCGTAGAGGCGGCCGGGCATCTCGGCCGCCCACTTGCGCTGGCCGGTGTCGTAGGCGACCGCGCGCACTCCGCCCGAGGCCAGAAGCTTGAGGGCGAACTCGGGCGGGCCGTAGTAGTAGCCGTGGAAGTCCTCCTTACCCACCAGCGTGTAGGTGCGCCCGATGGTGCCGGGCTTCACCCAGCACTCGACCGTAAAGCTGTTGCTGCCGAGGCTGAGCCCGGCGCTGGTGTCGGCGACGATGTTGGCCTTCACCCGGCCGCCGCCGAAGCGTCCCACCTGCTCCTGCGAGAGGCTGTCCGCGGCGCCGCCGACGACGTTCGGGACGGCGTCGCCCGAGCCGCCCACGCGCACCGCGCCGTTGCCCGTCTCGTCGAGGTGCCACAGGACCAGCGTCTCCGAGCCGCCCGCGTCGTTGACGAAGGGCTGCTGATCGACGACGGTCAGCGACTGGTTGAAGACCTGCCCGCCCGCGACCGCGACGGCGAAGCCCAAAGCCCCCACGGGCACGCCGGACGGGACGGTCAGAAGGCAGTTGAGCTGCGTCGCGCTGGACGAGACGACCGTGACCGTGACCTCGGGCTGCCCCGTCGTGACGGTCGCGTTCGACAGGCCGTAGCCCGTGAAGGTGAGTGGTACGTTGGCCGTGCCCCTCTGGACGATCGTCGGCTGCGTCAGGGCGACGCGCGCGGTGTCGGTGCCCAGCGCGTCGGCGAGCACCCTGTCGGGCGTGTGGGCCGAAGCGGAGACCCTGACCTCGTCGATGACGCCGGGGAACTCTTCGGGGCCGCTGCCGCCGTCGTCGAGCGAATACTTGCCGACGCGCAACGGCTGCCCGCCGTTGTGGAGGGCGCCGAAGCTGGCGGGCGGCGCGGACGACGCGCGCTCGATGCCGTCCACGTAGAGCCTGAGCCTGTTATTCGCCCGGTCGACGACCATCGCCGCGTGGTGCCACTGGTTATCATCCAGCATCATCTGCCAGCGCCCCGTCGTCGGGTCATACGTGCGCCCGGGCATCTCGGCCGCCCACTTGCGCTGGCTGGTGTCGTAGGCGACGGCGCGCACTCCGCCCGAGGCCAGGAGCTTGAGGGCGAAGTCGGGCGAGCTGTAGTAGTAGCCGTGGAAGTCCTCCTTGCCCACCAGCGTGTAGGT
>DATMVD010000089.1:0-34252 GCA_035563535.1 Pyrinomonadaceae bacterium | reverse complement strand
TAGCGGAGCAGGTACATCAAAGGGTTGCCCTCGCTCCACCCGAAGTAGACGTGCGGTATCTTGCCGGTCGTGTCGCGCAGGTAGAGCATGAAGGCGGCGATGGCGTTGGGCACCGCCGGGCTCGACGTGCGCAGGACGCGGTAGCCCTCGACGTTGACGCCCTGGACTTCGAGCACTCCGGCGAACTCCGAGGCGTCGCCGGGCGTGATCTCGAAGAAGAGGACGGGGTCTCTGGTCGGGATGTGGTTGTCGAGCCGCTTCTCCCTCTCTTTGATACGGTACTCGTCGGCGTCGCCGGTGTCGCGGCGGTTGGCGACGATGCGAATCTCACTCCCCCTGCTCATCAGCTCGTCGATAAACCCCCGCGCCCCGTCGTCCAGCTCCATTCTCTCCACGCGCAGCTCCGTCATACGCCAGACCCTCGACATGAAGGAGGTGGCGACGATGGCGAGGATGAAGAAGGAGGCGATCTTGATGCCTTCGGGGCGCTCGTGGATGTTCTGGGCGGTCGTGTAGAGGAAGACGAGAGAGATGACGAGGAACGGCAGCCAACGCTTCCCGCGCCGCCACACCGAGAGCGTGACGGCTATCGCCGCCGAACTCATCAGGACGAGCACGCCGGTCGCGTAGGCCCCGCCCTGCGCCTCCACGTCGGCCGCGAAGATGACCGTCACCGCCACGGCGACCGCCGTGTAGATGAGCACGAGCGGCCTGTTGGCACGCGCCCACGCCGGGGCCATGCCGTAGCGCGGCAGGTAGCGGGGCACGATGTTGAGGAGCCCGGCGAGCGCCGACGCGCCCGCGAACCAGAGGATGGCGATGGTCGAGAGGTCGTAGACCGTGCCGAAGCCGTTGCCGAAGAACTCGTAGCCGAGGAAGGCGAGTGCGCGGCCGTAAGCCTTGCCGCCGACGTGTTCGCCCGGCGCGGGCGCGCGGAACTCTTCGGCCGGGATGAGCGTCGCCGTCACGAAGCTGCTCGTGATGAGCATCACGCTCATGACGAGCGCGGCCGAGGTCAGCAGCTTCCGCGTGTTGCGGACGCGCCCCGCCAGGTGCTTCGCCTCGTCGCCCTTGTCGCCTTTGACCAGCGGCATGACGGCCACGCCCGTCTCGAAGCCCGAGAGGCCGAGCGCCAGCTTCGGGAAGAGGAGCAGCGCCACGGCGACCGCCATGAAGGGGCTGCCGTGGACGCGCGGCGCGCCGAGGAGCGCCTCCTTCCAACGCGGCAGGACTTCCGGGTGGAGCGCCATCTCGTAGAGTCCGCGCCCGACGACGATCAGGTTGAGCAGCAGGTAGGTGGCGACCAGTAAGACCGCGATCCCGATCGCCTCCTTGAAGCCCCTCAGAAACACCGCCCCCAACATGACGACGAGCACGATGGTGACGCCGACGCGGTGTTCGAGGAAGTGGGGCGTGTAGGGGTTCTCAAGGATGTGCGCGGTGGCGTCGGCCGCCGAGAGCGTGATGGTGATGATGAAGTCGGTGGCGACGAACCCGAGCAGCACCAGCACGAAGAGCTTGCCCTTCCAGCGCGGAAGCTGCCGCTCAAGCATCGAGATGGAGCCCTCGCCGTGCGGGCTCTCCTCGGCGACCCTGCGGTAGATGGGCAGCGCGCCGAAGAGCGTCAGCAGCACGAGGACGAGCGTGGCTATCGGCGACAGTGCCCCGGCGGCGAGGAAGGCGATGCCCGGCTGGTAGCCGAGCGTGGAGAAGTAGTCCACGCCCGTCAGGCACATCACCTTCCACCAGGAGTGTTCGTGGTGCCTCCCCTCCGGCTCGTGCGGCCCCTCGGGGGCCGGCGTCTCTTGGAGACCTTTGAAGAGCCAGCCCTTGAGGGGGCTCTCAATCTTCGGCCTGCTTCCCGTACTCCGTTCGATAACTTTCACAACCGCCGCGCTCCTCCGGCCACGTCCGTCTCCGGCCCCAAAGGTTCCGGCGACACGCAAAGAGAGGCGCGGGGCCACGCGCCCCCGCGCCTCTCAAACTGCTTGCGGACAGGTGCCCTTCCCTTAAAGCCTGCGAGGTTAGCTGACGGGCTCGGGCCTGGAAGTGCCCTACGTGGAAGCGGCGGCAGGGTCGCTTTCACGATTCGCCCCGTGCGGCGCAGCCGGGCGCCGCGTTGGTTCCCCCGCGTCACCCGTCACGTCGCACGTCGGTGCGCGGCGGATGACTTCGGCGAGCAGATTATCAACGTCTGAATGGTACGCCGCGGCGTATAAGGATGGCGTAAAGGTTTTATAAAAAGTATATAAAGACGCGGGCGGGGGGCAGGATTTAGCGCCTGCGCCCGGGCCGGACTGTCATACAATTACGATTCGTGTGGTGGGGAAGGTTGGAGAGGAGTCGGGCGGGCTACCTGATAGCCGCGGCGGTCGTCGCCGCGCTGACGGCCGCGCTCAAGCTGCTCGGCGGCCGGGTCAACTCGACGACCGTCGCGCTGGCGCTCCTGCTGGCCGTCCTCTTCATCGCCGCGCGGATGGAGAGCGGGCCGGCGCTCGTCGCCTCCGTGCTGGCGGCCTTCTGCTTCAACTTCTTCTTCCTCCCGCCGTACGGCACCCTCCACATCGCCGACGTGGAGAACTGGGTCGCGCTCGTCGCCTTCCTCTTGACGGCCGTCGTCGCCGGTCAACTCTCCGCGCGGGCGCGCCACCGCGCCGAGGAGGCCGAGGCCGGACGCCTTGAGATCGGGCGGCTTTATGAGGAGCTGCGCGCGGCCTTCGAGCGCGCGAGCCACGCCGAGGCGCTGCGCCAGAGCGAGAAACTGAAGTCGGCGCTGCTCGACGCCGTCACCCACGACATACGCACGCCGCTCACCTCCATCAAGGCGTCGGTCACGACGCTCCTCGACGAACTGCGCGGGAAGGTTGACGGCGGGCGGTCGGTGACGCTCGACGCGGAGTCGAGGCGCGACATGCTCGAAGTCATCGACGAGGAGAGCGACCGCCTCAACCGCTTCGTCGAAGGTCTGATAGAGCTTGCGCGCATCGAGGCCGGGGAGCTAAGACTGCGGCTGCGCTGGGGCGCGGTGGACGAGGTGGTCGCGGCGGCGCTCGCGCGGGCCGCGCCGCTCACGAAAGACCACACGGTCAGCGTGGAGGTCGAAGACGGGCTGCCGGCGGTGCGTGTTGACCAGCACGCGGTGGCCGAGGTGGTCTACACCCTCGTGGACAACGCGGCGAAATACTCGCCGCCGGGGACGTCCATCCGCATCGAGGCCGCGCGCGCCGCAGGCGATATGATCAGCATCGCCGTCGAAGACCAGGGGCAGGGCATCCCGTCCTTCTTGCGCGAGAGAGTCTTCGACAAGTTCTTCCGCGCGACGCGGGCCGGCCGCCGGCCGCCGGGGACGGGGATGGGGCTGGCTATAGCTCGCGGGATTGTCGAGGCGCACGGCGGGCGCATCCGGGCCGAAGGGCGCGCCGGGGGCACTGGCGCGCGTGTTGTGTTTACGCTCCCCATCGGGGACGAAGGGGCGGCGCCCGCGCAGGCCGTGGCGGAGGGGGAGGCCGATAGAATCTCTTGAACCGGCAGCCGCGCATCCTTGTGGTCGATGACGAGCCGCAGCTCGCGCGCGTCCTGCGCACGGGGCTGAAGACGCACGGCTACGACGTGCGCGTCGCGGCCGACGGCGTCTCGGCCCTGGAGACCTTCGGCGACTGGCGACCCGACCTGGTCGTGACCGACCTCGCGATGCCGAACATGGGCGGGCTTGAACTGTGCCGCCGCCTGCGCGAACTCTCCCAGCTCCCGATCATCGTCCTCTCGGTGCGCGGCGAGGAGAAGACGAAGGTCGAGGCGCTCGACGCCGGCGCAGACGACTACGTGACGAAGCCTTTCGGGATGGACGAGCTGCTGGCGCGCGTGCGCGCGCAGCTCAGGCGCGCGCAGACTTCGGCCGTGAGCGAGACGCCGTCCGCCGTGCTGGAAGAGGGCGAGTTCCGCATCGACCTCGAAGCGCGCAGCGTCTTAGTCCGAGGCGGCGAAGTCCACCTCACGCCGAAGGAGTACGACCTGCTCGTCTACTTCGTGCGCCACGCCGGCAAGGTGCTCACCCACCACACCCTCCTGGGCGCGGTCTGGGGCGGCAACTATACGGAGCAGGGCGAGTACCTGCGGGTCTTCGTCGGCCAGCTCCGCAAGAAGATCGAAGTAGACCCTTCTAACCCCCGCCACATCCTCACCGAGCCGTGGGTCGGCTACCGCTTCAACAGTGAGCGGTGAGCAGTTAAGCCTAACGGCTCAGAGGAAGCGGTGCATGACGTGGAGGCCGACGCGCCCGAGCGTCCGGTGCTCGAAAGCCTCGGGGACGGTGCCGATGATGCGGAACCCGAGCGCCTGCCACAGCCTGACGGCGGCGTGGTTCGATTCCACGACGGCGTTAAACTGCATCGCGGCGTACCCCTGCTCGCGCGCCCACGCGAGCGCATACTCGCCGAGCGCGCGCCCGACCCCGCGCCCCCGCGCGGCGGCGGCCACCATGAAGCTCGCGGTGGCGACGTGCGAGCCGGGGCCGGGTCGGTTCGGCCCCACCTTCGCCGTCCCGAGCACAGAGGGGCCGTCGCAGGCCACGACCGTGTGGCCGGGAGGGGCCTCGACCCACACGGCGCGCGCCTGCTCGGAAGTCCACGCGGGGTCGTAGGCGTAAGTGTCGCCGGCCGAGACGACCTCGCGGAAGATGGGCCAGACTGACTGCCAGTCGGCGTCCGTGTATTCACGAATCAGCACGACGCCATCTTAGCCAAAGCCCCGCGGCAGAGCCAGGGCGATACGTCGCCGCCCGCGTCGGGTGCTCACGCGCGGTTGAGATGAGGCTTGCCGTGCTGCCGAGCGCCGTCCCCTTGACGGCTCTATCCGCTGACGTCTCATACCGACAAGGCCCGCACACCTCACCCGCCCTTAATGCGGGATTGCGACAGCGCCGTAAACACCCCGTGACCAAAGGCGGGTATTGTTCGTCCATCGCCATTCGCATGAGTTCTGTATCGTACTTAATTTCGGCTTCGTCCCCGCGCGGGGCGGAGTCCGTGGGAAGGAGCGAACAATGGGTTTGGACATTTTCAAGGAGAAGGGCGTCCCGCTCGACAAGCAGCAGTTCACCTGGCGGGAGCTGGTGCAGGCGCCGACCAGCAAGCTCGACGACGACGCCTTCACGCGCGTCCGCATCATCCTCATGAACGGGCTGGAGTCGGAGGCCGTGCGCTTCTCGCACGCCTGCGCGCGCATGAACAGGGAACTGCAACTCCCGCTGGCGCGGGTGAGGAGGATAGACCACCACCAGCAGACGCTGGTCAACTGGCTCCTGCCGGCCGACCTCTCGCCGATTGAGACGACGCTCGCCTTCGAGCAGGTCGCCATCGAGGTGACGGCCTCGGTCGCCGAGCGCGAGCCCGACCCGTACATGGCGCAGGTCTACCGCTTCGGCCTGCTCGAAGACTTCGACCACCTCTACCGCTTCTCCGCCCTCTACGACCGCGTGGCGGGCGGCGACGCCAACAACATCATCCAGAGCTACTCGGACATCATGCCGGGCCGCCCCACCTCGGTCGAGCACCGCGACCCGGCCGACGACCTGCGCGAGTACTACGACAAGCGGAAGGCCGCGCCCCTGACCAAGCTCCACGCCGCCACCATCACGGCGGCCGAGAACCAGACGCGCGACTACTACATGACCATCGGCCCGCAGTTCGCCGACCCCGTCGCGCGCCAGCTCTACGCCGAGATCGCCTCCATCGAGGAGCAGCACACGACGCAGTACGAGTCGATCAGCGACGCCACGGAGACGTGGATGGAGAAGTGGCTGATGCGCGAGGCGATGGAGGCTTACAACTACATGGGCTGCTCGCAGTACGAGACCAACCCGCGGATTAAGGCCGTCTGGGATCGCTTCCTCGACTACGAGCTGGGGCAGCTCCACTTCGTCATGGAGCTGTTCAAGAAGGTGGAGAACCGCGACCCGGCCGAGGTGCTGCCCGCGGAGCTGCCCGAGCCCGTCGAGTACAAAAGCCACCGCGAGTTCGTCCGCGAGACGCTCGCCCGCGAGGTTGACCTGCGCGCCGACGGCACGCAGTTCGTCACGAAGGGGCAGGAGCCGGAGCGCTCGCTCGCCTACCGCGAGCAGTTGAACTCGGAAGGGTCGCCCTCGGAGACGGTCGCCGCGGGCTACAGGTGGTCGCCGGGGACGGAGCTGGCCGCGGCCGACGCCGCGCTGGGGAAAGGAGCGTGAAGCGATGAAGTCAGGAACGCAGGCCGCGCCCGACGGCGCGGGCATGAACCGCACGGGGATGATCACTTCGCCCCTGATGGGGCCCGAGATGACCGAGGGGGCGGCCGCCGCCACGCCGAGTTCCCCGGGCGGGCCGGAGCAGCTCCTGCTGCGCCGCGCCGAGTACATCAGCGAGGGCTTCCCGCTCGGCTCGCCGCCCCCGCCGCCGGTCTCGCTTGAGGGCGTGGTCGAGGGCGCGGCGCAAGTCGTCGGCATGACGACCGGCGTCGGGACGCTGGCCGACAAGCTGAGCGAGCGCCTCGCCTTCGAGCGCACGGGCACGCGCCTCTACGAGGCTTTAATCAACAAGGTCGAGACGCTGGGCGAGAGCCGGCCGGGGCCGACGCTCGCCGAGCTGCGCGAGATCCGCGACGAGGAGCTGCGCCACTTCCACCTCGTCCGTGAAGCCGTCACGTCGCTCGGCGGCGACCCGACGGTGCAGAGCCCCTGCGCCGACGTGGCCGCCGTCACGTCGCTCGGCGTCCTACAGGTCTTGACCGACCCGCGAACCTCCGTGGCCCAGTGCCTGCAAGCCGTCCTGACGGCGGAGCTGACAGACAACGCCGGGTGGGAGCTGCTCGTCCAGCTCACCCGCGCGGCCGGGCACGAGGAGATGGCGAAGGGGTTTCAGGCCGCCCTCGAAAACGAGGCGCGGCACGTCGAGACGGTGCGCGGCTGGCTCGCGGCGATGTTGACGGAGAAGGTCTAGGCGTCGCGACTGAACGGTGCGGGCGACGGTCGCCCGCACCGGGAAACGGAGGCGGCCGTGAGCCGCGACCGGCCGACGGATACGTTTCGGCCGGTCGCGGCTCTATCTCCGCGGAGGTCAGGTTAAAAGTGCGACGCCCGCCGGGCGCGGTTCGCCGGCCGGGGAGGGGGAAGTGAAAAGACCCGTAACTCGACTCGCAGGACTGTTCCTCGTTCTACTCGCAACGGGTGGAGCGTTCACGGCGACCGACACGAACGGGCGCGCCTACATGGGGTAGCCCTCGGTCAGCTCGACCGGGAGCGAAGTCAAGGCTTTGATGTCGCTCGTCGCCGCTGCCTCCGCCCGCTCGTTCAGGAGGTACTCGTGGGCCTTGTCGGCGGGCACCGGCTTGGAGAAGAAGTAGCCCTGGCTGTACTCGCAGCCCAGGGCCTCGAGCTGCGAGCGTTGGCCGCGCGTCTCCACGCCCTCGGCCACGACCTCCATCCCGAGCGTGTGCGCCAGCGAGACGATGGTGCGGACGATCTCGCGGTACTCGCTCGCCTCGTCCATCCGGCCGACGAAGCTGCGGTCAACCTTCAGGGTGTTGACGGGGAAGCGGTGGAGGTAGGAGAGCGAGGAGTAGCCGGTGCCGAAGTCGTCGATGCCGAGCTGCACGCCGATCTCGCGCAGCCGCTTGAGCATGGCGGTCGCCGACTCGGCGTTCTCCATGACGGCCGTCTCGGTGATCTCCAGCTTCAGGCAGCGCGCCTCTAACCCCGTCTCGGCCAGCGCCCGCTCGACGACCTCCACCAGGTCGCGCTGCGTGAACTGCTTGCCGGAGAGGTTGACGCTCACGAAGAGCGGCTCCTCCGCGGGGAACTCGCGCTGCCACTCGCGCGTCTGGCGGCACGCCTCGCGGAGCACCCACTCGCCCAACGGGATGATGAGGTCGGTCTCCTCGGCCGCGGCGATGAACTCGCCGGGCATGACCAGGCCGCGCTCGGGGTGCTCCCACCTGACGAGCGCCTCGAACCCGGCGGCGCGCCCGGCCCCGGTCTTCACGATGGGCTGGTAGTGGACGCGGAACTCGCCGTTCTCGACCGCCCGGCGCAACTCGTTCTCCATCTTCAAGGTGGTGACGGCGCGGGCGTGCATCACCTTGTCGAAGACTTCGTAGCGGCCTTTGCCCTGAGACTTGGCGCGGTACATGGCCGTGTCGGCGTCGCGCAGCATGTCGTCGGGCTCCGCGTAGCCGAGCGAGGAGAGCGTGATGCCGACGCTCGCCGAGGTGAAGACCTCGTGGTGCCCGAGGGCGAAGGGCGTTGCGATCTCCTCGTGGATGCGCTCGGCCGCGCGGACGGCGTCGGTCGAGTGGCGGATGCCGTTGAGCAGGATGGCGAACTCGTCGCCGCCGAAGCGCGCCACGGCGTCCTCGGGGCGGACGCACTTTTTCAGGCGCTCGGCCACCGTCAGCAGCAGCCGGTCGCCGTGCGCGTGGCCGAGCGAGTCGTTGACGTTCTTGAAGCGGTCGAGGTCCATGAACAGGACCGCGAAGAGGTGGCCGTCATGCCGCCGCGCCCGCTCGATGGCGAGGCGGAGGTGTTCGGAGAAGAGCGTGCGGTTGGCGAGCCCCGTCAGCGCGTCGTGGTAGGCGGCGTGCTGGAGCCTCTCCTCGGCCACCCGGCGTTCGGTCACGTCCTGAACCTGGTAGACGAGGCGCAGGGGCCGGCCCGCGGGGTCACGCACGAGCGAGGCGCTCATCTGCGCCCAGATCGTGCTCCCGCCGCGGTGGACGAGCCGCATCTCCAGCGTGTAGCTGACCGCGGCCCCCTGCGTCAGGCGGTAGACCTGCGCGAGGTGTTCGCCCAGCCCCTCGGGGTGCACGACCGACTGCATGTCGGTCTGAGACAGCTCCTCCTCCGAGTACCCGAGCATGGCGCACAGCGACGGGTTGACCTCGACCCAGCGACCGTCCGGCGCGACCAGCGCCATGCCGACGGCCGCGTTGTCGAACGAGCTGCGGAACTGCTCCTCGCTCTCGCGGAGCTGCCGGCTGACGGCCCGCTGCTCCTCGGCGTGGCGCTCGGCCTGCTCGGCCTGCGCGAGGGTGGCCTCCAACTGCTTCCGGTACGTCTTGTACGTGAAGTAGATGATGCCGACGACGGGGATGAGGACCATCAGCGCGTAGAAGCCGCTCCCGGCCTCAAGCCTGGCGGTGACGGCGGCCGCCGAGGCCCCGGCGAAGTATGTGATCGAAGTCCAGAGGTAGTGCTCACTCCAAACCCGGCGGAAGGGCAGGTCGAGCTTCATCGCCTGCCGCAGCGCCGGGATGGTGGAGTTGACCACGAACTGCACGAGCCCCATCAGGCCGACGGCCGTGACGAACCTGCCGGAGAGCGCCTCCTGCCCCAGGCCGGCCGGAGGGCCGAAGAGATAACTTATCACCGAAGCGGTGGCGAAGGTCGAGATCGCGAGCAGCCCGAGGTTGAAGAACCTGGTTATCCAGAGCCTGGCGAAGCGTAAGGAAGAGCAGAAGGCCTCGGCGGCGGCGAGCAGGACGGCGGCCTCGGTTCCATAGAGGAGGAGCGTCAGGAAGACCAGGCTGTCCGAGACCGTGACCTGAACCTTGTGCTTGGAGAACTCGACGCCCAGGCGGGAGCCGAAGCCGAGCGTGACGGCGGCCAGGACGAGGAAGCGGAAGTCGAGGTGCGCGACGGGGAGCCGGCAGGCGCAGTATAGGAAGACGGCCCCGCCGACGGCCGGTATCAATCGCAGGTAGAGTTGGTGAAGGCGCTGATTGTTCAAAGCGGTTCGAGACTAGTTGGAGATTCTTGACCGCACCTTCGGACGGCGCGCGGATGGGTCGGCCGGACTCGTCGGCCGGCCTCTTAGTAGCGAGCGGCGTGCCAGCGCTCCGCCACGTGTTGTCGCGTGAATTGCCTCAAAATCGGCCCGGCCGCGCGTGAGGCGCAGAAGCGCGGCGGTCAGCCTGACCGGGGGGCGTTCACACCGACGCCCCACCCGTCAGGTTGACGGAGAGAGAGGGGTTTATCACTTAAGTCGGAGACACCTTGCGACGCCTCCGCGCGCCGGGATACCGGCTCAACTCACAAGTATTGCCTTCATCAGTTTTTGTGCTTTCGCGGGCATCGGGTGCCCCGTGATGCCTCGCGGTAAAAACGTTTTGAGAGGTTCGTCATGCTCGTCCTTCGGGAACTCCCACTGCCGTGTCCCCTGCGGGGAGTTAGGCTGGTGAGTGCGTGCCCGCCCACGCTTTCGCAGAGGGAAGGCTCTTGTCGGTGACTACGGTCGATAGACAAAGAACGTGCCCGAGCGGAGGCCGGGCCGAAGACAGACGGCGAGCGGCGTGCCGGAGAAGGGGCGCGGCGGGAGGGATGAAACGGTAATGATTCCGGGGCTTTGTCGCCCCTGTGTGGGAGTAACGGCTCCGGCAGGATGATTGAATCGGTCAGCAGGGACGGGCGCGCCGGTCATTATGAAGAGAGGGGTTTCAGTCTCACGCCGGCCCCCTCGTGCAGCGCCCTCTCGTAGACGACGGCGGCCGCGGCCACGTCCTGGAGCGCCGTGCCCGTCGAGTCGAAGATGACGATCTCTTCTTCGGACGTGCGCCCCCGTTTCCTCCCCGCGATGATCTCGCCCAGCTCGGCGTACACTTCGCCCGCGGTGACGGCCCCCGCTTCGAGCGCGTGGTGGAGGTCGCCGATGCTCGCGCACTGCTCCAGGATGTCAACCACTATCTTGCCCGAGGCCATCAGCGCGGGGTCTATCTCCTGCTTCAAAGGGTTGTCCGCTCCCACCGCCGCGACGAACGTGCCGGGCCGCACGTCCCCACGCATTAGGACGGGCCGCCGCGACGGCGTGCAGGTGACGCAGACGTCGCTTCCGCCTGCCGCCTTTCGCAGGTCGGATGCGGCCTCCACCTCCACGCCCAACTCTTCCGACATCTCGCGGGCGAAGCTTCCGGCGCTGGTGCCGTCACTGTCGAAGGCGTAGACCTTCTTGAGCCGGAGGACTTCGGCCAGGGCCCGCAGTTGGACGCGCCCCTGGACGCCGCAGCCGCAGACGGTCGCGACCTTCGAGTCGGGCCGCGCCAGGTGCCTGGCCGCGACGCCCGTGGCCGCCGCCGTGCGCAGGGCCGTCAGCTCCATCGAATCCATGATCGCGAGTGGGCGGCCCCGCTCCGCGTCGCAGAGCACGACTACCCCCTGAATGGTCGGCAGGCCGAACCGCTCGGGGTTGAGCGGGAAGTTGGCGTTGACCTTTGCAGCGTAGTAACTCCCGCCGGGGAGCCGGAGCCCCGCGGCCTTGATGTGGAACCCGCCCTCGCCCGTGAGCGTCTCCAGCACGCCGGGCTGAAGGCTCATCCCGTCGGCGTGCAGCCTGAAGGCTTCTTCCACGGCGTCGATACATTCTGCAAGCCCCAGCAGCGAGGCGACCTCGCTCCGGGTTATGAGCAGCGTCGCTTCCGTCTCCATCAGTCACCTCCCGGCCCTGCATATCGAAAGTAGCTGATAGCTTCCACCCCGACGGCCCCGGCTCTCCCGAATACTCATCCGATTGCATTATAGTGTAACGTTACATTCAAATTCCGTTATGTCATGACTAGGCCGGAAACAAAGCGCGAGTGGCTCCTCCTCGTCCACCTGCTGCCCCCGCGGCCCACATCCCTGCGCGTGCGCATTCCGACAGCAGCGCGCAGAGGAGTATGCGCGCGTCGCGGCCGGGCTGGAGGCGGCGGGGCTCGACGCGGCCGTGCGGGGCCCGGGCGAGCTGCTCAAGGACGACCGGAAGCTCGTGCGGCAGGCCGCCGTAATCTTCGACGGGCTTTACGAATACCTGGGGCCGAAGGCGGCGGAGGGGGCACAGGATGGCCGCGGGCGAAAAGGCGGTCGGGGCGGCAGGCGGGGCGGGAAGGCCGGGCGTGAGTGACGCCGGCTTCTCAGGCAGGCACGTCAGCTTCGGCGAGGCGCTGCGCTTCTGGGTGAAGCTCGGCTTCATCTCCTTCGGCGGCCCCGCCGGGCAGATCGCCATCATGCACCGCGAGCTGGTCGAGCGGCGGCGTTGGATCGGCGAAGAGCGATTCCTCCACGCGCTCAACTACTGCATGCTTTTGCCGGGGCCCGAAGCGCAGCAGCTCGCGATTTATATCGGCTGGCTGATGCACCGCACGTGGGGCGGCATCGTCGCCGGGGCCTTCTTCGTCATCCCTTCGATCTTCGTCCTGCTCGCGCTCTCGTACGTCTACGCCGCTTACGGCAACGTCCCCGCCGTGGCCGGCGTGCTCGCGGGCTTCAAGCCTGTGGTGGTCGCCATCGTCGTCGAAGCCGTGCTCAAGATCGGGGGCAGGGCGCTGAAGCGGCGAGCCCATTACGTGGTGGCCGCCGCCGCCTTCGTCGCCATCTACTTCCTCCACGTCCCGTTCCCCGTAATCGTGCTGGCCGCGGCCGGGGTCGGCCTCGCGGGCGTGCGCTTCTGGCCCAAGACCTTCGCCGCACCGACCAGGACTAAAGAGGCCGACGCGAAGACCGAGGGTAAGGCGGACGAGTCCGACGTGCTGCCGCTCGTGATCGACGACCACTCGCCGCCGCCCGCGCACACGCTCCCGTCGAGGCGGCGGGCGCTCGTGGTGCTCGCCGCCGGGCTGACGCTCTGGCTCATCCCGCTCTTGGCGCTCACGGCTTGGCGCGGATGGGGAAGTCTGCACGCGCAGGAGTACCGCTTCTTCACGCAGGCCGCGCTCGTCACCTTCGGCGGGGCCTACGCCGTGCTCGCCTACGTCACGCAGGCGGCCGCCGGGTCTTACGGCTGGCTCACGCAGGCCCAGGCGGTGGACGGCCTCGCCTTGGCCGAGACGACGCCGGGGCCACTCATCATGGTCTTGCAGTTCGTCGGCTTCATGGCCGGCTGGAACAACCCGCAAGGAATGAGTCAGACGACGAGCGCCGTCGTCGGCGGGCTCGTTACAACTTACGCGACCTTCCTGCCGTGCTTCATCTTCATCTTCCTCGGCGCGCCCTACATCGAGGTGCTGCGCGGGAACCGTAACCTTTCGGGGGCGCTGACGGGCATCACGGCCGCGGTCGTGGGCGTGATTCTAAACCTGGCGCTCGTCTTCGGCGCGGCCGTCATCTGGCCGCGCGGCCTGGCGGGCGGCGCCGACCTCTTCGCGCTCGCGGTGAGCGCCGCCAGCTTCGTCGCGCTCTACAAGCTCAAGGCCGACGTGCTGTGGGTGGTTCTCGCAGGGGGCGCGCTCGGTCTCGCCTGGACGCTGCTCGGCCCGGGGAGGTAGTCATGAAGCAGGAACGGCCCGTCGTCTTCGTGTGCGAGCACGGCCCTGCTGTCGGCGCTTATTTTTCTCCGCGCCCTTCTGTGAACGCTCGAATGCCGTTCGTGAAGTTTGATTGATCGAAGCGTGCGACGGTGGCGACGAGCGAAGAGCAAAACCGGAAGTTCACGGCCGCGGCCTCGCGGCGTAGGCGCGCCGCCGATTACCTCGGCCTTGAGCGCAACGTCGTCGCCGTCTCGGCCGTCGTCCTCCTGCTCGGCTTCGGCGAGGAGCTGTGGAAGCGGTATCTGCCCAAGTACCTTGAGGCGCTCGGCGCGGGCGCAGGGATAGTCGGGCTCTTCGGCACCACGAAAGACTTCTTCGACGCCGTCTACCAGTACCCCGGCGGGTGGCTCGCCGACCGCGTGGGTCGCCGCCGCGCCTTCCTCGTCTTCATCGCGCTCGCGTCGGTCGGCTACTTCGTCTACCTCGTCAGCCCCTCCTGGCCGTTCGTCTTCCTCGGCCTCGCCCTCTCGATGGCCTGGCACAGCATGGCGAGCCCTGCGGTCTTCGCCGTCATCGGCGACGCGCTGCCGAAGGAGCGTCGGGCGATGGGCTTCACCTTACAGTCGATGCTCAAGCGGGTGCCGATGGCCGTCGCGCCGCTCGCCGGGGGCGCGCTCATCGCTTGGGGCGGGGTCGTCACGGGCGTGCGCGCGGGGCTGCTCATCATGCTGGCGCTCGCGGGCGCGGGCGCGCTCCTGACGTTCGCCATCAACCTCCCCGTCGTGGCCGGCGCGCCGGCAAACGTCCGCGGCGTGTGGCGGTCATTCCACGCGGCGCTGAAGCGGCTGCTCGTCTCCGACATCATCATCCGCACGTGCGAAGGGATGGCCGAGATCTTCGTCGTCCTCTACGTGACGAACGTGACCGGCCTCAGCCTCCCGCAGTACGGGGCGCTCGTCGCCGTGCAGATGGCGACGGCCATACTCGTCTACCTCCCGGCGGCGAAGGTCGCCGACCGCGTGGGCCGGAAGCCCTTCGTCGTCGCCACCTTCGTCTGCTTCGCGCTCTTCCCCGTGGCCGTAGTTCTCGCCCCCGGCTTCACCTGGCTGTTTCCTGCTTTCATCGTCGGCGGGCTGCGCGAGATCGGCGAGCCTTCGCGCAAGGCGATGATCGTTGACTTCGCGGAGCCGCACCTGCGCGCCCGCACCGTCGGGCTGTATTACCTCGTCCGCGGCCTGACGATTACGCCCGCCGCGGCTCTGGGCGGACTGCTGTGGCAGTTCGAGCCGCAGGCGCCTTTCGTCACCGCCGGCGTCATCGGCATCATCGGAACAATCGTCTTCGCGGCGACCGTCGAGGAGCGGTACGCCGGCTAAGGGGGCAAGCTTATGAAGAAAGACTCAAGGCGTGAAGTCGTGACCGGGGTCGCCGCCTATTTTCTTAGCCCACCTCAGGACGGCATCTAGTCAATCACCCGGCGCCGCGCGCGCATCTCTCGCACGCTGCGCAGCAGCTTCAACGCGGCCGGAGATTTCGGGTTAGACTCCACGAGTGCGCGGAACTCGCTTTCGGCCTGTTCCAACAGCCCGGCCCGCGCATAGAGCACACCGAGCGTCAGATGTCTGCCCGGCAGTGACAGCCGGGCGTGTCGCAAAGCTTCGCTCTCGGCCTGCCCCACGACAGCGAATTTCGCCTCGGGTGCCGACGCCCCGGGCGACACTACCTCTTTACCGTCGAGGACGGCCGTCACCTGCCACAAGTAGACCTCGCCGCGCGGGAGTTGGCTGGGGGGCGTCCACTCGGTCGCCGCTAGGGGGCCGCTCCGGGCCACCATGTTGAGCCGGCGGTCGAAGACCGCGACGGCGTAGCTCGTAGCCCCGCGCAAGGCACCCCAGCGGAATAGGGGCCGATCACTCTCTATCACCGCCCGGGTCGGGCCGATGATCTCGAACGGAACTCCCTCTGCGTGGCCGCGCATCTCGCCTCCCGCTCCGTCTCCTAACGCGTCGAGCACGGGCGGCCTTTCCACGCGCTGCGCCAGGAGTGTCTCGCCGACTTTACGCCGCCAGGAGTGGGGGAGTCCTTCCAGACCTGTATACCTACCCCGCGCGTCCAACGTCACCAGCCTGTCCCCGTCACGGAGGGCCAATATGATATTCGGTGAAAATCCCGGCGGCCGTGCCGCCCCCGATTTCCGCCCCCGGGGAGTTCTGAGGGGATTAGCCGCGGGCTCCCCGCCTGACGGCTTCGTCGTCGTGGGAGCCCCTTCCCCCTGGTCAAGCCCCCCCGACCCGGCAGACTGCCCGGAGGGTTCGAGCGGGGGCGACGGCGCGGCGCTCGGCCCGGGCGGCGTCGGGGGCGCGCTCCCGCCCAACCCTGCGACCGGGGATTGGTGCGGCCTCGTAAGCGTGCCGGCGACCCACCAGCCTGTCAGAAGTAAGAGAACCAGGGCCGCGAAGGCGGCGCCGACCCTGACCTTCCTCGGGGTTAAAAGACCCGCGCGCGCCAAGCCGCGGAGCCAGGCGTAGCGCCCGACCAGGTAACCCGCCAGGGCCCTGTCCGGTCTCGTCTCACGGAAACGAATCGTGACAAGCGGGCCTTCGCCCGCGTGGGTAGGACGAGAGGGGGTAAAAGTAAACTCCTGCCCGCTTTCGAGTGTGACGGCAACCGCCCCCCGCCCCCCCTCATCCGAAGCGCCGCCCAGCCCTACAAGGTACTGAGCCAGCAGCAGCTCGCCCTCGTCGTCACGAGCGCCGACCTCCAGAACGCGTGCGCCCGGCTCGACCTGCACGCTCAGGGCGCTCTGCCTGTAAATGTCCCAGGAGCAGCGCGTCGAACCGTCCACGGAGACCGAGAGGCGCGGCGCAAACAGCCCCTTACGACGCCGCGCCTCACCTTGCAGCATCTCCGCCAGGCTCTTCATCTCTGCCGGGATTAATTCCGGAGGGTTATGGCGGTCGGGGGGGGGCATATGGTCGGCGGCTCCCTGCCTGTTCAGCTTGAACTCGGGCAGCACCACGCGCTGCCTCGAATAACTATGGCACGAGGCGCGTAGAAGCCGCGCCCAACAACAGGGGTGCGTGACGGCATGTAGCCTGCGCGCCTCCGCGGCCTGTTCGGCCCGAGGGTCTGCGCTCATCTCATCATACTGCAACTCGACGAGGTCGTAAGCCCTCGGATCGAAGTGCGCGGGCAGGTGCCAGCGGCGCGAGTGCCCGTCATCCCCTTCGACAGGCTGTAAGCGGTGCAGGCACCGCTTGACGAAACGGAAGTGCGGGCCCGGGTCGCCCATCGTCACGAACATCTGTTCCCGCCGCGCCCCCTCGTAGCTGGTCAGGAAGTCCTCGAACCTGCGCCCCAGGCGCTGCCTGATCTCGCGCTTGGCGTCACGCACGCTGTAGTCGCCCTTCGTGTCCAGGTGAGCGGGCGAGCCCTGCACCAGCATTTCGTAGAGCTGCTCGGCCTGCCTGGTGCTAAGGTCGAACAGGACGCAACTCTGCCCCACGGTGGCGTAAAACGAGTTATGCTCAAGGTAGAGCAGCATGAGGTGCTTGACGTAACGGATGATCATGTCTTCCAACGTCAACGTCCTCGCCCCGTCCCTGTGCTCCTGCTCCTGCATGCCCTCGTAGGGCTCGGCGCAGAGGTAGGTGAGGTACTGAAGGAGCTGCCGCGGCGTGAGGCTGAGCTTCTTATGCACCTCCTTCTTGGGCCGCTTGGCCTGCCGCTTCTTCTGCGTGAGGGCCGTGACGTAGAGCCGGGAGGTCGCCTGGTGGAGCACGCTGAGGGCGTCCCTGCGGTCTGCCAGCAGGAAGTAGCTGAGTCGGAAGACCCAGCGCGAGGTAGATTCGATCTCCAACTCGTGGCCTATCTTCGTGCTTCGAGTCATGAGCACCTGACGCGTCGGCGCGCCGGATTTCGAGGGCTTGACCGAGACGGTAGGCAGTATAGGGTAATGGGGCTCCGGTGACCGTGGTTTTTTCTCCTGGAAAAACCATAAGATTAGGTTTCTTGAATTACGCGATACTGCGCCGGCCTTGCTCCCCATCCGTCAATGCTTCTCTAGTATTACAAGATGCGGGTCATGACGATTCATTCCGGCCGTGAAAGGGTGGGCCGGCCCGTCGCGTCGCGTCCCATCCCACAGTCCGCCAGGGCGCCCTGGCCCAAACGGTAAAGGAGGTAAACTCAAATGCCACGCATCAGCCACCAGGCGAAAGGGGTCTTGCAGTTATGTGTGATCGTCTTGCTGGCGGTCTGCGCGCCGCCGAAGGCCCGGGCGCAGGACGGCGAGCGGGCGGCCATCCGCGGCACGGTCGAGAAATTCTTCGCCGCCGAAGAGCGGAAAGACCTCGCCGCGCTGATGTCACTCTGGAGTGAGCGCTCCCCCGACTTCGCCCGCTACAGGCGGAACACCGAGAGGGATTACGCCACCCCGGGCGCGCCCCGCGTGTTGCGGTACGACTTCGGGGCACTCGTCCTGGAGGCGGGCAGGGCGAAGCTGCGTTTGGCTCTGGAGGTCGGCACCCCGGGAGCCCCGGTTCCGAGGAAGAGAGACCGCGTGATGCAGCTCGTCAAGGAGGGGGCGGAATGGAAGGTCTGGCGTTTCGTGTCGAGCGAAGAGGCGTTGGCGGAGGAGATCATCGGCGCACGCACAGCCGACGATCGGCGGGCGCTGCTGGAGGAGGCCAAGAGTTTCATCAACGCGGCCGAGTTGGTGCGGGCGCTGGGCCGGCAGGGGCGTACGCCGATCATGCAGGGAGATTACGAAGAGGGGTTGCGCATCTACCGACTGGCGGATGAGATCGCGCGAAACCTTCGGGACGAGGTGGCCACGGCGGTGGCCTCCGGCATGCTCGGCATCCTCCACTACACGCGCAACGAGTACCCGCTGGCCCTGGAGTATTACCAGACGGCCCTCAGACTGGCCGAAGGGGTCGGCGACAAGGCCGTCGTCTCGCACGCGCTCAACAACATCGGCGCGATCTACTACCTGCATGGCGACAACATGCGGGCACTTGAGTATTACCAGAAGAGCCTCCGGCTGGCCGAGGAGGCGGCCAATAAAGTGGCCACGGCAAACGCGCTCAACAACATCGGCTCCATCCACGCCTCGCAGGGGCACACCGCGCAGGCGCTCGAGCATTTCCAAAAGAGCCTCAAGCTGGTCGAGGAGACCGGCGTCAAACCGGAGATCGCCATCGCGCTCGAAAACATCGGGGCGACCTACCAGGCGGAGGGCGACTACCAGCAGGCGCTCAGATACATGGAGCGGAGCCTGAAGGTCGCCGAAGAGGTGAACGACAAGTCGGGGATCGCCAGGGCGTTGACCAGCATCGGCGTGCTCAACAGCATCCGGGGCGACCACGGACAGGCGCTCGAGTATTACCAGAGGAGCCTCAAACTGGCCGAAGAGTTGGGGGATCGGGAGGACCTCGCCCGCGCCCTCAACCAGAGCGGGCGCGCATACCTCGCGCTCGGGAAGTACGGGGCGGCCTTAGAGGCTGCGCAGCAGGCCGCCTCTAAGGCCCTTGAGGTCGGGCTCCCCAGGCAGCTCTGGAGGGCGCGGACGACGGCCGGTCTCGCCCACCGCCTCCTCGGCCAGCCGGGGCTGGCCCGCGCGGCTTTCCTCGAAGCCATCACGACCGTCGAGAGGCTCCGCGACCAGGTGGCCGGCGGGGAGCAGGATCAGCAGCGCTTCTTCGAGGACAAGATCGCCCCCTACCACGCGATGATGGAATTGGCCGTCGAGCGGGACGACCCCTTCGAGGCCCTCTCCTACGCCGAGCGCGCCAAGGGGCGCGTGCTCCTCGACGTCCTGAGCCGCGGGCGGGTCGATATCAACAAGGCCATGACCGCCGGCGAACTCGAACGGAGCCACGTCCTGACGACCGAGATCGCCTCACTCAACGCCCGCATCTCGGCCCTCAAGCGGGAGCCGAAACCTGACGGGGCCCTGCTCGCCGAACTCGAAGCGCGCCTCGCCAAAGCGCGCCTCGATTACGAGTCGTTCCAGTCAAACCTTTATGCCGCGCATCCGGAGCTGAAGGTGCAGAGGGGGCAGCCCAGACCCCTGGCCCGCGATGAAGTGGCCGCGCTGCTGGCCGACGGCAAGACGGCGTTGCTCGAATACGCCTGCCTCGAAGACCGCTCGTACCTCTTCGTGATGACGCGGGCGGGGGGGGCCGGGCGCGGCCAGGCGTCGATTGACTTAAGGGTCTACCCACTGGACGTCAAGAGTAAAGAGCTGGGCGAGATGACGCGGGCGTTTCTGCAAAAAGTGTCCGGGCGTGACCTGGGGGTTAAGCAGGCGGGGCGCCCGCTCTTCGACCTGCTCATCAAACCCGCAGAGCGGCAACTGCTCGGGGTGGAGAAGCTGTGCATCGTCCCCGACGGGCCTTTGTGGGAACTGCCCTTCCAGGCTTTGGGGCACGGCGAGAAGGGCTACCTCCTGGAGCAGTACGCGGTCTTCTACGCCCCCTCGCTCACCGTGCTGCGTGAAATGGTCGCGAAGGGGGACGGGCTGAGGGCGCGGCATCACCGGCGCGAAGCCGGCTCCGCGCGCGCCGGGCGCGGAGCCATGAACGCGAGCCCGAGGGGGGCCTCGTCGACCTTGTTCGCCATCGGCAATCCGCGCCTGTGGGGTGAGACGGTGTCGAGGGTGAGTTCATTCGACCGGGAGGAGCCGCTCAACCCTCTGCCCGACGCGGAGAAAGAGGTCAACGCCCTGGCGGGGCTCTACGGCCGGGCCAGGAGTAAGGTGCTCATCGGCGACACGGCGCGTGAGGAGGCGGTCAAGGCGCAGGCCGGGGGCTACAGGGTGCTGCACCTCGCCACCCACGCGCAGCTCGACGACCGCAATCCGATGTACTCGCGGATCGTGCTCTCGCGCGCCGCCGACGGCGGGCCGGGCGAGGACGGTCTGCTCGAAGCTTGGGAGATCACGAAGCTGAACCTGACGGCGGAGATGGTCGTCCTGTCGGCCTGCCAGACGGCCCGGGGGAGGGTCGGGGCCGGGGAAGGCACGATCGGCATGTCCTGGGCCCTGTTCGTCGCCGGGAGCCCGGCGGCCGTCGTCAGCCAGTGGAAGGTGGGTTCGGCGGTGACGGCGGATCTGATGGTGGAGTTTCACCGCAACCTCCTCCGCGAGAGGCCGCGCCGCGCGGCGGCGTTCACGAAAGCCGAGGCGCTCAGGGAGGCGGCGTTGAAAATATTGCGCGGCCCGCACAGCCACCCCTTCTACTGGGCCGGGTTCGTGCTGATCGGCGACGAGAAGTAGCCGCGGCGGGGCCGCGCGCTCCTTCTGAGCACCCCTCACGGTTTCGTCGCAAGGGGCGTCTATCGCAACCCGGAGTTGAGCTGAAGGCGCCCGCTTCGTCATCCCACAGCCCGCCCGGCCGGCTTGAAGCCCGGGGCTTCGCTCGGGAAGTCATCCGGAAAGATTTTGGAGGTAAAGCCGCCGTTCAGAATGGCCACAAGGAAGGCAGACAGCCCCCCGTCAAACTCTTCGTACTCGGGCGCACGCGATTCGTTGACGACGATGGTCCAGGTGTCGGGCGGTCCGGATACTTTCCAGAAAAGGAAGTCACCATTGTCCGTCGCGCCTAAGGGAAGCAGCCCGCCGGGGCTGGGGAAGAAAGGCGGGGGCGTCTCATGTCCGCCCCTGCCCAGTTCCGCATAAATTTCACCCACCTCTTGCACCTCTTTGAGAAGATTGAGGTTTTCATTCGCCGCGAACGGGTTATAGACCCAGAGAAAGTTATCAATGCGGCCCGTGCCGTACGCTTCGATGAACGTCTTATAGTCCCCCGGCAGCGGAGTGCCTAAGCGCTCTTCAACCGCCGACCAGTCTTCTGGCCGTGGCGCCTCATTCGGCTCCTCCGGCGGCTCCAGAACTCTCTTCAGCTCATCCACACTCACCTTTATCACCTCCCGGGCGGGTTCAAGACGGTTACGTTCAGTCTGAAACCACGCGACCCTCTGGCCATGAGAGTAACACCTTGCGGCGGTCCGCGCCTGCCGCGGTAGATAGGTATGGAGACGTACTCGACTGTCTCGCCTGCCCTGACCGCACTTGCGACAGAGTTCTCGAAGTCTCTCATGACCGGAGTATTAGCTCCTGTATGCTGAAGGGTGACGAGGTTCTCTTTGATGTCACCACTCCCGCCGAGCTGTTTACCAAGGAGGTGGCCTCGGGCCTCATTGAATTCTTTGCCATCGCCACTCCAACCCGGGGGTTCGATGGAGCTCTTAGCATGCGTCCCCGTCCCAAGCATGTCTTCGGTTATGTGGGCTCTGACACCCGTCGGGCGGCCCAACTCGTCGAGCTGCCCGTAGTCGATTTGCCCCGGGGCCGGGAAGTCCTTAAAGGCCTGCTCAACGAAGTCGTCAGACCCCTTGAACATGAACCGGCCTGCGTCGCCAACGTCGTCAGCCTTACTGACGACATGACTGACCGTGCTCCCCGCCCCCAGGAGGTCGGAGGCCAGTTCGACGCCCTGGATGCCGCGGCGGATGGAGCCGAAGGGGACGATGGGCAGGACGGCCCCGACGAGGTCGCCGGCGAGCCAGGCGGCGTTCTCCAGCGTCGGCTCCTGGTAGAACTCGTAGGCGCTGATGACGAGGCTGATCACGTCGAGCACGTCCCAGGGCGTGATCTCGCCGTTGAGGTCGCCGACCCTCACGGGGTTGTTGCGCGCGTAGGCGTAGAGGTTCCAGCTCTGCGGGTTCTGCGGGTACTGGTCGGCGAAGGGCGAGTCGGGGCTGGTGAAGCGCCCTTGGGCCGAAGAGTAGTAGCGCGTCCCGAAGAAGTCGAGGCCGGTCTCGCGGTCGCGCTCCTTCGAGGCATACTTCTGCCTGACCGTGCCGGCGTTGTAAGAGGCGATGCGCTCGCGCCCGCTCGCCACGAGGTGGGCGTGGAGTTCTTCGCCGAAGGGCAGGTAGTCGTGGCGCGAGACGACGCGGGCGAAGCCGTCCGTGACGACGCGCGTGTTGCCGAGGTGGTCCTGCGTCAGGTAGTTGGTGCCGCCCGCGCGGACGGCGTGCGAGTACTCGGCCACCAACTGGCCGAGCGCGTTGTAGACGAAGAGGGTGAGGGTCGCGCCCTCCTTCTTCGTGATGCGGCGGCCCTCGCCGTCGTAGCCGAAGCCGCCCCCGGCCGGGAACGCCTGCGGGCCGCCGTCGTGCTCGGAGAGCTTACCTTCGCCGTCGTACTTGTAGGTGTGGCCCGGCTCGTCGGTCAGGTTGCCGGCCTCGTCGTAGAAGTAGCCGGCGGCCGTGATGCGGTTGTTCGACCCGCTGATGTTGAGGCGCGGCAGCTCGATGCTGTCGGTCGTCCCCGCGGCGTTGACCTCACGGTTGCCGAAGCGGTCGTAGTCGAAGGTCTGCCGCCAGACGGCCCCGCCGCCCTCCTGCGCCGAGCGGAGGCGGTTGAGCGCGTCGTACTCGTACTCCTGCTTGAGCCGCAGTTCCGGCTCGGAGCCCTGAGCGGCGACCGTGATGGACTGGCTCTGGATGTTGCCGCTGTTCTTCGTCGGGTCGAGCGTGCCGCCGACGAGCGCGCCGTACTGGTATTCGAGCTTGAGCAGGGCGGCCGACCGGTCGGCGGCGGCGCCGAGGCCGATCTCCGTCGGCTGGAAGCGGGAGTTGTACTTGACGTGCTCCCACAGCCCGTTGCCGAGCTTCATGGACTCGGTCTTGCCGGAGGGCGAGTAGGTGAGCGACTGGACGTAGGTGCTGGCGGCGGCGCCGGGCTTCGCGCCCGAGACCGTGGCGATGCGGCCCGCCTCGTCGTAGGTGTTCGTGATCTTGCGGCCCGTCGGGTAGGTCTGCGACTTGAGGTTGCCGGTCAGGTCGTACTCGTAGCTCATCAAGTACGTCCGGGGGGCGGTGACGCCGTCGGTGCCGGGCGCGGGGGTGATCTGCGCGCTGGCGGTGACGCGGCCCTTGGCGTCGAAGCCGTGGTAGACGGCCTCGGAGACCGAAGACTTGACGGCCGTCAGCCGGCCGAGCGCCCCCTTCGAGTCGGCGGGGACGGCGACGTGTGCGGGGATGCCCTTGCCGTCGTAGAAGAACTCGACCTGCGGCGTGGCGGTGAAGTCCTCGGGGGCGGGGAAGCCGGGCGCGATGTCGTAGGCGCGGCGGACGGCGCGGTTGAGCGTGTCGTATTCGTAGGTCGTGCGAACCCCGCGCGCGTCCACGCGCTCTTTCAGGTTGCCGTTGTCGTCGTAGACGTAGCTGATGGTGCCGCTCTCCGGATTCCTCACAGACCTGCGGCGCGAGAGCGAGTCGTAGGTGAAGACGCGCTCCTGGCAGGGGCTGGGGCAGCCCTGGCCCAGGACCTCGCCCTGCGTGACCTTCGTCAGGTTGTTCTGCGCGTCGTAGACGTAGGAGGTCAGGTAGTCGCCCGTGTTCGGGTCGGCGACGACCGTCGGGTCGGCCAGGGCGCGCGTGAACTCGACCACCTGCACGAGCCGGTCGAGCGCGTCCGTCTCGCGCCGCCGCGACTTGCCCGCCTGATCCGTCACCATCGTCTTGTTGCCGCTGTAGGCCGTGTGGACGACCGCGCCGTCGGGCGTCGTGACGGAGACGGGGCGGCCGAGCGCGTCGTACGCGGTGGCCGTCCAGCCAACGGTCTCGACCGTTTCGCCCTCGACCGCTTCGCCCTCGACGGTCAGGGGGCGGCCGATCATGCCTTGCTCGGGGGACATCAAGCCGCCGGGCGGGACCGCGTCGCCGTGGTTGGCGACGCGGACGGGGTTGGAGACCTCCGCCTCCCGGCCCATCACGTCGAACTTCGTCTCGGAGGCTATCCAGGGCGTCGAGGCCGTGGCGTCGTATGTGTAGGAGCGGTGGGGCCGGCCGAGCGAGTCGAAGTACTCATAGGTGTCAAGCCAGCGGGGCGTCGGCGCGGCCTCGCGCAGCGTGGTCGTGCGGACGTAGACGTTGCCGGGCGCGTCGCCGTACTCGTAGACGGTCTCCCCGCCGTCCGGTTGGACGACGCGGCGCAGGCGATTGAGCGCGTGGGGCGGGTCGTCGGGGCTCGAGTAGTGGGAGGTGGTGATCTGGCCGTTGACGTCGGTCGAGGAGACGGCGAGGCCCGTGTTGAAGTCGTAGCCGGTGCGCGTGACGTGGGCCGCGTCAGAGCCGTGTGAGCCGTCAGAGTCGGGGACGGGGGTGGTGACCGAGGTCGGGTAGGCGTATTTGAAATCGGCCGAGAACTCGGTCCGGGTGACGCGGTCTGTCGGGTCGGCCGTGGCGCTCCCGATGGCGTCGGTGCTGCTGACGGCGTTGCCGAAGATGTCGTAGCCGACGCGGGTGACGATGGTCGTGCCGGCGGCCGGGTTGCCGGCGTTGGTGTTGGCCGTGACGCTCGTGACGTTGCCGTGCTCGGAGGGCGTCGAGGTGTCGTAGGTGTCGGGCAGGGCGGGGTAGGATTGGTCTTCGCCCTCGTCGTAGCCGTATTCGACGTGCGAGACGGGGACGGTCGAGGCCCCCTCGAAGACCTTAACGCTGCGCTGCAACTTCACCAGCCAGCGGCCCGTCCACGCGAGGTTGTCCACGTACAGGTACTCTGTCCGCCTGAGCAACTCGCCGCCGAAGCCGTACTCCTTCATCTCGCGGACGTTGCTGAAGATGCCGCTGTAGGTACCGTTGGAGGGCGGGGCGGGCGGGTCGTTGTAGAAGTACTCGACCCGCGCCTGCTGGCCGGCGTCGTTAATGGCGTAACGGTTGCGCAGGCGCGGGCCGCCGTCGGTGCGCACCCAGTCGTTGACCAGCCGGGCGTAAGTCCTGCCGCCGTTGTCAATCTTGGCCTCGTAGACCAGCCCCTCGTCCCACGTCCTCTTCCAGTCGAAGGGGCTGTGCTCGGTGGCGTGATACCAGCGCTTCTGAATCTCGGAGACGGTGCCGTCGGGCGCGGTGATGTAGGTGTAGGACTTGTTCTCGAAGTCGGCGTAGTTGACGGCGAACTGGTGGACGACCGGGCCGGAGGCGTTGCCCAGCCAGTCGTCGGTGCGGCGCGTGTAGCGGGGCAACTGGAAGAGCATGTTGGTCGTCGGGTTGAGCGGCGTGCCGTTGTAGTCGTACTCGGTGACGGCGACCTGCGTGCCCGCGTTCGTCAGCGCGCCCGCCGAGTCAACCTCCATCCCGGCGCGGCGCTCGACGCGGTAGACCTGGCCGTAAGAGGAGTAGGAGAAGTGCCAGCCCGTCTTCGTCCCCGGCAGGAAGAGGTGTTCGAGGACGCGGATGCTCTCGTTGAAGTCCTGCTGGTCGGCGAAGTCGTGCACGCGCGTCATCGTCCGGTAGAAGAAGCGGGCCACCTCGCGCTCGGGGCCGCCGGCGAAGCCGGGGGCGGCGATCGACTGGAGGTTGCCGGCGGCGTCGTAGCGGAAGGAGACGGTGCGGCCGAGCGTGTCGCGGATCGAGCTGATCTTGGGCCCCATGTTGGGGCTGTCGCGGTAGGCGATCTGGATGAAGTTGCCGTTGCGGTCGATGACGCGGGTCGGGTAGTAGACGCGGTCGTAGATCTTGCACTCCTCGACGCACTGGGCCTGGTTGTTGCAGATGAGCCAGCTCTGGCCGGGGACGATCTCGACGAGCACGTCGCGGACGCTGCCGAAGATGACCTTCGTGCCGTCGGGGAAGGTGACGGTCTGGGCTCCGTTCTCCACCCGCTGGCGGAGGTCGGAGCTGTCAACCGAGATGCCCTTCTCGATGCGGTGGCGCGCACCCGTCTTGTCGAAGTAGGTGAGGGCGCGCGAGTGGGTGACGGTGGGGCCGCCGAAGGGCGACGTATTGCAGGACTGCGTGGAGCAGCCGCCGAGCGAGATGGCGCGGCAGTCCTGGAGGGCGGCGTGGTGGACGAGCATCCCGTAGCCGAGCGTGAAGCCGTAGGCGGGGTAGTAGGGGTGCTTGACGGTGGACTCGACGACGGCGTTGCGGCCGTTCCAGGTCAGTTGGTAGAGGCTGCTGTCGTAGTTGAGGCCGAGGTCCACGTTGATGCCGCGGCCGGGCAGGCTCAGCAGCGGGAACGACATCTGGACGCTGGCCGTGTCGGGCCGCTCGCCGCCCGCGAAGGCGGCCGGGGGGGCCGAGACGCCGCCCGTCAGCCGGCCGATCTGGTCGCCGGCGTCGTTGAGGTTGACGGACATCGTGCCGGGCCGCTGCCCGAGGGCCGCCCCCGGCGCGGCGCAGAGCAGGGCGGCCCAGAGCAGCAGCCGCCGCAGGACGCGGCGCGTCGTCAAGGTCTTCGGCCGGCGCAAGCTCTGGCGCGTGTCTGGTGTGGTCGCTTTCATGTCGCCTCCCGCGGTAAAGTTCCGTTCCCCCTCTCGCCGTCTCCCCGCCACGTCGCGCCCGGCCCCTCAGGGCAGCGTCTCCGGGACGATGTAGAAGCGGTAGTAGCCGCCCAGCATGATGCCGAGGTTGTACTGCACGTTGACGGACGCGCCCGGCGCGAGGCCGTCCGGCAGCGGCACGACGAGGGTGGAGTTGAGGCCGCCCGCGAGCGGCGCGCCCGGCGGCGTCTCGAGCAGCGTGCCCCTGACGGTCGTCGTCGTGCCGTTGGCGAGCGTCACCTGCACGTCCACGGAGTCGATGACGCGCACGTCGGCCTGCGTGCCGCCGGCCACGTAGCCCGGCGTGTGGAGCGTCGTGATGTCGGTGACGCGGAAGCGCAGCTTGGTGATGGTCGTCGCCGTCGTGTTCGTCCACTTCTGCCGGATGGGCATCGTCCCGCGGTCGGCGTTGGGGCCGACGCAGGTCATGCACCGCTCGCGGTTCGGCGGCGTCGTGGCGGCGACGGCCGGGTCCACGAGCGACGAGGCGACGACGGGGCGGTGGCTCATCGGGCTGGCGCGGTTCTCGGGGCCGGGCGAGCCGAGGGTGGATTGGACCGCGCCGCCGAACGTCCCGGCGGTCGTCGAGATGAAGAAGAAGTCGGCGGCGTTGTCGCCGGTGTCCTGCGGCCGGCCGGTGGTGAGCCGGCGGATGAAGCTGTGGTCGCCGTCAGCCGTCCCGATGGGTGCGAGGCCCGTCCCCTCGCGGAAGTTGGCGGCCGCCGTGGAGAAGCCGACCGCGTCGAGGCGGTAGGCGGCGTTGAAGTTGGCGGGGTTGCTCGTGTTGAAGAGGGCGACGCCGCTGTTATCGGCCGTGTCGAAGGCGTAGGTGGCGTCCGGGGCGGCCTCGCCGGGGCCGCCGTAGTCGGAGAGGCTGTAGCCGTTCGAGTTGGCGACGAGGTACTTGCGCCGCGCGGGGATGACCGTCCCGTTCGGGATGGTGGCCTGCAAGGCCCCGGCCGAGGTCACGAGCGACCACCCGGCCGAGCCGTCCGGGGTCGAGACTTTGATGGACGAGTCGGTGTTGTTGTAAAGCTCGACGAACTCGTCCTGCGCCCCCATCGCGCCGCGCAGGCGGAACTCGCTGATGATGACCTGACCGGGGGAGGTCTGCGAGGTGACGGAGGCGGTCGTCGTGCCCGAATCGCTGACCGTGACGAGCACGTCCTGCGTCGTCTCGCCGAACCACGAGTCACTCCCCTTGGCGATGTTCTCTCCCATCTGCCACTGGAAGTGATAAACGCCGGCCTTCGGCGGGGCGGTGACTGAGAAGTTGAAGGTGTGCTCCGCGCCGGGGACGACGCCCGCGACGTAGACCCGCCCCTTGCCCCAGTTGGTGTTGTACGGCGGGTTCACCGCGCCGAGGAAGTAGAAGCTCGTCTTGGAACTCCAGCTCCCCGAACCCGTGTTGCGCATCGTGATGGAGACGGAGTAGCTCTGCCCGGCCTGCATCGCCGTCGGGACGGTCTGGCGGACGAAGCGCGCGTCGTTGACCGGCGCCGGCTCCTCGGTGGCGACGATGCGCCCGCCCGCGTAGACGTACTCCTTCGCCAGCCCGAAGCTCGAGCCCGGCTTGGGCGGCTTCAGCTGCGCCGCCGCCCCGGCGGGCGAGGCGGCGCGCGGGCCGAGGCCGGTCGGCCCCCACCGCGCGGTCGCCGCCGCGCCGATTGCGAGGCAGGCCACGAGGGCGATGACGAGCGTTTTCCGGCCGGCGCCGAGCGGCGCGCGGCGGGTCTCGGGTCTGCTGTGCTGCGGCGGCTGCTGCTTCTTCGACATGGCCTGCCCCTTCGGCGTGCCCGGCCGTGAGTGCCCCGGCCGGGGCGGGCGCGGAGATCGTTGTTCGAGGGTTCAGGGCGGGCGCACGGGCGCGCCCGTCCGAACTTCCCCCGCGGCGGGGCCGCCCGCTACGGCTGCCCGAACCTCCTCACGTACTCGTTCGCGTAGATGAAACCCTGCACGACCGTCAGCTCGTCGCCCGTGCTGGCGAGGTAGTCGCGCCACGCCCTGAACCCGTCGGGGTCGGCCTCGCGGCGCAGGTAGACGCGGTAGCACTGGCGGACGAACTCGTCGTTGTACTCCGGCGTGCCGGGGTGTTGCAGCGCCGGGTGGCGGCTGCGGAACTCGGGCGAGGTGATGATGCCGTGGGCCGTCACCGTCCGCCGGTTGAAGACGCACGAGGGCTCGCCCGCGCACCCCTCGATGACGCTCGTCCAGGCCCGCAGCCCGTGGTTCTCCGGCTCGCGACCGAAGTGGTCGGCGTACTGCTGCCAGACGAAGAAGCGGTGGTTCTCGATCGGGTTCGCGCTCGTCGGGAGCGAGCCCGTGAAGAGCATTCGGTTCGCCGCGGTGATGGGGTTGCCGAACCGGTCGTCGTTCTGGACGTGGGTGAGTTGGTCGAGCGTGGCGTTGCTCTTGATGAACTGCGCCACGCGGTCGGGGCAGGTCGAGACGGCGTTACCGAAGGTGTTGGCCGGGCCGGCGACGGGCGTGGCCCAGCAGGCCGAGCGCGAGGGGCGGCCCTGGAGGTAGAGGGCCGCGGCCCCGGCGACGAACGGCGCGGCGGCGGAAGTCCCCGCGAATAGAATCTCCTGCGTATCGCTCTCCCGGCCCGCGGCCAAAACCTCCAGGCCCGGCGCGAAGATGTCAACGACCGAGCCGTAGTTGGTGAAGTAGGCCGGGTCGTCGAACCGCCAGTTGGCCGCGACCGTGAGGGCCTCGGAGACGTTTGCCGGGGTGTAGAAGCGGGCGTCGTCGCTCTCGTTGCCGGCCGAGACGGAGTAGGTCACGCCCTCGGCGATGGAGTTGCGCACGGCGGCGTTGACCGAGCCGCCGGGGTCAGTGTTCTGCTGGTCGCCGCCGAGGCTCATGTTGGCGACCATGCTGAAGCCGGGGTTGTTCCGCTTGTCCTGCGTCACGCGGTTGATGGCGGCGATGATGGCCGTGTTGTCGCACTCGCCGCGGCCTGTGAACGGGACGTGGTAGCACGCCTTGAGCGAGCGCAGGATGGCGCCCTTCGCCACGCCGTAGCGGCTGCCGCCGACGATGCTGGCGACCGCGGTGCCGTGGCCGTTGCAGTCGTTGTTGGTGCTCGTCCGGCTGCACCCCGCGTCGCGGCTGCCGATGAAGTCGGCCTGGATGAAGGCGCGGCCGCCGAAGTCCCGGTGGGTGGTGCGGATGCCCGAGTCGATGATGTAGACGGCGACGCCCGCCCCCGTCGCGTTGTAGGTGTAGACGTTGTTGAAGCCGTCCTCCTGGTCTATGCGGTCGAGCGCCCAGCCGGGGTTGAACTGGTCGGCCGCCAGCGGGATGGTCGCGGCCTCTTCGACGTAGGCGACGAGCGGGCTGCGGCTGATGGCGACGGCCGCCTCCTCGTTCGGCAGCTCGACGGAGAAGCCCCTGAGCGCCGCCTCGTAGACGAAGCCGACGCGCCCGCCGTGCTCCTGGGCGAAGCGCCCGGCGATGGCCGCGACGCGCGCCCGCGCCTCAGAGAGCTTCCCCGGCGGCGGGACGGCCGCGTCGTCGAGCACGACGATGTAGGTGTTCGGGATGGCGTCGCGGGCCTTCATGAACTTGGGCCGCGGCCCGAACCGCGCCGGCTCCTGAGGAGCGGCCGCCGCCGCGCGGGAGGCCCGGGCGGCGGGCTGGACGAGGGCGCAGAGGGCCAGTGTGAACGCGGCTAAGAAGATGAGGCAGGGCCTGATGCTCTTCATGGTGATGACTCCTTGTGTCCGCTGAATTGCTGCCGCGCGCTCGGGAAGCGCCGTGGTTGAAGCCGGAGACGCGGGCGCAGTATGGCGTGGTTCGGGAAATTCGATCTTGTGCTTTTTCTCAGCCAAAAAACCACGCAGCCCCGCCGGCCTCTGACCCATACTCAGGCGCGACCGGCCCCGGCGGCTGCCTCACATCTCCAGGCCGTTAAAGTCCGCGCCCGACCGGGGCTCAATGCCGGCGCGGTCTTCGGCAAAATCGGAGGGATGGGTGACTCGCGGGGCTACGCAGGTCTGCACTTCTCATAGCCGTGAGGCGGCACGAAGGGTGCGACGGATACAGGAACATGAAGAGTTGTCGGAAGCCGGGGAGATCACAGCAAGTATGCACCTGAACGTTGTGCTGCAAAATTCGTCACGCACAACTACCAAGAAAACACCTTCCGCGTCGGGCGCTTTGACGCCCGCGCCCGCCTGCCTGTCTCGCGGCTCATGGAGTCGCCGGCGGATGTCTCGCCCGCGGTCAGCCGCACCCTCTGGGACTTCCTCCTCACGTCCACCCCGCTCTTGATGGGTCTCACCGAGGGCGCGTCCGAGACCGACGCGAACAGGCAGTAGGAGGTCCACGTCGCCGGGATTAAATCGATTCGGCACATGGTGGAGTTTGTGTTCGAGAGGCTGGGGGCCGGCACTCCGCGCGAGAGGCATCGCGTCGGTCGTGGAATTCAAAATCGCGGAACTGACGTGGCGGCGCGGGCGCGGAAGTTGGCCGGCATCATGTTCGCCGTCTGGACGGACAGGACGGAGTTCGACCCACGGCTGCCGGGGCCGGGAGGCGCGCCCGCATCGTCAGGGGCAGCGTAGCCTCGTTCTTAGGATGGCGAGATCGAGTTCGGCGAGTTCAGATCACAGGCGGGCGAGCGCGGCGATCGGCTTGGCCCTTCAGAGCGCCGTCTAACACGGCGGTCTTCATGTCTTGCGTCCTTCTTATATAAATATTCGCATACAAAATAGGAAAGGCAGCCGACTGCGGCACCGCGAGCGGCACCAAGGATATGTTAAGGGAATCGCTTCACGGCCTTCGCCGCGGCGACTTGCCTTACACAAGACGCGATGGCCGCTGCCCCCCAAGCGCCAGCACTAATGGCGGTTACTGTGAACTTCTTTCTATAAGTTCCATCCGCCTGCACGTCTGCCAGATGAATGGTGAATTGCTGACGATCACCGCCGCTGATGGTAACTAGTCCCGGCGTATTGTTGATCAGATCGAGCAAGATTGTTTGTTGTACTCCCGGCGCCGAGACAATCAGTTCCATCTCGGTCGTCTGACCGGTTTGCAAATTAGTATTGGGCGAGGTGAGCGCGACACCGAGGTTCATGAACGGGCCGCGGACTTGACTGCCCTGTTCACTGTATTTGATCTCTGTCAGACCGGCCGTCTGAGAGACATTTTCGACCACGCGCATGCTCGCGGATTCAGCTAATGTCTGAAGCTGCGTTTCGCCTACCGAGGTAAAATCAGTCGGTGTAATGATTCCGTCGCCATGATTCATGATCACAATGTTTCTCCCCATCTGGCCGCAGGTGGGAAGTTGTGTGCTCGCCGTTGGGTGAGCCGGTGTTGGCGAGATCGGTAACCGCACGTTCACGACCTCTTTACCCTTAACCTTTAAAACGACGAACGGCTCGCTCGCGCTGAGCTGTGGCGGAATAGTTCGCGTAAAAATCCTTTCGGCGGCGCGTATTGGTTGACCCCCGATTAGCAGCACCGATTTGTCTATCTCAGCTTGGTTGCGCGCGCGCGCCTTTTCATCTTTGCCGGTGGCTTCGGTTTGCACGGTGCCGGAAAAAGTATCGCCTACGGCTAGATCGTTCGGAAGATTGATTTTCAACTGGCTGCCGTTGGGGAACATCAGGATATGAGTGTTCAAGCCGGGGGAGCTTACTGATTTGAACCGGTAGTCACGCTCCAGCTTGACTTGCGGGGAGGGCTGAGGACTAGGCGACGGACTCGTTGTCGGCGTCGCTCCGAGGGGTGCCATGCCTGCGACTGGCCCCACGCCGCCCGGGGCCGTGACGGAACCGGTGCAAGCCGGACAATCTACCGACTTACAGTTGTTACACATAAAAACTACCTTCGATATATCCTTCCACTGGTGGCACAAACTCCAGACGCCACGCCGTATGCGGTACTTGTGCCCCTGCTTGAACACGCCGACAGGCGAGCTGTTGTTATAATACCCCTGAAATACATTGGTGGTCGGATTTCCCCACCATGCGGAGGGGTTCTCCATGGTCGTGTTAGGCAGAACGTTTCCTGTTACAAGGTCGAGTTCTTCAACCGCCCACCAGAATGAAGCGCCGGCGGGGAGGGGCGCTGAGGTCGCCGTCAAGTGGTAGGTGGGCGAGTTGCCCGAAGGCATTGTCGCCGTGAGTTGGAAATCGGGATCGAGCTGAGATTGGCTCTTGCCTATCAGCTCCACGTCGTCAAGGTAAACGGCGTGGGAGTAGTTGCCTACCGGTCTCCTCGGCACAGCTTGTACGAGCCTAAACTCGATCCTGTCGTAACCGACCGCGGCGTCTGCTGCAGACAGGGTGAACTGTCCCGTGTACTGCTGCCAGGTCTGTGCAGTGACGGAAGGGCTCGTTTAAACGACTTTACCGTGGCTACAGTCATTCCCCTTTCTGAGTACAACCTCAATTTTATTGTAGAGAGGGTCCGGCGTCATCGCACTAATCGGTGTATTACAATAGTCTCTTTTTCCATCTGTTGCCGAGGCCCACAATGAAACCTGATAGTCGCAGGCGACCAGCGGCCTCGTAAGCGTCCCCTCCACCGTCTCCCCGTAGAACTGCGGGCCATGAACGTTAAGGGTGCCGGTGAATCCGACATACCTGAATCCTCCGGCCCGTACATTTCTTACCCCCCATATGTTTGTCGGAATCTTGTAAGCACAATGCGGGCTTCGGCTATCGAACAGGTCGGGCGTTCCGGGTGTACCTTGGGGTGCATTGGATTGCCAGGACTTCCCGCAGTTCCTGCTCCAGCCGGTGGCGAAATGCACTTGGTCAGAAATTGTGGGGATTGTCCCGGTTTCAAATCCCGGATTCTGAATCAGATTCTGACCGCTCGCGGTGCTCGGGGCGACGATGACGCACAGCATGAGTATGGTTAAGCGCATGGCACCCACTCCTCTCGTGCTTTCAATTTCTGATGGAATCTTTCATGGTCTATGAGGTTTGAAGTAAGAATGTATTGAGTTATCAGTGCGCTGCCTAACCCTATATATGGTTGCAGCGCAAGCAACACTTAGAATCAGGCCGCTATTAGAGGCGGTACATATCACCGTTACCAGCAAAACGCAAGCCTTACCCGGGCTGTGTATAAATTCCACAAAAAGGTTTTCTGTGGAATCGGCTTCCTGCTAAAACACCATGCGAGCGGAACAAACCATAACCGTTAATTTTTTAGCTACAGCTTTGCGGTGTCAGGTGAGTGTTAGCAAGAAAACACTGCCTGTAAGGTCAAATTCGGACTTTTACACCTAACGCTTTTGTTAGGCCGACTCAAGGCTTGAAAGCCTTCCGCCTGTCTTCCGCTGCCTTCGCCTTACGCACGGCCTCCTCGACAACGCGTGCGCGGCGTAGATAATCTGCCTGCTCGTCAACGATGGTGACGAAGGGGAATCTTTGGCGGCCCACGCTGAAGAGTCCCGCGAGGACGATGACATTCCGGCATTGCATCTGGCGGGCGTCGCTATCACCCTCATACGTTTGCCACGCCCCTTCTATGTTCATTGATGCGGCTACTTGTTGGCGGAACTGGGCGCCGCTTTCCCAGTTGACCGAGTTCATATAAACCAGCGTGGCGGTGGCGACCTTGCCGTCAAGGAATGACATCGAAACCCTCAGCACGTCTTTCAACTCCGGGACGGCGGAAGGGCGCTTTACAAAACTCACGGAGGCGAG